>NZ_CP042937.1:0-420000 GCF_008033705.1 Methanothermobacter sp. KEPCO-1
TTCATTTATTCTTTCGTTTTTTGTATCTAATGCATAAAGCCACTTTTTCTTTGAATAAGCAATGTCCTCTTCAGTCATTTCGGGATCGAAATAACATGTTTCAATCCACTCTATCACTTTATCAAGTTCTTCTTTAGAAAATTTGGAGGAATTATTTTTTAAAAGTTCATAGACTTCGTGATAAAGAGAAAGATCAGCAAGAGGATTTTCATCTAAGCTCCAGAAAAGGTTTTTTAGATCATCGTAAAATTTATCGATAATATGTAACCCTATTCTTTTAAATATACTATGTTTCTCCTTAAGGAATGACTCAACAATTTCAAAGTTTTTATTTTCACTTACTTCGAAAATCATGGCGTCCCTAACAAGGTAAACTAATTCAGATAGATATTCATCGTTGTATTTACCCTGCGGATGATCTTCAATTGTTGAGATTTGACCAAAATTGAACTGATTGTCAACTGAATCTATGATTTTATCCATAATTACTTTTAATTCAAATATAAGCTCGGGACAGTATAATTTAAATAATGAGTTTCCATATTCCCTTCTAATTTTTTTAAGATATTCCACATGTACTAATGGTTTAACAGTGTATTCTGTAAAATTAATGAATTTCATCTTATATTCTTCAATTTTGAAACCATATACAACCGAAATCCAATTATTTAAACCTTCTCTCTCTTTTTCTTCTACTGATCTTGTTAATTCATCAACAATTTCTTTGCTGAAAACCATTTCAGAGCTTTTTTCTTTAAAAATTGCTTTAATAAGTTTAACATGTTTTTCACTGACTTCTTCAGCTGGAAGATTGAGAATGATCCCAACCAATAAGAATTGGCAAGTAGTATCTTTAGAAAGTTTTCCATGAGTTTCATCAAACTTGATTATATTATCTAAAACGTTTTTAAAAACTTTAAATTCATCGCTGTTACTCATTAAATTTTCATTTTTCATTTTTAGGGCCAAACTTTTTAGATAATCTAACGTGAGCCTTATATGTCTCATAGATTTTCCTTCAAAGCTGAAAAATTTTCTTTCATACAAAGGAGAGAACCATGGAACAGGATTTGATTTTAGCTTCTCTAAAAAAATTTTTTTTAAAGAAGAATCCGTCCTAATCGTTTGAAATACTTCCAAGGCTTTCTCTTTATCGTAATTTTCAATTAGATTCTCTATTTTGTTGATAGAATCAACAATATATCTAGATTTGTTATTTATCTGGATATTCCAATTTTTTAATACCTCATGCAATTGATGATAGCCTCCCTCATCAATCGCATAGGGTATCACTTCTATTCCAAGATCCCTATAATAATGTTGATCATATTCTAGAAGTTTTTCATCACCACGAAAGTATGGTTTTAGTATGAAATGCTTGCAACGACCTTCTGAATCATGTTTGACCCGATCGTCATATTTTGTTATAATGAAATCCAATATCTCAAATTCTTCGAGCCCATAACCTATGAACAGAACCTGATATTCCCTGAAGATATGTTCCAAAAAATCTTTAAAATGTTCATTATTGTAACGATGAATATACTCTCTTAATGTGAACACAATCCCTTTTTTATCTTTCTCAAGGCAACCATGGACATGACAAAGTAGCGATCGAGGCCCTATCTGTTGCAAAAGTCTTTTTACATCAGGTCCTTCTACATCATAAATAATATTTTCATCCTCAAAAAACTCATGAAAATGATTGTCAATGTTGGTTGTGATAATAGGGCCTTGAAATTTTCCTGATAAACTGGTTAGCTCTTTATAAAGATTGAATCCCAGAGTTTTATCTAATTCTAGACAAGAAGCTATTCCTTCATAAAACTTATCATCCTTTCCATTCGATTCTAATAAATGCCTGCAAATCGTAATTAACTCCTTAGGGGATCTATCTTGAAGATTTTTGAACTCTCTAAACGATATAATTCCAGTACTTCTACAAATATCAAGTAGTTTCCTGCTAATTTCTTCCCACCCACAACAACCCATAGTCTTGGATACCCCTGCCCCTATAAATAATGCCAGTTTCTTTTCGTTAAGTGCTTCAACTATAGAAGAAGGCAACTCTGGAATACTTTTTATTTCTTTCATTGTACCCCCCTCTTAGATATACACATCTTTTCTGCAAGTAAATAAAATTTTCTAAAATTAAAGAGTAGACTATGAAATGATCCAATAAATATCTACTGTGAATAGAAAAAAATTAATAATAAATTAAGATGTCGATAACTCTTCAATAACCTCTTTTTGCATTGAAACAAATGAGAAGCCCTCCCTGTCAACATCCAGGAGTTCATCCTCAGTGAAGAGGTACCTGGCCTCATCAGGCATCAGATACAGAACTGCGAGGTACTCATCAAACCACTCCATATACACAGGCTCATCAGGGACAAAGAAATAGTAATTACCTGTGATCCTATCCATGAAGAGCCTGCCACGAACCATCCTTGACTCACAACCTGACACTCCAATCACCACCTACATTAACCTCTGCTGGAGTTCCTCTGAAATCAACCTGTGCAGGTAGAAACCCCTGTGCCTGCAGGACTCCACATCCAGGACAAAGGAGGACCCATCATCCCTGAGGGCCGTGAGGGGTACAAAGAACCAGTGCCTCACCTCAGGTATCAGAGTCGTGACAAAGGGCCTCGCCCTGAACCTGGTTGCAAGTCTCCTCAGCTTCCAGATGTAAGCCTTGGGGAGTTCAAAGACCTCCATGTATGGCAGGAGGACCATGAACAGAAAAACCGTTTCACCATCACCTGCAAGCATGAGGTGCATTTCACGCTCCCTGATACTGAGAACATCAAAATTCTCCTGCATGAGGGACCTCTTGAGGTCATTCTGGCGATTCAAGAACGCCTCACTGTTGACATACTCACTCAATTCCAGACCTCCACAAGGTTTAATGCCGTGGACAGGTCCGCCGTGGTGGAGGGACCCTGAGGGGGGGAGATTCGGCCGGAGAGGGACACAATCTGAATTTCATAATTAATTGCATGTGGGACCTGTCCACCGACACTTTCATATTAAACTGAATAAAAAAAGTAATAAAAATTTATGGGTACAGAAACAGCAGATAAACCTGTGAATCTCATTTAAGCCATCCATCAATATGGGATTGTTGAAGGGGGTTGGTGGGGGTGGGCGGGTGGGGTGTACAAGTTAGATCCAGAGCCCATAAAAACTGGCCCCACTCCAGGGCCCCCAATATGTCTGATATACAGCATGTGTATATCATGATATACATGGGGTGTATATAACTCTCCGAGGGTACCCCTTAGTTGGGGCTGATATCGATATACATATATCGTAATACATCACCTGATATACGGGGTGTGTATATCAGGGTGTGTGGGGGTGATATACACTGAATGTATGCCTGTAGGGCCACCCTGATATACATATACACGATATATATATCAGGGTTTTCTCCAGGAGACCTTCGCTGGGTTATATACAGGGTGTGTATATCATGATATACATGAGGTGTATATAAATACTAAAAATGATTATTTTATTATTAATTATAATAAGATCAGGGAGGTGTTAATCTGGATAATTCCTGGAGACGGTTCTCCAATAAAAAAGTGCAGATGATCATAGAGCTACCTGAAAGACTGCTGACGGACCTCAGATTCATGGCCCTCCTCAAAGGCATGGATGAGGAAGAATTCCTGGAGAAAATCATAACAGACAAAATCAGTGACATTAAAGGCAAAAACAACTAGATTAAATTTCCAATTACCCTTTTTCCAGGTGATCAAGAATTATCTTCCGAATGTAGTTACTCATCGTGCTTCTTGCTGGGACCCTCCTCTTAAGGGCCTCAACCTCATCAGGGTAAAGCCTCACAACAACGGGTTTTGTGCTCTTGAAACCACCACCAGGTCTTCTACCAGCCAAAATAACACCTCTCACTTTATTTATCCAGAAATAAGGAGTAATCAAGTGCATTATATCACATTATCTTCTACATCTTTCCATCATGTTCTTTATATTCAAAAACCATCCTTCGATTTCATTCCATGTTCCCATTCTCGTGAGATGATCTTTTCTAATCTCTTTACAGCATTGGCCGCAAATTTTATTCTTTATATCTTTCTTCTCCATATTTACGCCGTTACTAATCAGCAGTTCTGGAATATCCTCACCAGTCCAATCATCACTAGTATCGAGTTCAATTCCAAAACACTCCTCGATTACATCCTTTGGGACATAATTTTCTATCTCGCGTAGTTCTGTAAGAGTTCCATAAGAGCCATCTCCCCTTTGATTGACTTTTTCAATAGCCTCAAGATACTGATTTTCATTGTCACTACCTTTGTCACTATCATATAAATGAAATTCAAGAGCATTTGTATTTTCTAGAACGCGACTGGCAATCCAATCTTTGAGACGAGATCCATTCATTGGCATAATCGTTAGAGTTCCAGCTTCCATCTCTTTTTTCAAGTCTATAATATTTTTTAGTTCTTCAATATTTTGATTAATATTCAAAAGGAAGTCCTTGTCAGTGGGGCCTTCAACACATACAACAACCTTGCCTATATCTGGAAGAAGACCCATTGTTTTTATAATCTTAGTTCCTATATCTTCATTAAAATCGTAAACCTTGGATCCCTCAGAATCTCTTTCGACATATTTTATGCACTCTATTTCAAAAATGCGCATCATGTTGGGACTGTGAGTGGTTAAAAAAACCTGATACTTTTCTCTCTCTGCTAACTCTATAAGAGCCTTTACAAGTCTTTTCTGCCATTTTGGATGCAAAGAAGATTCAGGTTCCTCTATTGCATAAATTACATCTACTTCATTATTTACCTCTTCCTTTGTTCTTGCAATGAGAGAGCTCAAAAGAACAAGCCTTCTGAAACCACTACCCCTTTTATTCATAGGTATATCGTCTTCTGTGTTAAATCCGATGTTTTTATATACACAATCCCATTTCAAATCCTCTGTAGACGGTATAGACGGAGTGATTTCTGTTTCATTTTTAGTCAGTGACCTGAACATCTCAATTGTGTTCTCTGCAAATGCTCTGATTTCATTGTCAATCTCCTCTGAAACTTCATTTAATCTGTTTAAAACATCCTCTCTATAGAATATTTCTTTTATCCTACTTTTAAGAGGATCTTGTAGCTCAGAATCTTTGTCCAGATTTTCCCTATCTACTGCAAACAAATTAAAAATAGGCATGTGCATTTTTAATTTATCCCAGATCTTTTTCAAATCTGTCCCGTCAATAGGGATATACACCTCTTCGAAAATTAATCGACCATCTCTTTTTGAAAAATAATCTCTTATAGCCTTCCTCATTTCAGCAGCTTTCCTTCTATCAGATACCACCAGTCCATGTTTATCAATAAAATCCCTGAGTTCACCTATCTTTTTTGTTATTAGACCACCTAGAAACTCATCATTGCATGGATGATAACATTTAATCTGTGTAGATGAAAGGTTTCCATTTCTAAATCTTTTCCAAATCTCCAATTTTCCATCCTTATTAAGCAAGTATTCCTCCTTTAGGGATGTTTCATTCGTTTCATCTATAATAATAGGATCTGGAAATCCCTCAAATTGAACACCTATGGCAAATTCATTAATACCCTCTCTTACAGCATCCTTATTCAAATCATCTTTCGTCGCTTTAATACTTCCTTTACCATCATAGAAAAACACATCCAGAGCTTCAAGAATTGAAGACTTACCCTGGTCATTTTTACCCAGAAAAACATTAATATCAGTTATATTGACTTCAGACTTCCTAAAAGACCTGAAATTTTCAAATGAAATATTTGAAATTTTCAAAATAGCACACTCCCCTATTTCTGAGAATACTTGTATTAGTCGAATTATTAAATTTTGTGATTGATATTGTTAAAAGAGAGTACTATGAAAAATTATTGAGACACGACAAAAAAGGAATAAAAGTTAAATATTCATTCTCAGGAGCTCCTCAAGTTCAAGTCTGGTTATACCACACTTCATAGCATGAAAACCAATAGTATCATTACCTGTGAACTCATTGATCTCCATAGGATCACAGTCAAATGACTCAGCTATGCTCTTAATGGACCTGATTGATTCCAGGATCTTCTCATCAACCTCAAAATCAGCAGAGTACCTGGACTCAAGAAGCTGGAGGTACTCACGCTTCTCCTCAATCTTCCTCTGCGTTTTCTTAAGGATGTCCTCAAGTTCACTGATCTCATCCTTCAGGAGCTCAATCTCAACACGGAGCCTCGTGCTTTCACTGCTGATCTTATTGGCAAAGTAGTCAATGGCATCCCCGTAGCTGTAATTACTGTTCTTTATTATCACCTTGGACTGAGGCTTGCACCTGGCAGAGACCAGAACCTTCTGCATAAACGTAATCACTCCCTCAGAAGCGTTTCAGCATCATCCAGGAGTTTAACCAGCCTCTCAAATGCATCAATGGCCTCCAGTATCTCCCTTATATCATCTTCACCAACACTATTCATAACAACACCTCCAAAATTATTACATAGTTGTATTAAGATAACACTATATAAATATTACTACATGGTAAGGGATAAGAAAATTATCAAAGAAAAAAATGTGATTCAAAAACTCTCTAATCACTCATCATTGTCTTTATAATTGTTTCAAAGTCCTCATTAGTAGTTTGATTAAAGTAATATGTGTCACCAAACCACTCCAGCGTAAACGTAGTAACGGGTGTAATGCTATACTTATCAAACAAACATACGTAATAAGCCCCATCGCCAACACAATACATTACACAATTTATTTCAACATCATCCTCGTCATACAAAGAAAATACCTCTCTCTCATACGGCCAGTCATTGTATTCAAACCATTGAATAAACCTATCTTCAAGAAAATTTGGCGGACAGCCTCTATAAGATGTAACGATCACATCAGCAGGATCTTCTTCACTCTCATTATCAACCTCAAATTTCACACTCTCTATGGCCCCAAAAAGTTCTTTATAATCTTTACTCTTGTTTACAATCTTCCAAGATTTAGGGTACTCAAATGTCATGTAATCGCCGTCATATACATTTGTATTCTCAATCGGGTCCTCAGAAGCCTGTAAATAAAGATTCAAGATATATGTTGACATACCAAGACCCGCCGCCATCAAAACAACCACAATTATAAAAAGTATGAGATATTTCCCTTTCATTTTACTTATTCCTCCGCAAATATGTACATCTAATTATTTAATTACATAGGTATAATTTTTTATATAATTTTTCATGCGAAACCACCAACCACAATTAAAATGTTAAAAAATCTAGAAATATTACATTACTTGCTTACGAATACCCTCCTAAGAAAATTCCAATATTAAAAAAGCAATCCATTAAAAACAAATGATAAAAGTCAGCTACTCGTTCTTTTACAGAATAATTCCTTGAATTCAGGATGGTCCTTGAATACTTGAATCAACTTCTCGGTCTTTTGAATCTCCTCCTTCATCTGGTTATAGATCTTCTCAACCTCTCTCAGGCGCCTGTAATCCCTATCCTCAATGGTCCTCACCTCAACACCATCAATTGAAAGATATGGGAGGGCCTTCATGTACCTCCTCTTGAGGTCCTCAGGATCCATGTACCAGTAGGCCCTATCCACATCAGAGATCTTATGACCTGCAAGGAAATCCGCCAGGACCTTGTCACCCAGCTTGTTAATGATGGTGGATATGAAGTACTTCCTGAGTGCATGGGCCCTCCAGAAACTGTAGGCACCATCCTTCTTCTTGAAACCCGCCTCAAGGCCTATACGCCTGAAATTCGTTACGATGATATCCCTGTCAATGTCCTCACCGTTTACCTTAACAAAGAGGGCCCGATCATAATCTCTGATGCGTATCTTTTCATTTCTGCCATACATCCGCTCCTTGAGGTAATTCAGGATCTCCTTCGTGGCCTCAGGTGGGATGAAGGTCATGTAGCGGTAGTTCACCTTCTTCCTGACAATATCCAGGGTTATGATCTCATCCATGAGTTCATCCCTGGCATTGAAGAGGTCCTCAACCGTTTCAAGTTCACGGCCGATGGCATCACCCGCGGCATCCAGGAACTTCCTGATGGTCAGCCTCCTGGCCTCTGCCTGCGCCATACCTGAGAGCGCCATGAGATAGATGAGGGCCTTCTCCCTGGGTGGTGCCATGCTCACAAGTGTCCTGAGTTCCTCCCTGGTAATGAGTTTGCCGTAGTTCTGCTCCAGGCAGATGTCCCCTGAGGGCTGTCTGAGTTTTGGCATTGTGATGTCCATGGCCTCATAGAATGACCTTACGGCGTAATAGTAAAGGCTGATGGTGGAGGGGGCCTTGCCCTCATCCTCAAGGGTCCTTCTGAACTTCAGGAGATGCAGGTTTATCTTGCGGTTTCTCATTCTGATGCCAGCCTCCTCCTCTTCCTCTGCCTCAGTTATGAGTTCTGCAGGGGTCATGCCTGTGACCATGCAGTACTTCTTGAGGCACTGGAGGTATGTTTTGAAGGTGGACTTCTCCAAACCCTTCCTGAGTACCCAGGTCTCAAATATCACATGGTCCGAATCTCCAAACTTCATACACTCTCCTCCAAAAATATTATTTAATACTGTCCCTTAAATATCTTATTACAAATAGTGTTTATTCGGACCATATGTTCGTAATAGTGACGTTACGAATCCACATGGTCAGAATAAACACTTAGGTAGTACTATTTGAGGAAATTTTATTTAAAATTTACTGTAGTAATAATCTTGAATTATTTAGCAAATTTTACCAAAAGGGGGGAGATAAACAAATTCCATGCAAACTATCCCTCTTCCTCCAAACCAAACAATATGTAGCCCTATGTCTAACATTTATAAGAATCATCAAATTAACTAAATTCCCTTCTGTACCTGATTTCCTCCTTCAAATAAGTTTCAAGCAATCTTTTAAACATCTTGCCATGATTTGGATATTTTAGATGTAGGAGTTCATGTAAAATTATTTTTAATCTTGTCTCCTCTGGTTCATTTAAGATTGTAGGGTCAAATGTTAGTCTTCCATTACTTGAACAACTTGCCAACTTTCTTTTCATTTGACGAAGATGAATCTCCTTAGGGTTAAGACCCATCTTTTTGGCTATTAATAACACATCTTCCTTGAATTCATTGGGAGTCATTTATAAGCCGCCTTTGATAACTCTCATAATAGCTCTAGCTTTTTCTCCAGCCTCTTGAACATCTATTCCAGAGTTAAGTAAAATGGTTATAAATTGTATTTTTACTTCCCTTTCTTGCTTTTCGCTCTCCTTCCAATGTGGATATTTCCTAAGGACCTCCCCCATTATCTTTGCTTTGTCTTCAGGTTCTGGAACGTTGGTTTTCTGTAGCATCCAATATATAGAGAATGTATCAGAGGGCATCTTTTTTTCCTTTTCAGCTTTTCTTGCTGAGTTTATCTCATCTATTAGTTTTTTTAGTTCTTCTAATGTTTCTTCTGTGCTCTTCTGCCTTGCCTTGTACAATTTAATTATTGCCTCTGCTTTCTCTCCGATAGATAAAAGATAGGGGGAAGTGTTTGCATGATCTTGAACATGCTTCAGAATGCTCTTTGAGATGTTGAAGACCTTTTTATTGTCCGGATCTTTGCTTTCCTCTATTTTTCTTAAGGCGTTTGAGTTGATTTCATAAATTTCGAGTGTAGCTTTAATTTTACCAGGTTTTGTATGATACTGGACTAATTTGCTTGTTTTTCGTAAAAGGTCTTTTTCAATTTCAATTGAATCATAAGCTTCTTTTAGTATTCTATACATTCTTGTGAGGGTTTCAAAATCATCAATGTAGGGTCTTAGGAATTTATCAGGTGATATGATTTCATATATGTCAGAAATTTCCCTGAAAAATTTGTAATAATCTCGTCTTTTCTCTTCATGTCGAAAATATTCTAATACGGTCTCAACTGCTTTATCGGGAGATCTTCCTTCTATTAAAGAAAGATATTTCTTTTTAGCTTCTTTTATCAACTCTTTGAATCTATCTTTTAGAATCTTTATATCTTGAATGACCCCTTCTACATCTTGAGAGTCAAATTCTAGGGCTTTTTCTAAATTTTCGAATATTCCTATGAAGTCTAACACAAATCCTGAAGTTTTTCTTCTACCTTTATTATCCTCATAGGGTCTGTTGACTCTTGCAATTGCTTGTAGAAGAACATGATCTCTCATGGGCTTATCCAAATACATGCAATACAATATAGGAGCATCAAAACCTGTAAGTAGCTTCTCTGTTACAATAAGTATTTTTGGGAGTTCATCAGGATCTTTAAACGCTTTTCTTATTCTTTTTTCCTCTTCTTCTGATAAATGATATTCTTCAAGCTTTGGCGGATCATTATAGAATGAACTGTACACAACCTTTGACCATTCTTCAGGGAGGTGTTTATTAAGCTCCTCTTTGTAAAGAGCACAAGCTTCCCTATCTACTGCCACAAGAAAAGCCTTAAATCCCATTGGTTCAATGAAATTTTTATAATGGTTTGCCACGTACTTGGCAACTTTTTCTATCCTTTTTTTACTTTTTAGCATGTTTTTGAGTGTAACTGCTCTTTCCAAGATTTTATTTAATTTATCGATATCACTTACTCCCTTAGCTTCTGATATGCCTAAAAATTCCTTTTCTAGTGTTTCTCTGTCAACTCGCAGTTCATTAGGGGCAAATGCGTAATGTAGAGGGACGGTTGTTCCATCTTCTATAGATTCCGCTATGCTGTATTTATCTATGTAGCCTCCTAGATCATCTCTACCAAAGATTATAAATGTGCCCTTACCATAGGCTGTTTTGTCAATGGGTGTGCCTGTAAATCCAATATAGGTTGCATTGGGTAGCGCTCCCATTAGATAGTCACCAAGCTTGCCTCCTGTAGTCCTATGGGCTTCATCAACCAATACAAAGATGTTATCTCTTTCGTTGATATTCTGAGGCATTTTATGAAATTTGTGAATCATGCTAACAATCAAGCCTCTTCTGTCTTCTGATAACAGCTGTCTAAGATGTTTCTTGTTTTTTGCAACTTCAATCCCCTCAAAGCCGACTGCTGCAAGATTTCCGAAAAGCTGGGTTTCAAGTTCGTTCCTATCCACGAGCATGATTACAGTTGGATTTTCAAATATGGGATTTTCTAGGATTTTCTTGGCGGTTAAGATCATGGTGTAAGTTTTTCCAGAACCTTGAGTATGCCATACAAGTCCCCTTCTCTTTTCAGATTTTGCTCTTTCAACTAGTTTATTCACCGCTCTCATTTGATGAGGTCTTAGAACAACCTTCTTGAGTTCATCATCTTGTCTTGTGAAAAGTATAAAATCAGTTAAAACTTTTATAACCATCTTTTTGTCCAAGAATGTTTTAACAAGCGTTTCAAAATTTCCTTCAGCTTCTTCCTTCCAGTTAAAAAGCAGCTTTTCTGAAAAATTCCATGTAGCACTATAGTAATATTCGATCAAATTAGTTAAGGCATATATTTGAAGGATTGTGAGTAATTCAGGACAATTTTGATGGTATCTTTTCACCTGATTCATAGCTTCTGATATCCCACCAATTTTAGTCGCAGCTTTAGTTTCCATGAAAAGAATGGGAACACCATTTATAAAGAAAACAATATCCAGTCTTATAGTTTTAGTTTCGTTTGTAAATTCGAATTCATCGGTTACATGAAAAATGTTCCTTTCTATGTTCTCAGTGTCTATAAATTTAACATTACGCTCTCTATTCTCATTGTGTACAAAAACGCTTCTCAAACCCTTAAAATATTCCCAAGTCAGTAGATTTCCTTCAATGTTTGGCGGGATCCTCTCAAGCCTTTTAATCAAATCCTCTGCAAGAATATGGTCCATGAAATCGGGGTTAAGTCTTTGTAGCTGTTTAACGAACAATTCTTTAAATACGAATCCTGTATTTCCTCCTCTAAATCTTAAGGAATCCTCCCGGCTAATGTATTCCCAACCTATCTCCTTTGCATAATCGATTATAACACCCTGAACAGATGCCCTCTCATCACCTAACTCCATCTCCAAACACCATCATAGTTGTAAACCTTCGTTTTTCTCTTATTTTTCAATATTTCCAAAAGTGTTTCTGAAACCTTTGCCTGTGCTTGGACAACTTTTGGGGTTAGGTTCAAATTCTAGATCTTCATTAACAATCACTTTATAAATTAGATTTTCCATTTTTGAAACAGTTAAACCATCTAATTTATCCTCTAATTTTTCGCACAGCATATCCACAAAGGTGCTTTCATTCATTTTCATCACAAAATCCAAGGTTTAAATCACTAACCCTTAATTTCGCGGTCATTAAATCATTGAGCAGAGTTTTAAAGAGCTCTTCAAGGGCTTTTTTCTTATTTTCTTCTGATTCTATTTTTTCATCAATCTTTGAAAGAATTTCAACAATTCTTTTTTGCGAATCAATATCACCTACTCCTATTTTTATCTTTTTCAAAGAAGTAGCACTTATACCTTTTTTTAATTTTCCTCCTTTACTAGAATTTATTTGAATCCAATAGTGGGGTGATTTAGTGAAGTAATAAACAAAATCAGGGCTCAAAGTTTTCTTATTTGTTACTTGAACTCTAATCAAATATGAAGCAAAAACACTCTTTGGAGGATCCTTAATTATGCAAGATTTACCAGTGGTAGCACCAATTCGAGCAATTAAAATGTCATCTTCAATCAAACCAAACTTCTCATAATCATTCGAAGATATTTGACAATATGGGACAGTAGACCAGTTAATGCCGCCCTCATCATTTATATCTGTTATTCTTAAGAATTTAGGACCAACTTTCTTCTCATTGGCAGATGCAGTATAGCCATATTTTGTTTCAATTATGTCTCCAAATTCAATAAGTTTCCATTCTTCAGGTATTAATCCAATTTCGGTTTCTTTCAAAGGCACATTCGCAGATTCACCCAGAGGTATGAACCCATATGTGAACAAATATTTTATCATAGATCTTTTAAGTTCCCTTGCTGCTCGGATGACTGCCTCAGTTCTTTCTATGGCCTCTTGAACTGTGGAAAGTATTTTTACTATCATTTCCTGCTCTGAAATAGGTGGATAAATTACTTTTTGTTCAGATATACGAGATAAAGTTAAATAAGGTAAACTGGTACCCGCTGAATCCTTGGAAAATGCAACTGTTTTTAAATAATAAAAAAGAAACTTATTATTAATATTTCTTTTTGCATTTATAACACAAAGATGATTAACCACATAACTGTCTTTTGGTAGCATTGCTCTTTTTTCCAATTTTATAGAAGCTCCGCTTTTTGGAAAAATAATAGAATCTTTCGGGAAAACTTTTAGATTATAATCTTTTATTGCTAATTCATTAATTAAGTCCCATTCAGAAACATAATCTCTTTTTCCATCGAAGTGTTTCACTCTAATAAAAGGAAATTTACCATTTTCAAAATATTTAGTACCCTGTGGGGCATTTCCGCCGCTTTTTATTTCAGCAACGTCTTTTATTTTTTTAATTTTCCAGTTTTTCGGTAGTGGGCCAAGTTTAGTCATCTTATATTCATCCACGTTATAATAACCATCTGAAGTTTTTTTATTCATAGAGAAAACCCCAAGTTCTCTAAGATTTCATTTAACCTTTCATCCGCTTCCCTTCTCTCCTCTTCCGCTTCCTTTAATAATACAAACGCATCTTCTAAAGGTAAGGTATCGTCTCCGTTATCCTGTGTTATGTAACGAGATGGAATCAAGTTGTAATCGTTTTTAGTTATCTCTTCAATTGTAACAATCTTACTGAGGCCTTCTTCTTCCCTCCAATTGTGATAAATCTCTGATATTTGTTTTATACTCTTATATGGAATGTAATTTTTGGATTTTCTCTTCTCGAAGAGGTTTGAAGCATTTATAAGTAAAATTTCATTTTCTTGTGTCTTGTTCTTGTTGATGATTAGGATGGTAGCTGGAGATGGAGTGTTATAAAATAGGTTCTCTGGGAGTAGAATAACACATTCTATAAAGTCCCTCTTGACAAATTCTTTTCTTATATCTCTTTCCCTGTCTCTACCAATTTTGCCGCTGCCGCGAGAAACCGCTCCAGTATCCAAAACAACGGCCATCTTGCCATTTTCATTTAATGATGCGAACATGTGTTGTATCCATCCCCAATCAGCAGTACTTGATGGGGGATATCCAAAAATGAAACGTTCATAGGGATCATTTTCATATACATCTTCGGAAAAGTTCTGACGCCACATTGGATTTGCAGTAACTATATCAAATTTCCTAAGTGAACCATCATCATTTAAAAAAGCAGGTCTTCTCATCGTATCCCCAAGGGCTATTTCAGCTTCCATATCATGAATAAAAGCGTTCATTTTTGCCATGGCAAAGGTTGAATGCAGGATTTCCTGGCCATAAAACTTTAGTGGGGCAACATGGGGGTTTTCATTATATCTATCTTTAAATCTTAAGTAACACTTGATTAAGAGGCCTCCAGAGCCACAGCAAGGGTCATAGATTTCTTCACCTGGGTTTGGGTCGAGTATATCTGCCATTAGTATAGCAACTTCCTTTGGAGTATAGAATTCCCCTGCAGATTGTCCTGAACCCTCAGCGAATTTCCTTAGAAGGTATTCGTATGCTCTTCCAAGTATATCTGGCTCGACATCATCTAGGCCAAGTTTGTATTTGCCTAGAACATCTAAAAGATCCTTTAACTTATCGTCGCTTATGATTCTTTGTCCGGCTGCTGTTGTGTTGAAGTCTACCGCGTCAATAACGCCTTGAAGTTTGGGGTTTTCACGAGCAATTGCACGAACAGCATCTGTTAAGTATTCACCAAGATTGACGGTCTGTTTTGCAATATTCTCCCACCTTGCCTCTTTGGGAATATAGAATCTAACTAGACTGTGATCTTCAAATAGTAACTGTTCAACAACATCCTTCCCACCGAAATCATCTGCAAGCTTGTTTAACTCGTCTTCGAAAACGTCCGATAACCTTTTAAGGAAAATAATAGGTAGGATATAGTCTTTGTACTTAGGTGCGTCGATTTCTCCCCTTATTTTACAAGCAGCTTCCCAAAGCCAATTTTCAAGGGTACATACATCTAAATTATTCTCTTGCATTTTATGTTGTCTCCTTCAGTCCAATTATATGATTAAAGTCGCGACTAGTTCAATCTTATATGAATACTCTAGTGTTTGATTTGTGTGGCATTGTATTGGTCTACCTCATAACACTTCCCTATAATCTGCAGAATTTTAATTCAGTGCCAAGAATCATTTTATCATGAGAATTATTTAAATTTTAAAATGATTCTAGACCTCTTATTTCCAATACCTTAATCTCTAAAAGCTTGACATTATTGATAGGATTAAAAAGATTATTAAAAAAATAATTGAAAATTTATATTAATACGGATCCCTTTTCATCAAAGTATAAAGTGTTTATTCTGACAATGGGGGCTTTCTGTCTCCCTTTGACTCCTGAAACACTGACTCTACTTGTCTTAATATCTGTTGTGTTGTAGGTGTTCTCATAGGATATCGTCCTTGACCTGTAATTGGTGTTGTAGGTGTACTGCTTGAAGAGTGCAGTGGTGCCGAGCTGGAAGTATCCTAGGCTGAGGTCCCTGCTGAGGCCCTTCTTCAGGTAGAAGTTGTAGGTCTTCCTGGTGATTTTGCCGTGGTCATTGATGCTCACATATAAGAGCACCCTGATGGTCACCGCAGAGTTGTTCTTTATCCTCACCTTGAGGGCCTTCTTTGGTATCGCTGCGGACATCAGCGCTGTATCGTCGTTGTTCACGGGGTTGCTGTCGTCTATTGCAGGTGAAACCGCAGTGGCGTTCACTGTGAAGTTACCCGCTGATACCACCCTGGCTGTTATATTGAGGAGTGCTGTTTCACTGTCTGCAAGGTCGCCAATGACCCAGACACCGTTACTGTAGGTGCCCCTGTCCACCTGCACATTCTGGACCTGCAGGTTAGCAGGTAGCTGGAGGTTGACCCTGGCATTCTGGGCGACCTCAGGACCATTGTTCTTAACACGGCAGACCACATTGACCACGTCACCCTGATAGGCCTTCGGTTTACTCACAGAGAGGTCAAGGTCCAGGTCAGTTCCCTTAACAGCGACTGAGGCGCGGGCCATGTTGTTGTAGACATTCACATCACCCTCATCCACCTCACGCACCGAAACATAGTCAGAGAGATCACCTGTCCTGTTAACAAGGCACACAACTGTGAGGGCGGCCTCCTCACCAGCATCAAGGGTCTCAAGGATCCACTCCCTCGCGACATCATCAAAGTAACCTGTAGTGTAGCTGTAACTCTGAATCGCAAGGCCGCCTGAGAAGAAGTTGGCAATGTTGATGTTATTTGCGGCGTGGGGGCCCCTGTTCTTGAGTTTCACATTGAATGTGACCGTATCACCAAGCCTGGCACTCTGTTTACTGCTGGTCACATTGAGTTCAAGGTCCGCGATCCCCCTGACCCTGAACTGTAGCTGGGCATTGTTGTTGGCGGGGTTCTCATCACCGTCAGCTGTTACGTTGGCGGTCACCGTCACGTTTCCTGTCGTGTTGAGGAGGCACACAAGTGTCAGGGACCTCTCCTCATATGCAGGGATGTCCCCGATCTCCCAGGTACCTGTTCCGAGGTCATAGTAGCCCTGGCCTGTGTAGTAGTCCTGGAGGACCAGGCCCTCAGGAACCTTGACAGTTGCAACAGCGCTCTGCACGTTCTGATTGCCTGCCTTCGCTATGACCTTAACCCTAAGGGTCGAGTTATACACCGGCTTCGTGTTGTTCTTATCGAGTTCAACACCCACATCTGCTGCAGCCGATGAACCTGCCAGTATAAAGACTGCAAGGAGAGCTGCAAGCAGAAGTGTTCCATTACGCATACATTTTCCACCTCCTGAAGATTCATTCACAGTAGATACCTGAAGGAGACCTTAAAGCATGCCTTTGGGTACAAACGAAGTGTCTTATGTAACCATGCAGATTAACAGATTCATAAGTTACATAAGAATATTAAAAATAGAGCATTGCCCTCCAATAAATCTAATATCAATAATTTTCAGGTATTATAATCTAAAACAGGGAAATACCATGTTAATACTTTTAAATCTTCCATTTAGAGATTATTTCAAAAAATATTTATTAAATCAGGGTTTATAAGTGAAATGGTGATTAAAATGCCGCTAAATGATATAAACTTAAAATCTCTTGATGGGAAACTAACGCTCTCAATGAGCATTTTTGTCCTGATATTATCGATGCTTTCATTGATTTTATGGTTAACAGGACCATCGAGTCTGGTTGAAATAAGACACTTCCTGGATACAAATCCAGTGGTATTCACAAGTTTCATCTTTCTGGCAATCTCAATCATCACAGTGAGGACCTCAATGAAGATAACATCTCTGATCCTTGCAGTTCTTCTGATACTCCTGCAGATGAGTGAAAACTGTAAATGCATGCAGGGCCTCCTCAACCTCCACCTGCCAGCAACCTGCATCATCACTTCAACAATAATCGCAGCCTACGCAATAGCCATAGTGCTATTCACCATAAGATACTATTCTGCAGCCCAGATCATCAGCTACACTGCAGGCACAGTGGCATATGCATCATTCCTCTCAAGCATCACAGGCATAGCAGAGACCTTACCACAGTTCAGAGTATGCATAACATCCTCTGCAATGATGGTATTTGTGGCAGTAGGACTCCTCAGCACCCACCCATCAAAGGGGGTCGTCGAACCCATATACTCCCATAACATAGGAGGTTACACAGGAAGAATGCTCATCCCAATCATCATAGGCGCCGTAACCATCACATCATTCATAATAATCAGCAGCAAGAAATACCTCCCCTTCTCCGCAGAAGTTTTCATCGCAGCACTGAACCTTGCACTCATAATCCTAATAATAACCTTCACAGCCTACAGACTCAACAGAGTAGATGCAGAAAGAATAAAAAACCAGAGGAAGATGGAGAGGACCTGGAAATTCTTCAGGAAAGTCGTGGAAAACCTTGAAGAAGCAATCGCAGTCCTCGACAAAAATGGAGAACCCCTGCACAGAAACACTCCAATGAAAAACCTCAAAGTGGATCTAAAGAAACTCTGGAAGGAAAACCTGAAAAACAAAAACCTGCCACAGCCAATCCACACATTCAAAATAGATGAGAGATACTTCACAGGATGGGCCATACCCCTCGACGAAGGAGGCATCATCTCACTAATGGACGTCACAAGACTCATAGAAATACAGAAGGACCTCAGAGCAAACATAACCGAAAAAGAAGCCCTTCTCAGGGAACTCCATCACCGCGTCAAGAACAACCTCCAGATAATAACGAGCCTCATAAACATACAGTTACATGATGCAGATGAGAAGGCACGGGAAGCCCTGCTGGCAATCCTCACAAGGGTAAAGGCCATGGCCATAATCCAGGAGTCCATTTACAGCGCTGAAACCTATACCATGGTCAATATGAGGTCATGCGTATCTAGACTAACAGAACACCTGAGGTCACTGTTCAATGCACACAATATAAATTTCCATATCAAGACAGACCTGAAACTCAACCTAGAAACGGCCATGCCCCTCTGCCTCATAATAAACGAACTCGTAACAAACTCCATCAAACACGCATTCCCAGAAAACAAGGGAAGTGTTCACATTGAAGTGGAGGAAAAGGATTCAGAATACCACTTAAGAGTGGCAGATGACGGAGTAGGACTCAGAGATAAGGAAGAAGGGACGGGTCTCAACCTTGTAAAGAGCCTTGCACAGCAATTAGAAGGTGAATTGAGGATACTCACAAGGGAGGACAGGGGTACTGAGGTCATAATACCCTTCAGGGAACTGGAATACAAAAAAAGAAGATAAAATATTTGTTTATATCCACATCAACTCCCTTTTTGCCCTGTTAATCAGGTTCCCATTTTCATCCTCATATTCCTCGATTATCCTCTTGATGGCCATCCTTGAGATATCACTCCTGGACCTCCCCTCAATGAAGCTCAGAATATGAAGCTTGCAGGCAGTATGGAGGTCCAGGTAGACCCTCTGGAGGAATATCTTCTTCCCGTGATCATATTCCAACCTGCAGATGAATTTCATGACCTCATCGATTTCTGAGTTCTTCAAGGAAATCACATCCTGCCTACGCTCTGCGCTGTCCTTGCAAACAGGTAGGCCATCCATAACAATACAAGGATTATCATGGACGCTGTGAATATAAAGGCATATTCATCAATTTCACATACTCTACGGTCCCTAAATTCTTCATCCAGATCCATATCTTCCCAGTGGTCGTCAAAATCCATATCATCACCTCAGGAGTTTTATGAAGCCCTTCTGGTATGATTTTATAGAGATAAAAGCCCCTGGACATGGAATTTGCCACTTTAAGAATCTCTTGAAGAGAAACTGTGGAGGTAGCACCATATCCACTGACCATAATATTACATATTATTAATATTATAATAAAAGTTTATGGGTACTGCATAACATCTAGTTAAACATCCAATGTCAGGATTGTTAGAGAAGAGTGTTCTTGCAGCACCCTAAGATGATTTATTCGAGGGCTACATGATTGTCTCTGGACGACAAAATAGCTAAACCCCCAGAGTTCTCACTCAGGAAAATTCGAATTGCATTATACATTACACAGGGACCTCCCACAATATACGACCAAAAAGAAGCCAAATCCTACTTATATACGTCCAGTTTATTGAGTCCGCCGAAATCGCATACTTCTCTTCCTGAACCCATAACCTCATATATCCATAGTATTATTTAATAGTCCTATGGTAATATGAGGTGATGTAAATGAATAGTGAAATAAGAGCTGCCCTGCCCTCAGAGAAAGAAACTGGAGAACCAACAGAAAACCTGCTCTTTGACAGAAAAAACGACATCCGCCTCTTTATTCTAGAAGAAACCCTGTACATGGACACAATTGAAGAACATCTCCTTGGAATACACCTCCACCTAGAGGTACACATCCTCTCTGGAACCAGTGCCCAGGGAAGCCATAGATAAAGGATCATGCAGAGTCACTATGGGCCTTAAAGACCTCAAAATCTGTAACAGGGGAGGGTAAGGCTTGGAGAAACTCATCAACGAACACCTTGAAAATGGCAGGAGCGTGGCTGTGAGATACAGGGACGTCACAGAATACGATATAAACGCAGACTACCAGGTCATCTACCTGGAGATTATAAACCCTGCAAAGGAAACCGCTGCGGTAATACTCTCAGAGCTTATAGAATCATCCAAAACCACCATATACAGCAAATACACTCTGAATGAGATCACAAGGACCATAAAGAAAAGAACAAAAAACAGGGACGTCCTGATAGTCTTCAATGATCTGCAGGACCTCTCAAGGAGTTCAACCCGCTTCTTCATGGATATAATCAGTGAGGTCCAGATACTCTGCAGCATACGAGCAGAGACAAAGGGATACCACGCAAAGCTCCTGAACAATATGAAGGTCCTGAGCCTCGAAGAGGATGAAGTAACCGATATAAAAATCCCCCTGATTATAATGGGAGGGATTATAGCCTTTTTATTATACCTGAAGATTGCAATGGGCCTTAAGGGAAGTATTGCCTATCTTGTTCTTGCATCTGTATGGTTTGGAACGATAATAGCAAGGACACTGCTCTGGATTGCATCATGAAATTCACGGGAGTTCATGGGATGAGATGGTACACTCATGCGATTTTTGCATTTATCATGGGCGCTGTCCTCGGTTATATCCTGGGCGTGGATCTGGGGCCCTACTATTTTATTGTTACAGTTGCATCAGGTACAGTAATTGATTTCCTGGAGATTGCAGTTTATGATAACCACAAGAGAAACCTACACAACCTCTTCACTCTGATACCCCCAGCTCTGCTTTACATCATGTATGATGCCACCATAGGCGCGGGACTGACAGTGGGGCTCTTCTCACATATTATACTTGACTGTATGACACCTACAGGCTGCCCACTCCTTCACCCTTTAAAGAAGATGAGATACGCTGTGAAATGGAAGAACAAAAACTCCAAGGCACGTGAAAGGAGGATCCTGGCAGTAATGGTCGTACTTGCATTCTGTACAGTGGTGATAATGGTTCCGCACAGCCCCGTGAATGGCATGATCGAATCATGGGCGGCAGGCCAAAACACAGGCAATAGGTCAGACCAAGGATTTACAGGACCCCACCTGAGTATAAGCAACCCTACAAGGGACGTATGGATCCACCCCTTCTCAAATGGAAGCATATTCATAGATGTAGAAGAGGATCCATCCAGTAAGTACCACCACACTTCAGGCCCATCCAGATCCAGATATAAACCACAAGGAGACCCAGATAAAAAAGAAAAGAAAAATGAAAACAATACAAACAATTTCAACTCCTCTAATCAAAGATAGAATCCCATAACCTGTCATAACCACAACCACAACCATCCATAACCACTTGTATCCAGAGGTCACATTAAGAATCTGATAAAGCCAAAAAACAATCAAAACTGATATTCTCGTTAAAAGATGAGTATGATCTCGTCAAAGGATCAAAAGAAAGCTTTAATGGTCTTGTGATATGGTTACAAAACTGGGTTTCACCAATATATAACAATTTTTTATGATACTTCTGATACGGTAATCACTTTCAGGAACCTTTCCTGATTCCTGTTTCGATGCATAGGAAGGCACCTTCACCTGTGCATGACAGGAGACTCAGGCCTAAGTTCAGTTGTACTCCTTTCTTATGTAACCATGAACAAGATTTATATGTAAAAAGTTACATAAGAAAATATGGTGATGGTGATGATAAAGACATTCACCGCGATAGTAGACAGGCAAAAAGACGTTGAAACCCTGCAGGAGATGAAAGACTACATAGATGCAAGAATCAGGGCCCTGGAAAGCCAGACCTCTGAGGCTGCAGACAGGTCCTCAGGGAAGGGCAGGGAGGTCGTGGCCTCAGTAACCTACAGGCTTGAAAAGGTAAGGTGCGGGAAAAAAGGATGCAAGAAATGTCCCCACGGCCCCTACTGGTACGCCTACTGGAAAGAAAACGGAAAAACAAAATCAAAATACATAGGAAAAACACTTAGAAATCAAGAAAAGTTTAAGGGTTATTCTTTTCAAAGGTGTCCCTAAGAAATTCAAAGCCCTCTGATAGATACATGTTGCAAATAGTATCAGCATAACCCTTATAATCACCACCTTTTTCATAAAGAGTGTCTACTATTTTTCTTATATGATCCTGAGCAATTTCCGCATAATTTCCCTCCTTTAACATGCAGATGTGGATTTTTGCAACTTCTCTTGGATTCTTCTCAACATGTTTACTAAGCTCCTCAATAAAAATATAAGAATCGGCTTTTGTTAAATATTTGACAGAGCTCCTAAGCCATTCAAAGATTTGATTATCGATTGAATCAAAAATAGATAACCAAGATGCAAGCTCAGAAAACAATTCTTGAAAAGTTTCTTCATTTTCTTTTTCGAGCAGACATGAATACAATTGACCCCATAGTTCTTTGATTTTAACAAAATCTTTATTCTTGTATTCTTTAGCAAACCACTTGAAAGATCTTATGAAATAACGTAATTGTTTTGGATCCTTCTTTTGAATTAAGCAAAAAATAAGTTCTGCAGATTCATCAAAATTCTCGTAGAAACATAAAGCAATATCGCGAGCGACAAGTCCAAAAATGCCTTCGTCTTCAAATTTGGTTTCCAAAGCCTGTTTATAATGGCCATTACTCAGTATTAGTTTTAAAAGAGAGCTTGGGACCTGAGACGGATATTTTAAATAAGCTGAAAAACTGGCCTTCCAGTTTTCTTTATTATCCTTGGGAAAAACCCTATTAAGGTTTTCTGTAATCCAAACATCATCAATCAAATACAACTGTGGAAGATAGGTTCCTACTGCATAATAAATTTCAGGGCAATGGTTTTCCAAATTATCCTCTATGATATTCTTAACTTCAGGGTCCCAGAGAGAACTCCTTTTATATTCTTTCAGAGAATAATTTATCAAACCAGAAAATACTTTATAGAGAGGCGAACCTATTATATCTACATCCCTAACTTGCTTTTTAGATTTAGTTTTACATGAAAGTATATTCAACAAAAGATTAAAGAGTTTTTTAACATTTTCCAAATCTTCCACGTCTTTTTTAATATATTCCGAGATGATATCAGCAATTGAGGATGCAACACGATCTTCTACGAAACTTCGACGCTTCAACAGGTTACTTATAAATTGAAGAACATTACTCCAATTAAATCTCTTTTTTAATTCACTGGCTTTGACTAAACCCTTGAAAAAATCTGATAAAAAAGGCTCTTGAAGTTCAAAAAAGGGGTTTATTTTTTCTACAAATTTTTGAGGATTATCTGATACTGCTTTTATAAAGTCACTCTCAACGACGAATTGATCAATTTTTGATTTTGTAGAAAAATTATTCAGTAATTCAACTAATTCTTTATTTGATTTAGTTAAGAAAGTAGAAAGAGGAATTGGGCTCTCAGGAGCCTTAAAATCGATCCAGATAAGAAATCCGGGATGTTCAATTTTACCTGGGGCGATTGAATCGTATTTTTCATACAATTCATTTATTCTTTCGTTTTTTGTATCTAATGCATAAAGCCACTTTTTCTTTGAATAAGCAATGTCCTCTTCAGTCATTTCGGGATCGAAATAACATGTTTCAATCCACTCTATCACTTTATCAAGTTCTTCTTTAGAAAATTTGGAGGAATTATTTTTTAAAAGTTCATAGACTTCGTGATAAAGAGAAAGATCAGCAAGAGGATTTTCATCTAAGCTCCAGAAAAGGTTTTTTAGATCATCGTAAAATTTATCGATAATATGTAACCCTATTCTTTTAAATATACTATGTTTCTCCTTAAGGAATGACTCAACAATTTCAAAGTTTTTATTTTCACTTACTTCGAAAATCATGGCGTCCCTAACAAGGTAAACTAATTCAGATAGATATTCATCGTTGTATTTACCCTGCGGATGATCTTCAATTGTTGAGATTTGACCAAAATTGAACTGATTGTCAACTGAATCTATGATTTTATCCATAATTACTTTTAATTCAAATATAAGCTCGGGACAGTATAATTTAAATAATGAGTTTCCATATTCCCTTCTAATTTTTTTAAGATATTCCACATGTACTAATGGTTTAACAGTGTATTCTGTAAAATTAATGAATTTCATCTTATATTCTTCAATTTTGAAACCATATACAACCGAAATCCAATTATTTAAACCTTCTCTCTCTTTTTCTTCTACTGATCTTGTTAATTCATCAACAATTTCTTTGCTGAAAACCATTTCAGAGCTTTTTTCTTTAAAAATTGCTTTAATAAGTTTAACATGTTTTTCACTGACTTCTTCAGCTGGAAGATTGAGAATGATCCCAACCAATAAGAATTGGCAAGTAGTATCTTTAGAAAGTTTTCCATGAGTTTCATCAAACTTGATTATATTATCTAAAACGTTTTTAAAAACTTTAAATTCATCGCTGTTACTCATTAAATTTTCATTTTTCATTTTTAGGGCCAAACTTTTTAGATAATCTAACGTGAGCCTTATATGTCTCATAGATTTTCCTTCAAAGCTGAAAAATTTTCTTTCATACAAAGGAGAGAACCATGGAACAGGATTTGATTTTAGCTTCTCTAAAAAAATTTTTTTTAAAGAAGAATCCGTCCTAATCGTTTGAAATACTTCCAAGGCTTTCTCTTTATCGTAATTTTCAATTAGATTCTCTATTTTGTTGATAGAATCAACAATATATCTAGATTTGTTATTTATCTGGATATTCCAATTTTTTAATACCTCATGCAATTGATGATAGCCTCCCTCATCAATCGCATAGGGTATCACTTCTATTCCAAGATCCCTATAATAATGTTGATCATATTCTAGAAGTTTTTCATCACCACGAAAGTATGGTTTTAGTATGAAATGCTTGCAACGACCTTCTGAATCATGTTTGACCCGATCGTCATATTTTGTTATAATGAAATCCAATATCTCAAATTCTTCGAGCCCATAACCTATGAACAGAACCTGATATTCCCTGAAGATATGTTCCAAAAAATCTTTAAAATGTTCATTATTGTAACGATGAATATACTCTCTTAATGTGAACACAATCCCTTTTTTATCTTTCTCAAGGCAACCATGGACATGACAAAGTAGCGATCGAGGCCCTATCTGTTGCAAAAGTCTTTTTACATCAGGTCCTTCTACATCATAAATAATATTTTCATCCTCAAAAAACTCATGAAAATGATTGTCAATGTTGGTTGTGATAATAGGGCCTTGAAATTTTCCTGATAAACTGGTTAGCTCTTTATAAAGATTGAATCCCAGAGTTTTATCTAATTCTAGACAAGAAGCTATTCCTTCATAAAACTTATCATCCTTTCCATTCGATTCTAATAAATGCCTGCAAATCGTAATTAACTCCTTAGGGGATCTATCTTGAAGATTTTTGAACTCTCTAAACGATATAATTCCAGTACTTCTACAAATATCAAGTAGTTTCCTGCTAATTTCTTCCCACCCACAACAACCCATAGTCTTGGATACCCCTGCCCCTATAAATAATGCCAGTTTCTTTTCGTTAAGTGCTTCAACTATAGAAGAAGGCAACTCTGGAATACTTTTTATTTCTTTCATTGTACCCCCCTCTTAGATATACACATCTTTTCTGCAAGTAAATAAAATTTTCTAAAATTAAAGAGTAGACTATGAAATGATCCAATAAATATCTACTGTGAATAGAAAAAAATTAATAATAAATTAAGATGTCGATAACTCTTCAATAACCTCTTTTTGCATTGAAACAAATGAGAAGCCCTCCCTGTCAACATCCAGGAGTTCATCCTCAGTGAAGAGGTACCTGGCCTCATCAGGCATCAGATACAGAACTGCGAGGTACTCATCAAACCACTCCATATACACAGGCTCATCAGGGACAAAGAAATAGTAATTACCTGTGATCCTATCCATGAAGAGCCTGCCACGAACCATCCTTGACTCACAACCTGACACTCCAATCACCACCTACATTAACCTCTGCTGGAGTTCCTCTGAAATCAACCTGTGCAGGTAGAAACCCCTGTGCCTGCAGGACTCCACATCCAGGACAAAGGAGGACCCATCATCCCTGAGGGCCGTGAGGGGTACAAAGAACCAGTGCCTCACCTCAGGTATCAGAGTCGTGACAAAGGGCCTCGCCCTGAACCTGGTTGCAAGTCTCCTCAGCTTCCAGATGTAAGCCTTGGGGAGTTCAAAGACCTCCATGTATGGCAGGAGGACCATGAACAGAAAAACCGTTTCACCATCACCTGCAAGCATGAGGTGCATTTCACGCTCCCTGATACTGAGAACATCAAAATTCTCCTGCATGAGGGACCTCTTGAGGTCATTCTGGCGATTCAAGAACGCCTCACTGTTGACATACTCACTCAATTCCAGACCTCCACAAGGTTTAATGCCGTGGACAGGTCCGCCGTGGTGGAGGGACCCTGAGGGGGGGAGATTCGGCCGGAGAGGGACACAATCTGAATTTCATAATTAATTGCATGTGGGACCTGTCCACCGACACTTTCATATTAAACTGAATAAAAAAAGTAATAAAAATTTATGGGTACAGAAACAGCAGATAAACCTGTGAATCTCATTTAAGCCATCCATCAATATGGGATTGTTGAAGGGGGTTGGTGGGGGTGGGCGGGTGGGGTGTACAAGTTAGATCCAGAGCCCATAAAAACTGGCCCCACTCCAGGGCCCCCAATATGTCTGATATACAGCATGTGTATATCATGATATACATGGGGTGTATATAACTCTCCGAGGGTACCCCTTAGTTGGGGCTGATATCGATATACATATATCGTAATACATCACCTGATATACGGGGTGTGTATATCAGGGTGTGTGGGGGTGATATACACTGAATGTATGCCTGTAGGGCCACCCTGATATACATATACACGATATATATATCAGGGTTTTCTCCAGGAGACCTTCGCTGGGTTATATACAGGGTGTGTATATCATGATATACATGAGGTGTATATAAATACTAAAAATGATTATTTTATTATTAATTATAATAAGATCAGGGAGGTGTTAATCTGGATAATTCCTGGAGACGGTTCTCCAATAAAAAAGTGCAGATGATCATAGAGCTACCTGAAAGACTGCTGACGGACCTCAGATTCATGGCCCTCCTCAAAGGCATGGATGAGGAAGAATTCCTGGAGAAAATCATAACAGACAAAATCAGTGACATTAAAGGCAAAAACAACTAGATTAAATTTCCAATTACCCTTTTTCCAGGTGATCAAGAATTATCTTCCGAATGTAGTTACTCATCGTGCTTCTTGCTGGGACCCTCCTCTTAAGGGCCTCAACCTCATCAGGGTAAAGCCTCACAACAACGGGTTTTGTGCTCTTGAAACCACCACCAGGTCTTCTACCAGCCAAAATAACACCTCTCACTTTATTTATCCAGAAATAAGGAGTAATCAAGTGCATTATATCACATTATCTTCTACATCTTTCCATCATGTTCTTTATATTCAAAAACCATCCTTCGATTTCATTCCATGTTCCCATTCTCGTGAGATGATCTTTTCTAATCTCTTTACAGCATTGGCCGCAAATTTTATTCTTTATATCTTTCTTCTCCATATTTACGCCGTTACTAATCAGCAGTTCTGGAATATCCTCACCAGTCCAATCATCACTAGTATCGAGTTCAATTCCAAAACACTCCTCGATTACATCCTTTGGGACATAATTTTCTATCTCGCGTAGTTCTGTAAGAGTTCCATAAGAGCCATCTCCCCTTTGATTGACTTTTTCAATAGCCTCAAGATACTGATTTTCATTGTCACTACCTTTGTCACTATCATATAAATGAAATTCAAGAGCATTTGTATTTTCTAGAACGCGACTGGCAATCCAATCTTTGAGACGAGATCCATTCATTGGCATAATCGTTAGAGTTCCAGCTTCCATCTCTTTTTTCAAGTCTATAATATTTTTTAGTTCTTCAATATTTTGATTAATATTCAAAAGGAAGTCCTTGTCAGTGGGGCCTTCAACACATACAACAACCTTGCCTATATCTGGAAGAAGACCCATTGTTTTTATAATCTTAGTTCCTATATCTTCATTAAAATCGTAAACCTTGGATCCCTCAGAATCTCTTTCGACATATTTTATGCACTCTATTTCAAAAATGCGCATCATGTTGGGACTGTGAGTGGTTAAAAAAACCTGATACTTTTCTCTCTCTGCTAACTCTATAAGAGCCTTTACAAGTCTTTTCTGCCATTTTGGATGCAAAGAAGATTCAGGTTCCTCTATTGCATAAATTACATCTACTTCATTATTTACCTCTTCCTTTGTTCTTGCAATGAGAGAGCTCAAAAGAACAAGCCTTCTGAAACCACTACCCCTTTTATTCATAGGTATATCGTCTTCTGTGTTAAATCCGATGTTTTTATATACACAATCCCATTTCAAATCCTCTGTAGACGGTATAGACGGAGTGATTTCTGTTTCATTTTTAGTCAGTGACCTGAACATCTCAATTGTGTTCTCTGCAAATGCTCTGATTTCATTGTCAATCTCCTCTGAAACTTCATTTAATCTGTTTAAAACATCCTCTCTATAGAATATTTCTTTTATCCTACTTTTAAGAGGATCTTGTAGCTCAGAATCTTTGTCCAGATTTTCCCTATCTACTGCAAACAAATTAAAAATAGGCATGTGCATTTTTAATTTATCCCAGATCTTTTTCAAATCTGTCCCGTCAATAGGGATATACACCTCTTCGAAAATTAATCGACCATCTCTTTTTGAAAAATAATCTCTTATAGCCTTCCTCATTTCAGCAGCTTTCCTTCTATCAGATACCACCAGTCCATGTTTATCAATAAAATCCCTGAGTTCACCTATCTTTTTTGTTATTAGACCACCTAGAAACTCATCATTGCATGGATGATAACATTTAATCTGTGTAGATGAAAGGTTTCCATTTCTAAATCTTTTCCAAATCTCCAATTTTCCATCCTTATTAAGCAAGTATTCCTCCTTTAGGGATGTTTCATTCGTTTCATCTATAATAATAGGATCTGGAAATCCCTCAAATTGAACACCTATGGCAAATTCATTAATACCCTCTCTTACAGCATCCTTATTCAAATCATCTTTCGTCGCTTTAATACTTCCTTTACCATCATAGAAAAACACATCCAGAGCTTCAAGAATTGAAGACTTACCCTGGTCATTTTTACCCAGAAAAACATTAATATCAGTTATATTGACTTCAGACTTCCTAAAAGACCTGAAATTTTCAAATGAAATATTTGAAATTTTCAAAATAGCACACTCCCCTATTTCTGAGAATACTTGTATTAGTCGAATTATTAAATTTTGTGATTGATATTGTTAAAAGAGAGTACTATGAAAAATTATTGAGACACGACAAAAAAGGAATAAAAGTTAAATATTCATTCTCAGGAGCTCCTCAAGTTCAAGTCTGGTTATACCACACTTCATAGCATGAAAACCAATAGTATCATTACCTGTGAACTCATTGATCTCCATAGGATCACAGTCAAATGACTCAGCTATGCTCTTAATGGACCTGATTGATTCCAGGATCTTCTCATCAACCTCAAAATCAGCAGAGTACCTGGACTCAAGAAGCTGGAGGTACTCACGCTTCTCCTCAATCTTCCTCTGCGTTTTCTTAAGGATGTCCTCAAGTTCACTGATCTCATCCTTCAGGAGCTCAATCTCAACACGGAGCCTCGTGCTTTCACTGCTGATCTTATTGGCAAAGTAGTCAATGGCATCCCCGTAGCTGTAATTACTGTTCTTTATTATCACCTTGGACTGAGGCTTGCACCTGGCAGAGACCAGAACCTTCTGCATAAACGTAATCACTCCCTCAGAAGCGTTTCAGCATCATCCAGGAGTTTAACCAGCCTCTCAAATGCATCAATGGCCTCCAGTATCTCCCTTATATCATCTTCACCAACACTATTCATAACAACACCTCCAAAATTATTACATAGTTGTATTAAGATAACACTATATAAATATTACTACATGGTAAGGGATAAGAAAATTATCAAAGAAAAAAATGTGATTCAAAAACTCTCTAATCACTCATCATTGTCTTTATAATTGTTTCAAAGTCCTCATTAGTAGTTTGATTAAAGTAATATGTGTCACCAAACCACTCCAGCGTAAACGTAGTAACGGGTGTAATGCTATACTTATCAAACAAACATACGTAATAAGCCCCATCGCCAACACAATACATTACACAATTTATTTCAACATCATCCTCGTCATACAAAGAAAATACCTCTCTCTCATACGGCCAGTCATTGTATTCAAACCATTGAATAAACCTATCTTCAAGAAAATTTGGCGGACAGCCTCTATAAGATGTAACGATCACATCAGCAGGATCTTCTTCACTCTCATTATCAACCTCAAATTTCACACTCTCTATGGCCCCAAAAAGTTCTTTATAATCTTTACTCTTGTTTACAATCTTCCAAGATTTAGGGTACTCAAATGTCATGTAATCGCCGTCATATACATTTGTATTCTCAATCGGGTCCTCAGAAGCCTGTAAATAAAGATTCAAGATATATGTTGACATACCAAGACCCGCCGCCATCAAAACAACCACAATTATAAAAAGTATGAGATATTTCCCTTTCATTTTACTTATTCCTCCGCAAATATGTACATCTAATTATTTAATTACATAGGTATAATTTTTTATATAATTTTTCATGCGAAACCACCAACCACAATTAAAATGTTAAAAAATCTAGAAATATTACATTACTTGCTTACGAATACCCTCCTAAGAAAATTCCAATATTAAAAAAGCAATCCATTAAAAACAAATGATAAAAGTCAGCTACTCGTTCTTTTACAGAATAATTCCTTGAATTCAGGATGGTCCTTGAATACTTGAATCAACTTCTCGGTCTTTTGAATCTCCTCCTTCATCTGGTTATAGATCTTCTCAACCTCTCTCAGGCGCCTGTAATCCCTATCCTCAATGGTCCTCACCTCAACACCATCAATTGAAAGATATGGGAGGGCCTTCATGTACCTCCTCTTGAGGTCCTCAGGATCCATGTACCAGTAGGCCCTATCCACATCAGAGATCTTATGACCTGCAAGGAAATCCGCCAGGACCTTGTCACCCAGCTTGTTAATGATGGTGGATATGAAGTACTTCCTGAGTGCATGGGCCCTCCAGAAACTGTAGGCACCATCCTTCTTCTTGAAACCCGCCTCAAGGCCTATACGCCTGAAATTCGTTACGATGATATCCCTGTCAATGTCCTCACCGTTTACCTTAACAAAGAGGGCCCGATCATAATCTCTGATGCGTATCTTTTCATTTCTGCCATACATCCGCTCCTTGAGGTAATTCAGGATCTCCTTCGTGGCCTCAGGTGGGATGAAGGTCATGTAGCGGTAGTTCACCTTCTTCCTGACAATATCCAGGGTTATGATCTCATCCATGAGTTCATCCCTGGCATTGAAGAGGTCCTCAACCGTTTCAAGTTCACGGCCGATGGCATCACCCGCGGCATCCAGGAACTTCCTGATGGTCAGCCTCCTGGCCTCTGCCTGCGCCATACCTGAGAGCGCCATGAGATAGATGAGGGCCTTCTCCCTGGGTGGTGCCATGCTCACAAGTGTCCTGAGTTCCTCCCTGGTAATGAGTTTGCCGTAGTTCTGCTCCAGGCAGATGTCCCCTGAGGGCTGTCTGAGTTTTGGCATTGTGATGTCCATGGCCTCATAGAATGACCTTACGGCGTAATAGTAAAGGCTGATGGTGGAGGGGGCCTTGCCCTCATCCTCAAGGGTCCTTCTGAACTTCAGGAGATGCAGGTTTATCTTGCGGTTTCTCATTCTGATGCCAGCCTCCTCCTCTTCCTCTGCCTCAGTTATGAGTTCTGCAGGGGTCATGCCTGTGACCATGCAGTACTTCTTGAGGCACTGGAGGTATGTTTTGAAGGTGGACTTCTCCAAACCCTTCCTGAGTACCCAGGTCTCAAATATCACATGGTCCGAATCTCCAAACTTCATACACTCTCCTCCAAAAATATTATTTAATACTGTCCCTTAAATATCTTATTACAAATAGTGTTTATTCGGACCATATGTTCGTAATAGTGACGTTTAACGAAGATAAATCAAGGTGTTATAAGATGGAAATGAAATCCGCCTGAAAACTCCAGATTCATCTTAATGTGTTATTTGATAAAAATAAAATGCCCCGAAAAACCTCCAGATTCATCGCCACATATACATCATATGATACAGATACCTGTATTTTGCACCGAATCTGTACCTATCTGAGGCATTATCATATGAACCCTCATAGGAGAACCTCTGGAAAAAGTTGGAAATTACTTGGATGATCAAAAAAGACATGATAACTCTGTTTTTGATTTTTTCATACTGTATACACATGCTGTATATCATGATATACACACCCTGTATATAACTCAGCGAAGGTCTCCTGGAGAAAACCCTGATATATATATCGTGTATATGTATATCAGGGCGGCCCTACAGGCATACCCTCAGTGTATATCACCCCCACACCCCCTGATATACACACCACGTATATCAGCTGATGTATTACGATATATGTATATCGATATCAGCCCCAACCGGGGGGTACCCTCGGAGAGTTATATACACCTCATGTATATCATGATATACACATCCTGTATATCATTGGCTTGTTATTCTCCACATTAATGATAGAGGTCTTGGCTGCTACATTGACAAGAAGTGTTTTATGCGGCGACAGTATTGTCATAAGCACACAAAACAGCACACATGGAAAAGAATATAATCACCTCCCCCCTATAAGTAGGAAAGGGAAATCTCTTTCAAGTGATATCATGGCCTACCTCATATGCGAGAACTGTAACCACTACTGGCAGATCAACAGTGAGGAAGAATTCTGGGCATTCCACATGTGTGATGAATGCGGCTCACCACTCCTCTACGTTAAAAACCTCAACGAATACCGTAAAATCACCAAACATGTCCCTGAATCCAGCAGAAAAACCCACACCCACAGGAAGGCCGATAACTACTGGAGGCTCTGGAGGGGCGGGAACCTCATCCTCATTGCAGGGGCATTGATGACACCTGCCGGAATATTACTTACAGTCACAGGCACGACATGGGGCATCACACCCGTGCTTCTGGGAATCATTCTCATGGCCCTCTCGGTGCCACTGATAAGGGCCAGTGAAAGAAGAGGTATGGGCTGGAGAAAGGGACATGAGGGTGAACTCATAGTGACAAACTGCCTCAGACGCCTGCCTGAAGGGTATCATATCCTGAACGACATCAAGCTCCCGGGGGCATACGGGAACATGGACCACGTGGTTGTGGGGCCAACCGGGGTCTACGTGATAGAGACAAAGTCCTATTCAGGGAACTACATCGTGAAGGGTGACCGCTGGTTCCTTAACGATGAACTCAGAAAGGAGGAGGTCAGGTCACCGTCCATCCAGGCCAAGAGAAATGCCGCAGCCCTCAAGGAATTCCTTGAAACCAGGGATATCTATGTCTCATGGGTTAATGCTGTGGTTGCATTCCTCAGCGCCTCCTGCACCATCATGGAGGAGGATGAGCACTGCAGGATCCTGAAGCCCTGCCATGTCCCGGAGCATATAATGGAGAGCCGCCTCATGCTGGGTGAGAGCAAGGTGAAAAGGATAGTGGATGCCCTGAGAAAACATGCCTCAGAGGTCTGGTAGGGTACATTTATGAGGGTAATTAGAATTCACATCAATTCTCAGCCATATGCATCGGGGAAGCTACATTTATAAGGTGGCTGGTTATAAATATCTTCTTCAATTCATGATCATGGAGGATTTAAATGGGTTACTATGACAGACTCAGGGGGTTCCTGGCAATATTCCTCAGGGGACTCTTCATGGGAAGCGCGGATGTTATGCCCGGTGTCTCGGGCGGGACAATCGCACTCATAACAGGTATCTATGAGAGGTTAGTCCATGCAATAAGTAAGATAAGGTTCGGATTCATAAAGCCCCTCATCACCGGCGACCTTGTTGGTGCCCGGAAGTCCTTGAGGGAGGAGGTTGACTTTGAACTCTTCGTACCCCTCCTTGCAGGTATAGCCTGTGCGATTCTCACACTATCAAAGGTTATACTCTTCTTCATAACCACCTACGTGGCATTCACCTACGCATTCTTCTCAGGCCTCATACTCGCCTCAGCATATGTGGTCTACCAGAAGATAGATGGTTTTTCACTCAAAAACCTGGCATCAGGTGCTCTGGGCCTCATATTCGCCTACCTCTTCGTGGGCCTCAACCCGATACAGGCAAACCACACACTCCCTGTTGTCTTCATATCTGGATTCGTGGCCATATGTGCCATGATACTGCCGGGTATCTCAGGTGCATTTCTACTTCTCCTGCTGAACCAGTATGAGTACATGCTGGGGGTCCTGAACCGTATGGCCATCGTTGAAATATTCACATTCCTTGCAGGGGCGGCTATTGGTATAATGAGCTTCTCAAGGGTTCTGGATTACCTGCTGAGGAACCATGAGGCCGTTACCATGTCATTTCTTGTGGGCCTCATGATAGGTACCCTGAGGCTCCCCTACAACAAGATAGCGATGGTGGATACCACATCCATCATAATATCCGTGGTGATTGGTATAATCGGATTTGCCCTCGTCATGATACTTGAGAGCAGATTCGACTACATAGACTACTGAAATTTAATTTTTCATTAAAAGCAATACCAAATTTTCTTTAATTTAATGGAATGTTTAAATTGGAAGGAATTGTGGTGCATATTGAGCATAGTATTTTAACATGATTAAACATATATAAATCATATGCAGATCCTGAGGGGTGTGGGTGCCGGTGCCGGAAGGCGAAGCGGAAAGGTGCGTATAATAAGGAACCTTGAGGATGCGTGCAGCCTTGAATGGGGAGAGGTGGCTGTCTTCAAAAAGATAGCCAGGGATATGCTGCCTGAAATCAAAAGGGCAGCCGCCGTTATAGCTGATTACGGTGGACTCACGAGTCACGCCGCAATAACACTCAGGGAACTTGGAATACCCTGCGTACTTGGAACAGAGATCGCCACCAGAGTTCTCAGGGAGGGCATGATAGTCACTGTGGATGGTAAAACCGGGAACATCTACCGGGGAGTCATGGACTGGGCGTCCAGGGATGATGTGATGGGGGTCCATGAGACAGCCACAAAGGTCATGGTGAACCTGAATTTCCCCTGGCTCGCAGCAAGGGTTGCTGAATTTGCCGATGGTGTTGGTTCTGTAAGGATAGAGAATATGGTCATAGAGACAGGAAAACACCCCTACCTGCTTTTGAAGGAAGGTGAACTCTCCAGGGTTCTTGAAAGGGGTCTTGAGGAGATACTTGAAGCATTCCACCCTAAACCTGTATGCTTCAGGACATTCGACATTCCGACAGATGAACTCACACACCTCCGTGGATATACTGAGCCCCAGGAGAGAAACCCCTTCCTGGGTATGAGGGCCATAAAAAGGGATCTCAGGGATACTGAGGTCCTGAAAGCAGAATTTGAGGCAGTGAGTAATCTCCTGGATTCAGGATACAGTAACCTTGAGCTGAAGTTCCCCTTCATAAGGGATATTCCTGAATATGTCCAGGCAGTTGAAATCCTTGATGAATCGGGCATAAGACCCCACAGGGACCTCAGGGTGGGCGCATCTATTGAAACACCATCCATGGCACTCCAGATAGATGAACTCCTTGACGAAGGTGTGGATTTTGTCTCACTTGGCCTCAGTGACCTCACCATGTGCAGCCTTGCAGCGGACAGGAGGAGCACCCGTGTTGCAGGTATCTTCAATCTATCACACCCAGCAGTCCTGGGAATGGTTGAGGAGGTGGTTGTTGCGTGCCATGAAAGGTGTGTGGAGGTCTATGCTGCTGGATACGCTGCAACAAATTACGTTCTGGTGAGGAAACTCGTTGAGATGGGTGTCGATGCTGTATCAACAAGCCCTGATAAGGTTCTGAGGATGAGGTCATTCATTGCAAAGGTAGAGGACTCGCTGATACTAAGAGCCATGGGAAGAAACAGTTAAAAAAGCGCCAATAATCAGCAAAAAGCAGGTGATTATGAGCCACTATCAATAATCGGGAAGGTTATCCTGAAGCAGGCCCCATCATGGTTTCCGTATTCAAGTTCCCCGTCGATCTGCCTTACAAGGTTTGCCACAAGCTGCATTCCAAGGGATGTGAGTTCCTCTATGTTGAAATCGGCTGGAAGGCCCCTGCCATTATCAGATATCTCAAGGACACAGTTATCACCGGTTTTTCTGATGGATACGCTTATCTTACCCCTATCCCCTGTGAATGCATGTTTCACCGAATTTGAGATTATCTCATTTGTTATGAGGCCAAGGGGGATGCATCTCTCCATCTCCACCATGATATCATCGTATTCAAACTTGAGTTCTATGAATCTTCTATCGTTTGACTGGAGTGTGACCATCTCATCTGCAAGTGTTTTGAGGTATTCCCCCAGGTTTATGGTGGATATGGCCTTTGACTGGTATATCTTTTCATGGGCGACCGCCATTGTCCTTACCCGCAGCTGGCTATCCCTGAGGATATTCAGGATTTCAGGGTTATCTGTGTAGGCTGACTGAAGCGAGAGGAGGCTTGCAACTATCTGGAGGTTATTCTTGACCCTGTGGTGTATCTCCCGGAGAAGCACCTCCTTTTCATAGAGGGATTCGACGATCTGCCTGTGCATCATTATCCTCTGAATTCCATCAGAGATTTCAGCTCCAAGTATCTCAAGGAATTCAGTTTTTTCTGGGATTTCATCGGCCTCTAAACCCAGTTTAAGGGTTCCCTTAACCTCGTCATCGACTATTATGGGTATTTCAGCGAAATTTTCATGCAGTTTAATTTCAGGGAAATCAGGAAGTTCTTCAGGGGCATCCATTCCCCTCTCCAGTCGCAGGTCGGGTTCAATGTAGGCTGCCGCTGATCTGAATTCAGGGCACCTTATGATGGCATCGAGAACCCGTTCCATGAAGATACCTGGATCATCTGTCTCCGCAGATTTGAGTATGATATTTATGAGCCTCAGATGATTCTGATGTTCCATCATCCTCTTCCTGTAGGCCAGCTGCCTCACTGCCAGGAGGTAATACTGTGAAAGGTGTTTAACCGCCCTCAGGTCTGATTTATGGAAATCTCCGCCCGTGAGGATTATCTCAGATTTCATATCCCCTGATGATGAACTGAAACGCAGACTGTCCCCTGCAGATGAGATTCCATCCTCTGAAATTGCCTCAATTTCCTCATTACTGAGGCTGCCTGATACCAGAATTTCTCTCCTGTTTTTAAGCCTTATGGCACCCTTCTCTGCACCTGTAACCTGGCATGCGGCATCAAGTATGTACTCTGTGAATTCCTCTATACTCTCAGCAGAAACCGCATGGGGGTATATCTCACTTAGAGCCATCCTGATCCTGAGTTCATCCCTCAGCTTGTGCTGGGACATTTTGAGTTTTGTTATATCATTGAAGCTCAGCACAACCTGACCTGAACCTGGAATATCACCCCTATGGACTATCATGTGGAGAATCCTATCATCGGCCTTCATCCTGATGAGTGCCCGGCATTTGTCCTGGAGTCCGTGGAGTTTCTCAAGGTCACCCTCATGGATGATATCGGCCATATTGATTCCCTCCGATCTGCCGAAGATCTCTTTAAAGACCCTGTTTGCCCTCAGAATATTGAAGTCCGTGTCTGTAACTGCAGTTGGGGTGGCCCTGTTTTCAAATATTGTCCTGTAACTTTCCCTTGATTTCTCGAGTTTTTTCTTGGTCTCAATATAATCTGTAACATCCCGCAGTATCTCCACGGCGCCTATGACCTCCTCATGTTCATCATAGATGGGAGATGTCCTGATCTGGAAATGCCTTCCCATGTGCCCCACATAGACCTCAGCGTAGATTGAATTCCCATCCATTCTGATGTTTTTGTACCTTTCAGGGGCATCTTCAGGTTTTAAAATGAACTCAAGAAGTCCAGGGGTTCTTTTACCGTAAAATGGAATTGCGTATGCCCTGTCACCCTCACCCATTATTTCTTCCTTCCTCACACCTGTGAGCTTTTCCATCTCCCTGTTCCAGGCTATAACCCTTCCATCGGTGTCAATTGCAAATGTAGGGTCTGGTATTGACTCAAGGATATCCCTGAATTTTCTGTGTTCAGTTCTAAGTTTTTTATGGGCTCTGTGGAGGTCTGTCATGTCCCTGACTATGCCCATCACAAGGTCCCCTGACCTGCTGACGGTAACCCTTGTGGGGAAAACCTCACCTGTGATTTTCCTGTGGAGCCAGTCGAATTCACACCTCTCACCGGACATTGCCCTTTCAATAATGGCCTGGGCCAATTCTGAGGACTTCCCATCCTTCTGGTACTCAGGTGAGAGTTCCCAGGGGGTTTTACCCTTTATTTCGTCCTCGCTAGCCCTGAAGAGTTCCAGGGCGGTTCTGTTACATTCAATTATTTTTTTGTCCTTCGTGAGGAATATGGCGTCCCCTGCATTCTCGAAGATTTCACGGTATCTGGATGAGATGGAATCAAGTTCACTTTCTGAGGTGATTCTCCTTAGGGTCTCTGCTGTGCTTGAGGCAATTTCCCTAAGGAATTTCATCTCCGCCTCATCGATTTTCCTCATCGCTGAAACCACGAGGTAGAATGGTTTTTTGCAGTTCTCCAGCTGGATGACCGCGGTTGACCCGCCCTTCCCTTTGTGGATGCCTTCCCTCAGATTGACATCAGGTATTGGGCCCTCACCTTCAGTAACACCGTCAGGTGTCCTGAATGATGCATGGGAGTATCCCTCATCAACCAGGAGTTTGCATATACCTTTCATGAGTTCAGACGGATCGGTTGAAACCGCTGCCTTAAGGTTAATTCTGCTTAGAAGTTCCAGGCATCTATTTGTCTTTCTAAGGCGCCTCTCAACCATCTTCTGCTCTGTTACATCCCTGAACATGCAGAAGCCGCCCTTGAACTGGGACAACTCAGTTATGGGGTGGCCTGAGAGGATCATCCATTTAGTGGTACCATCAGCTGCCCTGAAGCGGATCTCACGCTCCCCTGATGCACCCTTACGGCAGGAATCAAAAATACGCTCCATTGTTTTCCTGTCTCCGGGGTGGACAAAATCAAAGATGCTTTTTCCCGTAATGTCCCCGCGTCTGCAGGATAAAAAGTCAGCCATCCTCCTATTACAGTACTGTATAATTCCGTCTGAACTGAATATACAGACTCCCTCACCTGTTGTGTCCAGTATCTGCTGATACCTTCTGTTGGCATGGGAGAGGAGTTTCTGCATCTTGTTCTTGTACAGGGCGAGTTCAAGGGCGTATGCAAGTTCCCTTGAATTGAAGGGCTTCAGGAGATAGGCGTCCGGCTCAACCTCAGATGCCCTCTTGAATATCTTCCGGCTGGAATATGCTGTGAGGAACACCACGGGTACATCAATGACCCTTTTTATGGCGCTTGCGGCCCTTACTCCATCAACCTCTGACTGGAGGACTATGTCCATGAGGATGATGTCGGGTTTCATCTTGAGGGCGGTTTCAATGGCTTCCTCCCCGGTACTCACAGAAACCGCATCATATCCCCATGATTCAAGAAGCCTTACAAGTTCAAGTGCGGTTACTGCCTCATCCTCAACGACAAGGGCAGATGGCATGTATATATATATTGCTTTTCTTGGTATATTAAACCTTCTATGTTAAAGAAAAAAGGGTACTTCAATGAATGTTCTTCTTCTTTCCCGGTAATATTGACTGAATCCGTATATGAACCCATTACTCAAGTTCATATTCAATGTTGAGAACCATCTCCCCTATCCTCTCAATCACCTCATCCGGTGCGTCCCAGTAGCCCCTCTCAGCCGTTTCAAGGAGTGTCTCACCCATCCGAACCGCTGCAAAGGGGTTGTTCTCTGTGATCCTTCTCCTCATTTCATCGTCAAGTATCAGTGTCTCTGCAACATCATCATATACCCGTTCTCCACGGCCCCTGTTGTGGCTGAGAAGCCCAGGAGGTGCTCCACACGGTTCTTGATGTTCTTTGCCCCGTGATAATCATGGGCCAGCATCCGTAAAGCCAGCGGGGGTTGAGGATCCTGCACCTTACGGCCCTCCCTATGACGTCCTCAAGGCCCTCAACGTAGAGCTCGTCCTCAGTTGAGTCCACAACCCTCACGCTGCATGAACCCCCAAGGCTCCTTATGGATGATGTGAGGCCACCCATGAATTCATAGTAGTGGTCGAGGTCGGTCACCTCGTACTCCACGTTGTCCCTCTCCTGGGCCACCACCTCCACCTCTGGAGGTTCCTCCTGAACTCATCCCGGCCTTCCTGACACCGCCAGGAAGGTGGGCGTAACACATCTCCTCCATGTAGGTGGATGCAAGTTCATCCTCAGAGTTCCAGCTTCCGTCATCGATGATTTCGGGTTAGTGTGCTTGCATACTCCAATGGCACCGGTCCAAATATCCTTGCGGGAACCTTCACAGTTCCGTCCTCAAGGTTGTGCTTCAGGATGTGGTTGTCCTCAGGGTCCTCTGGAAATCAAGTGCCTGCTTTATGACATTTATCCTCTCATTGGGTCAGTGAGGGCCTCCACATCCACACTTAAACCGAACCTGTCAATTATCTGGGGCCTGAGGTCCTCGAGGTTCATGGTACCTGCAAGTATGAACCTTGAGGGGTGTCTCACAGATATGCCCTCACGTTCAACTATGTTCACACCCATGGCTGCTGCGTCAAGTAAAACGTTGACCACATGGTCATCGAGGAGGTTGACCTCGTCGATGTAGAGGATGTTTCCATTGGCCCTTGCAAGTAATCCTGGCTCAAGGGCCTTTATTCCCTCATGGAGCGCCCTCCTTATATCAAGGGTTCCCACCACCATGTCCTCTGTTGCCGAAACAGGAAGGTCGACAACCTCCATTTTCGCGGACCTCACCTGAAGCTTCCCATGCATCTTGTTTTTTCTGGCACTCCATCATAGTTCAGATCCATCAGGGTCACATCCGAACCTGCAGCCATCCACGATGTTTCTTCAGGAAGAATGTCACTCAGGGCCCTTACTGCAGTTGACTTTCCTGTACCCTTATCCCCCGTATCAGGACGCCTCCTATTGCAGGGTTTACTGCGTTGAGGACGAGGGCCTCCTTCAGCATCTCCTGGCCTGTGATTGCTGTAAACGGAAAGTATGCTGTATCCAACCTATCACCATCTGGGTGTATCTCAGCAGGGTATTTAATAATTACTAAAAAAATCCAAGTATTACTTATAAGCATATGAAATCCGGAAAAGTAATAAAAATTTTTCTCTTTAAATTCCTGTGAATATGGCAGCGAAAGATCTTCAGGATAGAATCACACAAAAACAAAGAAGACAGCTAAAAAACAAACATATCACTAATTTCAGAATGAAATAACCTGATATAAATTATCAGAGGGAGATCTATGAAACCTCCCTGTAAACTTCAAGTATCCGCCTCACCTGCTTCTCTGTGCTGAAGGAATCTGCCACTGCAAGGCCCCTCTCTCTGATCGCCTCAACCTCCTCTCTGTTATCAGGGTCAAGGATATGGTTTATCTTCTCTGCAATTGCAGCAGAATCCATGGGCGGTACACTGTAGCCTGTCTCAGAGTCCCTTACAAATTCCCTGAGACCTCCAACCAATGTTGCAATGGTTGGGGTTCCACAGGCAAGGGCTTCAAGGGCCACAAGACCAAAGGGTTCCTCAAGGGAGGGTAGAACAAAAATATCAGCCGCGTTCATCCAGAGGGCGACCTCCTCGTATGGCACAGGTTCCATGAACCTCACATCAGCATCCAGTGAATCAGCGATTTCTGTAAGCCTATTCATGTATCCTGTATCCACAGGGGCCCCCAGAACTATGCACTGAACATCACCCGCATCAACGTTCCTCATGGCTTCAAGGAGATACAGAACCCCCTTTCGGGGTATAATGTTACCAACAAACAGGATTATCCTTTTATCATTATTTAGACCAAGTTTTTCGCGGGTTTCACTCTTCTCCATTGGCCGGAAAATTTCTCTGTTGACCCCCATATTTATTATATGAACCCTATCCTTATCAACGTTGAATTCTGTCACGAGTTTATTCCTTATGTCCGTGCTTACAGCTATAACTGCAGCTGCCCTTCTGAGGACAAAAGCCGTGATCTTAAAGAGAAGACGATTCCTTTTTGCAAGATTGTTAATATCGCCGCCGTGGACAGTTATGACCAGGGGTTTTCTGGTTATCCAGTGACATATTAACCCTATGAAGCCAGTGGGGAAGGCATAATGTGCATGGATCACATCGAACCTCTTTGAAATGGAAGACCATATGGATCTAATCAGCAGGGAGCTGTACTTGCATATCAGCCTACCCTTACCCTTCCTCTGATCTGTGTTTGCAACAACGAACTGTTCAACATCCGTGTAACGTTTGAATGCATCCACGTGGACCCTGATGAAACTACCGAAGGATACATTTTCCTTACCTGGATACATGTTTGAAATCACAAGAACTCGCTGAACCAAACCATCACCTCATAGGTCATAACAGTGAATAATATAATCTTTCTGGAGTAAAACTTAAAACTTACTGAGAAGACGAACATCAAAACCTAAACCCTGAAAATGAAAAAAACTAAACCCTCAAGAATCTTTCAAGTGACTCAAGTGCCCTAAGGCGATCCCTTCTGTCAATTCTAGCCTCCTCAAGAGCACCCTTAAGATAATTCACTGTGCTGTCATATGTATCCCTATCCACGGGGTAGGGGTATCCGTCCTTGCCGCCATGTGCATAGCTGTATTTCACAGGATCCCTCCAGCTTACCTCCTCACCGTATACGAGGTCAGCAACAAGGGCCAGGGCCCTGATCTTTTTGGCCCCGAGGCCATCAATCATGACAAGTTCCTCATAGTTTCCAGGCTGGATCTCATATGCCCTTTCAAGGACAGCCATGTCCCTCTCTGTGAGGTCCACAGGTAGAACCTCATGGTGTCCTGGCATGTCAAGTACATTGAAGTCAAAGAGTGTCCGCTGTCCTGTTAGGTAACCCCTGAGGTGTGAGGGGTCATCGCAGACGATGTCAACACTAACTTCACGGGCGCCGCTGCTTGTGGGTGAGGTCATGTCAAGGACCTTCCCCATGGTCCTATCCGATGATATCCCACTGTGGGGTGAGTCAACATAATCCCCAACCCCTGAACCAAGCCAGTGGTACCTCCTGGCATATCCTCCATCAGGGTTGAGTCCCTGCTGTACAACAGCCCACTCACCATCGGCGTCAACAAGGAAGGTGTGCTGGTAGAGGCTGAAACCGTCCTGTATACAGTTACCATCCACCCTGGCAGCTATCCTGCTGGAATAAACCAGTTGCGAGGAATCCAGGTCAAAGAGTTTCCCTGCAGCCTCAAGTTCCCCCGGTGTCCTGCGGGACGTCCTTCCCTTACCACCTGCAACCAGTATACCATGCCTTTCAGGGTCAAGTGCAGATTTTAGGGCCCCGCAAGTAGTTGTTGTTGTCCCTGATGAGTGCCAGTCAAATCCGATGGTGCAGGAGAAGGCCTGAAACCAGAAGGGGTCCGAGATCCTCGATATGAACTCAGAGGTCCCGTACTCCTCAATTATAACCTCAGCTATGGCACCTGAGAGTTTGACCATCCTCCTCATGAGCCAGGCAGGTGGATGACCCCCATGGAGGGGTAGGTTTGCGATACCCGTTCTCCTCATTCCAGACCACTGAAAAGATTATTTAACGCTGAACCTTTGAAAGGTTTGTGTGGGGTATATGGTTTTCGAGTCCAGTGAAACGATTACTTCACGCTGAACCTGAAGAGGCACCTCTCTGATCCATCAGCAATGTGATCAAGTGCCCTGAAATCACCAGGAAGTCCACTCCAGTCCCAGCTCAGCTTGAGAATGGCCTCACAGTTGAGGCAGAATCCAGGGTTCTTCCCTGCATCATCAATCCATGGGCAGTTCTCGAATTCAACGTAGACATTCTCATCATCCTCAAGAAAGCCCACCCTGATAGTGAAGTTCTCAAATACATCTGCAACCCATGCAAGGTATGCCTCAAGCGGGTCCTCGTAGGGGGATTCCCCCATAGATGATTCAAATCCAGGTTTAAGTTCAGATATGATCCTATCCCTGAATATCCTTGATAGCAATTCCCTGATTTCATCCCTATCGGCATCTGGTGAGGGCATTGCATTGAGGATGAAGTTGTAGAAGTCTGAGATTATCCTCTTCCTCATGAGTTCCATTTCCCTCATTGCAGACCTGTGCCGGTATATCGCCATCTCAATGTTGGCGTTGAGTTCAGACGATTTGAAGGGTTTCACAATGTACCCGTAGGGCTCTGTTATCTTTGCACGTGCCAGCATCTCCTCATCGGCGTAGGCTGTGAGGTAGATTATGGGGATGTTGAAGCGGTCCCTTATCTCCTTTGCGGCCTCTATTCCGTCCATTTCACCCTTGAGAACTATATCCATGAGGACAAGGTCTGGTTCATGTATCTTACTTGCCCTTATGGCGTCCCTGCCTGTTGAGACGGTATCCACCACCTCATGGCCCATTGTCTCAAGTTTGTGTCTTATACCCATTGCCACTATGGCCTCGTCCTCAACAACAAGAATTCTTGCCATAAAATCTCCCCAAGATCTTTTTAATTCAGATGATCCTCAGTCATTCTGGAATCACTGAAACTTAAAATTTGATGTGAAATCTGACCTTTAAGCCGCCTGTGGCAGTTTAAAAGCAAGCACATCTGGAACCTGAAACCACTTACTGTACCTGATTTGAAGGATGAATTACCGGGACCTGATAATCATTTAAACCTGAACCTCTTACTGTACCTGATTTGAAGGATGAATTGTTACCGGAATCTGATAGTCATCCTGAACCTAAAACCTCTTACTGTACTCAACCTCACGGAATTTCACCGTGAACCTGGCGGGCCTCTCTATCTTGAGTTCACCATTTATCTGATCCACAAGGTTTCTCACAATCCTTAGACCCAGGGTGCTGATATTCTCAAGGTCAAGGTCCTCTGGCAGGCCCACACCGTTATCTGAAACGATGAGGGTGTAACGGCCACCATTTCTGTGAACCTCCACGGTAATTTCGCCTCCATCATCAGGGAATGCGTACTTTATACTGTTGGTTACAAGTTCATTTATTATGAGGCCACAGGGAATTGCTGTTTCGATGTTAAGCATCACATCATCCACGCGGATTCTCACATCTATCTCACTTCTATCTGCACCGTATGAGTCAAGGAGGTCACTGAGAAGTGTCTTGATGTAGTCCCTGAGGTTGACCCGTGATAGGTCCCTTGACTCGTAGAGCTTTTCATGTATGAGCGATATGGCCTCTATCCTGTGCTGGCTGTCCATGTAGAGTTCCCGCAGTCGGGGGTCCCCTGTGATGGATGCCTGCAGCATCAGGAGGGTTGATATTATCTGGAGGTTGTTCTTGACCCTGTGGTGTATCTCCCTGAGGAGCAGCTCCTTCTCCTTAAGGGATTCTCGAAGGCGCTTCTCAACCGACTTCTTATGGGTTATATCCATGAGGGATAGAAGGCACTTCTTGCTCCCAGGGATGGTAACCGTCGTTGCAAAGAAGTTCCTCTCCTCACCCCTCCTGTTTTTGAGTGTGAGCTCAAAGTTCTTCGGTATGGCATCAGGGTTAACTGACATTAGTCTGTGGTATGCCTCTATACGCCCTGCATCAGAGGGATCCACAAAGTCCGTGAGCTTCATGTAACCCTGTATTTCCCCCTTGCTGTAACCAGAAAACCTTTCAAAGGCACTGTTTGCAAGCTCTATCACCATATCACTGCCACAGATAATTGTGAGGGTACCTGTATTCTCAAATATTACCCTGTACTCCTCCTTGCTGGCCTTAAGTTCCTTTTCAATCCTCTTCTGGACCGTGATATCCTTGCCCATCAAGTAAATAAGCTTTTCATCATCCACCTCAACCGCTGTTACGGATACGTCGAGGGTGCGGCCCCGTAGACCCACTGTGAACTTCATAGGGCCACCCTCGCAGTCCCCCATGAGCCTTTTAAAGTCCTCCTCACTGATCCATTCACTGATGTTTCTGCCGGTTATATCATCAGCAAATGATTTGAGGAATCCCGCTGCAGCAGGGTTAACGTCAAGTATTGTGCCTTCGGGTGAACATATTAATATTGGGTTACCTGATTTCTCAAAGAGGGCCCTATATTTCCTTTCACTCTCTTCAAGGGCCCTCTGAGCCTCCCGGACCTTTCTCTCCTCTTCTGCTTCCTGAAGGGCCCTCCTGAAAGCCAGGGGTAACTTTGAAAGGTTATTTTTGAGTACGTAATCTGTTGCCCCCGCCTTCAGCATCTCAACGGCAAATTCCTCCCCAATCTTTCCACTCACGAATATGAAGGGGATATTATCTCTCTCCCTCACTATCCTCAGGGCTGATACACCGTCAAAGTCGGGGAGGGCATGGTCGGCCAGGATGATGTCTGGCTGGAATTCCTCAAGGGCCCTTCTGAAGGAGTCCTCACTGTCAACTGTGAGATGTTGGAAGTCTATACCATCCCTCTCAAGCTCCCTTATGACAAGTTCAGCGTCAAGGGGGACGTCCTCAAGGATCAGCACCTTAACCTTTTCTGACATTGGAAATCCTCTGAATATACACCATGCGAACTACTCAGGTGGCTGATTTATGATCATCCAGTAGAATCCCAGGGTTGAAACCGCGTTTATGAATTCATCGAATTCCACGGGTTTGCTCACGTAGCTGTTAACCCCAAGCTTGTAGCTCTCAACTATATCCCGGTCCTCCTTGGATGAAGTCAAAACCACCACCGGGATTCTGGATGTGCTTTCATTTCTCTTAATCTCCTGGAGAACCTCAAGCCCATCAACCTTGGGCATCCTGAGGTCAAGGAGTATGAGCTTCGGGAGATTATCAGGGTCCCTCTCAGAGTAGGATCCCCTTGCAAATATGTAGTCAAGGGCCTCTGCACCATCCTTGACCCAGTGGAGCTTGTTTGCAAGGTTGTTTTTCTTCAGTGCCCTTATTGTCAGTTCAGCGTCTGTCGGGTTGTCCTCAACAAGGAGTATATCTGTATCTGTCATTATCCCACCGCCTTTGGTAATGTGAAGTATATTGTTGCGCCGGCATCAACCTCACCTTCACCCCAGACTCTTCCTCCATGCCTCTTTATTATCCTCTGGACTATTGAGAGGCCCACGCCGGTTCCCTCAAATTCCTCCTGACTGTGGAGTCTCTGGAAGAGTCCAAAGAGTTTTCCCACATACTTCATGTCAAATCCTGCCCCGTTATCCCTGACATAGTAGATGTGCTCATCGCCCCCGTCCATGTATCCCACCTCAATCCTTGCTGGGTTCCTGTCCCTTGTGAATTTTATGGCGTTTGAGAGGAGGTTACCCATCACCTGCCCCATTAGGACCCTGTCTGCCATTGCAGGGGGGAGGTCCTCCACCGAAAACTCTATGACCCTTCCCTCCTCCTGTGAGGCAAGTTCCCGGTAGGTTGACTCTGCAAGTTCCCTCATGTCCAGAGTCACAGGGTTAATCTCCTGCCTTCCAGCCCTTGATAGGAGGAGGATGTCGTCGATGAGCTGCCCCATCTTCTTTGTGTTCTCCCTGATTATTCCAATGACCCTGAGACCATCATCATCAAGTTTATCCTCATAGTCCTCAACAAGTATCCTTGAGAACCCGTCGATGGCCCTTAAAGGGACGCGGAGGTCATGTGAGACTGAGTATGCAAATGCCTCCAGTTCCTTATTGGCATCCTCAAGTTCTGCGGCCTTTTTTGCCAGTTCCCTGTTCAGTTCTCTTAGGGAGCGGACCTTCTCAATCCTCTCAATGAGTAGTGCGATCATTACTGTGAAGAGCATCAGGAGGACTATCCTGAAGAGTTCATCTGATATGTTGAATCCAACTGCGCGTGTCATTGGCTGAATTATGAGTAAAGCCGTGAATACTGCAAAAGCAAAAAGAGCCCATTTAATTACCCTTCCTGAGGGTTTTGGGATTGCGATGAGAGGTAAAATCAGAAAAATTCCATGTATCCAGTTGAAGGATAACATCATAACTGCCGCTGCAATCATCATCAAAAGGTCTTCACGGTATTTCATGATAACCACATAGAATTTATGGGGATGATCATATAAAAAATTTCCTTTAAAGGAGTGGAGTGAAACACTTTTATCTTACGATAAGTAGAGTAAAACACCTTTATCTTACGATAAAGAATATGAAAGCGGCATGTGGTTTAAAAAAGACCATATAAAAAATTAACAGGAAAACTGCTCACTGAGAGCAGACAAAACCTGCTACTTTCCAGTGCCCTGTCCCACAGGGACCCTCTCATTCTGCACCCCGCTGAGGACATCCCTGAGGAATCTGCCAGTGTGCGTTCCTGAGTTAGCAACCTCCTCGGGTGTCCCCTCAGCAACCACAAGGCCTCCCCTGTCACCTCCCTCAGGTCCAAGGTCTATGATGTGGTCCGCAGACTTTATAACGTCAAGGTTGTGTTCTATCACAACGGCTGTGTTACCTGCGTCCACAAGCCTTCCCAGGACATTGAGGAGTTTCTTGATGTCATCGAAGTGGAGTCCAGTGGTTGGCTCATCAAGGATGTAGAGCGTTTTTCCGGTGCTCTTCCTCCCAAGTTCCTTTGCCAGTTTGACCCTCTGGGCCTCACCACCTGAGAGTGTTGTGGCTGGCTGGCCCAGCTTTATGTAGCCAAGGCCCACGTCATAGAGTGTCTGCAGCTTCTTCCTCACCTGGGGTATGCTCTCAAAGAACTCAAGGGCCTCCTCCACGGTCATATCAAGGACCTCTGCTATGTTTTTACCCCTGTATCTTACCTCAAGGGTCTCCTCATTGTACCTCCTTCCCCTGCAGACCTCGCATGGGACATAGACGTCTGCAAGGAAGTGCATCTCTATCTTGATTATCCCGTCACCACTGCAGGCCTCACAGCGGCCCCCCTTGACGTTGAAACTGAACCTGCCCGGCCTGTAGCCCCTCTTCTTTGCCTCGGGGGTCTGGGCGAAGAGTTCCCTTATATGGGTGAATACCCCTGTATAGGTGGCAGGGTTTGATCTTGGTGTTCTGCCGATTGGTGACTGGTCTATCATCACAACCTTGTCGATGTGCTCAAGGCCCTCGATGCCGGTGTGCTCACCTGCATTCATGTGCTTATGGTGGAGCCTCTCATATACACCCCTGTAGAGTATCTCGTTGACCAGTGTGCTCTTACCTGAACCCGATACCCCCGTAACACAGGTGAAGACACCCAGGGGGATCCTCACATCGATGTCCTTCAGGTTATTGGCCCTGGCCCCCCTCACCGTGAGGTACTTCCCTGAATGCCCCCTCCTGAACTTGGGTACAGGTATTGTTTCCCGGCCCGACAGATACGCCCCTGTGAGGGATGCCGGGTCCTCCATTATCTCCTGGGGTGTCCCCTCTGCAACCACGTGTCCACCATGTTCCCCGGCACCGGGTCCAATGTCAACCACGTGGTCAGCGGAGAGTATGGTTTCCTCGTCGTGTTCAACCACTATCAGGGTGTTCCCCAGGTCCCTGAGTCTCTTGAGTGTCTCAATCAGCCTCATGTTATCCCGCTGGTGGAGGCCTATGCTGGGCTCGTCCAGGATGTAGAGTACCCCCACGAGGCCCGATCCAATCTGGGTTGCAAGCCTTATCCTCTGGGCCTCGCCACCTGAGAGTGTGCCTGAGGACCTTGAAAGTGTCAGGTAGTCTAGGCCCACGTCAATCAGAAACCGTAGCCTCTCACGTATCTCCTTGAGGATCTCCCTTGCGATGTACTCCTCCCTCCCGGTGAGTTCAAGGCCCTCAAAGAAGCTGTGGGCCTCGCTAACCGACATTTCAACAACATCGTGTATTGATTTTCCACCCACCGTGACCGATAGGCTCTCTGGCCTCAACCTGCTCCCCTTACAGACCGGGCATGCATGGTTGCTCATGAATTTACCTATGTAGGTCCTCATGTAGTTGGACTTGGTCTCCATGTAGATCCTTTTCATCCTGGGTATAACACCCTCGAAGCGCCTGTTAACACGGTAGGTTCTGTTTTTACGCTGGAATACAAACTGAATCTTCTCATCTGTCCCGTAGAGGACTGCCCTCCTGTGTTCCTCGTCCAGTTCACCGAAGGGGGTGTCCAGGCTGAAGCCGTAGTGCTCTGCCACAGCCCTCAGCATCTGGTGGTAGTAGTTGTCCCTCTTACCTGACCTGCTCCATGGTACTATGGCCCCCTCATTTATGGAGCGCTCAGGGTAGGGTACTACGAGGTCAGGGTCGATCTCAAGTTTGCTTCCAAGCCCATTGCACTCTGGACATGCCCCATGGGGGCTGTTGAATGAGAACATCCTTGGGCTTATCTCCTCAAAGTTTATGCCACAGTCAGGGCAGGCGAAGTGTTCACTGTAGACCCTCTCATTACCAGTATCATGGTAGAGAACCCTGAGTGTACCCTCACCCATTTCAAGGGCTGTTTCAACAGAGTCTGCGAGCCTCTTCCTGAATTCCGTGTCCTTTCTAACAGCAAGGCGGTCCACCACCACATCGACCGAGTGTTTCCGGTTTCTGTCAAGGTTGAATTCCTCGTCAAGGTCCCTTATTTTACCGTCAACCCTGACCCTTACAAATCCCTGTTCCCTGAGCCTCTCAAAAACCCGCTGGTGCTCTCCCTTCCTGTCCCTCACCACCGGTGCCAGTATGACGATCCTTGTGCCCTCATCGTCCTCCATTATACGGTCCACTATCTGGGTTGATGTCTGCTGCTCTATCTCCCTTCCGCAGAGATAGCAGTGGGGTTTACCTATCCTTGCAAAGAGGAGCCGGAGGTAGTCGTAGATCTCCGTGATGGTCCCCACGGTTGAACGGGGGTTGACCCTCGTGGTCTTCTGGTCTATGGATATCGCAGGGGAGAGGCCCTCTATGTAGTCCACCTCGGGCTTCTTCATCTGCCCCAGGAACTGCCTTGCATAGGCCGAGAGGGACTCAACGTATCGCCGCTGGCCCTCAGCGTATATGGTGTCAAAGGCCAGCGAGGACTTCCCTGACCCGCTTATACCTGTTATAACGATGAATTTATCCCTTGGGAGTTCAAGGTCAATGTTCTGGAGGTTGTGTTCCCTTGCACCCTTAATAACTATCTTTCCACTCATAACTCTCAGAATCTCCACTTATTCATATAAACTTCGGTTTTATTTTGATGAGGACCCCTTAAGGGACATTATCTGGTCCCTGAGTCTCGCGGCCCTCTCGAATTCCAGGTTCCTTGCGGCCTCACGCATCTCGGCCTCAAGGTCCTTTATTATGACTTCAAGTTCATCCCGGGGTATCTCCTCAGCCTTAAGCTCCTCTTTCTCCTTCTTCTCCCTGAGGGTCCTTCTTGTGCTCCTAGGCTTTATACCGTGCCTGCGGTTGTACTCCATCTGGAGCTTTCTCCGCCTGTTGGTGGTCTCAACCGCTGCTTTCACCGCATCTGTGAGTCTGTCAGCGTATATTAGCACCTGGCCGTTGACGTTCCTGGCGGCCCTGCCGATTGTCTGTATGAGGGAGGTCTCTGATCTGAGGAAGCCCTCCCTGTCGGCGTCGAGGATCGCCACCAGTGAAACCTCCGGTAGGTCCAGTCCCTCCCTGAGGAGGTTCACACCCACCAGGCAGTCGAATTCACCACGTCTGAGGTCGTCTATGATCTCAACACGCTCAAGGGTATCTATCTCAGAGTGGAGGTACCTCACCCTCACACCAACCCGTGAATAATAGTCGGTGAGGTCCTCTGCCATCCTCTTGGTGAGGGTAGTTACGAGAACCCTCTGGCCAAGGTCAACCCTCCTTCTTATCTCAGAGAGGAGGTCGTCAACCTGTCCCTTAACCGGCCGGATCTTTACCTCCGGGTCCACGAGGCCAGTGGGCCTTATGATCTGTTCAACGATGTTCTGGCTCCTGGAGAGTTCATATTTACCCGGGGTTGCAGAGACATAGATCACCTGGTTTATGCTCTCCTGGAATTCTTCGAAGCGTAGCGGGCGGTTCTCCTTTGCACTGGGGAGTCTGAAGCCGTACTCAACGAGTGTCTCCTTCCTTGCCCTGTCACCGTTGTACATGCCCCTTATCTGGGGGACGGTCACGTGTGATTCATCTATAACCGTCAGGAAGTCATCTGGGAAGTAGTCAAGGAGGGTGTTGGGTTTCTCACCCCACTTCCTTCCGCTGAGGTGCATTGAGTAGTTCTCTATGCCCTGGCAGTAGCCCATCTCCCTTAGCATCTCCATATCGAATCTCGTCCTCTGCTCCAGGCGCTGGGCCTCAAGGAGTTTATTCTGGGCCCTGAGTTCCCTGAGGCGATCCTCAAGTTCCTCCTCTATTGACTCTATGGCCCTCTGGAGTCTTTCCTCAGGGATCACGAAGTGTTTGGCAGGGAATACTGTTATGCGGTCCAGTTTCTGCAGCCTCTTACCTGTTACCCTGTGGACGGTTGATATGGAGTCCACCTCGTCCCCGAACAGTTCTATCCTGATTGGTGGTGTTCCATGGATGGGGTTTATCTCTATGGTGTCGCCGCGAACCCTGAACTGGCCCCTGTCGAATTCCACGTCGTTCCTCTCGTACTGCATGCTGACAAGGCTTGAGAGGATCTCCTCCCTCCCTATGGTGGAGCCCACTTCAAGGTGGAGGGTGAACTCACCGTAATCTGCGGGGGCCCCTATGCCGTAGATGCAGGATACACTGGATACCACTATAACGTCGTCCCTGGATAGGAGCGCCTGGGTGGCAGAATGCCTCATCCTGTCTATCTCATCGTTTATTGAGGCCTCCTTGTCTATGTAGGTGTCTGTCTGTGGTATGTAGGCCTCTGGCTGGTAGAAGTCATAGTAGCTCACGAAGTACTCCACTGCGTTATCAGGGAAGAACTCCCTGAACTCCTCGTAGAGCTGGGCAGCCAGTGTCTTGTTGTGGGATATGACCAGCGTTGGTTTCTGGACCTCCTCGATGACATTGGCGATGGTGAAGGTCTTACCTGACCCTGTGACCCCCAGCAGGGTCTGCTCCCTCATTCCGGAGTTTATACCCTCAACGAGGGACCTTATCGCCTTTGGCTGATCCCCGAGGGGTCTGTAATCTGATACCAGTTTAAATTTCATCACAAATCACTTAAAATGAGAAACTCGATTTATGGTGAAAATATATTTCCAGGTCGCATTATATATACCTTTGCAGTTAGAAGAATGATACATCAAGTATACATCTGCACTCTTAGAATGTTAAAGGAATGATACATCGACGGTATACCTCGCAGTTAGAGGGATACATCAATATAAAGCTGCACTTTTAGAATGTTAAAGGGATGATACGTTGACAAGGGTCAGGGATCCAGGAAAACTTCCAGACAGGACAGGCGTTTACATATTCCGTGATGAAAACGACAGGGTCCTCTACGTTGGAAAATCAATCTCAATAAGGAAGAGGGTAGCATCCTATTTCAGGGAACACGAGAACCCCCGCCTCAGGGTAATGATGAGGCACCTTGACAGCATAGAGTACATCCTCACAGAGAATGAAAAGGAGGCCCTCATCCTTGAATCCAACCTCATAAAGAGGTACAGGCCCCCCTACAACGTCCGCCTCAAGGACGATAAGAGGTACCCATTCATAAAGATAACAGACGAGGAATACCCCCGTGTAATCATAACAAGGACCATCGGGGGGGACAGTGCAAGGTACTACGGGCCATTCACCGATACCGGTTCCGTGAGGAAGACCCTCAAGTTCATAAAGTCCCTCTTCAAAATCAGAAGCTGCAGAAGGATGGATGGGCCCTGCCTCAACAGCCAGATAGACCTCTGCCATGCCCCCTGCGATGGTGGGATAAGGAGGGAGGACTACCTTGAGATCATTGAAAGGGTGGACCTCTTCTTCCAGGGCCGATACCGGGAGGTGATGGAGGCTCTTGAGGCCGAGATGCGGGATGCCTCAGAAAAGCTGGAGTTTGAAAGGGCCGCGGTTATCCGGGACCAGATTGAATCAATACGTGAGGTTATGGAGAGGCAGTATGCGGCCTTCACAGACTCCATCGACCAGGACATAGTGGCCCTGGAGACCAGTGGTGATAATTCCGTCGTTGTGGTTCTGCAGATCCGTGACGGTAAGATCACAGGAAAGGATGACTTCATGCTGAGGGGCCTGGCAGATAGGAGGGAGATCCTTGAATCCTTCCTCAAGCAGTACTATGCAATCCCCCGTTATATCCCATCAGAGATCCTGGTGCAGTACCCGGTAGGGGATGAGGTCATAGCAGAGTGGCTCTCTGAGCTCAGGGGTGGTGAGGTCAGGATACATTCACCAGAGGGGGGCTCAGGCAGGAGACTCCTGAACATCGCCTGGAAGAACGCCTCCGTCATCCTCCAACAGAAGGGTAAGGTGAAGGATGCACTCCTTGAACTCAAGGGTGAACTCAAGCTCCCCTCCATCCCCCGAAGGATTGAGGGCCTTGACATATCCAACATCGGCGGTGAACACGCAACAGGTTCAGTCGCTGTCTTCCTGGATGGTAAACCCGCCCCTGGATTGTACCGCCGCTACCGTATAAGGACCAGGGGCCCTGACGACTATGCCATGATGAGGGAACTCGTCATGAGGAGGTACTCCAGTGATGAAACTGAAAAACCGGACCTTGTGCTGATTGACGGGGGTAAGGGGCAGCTCTCAGCAGCACTGGATGCCCTCAGGTCATGCGGTGTGGATCTGCCCGTTGTGGGCATAGCAAAGAGGGAGGAGGATGTATACCTCCCGGGGCTTTCAGAGCCAGTTGAGGTGTCAGACGGCGCCCTTCAGCTTCTCAGGCACCTCCGTGACGAGGCCCACCGGTTTGCAGTTGAATACCACCGGAGAATCAGGGACAGAAAATCCCTTGAGTCAGAACTCGACGGTATAAGGGGTGTTGGTCCCAGGAGGAAGAGGGCCCTCCTGGAGCACTTTGGAAGTGTTGAGGGTATAGGGAATGCCAGTGTGGAGGAACTTGCAGCGGTAAGGGGCATGAACCGCCCGGTGGCAGAGAGAATATACAGACACTTCAGAAGGGGTGATAATGGCTGAATCCCCTCCATAGGGTTTTCTGCAGTTCGGAAGTGTTTTATGGGGTGATAACGGAATTTTCCAGCAAATTATTTATACTGACCTTTACATAATACTGATTGACTGTGTGAACCTTAATCCGGGGGATGGATGACATCCAGGGAGGATTGAATGTCGCCTACAAGTTTGCTAGTTGTGGAAGATGAGAGTATAGTGGCCATGGACATCAAGCACCGGGCCGAGGGCCTCGGCTACCGGGTGGTTGGCATGGCAGCCTCAGGTGAGGAGGCAATAAAACTTGCCCGTGAGGAGAAACCTGACCTTGTACTCATGGATATAGTGCTTAAGGGTGAAATGGACGGGATAGAGGCGGCAGAGGTCATAAGAGAGGAGATGAATATTCCCGTTGTTTACCTTACAGCATACTCTGATGAAAAGACCCTCAGCCGTGCGAAACTCACAGGGCCCTTCGGGTATATAATAAAGCCCTTTGAGGACCGTGAGCTTCACAGTGCAATCGAGGTGGCCCTCTATAAACACAGGATGGACAGTAAACTCCGTGAAAGTGAGGAACGGTACCGGGCACTCCTTGAAACATCACCCGACCCCATAATCCTCCTGGACTCTGACTCAAGGATACTCTTTGCAAACAGAACCGTTGAGGAGTTAACAGGACTTAACAGAAAGAAGTTAAAGGGTAAGAAACTCTCCATCCTCGAAAGAAGGGGTCTAATATCAAGGGATGTCCTTGAGAAGATCCTTGACCTCATGAACCACGATCATAAGACCTTTGAAATCGAATTTGTTGACGTAAAGGGAAGGAAGCACCACTTTGAGATACACTCCACCACAATTGAGACAACAACCGAGAAGAACCTCCTCCAGATAATAGGACACGATATCACAGATAGGGTGGAGGCTGAAAAGAGGAGGGAAGAACTCATCCGCGAGAGGTCAAAGGCCCAGCTTTATGGATTCGTTGTTTCGGCTGTGCCTGTCTTTGCATCATCAATCCCCCCACAGCTCAGAAATGCCATCATAAAGAACTTTGCAGACAGGTTTGAGAAGAACCTCAAACCCAACTTCCAGAGGATGATGGAGAAGCTGGGGGTTGTTGAGGATATCAGGTCAGGTAGTGCGCCCGAGAGGGTTTTCAATGCATACATAAAGTGGCTTTCAGGGTTTCTCGGGAACCTTGGAATCGAGACCACGCTCCGAAAGGAGAAGTCAAGGTATGTGCTTGAATTTAAAACGTTTCCCTGGATCAATGAGGCACGTCAGAATCCCATCTTCTCACTCATATTCAGGGCCATGCTGATGAGGAGCTTCACCTGGACCGGCATCAAGGGAAGCGTCATACAGACCTCAACACTGCGGAGCCGGGACGAGAACCTCACATTCGAATTCCATATGGTATAGTAATGAGGGATCTCACATCGAATTCATAGAAGGTATCTGAATGGATTAAGGGGGGTAAATAATGGATGCTATACCCAGGTTAGGTACGGGGGTTAAGGGACTGGACGATATAATAGGGGGATACCCTCAGGGGAGGAGTATTCTAGTAACAGGTGACGCCGGGGCTGGTAAAACCATCATGGCGCTCCATTTTGCCATTGAGAGCGCAAAAAAGGGCCTTAAGACAGTCTATGTTACAACAGAGGAGGACGAGACTGACCTGAGGATCCAGTGCGCCTCACTTGGGTGGGATATAGATGAACTGATGGAATCAGGCACCCTGAAGATCATAGGACTCTCTGCAATAAGGGCAAGGCTCACAGAGGCAGAGATACACATAGGCATTGAATCTGTCAAGGGGAACCTTCAGAAGATACTGGCTGAGATCCCTGAGGATACAGAGGTACTTGTGATAGACAGTATAGGTAGCCATACAGAGAAACTCACAACACATGAGTTCCGGGACCAGTTTGACCTCCTCATCTATGAACTCAAGAAGAGGGGCATCACGGCAATGATAATCCTTGACAGCGCCACCTCCATGGAGTTCAATGAGATAGCCCTCTACGCGGTATACGGGGCCATAAAACTGATAAAGAGGGAGAACCCCTACACAGGTAGAAGGGAAAGGGTTATGGATATTATAAAGATGAGGAGCACAAGGACACCGATTGAATTTGTACCTTACATCATATCAGATAATGGCCTTGAGGTCATTGAAAATCCTGAGGAGTGATACGGTACCACTCAATCAGATTACCTCTACATGAATTGGAGAGCCTCAGTGATTAATTTTATCTTAATTTTATCATGATGCCATTATTTGTAGTAGGACATTTATTTAAAGCCTTAAGCCTTCGCATTGTTTACCAATTTTCTGTACTGAATTCATGACATAATAATTAGATAAATTTATATATTACATTATTACATAATTGATCAAAGTTATTCAAAAGGAGGTTTGCATGTTGAAGAGAAAGGTCATAATAAAGGTCTTTGAAATGAAAAAACAGTGCGAATTTCCTTGCCTGGTGAAAATTTCAGAGGAAACGGTCAGCCAGTTTCTGAATAAAATCATGACCAGCGATGTGGTTATGGACAGCAAATATGTGGTGGAGGTATATGAAAACTGGTGTGACAGCCCATACATATTCTATGTTGACGGAAAAATGAACGTTAAATAATAGTAAAAGAGGTGTGGGGGGTTTACAGTCTTTCGATTGCCTTAACAAGAAGGTCAACGGTCATCTCGATGTCCTTCATGCTTGCCATACTCACCGTTGTGTGGATGTACCTTGTGGGTACAGAGACCACACCCGCGGGTATACCCTCCCGTGTGAGGTGAATGGCTGTTGCATCGGTCGTGCCCCCCTCACTCACCTCTATCTGCACCGGTATATCCTCCTCCCCTGCGGTCTCAAGGAGCCAGTCCTTAACCCTTGGATGGGTTATTATACCCCTACCACTCGCATCTGTGAGGATGACAGCAGGGCCACCGTCAAGCTTCGCAGGTGCCTCCTCCTCCTTCATACCGGGGTGATCCCCGGCTATTGTGACGTCAAGGGCAAGGGCCATGTCAGGGTTGAGCTTGAAGGCCGAGGTCTTGGCACCCTTCAGCCCGACCTCCTCCTGGACCGTTCCAACACCGTAAACTGTTGCATCAGTATCAACCCTTTTAAGGACCTCAACCATCACAAGGCACCCTATACGGTTGTCAAGGGCCTTTCCTGTGAATCGGGAATTGGGAAGTTCACTGTAGGGTGCATGGAATGTAATGGGATCCCCCACAGAGACAAGTTCCTCTGCATCCTCACGGGACTCTGCCCCTATATCGATGAACATGTTATCATGGGTTGTTACCTTCTTCCTCTCAGCGGCCTTCATCCGGTGGGGGGGCTTGGATCCAATGACGCCCATCACAGGGCCATTCTCCCCGTGGATCCAGACAGCCTGGTTGAGTATCATCTGGTCACTGATTCCCCCGATCTTTGAAAACCTTATGAAGCCCTTCTTATCAATGTGCCTCACCATGAGGCCTATTTCATCCATGTGGGCTGCAAGCATGACCGATGGACCGGACCCACTCCTGGTTGCGATGATGTTACCAAGCCTGTCCTCCTCTATCTTATCAACATGACCTTCAAGTTCAGATGCTATGATATCCCTTACCTCTCCCTCAAATCCAGAGACTCCGCTGGCAAGTGAGAGACGCTTCATGAGTTCCTTCATACAATCACCGCTCAGTTCCTGATGGATTTTATGATTATAAGAACCCCGATAATAACCAGCAGGGCCTGGGGCCAGAACCTTGAGTACTGGGGTGGTATAAGGCCTGATGCAAAGGCAAACCATATAACACCTATTATCACCAGGATTGACCCAAGGTAGATCCCCCAGAGGCTTTTCCCATACTCTGGCTTTCTGGGTTTTCGTTTGATCTCAACTTCCTCTTCCATTATGGATTCCTCCTCCTAATTCTATCTTCAAGCTGGTATAAAATATTTGGCTGACACCCACTTAACTACATGAAATAAACTTATTAAATGTCCGGTACAATAGAGTACCATGATTTCAAGGGACCATCCACGCTACCATTCACTTATGCAGAGAGAAAAAATAACAGATGCCTGGCGAAAGGGCATACTTGCAGACTCAGGGATGATCGCCCATGGAAGGGGTGAAGCCTTTGACTACCTGCTGGGTGAAGAGACAACAGAACCTGCCAGAAAGGCCATAAAAGCGGCGGCAGCAGCTCTTATCCTTGCAGAGAACCCTGTAATTTCAGTTAACGGGAACACTGCAGCCCTTGTCCCTGCAGAGGTTGTGGAACTTGCAGGGGAGATTGGAGGAAAAATCGAGATAAACCTTTTCCACAGGACAGAGAAAAGGGTGAAACTCATCGAGGAGGTTCTGAGGGAACATGGGGCATCAGAGGTCCTTGGAACAGGTAAACTCATGCACATAGATGGTATAATGAGCCCAAGGGCAACAGCAAGTCCTGATGGTATATACAGCGCCGATACAGTCCTTGTACCCCTCGAAGATGGTGATAGGACCGAGATACTGAGAAAATCCGGGAAAACCGTCATAACGGTGGACCTCAACCCCCTCTCGCGTACATCGAGAATGGCCAGTATAAGTATAACAGATAACATTGTAAGGGCTGTGCCTGCCCTGATAGATACTGTAAGGGAACTCAGGGATGCCCCAAGGGAGGAACTTGAGGGGATCCTCAGGAAATTTGACAACACAGAAAACCTGAGGGAAACCATAAAATTGCTTGATATAAGGCGTTACAATCCAGAGATCGAGTCTTCACAAGAATAAATCAGAGTGTGTAAGTATGGTGGTTATTGGAGTTTCAGGGATGCCAGGAGCAGGTAAGGGTGTCGTATCAAGGGTCGCCGAGTCCATGGGATTTCAGGTTATAAGGATGGGTGACGTTATAAGGGATGAAGCCAGAAAACGCGGTGAGGAACCAGGTGTAACGGCTGTCCGCCTCAGAGAGGAATACGGCGAATACGTTGTTGCCGAGAAGTGTGTTGAAAGGATACAGAAGGCAAAATCTGAGAGGTTCCTCATAGAGGGAATAAGGAGCCCCCACGAGGTCGAGATATTCAGGGAGAACTTCCCTAGATTCAGGGTGATATCTGTATTCTCAACGCGAAAGACAAGATTCAAACGCCTCAAAAAGCGCAGAAGAGAGGATGATTCATCAAGTTACAGTGAATTCATTGAAAGGGATGAAAGGGAACTTGGATTCGGAATAGGGAATGTAATAGCAACCTCAGATTACATGATAGTCAATGAGGGCCCCATCTGGAAGATAAAGAAGCAGGCGAAAAAGATACTGAGGAAACTATGCGAGGAGGGAAGATGATGGATACTGTGAGGGTTGAGGTTCCGGTGCGAGCAACAGAGGACCCTGAAAAGGTCAGGGAGGCCGTTATGAACGTATTTCCAGACCTTGAAATTGAAGGTTATGGAGATTTCCTGAAGGGTGAAGGCAATACTGAGAGTCTCAGTGAACTCAGGGAGGCCCTTGAAAGGCGGAGGATACGGTTAACCGCCCGGGGAATCCTAATTAAGAACATGAGGGGCAAATCAACCCGTATTTATATAAACAAGCAGGCGGCCCTCATAGGACGTGTCAATGTTCTTGAGGAACCCATCACACCCCTTGGAGATATAATGGTCGAGATTGAATCAGATGATTTGCTGGGGATCATTGACTGGCTTGCACCTGATGTATCAGGAGAGATAGACGAAAGTTTGGATTAAAAATAAAACCAGTCCTTATCAACAAGCACGGCTGGATGAACTATAAAAAAATAAAAACTAACTATAAGCACGGCCCTTTAATGATATTAGAAAAATAAAAACTAATCCTTATCAACAAGCACGGCCCTCTTTATATCCAGGAATCCGTTATCAAAGAACCACTTCTTTTCATATTCAAGTATCTCGAGTCTCTTCTTAAATATTGGGCCATCAAGGACGAGGGTCTCTGCCTCACCCCCCTCAAAGGCAGGGTTTATACCGTACCTCTCACTGAGATCAGCAAGTTCAGAGATCATCCTCCTGTCAACAATCCTCCCGAGCCATGACTCATCCAGGCCCTCAGCTGCAACCGCGGTCACCATGACCCTGAATCCAAGGTCAACAACCTCCTCCATATAATCAATGGGGTCCCTGTGCCAGAGTGGTGCCACGGACTTAAGGCCAAGGCCCCTGCAGACCTCATCTATCCTTGACCTCTGATACTCAGAGTAAAGTGCCCCTGAGTAAACAGCATCCACACCCCTCTCCTTCAGCATGGAAAGAGTCTCTGCAAGGTCCTCAACCTCCTCCTCCTCAACACCCTCAGTCCTGGATTCAATGAGGGGTATTCCAAGGGCCTCTGCAAGGAGGGATGTGAGTTGGATGTTTGGCACATGGTACATGTGGGACTCGGGGTTATCTGATACCATTGAAACAAGAAATCGAACCTCCGACTCCTGGAGTGCATGGTAGAGGGCCATTGTACTGTCCTTACCCCCTGAATATAGAACCGCGGACCTCATGCTTCACCCCCTGTACTTCCTGTAAATCTTCCTGAAAGAACCCATGATGGAATCTATGAAAACACCTGCAAGACCCGTTATCACTCCAAGAACACCACAGAAGAGTACTATATTGGATTTAGCCGGTAAAAACCTCCTGAGTTCAGCCACCTTATCCTCTGAAGGGCCCCTGACACCTGTTACAACGATGTCCCTCGCCTCAAGGTAGGAGACGACTGCATCGACATTTGCTGGCTTCACCTCCACCACCAGCTTAACCGTGCTGTACCTTGTGTTTATACCTCCGGTGTACATGAGCCACTTCGCAAGGTTCTCAAGGGCATTCACAGGGTTGTATCCCCTTTTAACCTGCAGGATTATGGTGCCATTCGTGTAAACATTCCATGAGGTTATATTGGAGTCTATAACCGCTATTTTATCCTCTATTATTCTTTTACGTTCCTCTGTGAATTTATCTGTCTTTATCACGATCCCCTCAGAGTGGACATCCACAACCCCCTCCTGGGAGGCAAGATCCTCTTTGAGCCTCTCTATATCGGTATCTGTTGAGACATCCGCGGTTACGGTTTCTGTGGCTCCAGATGTTGAGAGGTATATGCTCCTTGCAATTTCAGGGATCTCATCGTAAACCGGTGAGATAAGGAATGCACCGCCAATGGTCCCTGCAATGAAGCCTATGAATATCACGAATATAATGTTCTTGCTGCCAATTACAGGCGTCATGAGGCCAGCGGAGAATATGAATGCAAGTAGAAGCAAAAATAGGGCCAGCATTACGATTACACTCAGAACATCCATTTTATTCACCGTGAATCCTTTTGAGGGGCGCTTTAATCACTTACCAATAATATCTCAGCTGGCCTTAAATATGTTGTGATTATTGCTTGCAGGTGAATTCCCTGCCCCGAGAGATGAAATAAGGATTCCGCGGAACTGCTTAATCAGGTGAATTCCCTGCTTCCCACAATCTGTCCGCCCTCCATACTCACATAGACCTCCTTAACTGTCCTTCCACTCCTCTGGAGGGGGACAATCCATACCTCCACATTGGTGCCGTTCAGGTTTATTGAGCCCCTTGTGGGCTGTCCTGCTGTGTAACCGGACTCTGCGGCTATCTGTCTGGCCTCCTCGGCCGTAACATTCTCAGTTGTGTTTGTTCTGTTATCTGTCATGTTCGGTACGCTCACAGGTATCGGCTGTGGCTGTGGTTGGATTTGTGTGGAATCAGAGAGCCTCACCCTCTCCCCCTGATTGAACGAGTTGTATGAGTACACCGTTACAATAACCGCTATGATGGCAATGATTGCAAGGGCCTTATACTCCCATCTTAGGTCACTGAACAAGAGAGATCCTCCAGGCTTTTTGATTTATCAGGTGAGTTTAGTTATGGTTATTGTGCCGTTCTGGTTCCTCACAGTGTATGTGAACCCAGGGGTCATGTTGGTGGTGGTCACGTTGACCTTGGGTATAATGTTGAGTCTGATGGTGTTTGAATTGTAGAACACGGTGACCCTGCCATTCCTCACCTCAATGGTGTATGGAAAATCAGAGGTTAATGTGAGGTTAACAGCATACCCTGGGCCATTGGTGTAGGCTGCATTCACTGCACCCACAACACGCTCACCCATCATCCTGGCCTCCCCAAGTTCACCAGCCTGTGTCCTTGAGAGTTCACTGTCCACTATGCTTACCATCCCCGCGATTATGATGAGGGCTATCAGTGTTGCAAAGATAAAGTCTATGCTTAAAACACCCGCGTCATCCATTAAATCACCTTAACTGTAATTGCTTGCAGCAAGCCCCAGGAGGTTCTTGTAGGTTGCTGAAAGGCAGAATGGGCATCCAAGGGGGTCGTACATGACATTGTTCCTCACCTTGATGGTTGTCCCGGCAATTCCAAGGAAGTACTCCCTGTCAACCTTTGAGATGTACTGGTTGCCGTCGTGGTCCTCAAGTAGGGGGTCACCTATTATGAAGGTGCTCATCCTGGTGTACTGAGGATCCGCAGATGATGACCTGTTCTCGAGGCGGTCAAAGAATGAAAGGCCATATGGGTCCACGAAGTAGTAGGGTCTTGGTGTTATGTTGCTGGGGTTGTCGGTCCCGTTGAGGCAGTACCAGAGGTTCTGAAGCCTCCCGTTACTGTCGACGCTCTCATTGAGCCTGTAGTCTGCATATGTACCGTTACTTGCATAGTAGGGGTACTTGTAGATCACGTTACTTGCACGGAACTTGGTGTTTATCCATATGTAGGGGTCCTCTATACCCTCAAGGCTCACATAGGATGACACCTGCGGCAACCGGAACTCATAGACCTGGTCCTTCTGGACAACCTTCACAGGTATGCCGCCGCGTATCTCCACTGAGAACCCGAAGGGGTCACTCTGCGTTATTGTAACATCTGAGGTGGTGAATGTGGCGTTGGTGTAATTGGTTATGGGTATATTGTTGATGTAGATCTGGCGGCCTGTCTGTCTTTCAAGCTCCTGTGAGGTGTTTATGACGTTGTCGTTTATGGCGTCAACAATGTTCCTTGTTATGTTTGCCTTACTTGTGCCGGCCGGGAAGAACTCGGCATTATCTATAACGTTCCTTGATGCATTGTATGCCGCGTTACGCCCTGCATCCGCCGCGGCCTTCTCAACTGTCGTGTATATTGAGCCAACCACCGTTACGGTGACATCTCCACCCATTGTAAGGGCTGCCAGCATGTTGGCCTCATTGGCTATGCTTCCATAGGATATGGCGATTACAATTACTGGTATAAAGAGGAGTACTGCAAGTGGTGTGAATGCGTATCCATCCTCGTCACGGATTATGCTCATATCTAACTCCTCCACAGCGTTAGTCTAACAGGTAATGAATTGGGCATGTCCCCCGTGTAGAGGGCCTCGGTCCTTATAAGTGATGGGTCTATGTTGTAACCTGATGCCTGGAGCATCTCTATGAGCTCCTGCCTTGCAAGGGCCTGGGCCGTGTACGCGTCGTTGGCATATTCTGTGGCCCACATGTTTGCAAGGAATTTCGGGTATATGACAGCAACACGTGTACCTGAATATATCTCAGCATTGGAGTCCCCTGACTCCCAGCCCTGCCCTGAATTTATGGTGACACGTATATTATAGGTTCCAGGCCTTGCACTGTAGTTCCCAGGGGTCCCGCCCGTTGTGAATATCTTACTTCCTGCAACATCAATGGCCCCTATATCCAGTGAGAAGGGCACAGGGCCATTGTAGAGCTGGGTCCAGGCGCTGGTTGAGTTTTTAACCTCAACCTTAATGGTTTTGGTGTCAAGTCCGGCCCCCACGAAGAGCAGGACCTTCTTGGCATCTGACCCGATGGTAAACTGCCTTACAGGTGCTGATACATTGGTTGAGTTCTGGTAGCTTGCAAAGGGGTAGTTGTTCCACTGGATGGGTAGTGATGTGTAGGAGACCGTGGAGTAGCAGTCGACAAGACCCACAAGGTCGTAGTCCCTCCCACTTGCATTGTCCCATATTGTGACCCTGACCTTATTGGTCTGCCCGGATCTTAAGTAGTCCCTGATGTATATTATACCCGGCACGTTACCGTAACCGTCCTTCACAGAACTGTAGGTTACCCCATCATAGTTGAATGAACAGAATGCCACGTTCCACGCGGTACCATTCCAGACCTCCACAAGGGCATCGTCAACACCACCGTATGGGTTAACAACTGTGTAGGCATCGAGTATCCTTGAACCTGGGGGTATGGGGACGTCCTGAGTGACGCTAATGGCAGATCCGTTGGAACTCCAACCATTAACACGGGAAATAACAAATGGTAGACCATCAGAGTATATATGATTCTGTCTCACCATGCTGCTCCAGTCTATCACCCGCCTAGTGTTGAGGTTGGCAACTGTACCCGTATTGATGTCATATATACGACCATAACCCATTGTCCCATTTTTGTCCAGCCTTGTTAAGCTGGGTACTGCGAGACCGGCAACGTCATTGAAGGGGTATGTACGGGTAATGATACCCCTTGGCACCTTTATTGTGTTTGTATAGTTTGCTATTATTGAAAACCATGGCAAATCGTAATCCCGGGTTCCCTTTGTGGTCATGTTGGTGAACTGGACATAGAACCTGTTTGAGCCACCCAAAAGTGAGGTTATGTTTCCCTGATAATTGTACATGAGTTCTGTTGTTCCGGGTCTGAGGTTAAGGAAGGTGAAGCTATTGTTCCTGACAACATGGGGGACGTTGTTTATCACCACCCTTGCCCCGTATGATGCCTTGTTCCGCCGGTTACATGAACCAATAAGGAACCTCCCCCAGTGGATGTTGCTTGATGGGACCGAGAAGGTAATGTTCTGGGGTGCAGTCTGGTATCCCCAGTATGGTCTTGAGTAAAGACTGTTCCAGAAATTGGTAAGCCAGTTGTGGAAGTTCCACAAGGTTGTGGTGGAGTTTATCTCCTGGTCCTCCAGTGTGACCTCCTCCATTTTATACCATGCACGTCCAAGCCAGCCCTCCTCAGGACCTGAAATGACTATGGCCCTGGATGCGGTGTCCCTTGATACGACTATCCCGCTGTCATTCCTTAGAGTCGGATACGGGCCCATCTTGAACTCATACCCAACTCCAGGTGGTAGTAGCGATCTCAGTTCAGACCTTATCACGTTCTCGGCACCTGCCGTGTTGTTCCTGGAGTACATGGCGGCTGCAGAGTACAGTGTGCCGTCCTGTCTCATGACATCCAGGGCGTCCGCTGCCAGCGCCTCAAGGTGCTGGTGGTCGGCCCCCATATAATTTGGAAGCGCAAAGTATGTCACAATCGATGCTGTGAATATAAATACAACAACCAGTGCCAGGACGGCATCGGTTGTGAATATGAATCCTCCCTCATCATCACCGAAATCACGGATCATAACGGATCACCCGAATCATAATTTTATCATTTTAACCAGAGGTACAGGACGAATTTTGCGGGCCTTAACCTCACATTATCGAGTGTTATCTGATCTGCAGGGGTGCCCTTGGGTGCTGCAAGGATGTAGACATCCATTGATGCCCCCGGGTTACTCTGGGTTCTCACACTCAGTATGTTATCCCTGAATGTTGTGTTATTGTAGAGGTAGGTCTCATTTATCTGTTCCTTGATCTCTGTGATGTGCCTGTTTATCTCGTTTGGGGGCACAACACGGTTATTGTTAACATCAACAAATGCTGAATCGTATCCCCTGTTAATTACAAGAACCCAGTAGTCGTAGATTCTAAGATATGCATCATTGGTTGGGAAGTTGGTTGTGTAGGTCCTTGGCTGCCCAGCATCCCTTATGAGACCCTCTATTGAACCCACACGCTCCACCTTGGTGGTGAGGACATAACGCTCAACCCTTGCAATGTCAGGGGCGCTTGTGTTAAGGGTTCCAAGGGTTCTAACAGTCAGACCCTCAGTGGTACTTATGTTGATGTAGTAGCCATACTCGGGGCCCACAAGTTCCTCCATGTTGGTTGTGTTTATCCCCGCGATCTTTGCAGGGGAGAGGTAGTTCTTCTGGGGCATGTTCCGTATCGGATCATATCTTGCAAGACCTATACTCTGGGGATCGCCCCTCTGCTCCCAGTCCACAGGTACTCCTGAAGTTTCAACCAGGGCGTCTGCTATGTCAGATGCCTGACGGTCAAGGGCGCTCTGATAAATGGTGCTCTGTGTTAAATACATTATGTTATCCATATCAGCAGCAAGCATTCCCAGCATTATGGTTAATGGTATGAGAGCCAGAAGTATGTCAAGCGAAAATGCAAAACCCCTCTTATCAGACAGTATACCCCTCAATTTTATCCCCTTCTCTTTATATGTGATTATTTATGCCAGGAATGTTATATATACTTGATCATTCATATATGAGTAGGAGGATGATATAGATGGACTTCAGGGGTCAGGTCTCGGCAGAATTTCTCTTGATCGTTTCATTCATAGTGATAATCGTGCTTGTATTCTCGTCAATTGCAGGTCCCCAGTCCCAGGAGAACAGTATAGCCGCCGCTGCAAGGGAGGGTGCCTCATCTGCGGTCGCTGAGATTGCATACACCAATATATCCATGAAGCCAGTAAAGGTCACGAAGACAAGCATAACAGGTGGAAGCAACAGAACTATAACTGTGTACTTTGACACGCCCATTCCCTCAAATTACAGGGCATTTGTGATAAACAGGACCGTTGAGTCCCTCTTAGGTCTCAATGGGGTAAAGCCGGTTAACAGCACCACCGTCAGGCTGGGGGATAGGACCTACACTGTACAGGTCTAGAAAACTATTCCCCACTTTTCCCAGTTACATCCAGGTACATGTCTAGAAAAAATTAATTTTTATTTATTATTCGATTACGTCCCTTCCACACCGGTTATTCTAACAGGCCTGTTACCCCTCATGCTCATGACGGACCCCTCAACTGCAAGCTTCACTGTATCCCCAACCTTCACATCAAAGCCCCCATTCTCAACGATGTAGACGTCTGGTTTAACGTTGCTCCTTATATCATAGTCAACCCTGACATAGGACGTGTTTTCACCTGTCTCTATAACCTCACCAAAGGTGTAGTCGCGCACATATCTTATTCTGAATATTAGGAAAACCACAGCCACAGCCAGCACAGCAAAGAGGAGTGTTGTGAGCGCCGGGAAAAATACAAATGGGAAGGCCATTGTGAGGGCAGAATTACCTGATACGAAGATTATAACAACACCAACAGCCACGTACATGAGGAAGAAGTCCCTGTAGGCCTCAAAGTCCCCTGGGTACATGACCCTTATCTGGCGATAGAGTATGTACAGGAGAAGCCCAAGCAGAATAAGTGCAGCCGGCATGAATACAATGAACGATATGAAATTGAAGACGTATATTATCGAGAGCACAATGAACCCAGACGCTGTTAGCTGAAGTTTGAGGACCGCGTTTTCCTTCTCTGCTGAGTCAAAGTTCCCTGCCCTGATGATTATTGGGGCGTTGTCCTCAGGTATCTTGATGTCATGGTTCCTTGCCTCCTCGAGGATTTCCTGAACCTCCTCATCCTGCTGGGCTGGAATACGCTCCCCTATTGACTCAGCCCTGTCTCTGATCCTTCTTCTCACATCCTCAACATCAACCTCTGAGATTCCCTTCCGAAGACCAGATGTCACGCTTTTTATCTTAGATGGAAGCCTTATTATTCCAAAGATTGCTGATCCAATGAGTGTGAATAGAGTTATCACTGCACTGCCGAGTCTTGAGAAGAAACTCATATGAAATCCCTCCTAGGTCCTTGTTACGTTTGTTATGAGTACAGTTGTGGAGTTAAGTGGCCACTGAACCACCGCGCGGTACCATCCCCTCTGAACATTCAGTGACTGTGATGTGAGGTTGTACTGTGTGGGGGCTGTTATATTTGACCTTGTACCGTTACTGTAGGTAACCGTGAATATCACGCTGTTATTGGCAAAGATGAGTGTACCGTCAACGGGTATGTAGAAACTCACGGTCCTCTTTGCCCCTGGACCATTGGAATAGACTATATCAGCTGCATCTGATAATGTCTGAACAGCCACCTTCGCATCCGATGCCCGGGATACATCTGTACTCGCCTCTATTGAGCTCCCTATGAGGGGTATGGTCACACCACCCAGCACAAGGAGGACCACTAGTATGAGTAGGAGGTACTCCAGGGAAACCTGTCCCCTGCTATCCATGCAGATCACCTTCAACATTTAATATCTCAACTGATATTGTTTATGTGGAGGCCCTCTTAAATACTTGGCTAAAATACCAGGTCAAATACCTTAAAGAGTATGACTGCAAGGTCACCCACAAGCAGCGATATCACAAGTCCAATAAATATTGCTGGGGCGAAGGGCAGACCCCTCCTTACACGGAACTCATCACGGATCTTTCCCTCATCTACAAGGTCCCTGAGTGTCTGGATCTCCTCCTCCCTCAGGCCGGCGGCCATCGCCGAAATTACAGGTTCGCCCCTGTAGGTCAGAGCGGATACATCACCTGTCCTTGCAGCGGTCCTGAACCTGTCGGTGAATGAGGTGTCATCAAAGTAGTACTCATCACCCTTCCTGTAGAGTGTGTGGGCGAGTATCATGCCCTCCCTGAGTTCATCCAGGTGCATGGTATCCTGCAGGGCCTCCCTTGTGATGGATGTCAGGAGCTTTCTTATGAGCTGTATGGCGGTTATTGAGACCCAGAGTACAACAACGCCGCTCACGGTTAACTCGAAGTTCCTGTAGAGGGAGTAGACAATTATCACAGATACTATCACAGCCTTCACCCTGTTGGGTAGGCGTGATATGACCATGGTGAGGAGGTAGATGAGTATGAGTGAGAGCACTATTATCTGGAAGGGGAGGAAGTCCGTTACAATGAACGTAAGCGTCACCGCCGATGTGATCACAAGGGCGAGAACCATGTTGGTCTTGTAGTGTTTCAGGGGCTCCATGAATTCATCCATGAGGTCCCTCCTTGATGTGTAGATTATGAAGAAGACGTATACCAGGAGGAATGGCAATAGAGACAGTATGCTGTTTATTATAAGTGTTAATGGAAACGGGTAAGCTGCTGTTACAGGAAAAGCCACCCCTCCAAGGGTATAACCCACAATGGATGGCTGGAATGGTAGAAGAGCCGTGATAGCCGTGAATAGCTTGACGTCACCACCGGCCCAGGCACCCATCCTCCAGAGGATGTAGCCGAGGGCAAATATACCCGCAGTGAAGATGGCGGTGTATATGAATATCCAGGGGTCCGCCTCGGTGTAGGCCCTCAGGGCGTTAAAGGCAAGACCAAGACCAATAACAGGGAATGTGAGGCGGTTGGGTATTAAACCCCTCTTTATATCACTGTATGAGGCATAGAAACATACGATAAGTGCTATGAAAACAGAGATCAGTTCCATGACCATAAAATCACTCCTCTAATGGTAAACATCGTAATCTCATATTTCAGGACTCGTTTTTAATTAATTCTCAGAGTGAGGATATTTAAGTTTTTGTGAACAGATCTCAGAATGTATATCCAGCTTATAAACTAAAGAGTGGATGCATATTGAGGCGGGATAAAAAATCAACCTGTGGACTGATAAGAGCTGATAGGAGAACACTTGTTCTCATGCTTGTAATATTCTCCGCTGGATTTGCCCTGAGGGCCGGTGCGGTTGCCACAGTGCCGGGTATATACAGTGAGAGCTACAGCCAGCCTTACATGTATGATATGGACTCCTATTATAACCTCAGGCTCGCATCCAACCTCCTTGAACACGGGACCCTCTCAGAAGATGGCTGGGACAGGTACTCATATTACCCGCCAGGTGTGCCCCTTGATTACCCGCCACTTCTCGCCTACCTCACGATCCTTGTTTACATGATCCTTTCACCATTAACAGGTTTAACTGACCTGGCATTCTGGCTTCCAGCATTCATAGCCCCCCTTGCAGGTGTCCTGGTATTCGCCCTTGCAAGGTCACTTGACTGCGATGAACTATCATCGGCGGCCGCGGGGCTTCTGGCGGTTTCTGTACCCTTCTACTTCATGAGGACTGTACCTGGATTCTATGACACAGACATGTTCAACCTTGTCCTTCCACTGGCCGTGGTACTCTCACTCCAGCTCTCTCTTAAGGAGAGTAGCTGGAGGTATGCAGTCCTTGGAGGGGTTCTCATGGTCATCTATTCAACTGCATGGAATGGCTGGCAGATACTGTACATTCTACTTGCAGCCAGCATGATCGTCTCATTTAAGTTAAGGCGCAGGGAGCCCATCATACTCCTACTGGTAAGCACGGCTCTCATTGAGGTCCTTGCACCTGGAAGTATCCTATCAATCTTCTTCGGGGCCCTCAAGATACCTGGAGGTGTGAGTTCCGCATACCCCTTCCCGAATCCATACGCCAACATAACGGAGTTACAGAGGCCTGGACTGGCAGATGCGGTGATCGCCCTTGGCCCGGGCCTCCTTCTGGCAGGCCTCGCCGGTTTCAGGGCCCTCATAAGGTATCAGAGGGAAAGTGTGCTGCTGCCTCTACTATCCCTCTGGACGGTGACGGGGGCCGTTTTAATGCTCTGGGGTATAAGGTTTTCTGAAATAACTGCCGTTCCCCTCCTTGTTACATCTGCACTGTTTCTCAGTTGCATCCGGAGGAATGAAATCAGAGTTGGGTTCATGAATTCCTCTGACCCAACATTCAGAAAAGCCCTCCATGTGGCTGTGGCTGCCATGGTGGTCCTTCCCTCGTTCATCATATGTATTGAGAGTTACAGTGCACTGCACCCGAGGGTTAATGATGACCTCATGGCCGCTGCAGATTACATAAGGGAGAATACATCCACTGGTACGGTGGTGATCTGTAACTGGGTCCACGGGCACTTCTTTGCCTTCATGGCTGAGAGGCCTGTGAATTTTGATGGTAGACTTGCCTACATTGAAACCACCCCCTGGCGGGGTGCTGATTATCCCCTTGATCCCCGGGTTCCGGGGGTTTACAGGGAGTACTGGCAGGACAGGGCACTTGCAACATCAGACCCTGTGCTTTCAGCTGAGATCCTCTCAATGCTTGCATCCTCTGGGGATGATGCCTACCTTGAGGTCCTGAAAAATGAAAATGACCCTGCAACTTCAGCCATCATCCTGGGGGACGTTCTGGGTGTTAAAAGGGGTGAACGTGCTGATTACCTCATTGAGAGGTATGGCTTCCATGATGGCACTGCAAAAAAGGTTGAATCCATACTCAACCGGAAATCAGATTATGTCCTCGTAACCTACGATCGCCTCATAGACAAGGGTTACTGGATACTCTACTATGGAAGCTGGAACTTCACAGGAAAAACAGAGGGACCACTCTACTCCACGGGTACCATCACCTCACTTGCACCACTAAGAAGTAGCGACGGTCTTGTATATGATGGTGGAAGTGTGAAATTCAATGGTGTGAATGTTTCGAGGCTTTACCTTGTGAATGGGACCCCAAGGATTATTGAGGGTGACCCCGATTCAGATATCGTTGCATTCGCACTCCTTCAGAGAAACCGGACCGTGATACTCCAGAGGAAGTATGAGGGGTCAATGTTTGTGAGGCTCGTGCTTCTGGGTGATGGTGGTGGTGTGTTCAGGGCTGTTATGAGGAGTGGGGACGTCACAGTATGGGAGCCCATCCATGAGGAAAAAACAAAGTAAAGGAATCAGAACTCCCTATTTTCAAATGCCGCCTTCAGGAATGATACAAAGAGTGGATGTGCCCTGTTTGGCCTTGATTTGAACTCAGGGTGGAACTGGCATCCAAGGAACCATGGGTGGTCCCTGATCTCAACCATCTCAACCAGAAACTCATCGGGTGATGTCCCTGAAATCACAAGGCCCTTCTCCTCAATTTCCTCCCTGAATTCATTGTTCACCTCAAACCGGTGCCTGTGCCTCTCGGTTACAAGTTCCTCCCCGTAGGCCTCATATGCAAGGGTACCCTCCCTGACCCTGCACTCATAGGAGCCGAGCCGCATGGTTCCACCCATCTTCCTTATCCTCTTCTGCTCCTCCATCATGTCAATCACGGGGTAAGGTGTGTCCGGGTCGAACTCTGTACTGTTGGCGCCCTCCATTCCATTGAGCCTTGCAAATTCTATCACCATGCACTGCATTCCCAGGCATATGCCGAAGATGGGAATCTTCTCCTGAAGGGCGAATCTCACAGCATCGAGTTTCCCTGAGATACCCCTCTCACCGAAGCCGCCCGGGATAAGTATGGAGTCAAGGTGTCTGAGGTCATCCACACTGACGTCATCATCTGCACTTATCCATTCAATTTCAACGCGGATCCCCAGGTGGGCTGCGGCGTGCTTCAGGGCCTCCCTTATGCTTATATAGGAGTCCTCAAGTTCCACATACTTGCCCACTATCCCCACTGTCACCACAGGCTCATCTATCATGAGGGATTCCACGATTCCCTTCCACTCCTTAAGATCCGCCCTTCCCTCAACATCCAGTTCTATCCTTCTCACTATGTATTCGCCGACATTTTCACTGTCAAGGACCAGGGGGACCTCGTATATGGATGATGCGTCTGGTGCGTTTACTACTGCCTCCTCCTCAACGTCACAGAAGTGGGCTATCTTCTTTTTGAGTGATGAGTCTATGGGCATCTCACTGCGGCAGATTATCATATCAGGGTTTATACCCGTACTCCTGAGCTCCTTTGTGCTGTGCTGTGTTGGCTTTGTCTTGAATTCCCCTGCAGCCCGCAGATAGGGTACATAGGTTACATGGACGAACATGACATTCTCGTGGCCCTCTTCATTCCTCAACTGCCTGAGGGCCTCCAGGAATGGCTGTCCCTCTATGTCACCAACGGTTCCGCCAACCTCCACCAGGACGACGTCGGCCCCACTTTTATCTGCAATCTTCCTTATCATTGCCTTGATCTCATCGGTGATGTGGGGTATTATCTGCACACATGAGCCCAGGTAGTCGCCTGACCTCTCCTTGTTTATGACAGAGAGGTAAACCTTACCTGTGGTTATGTTGGCCTCGCCGGGGAGGTCCGCGTCCAGGAAGCGCTCATAGTGGCCCAGGTCAAGGTCCGTCTCCATACCGTCATCGGTAACAAAGACCTCACCGTGCTGGTAGGGGTTGAGGGTCCCCGAGTCCCAGTTGAGATAGGGGTCTATCTTGATGGCTGTCACGGAAAGCCCGTATGATCTCAGTATCCTCCCAATTGATGCTGCTGTTATCCCCTTTCCTATAGAACTTACAACTCCTCCTGTTACAACAATGTACTTGGCCAGATGAACCAACTCCTGACTGGTTGAATAAGATTAATGGAATAGTCTATGTGTCTTTGAGTGAATAAGATTAATGGAATAGTGTATGTGCCTCATCGGTATTAAAAATTCGTACCCCGAAACCGGAACCTAAAGGGTTTTCATGACCTCTATAAGTCTGTGGCCCTCCCCGAGACCCAGTGAACCCTCCCTGACGGAGAATTCATCGTATGATTTTACACCATCAGGTTCAACACCATCACCTGCAATTACATAGGGTACAGGGTCAGGTACATGGGTTTTCACCTCGACGGGTGTCGGGTGGTCCGGGAGCACGGATATCCTGCAATCATATTCTGTCATGGCATCAAGTATCCTTCCCAGTACGAAACGGTCTATGCTCTCTATCGCCTTTATCTTCTCCTCAACGTCACCTGCGTGTCCGGCCTCGTCAGGTGCCTCCACATGGACAAAGAGGAAGTCGTATTCCTCAAGGGCATCTGCTGCGTACCTGCCCTTGGCCCTGTAGTCGGTGTCAAGGTAGCCTGTTGCACCGGGGACATGGATGTTCTCAAGGCCCGCGTATACACCAAGACCCTTTATGAGGTCAACGGCTGTTATTGTGGCGCCCCTCAGACCATATTTTTCACTGAATGGTTCCATTGATGGCCTGGTGCCCTGGCCCCAGAGCCAGATCATGTTTGCCGGTCTCTTTCCCCTGGCCATCCTTTCATGGTTGACCCTGTGTGACTCAAGGATCCCCCTTGAGCTGAGCATGAGATCCCTTATATGATCGGCCTCCGGTGACCCGTGTGGGAGGTGCTGGTCCACGGGTTCACCCACGATGTCATGGGGGGGTTCGACTCGCACATCGGCGTAGCTGGGTCCCGTGATGACAAAGAGGTTCCTGTAGCTCACTCCAGCATAGAATCTTCCGGGGGTTCCAAGGTGGGTGTTGAGGGCATCTATGAGCTCTGCGGCATCATCTGTTTCAATGTGGTCGGCGTTAAAGTCCACTATCCTCTCATCTGCGTTTATAAGGTTGCACCTGAATGCGACGTCCTCGGGGGAGAGCTCCACACCTATACTTGCAGCTTCGAGGGGTCCCCTCCCTGTGTAGTAACTCCTGGGGCTGTAACCCATTATGCTGAGGTTTGCCACATCTGAGCCCGCCTCCATGCCCTCTGGCACTGTCCTGAGGAGTCCACATGCGCCTTTCTCTGCAAGCTGGTCCATGTTGGGCGTATCCGCAACCTGGAGCGGTGTTTTGCCATCAAGTTCATCAAGGGGATAATCTGCCATTCCGTCTCCAACAAGAATAACATACTTCATGATAATCACTGTGAGATTAAAACGTAATCCATTATCATTCTGCTGGGATTAAAAAAACATTAAAATATTATCTGATCTCTCTGCCTTCGCCATATGGTGAGGGTGTCTGTTAGCATTGCCGAGGCTGTCTCCAGGGACCCGGCACCCCTTCCAACGGCTGTGACTTCACCTGCAAGGTCTGTCCTGAGGGTTGCCATGTTGAGTGTCCCGTCAACAGCGTAGGGGGACCCCATCCTCACGAGCCTCGGGCCCACCTCCAGTGTATCATCTGATATCTCAGCGATGAGCTTTATGAGGTAACCCTCCTGGGCCGCCAGTTCAATGGCCCCCTGGGTTATGCCTGTGATACCCTCCACACTGACATCCCTGAGGGTGCATGGCCTTCCAAGGATTGCATTGGCGAGTATAACCGCCTTGCATGCGGCGTCTGTACCCTCAACATCCTGTGCAGGGTTGGTCTCTGCTATACCAAGCTCCTGTGCCTCAAGGAGGGCCTGCTCATAGGATGAACCCTCTGAGGTCATCCTTGATAGTATGAAGTTTGTGGTGCCGTTCAGTATCCCTATAACCGATTCTATGCTGCAGGATGTGAGGGTCTCCCTTGCAAGGTTTATTATGGGCATTGCCCCTCCAACCGATGCCTCGAACATGAGCTCGGCGCCGGCCTCTGAGGATAGCTCCATGAGTTCAGAGTAGAAGAGTGCCAGGTGCCCCTTATTGGATGTTACAACGTGTTTACCATCCCCGAGGGCCTTCATGAGGAGTGACCTGCCGGGTTCACCATCTGTTATGCTGGTGGGGGTTGCCTCAACCAGGCAATCATATTCAACCTCATCCAGGAGTTCAAGGCCGCTCATACCCTCAACTCCCATGGGGTGTCTGCCGACACCATCCATCTTCTTGTGTCTGAGGATTTCAGCTATATCAAGACCGTTTCCATCATGAATTGCCCCAGATGAATCAGCAATCCCGGTAAAGGTCAGCTCCAGACCATACCTTTTTTTGAGGTATTCACCCTTGAGCTGGGCCGCCCTGAGGAATCCCTGACCCACCGCTCCAAGACCAACCAGACATATCCTCACTCTAATCACCCCTAGACCTCTGTTATGAGGAGGAGGTCATGCCTCCTGGCGGCCTCCTGGATCCTCTCAAGGACCCTCTCCCTGGTCCCATGTTCGGCCTCAACGGTTATCCTGGCTGACTGTCTTTCCCCGGACATTCTGAGTGAAAGGTCAGATACAGAGGCGCCTCTGACGCTGTTTATTGCCTCCACAGCCTCGTGGAGGTCTCCCTCTGAGATTTCGCCTATGAGTATGCTTGTGAATTTCTCCCTGATGGGGGCGCCGTCCATCTCGATTATGTTAACACCCCGCTCCTGGAGTTTGCTGATGGCCGCGTCAAGGGTTTCCCTGTCACCCTCCACCGTGAGCTGTACAGGTACCATAGGCCCGTATTCACGGTCCCTCTCATGTATAACCGTCACTATATTGGCTCCAGAGCTTCCCAGAGGCTCCAGTACAGATAAAAGCTGGCCGGGGGCATCCCGGAGTTCAATCACCAGGTTTAACCGCATCCTTAACACCTACTGGGTCCATTCACCCCTCTCAACAACTATGTTGCCGTCCTCATCAACCGGGGCGTTTCTGAGGATCTTCTCAGGGTCGGTCTTCTCAACCTCATCTTCACTCGTCCTGTTAAGGTTATCAACGATGTAATATGTTTCCTCAAGTTCAGGGACATCTTCAAGTGCCCTTGAGAATTCCTCGAGGATCTTCTCAGCCTCTTTCTCTATCTTCATGAAGGATTCCTCCTAGTGATGGGTAATCTTGAATGTGAACATATGAGTCTACTATTGATGTGCAGTGATATAAATGCTTAGATTAGAGAAACACCAAATCCGGAGAGGCGAACCCCTCATGGGATCATCTCTGAACGACCCCACCTTCATTCATGAGTCTCCTCAGGAAGGCCTCATGGTCGAATCCAGGAAGCACCCTCCTTCTAAGTATCCTATCAACCCCTGAACCGTACTGGGCTGCCTTCTTGGGCCTCTTTGCAATGTACTCAGGGACCCCCATCTCAGCCGCCACCTCCCTGAGAATGTGCTTTCTCATCTCATCATCGGGGCCCGTTATCTTGAAGCAGGTGGGGACCCTGAGGGCTAACTCTATAACCTCCAGGTCAAGGAAGGGGACCCTGAGTTCCACCGAGTTTGCCATTGTAACAGCGTCATCCCGTTCAAGGTTGACATGGTAGATGTTCTCCACATCATGTCTCAGTGCCTCTTCAAGGTTTCCATCCTCAAGGAGCCTCCTGTAGCGGTGGTATCCTGCGAAGAGCTCATCGGCTCCCTGCCCTGAAAACATGACCCTGAAGCCTGCAGCCGACGCCTCCCGGGATGCAAGGTAGAGGGGCATGGCAATGGCGATCTGCATGGGATTGTAAACCTCAATCGCAGCGAGGACATGGGGGAGTGCATCCCTCACAGCCTCCTCTGTAACCTCAATTACCTGGAGGTCCATGCCAAGGTCCTCTGCTGCCCTTGATGCGAATTCAACATCCGCCGATCCCTGTGTGCCCACGGTGTAGAGGGTGATGTTCAGGTATTCACTGAGGAGCGCCGCAAGGAGGGTGCTGTCCACACCACCTGAGAATACAAGTGCAGCCTTCTTAAGTCCGCGGGTCCTCTTTTTTACCGATCCCCTGATGGCAGATTTCAGGAGACCTTTAAGTTCATGGGGGCTTTCGGTGCATTTTCTTGGCTGGGGGAGTCCCCGTAGCTTCACCATCCTCCCATTTATGATGGCATGACCCGGTGGAAGGCTTTCCACGTTCCGCAGACCTATACTCCATAGGGCCTTTCTCTCCGAGGCAAATGCCTCCCCTGCATAATAGAGGGGCTTAACACCCACAGGGTCCCTCACCGCCGCAAGGTTCTTTCCATCGGTGTAGATGAAGGCGTAGTCCCCGTCAAGTTCACTGACTGTAAAGCGGATTGCATCCTCAAGGTCGCCGCCGTGGCCCTCTATGAGGTCCAGTATGATGTGGGCATCACCACCAGCTGGGATGTCATGACTGTAGATTTCACCGTTGAAGACCAGAACACCATCACCTGCAACCGGCTGGGGTCCGCCCACTATTGAGAGGAGGTTGTGGCCAAGTGCAATGTCCTCTGATGGAGGGGCCTCAAGCACATCCTCCCCCTCACTGGTTTTTATGGTGATCCTGCCGTCATGGTAGAGGCCTCTTGCATCGGGGCCCCTGTGTCCAATTGTTCTGAGCATCGCGGCGACCTTGTCCCTGGCGCCCGCTCCCCTGAACCCTGCTATACCACACATCCATGTCACTCTGGGGGCTTCAGGCCACCTTTTCACCGGCCTCTGGTCCCGGCTTTACTGAGTATATTTCCTCAACGGTCATGAGTATGGCGGATTTTGGTTCAAGTTCTGTCATGACGTTCTGGGCCCATTCAACGACCATGTCAAAGTATTTGCCTGATTTGAAGATTTCAACTGTTCCCTTGAACTGGTATGGGCATTCCCTGGCGTTCTGTGGTATCAGTGCCATCTTTGGGTTTTCATGGAGGTTTCTTATTGTCTTCTTCATGTAGTTGTCTGCAATGAGGATGGTCTTCTCATCAAGTGGCCTTGCGAATCCTATGGGGACCACGTTTGGTGTGCCCTCCTCATCGGCGGTTGCAACAAAAACGAGTTCCTTTTCGATGGCATCCATCATCTCACGACTCATCATATAATATCACCATTTACCTATTACTCAATGATCAGTAGATAAAGTTAACCCCGTTCTTCAGGATTGCTATTGTGCCCCTGAATACGTTTTAAACCGTTATGAGACGTTATATAGGCCTATAAAGCATCAAGCTCCTTTCTAATGTCCCCTGAATTGAGTGTGCCCCCTGAGGATTATATGGGCCAGACGCCATGGCACGATGAATCACCTCTGGAGAGCCCATATACTTAAAATGGAATCCCATTAAAATCCGGCTGCAATATTAGGTTCTATATGTGCCTTTCAGCTGGATAAAGGATTGAAAATTGTCATTCAGCCCATTCTGGAGATGGAAAGAGCATATTCATCTATCATGAAAATAAAAAGATTTCATAAAGCCTATTTTGATTTAAAAGGTTCATATAAGGCTTTTTTAGGTCAAATAAACCAAAATATTTATATATAACCTTAAATTCAAGTTTTTAATGTCACAGTGACCCTACCGGGCACTGTGGATTGGAGGCGGTAAAATTTCGGTAAACATGAGACTGGTGTGCATGCTCACTGCATGCATGCTCCTCATGAACACAGCAGGATATGCAGTGGCAGCTGATGATACAGCTTTCGAGAGTGAAGTGGAATGTGAGAAGTCACTGGATCAGTGTTCAAGTTTAAATGAAAGTTACAGTGAAGACATGGTGGACAGTGACAGCGACGGCACGTTGTATAGTGGGGCCGATCATCTGAGTGCAGATAACATCGAGCCCCCTGTTTCAGTGGACAGAGAAGTGGATACACCTGATAACACCACAGAACCTGCAGTGGCAGATGCAGACATGGAGAACGTCAGTGGCAATTCAGGCAGCCAATTTCAGGCTGCAGGTGATAATTCGGGTGTGAACCATGCAAACACACTTAGCGCTGCAGTTGACCTCAAAAAGTACATAGAAACCTACGGTAAGCTGCCATCAACAGTATCAGTGGGAAGCCAGAAGCTGACAGTTGCACAGTTCCTTGACCTGATGTTAAAGGACCTCCTTAAAAGTGCAGGAAAATCAGCTTCACTCACAGTGCGTTCAGTGAAAGCCGCGCCGAACCCATCAGGGTCAGCGACGGGGCAGCTCTCAAAGTCAGCCTACATCGAACTTGCAGAGAATGTGCTGAAGTTCATAAACAGTAACGGCAGGGCACCCAACTATGTGAGTTCCAGTATCGGCAGAATATCCTTTGATAACCTCATATACGCGGTTTCAAGGATCCTTGCATTCCATGCTGATAGTGGCAGACTCCCCAACTACGTCACGGTGAAGAAGATCAGTGCTACATCAACAACCCCATCATCATCGCTTAAGAGCGCTGCAGTTGACCTCAAAAAGTACATAGAAACCTACGGTAAGCTGCCATCAACAGTATCAGTGGGAAGCCAGAAGCTGACAGTTGCACAGTTCCTTGACCTGATGTTAAAGGACCTCCTTAAAAGTGCAGGAAAATCAGCTTCACTCACAGTGCGTTCAGTGAAAGCCGCGCCGAACCCATCAGGGTCAGCGACGGGGCAGCTCTCAAAGTCAGCCTACATCGAACTTGCAGAGAATGTGCTGAAGTTCATAAACAGTAACGGCAGGGCACCCAACTATGTGAGTTCCAGTATCGGCAGAATATCCTTTGATAACCTCATATACGCGGTTTCAAGGATCCTTGCATTCCATGCTGATAGTGGCAGACTCCCCAACTACGTCACGGTGAAGAAGATCAGTGCTACATCAACAACCCCATCATCATCGCTTAAGAAGAGACCTGAGAATGACCCCTACAACGGTGAGGGCACCTCCCGGTACCTTTCGGCAACAGCAAACTGCCAGGTGAATGACACGGCAATCAGGTCACTGGCAGCCAGCCTAACCTCAGGCCTCACCAGTGCATGGGATAAGGCAACAGCGATATTCAAGTGGGTACGCGACAGCATCAGCTACAGCTTCTACTACAACACAAGATACGGTGCCACTGGCACGCTAAAAACAAGGACAGGTAACTGCGTGGATCATTCACACCTCCTGGTGGCCCTCTTCAGGGCTGCAGGGTTACCTGCCAGGTACGTGCATGGTACATGCACCTTCACCTCAGGTAACACCTACGGCCATGTCTGGGTCCAGGTACTTGTGGGTGACACCTGGTACGCTGCAGATGCCACGAGTTCACGAAACAGTCTCGGCGCTGTATCAAGCTGGAACACTGCTACAGCAAAGATTAAGGGAATATACGCAAGTCTTCCCTTCTAGTGGTTTTTAAACCACTATTTTATTCTTTTTTTAGTGATGAATTGAGTCCTAAATTTAAGAATAATGGTTCTCAATAGCATCAGTACCTTGCAATGAGCAGACTGTTCACTATAACAAAGAGCGACAGGCCCATATCACCCACAGCAACCGCTACCCACAGGGGTACGGAACCTGTGACAGAGAGCACTGCAAGGGATAGTTTAACTGTAACCGTTAAAGCCGTGTTGATTCTCACGGTGCGGATGGTCCTCCGGCTTAGATCCATGAGTTCATCTATCCTCTCAAGGTCATCCTCCACAAGGGTTATATCGGCTGTTTCAAGTGCCACATCCGATCCCCGGACACCCATTGCTATCCCCACGTCTGCAGCTGCAAGGGCCGGTGCATCGTTAACACCATCACCCACCATTGCAACGGGTCCCCTCTTTCTGACCTCATCAATAACCTTCATCTTATCCTCAGGGAGGAGACCTCCCTGGTAGTTTTCAACTCCAAGCTCCCCTGCAACCTCAGCTGCAACCTCCTCGGTGTCCCCTGTCAGCATCATAATCTCAAGTCCCCTATCCCTGAGTTCTGAGATTGTCCTACTAGCTGAATCCCTGATGGTATCTGAGAGGGTTATCTTTCCTGCTATTCCCTCTGGCCCCTGAAGGTAGACTGTGGTCCCCTTACCTGGGCTGGCACCGACAAGCTCAGGGCTTCCAATGGTGTACTTCACCCCGTTGATGTGGCCTGAAACACCCTTCCCTGGCATGGACTCAAATTCACTGACCTCATCTGTTTCTCCATGGTAGGAGTCCACTATGGCCTCTGCGATGGGGTGACCTGACCTCCTCTCAAGGGAGGCTGCAATCCTTAGAATCTCATCCTTCCTCTCGACGGGTTCAACTGAGGTGACCCTGGGGGATCCCTCTGTGAGGGTTCCTGTTTTATCGAAGATTATGTTTCTCACCGAGGCCATGGCCTCCAGGAACTCCGAGCCCTTGATGAGTATACCCCTTCTTGCAGCGGCGGTCATCCCTGAGACCATTGCAACCGGTGTCGATATGAGGAGTGCGCATGGACATGAGATTACAAGAAGGACAAGGGCCCTGTACACCCATGTCCCGATGGATCCACCCATTATGATAGGGACTGCTGCCGTTAGAACCGCAAGGGCTATAACAGCTGGAGTGTAGACTGATGCGAAGCGTTCTATGAACCTCTCCCTGCGGGACCTTCTGGTGGCAGCCCTTTTAACGGTTTCAATAACACCTGCAAGCACCGTGTTATCTGCTTCCCTTGTAACCCGAACCTCCAGGTATCCGTCAAGGTTCTGGGTACCTGCAAATACATCACTGCCCTCCTGGACAGTTATGGGAAGGGATTCCCCTGTTATATTTGACTGGTCCACCTTTGACCTGCCCCTGGTGACTGTTCCGTCGAGTGGGATGGTTTCGCCGGGTTTTATACCGATTATGGACCCTGATCTAACCTCTTCGACCTTAATTATGTTCTCCCCATCACCAAGGACCCTTGCGGTTCGAGGTCTGAGCTTTATGAGTGATTCCACTGATCTGTGGGATCTTCTGTGGGCGTACTCCTCAAGGTACTCTGCAATGTTATACAGGACCGTTACCAGGGCCGCCTCTGTGTAGTCACCGAGTGCAAGGGCACCGGCGACTGCTATGAGTATGAGGAAGTTCACTGTGAAGCGTCCCCTGAGGACTGATCTGATTGCTGCTGGGAATATCCTGTAGCCGGCAGCTGCCACTGCGGCAAGTAGCAGTGGAATTGAGATCACACTGCCTGTGAAGCTGAGGATGATTCCTGCTGTGAGGAGTGCGCCTGATGCTGCGATGACCTGTATATCTTTATCCCCCTCCTCAGGGGAGCATGAGCTGCATTCACATCCCATACAATTCACCTGAACATATGAATACACATTCATATGTAGTCATATTATATAAGTTTTCCTTAATATCAGTAATTGTAGAAGGCGCCAGTAAAAAACCCTCAAAAGTCCAGAAGGGAATTAGTGAAATAAAAAAAAGAAGGGGATTACTTCCTTGCCCTCGCAATCTTTCTTGCAATCACAAGTTCACCTATGGCTATCAGACCCACAAAGAACTTTTCAAGGCCACCTGTAGCCCATATGGCCTCGCCAAATGTGGAGTTCCTGATCCTCTCCTCGTATTCCTTCGGCTTGATCCTCTTACCAGTGCGCCTCCTTGTGATGATTGCGGCTGCCTCCATGAGTTCGTCCCAGCTAACACCCTTGAGTTCACTGTTCATGGCCTCAAATATCTTGTAGACCTTGATCTCATAGAGCTGTGAGAGGGTCTCAACGATGTCAAAGGACCTCACAACACCGACAACCCTTCCCTCATCATCCAGTACAGGGACACTAACAAGTTTGTGGTGGGCTGTTTCAAGGACCGCCAGCCGCGCCGGGTCGTTCTCATTGACGTGGACTATCCTCTCAGGGGGCTGCATGACATCGGATACAAGTTCAACTCCATCCCTGAGTCCCCTCATAACATCAAAGCTTGTAACCCATCCAACAAGCTTCCCCTCATCATCAACAACAGGTGTTGTGAATTTCCTTGTCTTCTCCATCTTCAGGGATACATCAACAACCCGGTCCCCAGGGGAGACGGCTATAAACTCCTTATCCATTATCTCCTTAACTTTCATCTGACAACCTCTCCAGTTTAAGTGCTGCCACAGGACACTTAGACGAACAGACCTCACAGAGGATACATTTATCTCCATCAACAACAACTTCCCCATCCTCAATCCTTATGGCTCCGGTGGGGCAGTTCTCCTCACATACAAGGCACTCAACACATGCATCCTGATCAACCATGAGTCTACGGGTCTCAATGACAGGTCCGAGTTCCCTTTCAAGTTTTATGGCATCTGAGGGGCACACGTTGACGCAGGCACCGCATCCAATGCATATGGATCTATCAACCGCTGCAGTTTCCCCCACCCTTATTGCGCCTGTGGGGCAGAACCTCTCGCAGGTGCCGCAGGCGGTGCATTTATCTGTAACCTGAATATCCCTCATGCGGAGTGTTCTGTGGGGAATCCTCAGGTATTCAAGGTTGTATGTGACATCCTCATCAATTGTGGCTGTGCTCTCAACAACATTTATACATCTCACGGGACAGGTCTGGGCACATATCTCACATTTAACACAGTTATCGAGTATCCTGGCGGCCCGTGAGGCAGATGAATCTGATATGGCGTCAACAGGGCACTCCTCAACGCAGAGGTTGCACCTGACGCACTTTGGTGTTATGTCTATGAATTTATCGCGAACACTGCACCTTCCAAGTTCCACCCCGACTTCCTCAGGGCTCTCCTCAAGGTCCATCGACTTCAGTGCAACGTCCCTCTGGAGATCATCAAGTTTCTTTTTAAAGACAATATCCATGATACAACCCCGGTATTTGTTCAATCCTTAAAGAGATTAACATGATCCTCCTCTATTAGTTTAAACATGTTCACTTAAATTATTTTCCAGAATCACCGCGCTTTTCCTGATAGGTATCCCTGAGGTACCCCTCCAGAACCTCAAGGGCCTCCCTCCCTGGGAGGGACGATGTGGCACCGTAGCCCTCTATGCACCTTGATGCCATGTAGTTTCCAAAGAGGCATGACACCTCAAGCCCATGTCCTGAAAGCCATGCATAGAGGAAACCTGCATTGAATGCATCCCCGGCGCCCGTTGTATCCCTGCAGCTGGTCTCGAGTGCCTCAACCATCACCTCGGAGCCATCGAAGGCCCTGACACCCTCAGAGCCCATCTTCATGACAACCACGTCAACCCCCAGTTCTGCCGATGCCATGGCAGGGTCAGGGGATCCTGTCAGGATCTCCAGTTCCCTCCGGTTGACCAGGAGAATGTCTGTCCTCTCAAGGATACCCTCAAGTTCAGATGCGCCCCGCTCCGCATATAGGTGGCCGGGGTCGAGGCTCACTGTCACAGAGTCATCGATGACCCCCAGGACCTCCCTCTGGACCCTGATACCTGATCCTGCAAAGGATGTGAGGTGCAGTAGCCTGGTTTTCAGTGCTTCCTCCTGGACCTCATCCATGCTGAGGGTGTCGTTAACCCCGGGGTCCACATAGAGTGCCCTGTTTCCCTGGGGGTCAACGAATCCCATGACCCTGCCGCTTCTTCCCTCATCTGAAACGGCAACGTAATCGGCGACACCCTCCCCCTGCAGGTTCTCCCTGAGGATGGAACCCTCCCTGTCAGCTGCGACCTTGCCTATGAAGGCTGTTCTCAGGCCGAGCCTTGCAAGGCCTATTATGGTGTTGGCTGCTGATCCACCGCAGGACTCCACTGTATCGCGGACAAATACCTCCTCATCGGGTCCTGCTATCCTCTCAACCATGTGGAGCTGGTCCATGTTAAGGGCCCCGAGGCCCACGGCATCGAATAACATCAGAGAACACCATGAAGGTCTATCCTGTGGTCCCCAAGTTTACCATCATAGTTACCTGCTGACACCATCAGGACGCCGTCGTAGCGGCAGACAGCCTCTATACCCGCCCTCATGGCCTCCTCAAGGGCCTCAAGGGACAGGCCATTTATGACTATCTCGGGTATGTACCCGACGCCCTCAGGGACCCTTGACTCATCACCCAGCAGGTCCCTCAGGCTTGGACAGTAGGGGTGGTTGGTTGTGGGGCCTATCCAGGGGTAATTGGTCTCAGGCTTGGAGGCGGCCGAGCAGATATCAAAGGGTGTCACAACACCCTCAACCTCACCTATAGCATTTATGGCTGCCCTTCCGGCCTCAAGGACGGTTTCAGGGTCCCTGCACATGTACCAGAAGTTGGCCCCCATGATCGCATCCCTGTAACCCAGCTTTGATTCGATCTTAAAGTCCGGGACCGCTATTGGGATGTTTATCATTTCACGCCCATCAAACTCCTCAATCCACTCATAACCGTCCCCACAGTGGCCCACATGCTTCATCATATCCATGTACCCCTCAGGGTCGGGTGTGGAATCGTAGAGGGCTGTGAATGGCTTCACAAGTATGTCCTGCCTGATCCTGTAGGAGAGTTCAACCTGGAACTTCTCCAGGTCGGGGAGGGCGTAGTAGAACTGTACAGTGGCCCCTGGCCTCCCATCTGGTGTTTCATCAGCGGAAAGGAATGATTCAACGCCACCCTCAACTCTCCCTATAACCGCACCTGGGGTTGCAGTTGAATCGTAGGCCGCCCTCCTTACGGTTTCCATGTCACGGGCCGTTATGGTGGCCCTCACACACCTTCCGGTGAAGGCCTCTGAAAATGTATCCTCGATCACCGTTCCGTTAATCTCCATAATCAACACCTGACGATCCATTCAGCCCAGGGACCCCACATCCTCCCCTCTGATCTTCTTTCTGACTGCGAGGCTCTCCTCAACGAGTTCATCGGTATCATCCACGGGTGTGATGGTGGGGTAGGCGTCCCGGAATATGTTCTCGAATCTCTCGGCAACCCTGAAGTCCACCCTGAAGGATTCAAGGGCCCTTTCAGGGTCATCTGAGTACGCCTTAACGAATTCCATTACGTAGTTCCTCCCGAACCTTGAGTGGAGGTCCACGAGTGGCAGGAGGGCCCTTGCGTCCTGGGATATGACGGCAACCTCGGCCTCCCTGAGGGCGTAGCTGTTGCCGTTGAATGAGATGGGTATGCCCTTTCCCCTGAGTTCCCTGAGGGGCTCGACATCTGTTATGCTGTCACCCACGTACATGGCCGCCTTCTCTGTTAAACCAAGTTCAGATAGTATCCCCCTTAGGGCGACCCTCTTACCGTCCCCACCAACAGTCCTGACCTCATCAAGGAGCCTCCCTATCCTCATCTGTGGTATTTTCTGGAAGAATATCTCATCCAGGTCCTGGAAGTCCCCATCAATGACTTCCTCCCTGAGTTTCATGAGCATCTCCCTTTCATCATCCCCTATCGGGACGTTGAGGGTGAGGGTTGTGTGGCGGGTGTTCTCAATGGGGAAGCCTGTGCGCCTGCAGAGGGCCTCTATGTAGTGCCTGTAACTTGTGCTTATGATGTAGGATGGCATGAGCTGCATGGCAAGCTCGAGGGTCTCCTCCGCCCCTGGTACAAGTTTGAGGGTTTCCTCTGAGAACTCAATGAGCTTCTCATCGGTGACGCCATAGGCCAACAGGAAGGGTACTATGAGTTTCAGGGTGTCCCCGGCATTGTAGCCTGGCCTCTTTATCTCATCTGCCAGTATGTCATCAAATTCACTGACCTTCCTGAAGAACCTGTCACCTTCGGGCATGAAGTGGGCCGCGGCCTCGAATGCGTTGTCGTTCAGTGAAACCGGACCCTCGCAGTCTGTCACAAAGACCCTATTCAAGGTTATCATCCTCCAGGTTAAGTTTCACTGCGGTGACCGGGCATATGTCCTGGCATTCACCGCAGAGTATGCAGGTCTCATTATCAACCTCCACCTCACCATCCAGTGCCATGGCATCAACAGGGCAGTGGTTGACACAGACGCCGCACCTCTGGCAGATCACATGATCCACCTCCACTGAACCGCTTCTTGGTCCCCTGAGGATTCTGCGCTCAAGGTATATCCTGCCATCAGATGCCCTGAAGTCCTCCTCTGTTATTTCAACTGCATCAACAGGGCAGACCCCCCTGCAGCGGCCGCAGAAGACGCAGCCATCCTTTATCTCAACAGGGGCTGGTGTTACCGGTTCTATAACTCCAACCGGGCACTCGGTGACGCACAGTCCGCACCCGATGCACCTATCCTCAAGGACCCTTATGCTTCTCTTTGGCTTTGTGAAGTCCACTATATGGTTGAGTTCAAGGATTTCGAGATCCGAGTCAACGAGTTCCTCTATGCCGTCCCTTATCTCATCTGTGACATCCACCCTGAACTCAGGTTCATCCCTGGTGAACCTCCGCTTCACACTCCTCAGAACCGAGTCTATCCTTCCAAGGTTCCTCACGAGTTTCTCTGATTCCCTCTCAAGGATCTCCCCTGCTATCTCCATGTTATTGAGTTTTGAGAAGTTCTCGTAGGCCCTCTTTCTGGACGAGTACTTTATGGCTGCTGATGGGCAGACATCCATGCACTCCTCACACCTTGCACAGTATGATGGGTCTATGTAGGGGAGCCTGTTGATCTTACCCACCTTTATGGCGCCCCTGGATGGGCAGACCCTGGTGCAGGTCATGCAGCCTATGCAGTCCTTCTGGTTAACCACAACAGCCTTTCCACCCACCACGGATCTTGGGAGGATTTCACCGTATTTTATGGCCTCTGTGGGGCATGCCCTTGCACAGTAGCCGCACCTGACGCATTTATCCTCGTCTATCTCACTGTGAACACCTGTCTCCCCTGATGATGTCAGGTGTATGGCCCCTGTCCTGCAGGCAGATACACAGGCACCGCAGCCACGGCAGATCCTGGGGTTTATCACAGGGACATTCTCCCTCACTGGCTCCCCTAGGATTGCCTTCATTCTTATGGCATCGTAGGGGCAGGCCTCCCTGCAGAGGACGCAGCCAAAGCAACGGTCATCTATCTCAACCTCCCCTGTGTCCGGGTCGATGTGCACGGCATCAACAGGGCATGCATTCAGGCAGGGCTTATCAGGGCAGTTCCTGCATTTCTCATGGTGGATTTCATAGTCAACGTCAACTTCCCTCAGGGGCTTTACGGGTTTTGCTGCAGCTGGAATGTTATCATCTCCTCATCACTTTACAGGAAGCGCCGCCGGTTTTATGGTGATCCTGATCACTTCCTCACCGTTGGACTCGTCAATGAGGAACCTTGCAACGTAGTACCCGGCAACACCGAACGGGCAGGTCTGGTAGCATGTGCTGCACCTGAGACACTTTTCAGGGTCCCTCACGACTCCCTCATCCTCCGAGTAGGTTATGGCACCCGATGGGCACTCATCTACGCATAACCTGCACTGAACACACTTCTCAGGGCTCCATGTTATGATCCTCATCTTCAGGCGGTCTGTTATCATCTCAAGGATGTCCCTGGTTATATCCTCATCGGGCAGAATCTCAAGGGCCCTTTCAAGGAGGGGTCGCAGGGGGTGGTTCATCCTGTAGACCTCACCCGCCCCAAGTTTCTTTATATCATCACTGCGCTCCTCGATGGCCGCCTCCAGTTCATTGACAGCCAGGTTTATAACCATCTTCTGTTCCTCAACATATGCCACGTGTATCCTCTTGAGCGCACCCTTGACAGGGCACTTCTCAAGGCAGTCACCGCATGCTATGCACCTGCTCTGGTCAATCTCGACCCTGCCGTCCTCCTCAACGATGGCATCAACCGGGCAGGCCTTCATGCATTTCCTGCAGCGTATGCAGAGGTAATCATCTATCACGTAGAGCTTCTCTGAGGGTACGATTGTGAACTCTTCCCTTATGAGGTGGTTCTCACCGCATTCTATAGTCTTGGGATCGGTGGGGCAGACCTCGGCGCAGAATCCGCACCTGATACAGGCCCCCCTCACTATCACCGGGTAGGTCAGGCCCTCCTCCTCGGAGGTGTCGGTATCGCGGACCAGTTTTATCGCGCCGGGGGCAGGGCATGCTGTGGTGCAGGCCCCGCAGCCTATGCAGTACTCCCTATGTACTGTGGGGAAATCCCTGAACCTTTCGGGTTTTTCAAGGATCTCGTGTTCTGTATGTGCATTTGCAAATTTCTCTGCCCATGATTTGCGGGCAAACTCGTAGAGGTACCATATTACAGAGGACATAGGACATCAACATGATCAATTCTTTTAAAGGAGTATCTCCCTCTTTCCCTCATTCTCGTCCAGGACCACGACCCTCTCTGCACATGCTATGCATGGGTCTGCACTGGCATAGGTTGCAACGGCATCTGCAACGGTTGCAACGTCACGCAGCATGTACTTTGCACAGGCATCGATGTTCATGATGCTGGGGGTCCTTATGGAGATGTTCTTTATGAGGTTTCCGTTGGTCTCAATCATGTAGGCCACCTCGCCGCGGGGTGCCTCGTTTCTCCACTCACCGTAGCCTGCCTTCACATCCACCTTCCTCCTCACAGGGCCGGAGGGGATACTGTCTATCACCTGCTTTATGAGGTCAATTGAGACCCTTATCTCATCGAAGCGGTTCATGACCCTTGCAAAGTTGTCACCCTCATCCCTCCAGATTGTCCTGAAATCCAGGTGGTCCCGGTAGGTGGGGTGATCCTCCCTGAAGTCATACCGTATACCCGAGGCCCTTCCGATGGGTCCCACTGCCCGGGCCTTCTCTGCCTCCTCACGGCTCATGTAACCCACGTCCCTTGACCTGAGTCCTATGAGTGGCCCGTGCTCGAACATTTCAACGTAACGGTCGAATTCCCTTTCAAGGTCCACTATGATCTCCCTTATCCTTGAGAGGTGATCCTCTGAGGCGTCCATCCTCACACCCCCCACAACGTTCCAGCCCATGTTGACACGGTTACCTGTGAGTAACTCGATGGCATCCATGACAGGCTCCCTCAGGGCCAGCATGTACATGAACATTGTCTCATGGTCAAGGGCCTTGAAGTAGGTTGAATTTGCAATGAGGTGACTCTGTATCCTGTCAAGTTCGTTGGTCAGTGCGCGGAGGAACTGGGCCCTCGGTGGGGCCTCCACCTCAGATATGGCCTCGAATGCCTCTGCAAAGGTCTGTGTGTGTATATATGAGCATATCCCGCAGACCCGCTCAGAGAGGTATATGGCCTTCTGCCAGGTCTTGTTCCTCATCACCCTCTCTATTCCCCTGTGAACGTATCCATACTCTATCTCGGCCTTGAGAACCTTCTCACCCCTTGTCTTAACCTTGAGCCTTATGGGCTCCTTGTAGCCGGGGTGCATGGGTCCAAGTGGCAGTATCATCTCTTTCTCCCCCTCTCTGCTATTGCACCGGGTGCCACAGACAGTATCGCTTCAAGTATCTCAGATGGCCTTGGCGGACAACCAGGGACCTCAGCGTCCACCGGTATGAAGTCAGAGACCGGTGCATAGACGCTCCCACCCTCCTGGTTGAACACGTCCCCTGAGATGGGGCAGTTGCCCAGGGCCACCACTATCTTTGGCTCAGGTGCCTTGCTGTATATCCTCTGAAGCTTCTCTCTCCACTGCTCTGTAACGGCACCGGTCACCAGTATCACATCAGCCTCCCTGGGGTTCTGGTGGACGTATATACCGTACTGTTCAAGGTCATATCTGGGTGAGAGGAGTGCAAGGACCTCTATGTCGCAGCCGTTGCACCCTCCGGTGTTCACAAGACACACGTGGATTGATGTTTTCCTCAGAATACTTTTAAGAGCATCCAACATTTCTTTACCTCTACATCTACTCTTTAATGATCAATCTTAAGCTTAAGAGCATCCAACATTTCTTTACCTCTACATCTACTCTTTAATGATCAATCTTAAGCTTAAGAGCATCCAACATTTCTTTACCTCTACATCTACTCTTTAATGATCAATCTTAAGCTTAAGAGCATCCAACATTTCTTTACCTCTACATCCACTCCTTCATGATCAATCTTAAGCTTAAGACCGGAGTATCTCATGGAGCCTCCTCTTCCCCTCAGCAAGGGCATCTCCGTATTCGGCTCCATCCAGGATCATCCCTGTTATCTCATCCTTGAGTGCCTCTGCATCCCCAGCATCCACGATTTCCATCACATCAACGAGCCAGCAGAGCTGGAGGTCACTGTGCAGCTTCTCCTTTATGCACCTTGGCCTTGCAGACTCGAATCTGGGGTGGAGGGCCTCAAGGCTGGACATGTCCAGTTTATCCATGAGTATCTCCTGGAACTCCTCCAGGTCAATTTCAAGTTCCCTGGAGAGTGGTTTCACAACATCCTCCTGCCACCGGTAACTTTCAATTATCCTCCTCTTCATGAGCCTCATGAGTTCTCCTTCATCCATAACTACCACCCCGGGTTCCCGGCCAGGAGCCATATGATAAAAGCCACCGCAGCCCCCAGGACCGTCTCGTATCTACCATACCCTGGCCTCATACCGGCAACCAGGGCGACCATGAAGAACCCCCCGGTCCTTAAAAGAGGGGTGAAGGGTGCCAGGGCCGCATTCACAAGCACCACCCACCCCACGAGGGCTACTATAAGTGCCAGTGGGTCTATTTTTTCCTCCACAAATGGCTCCCTGTACTTCCGGTAGCTTAAGAGTAAACCGGTTACCGAGCCAGCGATAAAGGAAACCGTGTATACAAGGTATATTTCATACAATACTATCACCAGTGAATTTGATTATACCGGTCTGTAGAGGACCAGGAATGAAATTATGAAGAATGCCAGTACCGCGAAGAACGCAGCCCTTTCAAGTTCCTCTGAGAGTTCAGAGACCCTTTCACTGCCCGCCATGAGCAGTAGAACCACGAATATGGCTGCAAGGAATGTGACCGGTATTACAGATATCCTCTGCATGATGGCTGCAAGCAGGCTCACGATTATTACTCCGCCCGCAACAAGTGCCGTGAGTACCGTTAGACCTTTCTCCATTAAATCCCCTCTCTAAATTACTATCACATTACAAGCATAAGAATGATGGACCCTGCTATACCGGCGAATGCCAGGATAACCTGTATGGCCACAGAGTGGTTGGGGTTCAGCATTGGTGTTGTTGCGTTTATGAATGCCGTTACCGCCGTGATAATCACCATTCCCAGGATGTATAGCGGCAGGCTCAGGCCGCCTATGAATACCGTGAGGAATATCCAGAGGAGCATGTACCATGCAATGGACTCTGAGATCATCAGGTAGCCCCTGAGGACCCCGAAGTGCTCTGTCTCATACCCGGATATTATGTCCTTACCCTTGGTTATGGAGAATGGTGAGTACGGTGCCTTTGAGAGTATGAGGACAAAGAACATCATGGCCGCCAGGGGGAGCTTCAGTATGAGTGGCCCGTGGATGCTCTGGTAGCCTATGATGTCGGATATCATCATCGTCCTGGTCTGCAGGTATATGATGGCGAGCACCGCAAAGAGTGGCAGTTCGGCTGCAGCAGAGAAAACCGCGCGGACACAGCTGAGCTTACCATACGGTGAACCGGATGATGATCCTGCGTTGTGCTCAACGATCTTGTGGAGGGCGTATATCCCGAAGAAGAGCAGGAGTGAGCCCTCAAGAACAGGTCCCACGATAACCGCGCTAATCCAGATACCACAGAGTGTCGCCGCTATAGCCACATAGAATGGCATGGCAGCCGTCCTGGGGAACGATGACTCCTTTATGTAGAACTTAAGGGTGTGGAGGAGGTGCTGTATAACAGGGGGTCCTGGTCTCCTCTGTATCCTCGCCATCACCTTCCTCTGGAACCCCAGAAGCAGGCTCCCCACCAGAAATGCTATTGTAACGTTAACTATGATGTTTCCCATCAGATTCATTTCATCACCGCAAAGTATGGTTCCATGATCATCAGTACCCTATGAATGGTTCGTTAACCCTCTCGTCAGCCTCATCCTTCTCTGGTGTCGCCATGGAGAGTATCCCCAGCGAGAGTATGAAGACCGGGATGAGGAATATGGCCACGCCATACACCACCCACGCAGGTGGGTTGAAGAGGAGGGCATAGATTATCCCGGTTGCTGATAGTATCAGGGCAGTAAGGCTTCCTGCTTTAAGTTTATTCATGATCTCACCTTCAGAGTGCAACTATCAGTAAAACCTCAATGGCCCTCACAATCACCAGGAGGGAGCTGAGGTGTATTATGAGTATGAAGGGTGAGCCGGGTGTCCGGAACATCTCTGCCTTGGTTGCATAGAACGGTGCAACACCGGTCTCACCTATAACCCCCATCAGAAGGAGGATGGTTGCAAAGCTTATCATGGGGTTTCCCCCGATATGGGATAGCTCAAGGAGACTCAGTGTACCTGATGAGCCCAGCACCATGGCCGCGCCCCCGAAGAGGGGAAGTGAAGCCATCATGGCTATGAGTCCATACTGGAAGGCCGCATCAAGCACATCCACCTGTCTCACCGCTGAGACTATACCGATGTTAACTATTCCTATGAGTGCCACAAAGAGTGTGAAGTTGAACAGGTCACCTGTAACCATCGCGCCTGCAGTTGCAAGTCCACAGACTATTGCAAGGAACCTCCTGATCCTGAACTCGGCTGTGTCAACCTCAACCCTCCGGTTACCCAGTGACCCGAACTCTGTCTCAACCTGGGTCTCTGTCCGGCTTATGGCTATGAGGAACGTGAATATGAGTACAGATGCGAACATGAACAGGTTGAATGGTGTGAGGTAGAGCACTATGTCCCCGAAGGGTATCTGACCCAGTAGCTCACCACCAAGGGACGCTATATCCATCATTCATCACCCCCTGCTTCCCTGATCTCCTCCCTTGCAAGGACCCCGATGAGGCCCATCTTGCTGGCCACCTTGATCAGTATACCGCAACCTGAAAGGAACAGGGCCGGGAGCCAGAGCTGTGGTGCTGTGAAGAATATCAGGAAACCTGCAAGCCAGAGGCACCAGGTTATACCTGAGACACCCGCTATACCATTCCATTCAGCCACCGGCAGGCCACGGGCCTTCCTGGTTGCAGCGTAGAACAGAACACCTGCACCTGCAACCGCACCCCCTGTGAAACCTGTGAGGAACACGCCGTAGGCTATGAGTACAAGTGCCAGGAAGTTGGGGGCTGTCCTGAAGACCTCGAGTTCCATCGGGACGTGTTCAATCTCCTCCACCTCGCCACGGATCCTCATCTCCCTTGAAATGAGTATCTCCGAGATGGCCATTATCTCCGCCAGTTCAACCACCAGCCCGGGGAGTATGAGGGCCTCTGCAAGGTCGGTTCCGACCGCTGCAACGATCACAAGCATTGCTATTCCCACTATATCGGTGATTATGAGTGCGCTGAGGTCGTTCTTCTGGAATGATATCCCAAGGAGCGCTATGAATCCCGCTACAAGTCCCGTGTAGACAGCCGGGACGAAGAGTGAAACTGTGAATTCAGGTACCATCATGGTTTACGCCTCCTCACAGTGAAGTTAAGGGCGACCCATGATGCTATGGTGAATGCCATCATGAGTATGCTTGACTCAAGGACCGTGTCAAGACCCCTTGTGTAGTACAGTATCTCATCTATGAGACCCCCCGGGGATGAGTATATTGAGGTTCCGAAGTAGTAGGTAAGGTCCTTGACCGCTATCGCTATCGGTGACAGGTAAGCTGTGATCTTACCCAGGTTAACCTCAAACTGGGGGTACTGGGACTTCACGTTGCCTGGTTCCTTAAGAGGAACCCCACCACGGTCGTAGGGTGCCAGGGGATCCTTGCTGTTAATCTGTTCCTGTGGGAGTGGCCTCGGGTAGAGCTGGTTCTCATTCAGTGTTAATGGTACCAGGAAACCCACAAGGAGCACGAGTCCAAGTGAGAATGCGAATAGACGCGGTATCCTCTTGGGGTTTGCCAGTTCGTTGAGGATTCTTCCGAGGCTCATACTTCCACCCCCATCTCCTCGAGCCTTATAACGGCCCTGAGCAGTACCAGTGTCATGATTGTGGTGGCCGCGATGAAGGTGAGGAGTGCCAGTGTGTGGTTGTAGGTGAGGAATATCAGTGAAACACCAACCGCCGGTATCTCGGTGTTCAGTATCCTGACGATAGGGTCCCTTACACCGGGACCTGCGACGGTTGCAATGGAACCTATTATTACAAGTGCGGCCCCTGCATAGAACCATATCTGGGTTTCAAGCAACTTTCCCACCTCTCGGAGATGATACATAAACATCAGACAAGATCCTCACCCCTCGCTGTCCTCACATCATTTATTCTCATAACAGCCATGAGCAGTATCACAGTGGATATGGGATCAAAAAGGGCCGCTGCCGTGGCCACGTCAAGGTATCTGGCCGCTGCGAGGACCATCACAAAGCCCCCCTGGAGCAGAGAGAACATTATTATCTTATCAAGGGGCCTTTGAAGGAGTATGATGCCAGCGGCACCTGTGAATATCACGAAAATTCCTGTGTTTGTAAGGTTAATGAGGTCAAGCGGATTCATAACCATCACCAGCCAAAATCTTTACCTAATCCTCGATTAATATTTCCTCCCCGACACGGTCAAGGGTATGTGCAATAGCATTCGATGTTATGGTTGATGCCACGAAGTAAACAGCTGCAAGGACAGCCCCGAATGCCGTTCCAATGTAGAGTGCAATCATTGCAGATATCCCGAAACTCATTGCATTGAGGTAAAGGAGCCTCTCTGCCCTGTCCTGTGCTAGAAGCGCCCTCAATGCCATGAGAACAACTATTATTCCTGTTATCTGGATTAGCATGATCAACACCTTCTATTCAAGGTCTGTGTACCTGTTCATCCTCCGGGCTATGGCGCCAAGGAGCCTTGATGATCTACTGTGGTTTAAGCCCTGTATTGTGGTTATTGCAATAACCATTCCGGCAATAAACATTTCAGGTTTCAATCCTGCAAGTGATGAGATTGCTATTATGAAAGTGATTGAGAGTGCGCCGGTCGTGCCTGCATATCCCGGGTCTGCGCAGAGCCTGTTCCCTATGAACACCAGAAGCGCAGCTATAATGCCGCCCTCAGGTACACCCATGAGGTAACAGCCGATTGCCCCCAGGAGTGTGCCTGCAGATGCGTCGGGGGAGCAGACTATGTTTCCCTGGAAGAAACCCCCTGCGAGGTCTCCCCCCCTTTTCATTATATCCCTTCCAATGTAATCGGCCCCCCTGACACCTGGTTTTTCAGGAAGGCCCATCCATGTATCTATTATAACAAAGTTCAGCCAGGATACCACTGCTGTGACTGCAACTCCAACAAGTTCATTCATCACAAGTCCTCCGGTCTGGGGAATATATCCTCAAGGAAGTAGGCCGTCATTAGAGCTGCCAGAAATCCTGAAACCACACCAAGATCGACCCCACCGTACATACCCGTGAAACCAAGCTTTATGCATATCGCCACAAGACCCATGGCAATTACAGGCGCCGGGAAGATGGCTGATGGGGTCCAGGAATGTCTGGCCGGTCTTTCAGGTGCCAGAGGCAGCCCCAGTATCGCTGAAATGATTATTGAGGAAATAATGCCTGTTATGTAACCTGAAAGATATGTAACATGAATAATCATGATAAAAGAATAATAATCCAACATATATAAATCTTTTTAAAAAACGATTTCGGGTATTGAAGAGGAATTTTAATACGATTTTTGCCATTTTTAGGAGAAGAATACATCCCTACACCTCCAGATTATGTAATAACTATTTGCTTGAATAATAGTCACTTTAGTGATAAATTTCACAAAAAACTGTAAGTCCATGTGAAACAAGAGAAACATCCAGAGAAGGAACAGGGGTGTTATGTATGGGTTTTCAGCTCAGGACCCTTGCTGTTGCTGCACTGCTCCTAATCCTTCTCACAAATCCCGTGAGTGGGGCTTCAGCAGTGCAGGAGGTCCGGGTAACCGTACCTGAGAGTGTGGAAATAATGGTCCTCTGGAAGGGAGAGGAGGTCGGGAACTCATTCACCCTCACAGCAACGGTGGAACCCGGAAGAGAATACACCTGGCCCGGAGGACCCCAGGGACTCCAGATAAAGGACCTATCCAACGTACCCATCGACCTCTACATAAAAGCAGAAGGAGACCTCCAGGGACCAGAAACCATACCCATACAGAACCTCAAATACGCCAACTACGGCACAAACCTCCCACAAACACCACTAACAACAACCTACACACCTGTAAGGAGGGGCTGGGTGGTTAAATCCGATGAGGAATCATTGATACCCGTGGACCTTCACCTCACAGTGCCACCGGGAACAGCCGCCGGTGTCTACTCTGTGAGGATATACCACATAGCCGTTAAATCACCTGGAGAACCCTGAAATCACTTACTTTTATTAATTAAACCATTTATAGCCCATAAGTCAACAGATGAACCCCTTCATGATATATCAATCAACCACCGATTGATGACGATACCCCCTTGGACTCAGATCCAAAATTGAGTAGTTCATGAACCACAGCTGCAGCAATAATAAATTCTTAGGAAATTTAATAAGCAGTTACAGATATATTATTATCTGACAGTGATCTGGTAGTGGGGGTATTCTGATGTCAGATTACAGCTGGATGGGTGTTCTTTTTATACTGCTGCTTCTACCCACCCCCTTCACAGCAATGGGAGCAGTGCAGGAGGTCCGGGTAACCGTACCTGAGAGTGTGGAAATAATGGTCCTCTGGAAGGGAGAGGAGGTCGGGAACTCATTCACCCTCACAGCAACGGTGGAACCCGGAAGAGAATACACCTGGCCCGGAGGACCCCAGGGACTCCAGATAAAGGACCTATCCAACGTACCCATCGACCTCTACATAAAAGCAGAAGGAGACCTCCAGGGACCAGAAACCATACCCATACAGAACCTCAAATACGCCAACTACGGCACAAACCTCCCACAAACACCACTAACAACAACCTACACACCTGTAAGGAAAAACTGGACTGCAAAGGTTGAGAGAAACGCTGTTGTCCCGGTTGACATTTACCTCACCATCCCACCTTTCACCGCACCAGGGGAATACAGGGTCAGAATATACCACCTGGCTATAAAATCACCCGCATAACCTCTTCTAATCTGTACTACCATCTGAACTGAAAAAGTTCCGCTTAAGCGCACATCTGAGGGACATGAAAATATTTATCAGTCGACGACCCCAATAAATAGTTCAATCAGCAGACAGGAGAATTTCAGGTGAATTTCAGGCGGGAGATTATATTATTATTTACAGGCATAATATCAGCGATCCTCATAAACATGCCATCATTCCATCTAAGGGTTCTTGGAATAGCATCATCCATGGTCGTGTCAGGTTACACCGTACTCATCATCACGGGCTTCGACAGCATTCTGATCACCCCCATGGCAGGAATGCTCCTGATCACACTCAACGCCCTCATCCTTAATTACACACCCCTCAGGAACTCAAGATCACTTTATGCGCTCCCGGCCATAATTATACCCCTCATTGCTCTTATAATCCGCCTTAGAAAGAAAGATACCCCTGAGGAAGATACCCGGGCAAGAACCGCAAGGGAACTTGCAAGAAGTTCCGGCAAAAGGCGGGGCAAAGGAAAGGAAGAACCTGAGGTTATCAGGCTTGGACTCTCCTCAAGGGACCTCCTGATTGCAGGTATCATATCATCCCTAACACCCATCCTCATAAACCTCACACACCTCAGGCATGTGAGGTTCATCCTTGCAGTCATCCTCATAGCAAGCACTTCATATCTGGTGGCATCAGCCTTCCTGACGGGGCTGCAGGAGAGGGGGAGAGCCGCACGAGCAGGACTGATAGCACTCTTCGCCTCCATCCTAACACCCATAGCATGCGTAACTGTACCCAGAGGTTATGGTCACATATTCCTGGGGGTCACAGGTATACTGGCAGCCCTTGCAGCCTACATCAGAAGGTCCAGGCAGAGGATAAAAATCATAGAGTCCCTCCAGCAGACAGAAATGGATATACTGGAGAAATACGGGCTCATTGAGGATGAAGTCACCCTTGAGATACCTGAAATTTCAGAGAACGACCTCAGGGTGGGTGACCCATCCCTCATAAAGAGAAGGGCCCTTAAAATGAGGAAAATAAGAATGGCGCCTGAAACTGGAAAAATCAGAGGGGATGATGTTGAAGGAGAACTCAAAAGGGCCTTTTCAGAACATGAATTCTCCTCAGAACCTGAAAAAACCACTTCCACCGGCGGTTTCAGTGACCTTGCGGTTCTATCCATCCTGAGCATTCTGACCATCATAATTTTCAGGGGGGGCATAGGTGAGGCGCTTTTCTACCTCCAGGTGCTCTTCATCCCCGGATACATGCTGATTTCAGCCATCGCGCCTGAAAAGGTCCAGCTCAGCATCCCTGAGAGGCTTTTTCTTGCATTTTCCACCAGCATAATCATTTCATCGGTCGTTGCACTCCTCATGGGAGGTGAGGTGACATTCAAACCATTCCTTGCAAGGACAATAGCGGGACTCAGCCTTGCACTCGCCCCCGCAGCCTTCATAAGGAGGTGGAGGTGCGGGGAACTAGCCTACTCTGCTGACATAAGGAGGATACCATCACCCCGTAAACTCTCAAGGGACGGTAAGATCTCACTCCTCCTCTCAATCATACTTTTGGTGCTAATTGCGGTGACGGTTTACATAACCCTCAATCCGGCGCCCTCTGAGAGGTTCACAGAGTTCTACATTCTGGGGCCCGGGGGGAAGGCCTACGGGTACCCCGAGAACCTTACAGCAGGTGCCAATGCCAGTGTAATTGTGGGTGTGGTTAACCATGAGTACCGCAACGAGACCTACCTCATGGTGGTGCGTCTTGGCGGAGATGTTTTAAGGAATGAAACCATAAAACTGGGTAATGGTGAGAAGTGGGAGAGGAGGGTGAATTTCACTGTCACAGAGGCTGGAGAGGACCAGAAGCTTGAATTCCTTCTTTACAGGTTACCTGAAACAGGAAAACCCTACAGGTCCCTCCATTTATTCATAAACGTAACATGACCCCCTCAAATCCACCGAACACCTAAATTATGAGTCTTATCTATCATAATCTGACAATGATCATAACATGGATGAATGTAAAAGTTGACTTAATAGTACTGGACAGGGATAAAATATGAGAGATATGGATGTAGCTGTAACAGGAGGACTTGGATTCATAGGTTCACACCTCACAGACGAACTCCTTGATAGGGGGAACCGGGTCACTGTAATCGATGACCTCTCAACAGGGAGAATTGATAACCTGAGTAATCCCCACCATGATGACCTTGAAATCATCAGGGGAAGCATCAATGAACTGGACCTTGAGGCGATATTTCAGGGTAAGGACTACGTCTTCCACCAGGCGGCCCTCGCCAGTGTCCCTGAAAGTGTGAGGGACCCCCTCAGGTGTCACCGGGTAAATGCCACCGGGACCCTCAGGGTACTCATGGCATCCTGCAGGGCAGGGGTCAGGAAGGTTGTGAACGCCTCAACCTCCGCGGTTTATGGGAACAATCCTGAGATGCCCCTGAGGGAGGATTCCAGGCCCATGCCCCTATCACCCTATGCTGTGTCAAAGGTCGCGGGGGAGTACTACTGCCAGGTCTTTGAGGATTACGGTCTCAGCACGGTTTCACTGAGGTACTTCAATGTCTATGGCCCCCGTCAGAGGCCTGACTCACAGTACGCCGCTGTCATCCCAAGGTTCATCGACTCCCTCCTAAGGGGGAGGTCACCTGAAATCTACGGTGATGGGGAGCAGAGCCGTGACTTCATATACGTTGGGGATGTTGTAAGGGTCAACATCCACCTTGCAGAGTCCCCTGAATCAGGGATCTACAATGTGGCCGGTGGAACTTCAGTTACAGTTAACAGACTCTTTGATATAATCTCCGGAATCCTTGAGGCAGATGTAGAGCCAGAGTACCTTGATGAGAGGCCCGGGGATGTGCGCCACTCCCTTGCAGACACATCAAGGCTCGTCTCAGCCGGTTTCAGACCGGAAGTTGGACTTAAGGATGGTCTCATGAGGACCGTTGAGTGGTTCAGGGAAAGACTTCAGAGCGGGAATAAGGTGATCAGGGATTGAAATGAGCCAGGTGAGAACCCTTGCAAGGAACACCCTTTTCCTTCTCCTGGCAACGGTCTTCACAAACGTGGCGGCCTTTGTATGGAATGTCTACCTTGCAAGATACCTTGGAACCGCCGGTTTCGGTATACTCTCAACCGCCCTCGCACTTACAGGAATATTCAGTATACTGGCTGATCTGGGCATCGGGACCTACCTCACCCGTGAGATTGCCAGGGACCCCACAGGGGCGGGGGAGCTTGTGGCTGCAGGTCTTGGTAACCGTATCATCTTATCATGCATCGTATTTCTGATGATACTGCTCCTGCCACTCACAGGCCTCTACCACGGCACCTCAGTCGCTGTAATCATCATCATAGCATGTTACATGCTTATGAGCTCCTTTAGCTCATTCTTCAACAGCTTATTCCAGGGCCTCCAGAGGATGGAGTATCAGACCATATGGAACATCCTCAACAGCCTCTTTATACTTATGGGTGTCCTCGCCGTTGTCTGGCTCGGGGGTAATGTGGTCCATGTTGCAGTGGCCTACCTGGTTGCAGCCATCCTTTCGCTGCTGTACTCCATTACCATCTTCACCAGGCGTTTCTTCACACCGGGTTTAAGTTTCAGCCGTGAAATGATCATGGAGGCCATTCCCTTTGGCATAACAAGTGTCTTCTCCATGATATACTTCTGGATAGACTCTGTGATGCTCTCACTCATTAAGGGTGATGTCTCGGTGGGTCTCTACAATGCACCCTACAGGCTACTCACGGTGATCGTATCACTCTACAGTGTCTACACTGCGGCGGTATTTCCTGTGATGTCCCGGTTCCACGTTGAAAGTGAGGATTCGCTGCGCTTCACCTACAGGAGATCCATCAAGTACCTCGTAATCATCGCAGTACCCATAATATTCATGGTATTCGCCCTTGCAGTGCCTATTATAGAGCTGATCTTCTCTGCCAAGTACCTTGAATCTGTAGCGGCCCTCAGGGTACTCATAACCGCAACCGCCTTCATGTTTGTAAACGGTGTGACCTCCAGCCTCCTTGGGTCAGTCAACAGGCAGACAACCGTCACAAAGATCACAGGGACTGCTGCCATATTCAACGTGATTCTGAACCTCATACTGATCCCCAGATTCGACTTCATGGGTGCTAGTGCCGCCACGGTGATCACGGAGGTCTTCATGACCATACTCTTCCTCATCGCAGTGCGGAAACTCGGTTTCGGCCCATCATGGAGGGACCTCCATGCTGCCTGGAGGATCCTCCTGCCGGCCTCAGTTTCAATCGTCCTGCTTCTAACACCCATCAGCATAACAATCATGGCCCCCCTGGCCCTGGGTGCATATATCGCAGGGATACTCATTACCGGGGCCCTGGACTCTGTGGACAGGGATATATTGAGGTCAATCATCAGGGAGAGGGAATAGGAAAGTCCAGACCAAAGTCAATATAGACCAAAACCACAATAAAGATCATGACCTGATGTCAAGGACATATGACCTCACCTCATCAAATATCTCCCCTGCATAGAATGATGAGAATATAGCTCCAAGTACTGTGACTGTCCAGAATGATATTATACGGTCCAAAAGGGCTACACTGCCTGCCATGACCTCTGAAACACCGAATATTACAAATAAACCTGTCATAGAGACCTCCATGGAGCCCATACCTCCGGGGAGGGCGGAGAGTATACCAACAAGGTTTGCCAGGAGAAATATTATTATAACCGCTGAGAAGGCAATCTCCACCCTGAAGGCCATGAAGACCAGGTAGAGCCTGAGGCACTCCATGAGCCAGGAGAGGAGTGAGAGGATGAATATTAAACCCATGGATCTGAAATTTGAGTAGGACCTCGTGTAACCTATCATCCCCCTGATACCTGCTGTCAGACGCGTGTAGAGGTTTTCAAGTATCTCCTCAGAGATGGGCAGTCTCTCCATGACCCTGTGCATCCTGCGGTATATCCTCAATCCCTTCTCCTCCCTCCAGTTAAAAATGTAGATAAGATAGGTTATAAGGACCGAGAGGAAAGCGCCGAAAAGGGCCAGTATCCTTATCACAGGGACCATCACGGCAGCCATGAGAAGCAGAGCCCCCCCTATCCCGAGATCAAAGAATCTCTCGGTTAACCCTGCTGATAAACCCTCAGAGAGCTCTATGCCATTCAACTTTTTACCTGCAACTGCATTCATAACCTCACCGGCGCTTCTCATGGGACTGAGGTTACCTGCAAAGAGACCTATGGTCTTTACCTTGAAATTGACACCCATTCTGCGGGGCTGACCTATTATGAAGCCCCACCTGAGGCTTCTGACAGCCACAACTGCCAGGTGGATGAGTAGAGCAATGGCTATGATCCTCCAGTCAGCCATGGAGGCTGCCCTGATGATCCTGAAGGGTCCAATCCATATTATCAGGCAAATTATGAGGAGGATGCTCAGTGCAAGGATGTAAATCCTCTTCATTGGATACACCGCATGTCATGTTCTAACAGCAGAGAATCTCCTGAGGAAGAGCCTCAAAATGAATCTGATGTACCTCAGCACATCCCCAGCTCCTATGTAGGACTTCTCATCACCGTAGGTGCAGTTTATCGGGACCTCAGCTATCCTCAATCTGTGCCTTGAGGTCTTACATATCGCCTCTGATTCATAAACGTAGTCGTTGTGAGGTATGTTAAGTATCAGGTGGGCGCATCTGGCTGATATGGCCCTGAAGCCGCTCTGGCTATCTGTTATTTCATACCCGGTGGCCATCCTCAGTATCCACGTTGTTATCCTGTTTGATAGCTGCCTGTGGAGGGGCATGCTGTCATGTTTATTCCCAAGGAACCTTGATCCTATTATGAAGTCGCCACCATTGACCGCAGATGCGAGTTGAGGTATCAGGGAGGGGTCATGCTGGCCGTCGGCATCCATGAAGACAATGACGTCATAGTCACCTTCAAGTGCCGCCCTTATACCTGTCTTCAGGGCCGCCCCCTTCCCGAGGTTTTCAGGGTGCCTTATGACCCTTGCACCTGCAGCCTCACCCAGTTCTGCTGTTCCGTCTGTGCTGCCATCATCAACGAGGATCACATCACCATGTTCAAGGGCGCCCCTCACAACTGACTCAACGGCCCTCTCCTCATTGAAGGCGGGTATCACCGTAACTATCCTCATAAAGCATCCCTGCATTGTGACAATCAGATTCTAATTATCATTCTCCAGAAGTTCCTGGAGTATAACCTCAAATCTGTCGGTTATGGTCTCCCAGTCATTGGACTCTACAAAGCGCCTTCCCATCTGGCCCTCCTCCCTGAGCCTGTCTGCAAGTTCCACTGCAACCTCAAGGGTCTCCTCAGGCCTCTCTATGTAGTGGATTCCGTTGCCCTCCCCGAACTCCATGTATATGCCTGGGAGCCTTGTGGCTATGACGGGCTTTGCCATTGCAAGGTACTCGTAGAGCTTTATGGGGACTATGTCCTGCATTATCTCCTCATCAATGTGGGCCGGGAGTATGCAGATGTCAGAGGCCGCCAAAAATTCGGGTATATCACTGTAGGGCTGTCTGCCAGTCAGTATGAGGCTATCGAGGTTGTTCTCATCCCTTATACCTTTGAGGTCATCATATGCATCCCCATCCCCAACGACCATCAGCTTCACGTTGGGGTATTCCTCGCGCCTCTCAGCCATTGCAGCTGCAAGCTCCCTGAGACCTGAAAAGTTGTAGAGGAAACCCATGAAGAAGAGGAGGATGTCATCATCCCCCACACCGTACCTATCCCTTATGCGTGAACCGTCAAGGTCAGGGTCGAATTCTGCAAGGTCTATGCCAGCGTCTATGACCTCTGTCCTCCCTGCCCCCAACTCCAGTGCCAGCTGGTCGAGCTTCCGGTTTATGGTGAGGACAAGGTCAGACCTCTGGATGGTCTTCCTCATGAGCATCCTGCCAAGACCCTGGAAGGCCCTCTCGGGTATCAGGGTGTATAGCACGTCGATGAGGTAATAGACGAAGGGTATCCCCCTTCTCCTGGCCTCAATGGATGCTATGAAGGAGTTTATGAGACCAAATCCCACTATGATATCAGGTTTGAACTCCTTTATCTGCCTCCGTATCTCCCTGCCATGGCTGAATGGTATTGAGAGGTAGTCCAGTAACGGGGCCTTGATGTGAGCGGGTCTTATCACATCCACACCGGCATCCTCTCTGACCTTGTGGACCCCCCTGTAGACCCTCCGGGGGTTCATCAGGCCATCAGGGTCATCCTTCCTCCAGTCGATGGGGTAATCTATGACCCTCACATCATGGCCCCTTGCAGATAACCTGTCAAAGAGGTGGTGCTGCTGGTGAGGATTCCTCTCCAGCCAGTCTGATTCCTGTACGACCAGTATCCTCATGTGATCATCCGTTAAGAGAAGTTTGGTAAATCAGAACTCCGCGCTCTTCACTATGAGGTCCCAGTTATCGGTGAACCACCGGTGGGTCCGCTCAAGTCCCTCCCTGAAGGACACCTGGGGCTCATAGTCCAGGAGTCTTCTGGCCTTGTCTATTGATGATAGGAGTCTTGTCTTGGCGTCCCAGTCCCTCCGCGGCCTGTAGACAACACCCGCAGGGTTTTCTGTTAGCTCGTTTATGATGCTCGCCATCTCAATAACCTGGTGCTCGGTACCTGATCCCAGGTTAATGGCCTCGCCTATGGCCTTCCTCCTCACACCCATGGCCATGAGTCCCCTGACTATGTCCTCCACGAATGTCCAGTCCCTGGTCTCTGAGCCGTCCCCTGTTATGGGTAATGGCTGCTGGTTCATGGCCCAGTAGAAGAAGTTGGGTATCACGTTGCGGTACCTTCCTGGCACCTCACCGGGCCCGAAGACATTGAAGAACCTTGCATTGACGATGGGCATATCATAGAGGTTGTGGAAGTAGTTGGTGTAGAGCTCTCCCAGGAGCTTGGTAACCTGGTAGGGTGTGTGGAGTGATATTGAGATGTCATGTTCCTCAAAGGGTATCCTTGAGTCAAGGCCATAGACACCGCATCCTGATGATGAGTAAACGAACCGCTCAACACCCACAAGCTGTGCATACTCAAGTACCTTCAGTATGCCGAGTCCATTGACCAGCAGGTCCTTTTCAGGGTTGTCGACACTGTTCTGGTTGGCGAAGTGGGCGGCGAGGTGGAAGACGTGCTCTGGCCTCTCCTTGAATACACGTTTCAGGACCTCATCGTCCAGTATGTCTCCTCTAACGAATTCTATGTTATCATGTTCAGGAATGTTCCATTCATAGCTCGATGAGAGGTTGTCGAGTATGATCACACGGGCTCCTGCCTCTGCAAGGCGCGCTGAGAGGTTGCTTCCAACACATCCTGCTCCACCCGTTACAAGAATACATCTACCATCATAAGCTCTGAATTCATCCATAATAATCACCTTCCATTAACATTATCTGTCTTCAGTCACCTTCCATAGTGGATTATCATCCGCCTCATGGAATCCAGGATTATGCCGGTGAAGATGAAGAATGTCCCGAAGAGGGTAAGCATCACAGCCACTATTGTGGGACCCATATTCACACTTGCACCGTTTATGTAGTCCCTTATGAACATCAAACTGAGTATTGCCCCTGCAACCCCTATTATGAGGCCGGGGAGTGTGAAGTAGTAGAGGGGGCGCTTGAGTTCAAGGTCCCCTATGATCTTGAGGAGCACCGAGACACCGTGGCTTATGGGGTTCCTTGTGGATCCATCCACATCATACCTCACGCCGACCTCAACCTCAACTATCCTAAGGCCGGCCTCTGCAGCGTCTGCAAGCATCTCACTTTCAACCACGAAACCCGGGTCCCTGAACCTGAAGTGGGGTATGCTGCTTGATGAGAATGCCCTGAAACCGCTCTGGGTATCGGTTATATCCAGGCCAGTTGATATGTTGGTGGCCCTGTCAAGTATCCTCTGGCCGACCCTCCGGTATCTGGGGGTGTTCCGGTCCCTCCCATGGAGGTAGCGGCTTCCATTAACAACGTCGGCCTCCCCCCTCAGTATGGGTTCAACGAGTTTGGGTATCTCGGCCGGGTTGTGCTGGGCGTCAGCGTCGAGGGTGACTATTATATCTGCATCTGCCGCCTCAAATCCTGTTTTGAGGGCTGCTCCTTTGCCCATATTCCTGTGGTGCCTTATGACCCTTGCACCCGCCATCTCAGCCACGTGGGCTGTTCTGTCGGAGGATCCGTCATCAACCACTATAACCTCATCAACATGCTCCCCTGTTAGCAGCACAACCGAGCCGATGGCCACCTCCTCATTGAAGGCAGGGATGACTGCGACTATCCTCATTTTCAGTCCTCTATCCTGTAGTACCACTTCATCCATTCAACGGTGCGCCTGATACCCTCCTCAGGGGGCACCCTGGGGTCGTGTTTGAGGTCCCTGATGGCCTTTGAGAAATCCATGGTCTTCACCTTTGTTGTGAATGGCTCTGAATCTCTGTAGGTAACTATGGAATCATCTATCCCAACGGCCTCAAGGACCATGTCGGAGTACTCCTTGATATCATGTTCCCATTCGGTACGCCCACCAACATTGTAGACCTCCCCCGGGATGAAGTTGTCCACGATATTTGCGAAGGTCCTCACAGAGTCCTCCACGTAGTCTATTATCCTTTTATGACCCTTATAGACCGTGTAGGGCTTTCTGTGCAGTGCATGATAGATGAATATGGGTATGAATCCCTTGTAGGGTGAGTACTTCTCATGGGGACCGTAGCAGTTCACGGGTCTCACACGGACTGTCTCTGTGCCGAACATCTCTGCAGAGTTCATGCACATGAGTTCACCGGCCCACTTGGTTATGGCATAGTCGTTCATCTGGTAGGTATCGCTGATGGGGTTTTTGACCATGACATCCTCACTCATCACTCCACTGTAGTCCCCATAGACCTCTGCAGAGGAGAAGAATATCATTCTGAAGCCCAGTTTCTCCTGCATCCGCAGCATGTGCTTTGTACCTATCACGTTGGTCTTCCAGAGGTTCTCATAGTAGTCCTCGCCGTTCCAGCGGCCATACTCAGCCGCCAGGTGGTAGACGTAGTCGAATCTGTCATCCTCAAAGATCCTTTCAACCTGCCTGTACTCCCTCACATCGGCCCTCATGTAGTCCTCGCGTTCTGTGTGCATGAGGTCAACCGCCAGGACCTCGTGGCCCCTGTTCCTGAGTTCATTGACAAGGTTTGTGCCTATGAATCCGGCGCCACCGGTTACGAGTATTCTCTGAGTTTCCATATCAGCATCACTCCATATTATCTCAGTAATCACCTTTTAGAATAAGGTTCAACCTAACATGATGTCCTGATGAACCAATGACATGGATCTTCTTCAGGCCTCAAACATCCATGCCCTCCTTTTTAACTCAAACTAATATTAATTCGCAGCATATAAATATTTCAATGTGGATGTGCTCCCACCATGTCCTATGAGATCCTCTCAGCAATGGAGACCCCATCCCTTGAATAGATGACCCTGTACCCTGAGGGGATCTCTGTTTTACCGGTCGAGAATATGTAGTAGTATGGTTTAAGTTCATAGAAGTACCTGAGGCTCATTTCCCGCATCTGATGGTGGATTATCCTTGTGAAGACGTAGTGATTCATGTACCATGTGAAGGCAGGACCCCTGTCGGAGGCTATAACCCTGTCCCTGTATGATGGGTCATGGTCCATGAGCCAGGCGGCTGCCTCCTTCTCAGCCTTAACTGTACCATCCTTATGGGGCATCCCCGCAGTGTAATGGAGTGCCGATGAGACCATCAGTATTGCGATGGCGGCAGAGAGAATGGTTGAAGCCCTCATGGATCTGATTGAAGCTGACAGCTGGTTCACTGAGAGGGATATTGAGTAGGCGAGGGGTGGCAGGACAGTTATGATGTACCTGTCAACCTTTACCGGATGGAAGCTGTGCATGTAGAGGTAGGCCAGGAACCAGACCGCCATTGCAAGGTTCAGGTCGATGTTATCAGTCTCCCCCCTCATCCACAGGATTGAAAGCGCCCATATGAGTATGAGGACCTCACTCAGTGCAAATGATAGTCTTCCAAAGGCTACTATGAGTACTGCGGATATTAAAATGAATAATATCTTCCTTTCAGAGTTATGAATGGATATCAGGTCCCTGTTCCTCCATATGAGTGCGATCAGTCCTGCTGCTATGATGGCCAGTATTATGAATCCTGTGACTGTCGGTCCGGAATAGGACGGATTTATCACTCCCAGGTAATAGGATGGTGAGGGTATGGCTGAGATGTACTCTGGAAGGTGCCTGAGGTAGTAAAGGGTGTCGGTACTGTAGCCAGGGTTTAGGGAGGTGGCTGAACCTGTGACTGTGGATGATAACTGTTTCGTGAAGGGCAGGGGTGTTCTGGTGTAACTGTAGAATAAGTAGCCGAATGGGATGTAGAGTAGGACTCCCAGCACGATCCCCTTACCTATATCCGGCAGCTTTGATCTGAGGGATGGATCAGTCAGTATTATGACTGCCAGGGGGAGGAGCATGAGACCAGATGTGTACCTTGTGAGGAATGCAGCCATTGAAACCGGAAAGGCAAGGTAGTAGAACCGGCTGTCATGCCTCCTTGCAAGGAGTGCAAGATAAACCGCCCATATGGACAGTGCCATTGCAGGAACATCCAGGGCTCCGGTTGCTGCCCATGCCAGGATCAGACTGAAGGATGCCAGTGAGATGGCGCCTGCCAGGCTCTCCATTTCACTGAACCTCAGGCGCAGCAGAAGGTACATGCCGCTGATTCCAAGAACATAGAATGCTGCTGCAGCTGCAAATACTGTTCTCTCACCGGTGAAGCCCAGCCTGAACAGGATTGACAGGATGGCAGGGAAGAATGGGGGAAGGTAGAGGGCATCCCCGGGGCCCAGATGAGCCATCTTCATGGCATTGTTAACATAGAGGAATATGTCCATGTAGTAGATTCCTATGCCTGTCTGTAGCTGGAACAATTTAAGGGCCATGAACAATGTAAAGGCCAGTAAAACCGTGTATATTATGATATCCATCTTTTTAGTCTTTGATATCATGTGAAACGCCCCATATGGACCCTGTGTATCAGATGTCCTGTAAATTTTATAGGATCATGTCCTGAGAACCGTCCTTCATAAACTTCATTGCTACCCTCTATAGATCTGTCATAGGTATAAATAAATATCATTCAAACCCCCAGAGATTTGGTGTAAACACAGCTAAGAACATATAAATGCTAAATATCATTCAAACCCCCAGAGATTTGGTGTAAACACAGCTAAGAACATATAAATGCTAAATATCATTCAAACCCCCAGAGATTTGGTGTAAACACAGCTAAGAACATATAAATGCTAAATATCATTCAAACCCCCAGAGATTCAATCACATTTTTTAAATCCTGCTTCATTTTTTCCATGCTGAACTCCTCTTCAGCCATCCTCCTGGCATTTTCACCCATCCTTACAAGTTCATCCTCTGGTAGGGATTTAAACGTTTCTATACCCCTCAAAAGGTTTTCAGGTCTGTTGTCATCAACGACAATGCCACATTCATATTTTCTAACCAGATCTGCAGCATCCCCCACGTCAGTTGTTAATATGGGTCTGCCCATGGCTGCATATTCAGCGAATTTTGTTGGAGCAGCGACTTCAGCAGATTTATGTGGTGGCCTTGGAAGAACCAGGACATCACAGGCCCCATAGTAATATTTAACCTCATCAAAGGGGACCCTTGGCAGGTATAATTCATTATGGGATCTCACCGTGTTTCTTGAGAACCCCACATAAAGAAACTGAAGGTCATCATCATCAATACGCCTGCCTGTTTCAATGAGATTATCCACACCCTGCCATTTACTATCAGCACCGATGTATCCAAATGTTAACCTGTTCTCCAGACCCAGATCTGACTTCACCCTATCTGTTTCCTCCTATCCAGGGGGCTGAAGAGATCCAGATCCGTGGCGTTGGTTACATAGTACAGCTTTCTACCTGGAATCCCCCTTTCCCTTAGATCCTCCATCATTGAACTGGAGACACAGATTATCCTGTCAGCAGCCCGGAAGCTCAGTGAAGAAACGATGCTATAATAAATTTTACTCAGAATACCCGGCTCATACAATTCCCTTTCACTTATAAGATCCCCATGATTATCCAGTACAATGGGAATCCCCCTTATCCTCGATAGGGATGATATGAAGGCTGAAGGCGCCAGGTTACAGAAAAGCAGATCGTAACTATCGCGTGAAATATTAATAAGGTGCTTGAGATGAACAGTGATGGGAGAAACCCTCATGACCGAGTACTTAAAGGTGGTTCAAATGACAGCTCATGTCTGCTGTAGAAACTGTAAAAGCATAATTCAACTTCATGCCCCAGCGAAGACAGAATTTCCGCCTGCCTCTTTATCCGCATCCACATTGAAGAATTTTCATCAGGTGTTCCGATGATAACACTTAAAATCCTCATTATATCACAGTTCTAACCTTTTACTGGTAGGGAGTCACATACATCAGAGATGTATTAGCTTGATGATCAATCAAACATAAGCCAAAGGGGTTAATAAAGTTTACAGAAACCTGGGTGGACGGCACATTTAATCCAAACCAGATCATCTAACAGTCATTGTCTATAAATGACAGGATGACACTGAAATAAACAGCCATGGGGGATTCATATCCCGCTGATCCCCATCCATTCAGATTAAAGGCTCTGTACCCTAAAAGTGACCTGTGAACTGATGGATATGCACTCCATTTACTGGCAGGAGGTCGTGTTTCCAACATGGCAAGGGCTATTAATAGCATTTCATGATTCATAGATGCGCATGTGTTCCTCCACGCAGCGTTCAAGTGAAAATTTTTCCACGAGCCTCCTTGAGGCCCTCCCCATGGATGCCCTCAGGTCCTGGTTAAGGGAGAGTTCAATTATCCTCTCAGCCAGTTGATCCTGAGAAGCCGGGGACACCAGGAATCCATTCTCACCCTCAATGACCTGTTCATCCACTGCACCCACATCTGTCGCGATTACCGGTTTACCCATGGCCATGGCCTCCAGAATTGATATGGGAGTTCCCTCAGCAATTGAAGGAAGCACAAAGATGTCAGAGGCTGCGAGCAACTCAGGTATGTCCTCCCTCCTACCCAGGAATTTCACCGCATCCTTAATTTCAAGTGAACTCACCATCTCCCTGAGTTTGCGGTAATATTCCCCCTGGCTTTCAGGAACATCACCCACCACAAGTAATCTGAAATCCCTCACAGATTTCAAAACCGATGGAACAGCCTTCAGGAGGTACTCATACCCCTTGATGGGATTTATATTGGCAATGCAGACTGCTACAGTATCTGATGGAGACAGTCCAATGGATTCTCTGATATGATCACGTCTATCACTGTAAAGTGACGGTCTGAATCTTTCAAGGTCAACTGGTTCATATATGACTGTGTACCTATCACCCTCCGAGAGATAGTATGTGGCAAGTCCCTCGGCAATCACAACAATTTCGTCGGCGATGAACCTCACAATGGGCATCATGATCCCCAGAACCACTGGAGGGTAGAGGGAACTCATAAGGTGCCACACAACCTTCCTTCTGCAGATGAATCCTGCCACAGCAGCCTGGAAGTTCAGAACACCATTCACATGAACCACATCTGCACGGGTCCTCCTTATTATCATTATCATCTGAATGACAGTTAGTGGAACGCTCAGGACCCATATCAAATTCTTAATTACATCACCAAATCCCCTGAACTCCCTGAGGCCCGGCATGAAGAACCCCTCAAATTCAAGACCATGAGTCCTTACGTATTCCTCCAGGGGATTATCATGCCCTGATGGTGCGCATACCACAGTCTCCACTCCCCTAGCAAGAAGTTTCTCAGCAACCGAAACAACCCTAACCTGGGGTCCGCCGATATAATTCTGCATAACAACGTTAATAACCCTCATCGGAGCACCTCAGATATCTGAATGGTAGCATCAGCGACCCTCCAAGGGCAAATCATCAGATAATGACGGGAATTCCCCTCTGATCTCTGAAGCCCTCCTGGCTGCCATGTAATCCTCAGGATTTCTGTAAAGATCCTCCACCCTCCCTGAGAGTTCCCCGTTGCAAACGTCATCCAGATCTATGATTGCATTCCTCCCGAAACCCGCATCCTCCACAAGCGCCCTGTTTTTAGCTGCATACTCAACTATAATTTCAGGCACATCATTCAGATATGCAAAGAGGGCTGCATGGAACTTCATGGCCACGAATGCATCACATGATGCCACAGCAGCAATGGTTTCGCGTGGATCAGGTCTGTAGTCCTCCACACGGACCCTATCATCGTTAACCTCCCTGGCTATCCTCATTGATATCCTCCTATCATCATTGGGTTCCCTCCCATTGAATATGAAGAGCCTGGCGGTGTTTTCATCGTCCAGTGCCAGCCAGCTGCGTATTGCATCGGCAAAGGCCCTCACCAGGAGTTCATCCTTCTTTTCATCCCCCCCATATATCCTGAAGTAGGGCATGGCTGAGACTCCAAGCAATCCCCTCTTTCTCCTCCTTTTTTCATATTTAAGAAAGAATGACAGATCATGAGAGAGTTCAGCCCTCTCATTAACTCCCATTTCAGAGAGCACCCTCATGGAATTTGAATCCCTTACAACTATTTTACTGGCAAGTCTACAGGTGTTCTTAATTAGAAATTTGCTCCACCGGTGAACGGGTCTCTCAATACCAACTCCCATGAAGTAAACTCTTTTACGCGTTAATCTTGCAGTCAGTGTCATGATCAATATCTGAGCCAGCCTCATGATCCTTGAGGATGTCTTTCCATAATCAAAGAAGTGTGTCCCCCCTCCAAGTATAACCATGGAGGACCTCAAAAATGCCATCAGAAGTGCTGGTGATATTCCCGGTGGTACGATCCTCACATCCAGGTCGCCGGGCAGAAAGGGTTCTGATGCTGCTGTTATATTGAATCTCACATCGCTGAGTGTCTCCTTGAGTCCATCGAGGAGTGAATAAAGCATCGCATCGTCTCCCGTGTTATTCCATCCATAGTATCCCATCACAAGTACATCCATATCAATCCATCCTCCAAATCAGAAGCGGGACCCGATCTATATCAACGATATTACCTTGGCTGTAGGTGTTAATGTGCATTAACCTTGAGGTCGGTTGAAATCAGGGCTCCCTGTGCTGTGGTCAGGGCTCTCACCTGATACTTTCAGCGACTTCATTGAACTGTATTGCCGGCACCAATATTTAATTAACTGAAAAGCCCAGAGCTATTGTTAGGTAACCATGATATACCAGTATACCTAACTGAAAAGCGTAAAGCTATTGTTAGGTAACCATGATATACCAGTATACCACCTCATTTTATGTATACCTTGAGTGATGTGGGAGGATGAACATCTACATAACCCTATCTGTACTGGCATCGGTATTGTACCTTACCGTGGGAATCTATCCCCTCACTGAAAGAAGGAGTAATCTTGAGTGGATCTTTCTTCTCATAGCCATTACAATGGCAATATGGTCCATCACATCCGCCCTCATCTACGCCACCAAATCCATCATGCATGCAACCATTCTTTACATGCTCTCAGGTATTGCCTGGATCCTCATGCCCGCCCTTTTCCTGAACTTTGCCCTTGTGCTCTCTGCGGATGAGGAAAGGATCCATAAGTTCACGGTGCTGACAGTAATCCCGCCCCTTATATTAATTTACATACTCCTCATGGGATCCCTCATCAAACCCCTGAACATCCATGGCCCCCTATCATGGGCAGGGAGCATCCGAATATTCCCTGAAATATACATGGTCAGCTACTTCACCGTCGCCGTCTCCATGATATGGAACCATGCAAGGAGGGCGCCCTCCCAACGTGAGAGGCAGATGTCAACTCTTATATTCCTCTCATCATCCTTCAGCATCATTGCAGGTTGGATCCTGAGCTCATTCATCACCTCCACCAGTCCACAGACCACCAATGCCCTGGGCCAGATTGTGGGGATGATGGGATCCGCTGGTATATGCCACGCAATAATCAATTACCGGCCGGTTACCATGAGCCCATCCCTTGCAGGGGAGAGCATAATAGATAAGGTCACAGACCTGGTCATCCTCCTGGATGCTGATGGAAGGGTGATCTGCCTCAACCACCGGGCGAAGAAGGAACTGGGGATGGACTCTGCAGTGGACTGGAGGGAGATCGTTGCACCCGAACACCATGAGACCATTGAGGTAGAATTCAGGGACATAACTGCGAGGGCCTCATACTCCAGTGGAGACTACCATCACAGGCCATTATCCATCAATTACATGAGGCGGGATGGTGATCGGCTCCCTGTGAAACTGTTCATCTCACTCATAAGGGAGGGCGCAGATACCGTTGGTTATTCCCTGGTGGCCCAGGACCTCCGCCACACCATCAGGTTGAGGGACCGGATAGAGGAAACAGAGAAATCCGAGAAACTTACCAGGATGCGCCTGCATGAGTTCAGGACACTCAACGAGGCTATAGTCATGATAAACCACAGTAACAGCCCCGAGGAACTCTTCAGGAATATCATGAGCCTTGTAAACGAGCACCTTGGCCTCTCAAAGGGTTCTATCTACCTCCTGAGGGATGGGGTCCCATGGCCCATGGGTGATGGTTTCAGGGTTGATGACCCTGAGGGTATCCTGGCGGACCTTGAGGATGGTGTGGCTGTGAGGGATGATATGATAGCTGTTCCACTGAGGCACGATGATAGAAACCTGGGTTTCCTTGCCATCATGAACGGCCATGAACCTGATGAGTATGAGCTGAGGTTTCTTGAGACCCTGGGTGGTGAGGCCGCCTCAACACTGAAGAGGATATTCTATGAGAGGAGGCTCATTGAGTCCATTGAGGAGAAGGAGCTGCTCCTCCGGGAGATACACCACAGGGTCAAGAACAACCTTCAGGTGATATCAAGTCTCCTGAACCTTCAGAGCAGTTACATTGATGACCCTGAAATCAGGGGTGTGCTGAGGGACAGCCAGGGGCGTATCATGAGCATGTCAATGATACATGAAAAGCTCTACCGTTCAGGAAACCTCATAGATATCGATGTGAGGAGTTACATTGAGGGTCTTGTAAGGAACATTATGTTCTCCTACATGAAACCGGAGCAGAGTGTGGATCTAATATTTGAGATTGATGACATCAACCTCAACGTTGACACCATAATGCCCCTGGGCCTCATCGTGAATGAGCTTGTGACAAACGCCTTGAAGTATGCATTCCCTGATGGTGAAGGTGAGGTGCGTGTTTCACTGAGCCGTGAAGGCGAAGGATTCCTCCTTACGGTTGCCGATAACGGTGTGGGCCTCCCTGATGACTTCAATCTGGATGATCTCAAGAGCCTTGGAATGCTCCTCGTGAGGAATCTGACTGATCAGCTTAATGGTGAGCTGGATTACAGTTCAGACAGTGGAACCGAGTTCAGGGTGAGGTTCTCAGAGATACAGTACCGGAAGAGATTCTAATGTTCAGGAAAGGGATCCTCAGGATACATTGACGGTTTTTCTTACTACATGAGCCCAAGGGGGTCCCGATCGCTTTTCTTAACTCATAACCTGAAAGCAGAGTATAGGCTTAACCTGCTTAGCCTGAAAATAGAGGGATCAAAAATTCATGGATCACCTGCAGACGCAGACGCCTCCCAGACTCCAAAGGGAATGTTATAAAATAGAGGGATCAAATTCATTGAAATCACAGCTGATCATACGCGAAAGGATCACAATTTATAAATAAAATCAGGGACAGAGATATGGTTGCAGGATTCCTTCCTGCATCTGGAGGCGATAGTATATCCCGTGGTATGCAACTCCTGTGCGTGCTCTTCGCATGCATGGTGTTACTCAATACCGGAGAAATCTATGCCCAGAACACACAAGGTGAAGAAGCACTGCTTCCTGATAACATGACACCGAAAACCTGCAGTACAGTTATGGAGAAGAACTCCACAGCGGCAGAGATCAGGGGCAGCCTGGAGAATACGAGTAAAACTCCAGCCGCTGCAGCGGGCCCATCAGTCTCACGGGCCGATGTTGAGGACGCTGCAGTTCGTGTCAATGCCTTCATTGCAAAGAACAGGCGTCTGCCCCTCACCGTGGAGGTGGGGGACGTGAAGGTGAATCTGGCACAGTTCCTGCAGCTAGAATCACAGTACGTCCTCAACAGGACACCCTCAGTGAACCAGGTACAGGTACCGTCAGAAACATCCGGAACCGTGCTCAAAGGCTCAATTTACCTGAAGGACTACCTTGAAGTTGCAGGTAGGGTACTCCAGAGTGGAGTCTCCCCTGGATACATCAGCTTCAGGGACCAGAGGATAGGATTCCAATCACTTGTGTGGCTATTTGCAAGGGCAATTAATTTTAAAGTGACAAATCAACGCCTTCCAAATTATATCAGACTCGACACACTGAATTCTGTAAAGTCATCCACCCCTGCCAGTAACAATTCCGGCAGCAGCGATGCTGCCAGTGGCAACTCAGGGTTCACAAGGGAACAGATACTTTCCGCGGCAAAATCACTGAAGATATACATTGACCAGAATCAGAGCCTACCCGGGTATGTGCAGGTGTCAAACCAGAGGCTTGGTATAGCCCAGTTCCTGCATCTAATGGTTAAATGCCTCAACCAGATAAATCTGGGGAAGAACACCCCTATAACACCGGTTAACGCCGGTGAGGCAGCAAACCCTGCAGGGGATGCTACAGGTACCATAAAAAGGGATGAGTACCTGAAGATCGCATCCGTGGTTCAGGGGTTCATGGAAAGGAACCAGAGAGCCCCAAACTATGCAGGTTCAGGTAAAGGTAGAATCTCGTATGAGAGCCTTGTATACTCAGTTTCAAGGATTCTGAGCTTCTATAGCAGCAACAGGAGACTTCCAAATACTGTGACCGTGACAAAGCTGGCGTCCTCACTGAAAAACCGGCCAGAGAACGACCCCTACATGGGCGAGAGTACCTGGAAGTACCTTGCATCATCGGCCAACTGTCCTGTGGATAACGAGAAGATAAGGTCCCTTGCAGCGAGCATTACCAGTGGACTCACATCAACATTTGCAAGGGCATCGGCCATCTTCTGCTGGGTGCGTGACAACGTGAACTACAGCTTCTACTACAACACAAGGTACGGTGCCCTGGGGACACTTCAGAACAGGACAGCCAACTGTGTGGACCATTCACACCTCCTTGTGGCCCTTGCAAGGGCTTCAGGGATACCTGCAAGGTACGTGCATGGTACATGCACCTTCACCTCAGGTAACACCTACGGTCATGTGTGGGCCCAGGTACTTGTGGGTGACACCTGGTACGCTGCAGATGCCACGAGCTCAAGAAACAGCCTTGGAATTGTGAACAACTGGAACACTTCCAGCGCAGTGATAAAGGGCATATACGCGAGTTTACCATTTTAAAGGGTGAAAAACCCTTATTTCTTTTTTTAACATGGCATTACCATTAAAGGGGAAATCTCTCATCAAATAAAAGATAGAAAATTTAAGAACATCCTCTTTTCTCTTTTAATTAAGACTTATAGTTAAATACACACTATATAGATAAGAGCATTGGATCGTAAATCCGGGTGTTATAATGGAGGTTCCGCTCATCAGGGAGATAGTTATCATATTCAGCCTTGCGCTGATTGTCCTCATTGTATTTAACCGGGCTAAACTCCCAACCATACTGGGCTTCTTTGTAACGGGGGTAATAGCGGGTCCATCGGGCCTTGGCCTCATATCCTCAGGCAGCATAGAGAGCCTTGCGGAACTCGGTGTCATACTCCTCCTGTTCACAATTGGACTTGAAATGTCCCCTGAGAGATTCGGTGATTTCAGAAAGACTGCCCTCATTGGGGGTACACTGCAGATAGGACTCACAGTCCTGATCGTGGCATTCTTCACACTGATACTTGGATTGAACCCTGGAAAGGCTGTCTTCATGGGTTTCCTGATCGCACTGAGCAGTACCGCGGTTGTGCTGAAGGTCCTCCAGGACCTCCATGAGACAGAAACACCCCACGGCCAGGCCTCCCTTGCCATCCTCATATTTCAGGATGTTGCTGCGGTGCCCATGATACTCACCATACCATTCCTTGCAGGGGCCGGTGGTTCGACACCGCTTCACACCCTGCTTACAGGTGGCGCTGTGCTCATCGGGACCCTCCTCTCTGCCAGGTGGATCGTCCCGAGGCTCTTTGATGTTGTAGCAGATACAAGGAGCAGGGAGATATTCCTCCTCACAGTGATACTTGTATGTGCATCTGTAACCTGGCTCACCGGAAGTGCGGGGCTATCCCCGGCACTGGGGGCCTTCCTTGCAGGTCTCATCGTTGCAAATACAGACTATGCCCACAGGGCCCAGGGGTCCATACTACCATTCCAGGAGGTCTTTCTGAGTTTCTTCTTTGTATCCCTGGGGATGCTCCTTGACGTCGGGTTCTTTATGCGGCATCTGCCCCTCATCATCCTTGCACTCATTGGTGTTATGATGATAAAGCTGGCCCTCAACAGCTTCGTGGGCTTCATCATGGGCTTCTCAGCAAGGGTCGTGGTGCTAACAGGGGTTGTGCTGGCACAGATAGGTGAGTTCTCATTCATACTCTCTGAGTCAGGTCTCAGGTACGGTCTGATGGACCGCTTCACATTCCAGGCCTTCCTGTCGGTTTCACTCATAACCATGGCCCTCACACCATTCCTCATATCACTTTCACCCAGGATCTCAGAGAGGATCATCCAGGCGGATATCCATCCGCGGATAAAGAACGGGAGGAGGTACCTCAAACCTGAGGTTAACCTTGAGGACCACCTGATAATAGTTGGTATGGGCATAACCGGGAGGAGGCTTGCAGAGATCTCCGAGGAACACGGCATACCCTACATAGGCCTTGATGTTAACCCTGAAACCGTTAGGAGGGCCCGGGATGAGGGCCTCAATGTATACTATGGGGACGGCACCCATGTGGGTGTTCTCAGACACTTCAATGTTCCGGAAGCCGCGGTCATGGTGGTGGCCATTGCAGACTACCGTTCAACGGTCCATGCAATCCATGAGGCCAGGGCACTGAATGAGAGAATGAAGATAATTGCCCGTATAAGGGGATTTGAGAATACAGAGAATTTATACACTGCAGGGGCAGATGTTGTTGTCTCAGAGAAACGTGAAGCAACAGAGAGGATATCCGGGGAGATATTCAGCTGTTACAGTGGTGTCTGTGAACTTGAGGAGTGATCCCCCATTTGAAGGTGTCCAGATCAATCCATGGACCCGCTGGAGGCGCCACGGTGGCTTCATGTGGGATATGCTGACGTTTCCATGTGGATAATGGATTCATGAACCTGAAAATAAACCCTCTTTAAAGCTCTAAAGCTGAATAGGGACCCTCATATCTGTCATTCAGTTAATGACGTCGTGCTCATACCATACCTGTGCATGGCCAGTAAAAAAAGGTCCCATAGTGTCTATTTTGATTTAAAAGGCTCTAATATTGTCTTTTTTCTGATTTTAAACCACAATATTTATATACAATGCACTTTTTAAGAGTGTATGTGGGGTTTCCAAAACCCCCAGTGGAGGCGGTAAAATTTCGGGAAAACTGAATCTACTGATAGCCCTAGTTATGGTGCTATTATTTCTGGGCTCAAATGCAGCAGTTGCCCTTGAGATATCAGATAACGGGACAAGCAGTGGGACAGAAATCAGCGATAACCAGACATTAACTGAAAGTGAAAACCAGACATTAACTGAAAGTGAAAACCAGACATCAGATGATGAAGGTGGACGGACATCCGCCCAGACAGAGGAAACATCTGAACCTCCCCACGGGGCCATCTGGGTTAAGGCCTACGATATGGGAAGGGTCAACCTCACAGAACTCAGAGAGAAGGGTATAACCGATATATTCCTTGAGCAGCTGGCCTTCAATGACGCAAGGTTCAGCAGGAACCTCACCTCGTTCCTTGGCAATGCATCAGAGCAGGGAATACGGGTGAGCGCCTGGGTGATCTGTCTCAAGGATTCCAGCGGAAAATGGGTTGACCCCACCGGTAGATACGCCTACAACGTTACAAAAACAAGTAAGGTGACTGTGAAGGAGCCATACAGGTACTACTACACCGTTACCGTGAAGAAGGCCTACACCAGGTACGTGAAAAAGTGGTACAAATCATGGTACAGGAAAAATGGAAAATGGAGGTACACCTGGAAGTACCGGTACGTCAAAAAGACCTACTACAAATACGTGAAGGAGACACGCTACACCATCAAGTACCGTACGGTGACAAAGACAGTTACAACCACAGAGACTGTTTATGGATACAACACCACCTACTCAGAAAGGTTCCTTGAGAATCTAACCCAGAGGATACTCTCCTACACGAACATATCGGGTGTGGGTGGGGTTCACCTGGACTACATCAGGTACCCTGGAAACGCATACCAGGCCCCCAATGCAACAAATACCATAACAGAAATCGTCAAAAGGATAAGTGAAGCCGTCAGGGCAGTTAATCCTGGACTACTTCTATCAGCAGCACTGATGCCAGAGAAGTCATCGAATGCCCACTACTACGGACAGAACTACACTCAGCTAGCCGAATACCTGGACGTCCTCATACCAATGGCCTACAAGGGCAACTACAGGGAAGACAGTGCATGGATACAGAATGTAACATCTTACATTAAGGCTAAGAGTCTCAACGCAGAGGTCTGGACAGGACTTCAGACATACCGGTCAGACTCCAATGTGACACCCATCCCTGAAGATGAACTGATGGGGGATATAAACGCCGCCCTCAGTGGAGGGGCAGATGGGTACGCACTCTTCAGGTACGGCCTGATTGACACTGACTTTATAGCTGGAATACCATCCGCAACAACAAAGCCATCTGCTGCCAATTCAATAACTGCAGAGCTCATAATGGACGCCGCCAGCAGGTTCAAGGCATTTGTGGAGTCAAACTACAGGCTCCCCTCCTATGTCACCGTGGGGGAAAGACAGGTTACACCTGCAGAATTCCTCTACCTGCTGGCAGAGTTGCTCACAGGAGGTGACCTGAAAACCGGGTCATTCAGTGAGGGATCAAACACAACACTATCAGCATCAGGGACAATCCAGAAGGACGAGTACCTGAGAATAGCATCCCAGGTTATAAGCTATATGTCAGTGAATGGCCGCCCACCAACCAGTGTACCGTCCAGTGCAGGGAGCCTGAGCTTCAACGTCCTGACCTATATCCTCTCAAAGATCGCTGCATTCAAAGAGGTTAACGGCAGACTTCCAAATTATGTTACAGTGGAGAGTTCGGTATTCTCAGGAGGTTACCTTTCATCAACAGCCAACTGCCAGGTCAGCGCCCCTGAAATACAGTCCCTCGCAGCAAGCATAACAAGGGGTCTCACATCAGCGCTATCAAAGGCAACAGCGATTTTCAACTGGGTGCGTGACCATATAGACTACAGCTTCTACTACAACACCAGGTACGGGGCTCTGGGGACGCTTAAAAACAGGACAGGTAACTGTGTGGACATGACGCACCTCCTTGTTGCTCTCTCAAGGGCAGCCGGGATAAAGGCAAGGTATGTGCATGCCACATGTACATTCATCTCAGGCAACGTCTATGGACATGTATGGGCCCAGTTCTACCTCAATGGTTCATGGGTAAATGCCGATGCATCAAGCAGCATGAACTCCCTTGGAGTCATAAAAAACTGGAAGAGTGCAACCATAAAGGGCTACTACGAAAGTTTACCATTCTAAATCCATTTTTTATTTTTTTTATTATTTGTGAAGGGCATCCTACAGAAAAGTGGGACATGCTTTGAGTAAGAGCAACCCTAACAATCCACCCAAGCAGCAGAAACTGCCCCTGAATAAAACCAAGACCTAGAACCTGCTTTTATATTCAAGTTCCCTGAAATGCAGGGACACCACAGTACCATTATCAGAGATCAGCTCAAATTCTCCATCGAGCTGATCTGCCAGTGCACGCATTAGTGAAATGCCCACGGTACCGGAGGGTGGGTTTTCGATACCGACACCATCATCTGCAACTGTCAGGTGAAGATGGTCATTGGAGGTGATGCGAACATCAATCATGCCCTCTCCCTCAGGGAAGGCGTGTCTTATGGAGTTTGTGAGGGCCTCGTTGATGAAGAGTGCCAGGGGTATGGCTGTTTCAAGGTTCAGGCGGACATCAGCATCCACCCTGAAGTGCACCCCGTGGGCTGAGTGCACCGTTATCAGTCTCTCCATTAGCCTGGTTATGAATGAATCCATCAGAACACCTGAAAAGTCCCCGCTGTCATAGAGGGTCTCGTGGATGATTGCCATTGCCCTCACCCTGCTCTGGGTATCCATCAGGATCCTCCGGGTATCATCATCTGCATTCATGGCCTGGATGTTAAGGAGGCTTATTATGATCTGGAGGTTATTCTTGACCCTGTGATGGACCTCAGCAAGAAGGGCATCCCTCTCCATGAGTGTATCCTCAAGGGACCTCTTGGCCAGTATGAGGTCTGTTATGTCTGTTAGTGAGACTATGAACCCGGCATATTCATCACCCTGAAACCTCGGGACCATCCAGCCGGTGTAGTGCCTACCCTTGGGGTCCGTCCTGTCAATTATCACCGGCCTCCTTTCGCCGCTGTACTCAGGAAAATCCACAACTCCCAGCCTCTTCATTGCCGTGTTCTGGTATAAGATGTTCCCCTCAGCGTCGAACACTGCAACGGCCTCTGCCAGGTTCTCAAGGACGTCCCTGAAGAATCGCTGGGTCCTCCTGAGATCCCTCCTGTAGGTTTTCCTTTTAAGATCAATCCTGTTGAGTTCCGCCGCGACGATTATGACGGAGACTATTATGATGGATACTGTCATGCCCATGAGGAAGACCTCACCGAAACCCGGGAACACGTGATACCTCATCTTAAGCGTCAGAAGGCCCAGGACGGTTATACTGGCTATCATCACTGGAAGTATGAGCCTGACTATGTGGCCACCAACAAATGATGCGTGGATGGGCGCCATAACCCCCCTCTCGGGAAAGAGGGAGAGTATGGATACGGCTATGAGTATGTGGAGCACCGCAGTGTAGAGTGCCATGAGGAAGTATTCTCCATAGACACCGATACCCGCCACGTAGCCCACCAGGACGCAGTAGGAGATCACACCAGCCGGGAAGGTGATTATCTGGGCCACGCTGAACCTTGATGTTGAGAAGAGAAACAGGACAGCGGCGTATATCAGGAAGAGAACGGATGTTATGAGCCTCGAGTTATACCCGTATTCAGCACCCTGGATGTAAGTGGAAATTGTCAGGAGGTAGAATACCAGGAGAAATGTCCCTGTAAGTATCGCAGGACCCCTGAAACCCCTTGCGAGGGCTATGAGGGAAGTTGCCAGGGGTATGAAGAGGATGGCGGTCACCGGCTGTGTGGGTGGGGATCCCAGGACACTGCCCATGAGATGCTGGTTACCGGCTGCCCAGCCTGCAAGTATAAGTGATGATATCACAATCACGGTTGCTGAGGCAGAAACTGAGATCCTCCTTGCAAAAAGAACAGAATCAGACCACTCCATCTTCAATCCCATGGAACTTTATATCCCCCATTATTAATAAAATCTTCGAAATGAGTTATTAACTGGGTTGAGTATCAGTGAAAAGGTTCTGGTTCGAAGTGAATTACTAATTGAGACGGGCATTTATTAACATTCACTCAGAAAATTATACTTCAAAGTGAATTACAGTGGGGGTAAGCATTTATTAACATTCACTCAGAAAGTTATATTCAATGAGTTTTCCAGCACTTTATGCGGTTGGGGGTTGATGTATGAAACGTTTCCTCTGCCCTCTCTTCAGGGCCAATGTATCATCCGAACTTCATGGGAGCCACCGGGAACGGTTTTACTATCTTGTATGCCCATCATGCGGTGCAAGGGTGTGCCTGGACGGTGAAAGGATCCTCTGAGGTCTGATGAAAGGGACTGAAAAGTTAGATGCGGTTTGAGATCCAGTCCGTGAAAAACTGTCATGGGCAGGAGAACATGTGAAGGGAACCCATGCAGTTATTTAACCAATGAGTAACAGAAGGTCAACCGGTGAAGATCCATGAAAATATGGACAGCTATCCTCCTCTCCATGATCCTGATGATCCCCTCAAGCACAGCCCTCAGCGACGGGGTCACTGATGAACCGGGTTACGGGATGATAACCGAGAGTCACGGTGAGGGAAGCCAGAGGTACTGGATCTTCAAACCATCAGAACCAGGGAGTTACCCTGTCGTGGTATTCATCCATGGCTGGGCCGCCACGGAGCCCCTCTTCTACATGGCCTGGATAAGGCACCTTGTGAGGGAGGGGAACATCGTAATCTACCCGCGCTACCAGACCCTTCTGGATACAGCATCAGATGCCTTCACCGATAATGCCGCGGATGCGGTTGGGGAGGCCCTCAGGAGAGTGGGGGGTGAATGGAACGGTGAACTCTTCCTTGCAGGCCACTCAGCCGGGGGCATAATAGCCCTCAACCTGGCATCCCGGGAGGATATACCGGACCCTGATGGTATCCTGGCGGTGCAGACAGGGGACTCTGAGGGGGGCAGGAAATTCGAGAACCTCAGCGGTGTCCCCCCAGACACACTGCTTGTGGTTATGGCCGGGGACAGGGATAATATAACAGGGACGGCGGACTCCTACAGGATAATGAGGTCCACACCCCAGATGCCCGGGGACAGGAAGCTGTTCCTCCTTGTGCGCTCAGACCACAACCTGGTGGCTGACCACATCTCACCACTTGCAGTTTCAGATGAATTCGGGTTACTGGTTGACAACCTGGACTACAGTGGCTACTGGAAGGTACTGGATATGATGATGGAACTTGCACGTGAAAATAAAACCCTTGCGGATGCCGATACCGGCAGGCTCCTTGGCATGGGCAGCTGGGGTGATGGAAGACCTGTGAGGAGGATGGAGATTGTTAAATACTGATGGAGGTTTCCCATGGATAGGAGGATTCTGATAGTTGCAGGTGTTATAGCTGGACTCATAATCGTCACGGTACTCGCGGTTGAGGTCTTCGATGAGGCCATATTCGCACAGATACCCTACAGTTACACCTCATACACATCAATCCCAGCTAATAAGCCGGGTGAGGGCTCCCTGGGGGGCTACTACTCAATAAATGGTAGGGGTAGGGATTTCAGGTTCCAGATAGTGCTCCCCGGGGCAGAGAACCTTGACACCCATGAGGTTAACGGTACCAGGATATGCTACAATGAGAGCGGTCTTAGTGGGGTGGGTCACATAGACCACGTCGACGTAACCTGGGATACCCTGCTATCACTCCTGAGGGGCGACCTGAAGTCTGCCATGTTCAGAACACCCCTCAGCGGCCACTATAATATGACCTGCGCCGCCTGGAATGGGGGTGGTAACTTCACCAACGACGGGACAAACTTCAGGGGAGACTTCAGGATAAACGGTGTTGAGACCTTCTTCGGCGGTAACTTCACCCTGAAACCTGAAGGTGGGCGCATCGTCCTGAGAGCAGACTACATATACTACCCCCAGGGAAAGCCACAGGAGGCCAGGAGGGTTAAGAAGGACTTCTACATGTAATTATGATTGGGGATGGTTCATCTGCTTGTTAAGAAACCTGATGACCGCGAATACGGCAGGGTCCTGGATGGTACCCTGCTCTCTGAGATCCTCCACCCCAGGAATGACCCTGTGGGGATGAACTTCAGCCTCGCCCATGCCATGCTCAGGGAAGGTGAGGCCTCACTTCCCCACCGCCTGGGGGAGGCCGTGGAGGTCTACTACATCCTCGAGGGTGAAGGGGTCATGCACATAGGGGAGGAGGTGAGGGAAGTAAGTGCGGGCGACGCAGTCTATATTCCCCCTGGCTGTGTGCAGTACATTGAGAACAGTGGTGAGGGGGACCTCTCATTCCTGTGCATCGTATCCCCACCCTGGCGGGGTGAAGACGAGGAACTTGTCATGGATTGACAGCACACCAAAACCCTCATTTTTAAGCAAAGAATCCCCATAACTTCAATTTTTATTCAATTAAAAAAAATTTTAGATTACCACGTACTGTGGTAACCTTCCGCTTGCACCGTGGAATCCGAGTATCCTGCTGTACATGTAGACGAGTCGTGAGTAGGGGACCCTTCCACGGGATGTCACAGCATAGTTGGGGGCCCTTCTATTCCTGGTTATGAAGTCCCTTATGTTTACAGCGTACCTCAGGTATGCGCTCATGTAAAGTTTACCTGGCATGTATACACCGTTAGGTGCGGTGGGGTAGCCCACGGCTCTGGGTGTGACAGGTCTCTTACTGCCGGCAGAAGGTTGATGGCTGTCCTCACAAGGATGTCAAGGACCTCGGGTGGTGAGTAGTTCCTGCCTGCTATTCTAACCGTAACTGGTAGCCTCCTGTATTTGCCGTAGTACCATGTCATGTATCTTGCGGCTGAGATAACCTGGTCAACGGTTATGCCACTGGACGTTACCGTTACTGTGATGGGTGGTAGGCCGTCGACTGTGACCCTGTATGTTCCAGTGCTGAGTGTCCTGGTATATGTTACTGTGGTTGATTCTCCGCCATTGAGGTTAACTGTCCTTGAATCCACCTTTATGCCGTTTACCATGAGATCCGCTGTGTATGAACCTGCCAGGTCCCCAGCATTTGTGATACTGACCGTCACGGTGATACCGAGTGGTGCGGGTCCTGATAGCGGTGAAACCCTCAGGTTACTTAGCTGGAAGGTTGCCGGTTTGAGGACGGTAACAGCCACCGGAGCAAGACCATCAACGGTGACATTGTAGGTTCCCCTTGAGAGTACCCTGGTGAAGGTAACCCTGATGGTCTCACCGGCATTGACTGTCAGTGTCCTTTGAGAGACCACTGCACCATTGACCAGGAGGCTGGCGGTGTAGTCACCTGCAACCTCCCCGGTATTTGTGACATCCACGGCGACGTTAACATTCAGGGGCTCAAGACCCGTCACCGGATCAACCTCGAGGTTATCCAGTACAAAGGTCGCCGGTTTGAGGACAGTAACAGCCACCGGAGCAAGACCATCAACACCCACCATGTACACACCGGGATCTGTGAGGTCCCTGAGGAAGCTCAGCTCAGCTGATGATGCAGGGTTAAGTGTGATATCCCTGAAGGCCACCACCACACCATCTACAGTGAGGTTAACCCTGCATACACCTGCAACCTCCCCGGTATTTGTGACATTCACCGTGACGTTTATCCTGAGGGGCGCCACACCGGTAGCGGGTGTAACGGTCAGGTTATCAAGGTTGAAGGTGGCTGGTTTAAGTATGTGGAGTGTGGATGTGTCCTCTGATGGGAGGTGGGTGTCATCACCTGGGAATTCTGCCCTGGTGGCGTATGTGCCAGGTGCCCCTGCAGTGGTGGTGAACCTGGCTGTTCCTGTGTTATCTGTGAGGGCTGATCCCAGGAGTACGCCCTCAAGGTAGAATCTGATCTCCCTTCCCTCAACTGGTCCTCCCTGTGATGTGAGTGTCGCCACGAGTTCGGCTATCTCCCCGGCCACTGCCTGTGCCCCCTGGAGGGTTGTGGTGGTGGGGTACTTCTCTGTGAGGGGTGCGAATGTGCTGAAGGTGTTGATGTTGTCTGCGTAGACGTACCTTTCGGTGGTGTTCACCCCTGTCTCTGGAAGCTGGTTCCAGGTTCCTGAGGTGTGGTGGAACACCCGGAGGCCTGTCTCATTTTTATCTGCAACGTCCCCTGGTGTGTAGTGGAACCTGAGGTAGTCCAGGATTGTTGCTCCTGCTGATGATATGTCCACATATTTCGTGATGTTAACCCATCCTGCCGGGTCTGCTGGTGGTGATTCAACTCCCCTCAGGATGATCCCGGCGGTGTACCTGGAGCTCACTAGTGTGGGGTGGAGTAGGCCCACCCTGAGGCGTGTGAAGGTGTTTGATTTGTCTGGGTCAGCCTGGAGGTCAGGGCCCGTGGTGCTGGTGATGGTGTTGTCGATGAATTCAGAGCCGGTTACGCCCTGGAGGTACATGCCTTTGCTGTTGGAGGTTATTGTGTTGTTCTGGATTGTTAGTTCAGGGTTACCAGCCCCACGTAACCATAAACCCCAGTCTGTACTAGCGGATACAGTATTATCCCCCAGGGTCACAACTCCACGGACATCCACCAGGCGAAGCCCAACACCATTACTACCGGATATCGTCGTGTTCTTCACCGTCAGGTTACCACCATCAGCAGCAGACATGGACACGTAGACACCATGACCACTGGAACCAGTAACAGTCACATTATCAAGCACCACATTCCTCAGGGTGTTACCACCATCCAGGAAGACACCATACCCCCTACTATCAACCACATGAGAGTTGCGGATGGTCAGACCATCAGGAAACCATCCCAGCTCCAGCTAACCCTCCTGATACCCTCACTGCAATTCACAAACCAGGAATCATCCACAGTCACATTCCTCAACGTGGAACTCTCAACCAGTAAAAGACCCTGCTGACCACTACCAGTAACATTAACACCCACAAGAGTCACATTGGAAGCCATGCCACCAACACGCACACCCTGCAAGGTAGAGTTACCGATACTAAGACCCCTAAGGATCAGATCATCACAGTCAACAGCCACAACACCATAATTAAACTGCCTCACACCATTACCAAACACCAGACCCTCAACAGTCACACCATCAGCATTCTGAAGCTCCAAACAAGTACCACCATTATCCTTTATAATACTCTCAGAACCATTGATGGTAACATTATTGATGTTTCGCAGGTAGATACCGCCAGCGGAGTTATTGTAGGCATTGTTCCTCTGGAAGGTTAATTTGGGATTATTCTGGCCTGTTAACCATATTCCCCAGTTAGTATTGTTACTGAATGTGCTGTTTTCAAGGGTGTTGTTTCCTCTGAGCTCTGCGTATAATCCGCTTCCCCGATTGTTGGTTGAAGTGACATTGATTATTGTGGCATTTTCACTGTTTGTCTCCATGGTTATCCTTAAACCATCCTGTGAGCAGTCCCTGATGGTGGTGTTATTCACAACCACATTACGCACAAAATAACCATAATAACTCCGAGCATTTAAGAGGACACCATAACCGGTGGCGTTAACCACAGTAACATTCTCAAGCCTCAAAACATCCACACTTGAACTGTAATCCTTCCCAATACCACTGGCCCCGGTGGAGTCAAAAACGGAATCACGCACAACCAAACCGGAAACACTGGCACCGCCATCAACATATAAGCCTTGCTGGGAAGTCCTGTTCACAGTGACGCCGGAAACAGTCACATTGGATGATTCTCCGCGAATAAGCACACCAAGGCTGGAGCCGGTTATGTTAAGGTTCGTGAGGGTAACATTCTCTGCCCCATCCATGGATACACCCGCAGCGGCTGTTGCACCAACGAGTCTGAATCCCTGGATGGTGGCTCCTGAACCCGTGGATTGAACCCTGAAGACCGGGCTTGATGGATTAAGTGACCCGTTAACGGTTACAAGACCCGCACTCCTTATGGTGAGGTTGGTCTTGTTTACAGTGACGCTCTCATGATATGTGTAGGGGTTCCCACCATCGTCGTGGACGATTATTGTATCTCCACTGACGGTGGACCCATTATCAATTGCAGCCTGAATCGATGTGAAGTTGTAGCCTCCGCTGGACCTACAGTCCATTCAGCGGCAGATGAAGATGAAATGGAAACTAAAACAACGAATAACACCAGCAAAAACACCTTAATTGACGGGAACGACTTTGAAATCACCTAAGATCTCCCCCAATGTGCTTGAAAAGGAATTCGATCACAGAACTAGCGACAAACCCCCCTTTACCCATTCTTATGCATTTTAACAATATATAAAATTTTCGCGGGCAAATAAAAATAGATCATATAATTCCCAATTTATTTTAAATGCTTTAAAATTCTGATTTATAATCTAAAAATTGATTATATAACCCGAATCCCAGCCGGTGATCATCACCCGATTAAATCACAATTCCTGAGATAAACAGACCCTACTGAACAGGAGATGAAAATCCAGTACCCATAATCTGCCACGATCTTAAAAAAAATAAAAAAATGAATGGTTATATCCTGCTTCTTCCACTTCCCATGAAGTATCCAACGCCAGCAAGGGCAACCAGTGCAATAACACCGATTATGGCATAGACTGGCATCCCTGTACTGGAACCCTGTGATGCTGCTGCCCTGTTCACCTCATATGCCTTCCCAGCCTCAGTCCCTGGTGACTCCTGGGCACTTTTAACCTCAGAAACTGCAGTTCCAGCATCACCTGATCTTCCAGTGCCACTCCCTGGTGATGGGGTTCGCCCTGCTGAGGGTGACGCTTTACCTGAATCCCCCTGGTTCGGGGTTGAGGGTATATCAGATGTGGATCCGCCTGCTGGGGCGAATGCTGAGCTCCCTGTGGCCGCATACAGTTTCTCCTTAACCCTTGCAAGGAGGTCAGGTTGAGGTACTGCATGGCCCACTCCATCATTGCGATATTGCCGCAGCTGCAGTCACAGCAGGCAACACCATTCTCTGCCATCGCCTGTGCCCATGTGGATGCAAGGAGCCTGAGTGTTGCCTCATCACTCCTCCAGTGCCCCTCAAAGGCTGCCTGGAGCATGGTACCTGTGATGGATATCAGTGCATAGGAGTTCTTACCTGAGAGCCACTCCCTGACACCGAGGCCATTAACGTCCATTATATAGGTATCTGCAAGTTCATCCCATGCCCATGAAGGCACAGCTGAGGGTGATGTGACCTGCCAGAGCCAGAGGGACCTCACCGCCGATGAGAGCCTGTTGGCACCGGCGTACCCCTCAGACATGAGCCCCCTCACATAGTCCGGGTTGAGGTAGCGTGTCCTCATATCAAGGGCAATTGTCTGCTGGAGTGAGAGGACCTCAGGTGTGCCTGTGGCCACTGTTATTACGTTAACCGCAGGTGTGCTTCCTGTGAGTTTCCTTATCGCCAGTGAAAGGCCGCCAAGGTAGTCTGCCATGTCATCGTTCTCTGTGACACCCACAAGGTAGGTGCTCCTTCCCTGGTAGACCGCTGATACTCCCCTGAGGAGGTCCGCCAGGAGGTCAACGTTCTTAACACCCCACCCTGTCTCTGAGTAGGATGTCCCCATGCGGCTCATGAAGAGGTCTGCTAATTCATCTGTGCTGTTGTAGGTCCAGGACATCTCACCCGCCTCCTTGACTCCTGTGCCGTAGGATCCTAGGGGTGGTGCGAATATCCTGTAGATGGCCAGGTTACCTGCCTCTGAGGCGTTCATACCGGCCCCAAGGTACTTCTGGACCAGTTCAAGCCAGTGCACTGCCACCCTGTTCATCTCAAGGGGGTCACTTCCTGGTGTGAAGAGTTTAAGTGTCCTGAGGGGTTTAACGGCCGCCTCAAGGGCCTCTGAAACCTGTGGGTACCCTTCAAGTATGGTGGTGTATGATGCTGCGAGGGCCAGCCTGAATGCCCTGTCCATTGTAACAGCGACCTGACCGTAGACGTCCCTGAAGAGTCCGCTTACCGTGACCACCGCGTCTATACGTGGCCTTCCAAGTTCACTGAGTGGTATGAGTTTCACCCCTGTAACTGTACCTGAGCTGCTCCATACCGGCTTCACACCCAGGAGGTTCAGGACAAAGGATACCATGGCACCGTCGTCCCTGGCTGTGTCCACGCCCCAGATTACCACTGCGAGTTTCTCTGGTGGTTCTGTGTAGGTGGCGAGGACCCTCCTAACTATCTCAGCCCCCATAGTGTAGGCTGCCTGTGTTGGGACGGTGCTGGGGTCTATGGTGTAGAAGTTCCTGCCTGTGGGGAGACTTGAGGGGTTCATGAGGGGCTCCCTTCCGAGTCCCGGTTCAACGTAGCCGCCTTTGAGTGCATTTAGGAGTGATGACATCTCTCCCGCTGTGCTCTTCCTGATGAGTGCTATGTAATCTGCTGCTACCTGGAGTTTGCTGAGTATGTCAGGTGAATCTGTGAGGTTCTCTGGCCTTGAACCGTCTACAAGCGCCCTTACCATGGTGAACGTCCTGTTTTCGATCACTGCACGCTGGTCCAGTGTGAGTTCCTCGTAGATCCAGCCGTATTCTGCTGCCAGGAGCCTGTATATGGAGCTGTCTCCTGTTGAGATCATTGAGGATACCATGTATGCTATTGCATCGCTGCTCCACTCCCTCCCGAAGGTGTGGAGTCCAGCCGGTATCAGTGTGGACTCGATCCTCATGAGGTACCCTGATATGGTGGCTATGAGTTCACCTGGAGCTGAATTCTGGATGCTGATGCCGAGTTCGTCTCCAAGTTTCAGTTTAAGTGCCGTGTTCCGTATCTCTGCCAGGTACTGGTTTTTGAGCTGTTCATCAGCTTCTTGTAGTTTGATATTAACTCCTTGAGTGTGAGGAGTTCGCCGTAGAGTCCTGTTGATTTCATTGCCGGTGTCAGGTGGTCGATGATGACTGCGAGTCCACGTCTCTTGGCTGCCAGTCCATCCGCTGCATTATCCACGCGGTAGATGTAGATTGATGGTGTCTCATCCACCACTATATCAGGGAAGTCGAAGCCTGCGAGCATGACCTCCTTACCCGGGAGCCACTCGTAGCTTCCCATGGTACCCATGTGTATCATTGCGCTGGCATTGAATACCATGTTTATCCATGCATAGTAGGCCAGGTACTGGTGGTGTGGTGGGAGTACACCCACGTTGTAGATCATCTCAGGGTTGGCCTCCCCATCCCCTCTGGGGCTGGGGTCCTATGAAGACGTTCCCCTCCAGTATACCTGGTATAACAATGTATTTCCTGCCATTCCTTGTTACGGTCATCACATTCCCGGGGGCTTCTCCCCAGCCGCAGAGGCCGGGTATTGCAAGGAGCATGAAGGAGTTCCTTGCAGCCTGGAATGTGCTCCACAGGCTTGAGTTGCCACCTATAACTCCCCTGAGTGCCGTGTACATGACTTCAAGTAATTGCAGCCCCTCTGAAGCTTTGTCTGAGGACTTTATGTTGTCCTTCATCTCAGCGTACCATGAGTTCAGGGCCTTCATGAGGGTCTCCGCCTTAACATTCCTCTGGAGGCCCATTTTCAGGAGTTCCTCCATGTATGCCGTGGGGCCCTCTGTGACGTATCTTCTTGCTATGGGGTTGAGGCCCTGGAACCATCTGAGGTATTCCTCTGCATCCCAGAGTATGACTCCTGTGGTGTTTGCGAGTCTCTCGAGTTCACCGGGTGCCCAGTCTGCAATGTTTATCCCCCTCTCTATCATGAGGGTTACGAGTTCACCTGCTCCTGTTATGTTACCGGTCCTGTATCCCTCCTTCTTGAGGTTGAGGAGTATCTCATGGATGCTCTCTGGTACGTTGAGGTAGCTTGCCCCGATCTCTGATTTGCCCGGCGGGTAGTTGTAGTATATGATGGCTATCCTCTTCTCCCCTGCCGGTGTTAACCTGAGGCTGACCCAGTTTGTGAGCCTTGATGCCAGTTTCTCCACCCTCTCGGGTATGGGTGAGTAGGAGTAGGTGTAGGCGCCTGTCACCGGGTCAGAGTGGAACTCCGCCGCGGCTATTATTATGGGTTCTATGAGTCCCTGGGTCTCAGGAAAGCCTGCCTGTCCCATGATGTCATCCTGGCTCCATGGTGTGACACCGTCACTGGATAGGAGCCAGTCATCCACGGTCCTCGTGTTAACTATAACACCCCTGAGAACCGGGACGTTGAGGAACCTCAGGAGTGCCTTCACCTTCTCTGAGGCTGAACCGCCGAGGAGGTAGGTGCTGAAGGATACCATTGCCTGGATCCTTGGACTGTAAAGTGTGCTGTTGGCCTCAAATGATGCCAGGTCGGGTGCTGTTGTGAAGAACCTCACCATCGCCGAGTATGTGTTTTCGCCGTACCTTGCAACCACGGGTATTATGTTGTAGGTGTCCCTGAGCCTCGCTATGAGGCTGTCCATATGCGCTGTTCCGCCGCCGAGCATGTTGCTCTCTGATTCTATGAATCCTATGGTGGGCTTTGCAGGGTCTATTGGGTAGTCCCTGAGGTAATCTGTGAGGTTCCCATAGAGTTTCCCGTCGCGGTAGAGTAGCTCCCTTGGAACCGCGACCGGGGGGTCGTAGGTGACGTTGAGTGTCATGTTCCTTCCCCTGGCCCATACGTCCGCGGCCCAGAGTATCTGATTCCTGTAGCTGGGGACGTTCCTGTAGCAGTAGTACCCCTCACCCTGGGCCCAGAGGGCTATCTGGGGGTACTGGTTAACGTAGGTCTCAAGTAGGGGGAGGGGCTGGAGCACCCTGAGGGCCCTGCTCACAGTGCTCACCACCGTGTCCGGGACGCCGGTGAAGACCAGTTCATCGTTTATGCGGCTCATCTTAACGAGTTCAAGTCCACTTGCACCATCGAAGACTGCGAAGAATTTCCCGTTCAGGATTTCGGGTTTCGCTGTTACGACCCTTAGTATCCTTGTGTAATCCTCTGTCCCCAGGTAGTTGCAGATTATGACGTCCGATGAGTTTAGGAGTGCCTCCACCTCCTCGGGTGTGGAGTTGACTATCTGGGGTGAACTTCTGACCCTTATGCTGATGTTCCTATCAGGGTACTCCTGGAGGACCCTGTGGGCTGCCTCATTCACAACCCTCGTCCCCTCTATGGAGTGTATGACGAGGACATCCACTGTGCTGTTGTCTGCTGCATCAGCTGTACCCTGGAACATGAATACGAGTAACACTGCAATCACTATTACCCTTGAATCCATTATTTTATCACCTCCATGTTTTAACTGCAGAATAAGTATTATTTATGTGTTAATTTAAAATTAATTATTACTAAATTCAGGGTATATCAGAAAATAGTAATATCAATCGTCCTTGAAATCAACATGGACGCTCTCGGATCCATTCTGAGTGACCCTTGTAACGTTAACGTCCCTGTCAGCATCCACGTCTACACTGACACTGATCACCGTATCATTCACGGCGCACCTTTCAGTATCGGTTTCATTGAACCTGTCCAGGGCACCCACCGATACAAGGGAGAGTACCGAGACAATGACCAGTAGGAATGAGAGGATGGCCCACTCGCCGGCTGTCCCTGTCTTTATCCTCCGGTTCCTGCGGAGGCAATGGTAGGGTGTGTCATTGAGGGGGTATAGTAGGGGGCATCCGTGGACCGTGAAGAGGTCCAGGGCCAGGTGGGATGACGCCCCGACAAGTAGGGGCACCCCGATCCCTGGACTCCCCAGTGATAGGAGCAGAAGGGGTGGTAGAATTAGAAGTGTGTGTCCGATGCCCCTGTGCCTCCCGGCAAGGAAGTCGAGGAGGTCAGGGAGCACTGATCCAGCACCGGCGAGTAGGGCCCCGTTGATGAGGGAATTTACAGGGTGGAGGAGGTTTACTATGAGGAAGAGTGCCACTGCAGCTGTTATGTGTGTCCTGAACCTCAAAGGTTATCACCTTAAGATGTAGTTCATGGTCCTGAAGGCTATCAGTGCAAACCAGAGCGCACCTGTTATGAGGATCCCGTAGTCCAGGCCAACCTTGAAGTATGCCAGTGCCATGAGTATGGACATGAATGCCATGAACGCCCATGTGACGTCAATGGCTTCGTCATCCAGGCACTCATGGGGGTTGAGCCTCTGGAAGGTTGAGTAGAATGACCCCACCTCAGCCCTCATGGTACCGTTGATGGCTGCCATGTAGTTCACGTTGCCGTTCTCGTGGAGCCAGAGGTACTTCAGTGCGGCCTTCTCTGTGAGGTCCTCGAAGTGGTCCATGAAGACCCATGTTTCCCCTTTAACTGATGCTATCTCATTCATTATCCCGGTTATGGTTAGCTTTTCACTGGCCCCTGGTTTATGGGCCCTGAGTATCTGGAGGAGCCCCGCCTTGAGGGGCATGGGTGTTACCAGGTAGACGAGGGTGGCCTCAGGGGTGATTTCACCCGCCTCAATGGCCTCCAGTATCCCCTGGTAGGCTTCGAGGGCGTTTCCACCGCACTCAATCACATTGCCATCCTCAAGGCAGGAGACAATATTTATGAGTTTCATACAATAAAGTATTAATTAATACTATTTAAATTTTTCGTATGAGATGGTTTTATACTGTGGGTTTACAGAGAGAATATGAAATAACGGATTTGATGGTGAATGGATGATCCGGCGGATACTTGATAACAGTGAATACCGGAGGGTGCTGGACAACATAGTGTCGCTCACCGGGATACAGATGGTGCAGTACCTCCTCCCCCTTGTAACGTTCCCCTACCTCACAAGGATCCTGGGTCCTGAGAAGTTCGGGAAGGTGGCCTTTGCAGTGGCATTCATAACCTACTTCCAGCTCCTCACAGACTACGGCTTCAACCTCTCAGCAACAAGGGAGATCTCCATAAACCGTGAGGATCCCAGGAAGGTGTCCTGCATATACAGTTCGGTGATGGTAACCAAGACCATACTAATGTGCATCACATTCGTCCTCATGCTCACTGTGGTCCTCTCATTTGGGGGGTTCAGATCGGACCTCCTCCTATACCTCTTCACCTACGGCCTCGTCCTGGGGAACCTCCTCTTCCCGGTCTGGTTCTTCCAGGGCGTTGAGAGGATGCGCTACATAAGCATACTCCGAATTGTGAGTTCCCTGATCTACACTGCCCTCATATTCATCGTCGTGAGATCACCAGCAGATTACCTCTACGTTCCACTCATAACATCCGCAGGGTACATAGCTGTGGGGGTCTACAGCCAGAGGATAGTTACCAGGGAGTTCGATGTTAAATTCACCCTACCCGGGATCGGTGATATAATGAGGCAGCTCAGGGAGGGCTGGCACCTCTTCATATCAACACTTGCAATCAGCCTCTACACAACATCCAACAGGTTCATACTGGGACTCCTCATGGGACCAGCTGTTGTGGGTTACTATGCTGTGGCCGAGGATATCACAAAGGCCCTTCAGGGGCTCGTATCACCCATAAGCCAGGCCATATACCCCTACTTTGCAAAGGTCCACAGTGAGGATAAGAAACGTGCCCGTCTTGAACTCAGGAAGATGCTCCTTGTAATGGGTGTTCTGACCTTCATTGCATCCCTGGTAATTGCATTACTCGCCCCCATGATAGTTGGTATCCTTGCAGGTCCAAAATATGCTGAGAGTGTACACCTCCTCCAGATACTCGTCTTCATAATATTTGCGGTGGGGGTCAACAACATCCTGGGTATTCAGGGCCTTGTCTCATTCGGCTACAAGGAGAAGTTCACCTGGATAGTCCTTGTTGCAGGGGTGCTTCACCTGGGTCTACTCGTGGGCCTTGTCTTTCTCATGGGATCAGCAGGGGCCGCCATCGCGGTTGTACTCACAGAAATTGTTATCGGGGTGATTGAATATATTATTCTGAGGAGGATGGGTATCCTATGAAGAAGCACGTTATAAATGTTATGAGGAGGACGCCGCTCTTCCCCTACATCAGAGCATACTATACAGTCTACCAGAGAACGGGTCTCAGCTCCCTCCTGAAAACCAGGACCATAGGGGGGAGTGGTGATATCCTTGAGAGGAGAATCCAGCAGTTCGAGGATTTATGCAGAAGGGCCCGCATAAACCCACCGAAGGGGAGATTCCTCTACAGTATAGATACGACTCTGCATGTTATGGAGTACCCTGGTTACAGGCGGCTCGGGAACCTCACCCCCGACTATGGCTTCCTGCTTGAAAAGGGGGTTGATGGAATCGGGAGGATTCTGGAGGTGAAGTTAAGGGATGACTCCACAGGATATGCCAGGGTACTCATGAGGACCCTAAGGGCGGTGAGGGGTTACCTTGAAAGGTGCAGTTCTGAAGCAGGGGTGGATATATCATCAGGGGCACCTGAAACCCTCGAGGATGCCATCCAGCTACTTTTAACCTTCAATTCACTGCTCTGGAACTATGGTCATCCACTGCTAGGTCTTGGAAGACTTGACAGGACCCTTGAGGGCTACCCATCCAGTGAGGACACCCACAGCATCATCGGCGACCTCATAAGGGCACTTTCACTCTACCCGGAATTCAAGAGCAACACACTCCCAGGCGATACAGGGCAGGTCATAGTCCTTGGGGGTGAGTGCAATGACCTCACCCGGACCTTCCTGGAGGTCATGATGGAGCTGGGCCTCCCCGACCCTAAGGTTGTGCTCCGGGTGGACAGGAATACACCTGAGGATGTATGGGAGCTTGCCCTTGACTGTATTGAAAGGGGACTCGGTTATCCTCTAATTGCAAATGATGAGGTGATTGTGGATGCCCTCAGAGAGTACTATGGTGATGACGCAGAGAACTACGGGACCTCAGCATGCTGGGAGCCCCTCATCCCTGGCAGATCCATGGATCAGAACAACCTTGCAAACCTGAACCTCCTCATACCCCTGGAGGAAGCCCTCAGATCTGGATGTGAGAGCTTCGATGAACTGCTTGAGGCCTACCGTTCTGCCCTCGGGGTGTACGTGGAGGGTGTTATCAGGGAGATTGAGGCACTGGAATTTGAGCCATCCCCTCCACTCTCACTCCTATTCCCTGACTGCATTGAGAAGTGCAGGGATATAGCCTATGGGGGTGCTGCCTACAGTTACAATGGTGTTCTGAGTGTGGGTATGGGTAACCTTGTGAACTCACTCATCAACATTAAGAGGCTCTGTTTTGATGAAAAAAGGATGACCCTTGATGATGTGATTGATGTGCTCGATGACAACTTCCGCTCCAGCGGGGCACTTCGATCTGAACTGGAAAACCATGGACCTGTATACGGGATGGACGAACCCCTGGTGGTGGATCTGACGAACCGGATCATTGATATGATCCATGGTGAACTCCAGGGAAGGTACAAGTTTGGACTCAGCTCACCCTCATACATCTGGGCGGGGGAGGATACAGGGGCCTCCTTTGATGGCAGGCGCGCCGGGGAGCCCATGGGCGTCCACATATCCCCTGTGAAGCTCCTGGAGGGGATGTCCTATACCGGGATACTGAACTTCGCATCCAGCCTTGACTACAGTAAGGCGTGCAATGGTGGAGTGGTGGACATAATGATCGACAGGACCCTCCTTGAACGTATAAGGTGTGAGTTCACAGGGCTCCTGAGGACAGGGCTGATGAAGGGTGTCATGCAGCTTCAGGTGAATGTCCTTGACCCCCAGGTAATCCTGGAGGCCGCGAGGGACCCTGAACTCCACCCTGACCTCATAGTGAGGGTCTGGGGATTCAGCGCCTACTTCAGGGACCTGCCTGAGGAGTACCGTGAGCTCATAGTGAGGAGGGCCCTTGAATACTCAGAGCACGGGGGTTGGCATGGCTAGGCTGAGGGTAACAGGTGTTCAGCGTTTCAGTGTCCATGATGGACCCGGGATAAGGACCACGGTATTCCTGAAGGGCTGCAGCCTAAGGTGTCCATGGTGCTGCAACCCTGAAAACATAAAACCTGAAAGGGAGGTCTACTTCAGGGCCTCAAGGTGCACAGGGTGCCTGGAGTGTTTAAAGGGGTGTGAATTCCTTGAAAGACCCGAGGACATATTCATGTATCCTGAACATCTGGAGTGTGCCGAGAACTGTCCATCAGGTGCCATGGGTGTCTATGGTGATGATCTATCACCGGAGGAACTTGCAGATCTCATACTGAGGGACCTGGACTACTATGAGGCGACGGGGGGTGGCGTGACCTTCTCGGGGGGGGAGCCGCTGCTGCAGGCAGATGGTATACTTGCGTTGCTTGAGAAACTTGATGGTATCCACGTGGCGGTTGAAACATCCCTCCATGCTCCACCTGAGAATCTGGGGGTTCTCCTGGACAGGGTGGACCTCTTCATCGTTGACGTTAAGATACTGACAGGGGACGCCGCCATTATAGGCGGGGATAGAGTGCTCTTCCAGAGGAACTTCAGGATGCTCTCAGGGTGTGATGTCATCCTCCGGTTTCCTGCTGTTAAACCATACACATTTAACCGTGAAAACATAGATAAGTTGATTGATTTCATGAGGGATAACAGTATAGATGAGATAGAGGTGCTCGGTGTCCATAGACTCGCCAAAGAAAAGTATAGCAGCCTCAACCTTGAAATGGGAGATTTTGAGGCCCCAGATGATGTCGAGATAGATGATTTAATGGGTCTACTGGAAAATGAATCCATTAAAATGGTTTACATGAAGATCTGAGGGTTAGAGATGTTCGATTATATCATAGTAGGGGCAGGTCTTGCCGGTTCTGTTATGGCTGAGAGGATAGCCAGTGAACTCGATGAGAAAGTACTGATCATTGAGGAGAGAAACCACATCGCAGGTAACTGCTACGATGAAAGGGATGAGAACGGCGTACTCGTCCACCGCTACGGCCCCCACATATTCCACACGGACCATGAGGACGTCTTCAGGTACCTCTCACGGTTCACGGAGTGGAGGGAGTACCAGCACCGTGTCCTTGGGTTCATCGACGGTGTGAAGGTTCCCCTGCCCTTCAACTTCAACAGCATGGAGAAGCTCTTCCCCCCCAGCCTCTTTCACCGTATTCAGGAGAAGCTCCTTGAACGCTACGCCTACGGTTCAAGGGTCCCCATACTTGAACTTTCAGGGGAGGATGACCCTGATGTGAGGTTCCTGGCGGACTACGTCTACAGGAAGGTCTTCCTCAACTACACCATGAAGCAGTGGGGTTTAAGACCAGAGGAGATCGACCCGGCAGTCACAGAGAGGGTCCCTGTGGTCCTATCCAGGGATGACAGGTACTTCCATGATAAGTACCAGGCTGTGCCCCGGGAAGGCTACACGCAGATGATAAGGAGGATGCTCAATCACAGGAACATAAAGCTCCTCTTAAATACGAAGCACAGTGAGGTCCTGGAGCTGAGGGATGATGGGTTCAACTTCATGGGTAGGGAGTTCCATGGGAGGGTTATATTCACTGGTAAGATAGATGAACTCTTCAATTACACCTTTGGGAGGCTACCATACCGTTCACTTGACCTCCACTTTGATAGGCTGGATATGGAGTGGTTCCAGGAGGTTGCAACCGTGAACTACCCCAATGATTATGATTTTACAAGGATAACCGAGTTCAAGCACCTTCACCCCGTGAAGGCCGATGTTACAGTTACACTCAGGGAGTACCCCTGCAGCCATGATGAAAGAAACGATCCCTACTACCCTGTATTCACAGAGGAGTCCCGGAAGATGTACAGGGAGTACAGGAAAATTGCAGAGGAGATCGGGGACCTCACACTCCTTGGTAGGCTTGCAGAGTACCGCTACTATGATATGGATGATGTGGTGAAGAGGGCCCTTGAGGTATTTGAAGGGGAGGTGAGGTGATGACCTCCAGGGATGCTGTTGATGATTTGAGGGTGGCTGCAGTTGTGGTGACCTATAACCGGAAGGAATTACTCATGGAATGCCTGGAGGCCCTCCTGAGGCAGACAAGACCCCTCCAGGCGATATACATCATAGACAATGCCTCCACCGACGGAACACCAGAATTACTACACAGAGAGGGCTACACCCCCAGCCTGGAGGGAGGAACACTAACCAGAAAAAACCTCCACAATCAGGAGGAAATCAGGATCATCCACATAAGACTACCAGAAAACACCGGCGGAGCAGGAGGATTCCACGAGGGAGTCAAAAGAGCCTACCATGACGGATACGACTGGATATGGCTAATGGACGACGATGCAGAACCACTGAAGGATAGTCTTGAGAAGTTGCTGCCCTATGCCTCAGATGGGGTTTTTGCCCTTGCAAATCTCAAAATAGCCCCTGATGGAACACCACAATATGGTCATCGAGGTTTTTTTAACTTTAAAAATTCAACTCTTGTTATTCCTATAACCCAAAAAGACCTTAAAAAAGATTACTTAGAAATTGATCATTCATCATTTGTAGGAATAATGATAAGTTATCAGGCGATTAAAATTGTCGGGTTTCCTAAAAAGAAGTTTTTTTTACACTTTGATGACTTTGAATATTGCACAAGGCTGAGAATGGGGGGGAAGATCCTCCTTGTACCATCTAGTCTAATTTTACATAAGGATCAAGCAAGAAAAAACAGAGTCATCAAAAAAATCCTTTGGATTAAAATTCCAATTACACCATATAAAAATCTCTGGTTAAATTATTATGGTATGAGAAATAAGGTTTGGATTCTTAAAAATAATATGACAAAATGGAAATTCTATTTATACTTTTTAAGGTCAATTTTACTCTCCTTAGGAGCACAACTTGTAAATGGTGAAAAAATAACAAGGAGGATTTTTTTTATCTTAAGTGCTTACATAGATGGTTTTAATGGTGAATTTGATAATGAAAAACCAAAGAAGATACTATATGAAAAGGTGTAGCTTATGGATTGTCCCATTTTATTTATAATTTTCAATAGATTAGATACCGTGAAGAGAGTTTTTGAACGAATAAAAAATTCAAAACCTTCTAAATTATATGTTGCATCAGATGGACCTCGAATTACTGAAAAAGGTGAAACAGAAAGGGTAATGAAAGTTAGAAAATATGTAATGTCAAATATTGATTGGAATTGTGAAGTAAAAACACTTTTTAGAGACGAAAATAAAGGTCCTCGTTATGGTGTGGCTGATGCCATAAATTGGTTCTTTGAGAATGAAAAAATGGGAATTATCCTTGAACATGACACTCTTCCCTCACCAGATTTTTTTAGGTTTTGCTCAGAACTACTCGAACATTATAAAAATGACAAAAAAGTTGGTATGATAAGTGGCTTCAACCCCTTTTATAAAGAAATAGATGTAAGTTCATCATTTTTCTTTTCGAAATACAATTTGTGCTGGGGATGGGCAACCTGGAGACGTGTATGGAAAGATTACGATGTTGACATGAAAGAGTGGGGTGAACTAAGAAAAGAAAATATTTTAAAGGATTTCAGTGATAAATGGTTAGTGAGAAAACAAAAGGAGCTTTCATTTGATATACACTTTTATAAAATACACGATCAAAGCTGGGATTCTCAATTCTCCTATATTCTTTATAAAAATAGTTTATCATCAATTGTTCCTTCTGTAAATTTGATCAAAAATATAGGGTATAATTCAGAGTTTTCTGTCCACTGTAAAGGCACAGCGCCACCTTATGTACAAAAGGCTAATATAATGTACTTAAAATTTCCCCTAAAATATCCTAAAAATCACTGTACATATCCACAATGGGACGCATTTGTTGAAAACTATATATATAATACAAATTTTCTAACTATTTTGAAAATGTATATACAAAGTTCAGTTGGTAAAAACAGAAAATTTAAATTTCTATATAATTTTTTAGTGAATGTTCATGATAAATTCTTTAGAGAGTATTAATTATTTCAAGGAACGTTCTCGTCGATGAGTATGCCTCCTCCACAGTATAGGGCATATCAACGTCATTCAGTAAGTATTCAATGAATGACCTGAATAGTAGTTCATGTGCACGTTTTCTTTTACCTGTTATGAAGTCAGTGAAGTTTCTGAATGTCGATGAAAGTATCTGGGATGAATTTGAAATAGCATCCCTGAGTATCCTGAACTCTGGGAGTGGCTGGTGGGGAAGATATCCATCAACGCATCTACCCTGCACCGTGAATGTCTGGTTTGATCCATCAAAATTTACTATCAGATTCTTTCCATAAACCCTTATGGACATTGGAAAAGTCCACCTTGGACTGTTAAACGAAACATGAATGCTACCAAACTTATCTCCACTATTGAATGTAGAAAACAGCTCATCAAAATCAACCCATTCATATACGCCTCTCTTTGAAGTGTAAACGTCACGTATACTGAGTTCACCTATAAGATTAGTGAGAACATATACAGGGTGAATAAGATTCTCCCCAAATCTTCCCCCCGGAAGATCATGGACCCAGTGATTCCTATCCGCAATCATTTCATCATTGGATGTGTGAAGCATCCTTATGTCCACACCAAGGACATCAACATTATTTTTTTCAATTATTGACCTTAACTTCATGATTGGCCATTCAAATAAAAAGTTGTGAATTATACAGAGATTAACCTCATCCTCAAATTTTTTATATGTCCTGAGGATCGCATCTGCATCATCCCCATTCATTACCATGGGCTTTTCTAGTATAACATCATGCCCTGCCTCCATTGCCTGTATGACGAGGTCTTTATGGGTCATTGGGGGTGTGCAGATATCTATCATCATCTTGTCGTCTGAGTCCAGTATTTCATCAAATTCAGTTGTGAATTTTCCGATACCCCATTTTTCAGCAGTATTTGAGGCCAGTTCCATGTTTATGTCACATAAGACTTTAACGTCAGCTTCAGGAATGTTCTTCCAAGATGGTAGATGTATCGTATTTGCTACTTCTCCCGCTCCAACAATTGCAACATCAATTTTCTTAGTCATCGGAATCCTCCAGTTTTCTTAATATGAGTGTCTGTCCCTGTCTGAATGGTGGGTAAGGCGAAGTGATTAAATAAAGTGCTTTTGCTGGACCCTCCAGTTTAAAGTAATTTTTGTACTGGTGCATTATAACCTCAAAGCCCGTCTTCCTTGAGTAATCCAAAAGTTCATTTTTTGTATACTCCCTAAAGTGACCAGGATCTTCTCCTTTCCTTATACGTTCAAAGGGGTGTATTCCCACTATCATTTTAAGTCTCTTGCCTATAGCTGTGGCATTGGGGGTCTGTAACACCAGATACCCCCCCCTTCTCAAACCACTTTTAAGAAAATTGAAAACATATTCTGGTGCCACATATAAATGTTCAAGGACCTCTGCAAATATTATGGCGTCGAATTTAGGTAGTTTCACCCATTTTTCAGGATATCTGGAATTATTTAGATCAAATTCAATATGGGGGATATCCTGAGAGATTTCGACTATCTTATCAAGTTTAGTATTTTCTAATGGAAATCCAAGGGTTGTTAAATTCTTATATTTCTTATATAATAGGGCTGTAAGTGGACTTCTACCAATATCAAGTACTCTTGAACTGGGTTTAAGATGGCTCCCGAGAAGATCTAACAGATAAATCCACCTTTCCTCATGAAATCTATAGTAGTCCATCAGAATCCTCCTAAAATTACTGCACCACCATTGTCATAAATCCTATCTTTATCTCCAATGAGATTTTTATAGTCCCCAATGGGTTCAACATTATCCATTTTCAGTTTACCCCCAATGAATCTAGGTGGCCTTCCAGGTGAATCCAGGAACACGAGTCCCCTATTCACATTTGCCCACCTTAGATAAATGTAACCCTTCTCCCTCTTTGTTTCATTTGTGAAGAACTCTGTATTCAATTTTGGAGGGTTATAGAATCCCTGAAGTATCCTTGAGTAACCAAAGGTATCCGTGTTTACTGTGAAGTTTCCACCGTTACTTGAAAGCCATTTTGCAGCTGTCACCTCACTCGTAAAAATAAAGGCCTCATACCTCCTCTCACCTTCACTGTTATATGCATAGGAGTAGGGTATTCCTGCAAAGTGATAGTTGAGATAGCTGACACAGGAAAAGAGCAGAACGAGAACAAGAAGGATCATGGGTAATTTCAGCGATTGTCTTTTAAGTAAACTCACAAGTTCCTGGATACCCATTATAAAAAGAGGTGTGAGGATCACAAGCATCTGCGTGAATAATCTTGTACCCCCATAACCCTTTGATATGAACGGAAGTATTATAAATGATGCCAATAGACCCATTGCAATTAATATTGCCGCTGTGTACTCCCTGCTTATATCATCCCTTCGATGGAATAGAATGCTTAGGAAACCGACCCCTATAAGTAAGAATACTGTATCATGTATCATGACACTCATGAAGTTTGGAAGCTGTGCTATACCAATCCCCACTACTGACTGCTCCGCGTTGTTTCTCATATCCACGGCGAAGAAATCTGCCATACTTGAAAAAGTTGTCTTGAAAAATTTAACCGCATCATTGAATGGTGCCCCTGTTGCCTGTGCATACCATGCAAAGACAACCACAAAGAATAGTACAGCCACTGAGACACCGAAGAAGTAACTCCTTTTTGGTCTCCCAATGGAGAACCTTTTAATGAGCCATGCAACGGGTGGGATGAGAATAGTGAGGATTGCAAAAACATATGCTGTTGTGTAATGTGAGAGAACCGTTGAAACCATGAAGATTATAAAAAGGATCTTCTTATCTCTCCTCCGTAAACTTGAAGTTAAAACCATTATCGCCAGGGAGAAAAACACGAGGGCGATGAGCTGTCTGCACCAGCCGAGAATATATATGAATGAGAACTGGAATATAAAGAGGAGGGCTGCATAGAAAGCCATGGTTCTATCCTTCAGTATCCTTTCACTTATAAGGTAAACTGCGAGTGGCATTATCGCCCCAATGAATCCATAATATAATTTAAAGATGTAGACCGCAGGCACATCAAGAATCAACCGGTATATCGCAGGAAGTATCGTGATGCTGAGGCAGGCATTGTATGCATTGTTAATTGCACCTGAAACGCTCCAGTGCCCATTCATGAGTACCGTGCGGAAGAGGTAATATTCTATATGGATATCCCTACCTATTAGGTAACTTGAGGGAAGCCCATTCATTATAAGAAGTGAAAGACCGATATTGAAGAGAGCAATGGGGTATGCTGAGTGATGTAGCCGCTCTCTCACTAGTGTTAAAATTATCATGTAAATGGGTATTGTGAGAAGGACACCCAGAAGAACCGTGTTAATGTGATAGGTGTTCATTAAATAGGAGCCAATAACCGTCAGAACTGGAAGAGCTAATGAGAGCATGGCAGGAGAGAAGATAGTGCCCTCAAAATTAAATTTATGCTCCCCAGATGGCTCTGATCTCAGGTAGTATCCTGTTAAGAGTATAAAAATAAGGATGTTCAGTGCAACAACCACTGGTCCAATGGTTATTGGTCTTGAAATAAAGGGGTAGGTGGAATTAAGTAAGAATCCTGTGAATATTAGAAGGGAAATACTGAGCCCTGCCGATAGTAGAGATTTTTCAAGTAATTCGAGATCAAGTCGCATGATCTTTACAAGTAGATAGCCAGGGACAATATTAAAGAATATAAACGGTATGGACTGTCTTAGGATTGGGATGTCCATTAGGATAGTTATATCCACGAGCGCCAGTAATATCAGCAGGTAAATTATATCCTTTCTCATTTTAAACATCTACCTTAACCATGAAATTAAAAATCGTCTTTTTGAAGAAGGTCTTTATAAATACTGATTAACCTTTCTAATGTAACCTCTATCTGGTATTGTTTGCAGGATTCATAAGCTCCATGCTCAAGTCCCTCAAGTATTGATGGGTTTTCTGCAATTTTATTAATTAAGCTTGCAAGTTCACTGACATTACCAGCTTCAAAGAGAACCCCATTATAACCATCAGTTACGAGTTCAGGTATTCCCCCTATCCTGCTTGCAATTACAGGTGTCGAGTTCATAAAGCTTTCATAAATCACTAGTGGAGAGTTATCATACCATATTGAGGGTAAAACCGTCGCATTGACCATCCTGTAAAGACTCTGCAGTTCATCACCTGTAAGAAAGCCGTGAAATTTTATCCTGTTATCACCCTCAGCAAGTTCTTTGAGTTCCCCTTCCATTGGACCCTTGCCAGCGATGTGAAGCCTTAAGTTGTCACCTTCAACCTTTCTGAAACTTTTTATTAAAATATCGGGTCCCTTGTGCTTTGAAAGTGAACCTGCAAATAGTATGTCTATTGTATCATAGGTTTTTTTGCAGCGTTTGGGAGTATGTTCTATGGGGTTTGGTATCACTATTTTCTTCGAATTTCTGAATAAGCTATCTGATTCAAGTTTATTAACTACAAATTTTGATGGCGCCGTGACAGTGTCTGGTTCGTCTCCGATGATGATACTCTGTATGGTGTTATAGAATTGACAGGCAGGATTTCTCCTGTAACATATCTCTCCATTTCCACTGAGAAGGCTACTTCTCACACATATAGGGGAATAGTCATGTGCTGTGAATATGAGTGGAACCTCAAGGTCCTTTACAGCCCTGAAAACCAGGGGGGATAGGCCCTTATAATTATGTAAATGTACAATGTCAGGTTCTTCTTTTCTAAGGATTTCCTTGACCCTCATATATGCCTTAATATTTATAAGTTCTATCAGGTGCCATAAAATCCTCTTGAGGTTATGTTGTTCATGAAATTTTGTGATTGAGTAAAGATTCAGAGGTAGCCTGTAGACCCTTACACCATTAAGAGTCTCCTTGAGAGGTTCTTTTTCATTATTTGTTGTTATAACAAAAACTTCATTGCCTCTTCTGACGAGTTCATCGGCTATTTTTTTAACAACTATTTCTGCTCCGCCCATCACTTGAGGAGGGTATAAACTTGAAATAAAACCTATCTTCATTTTGACTAGTCCTCACAGTAATTGATTTAATGTATCTTCAAATACCTTCTCGGTCATCCGAACCGACTTATCCCATGTGTAATTTTTCATTACCATTTTTCTACCATTTGATCCCATCTTAGCGGCAAGTTCCTCATTATCGAGCAGTCTGGTTATTGCATTCGCCAGCGCCACCGGATCTCCAGGAGGTACAAGAATGCCCGTTTCACCATCTCTTATAACATACTTTATTCCGCCGACCTCTGAACCTATAACAGGTTTGCCACAAGCATTCGCCTCAATTAGGACCATTCCAAAACCTTCAGCCACGCTGAGTGTTGGAAGAACAAGAAGTGATGAGAGTCTGTACAGTTCAATGAGTGACTCTTCATTTATAAAGCCTGTGAATATTGTTCTATCACCGATTCCAAGTGATTCAGCAATCTTCTTATATTCTGGAATCATGTCACCTGTACCTGCAAGTATCAGGTATGTTTCATCTGATTCAATTCTGCTGAAGGCCTTTAAGAGGATTTCAACCCCCTTATGTGTGTGTCCCCGATTCATTGAACCGACAAATAGTATAGACTTTGATTCCTTATTTAATCCATATTTAATCATTGCGCTGCCTTCGGAGGGACTGTAAAGTTCAGGGTCAACGCCTGGAGGGATCAACACTAATTTTTTTGAAAATCCTTTCATTATCTCTGATTCATTATAAACGTATGGTGATGGAGTTATTATCCTATCAGCAGCCCTTAGGGTGATCTGGAGGAGGGTGTGATTATAAAGAGATGAAATCAAACTCAAAGGCCCTCTATTTTTAACCACGTCATTATGGTAAGTTAGAACAAAGGGGACTCCTGCCCTCTTACTTACAATTGCAGACATGTCTGCGTAAAATGGTACCGGCATGTGCGCATTTATGATATCAAAGTTTTCTTCCTTAAGAATTCGTGAAATAAAATTTACTAGATGAATGTCTAGAGGCGTGTTTGAAAGAGAATTTTTGGTTTTAAGCCTCCTGACCATTATGCCATCCAGGATTTCTTCTTTAACACCATCTGTACCTGTGGTGATTACGTTTACATCATGACCCTTCTCCAGAAGTTTCAGTGATATATTGTAGGTGTAATGTTCAACCCCCCCTGTTTTTGGAGGAAAATATGGTGTTACGATGAGTAGTTTCATGAAATCACCGCACTACTGAACTATAAATTGATATGAGTTTTTCCACATTCTCTGACCAGCTAAATTTCTCAGCATGTTTTCTTGCGTTCTGTGACATTTCATTTAGTATATCCCTGTTTTCTTTAAGAAATCTTATCTTTTCAACCATCTCACTGGTATTATCAACTACATATCCATTTAGACCGTCACATATAAGATCAGCGTGTCCTCCACTATCCTTCACAATAACAGGAAGTCCAGAAGCTAGGGCCTCAAGCATTACTAATGGGGAAGATGCTTCACCCTTTCTCGAAGGGAATATAAGAACATCTGCACTCCCATAGTATTCTCTTAATCTCTTTTTATTTGAGATAATTCCAGTGAGGATTACATTTTCAATTTTATCCCTTTTTAGCGTTTCCTTAATTTCATCCATCTTAGGACCATCACCTAAACAGATAAAAATTGCTTCATCTCTCAGATTTTTCGCAACATCGATAACAATATCTATACCCTTCTTATAGGTGAATCTGCCAACGAATAAAACTTTAAATTTTTTATCAGATTTTTTCTTATTATGATTTTGAATAAATTTTTCAATTTCTACAGCATTTGAAACCACTATGGAGTTCCTAGCAAACCTTTTAGAAATATAATTCTTTATTTCTTCTCCTACTGAAAGTATTACATCCACATTTTTCACTACATAATATGAAAGCATTTCATTAATGCTAAAGAGCATTCTATAAAGCGATTTTTCATATTCAATAAAACCAACATGTACTGTTAAAACAACTGGTTTACCCAATTTTTTCGCGATCTTAGTGGCAAAAAGGGAACTCACATAATACCTATCATGGACATGGACAACATCAGCTTCCTGAATAAATTTTTTTAAAATTTTTTTGAGCTCAAATAAATTAAAAATTGGCTGGGGTATATCAAAGTTACGATATAAAAAATCACTTGCAGAGACCCTATAAACAGTTATGCCACCGTAGTTCTCTATTTTTTTCAACTTTGTCTGGTTACCAATGTTGCTTGTAATTACAGTGACATCATGACCCCTCTTAACAAGTCCCTTGGCCTGTTGAAACGCTACCTCCTCAAGACCACCTATGAAAGGATAAAAATGATGAGCAATGATCACTATTTTCATCGAAACACCATTATCTTAACCTCTCAAAGATGAGCGTCTTGAAGATTCTGAAACCATCAGGGAGGGATGAAAGCTTGGGTTCATCGGACCTCCTCCTGTAGGAGATGGGGACCTCGACTATCCTGAGGTCTGACCTTGCAAGTTTTGAGAACATCTCCGCCTCCAGTTCGAATCCAGGATACTTCAGTCCCCTCTCTAGGAGGTAATCTATGGCCCTCCTCCTGAAGGCCCAGTGTCCGGTGCAGACATCACTCACCGGGTTGTACAGTATGGTGGCTGTGAGGCTCAGTATATGGTTCCCGATCCTGTTGAGACGGGATATTGAGCCATCCTCCATTTCCCCCCTCAGTCTTGAGCCGAGTACCACATCAGCCCCCTCCCCCTTAAGTACATCTATCAGGAGTGCTGAGTCCTCAGGGGAGTATGTGCAGTCGGCGTCCATCATAATGGCATACTCTGTCCTCACATTCCTGAAGGCTGCGAGCATGGCATTCGTCTTACCCTGCCTCCCCTCAAAGATGACCCTGACACCACGTGATGCTGCAATCTCAGCGGTCCTGTCAGAGGAGTTATTATCAACCACGATTATCTCAGCGTCAGGGTAGAGCATCATTATCCTGTCGAGGAGTTCCCCAATGGATCCCTCCTCATTGTAGGCAGGTATCATGAAGGTTACATCATCCAGTTAGGACACCCCACATGGCGGTAATACTGATATCAACATTGCAACACCATTCCTATAAGTGTGAATAATTTTTTCTATAATATGGCCTTCTCCATTATAAAAAGGTTTCCATTCAGGAAATATTCACCCACCTTTATATGGGGCGCCATTCAAGATTATATAACAGGGGGGATAATATTGAAAATATTTTTTCCAGTAATCCTTGGCCTGATTTTTATCATTGCATGCAGTCCATCCCATGCCGTGGATAACAACACAGACTGCAACGGGACACCCGACCACCTGAACCGCTCATACTACCTGGACAGTTACCAGGAACTCCTGAAGGGGGCCGTTAAAAATAATACGAGGATAAGGAACCACCTTTATAAGCGGTACACATCCACAGGTGATAGAAGGTACTATCAGGCATACATAGATGCAGGATATGCCGTTAAACTCTTCTCAGGGATCAAAAGTAAGCGGGCCCTTAGGAGTGATGAGAAGATCATAGAGATCAAGACCATACAGGCCAATAACGCCTACTACTCCAGGAAACTTTCACCATCAGATACGATAGTGATTGTATTCAACAGCAGGGCCTGCCAGTTCAGGAACATGCCTGTCCCGGAGTTCAGGAGCAACCTACCCTTTGTCTACTATAAGAGCAGGGGATGGCACATTTACCCTGTAACAACATCCAACCTTGCAGGTGGCTGCAGGAACACTTCTGACTTCCTTGAAGTGATGGATGAGCAGAAACTCACGGTAAGCTTCAGGACGTACAGGGGTATGCGCTACGCGGTATTCCCCATGTACTTCGACTACCATGGATCAGGTACTGGCTGGCTTGACAGCTTCGCCCAGGGAAACCTCGCGGGCCACTACGCCAGGGCATACAACCTCACAGGTAACAGGGGGTACCTTGACCTCTCAAACTCCCTCATAAACAGTTTTTATGCGCCTACGGGCCTTGTAAAACCGACAACATACGGTAACTTCTACCTCCACTACAACTTCATGAGGGAACACTACATCCTCAACGCCCACCTCATCTGCACACTTGGACTCCACACCGCCTACAGTTACACCGGGAACTCAAGGGCTCTTAACCTCTTCCGAACTGGAGTATCAACCTTCAGGAGGATGAACTGGAGGTTTGACAGTGGACGATGGACATATTACGCCGTGAGCGGCAGGTACTACAAGCCGGCATGGCTAGCAAGTGAAAGCTACCATAGACTCCATGTACAGCTTGCAAACAGGGTCTGGAAAGCAACAGGGGACAGCTACTACCGCAGCGTTGCCTTAAGGTGGAACAGTTACCTCGAAAGGAAGGGACTCAGACCCGAGAGGATATGAAAAAGATCATCCTTTAGAACCTTCCCATAAAAAATTAATTTTTTCAGGCCGGAAACATGCCCCGTGTTGCGTTGGCTATCCTCACAAGTGCAAGCATCACCGGGACCTCCACAAGGACCCCCACCACCGTGGCGAGGGCCGCCCCTGACTGGAGGCCGAAGAGTGATATTGCCACCGCAACTGCAAGTTCAAAGAAGTTGCTTGCACCTATGAGGGCCGCCGGTGCAGCCACCGCATGCCTCAGCCTCATCTGGAGTCCCAAAGGTAGGCCACCGTGAATATCAGTGTATTATGAGGGGCACCGCAATCAGGCCGATGTGGAGGGGGTTCTCGATTATGACTCCCCCTGGAATGAGAATATTATGATGAGGGTGAGGAGGAGTCCTATGATGGTTATGTTCTCGAATTTCCCCAGGACCCTCTGGAAGTACCCTGGCCCCCTTGAGGTGATGAGCCTCCTCCTTGTGAGGTAGCCTGCAAGGAGTGGTACCACCACGAAGAGGACCACCGAGAGTATGAGGGTGTCGTAGGGTGCCTGGATGTTACCTATCCCCTGGAGGAAGGCCACTGTGGGGGCGTAGGCGAAGAGGAGTATTATGTCGTTCACCGCCACCTGCACCAGTGTGCAGGCAGGGTCGCCCCTTGTGAGGCTGCTCCAGACGAATACCCTGGCTGTGCATGGTGCTGCCCCGAGGAGTACCGCCCCTGCAAGGTACTCCCTCCCGAGTTCAGGTGGTATAAGATTTGAGAAAACCCTAGAGGAAGGATGATGCCACGATGTACATGGTGAATGGCTTTATGAGCCAGTTGGTCCCGCAGGTAACAGTGAGTCCCCTGATTTCCCTGGTGGCCCGTATTATGCCTGAGAAGTCTATCATGAGCCATATGAGCACCGCCACCGGGGGGATACCTGGGCGTACTGTAACCTGTTGAGGAGGGCCGGGAAGGCTGGTATGAACTGTCCGATCCCAACCCCTGTGATTATGCAGAGGATCACCCAGACTGTGAGGTACCTTTCGAATATTCCCATCTCTTCACTTTCCATGATATCATCGGTTACATATCAGTAAATTCAATTAGTGGTTTTCCATGAACCGGAAAGGTATTTATGAAGTAAAGAACATGAATGTAATTATTAAGTGTTTATGGTGGTAAATTTGAGACTCAATGTGAATACAAATGGTGAACCACTATTGAAGTGGCTGAACAGTAAGCTGAATGTTTTGAGCTCCCTATTGGGGATACTTGTGGGTGCAGTTGCCGGGACACTCACCGCGGTAATCCTTGGCGGTGCCCTCATGGGTGGATCCGTGGACCCCATATTCTTTGTATTCATTGTGGCATTTGTCTTCCTCTTTGTGGAATCCTTCGTTGCGGGTCTGGGGGCTGAAACCTACAGTGAATCCCTGGTGAACTCAGGGTTCCTGGTACTCATCTACCTGACCATCGGCATGGTGGGGCTCATGGCAACAACCACAGGTGGCATGATGGCCCTCTCAGCCATCTCACAGATGTTCCCTGACACCGGCGGGGACATGACAGGTACAGCCGAGCCCATGGGACTGGCACCTGAATCCTCCCAAACGCCAGCCGACTACCTGCAGCTCATATCAGGGATACTCATGCTCATATCATCAATACTTGCAGCATTCGTGGGGGGCCTCCTGGCGGTCTACCTAAGGAAGAAGATGAAAGGTCCATCCCTCAATAAATAGGGTCCACACACTCACCATTCACCCTGCTCTGCAGGACATGAAACTACAGGTGAAAAGAAAAATCTTAAATACTGATATAAAAATAATAAGAAATACAGGGGGGTGTTCCATGGGGGGACCCAGAGTATTCAGAATCAAACTTCAGGCGCCCAATGAAATATGGACGGGGGACCATAAAAAATCAAATGTCCTGAGGGAAACCGGACTTATAGGGAGTATCAGATGGTGGTATGAGGCCCTTATAAGGGCCCTTGGAGGGACTGCATGCGGACCCATAGATAACTCTGAGTGTAATGGGAGGATGCACTGCGATGCCTGCGAGTTATTCGGTTGCAGAGGCTGGTCCCGGAAATTCATACTGAGATGCTCCAATGGGAAGACCATAAGAATCGGTCTCACTGAACTTAGAAAAATGAAAGATGTGGAGCTCGGCCTCCTGAACACCACATTCAGGATAATAGAAAAGTACGGCGCCATGGGGGGTAAACTGGCCCATGAGAAATATGGGATCATAAGGATAATGGAAAGTGACCTTGACGAATTCCAACCTGAAAAATCCCAACTCAAGGGTTACCTCAAGAAAAAGGGGTTCCCGCTGTGAAAATCCCAATCTAAAACGATTCATTTTCATTGAAAACCCGAATATTCAGCTTGTGAAGAACCTAAAAAATAAATGCAGCTTTCTGAAGGGATCAAAGAATGGAGGTAAGCGATACTTTTATAAAACCTCAGAAAAAAGGCTTTTCGCATATGCGCTAAATGATGGCGAATACCGCTGCCTCATCCGGTATGCACCTGGGGATAGGGTTACCAGATGGGATGATCTCCTGGAGGAATTGTTTTGAGATCCAGAACACAGGATGAACTGGTCCACGACTACTATCTCAATAAGAGAAGTAAAGGGATTAAAACCAAAATCGAGATGCTTGAAAAGAACCATAATGATTTCAAAAGATTCTATCCATCAGCTGAGGGCCTCAAGGACCTCCCGGGGGGTTCAGTTCTCATCTGCATAGAATTCATCCTCAAGAAGCCATACACAAGCAGGGGGGAAGATGAACTCTATGAAAACCCCATAATAAGGGACAAATTCACGTGCCTCCCGATTGTAAGACCATCCACATGGAAGGGTAACCTGAGATTCGCAGCCGCACACATAGATGATCCAAGATTCAGGGATAATGACATCATCATGGGGCGTTTATTTGGCTCAGGGTCCAGGAAGGAAAATGGTAGACGTGGTAGACTCCATTTCTTCCCCACATTCTTTGAGAGATGGGAAAAGGACGTCATCACCCCCATCAGCAGAAAAACCAGAAAACCAGGGAGGGGCGCCCTGGAAGTGGAGGTTATAAAGGAGGGGAGTAAGGGAGAATTCCACATCCTCTACACACCTTACCCCCGTGGAAAAGGGTTCACAAAGGATGATGTGGTGGAGGACCTTGAATTCCTTGCAGAGGCCCTTAAACTGATGTTTTACACCTATGGTTTCTCAGCCAGAAAAACCTCAGGTTTTGGTGTAATCAGAGATAAAGTAGAAGGAAGGTTATACGTCTCAGACCAGTCACATGAATTCAGAGATCTCCATGAACTGAGGGATCTTGTAGGGGGGGCTCTGGGTGAGTGAATGTCCAAACAATGATAAGGAGGATGCCCTTCACATCATAATGGAGAGGAAGGATGAAATCCTCACCGCCGAGATCGGGGCACTGCTGCACGACATCGGAAAGTGTCACCCGGATTTTATTGTTAGCAAATCCCTTGAGGGTGGAACGTATTCACATACCAAAATTGAGAGTATCCTCAGTGGAGAACTTGTTGATCTTCTCAGGGATGAAAAATTCAGGGTAGGTGAAACAGACATCTACACCCTCATCAGAGAGCATCACACTAAAAGTGGAAGCTCCAAGTATCTACAGCTCCTCAGGATATGTGATAGGCTCGATTCAGCCGATGATAAGGGCATAGTCACCAAAAAACAGCCAGTTGAGAATACAGTTATCAGTACACCATTCGGTTACCCGAAGGAGGCCATAGATCTCAAGTGCCTCATGAAACGCTTCGAGGACCTTGAGAGGACCCTTCATGACCTTCTGAGACATTATGTTGATGGTGATGATATGGGACTCTCCTCCCTGAGGAATTCCCTTATATCCACTCTCAGAAACACCTTCACCCATGCCCTGGGTGAGACGAGAATCCCCGCCAATGATGTCACCCTCTGGGATCACTCCCGCTCCACAGCATCACTATTCAAGTCCATGGTGTGCCATGAAATCCTGGATGGTGGTGAAAATAGTCCTGCAGAAGTGAATCCAGAATGGAGGGTCCTTGGTTTCTGCTGGGACGGGGAGGAATTCATAAACAGGGGGAAGAGGATCGCTGACATACTGACAAGAGAGAGGATCATAGAGGACATCAAGGTTGCACTTAAAAGAAAATTTGAAGAAGAAATCCCTGTTGGAAACGTGATTTATGAGGATATAAACGGCATTTACATCACATTCCCTGGGATTGACAGAGAAAAAAACTGGAAATTTATAAAGGATTGTGCCATGGAGGGCTATCAGATCATCAGGGATATGAGCGATGACGAAATATGGCCCTTTGCTCTGCTGAGTGAAAGGTCCCGTTCACTTACCATCATGAAATCATGCCTGGAATTTGCGGAAAGGAAAAGGAGGATACCAAAAAGGAGTCCACTAATATTCTGTGAGGGAGATGAAAAATACCTGGAGTATGGACCAGCACCCGCTGCAGCTGATGAAGGAGACATCTGTCCTGTCTGCAGGCTGAGGAGTAAGGCCATTGATAGGGAGGCCTGTGAAGTCTGTGATGAGAGGAGTAGGGGTAGACTTGATAGGTGGCTCGATGGTAGGGAAGACACAGTATGGATTGATGAGGTTGCAGATGAGAATAACCGCATCGCACTTATCACGCTGAGCTTCAGCCTTTCCAGATGGCTTGATGGTACAATGCTGAGGACGATCTACTCCCGGACCCCTGAGGAATGGTACGGTAAAGCGAAAAAAATAAAAGAAAACCGTCAGTTTATGGAAAAAATAAAAAAATCAATTCAAAGGGAGTTAAATGTCGATTCGCCCCAAGAACTGGCAGAATATTTAATGGAATATTTTGTTAAGGAGGCTCTGAGGGACCCTGAATTTAAGGATCCGCAGGACAAGATCTCATTAAGGGCAAAGATCTTAGATACATTTTTTGAGGACATCACAATCAGCGAAAATAAAAATAAAAATTCACTTTTTGTGGGTGTTGCATGGAAAAATTTTAAAAGAAGAGAGCAGAGTAACGATGTCAAACATATCTTAACATCTCTCTTCACCCAGAATCCATCTCCTGCCCGTTTATACAGGATATGGAACGAAACCGGTGAATTCCTGGATTCGCTAATGGATGGTATCAGGGATAGGGTATATAATTCTAAATGGAAACGCCTCAGATTCCATGTGGATTCCAAAATGGAGGTTATAAAGGATAATGACAAAACGGAGGTTACAAAGGATAATGACAAAATGGAGGTTATAAAGGATACTGAACATGAAAGAAAGGGATTCATAATAAAAATCGATGGTCTCCAACCAGAATATCTCCTGGCGTTCCATGAGTCAAATGGGGAATTCTACACCATTGAATCCCTCTCAAAGTACACATTCCATGGGGAGAAGGGCAAAGATGCGGTCAGGAAGGCCCTTAAAAAAGAAGGTATAACCTGGCTTTCACCTGAGGATGACCCTGAAATGAACCTTTTAAATGGAGATCATGCCCTGAGCATCAATATTCTGAAAGAAGAGGAATATACTCCCATGATAAAAATAAAGGGAGCTCCTACTCTGCTGCAGATAATCGTCCCCGCATCTGACTCCATGAAGATCATCGAACTCATAATGTGCCTTTATAGTGAAAGGTTCAGGAAGGTTACAGGTAAATTACCCCTCAATCTGGACCTCCTTGTTGCAGGGAGAAAATTCCCCCTCTACATGCTCCTGGATGCAGGTGAACGTTTACTGAACGGCGATGAGTTCCAGGAACCAGAGATGCTGGATCCATGGTGGGAACTCCAATGCATGAAATCAGACCCATACTATGGCTTCTACCCCACATACAGCAGGGATGAATACAGCATCATGGACCTTGAGGTGTTAACATCTGGAGGGATTTATCACCTCCAGCCAGGATACTTTGACTTTGAAATGCTATCAGCAACAGATGACAGGTACCTGATAACATATGATAATGGGCGAAGAAACACCCCTGAACACAGATTATATTCTGCAAGGCCACTTTACCTCCACATGATCCCCGATATGATGAGTTTATGGGAGTTGCTGAGGAGTAACCTCTCAAATTCCAAGATGAACAGACTCGAGGAGAACCTCACATCCAGGCTGAGGGACCTGAGAGCTGTCAGGGACCCATCCAGAGAGATTGTATTTAAAAGATTCGCTCTCGCATCACTCATGGATGCATTCAATGGGAAATGGGAATCTCTAAGATCCGAAACACGGGATTTTATTTTAAGATCAGCAGTGAATGGGTTTTTACTGGATACGCTTGTGCTCTTCAGACACATGTTGAAGGAGGATGGAAATGAAAACTGAAATCAGAAAGTACTGCTGCCTGGCACTTGACCCCCTCCATGTGGGGGCAGGTGGTTACCGGCTTGGAAGGGCCGACAATACCATAGTGAGGGAGCCCGCAACAGGGGTGCCCAAGCTGCCAGGCACATCCATCGCCGGGACAATGAGAGAATACTACAGGATACACCTCCAGGAGGAGGGGAAAGACGAACAGGAGGTTATTGATGTCTTCGGAGATGAAAGTCGGCGCGGAAGGGTGAGGTTCTATGATGGGCAGATACTCTTCTTTCCGGTGCTATCCACGGAGGGAACCGTCTGGGTGACAACACCTGAACTCCTCGAATACTGGCTTGACATCAAACTGGATCCTCAAGGGGGAGTCACAGCAATTCATGAACTTGACTCAGACCATATCAACCTTGGGTGGCTTTACTTCAAATCCCGGAAGGATCCCAAGGAACTCCCCTCCATGATCGTTAAATGGGTTAAAAGGGCAGTTTCTGTCCCTGACACTCTCTTCTCACAGATAGTTAATGATAACCTTGAGGTCAGGACCTCCGTGCGCATTGACCCTGAAACAGGGACTGCGAAAAGCGGTGCTCTGTTCACATATGAGGCAATACCCCGTGGAACCATACTCGCATTCGAGATGGGATTTGAGGAAGAATTTGAAGTTGAGGATATCCTCCCATACTTCAGGTACATGGGTATAGGGGGTATGGGGACACGTGGATTTGGAAGAATAGAAATCAGGGAGCTGAAAGAAGATGCTGAACCTTGACTATATCTGCATGAAACATGCGCAGCAGATATCACGGAATGAAAGGGTTCTGAGGAAGGCTCTGGGAGTCCTTGAGGAGGATGGTGTCTATGCGATGTTTCTCTGGCTCGAGAAGAGTAAAAAAAATAATTCTCTAGAAGAGAAGATAAGAAGGGAACTCACCGATCTCCTCAATGATGGAGAACTCAGAGAACTCCTTGGTGTGGATAAATTCAGGGAAGATTTCGATGAATTCACAGAGGACCTCCTTAAAGTGGCCTCTGACCTTGAAACACTACTCCTTCTTAAGAGGATCCTTCAGAGAACACTGACCTATGCACTTTACCATGCAGGGATTGATTGAAATGTGGCATGAGCTCACCGTAACCTTCCAGTTAAGGAGCCCCCTGCACATAGGATACCTCCCCTCCAGGAGTTCCATATTCTCACCCACACGCTACTATGTTCCGGGGAGGACACTGTGGGGAGCCCTGACACGGAGCATAACGGAATCAATCCACGGTCAACCTGGAGGAGATGATTATAGATCTACCGGCAAGAAACTGAGAGAGGATTTCAGGTTCTCCTACTTCTACGTCCATGATGGCAGAACATATTATCTTCCAGAGTACAGGGATGATGGTTTGATGTATGGTGGACTTGATAGATATGAATTTGAGGGGCGATTCATCGCAAGCACCGTCTCAACAGCACTGAGGGGTGGTGTGGCCCTTAAGGGGTCACTCCATGAAACCGAATACATAAACAGCATGTTCCATGATAGTGAAAAGGTAGAGAGAACAAGGATAATGGGTTGCATATGGATAAAGAACAGGCCCTTCGATCTTGAAATCCAGAAGGATGGGATGTTCATCGGTGACATCAACATTCTCGATGAACTGACCTTGGGTGGCGAGTCAAAGTATGGCTTTGGAAAGGTGGTTCTCGAGTCCATCAGGATTGGCAGGACACCCTTCAGGGTTCACGTTTCTGAGGACATCCAAATTTCAGATGAATTCCTGAGGGGTCATATGAGGTACACACATGACCTTAAATTCACAGGGGATCTCGAGTTACTCTCTGGGAGGGCCTACTTTGATCCTGAAAGTCAGAGGAGTTCTGAAAAACCAGGAGGGGTTATCATAAAACCTGAGTACTATCTGACCCCTGGCACTCGAATAGAGGATCATAAGGAAGCCACTCTCCTCTGGGATGGTACGCTGGTAAGGTAACATTAATTTTCCTGTTTTAAGCTAATGTTTCATTTTTGCATCCTGACACCCAGTTCCACAAGATTCTGTATTACAATAATCATATTTTATAATAAAAGCGTATCAACCTTCACAACGGAAAACTATATATACTGCTTTTTAAATTACTTGAAATATTTTAAAATAACATGAAAATGTGAGTCTGTGAAGAACATGCTGTATACGCTGCACTTTTGATACTTCTCTTTGCAGCAACTGTAACATCATTCGCAGAGAACAGTACCCTGGAAAGTGGAAATCAGACCATTACCAAGATACTCATAGTGAGTTCAAGTCCCAATGAAATCGCCCTCATAAACAGGGTGGCAAATGACACCTACATCAGAAACATCATACGGGTAAGGGCAGAGAGCGGCAGAACCGAGAGCAACTTAACCTATAACATAATAGGGGACGTCATAATCTTCGGCACAAGAAGCTGCCTTGCATCACCAGTATGGGAGTCCTTCAGGGATAAATTGAGAGATGCAAAGAACAGAGGCTCAACCATTATGATCTGTGTGGAACCATCTGGAAGGAGCAGGTACGGCCCTATAATGGACCTTCAGACCATGACACCCTGACCCCGCTTCAACGAAGCCCTCAGATACCTCAACTACACCGGTGAAAGGAAACCTTAAAAACCTCGTACTCTACCTTGCAGCATCATTCTGCAATCTCAATGTAACCGCAGGGGCACCTGAACAGCGACCGCTCTGGGCTATGCCACCCGGACGCACCGAGGATATTCAGTAACCTCACCGAGTACATAGGATGGTACAGCCAGAGTGGAAGGTAGCATGCCGGCTCCCCAACAGTGGGAATACTGAGTACGGAGTACACAGACACGGGAAGGGACGGACCCCTCATGAGACGATGGAACAGTTCATTTCAAGGGATCTCACAACTAGGTACTTCATGGCTTGAGGGATAATGAAGGCAGGTTACGATGGTGCAAGGTACATAGACGCATTCGTGGAGAACCTATGGATGTGGCAGGTTACAAACCCTGAACTTGTATCACATCTGACTGGAACATGTGTACAACATCTACATGAGAGACAGCTACGGCCTCGGCCTCTGGGAATTCTTCAGCACATCCAACCCCTTTAGGGTGGGAAATATGTTGAAGTCCCCATTGTGATATCCTCAGAACTCAACACCATCTACATAAAAGGTGCCCCTGGGGGGTTTTTCATCAAATGAATTCCGCGTCCTCCTCTTCTCTGAAGAGCTATTCCCCAGGGACGAGGAAACAGAAATCTAGGAGATCAGTGCCTGCCGGGTCGTGGAGAATGAGGTGAGGATGTCACCGGAAACAGCGAAGGAACTTGCAGTGTGGCTCATGGAGCAGGTTGAGGAATACGAGAGGACCTTCGGGAAAATCAGGGCCCATCACTACAAGGGGCCGCAGCCTAGAAGAGGCGGGATGCCAGACCCCCATGGCCACACAGCATGATAGGCTCATAAAGGGGGAATCAGTCCCCATACCTTCTGAGCCTCCCTATAAAGAGCCTGGCCCAGAGGTAGGCTATGAGGCTTCCCCCGATGTCACCTGCAACCACACCCCACCAGACACCAACCTCACCGAATCCAAGGATCACACCAAGGAGGTAGGCGAATACCGCCACAAGGAGGACCTGCCTTATAGCCGAGAGTGTGAGGGATGTGAGCCCCCTCCCGGCACCCTGGAAGATGGACCCTGACATTATACCCGGCGGGAGGAAGAGGTAGAACAGGCAGATGACCCTCAGGAACTCCGTTATCCTGGGTGCCAGGTCCGCGGATGCCTGGGAGTAAGAGAACACCCATGAGATCCAGGGGGCAAGTATGAATGTCAGGATGGCGGTTGCAACCGATATCATGAGCCCCAGCCTTATGGAGTAACCGTGGACCACCTCAAGGTTCCTGAAGTTCCTTGAACCATACGCAACCCCGGATACACTCACAAGGGCGGTTGCAACCGATATCACCGGCACTATGGCCAGCATGACTATCCTCCACCCGGCAGAGTACACTGCAACTGCACTGGTATCGCCGACTGCTGTGAGTATCCCGTTGAGTACCGCGGTTACCAGGGACATGACAAAGAACTCTGCACTTGCAGGTATGGTAACTGAGAGTATTGAGAGGGCAACAGTCCTGTCGGGTCTGAAGTGTTTCATCCCGATGGAGGTGTAGGTCCCGCCCCCAAGGAACCAGTACAGTACAACGAGTGAAACCGCAAGCTGTGATATCACGGTGGCCCAGGCCGCCCCGGCTATACCCCATCCTGCAGTGTATATGAGGAGGGGGTCAAGTACCATGTTGAGGACCGCTGAGAGGCCCATGGCATACATTGGCCTTTTAGCGTCACCCTCGGATCGGAGTATCCCGTAGGCTGCCCCTGTGAATAGGGTGAAGATTGTACCTGCAAAGACCACGCTACCATACTGGAATGCCGGCTTCAGGGCCTCCCCTGCCCCCAGGGAGACGAGTATGTCACCGAGGAGGATTTCAAGGAGCACTGTGATTACAACTGAAACCGCGGCTGTTATTATGACCGTGTGGGTTGCGCTGTTGTTCACGCCCTCCGTGTCACCGGCCCCCAGGTACCTTGAGACCGATGATGCGGCCCCGGCCCCGAGGCCATTGGATAGCCCCACCAGTATCATGTAGAGGGGTGTTACGAACCCTATGGCTGCGAGGGCCTCACCGCCCAGGCCAGCCACCCATATGGCATCCACCAGGTTGTAGATGGATGTGAGCAGCATCGCGATTATCATTGGCCCTGAGAGTTTCAGGAGGGCCCTCCTGGGGTCCCCCCTCATTATCTTAACACCCTCAGTCATCCTCAACACCCCTTATTTTCATTGCACCCTCTGCGAGTCTCCTGCACATCCTCATAAGTTCATCCTGCTCTTCCTGGGTGAGGTTCTCAAATAGGAGGTCTGTCCACCTTTTCTCAACCTCCCTTATGAGGGGTATCAGTTCCTCGCCCTGATCCGTGAGGTTCAACCTGTATCTTCTCCTGTTCTGGGGGTCCTGTTTTTTTATGATGAGTCCCTTCTCCTCCAGGCGCCTTGTGATCCTGGCTATGGTGCCCTTGTCCACCTGGAAGAACCATGAGAGTTCATCCTGGGTAACCCCTGGTTGCCTGTGGATCCTGAAGAGGCAGGCCACCTGGGCGTCTGTGAGTTTCAGGCTGGATAACTCCCTTGCCACAAATACACGGTGGCTTCTGAGTATGATTGATAGGAGCCCCTTGAATGGTATGTCACTGTCGATCATCACTTCATCCTCAATGTTCTGATGCTGAAATTATCTGGATGGCACCATATAAATGTTGTCATGGCAACTGTTGCAGCTGCAACATAAGCATTAATCATATCAGATGCCCATCTTTGAACTGCAGGTGAGATGGGATGACCTCAGTTAAACTTGAGCTTCCAGTAAAGATTGAAAAAGAGGGAAAACTGTTCGTGGCGATATGTGAGCCCTTTAACATAGCCAGTCAGGGCATCAGCAAAGAAATTGCCCTTGAAAACATCAGGGAGGCGCTTGAACTCTTCCTTAGCGACGAGGATGTTCTTGAAATGTATCCTGACCTTATAAGCAGTTACACTGTACCTGAAAAAGAGGACATGTGATAACAGGAAGCTAGTCACACATCATTAGACTCTGATTCAGATGAATCTCTATTTCTCAGAACCATGAAAAACACAAATACTGAAGCCCTCCACCTCAACAGGTCTGCTGGCCTCAAGCAGCCCCATGAGCTCATCCGGCCTGTAGAGGAGGCTGTATTTTATATGGGCCGCCACATCCTCCGGGAGGTGCTCTATGAACTTGTTCTTAACCATCCTGTCAAGCCTGTCATGGAGCCTGAGGGGGAAGTCCTCCTCAGAGATGATGGATGGGATCTCATTCAGAGTAGATACCACGTCATCGTAGTCTACCTTCGCCCTGAAGCGCGCCGCGAAGGCATCATCCCTGACCATGTATGCATCATGCTCCATCCTGAATATATCGGAGATGAGGCCGTTAACCCTCTCCCCTCCAAAGGTGTGGATCTCCACATCCGACCCGACACTCACAGGGATAACATCCCTGGTTAAACCTGCGGCAGAGGCCCTTGCCATCTCAGATAGGATCCTCTCCCTTGATGCGTCATCTAGCCACCTGAGGAGGTCCCGGTTGAAGTTTCCAAGGAGGATGTCATAGGCGTGCCTTGCAACCTCAAAGCTCACAGGGGCACCGCCACCACTCCAGTCAGGTATATTCGCCTTCCTTGAGCAGGGCTTAACCTTAACGATGAATTTTTCATGGTCTATCTCCCTCACAATCCAGTTTTCACCACCAAGCACGAAGCCCCTACCCTCCTCAAGGTATTTTACAGCGAAGAATGCGTCAAGGGTCCCTATTGTCTTTGTGCCGTGCTTAACAGTGAACTCATAGGTGGGGTAGAAAACAGAGTAGAACTCCAGGAAGTTCATCTTACCGAAGACCTTCTCAAAGTTGAAGCCATGGTAGAGGTAGGTCCCGTGTTTCCTTATAAAATCACTCTCACCCATGAATTCAAGGAGGTGCCTGAAGTCCCCTTGATTTATATCAGAGAATACATGGGCCCTCCCCAGGCCCCTGTATATCTCGGCGGGCCCCGGTTTTTCAATCTCAAACACCGAGCTCAGGATCTGGTGGAAGTATATGTCAAGGGGCCGGCGGGGTATCCTGAGCATCTCAAGTTTACCTGAAAGTGCCAGCGAGACAACCGAGAGGGCGAGGAGCACCTCACCCTCATGGAATATGATGGTCCTCTGGTTGCCGCTCCTCCTGCCGCTCCTCCCGGTCCTCTGAAGGAACTGGTTCACGGTTGTTGGGCTCCGCAGGTGTACCACCACGTCGATGTCACCCACATCTATACCAAGCTCCAGTGTACTGGTGCTCACCATGAAGGCCGCTGAGATGGATTTGAATTTCTCCTCTGCCTCCTCCCGTGACTCCCTGTTCAGGGAGGAGTGGTGTATGAAGACGTCCACATCCAGACACCTTCTTATGATGTTGTAGTACCTCTCGGCCTCCCTCCTTGATGGGACGAAGATGAGGACCTTCCTGCCGGTTAACCTCCTTAAAACATCAATGACCCCCGCTTCTCCACCAGAGAATATCCTGTACTGGAGTCTCCTATCAGAGCTCTCCTTTACAACAACCCCCGAGGGGCTCATCCACTCAAGGACATCTTCGGGGTTTCCAACCGTCGCAGAGAGCCCTATCCTCTGGGGCCTCACAGAGGTGTACCTTTCAAGCCTTGCAAGGAGGGAGTTCAGCTGGACACCCCTGTCTGACTCTATGAAGTAGTGGATCTCATCCACTATGATGTATCGGAGGTTTCTGAAGATCCTCTCCCTCTCATCCCGGCTCCTGTTCACCATGATGACCTCAAGGGACTCTGGTGTTATGAGAAGGATGTCCGTGGGGTTCCTGATGAACCTCCGCTTGGTGTCTGGCGGGACATCCCCGTGCCACTTCATGACCTCAAGGTTGAAGTGGTTGCCCCAGTACTCCAGTCTGCTGTGCATGTCATTTATGAGTGCCTTGAGGGGTGAGACATAGAGGAGGCTGACCGGTGGGAGGCCCTCTGTGAGTATGGAGTTGAAGACCGGTATCATGGCTGCCTCGGTCTTACCAGAGGCTGTGGGTGCAACTATGAGGGTGTCCTCCCCCCTCCCTATGGCTTCAATGGCGGATTTCTGCACGTCCCTCAGGCTCCTCCAGCCCAGCCTGTTGGCGAGGAAGTGCCTGAGGCGGGGGTTGAGTGATTCGGAGGACATCAGATTACACCCTGACTAAACCCAGTCCTCGTCCTCGAACTCCTCAAACTCCATCTCCTTCTCCTCGAAGAGGTCAAGGATCTCCTCCTCGCTTCGGAGTTCAGGGTTCTGCTGGACAACATCAAGGACACTTATGAATGATTTAACAAAGTTTCTCGGTGAAATGTAACCTGTGAGTTCCGCGTTGGCCTCATGCCTTGCTATTATACCATCAAGGGACTCCCTGACAGGTTTTGCCTCCCATTCATAGACCTCCTCGTGCATACTTATGAGGCGATCTGACAGCTCCATGAGGTTGTCCTTCTTGAAGCCGTCAAGCCTTATTATGGGTTTCCTGAGGTCCTTGAATTCCGTGTTGAGGACGTCCTCTATCCTCTCATTCAGTGCTGTGTAGGATGGCACGCCCATTTTGGGGTCCTCAAAGAACTCGGGTGTCCCTGCGAATATGAAGAGGGTGTTGTGGAATCTACCGAGGCTGCACTCATCGTATATGAACCTCATGTAGTCGTAGGCTGTGTCCCTCAGCTTCTTTGTGTGGAGGGTCATTATGTGCTCTGCCTCGTCTATGAGTATTATGAGCCCTGAGTACTTGAGTGCCCTGAGGAATGAGGAGAGGGCCTCAAGGTACTTGAAGGCGTTTTCCCGGTCAATGTCACCCTTGACACCGAACTGTCTCTTTATGGTGTAGGGTATGTTCTTCTCACCGCTGAGCCATGCCATTGCATACTTTGCTGTCTCCTGGTCACCCCGTGCAGAGAGCTTGTAGTAGTTCTCTATTGCAGCAGCGAAGGTTGTGGCGTGTTTACGGACCTCCTTGAGGTCATTGTTTATGTTGTCTATCACTATCCTCTCCTGCTGGTAGGGGTCCGAAGTTTCCATTAGGGCCATCATGCGGAGCTGTGTGGTCCACTTTTCAATTATGTGCTCAAGGGATGTGCCTGTCTTGCAGCGGAGTGAGGCAACGATGCTCCTGTAGACGACCTCGAACTTGTTGAAGGGGACGTCCCTGCTGAGTGTCACCTTGGCGACGACGAAGTTGTCTGCAAGGGCCCTTTCCTCCAGGAGTTTCAGGAAGAAGGACTTCCCCGACCCGAATTCACCGTTGAGGAACCTTGTTACCGCAGCCCCATCCTTAACCTTACTGAATATCTTGTCGAACTCCTCCAGTTCCCTCTCACGCCCGACACATATCTCGCCCACCCCCTCAGGGGGGACGTTGCCATTTTTAAGGGCATTTATGATACTCTCTGCATTCATATTAAGCCTCCTATTCCAGGGATATCAATCCAAAGTCTCTTCCAGCCCCTCTGCTGTTGTAGAGTGTTACTATCCTCTCGGGATCCCGTGAAGGGTAGTGTTTTATACCGGTCCTCCAGGCGTTGATTGAGTAGAATTCCTCGAGTTCATCATATGATTTGTTAATCCCGTAGGACTGGATGAATTCATCAAGGAGTTTTATGAAGGATTTTATCTCCATCTGCTTCCGGCCATCGGCCTTTCTGAGCATGCTGTGGAGGCCCATGATGGAGTTCAGAATGAATTCATCCATGCTGAAGGATACCTCCTCAAGGTAGGCGGGGAATTTCTCTATGAACTTTGCCCTGGACCTTATGGTCCTGAAATCAGCCTCATCTATCTTTCTGTACTCAGATTTCGTTGCTGATGACCATTTTTTAGAATCAAAGGAAACAAGTTTATCCTTGAATTTAACTAAGGGTATGGGGGGGTTGAAGAACTTTATCCCCTTGAGCTTCAGCTTCCTTGGTGATTCATAGTAATCATAGAGGGTTTCAGGGTCACTGTACACACTTTCAACCATGGTGTATGCAACAAATGAGAGTGTCCTCCGGCCATTGAGGGGGATGGGCTTGAAGAGGAATATCCTGTCACCTGATCGGATTTCATTTATAAGTTTACCCCTCTTCCTCACGGAGCCAATCACGAGGTTCTTTGATATATCTTCAAGGACATCATCATCTATTCTGTGAAGCCAGTATCTGGACTTACCCCTGGGGACCAGCCTTTTCTGTTTTATTATGTAAAAACCCCCTTTTTATGGCATTAAAGTCATTTAAATGTTTCTAAAAATTGATAGATAAATTTTTTTATAACCCTGTAAATGTTAATGATTTAAGTAGCTGTAAAAACATTAAATTATACTGTATTGAGGGGAGTATGCCATATGAATAACTGCGTCCTCTGCTGTAGAGAATCAGATAAACTTTTATGCCTATCCTGCGGCAGTAAATCATCTTCTTCATCCTGTGAAAACTGCGGCGCTGAGAACCTGGGCGTCTGCAGGGAATGCTACGATAAATATCGAATTTTAAAGGCCATTGAAACACTTCAGGGAATGGAACCCTTCAACTTCGATGACTTTAAGGATGAGGAGGAACTCGGCTCCCTGCTCTTCTGGATTCTCCTAAGGGAGGGCTTCATAAAGAAGCATGTCAGCGGTGGAGGGAACGGGTTCATAAAGAATCAGGGACTCAATAGCTTCAGAACCCTTTACGTGTTATCTGAAAAATGCGATGACTTCATGGAACTCAACCTGGGCTTCAAATCTGCAGCCGAATCACTTCTCAGGGCCGCAGTAAGACCTGAAGAATTCATGAATGAACCTTATGATTCACCCGGGGATGAACCTCACCCTGAAAAACTGAATGATGACCTCCGGACCCAGGAAGCCGGACCTGATGGTGACCCGAACGCCCTGAAAACAGGGGCGATACTGGAGAATGAACCCGTGCACCACACCAAAGCAGAGGAAACGGATCAGACAATAGCTAAAGAAGCTCCAGCGGCAGAATCCCATCAGCGAAAAGATTTATTACCTAAAGTACCCGTCAGTGGCCTTGAACTCTGTTCTGGCTGCCAGAAAGAGCTTGAAACCGAAACTGAGATGTCCCAGGGGATCTGCAGGGAATGTTCAAGGAGACTCTATGCCCTTGAATCCCTTGAAAGAATCCTCACAATTTTTGAAGCCGGTGATGAGATTAAAGTTGACGTTTACACAGCCGGGATGGATGACGTGGAGAGAACAGAATTCACAGCCATGATCTGGATACTCGAAGAGTTCAACCTCCTTGAGCAGGACGGGGAATCAGGTACCTGCAGGTTAAAACCCGAAGGGGAGGTCCAGAAGTTCATCATAGAGAATGTGGAGCTTAAAGGGCTCAGATCAGAACTTGAGGAGCCATCCCGCACCGAAAGCACCGCCTCCTCTGAGGAGGGTGAACTGGAGTGCTCAGTGTGCAGGGAGGTGAAACCCGCCACAGAATTCAATTCATCCGATGGAACCTCCCCCATGTGCAGGGAATGCTCAAGGAGGCGCTGCGCTGCAGATGCCCTCGCTGAGATAAGAAAGCTTGTTGAACCAGGGGTTGAATTTGCTGTTGACGACATCATAGAAAATGAGGATGAGAGGTTTATCATCACTGGCCATATCTGGCTGCTGCAGGACTTTGACCTCATCGAGAGCAACCCGGCCTTCGAAACCTACACCCTTAAACCGGACGAGGAACTCAGAGCCTTCCATGAAGCCTATGGTGAAGGGGAACTTGTTACAGAATCAGACATGATCAGAACCTGCCCCATCTGCGGCAGGAAACTCAAGAAATCCAGCTTCTACAGTACAATCGACGGAAAACGGGATGAGTGCCGGGAATGCTATGACCGGATACTGGCTTGGGACATATTCAGGAACATCAGGGAGGTCGTGGGTGAAGGGCCCTTCAGAAGGGAGGAACTGGCTGAACACTTTGATGAACCCGGGACCCTGGATGCCGGGATCTGGACCCTCCAGGAGCATGACCTCATTGAGGAGGGCCCCGAAGGATTCCTTCTTAAACACAACCCTGAAATTGAGGAGATCTACCTCCAGTACCATGGATCAGATGCTGAAGAAACCCTGGACACACTGACTGTGAAGCCAGAAGAAACCCCGGTTACAGGAATAGAACAAGAAATAACAGCAGAACCTGTCCCCTCAGAGGACACTGCCCACAGAAAGGAGATAATCTACATAAACCCCACCGGTGAAAGCCTCAACCTCATGATGAACGGACTTGTGAGTGGTAACGGTCTCATGGATACCATGAATGAACTGGGGGACCTCCTACCATCAATGAAGAAGTGCATGATCCTGAGGAATGATGAGTGCTTTGAACTACTCATTGAACTGACTGTGGAGAAGGAATCACTTGATGACATCCTTGGGGTTCTTGAGGCCATGAACTGGGAGAACAGAGTCCGGAAAAACAGCTGATCAGATCAAACCCACATATTCCAGCACATCGGTTGTCTTCTCCCTGAGGACCTCCTTTGACCTCTCATAGCAGAGTTCAACAACCTCCTCAAGGTCTTCCTCTCCCTCCCAGTACTCTGAGAGGAACTCGTAGCCATAGACGTCCGCCAGGATCCTTATGACGTAGGCTGTTATGAATATGTCGTCAATGTACCCGTAGGCACCGTAGACCGTCTCGGGGATGACATCCATGGGTACAACATAGTAGGCTATTGCCGCGCTTATTTTGAGTTTGAGCTGGCTCTTGAGGTGCTCATAGCCCAGAAAGTCCGCGAGGAGCTTGAAGAGTTTCGGGCCATGGTCTATGAAGGATGCATATTCCCCGTTGAAGGACTCAAGGTTCTCAACCAGCACATCATAGAAATCCTTAAAATCTGCCTCTGTCATGGAAACCACTGTAATTCTCTTGACCCTGATGATACTTATCCTTTACCCTTCATCCCACGCCAGATGGACTCCACGTCCGGGTCTCCACCAGACAACCTGCCTTTTGAATTCACCTATCTTCACCATAGCAGGGACCGGTACCATGAGTCCAGCCACGACAGCCTCACCGATATTCAGGGATTGTAGATTTGAGTTCCCACTTTGCCTCACTGGCCCTCTGAACATGGATCTGATCATTTCAATCAGCAGCATCATTATCTGGCTGTGAAAGTACATGACCAGCAATTTAAGATATATGATGATCATAGTAACCACATGGAAGAATCTATCAGAACCCGCATTGATGAGCTCCTCAGTGTGATAAGGAGTTTCAAGGACGCTGAGAGGGTCAGGTTCATAATACTCTATGGTTCAGCCCTCAGGGGGGAGGGGTGGTCTGATATAGACCTTGCAGTGTACTATGATGGAACCCCTGATGAGGCAGCGGATTTCAGGCTGAGGGTCCTCTGTGAGGTGGATGAAATATTCGATGTCCAGATATTCCAGCAGCTCCCACTCTATGTGAGGGTCCAGGTACTCAGGGGTGAGGTCATATACTGTGACAGTGAAAGATTCCTCCATGACATTGCATGGGAGACAGTGAAGGAATTCGATGACTTCAAACACCGCTTCTATGATTACATCGGCATGGCCCCCATGAGGTGAATATCATGATAAGAAAGTCCATCATACTCACGAAGATAAGTGAGATTGAGGAAAGCGTAAATCTTATAGATGATAACCTTCCTGAAACCTTTGAGGAGTTCCGGGGTCTTGGCCTTGTAAGGGATGGGATGTACAGGAGGCTTGAGTTTGCTGTTGAAAATGTCTTTGACATATGTTCCATCCTCAACTCCGACCTGAAACTCGGTGTCCCTGGATCAGATGGTGATGTGCTTGAGAACCTTCTGGGAGCCGGAATAATAGACGAGGAAACCTTCAGGAAAGTAAAGGCAATGAGGGGATTCAGAAACATCGTGGTCCACAGGTATGGTAAGATAGATGACCGTATAACATTCAGGATCCTCAGGGAACACCTCAGGGATTTTCATGAATTCACCGAAAAGATCAGGAAAACCCTTGAGACCCTTGAGAATAAATGAAGAGGTTATCATTGAAGACAAAAAATAAATAAAGGGTTTTAAATTGTTATATCACCCGGTAACCTGCCATTTGCACCGTAGAACGCCAGTACCCTGCTGTATACGTACACAAGGCCAACAAAGCTCACCTGTCCGTAGGATGTTGAGGCATACCTGGGTGCCCTTCCCTGGCTGTTTATGAAGTTCCTGATACTGACTGCCACTGACACGTAGGCTGACCTTGAGAGTTTACCTGACCTCCATGTGCCTGTGCTACCAAGGTAACCAACAGCGCGTGGTTTCAGTGGATTCTGGTTTCCTGAGTTGAGCTGTGCCGTGGCGCGTGTAAGTAAATCCAGGAACTGGGCCATGCTGTAAGCCTTACCAGCCACTGTTACAGATGCTGGCAGTTTACGGTAGCGTGCATAGTGGTTCCTCACACTCAGAGCGGCAGCTGCAATCTGTTTAACAGTTAAACCCTGGGATTTAACCGTAACCGTCCTTGCAGGAAGGCCCCCCACTGTCACCAGGTACACACCATCCCTGGTGATGGTGTGGTTGAACCTCAAATCCCCTGATTCGCCAGCGGCAAGTGAAATCACCATTGATGCGACAGGCACCGAATTCACAAGGAGCTCTGCACGGTACTCGCCCGGGGCCTCACCGGTATTCCTGACCCTGGCAGAGACACTGATCCTGAGGGGGGCTGCCCCTGAGAGTGGAACTACGGTGAGGTTTGAGAGTTCAAATGCCGCCTTCCTGAGGATCCTGAGGTCTGCCCGGCATGAACTGTTATTGAGGAGTTCATCACCCTGGAACTCTGCAGTCACATTGTAGATACCCGGCGGGAATATACCTGGAAGGTTGAGGGTTGCCCATCCATCTGAACCGGTGGTTGAACCTCCCATGTGAACTCCATTTATTCTGAAAATGATGACCTTACCTGGGATGGGGTTCTGTGCCATTAAACGTGCCCTTAAATTGAATGCGTCGCCCTCAACAGTTTCAGTGTCTTCCACTGTGATGGATGATGGAACCTTGAGGACATTCACATCCACTGAGGCGCTTTCAGCGTCAAGGGCCCCGGTCACTGTCACTGTACCCGGTGCTGCCAGACCTGTGAGTGTTGAGGATGCAGTTCCATGGGACATCACAGCATCATCGATGCTCCCTGCGGTGGCCGAGAAGTCCACATTACCTGTGTAGGGGACGAAGAATGTGTCATGGTATCCCCCGGCACTGTCATGCCTCAGGTCGGCTGTTATGACTGAGGTGCCCCCTGCAGCAACAGCCGCTGGATTTGCGGTTAATGTGAGGACCATCCATGGTGCTGCAGCAACATCACCTGCTGTGAGTTCAGTGAAGTCCGGTGTGTTACAGCCCCACCAGTTGAACCTGGCATCCACCTGCGGGCCGTCCTCACAGAACACATCGGCGCCAGGGTTGTTCAGGATGCGGCAGAAGTTGACCAGTGCAATGGTGAAGTAGCTGAGGACCGCTGATCCCTGCCCCCATGACTCTGCAGTGTTACCTGTGAACGTGGACTCTGTGATATTTGCAAGCACCGCGAGGAAAGAACTTACACCGCCACCAGCGTATGCTGCCCTGTTATCTGTGAATGTGCTTCTGCTAACGGTGAGGTTGCCGTAGTTGTTCCTGATTCCTCCGCCGTGTGCTGATGCCACGTTCTCCTCAAATGTGCACCCTGATACTGTGGTGTTAACATTTTCTGCATGGATACCGGCACCGTAATCTGCAAGGTTTGACCTGAAGAGTGAGTCTGAAACCTGTAAATTCAGTGATGAATCGTCAGGGTTTCTGAATCCTGAGATTCCCCCACCATAGCTTGCATTGTTGTAGAGAAACATGGAGTTGGTCACAGTAACCGTGATTTCCGTACCGTCTGCTGCCCACACATATAACCCGCCACCATGGCTGTCTGCGGTGTTCATTGCAATGGTGGAGTCGCATATGGTTGTATCTCCTCCAGTGTAAATCGCGCCACCAGTCCCTGCATGGCCAAGTGCAAATGATGAGTCCCTGATGTTAAGGGATGAGTATGGGGCGCTGTATATGGACCCCCCGCACCCTGAGGCCTCATTCCCGTTGAAGGTTGATTCTGTAACCTCAAGGACCCCCTTACTGTATACTGCACCACCATCCTCTGCGCTGTTCTCCATGAGGTGGCTTTCAGTCAGTTTCACTGTACCGTCACTGTAGATGGCGCCACCCCCGGCTGCGGTGTTGCAGGTGAGGATGCAGTTCTCCACCTGGAGTTCACCGTGGTTCATCACCGCCCCACCCTCAGGTGCACTGCCATTTCTCAGCGTGAGGTTCCTGAGGACCAGGACCGCCCCCGAGGACACATTGAAGGCCCTGCCCATTGCTTCACAGTCAATCACCGTACCGGTGGTTGACTGTCCGGTGATGGTGAGGTTCCTGTCTATCAGCACGTCCCTGTTACCAACACCCCTGTATTCACCATCCGCAAGCCAGATCCTGTCACCTGAAGCCGCAGAGAGGGTCGCGTTTCCAATGGTTGCCTTGGCAGCCGCCCATGAGAATCCATCATTATCATCGGACCCCCCCGTGGCGTTGACATAGATATCGGCTGCACTGACACATCCCGGGATAAGCATTATCCCCACAAGAAACAGAAAGAGCCATGTAATTATCTTTATCATGTAAACCCCCTTGAGTATATATAATGATTATAGGATAAAAAATTTTCACTGAACTCCCATGAAATAGGAGTTCATGTTTAAGTGATACCGAAAATAAGGTTAGAACTCTACGGAGATTCAAAAAAAGTAAAAAAATAAGGGGTTGGGTTTTAGATTATCAGGTAGTTTGGAAGCCTCCCCCTGTTACCGTAGAACCTCAGTACCTCACTGTATCTGTACACGAGGCCCGCAAAGCTCACCCTGCCATAGACCGTTGAGGCATACCTGGGTGCCCTTCCCTGGCTGTTTATGAAGTTCCTGATACTGACTGCCACTGACACGTAGGCTGGCCTTGAGAGTTTACCTGACCTCCAGATGCCAGTGCTACCGGCGTAACCAACAGCACGTGGTCTTAACGGGTTCTGGTTTCCTGAGTTGAGCTGCACAGTTGCACGTGCAAGTAAATCCAGGAACTGGGCCATGGAGTACCTCTTTGATGCAATTGTGACAGAGGCTGGCAGTTTACGGTAGCGCAGGTAGTGGTTCCTGACGTTCACGGCTGCTGCGACAAGCTGGTTGATGGTTATACCCGTTGCTGGTGGAGCTGGTCTAACGGTTACCTGGGTGTTAACCACCTGGTTGTCCAGAACCGCGGACACCACTGCAACCCCCGGTGCATTGAGGTTCCTGAGGGTTGAGGATGCAACCCCACCGCTCATCAGAGCATCGGTGATTGTACCATAGGTTGTTTCGAAGCCCACAACACCCGTGTATGGTACACTGGTTGCATGGAGTGTGCCTGCACTGTCATGGAGAAGGTCCGCCCTTATGAGGGAGGTGCCCCCCACGGTAACGGTTGATGGATTTGCAACCAGTGTGAGGATGATCCATGGCGTTGCATCAACGTCACCTGCTGTGAGTTCAGTGAAGTCCGGTGTGTTGGACCCCCACCAGTTGAATCTGGCATCCACCTGCGGGCCGTCCTCACAGAACACATCGGCGCCAGGGTTGTTCAGGATGCGGCAGAAGTTGACCAGCGCAATGGTGAAATAGCTGAGGACCGCTGATCCCTGACTCCAGGTCTCTGCAAGGTTACCTGTGAACGTGGACTCTGTGATATTTGCCAGGGCAGCCCGGACATTGCTTATACCTCCCCCAGCAAAGCCTGCACTGTTATCTGTGAATGTGCTTCTTCTAACTGTGAGGTTGCCGTAGTTGTTCCTGATTGCGCCGCCGTGTGCTGATGCCACGTTCTCCTCAAAGGTGCATCCCTCAACGGTTGCATTGACATTGTCTGCAAGAAATCCGCCGCCGTACCATGCTGTGTTGCCTGAGAACGTGCTTCCCCTCAGTAGAACATTTAGGGGACGGGTGTAATCTGTTGCAACTGCCCCACCATACTTTGCGTCGTTTGATGTGAATGATGAGTCTATGACCACTGCAGAATCTGAGGGCTGATATCCAGCCACATGAAGAGCACCGCCAGTTTCAGAAGCACTGTTATCCTGAAATGTTGCTGAGGTAATATGGGTGTTACCGCGGCTGTTAATTGCCCCACCCCTGTATCCCATGTTCTCAAGGAACGTGCATCCCTCGACAGTCAGGTTACCCTGGTTCAGGATGGCTCCACCATGGTTTTCGTTTCCCCTCTTCACTGTGAGGTTTCTGAGGGTGAAACTGACACCCTGCTGGACGCTGAAGGCCCTGCCCAGGTATTCGCAGTCAATCACTGTACCGGTGGTTGACTGGCCTGTGATGGTGAGGTTCCTGTCTATCACTACGTCCCTGTTACCATCACCCCTGTATTCACCATCCGCGAGCCAGATCCTGTCACCTGATGCCGCGGAGAGGGTTGCGTTTCCAATGGTTGCCTTGGCAGCCGCCCATGAGAGCCCATCATTATCATCGGACCCCCCAGTGGCGTTGACATAGATGTCGGCTGCAGAGGCGGTTCCTGATAAAATGAGGAGCACTGCAATGGCAGCTATTACATACAGATGTTTTATCATTTACCTATCTCCTGCTATCTGCACATTAAATGTGCATATATATAATATGGTTTAATCTGGTTAAAGGTTTTTTCAAAAAAAGCAAGCTGAAAGTTTTAAATGATGGAAATAGATAATATGATATGGCTAAATAATTTTGAAGAGAAGGTTAACTGATCCTCGGGATAACGAAGAAGGGTATGCTTAATCAGACAGTTCCTCCAGATACCTGGCAACAAATACAGCAAACTTCTCTATATCCTCCAGGTCCCGTTGAAGGTAGAGATAAACCCTCTCAACATCTATTTCCGCATACATATGAACCAGTATGTTCCTGAAACCAGCTGCTGGTGCAAATTTATCTGCAAAATCCCCTGGAAGAACCCCTATTTCTCCAAGTATCTCTATGACTTCCCTGTATGTCTCAGGTTTTCTCGCCCTCTCCCATGATATGATCATCTCACCAATATCCAGACAGCACTCTATGGAAACCTCAAGGTACCTTTCAACTGCCCCCCTGAGGGTGACGTCCTTTTTAAGGTCCTCAAGTGAATGTGATCTGTAATTCCTGAGTATCCCCAGGTACTCCTGGAGTTTCTCGAGTTTTGATAGTACCTCATCCTTCACTTCAAACCCTCACGTGCCATCATCCTGAGCGCCAGTCTGGTGTGCCTGTCGTTATGGTACCTTCTATCAAGGTACTCTGACATGATACGTCCCTCGAACCTCACCCTCTCCTCCTCAATGTCCTTCAGGAGTATTCCATCCCTGATTATGCTGTAATTCAGGGAGAGTGGCGCCCGGTTCATTATGACAAGGTCCACCCTGTCTGTTCGGAGTGCGGATACAAGTTCATCTATGAGTTCCAGCTGAAAATTGAGGTCATCGTATCCCTTCAGGGGTTCCTTCAGGAGAACACCGATGTCAAAGTCCCCGAGGGGTCCCTTATCCCCCCTTGCAGTGGAGCCAAAGAGGTATGCAATGCTGACCTCATCCCTTCTTTCCAGAACTTCCAAAAGTTTTTCCATTTTCTGGTCGTCAATACCCATCATGGTTCCACTTGATAATTCTGAATCACATCAAAGTTTTTCCATTTTCTGGTCGTCAATACCCATCATGGTTCCACTTGATAATTCTGAATCACATCAAAGTTTTTCCATTTTCTGGTCGTCAATACCCATCATGGTTCCACTTGATAATTCTGAATCACATCATATATAAGGTGCCGGCCAGGGATTAACTTCGTAATAGAGAACTATTACGCAGATCCATCTGCTCTTCTGTCCCGCCATGATTAATGATAACAATTAAGCCAGCAGATCCTTTTTACTAATAAAAGAAACTTCAAAACATATCCCTGACATCTAAAAAAATTAGTGCATGTTTAACCCATCACCGGAATAAACTTAGAAATATTTCTAGAAGACCCCTGATTTTTTCAAATGGCCCCCCAGATTTTTCACTTGAATAGATAAATTTACCACCATCATTCTCAGTTACCTCCCCATGGGTAGTGTAATCTTCTGAATTAACTTCAGGTGAATTATCGGTTTTACTAAAAACTTCAATTAAATCAATCCAGTCCCTCAATAAATCATTACCTTCAAAATCATCCCATACATCATAATTCAGAAGAAGGCCTGTTTTAATCAGATATATGATTATATCACACTGCTCCTCAGGTTCAAGTGCCCCAAAATCATCAGAGACATCCACACCATGCCAGATTCTCTGGATGATATCCAGAATTTTGCTTCTGGAGGTGATCTCTGTGGGCAAATTTATCTCTTCATCTATCAGAGAATTGTCAATAACCAGTGACTCAACGGTCTTTACTATGGAAGCAGAGTAAACGCCCTCAATAATAAATTCCAACATAACTTCCGGTGAAACTCCACAGACCTCCAAACCAAACGTATCAAGAAATTTCTCATTGAACAAACTCTCCACCAGACCCATATTAACCTGAGCAAAACTCCTCAGAACTGGCATAGAATCTCCAATGGGCACCTTTTCTTCCCCTTCAAGTAAAAGTGATAATCTGTAGGCTGCTTCTACATCCTCCTTTGAGAGTGTTTCATTGCAACTTTCAAGCCATTTCTCATAGGCAGATTCCGGATGGAAAAGGTGGCTTAATGCAGAGGGATAATCTATCTTCCCGGTGCTCAGGTCAACTAGAATCTGTTCTCCACCATAAGGTCGTTCCTCATAAAATCCAACTATTTTAAGGGGGTAATTATAAAGGGTTCCCCCGTCAAAGGCTGAATCCCATCCAAGGTTAACTTTGAGTTCATCGGGAATGTAAAAGAACAGCTCATCAAGTAACCCTGAGATATCGTCGGAACAGCCATATAAAATCAGATTAGGAAGTTCATGATACCCTCTGGCCGCCTTAAACAGGTAAAACACCAGTTTTAATTTAAATCTGTCTGATAATGGGGGCCAATCCATCTTTGATTGGGAATAATTTCCAATGCATATTGGCCTTATGCTGCCTTTATTTTTGTCAACCATTTTTGAATCAAGTAGAACTTCTAGGCCTGTGAAAACACGATCCTCCACAAGATGAAACAGTGAAAGGGGTGTTTGAGCCTCCATCCACAATTCAGGGGGAAATAAGAACCCATGACATAAAAACAATCCCCCCCTCCCAAAAACGTCTCTATCATCAGGGAGATCAATAATGTAGAGGAGAGCGAGATAGTTTTTACCACTTATTTCCTTAAAAAAAACCGTGAATTTCTCTTTAAAACCATCCACCTGAGGTTTATGTATCATTTTTTCTATATCATTAACGTCTCCCCCTGAAATAACGTCTACCGGATAGAAAACAGTGTGAAAATCCATTATATTCCAGGGGGACTCCCCGGGCGGCACCTTAGTATACACAAGCTGGTACACATTATGCTGCATAAAACCATCACCTAATCTCTAATTCTGGAAATGAATCTTTCTATTCCTGATTTAGGAGGATTAAAGTTAGAAGACTGGTTCCTCATTGCAAATACAAGGGGATCTATCACCCTCTTTGGATGATCATATTCAAGATTAGTTATTAGGGTATCGCCAACAGGTTTGGCACCTGTTGATGATATAAGAGTATAATTAACACTTTTAAAATTATTTTCAGCAAGATTAACAAATCCTCCGCAATCCTCACTTATAAGCCATTTTTTTATCTTTTTAGAGTAATCATCAAGCTCCTCAAACCTTCTTTTCAGATCAGCTGCTCCCTTAGTTATCCACCAGTTACATGATCCCTTGTTTAAAAAAATTTCAAGGTCCTCAGGCAAAGTGTTGAGCTCATCCGCCTTGGTTAGTAGTACAACCATCTCCTGTTTAGAGAGGTCCGCATCCAGTTTCTCATATACACCCCGTATATATGTATCAAGAAGGCGCTCCATCTCAAACCCGGCGTCATAACCATCTTTACCAAAACCACTCTCATTTAAGCTTATTATGAAAAAAACATTATCTGAGTGGGCAACAAATCTTCCCATATCTGTTATTTTATCAGTGCTTTCATAAACCCTTCCTGCAGTGTCATAAAAGCTTAGAAAAATGTCTCCAATGGCGGGCACATTCTGTAAATGTAGAAGGGCTGGTCTTGGAAAATTTTCAGGGGTGCTCTTTGGAAGCTTTGATTTCTCAAAATTCCTGACATCTGAATATTTTATTTTGTGGGTATAATCATCACATGTGCGCCAGGAAAAATTTTTCCATATGTTCTTGTTTGAGAGAACCCTCAGAGTATAAAACAGGCTTGTGAGGTAGACCGTCTTTCCATGTCCCGTGAATCCTATAAGCCCTATCCTAACCTTTAAATTACGGGGGTCAATATAGTCCTTTGGAAGACCCTCGCCACAACCTTTAACAGTACAGCAGTAACCTACCCCTTTTTTAATCTGGGGACTGACTTCATTCAAACAGTAAGGACATATTACATTCATTTAATTAACCTCCCTCTTGAATTCCTCCCAGAAATCCCAGTCAAACATTCCCGTAATGTAAACACCATCGTCACATATTTTGAGTTCCACCTCCCTTAAAGAGCATTCATTAACTGTGCCCTCAAGATGGGCATAGCGATCTGTTAGAAAATGGACTCTTTGATTTTTGCTACCGCGCCATAGAAGGGGCGCGCTTTCTTCTTCAACATACCTGCCATCTATGAGTATATCTATAAACTCAAGAAGTTCTTTCCCCCCTATTTTGCCTTCGAGAATCTCTTCAATCTCATATCCAGTAAAACATACCAGTGTAAGGCCCATGGACTTAACGGCAGAAGCGAGATTTACCAGCTCCTCAGCCTGAGCCATCGGCTCGCCACCAGTGAATGTAACACCCTCTATTTTATCCTTAATACTGAAGATGGTTTCAATCAAAGTATCAGTTTCTAATAAAACACCCCCACATTCCTCCTGGAATTCCGGGTTGAAGCAACCCCTGCAACGAAGTGGACAACCCTGAAACCATATAACAAACCTTTTTCCAGGTCCATTGACATTGGTGGAAATCAGGCACCTGCCAATCCTTAACTTTCCCATCCTCACACCATCCTAAACGTTAAAATCCTCATTGACACTACCATAAACCTCATTCCCTTACAACCCTGAAGCCAATCATTCCCATTCCCTTCTCAATGTTAACCTTTTTAGGTTCTTTCGGATCCCAGGTATTCGGGAGAAGCCCATGGAAGGGTTTGCCAACAAATGATGCATTATTTTCATGAATCCTTTCAAAAATCCCTTCGTTCACAAGAGGACAGAGACCCCGTTCAATCCAAAGAAGAACTGGCTCCGGAGACCTGTCAGAGCAGAGCTTTTTGAGATAAGAAGACGATTTTTCTATAAGATCTGAAACTTCACAAAGAGCCTTCCACTCATCAAGAGTGGGTAATCTGTAATTAGAGCCAAGATAATTGAGAAAATCATCAATAACATCCAGATCCAGTCCCGTCATAAAAAGTTTCCATATTTCACCATAGGCCATTCTCCAGCTCCTTCTGGGGTTTAATTTAAGAATATTCCGATACCACTCATCAGTATACCTTGATCCCCCCTCTTCCGCCAGAAAACGTTCGAATTGATATTTACTGACAGGGAATAAGCCGATGAAGTGTTTCCATCCCTCAAATTGAATTAATGGAAAACCTGTCCTGTCAAATTCTATATAATAATCCCCATAGACCATCATCAACCCTCTCATAAGGCTCTAAATCCTTCAGATATTCCCATAAACATTCATCATTCAATTTGTAAATTTTACCATCCCCTGTCAGCAGCCTGGAATTTCCAAGAGGATATGAGGAGGATTCCATCAGGAAAAAATATTCATCTTCACTGAAGATCAGACACCCTCCTACAGGAAGCCCCCTCAAAATCGGGCCTCCTTCAGGGCAGGTAAGAGTATCTGATTCATGTTTTCTCTTGCATTGAGGGCATATGAAATGCTCTGAACTGATACATGATCTTATTATACTCCTTAAATTGTCAGGGATTTTATTCCATTTCTCTTTGAACCAGGGATTTTCAGGTTTAAAAGCTATTTTTTCTATTTTAAAACTCTTCTGACGCTTTATATTGAGTTCTGGATATGATTTATCATCGCAGATAGCTGCAAGATGGATTTTGAGATTTTCAGAGGATGGTTCGATCTTGATAACAAATTTACCCTCCTCAAATAGTACACTTGATGATTTACATGATTCTATGCTGTAACAAACAGGTGCAAATCCATCTCCAGAAACAAAAACTTCTAAGGGATCATTTTTTACCAGAGAAGGTATTTGAACACTTACATCTGAAAGATTAACCACATTGTATTTGCCATAAATTTCACCACTCCCCATGTCAATAAAAATAATCCTTTCAATAATATCGGTATCCTCCCAGTCATCCAGGTCAATTGGAAGCTTTGATGAAAGCAAAAGAATAACGCCATTAAAATCTTCACCGCCCAGGTCCTCCAGAACAGGGTTTATCAACAGGGGCCTGCCAGCATTTTCCTTGATCCAGCCGGGACCGCCTTTTCTTATATCTCCCTGTGTCCTAACGGGGTACCTTTCATTCCTGCCAAGGAAGTATAATCTCCTAACCCTTCCTGGAAGTGCATCAATAATTTCTGTTGAAACCCTGAGTATGTCCTTCCAGTTATCCTCTGATGGCTCAACTACAAGTACAGCTGGAACTGCAAAGCTTACCTCACAGTAAAAATTCATGATCTCCGACATTCAATTGCCCCACCGTTAACATATACGCTGAATTCTATATCCCTGAGCCCCTTATCTTCAGCAAAGAGTAATTGGTCCGCCAGTATATGCCCCACTTCATCTTCAAGTGCATTGACAAGTCCTCTGCCACCAAATTCTGATATTGAATCCGCATGTTTCTTAAGGAAATAATCAACCACCTCTTCCTGGAAATTAAGTCTATAACCCTTATTGGAAAACTTGTCACGGAAGTTATCTGAAAGATCTTCAAGTTTGCTTTGAATGATACCCCTCTGAAAATTCGCCTTATCCAGATAATTAAATGCAATTATGTGTGAACCTATTCTGTTTAGAAGCTCTCTTCTTGATATTTCATGTGTAAAAAATTCTCTTACGGCCCTGGTAAAGTGTTCCCTTACTCGCCTATCCCTTTCGGACTCAGAAAGGCTTCTGTCGTTTATTATATCATCAAGTTCATTCTGTTCGGATACTGGATTCCCCCTGCTGTCTACAGTCCTTGTCCCTATATTGGATGTAAATATTATCACACTTTCTGTAAAGAATACCGTCTGTCCCCTGCTGTCAGTTAGACGACCATCATCAAGGATCTGAAGGAATATATCCAGAATCTTTGGGTGTGCCTTTTCAATCTCATCAAAAAGTATCACAGAAAATGGTCTGTTCTTTATGGCCTTTGTTAACTGTCCGCCCTCATCGTAACCAATATAACCAGGAGGGGAACCTATGAGCTTTGATACTGTATGTTCCTCTTTGAATTCACTCATGTCAAATCTAAGAAACGCTTCTTCGGTATCAAAAAGATACTCTGCAAGTTTTTTTGCCAGAAATGTTTTTCCAACACCTGTGGGTCCCGCAAAGAAAAATGCTGCTTTTGGTTTCGATTGTCCTCCTGATGCAAGCCCCACAACGCCTGCACGGGCTTTCTTTATGGCATTCACTATTTCTCTTACAGCATGGTCCTGCCCGATAACCCTCTCAAGAAACCAGTTTTCAGCCGAATCTATGAGCCCTTTGGGTGGTCCAATGAGAGGTATTCTGCTCCATGGATCTTCTTCCGTCCCTATACGGTACCTGTTTACTATTTTTTTAAGTGTTGAGGATGATAATTCCCCATTTTCATCTATTTCTGCCAAAACATCACTTAGGATGTTTTCGAGGTCCTTCATGTAGAGGCCCTCTGTTATGTTAGAGAGAAGATCGATCTGGTCTGACTGGACATTGTTTAAGGAGAGTGATGTGGAGTAGTAAAGGTGCCTTTCTGTTTTATCAGGAAGCGGTATCTCCATGACTGCAACTCTGGGGGAGTTGGTGTAATATTCAACAGGGACCATTGTGTCTCTGAGTGATACCATTATGAGGCGGTTATTTTCAGAAATATTCTCTATTATTTTCTGTATAATCGTTACAAGCTCTGCTGTATCCTGCGAATACATCCCATCAGGGCAGTACCCTGTAATTTTATCGATATAGTTTATGACGAATATTGTTCTTTCGTCAATGGATTTCACTTCATCTTCCAGCCACCTGTGGAGGACGTCACTGACCCTGTCCTGGCTTTCGGTTTCACGTATATCAGGTTGACCTCCCTTTAGCGGCGTTATCCTCTCAAGGGACCATATTGGTGAGTGCCCCCGTTCCTCATGGTCAAAAAAAGTTCCCCAGCTGACCGTTCTGTCATAACCCAGTTCCGCCCCGATACTGTTTATTAGATCCGTCAGACCCCTTATCAGGCTTCCATCATCTTTTATGTAAGCCGTATCCCTTATATTACCGTGAAGGATGAGTACCTCCTTCTGGTTCAGTAATCTTTTGAGATTTTCCTGCCATACCGCCATCAAAAAACATCTCCTGTATTAAATGTTTCTTCGATGGGTTCTGGGAAGAAGTTTTGCCCTTTTTTCTTTGAGGATGGGTTTTTTCTGTGGCCTTTTTTCTTCTCCCTTAAATTTGGTCATGATGCCATATTCATTAAGTTTTTCTGAGAATCTGTCGAACTGTTCATAGCATGCCCCATCCTCGCTTGAAAATGGAGATTTGACTTCTATTCTCTCAAGTGTCAGGGAGAATCGCATTTTTCCTGCGGAATATGATTTCAGCTCATAGATGATCGGGCTTGAAGGGTCATTTTCGTCCTGTAGATGGGGTTCTGCCACCTCTTTCCACCCCATTTTATCAGCTACCCTCTTTATTGAGGATAGGACCTTTTTTCGCATTAAATCCTGTGATTCAAGTTTTCTTGCCTCTTCACTGAGATCCTTTAATCTTTCACGCAGAATTTTAATTCTGTATTTGGCTTCCTCAAGGTTTCCCTTTTTTATTTCATCTAGAACCATATTGATTGCACTGGCTAATTTCTGAGAATCTGATGGCTTCCATTTAAAAATGAGTTTTTCTGTCCCTTTAAATTCGGCTTCCAGTTTCTCAAACTGAGATATGAGTCTTTTTTCCTTTAGAACTTTAGATTTTATTTCTATAACAGCCTTCAGGTTGTTTTCTCCAGCATCCTCTGCAGCCTTCAGAGAATCAGCAATCCTTTGAAGTTCAAAGCTATCCATTGAATCATCAAAATAAACATTCAATGGTTTTCTGGCCCATGAATTTATTTCTTTAAGTTGTGGAAAACTCTTCCATGAATCAGAAGGGATCTGATCCATTACTTCCAGCACCTTACCCTTTAAACCATCAATACGACCCCTTGAAAATATTATGCTGGATATGGCTAACTGACGGGCCTCCAGCTCCCTTTCAAACTGGATATCTGAAAACTTGAGTCCACTCATTTAATTCACCGCCACCCATGACAATTAATTACTTGCACTTGACGTATATGTTACAATGGCCTTTAATATAGCTTTGTATCAAATAATTTAATTATATAATTGAAACATTAATAGAGAACTGATTAAAACTGGTTTATATCAGGAGAGGATATAGATGTCTAATACCGATAATGATGGATGTGGAGGATGTATACTTCTAACAATATTCCTTATTGTCTCCTATTTAATTATATCAGCAATAGGTTTAGAAGGTTATGGTGTACTGATGGGGATCCTGATTCTATTGTACATAATTTTTAGACCCAGAGAGACCAGTTCAAAGACAAAATATGTACCCAAAAAGACCAGTTCAAACCCGAGATCTGTAAATAAAGATTATGTTGGATACAATAATGAAAAAAATTCTGTCCAAACAATAAACGAATCAGTACAATACAATGTAATTCCACCAAAATATTTACCTGGAGATTTCACAATAAACGAATCAGTAGAATCCGATGCACATCCACCACACATTCCATATTTGCCAGAGGATTTAATAGCTGCTCTTGATTCTGAAAACAGAGAAAGTTACAGTGAAGCCGTAAATAGACTTATAGATATACTCAATGATTCAGAAGAAGCATATTATAAATCAATGGCGGCAAGTTACCTTGGGGAAACAGAAGATACAATAGCCGTGAGGGCACTTATAGATGCAAAGGATGATCCCGACGAAAATGTTAGAGAATCTGCCACAAGAGCCCTGAAAAAAATTAAAAGCGCACAAAAAGACCTTATAAAAAACTATGAAACACTTATATGTGAAAACGACTTCTTCAGACCATATAAGATCTATCTGTCTGAAGGGGAATTTGTAGAGTGCAGAGTGTGTGGACACTCCAAATTCTTGCAGAGCGGAGTAGAAGAAGTCATAGGGTTCATAGGAGATCAGGAATATCCTCAAAGAGATGGAAAAAGGTTATTCATCGATCTATGGGATCAGGAAAACAAAAAAGCTAAAAATGCGGACATAGACGCCCTATGGATAATACAATCAGAAAACATAGATTACGGATGGGCAATAAGCGCAGTAATCCAGACACTCAAAAACGATATAACAAGACAGAAAGAACTGAATGAAATACCGGTTACAATAAAGGGAACCCCAGAAATACCAGAAGAAGAAGCAGAAATCCTTGAGGAACTCTTCGCAGAAATAAGATTTGAAATCTAACCATCCCAACTTATTTTTAATTAATATCTTTCCTCTAAAGAGTGTATATGCATCACATAAGTCAGAGAACAAAGGTTTTGGTCAAAATAATTCTTATGAGATGTGTGTACCAATAAATATATAAAAATACAAAATACTTAATTGTCCATATTTAGGATATAGTATTTAGTTATAAGGTGGTTAAATGTCGATAGATTCCAATGGTAGTGATAAGAAAACTGGAAAGTTTGCCGGCTGGTGGAACCGCAGGGGACCCCTAACAAGGGTGGCCATCATTGTCCTTGGGATAATCATCTGGTCCGCCGCCGCCTATTCCTATGGTTACGATAAGGGTCTTGCTGGAGCCATAGAATACGAAAAGGACTCCTTCCAGGTGAGCATTGTGAACTACACAATCCAGAAGGGCGAAGGCGGATTATATGAGATCCAGGGGGAAATCCAGAACAGCTATGATAAACCCATACTGCTCAACCCAAGCCTGGAAGTGAAGGGCTTTGACTCCAGTGGTGAAATGGTACTGTACGCCCCCCTATTCATAACCGGTTCAGGGGAAATCAGGCCAGGTGAGAAGGTGAAGTTCAGGGGAGAGTGCCCCATCATGGAGGGTTACAGCCCCGATGATATCCTCATTGGGATTAAAACAGAATGTTCCGGTTATTCATGGGCATAGAAAGGTGATCTGAATGGCTGAGGATTTCCGTGAAGAGAATAATGGAAACTTTTTCATGCGCTGGTGGAGGAGGAGGGGGACCTTCACAAGGGCAGGTATAGTGGTATCCCTCATCATAATATGGGGTTTTGTGCTGTTTATGATGGGTTACACTGAGGGTTCATCCTATTTCCACAGCCTCCACATGGGGGATGTCCAGGCAGAGGTGCTCAACTACACGGTGCTGGTTGATCCCAGCGGAGGCTACGTGGTGGAGGGGGTTGTCCAGAACAGGTACAGGGCCACACTCCTACTGGACTATGTATGGGTCAAGGGCTATAACTCCTATGGAGAGGTCATCGCCCTTGGAATGGCTCCGGTCTTCACCAATTCATCCACAGTGAAGACTCTGAGACCAGGAGAAACCGCCTACTTTAAAACAACAGATTGGGCATTTGAGGATGGATACTACCCTGAGGATATAGCCTCCTTTGGTTTAACAGCCAGGGGTAACCTCTTAACACCCTCAGGGACATTATGTGGGGTGGAGATAGAGTGATGGTCTGATGTGCACCTTTCCATCATGTGAGGAGCAGGGTGAGAAAGAGGGATATCGCCAGGCCCATGAGGAACAAAATTCCAACTGTACAGCAGCATGCAGAGATATCCTTTGCCTCCTCAGGAACAGGCATTCATACACACCCCCATCTTCTAATTTTTTAGGGAAATGGAGATTCCATGAAACTTACTGATTTCATTTACTGAGGCTGTCAAATTTTTCTGAAAGATTCAAATTCCCTACAATGACACTCCAGTAACTCTCCTTTTTCATGTCATTTATTATTTATCTGATTATAATATTTTCATGAACATATATATAACATATGTTGAATGGGTGAACTTATTGTAAACTCCTGGTCCAGAGGATTAAACATAGAACACCCGATAAGAGGGAAGATACAGATCTAGGCAGCTCAAAAACTGCTCTGAACCCCCTAACAGAACATCCCTGCAGATCCCCTGAAAGGATAGGTGGTTCGGGTCAGAATCAAATTCAGAACCCTACAGTTATCTACCTCTTAACCATTCACCTCTCATATTCCATCTCCTCTTCAGCTGAGACACTGGTGAGTCGCACGTGTTCAACTCCCCGTAGACCCATCATCCTCTCTGTGAGTTCACGTATCTCTGCAACATCACCCCTCACCACGAGTACCTCAAGGCGATGTTTTTCTGTGAGGTGAACCCTCATGACAGCGTCTATGTACTCCCTGTAGTGGTGCTGTATGTCGGCTATTTCCTCCATTGCCCCTGTGTGGTGGTTGTAGATCACCGAGACTATCCCTGTCCTCTCACCCTCCATCTCATTCATCCACCTGTACCTGACGATGTAGTCCTTTATGGCGTCCCTTATACCCTTGGACCTTGACTGGTATCCCCGGTTCCTCAGTACCTCATCAAATTCCTCAAGAAGTTTACTTGGAAGAGACATGCTTATCCTGGTCATTGTGGTCATGGTATCACCCCTAATCTGTGACACCATTTAATCTGTGTATGAACCATAAATAATTAAATATTATTAATGACCAATATATTGATGCATGTGTATTACTATATTTAAGGGTGATCTGATAACATCCAATTTTATAGGTATCTGGATGGTTGTGTATTCATCCGCCCATCGTGAAAAAGATAGGATAATCACGGTCAGATCACCCCCATTAAAAATGAAATACTCTCCTCAGAGGTTCCTCCCTGCCCTGCGAGCCCTCATGAGGTTTATCTCCCTCCTGGAGTCATCCCCAGGCACCATACCCCCAAGGATCTCCATGGCGACACTCCTAACACCCACCCCGAGCAGCCTGTCGCCTAACATGACACTGCGCATGCTCTCTGCAATGCCTGTCCCCTCAAGGTCTTCCTCTGTGTGGCCTGCAGAGCAGAGCACCACAGCCTTTTCAATATCAATCCTCGTACCCCGCTCTCCATCCTCATAGAAGTAGGCGTACCCGTAGGTCCAGACCCGGTCAAACCATCCCTTGAGTTTTGCGGGGCAGTCACTCCACCAGAGGGGATAGATGAACGCAAGGGCATCGGCCCTCCCGATCTTCTCATGCTCCTCCATAACATCCTCTGGTAATGGTGACCCCGCGTCCTGGCTGATCTCCCTGAGGTACTCCTCCTGACTCAGTTCCGACCTGAAGTTCATACCGTAGAGGTCCCCAACCTCATATGTGTGTCCGGCTTCACTGAGGCCCTCTGTAAATGCCTCCAGAACCTCCCCTGAAAAGGACGTCCTGGATGGATGTGCAAAGAGAATATAGACGTGCATATGAATCCCCTGCCATGTTATGTTGCAGGACACATTTATAATCTCAAGAGACAATTGGAATCCACGTTACAGAGCACACCCATTAAAGTCTCCTCCTGTAGTGAAGCTCCCTGAAGGGTACCGTGACCTCTGTACCCCCTCCATCCTCCCTGAGGAGTATCCTGAGGTCCCCCTCTATCTGCCTGGCAAGGTTCAGTGCAAGGTGGAGGCCCATCCTCTTTTCGCCTGAAAACCCCACACCATCATCCATTACCCTCAGACAGTACTCTGAGTTCATTCTGCTGATTTCAACCTTCACGGTACCTCTACCTTGGGGAAATGCATGCTGAATGGAGTTGGATACCAGTTCATTTACTATGAGGGCCAGTGGCATGGCTGTCTCAACGTTGAAGGCATGCCGGGCGTCTATGTGGAATTCAACATCCGCTGCATCAAATACTGATCTGAGGTTTTCTGCTATCCTCCTTATGCACTCATGCATCTTCACCTCTGCCAGGCTCCCCAGCCCATACACTGATTCCTGGATGGCGGCCAGGGTCTGGACTCTGGTTGATGTCCGGACAAGAGCCTCCCTTGCATCTCCACTTGCGGATCTCATCTGCATGTTTATGAGGCTCAGGATGATCTGGAGGTTATTCTTCACCCTGTGATGGAGTTCCCGGAGCAGCGCATCCTTCTCCATGATGTTCCGCTGGAGTTCCTCCTGTGCCCTCATGAGGTCTGTTATGTCGGTGAGGGAGATTATTGCCCCCTCATCCAGGGGAATGTACCAGCCGGTGAAGTTTCTATCCCCCGCTTTAAGGCTTCTGATGTATGAGGGTGCCCTGGCATCCATGAACCTATCATGAATGGACCTGCAGTCAATTCCAAGTTTCTTCATTGCCCTGTTGAGGTGCAGTGGATTGCCATCTTCATCGATGACTGCAACGGCCTCCTCAAGGTTCTCAACCACATCCCTGAAGAATCTGCGTGCCCTCCTGAGCCCCCTTTCATTCATGAGGCGTTCATGGTCAACTGTGTTGAGCCTGTAGGCTGTGAAGGTTATGGTAACTATGATGAGCACCACTGTCAGTGAAAGGAGGAATATCTCTGCGGGGAATGGCAGCTGGTCCCGGCCCCTCAGGATCAGGACTCCTGTGACCGTTATGGCTGTGAGCATGGTTGCAAGGAGCACCCGTGCCGTGTATCCCCCCATCATTCCTGAGAAGAGTGGTTCAGTGACTCCCCTCTGGGGATAGAGGCCCAGTAACCCCACAGCGGCCATGAAGAGCTCAGCTGAAATGATGGGGTCCACCCTGAGTGCCTCAACAACCTCCACCACACCTGTGAGGTGGGTCATCACCAGGGCATAGGCTATGATCCCTGTGATGTATGCCAGTGTCTGCCCTGCATGATAGTGTCTGCGGATAAGGAGAATCAGACTGGTCGAATAGGCCGCCAGCAGGGGTAGAGGCAAAACTGTATGCAGACCCTGAAATCCCAGAATGAACTGGAGTGGGATTATCAGGCTGATAGGGATAGTGCTGTTCTTCTATGGGAGAAGCCGGCGAGAATTATCGATGCACCAAGCAGCACAAGAGACATGTGGAGAATGGGGAGGTCCCGGGGGGACCATCCACCTCCAGCCATCATGAGGAGTGCCGCGGATGAGAAGAGAATCAGAAAGAACCCCATCAGATGGGGTACAGTATTTTTCATGTTCATATCCTTTTTAAAGGGAACAGAGTCCATCTGAATACCTCATACCTATCTGAGGAGGTTAAACATAAAAATTTTTTGAAAAAACAATAAAAATGTGGTTATTAAATCACTGAAACCGCATCCATCATTGCAATGAACAAAAAGAGTCATTTTACAGGTTACATGTGTCCCTGACCCTTCATCCGATTCATCTGTGTAACGTGAGGACACAAAGCTTATATACTGTTTACCACACAGTAATGTGCACAACACATAACAGTGTAGTATGAGGGTCATGAGATGGGTGGCATATGTGAAAGATTCGAAAAGGAAATCAGACGCGGGGCCATACAGCTCGCAGTGGTCTGCCTCCTTGAAAGGGAACTTTACGGCTATGAAATTGTTAGAAAACTCAAAGAATCAGGGTTCAGGGTCGAGGAGGGAACCATCTACCCCCTCCTGAGGAGACTCGAGGGGGAGGGAATCCTCAAAAGCAGCTGGATGACAGGTGAGGCAAGGCCCAGAAAATATTACAGAATCACGGATTACGGTAAGAAGGTCAGAAAGAAATGGCTTGAATTTTTCAGGGCAGTGAACCAGGCCCTCAATGAAATTGAAACCACAATGGAGGAATATCAATGAATAAACTTGATGAATTCATAGAAAGGGCAACCCTGAGACTACCCCCAGAGGAAAGGGAGGAGGTTGCCCGTGAACTCAAAACCCACATACTTGACAGTGCAGAGGCAATAGCCGCATCAAGAAAAACCGATGTCACCGAGGAGGTGATAGCCGAGGCCCTGGAGAGGATGGGCCCAGCAGAGAAAATAGCAGAGATGTACCCCTCAGAGAGGAAATGGAAACCTGGAAAGATCGTGGAGTCAGGAATCTGCGCAAGGTGCGGTACCTGTGCCGTTATATGCCCCAACAATATCATATCCTTCGACGGACGCCCAGAGCTCAGAGAGGAGTGCCTCAGAAACGGCCACGGTATGTGCTTCGAGGTATGCCCCAGGGTCTCCTCAGACGGTTACCAGATCAGCATAAGGGAGAAGTTCCAGGAAAAGGTCTACCATGGAAGGGGACCCATCAGGGGCCAGGACGGTGGCGTGGTGACATCATTCCTCAAACACCTCCTTGAGAAGGGTGAAATCGACGGCGCCATAGTCGTGGGTGACGAACACTGGAAACCTGTATCACTCCTTGTGCAGACCGCAGAGGACCTTGAGGAAACAAGCGGGTCAAAGTACAGCATATCCACCCTTGAAGCACTGAGAACAGCCGGAGAACTCGGAATTGAGAGGGTGGCAGTTGTTGGGCTTCCCTGCCAGATAAACGGCCTCAGGAAACTCCAGTACTTCCCCTACCTTGCAAAGCATGACCTGGAACTTGGAAGAAAGGGCAAACCCGTGAAACTCCCCGAGATACGTTACCTCATAGGCCTCTTCTGCACCGAGAAATTCGAATATGGCAACCTCAGAAAGGTGCTGAGGGAAAATGGTATCAGAATGGAGGACGTTGAAAAATTCAACATCAGAAGGGGTAAGCTTGAGGTTGACCTCGGCGATAGGAAGGAAACCCTGAACCTCAGGGACATCAGGATCTCAGAGGGCTGCAGATCCTGCAGGGACTTTGACGCTCACCTTGCAGACGTCTCTGTGGGCTCCGCTGGAAGCCCCGAAGGCTACTCAACCATCATAGTGAGAACCAGGAGGGGCGCTGAAATAGCCGATGCAGTTGAACTCATGGAGGGTGCAGACACCGCAAAAATAGAGAAGATGAGGGACCTGAAACTCAAAAGATTCCAGAGGGAACTTGAGAGAAGAAGAAAGAGTGGTGAATACATCTCCTTCTACTGGACCTCAGATTACCCTGGTGTATCCAGGAGGGCCGATGGCACCTACTTCATAAGGGTCAGGGCCCGGCCATCAGGCTGGTACAGCCCCTCAGAGGTGAAGGAACTTGTCAGGATCGCCGAAAAATACGGTGCAAGGATCAAGGTCACCAACAGGGGATCCCATGAGCTCCACGATGTGAGTGGCTTTGACGTTGAGGACGCCGTTACTGAACTCAACTCAGCAGGGCTCCTCACAGGCTCAGAGGGCCCCCTTGTAAGGGCCACACTTGCCTGTCCAGGTAAGGAGAACTGTGGAAGCGGGATCATAGACACCACAGCAATCTGCAGTGCCATAGAGGAGAGGTTCAGGGAGATGCCGGCACCCTACAAGTTCAAGATAGCGGTGAGTGGCTGTCCAAACAGGTGCATGAGGCCCCAGATCCACGATGTGGGCGTCGCCGGTGTTGAATTCCCTGAGACGGTTGAGCAAATCTGTAACGGCTGCGGCAGGTGCTTCGAGGTCTGCAAGGTTGAGGCCATAAGCGTGCGTGGTGAGACATCCTACACCAACCATGACCTCTGCGTTGGCTGCGGTAAATGCATAAGGGAGTGCCCACACACTGCAAGAAGGGCCAGAGAAGAGGGTTACATACTCTACATAGGCGGTAAGGCTGGTAGGGAACTGGTTGAGGGTATAAAGACCCGTGTTGACACTGTTGATGAGATACTGGAATACATAGACGCTGTTATCAGGGTCTACACCAGGTATGCAAGTAAGCCGCAGAGGGAGAGGCTCGCATCAACCATGAAACGTGTCGGTGAAGAAAAGTTCATGGGCGAGGTGAGGAAGCTCATAAAGGAGAGATCACATAACCAGTGAGAAGGAATAAAAAAGGAGGGATCCCAATGGGATCACTCTAACTTCACAGTCTCAAGTATGGAGTCAAATGTTGCGTCATTCTTTGGTCCGCTGTACATGAATGCATAGCCGCTTGTCCTGTTGAGTTTCAGGTACACGAAGACCGTCTGAGTCGTTGAATCGGTGGCCTTCACCATTGCTGCGTTACGCCCGGCGACCTTTATTATGCTGGATGATACAACACCCTCATTGCTGGCCATCTCCTTCCTGACGGTTTCAGGATCCTTCAGGTAGTAACCCGCGCCTGCACTTACCTCTGCAACTGCAAGCTCTGAGGTGCTGTTACCAAGGTAAACTATGACATCCTTGGAGATTCCCACCTCCTTCTTGAAGGCCCCCTGAGCCCCTGCAGGGTCAAGGGTCTCCCATGATGCGGGATACGTGAAGTTCAGTTTTCCGTCAGAGAAGCTCTTATACTGGGGCTCCTCACTCACACAACCAGACACAAGGACCGTTGCAGCCACAAGAAACAGAAATAAAATTTTCTTCATATTCAACCTCCCCTAATTAATTGTTGTCAGGGATATGATTTATAATTTATCCCGGAGCCCACCAACATATAAATAATAGGCCATTGAAAGATCAGAACCTATGGTGTGGGCCAGGTCAGGGTTTTTGGGAACTATATATATACTTCCTCCCCAAAGTATAAACACCCGCATGATTAAAGATTCATGATCTGTAGAATTGATTTTAGGTTGATAACCATGAAGGTAAAGGAATGGTGTATGTTCTGTGGGGAATGTGCAGGTGTGTGCCCACGGAACCTCATAGAGGTCAGGGAGAATTCCCTGAAATTTTCAGAGGACCAGTGTAGGGAATGCAACATATGCATACAGGTGTGCCCTGTTAGGGCCCTTGAGAGGTGATTGAAATGGTAACTGAAGTTGATGTCCTTGTGATTGGCGCTGGACCAGCCGGTTCAACAGCAGCAAAACACGCCGCCATGGGCGGTGCAGGTGTACTCCTCATTGACAAGAAATCAGAGATAGGGGCCCCGAAGAGGTGCGCCGAGGGGGTCTCTGTTGGGGGCCTCGAGTCCCTGGGGATAGAGCCAAACCCCCGCTGGATCACAAAGAAACTTGATGGTGTGCGTCTGGTCTCCCCCAACGGCACAGATGTATGGCTGACCTCAGATAAGGTGGAACTGCCAGAGGCGGGATACATACTTGAGAGGAAGGTCTTTGACAAGCACATGGCAATGGACGCTGCAAGGGCAGGGTCAGAGATAATGGTGAAGACCCTTGCAACCGGTATGGAGAAGACCGGTGACGGGTACCTTGTCAGCGCAGAATGCATGGGAAGGGAGTTTGAGATAAAGGCCAGGATAGTCATCGCAGCCGACGGCCCCGAGTCAAGGGTTGCAAGGTGGGCCGGCCTAAACACAGCCACGAGGCCCAAGGACATGGAGTCAGCGGCCCAGTTCGAGATGGTCGGAGTGGAGATGGAGGACAATAACTGCATCGAATTCTACTTTGGAAGCGTGGCCCCCGGTGGATACGCCTGGATCTTCCCAAAGGGTGACGATATCGCCAACGTGGGCCTGGGGGTTCTCTCAACAGAGACCGATAAGAGCGCCTATGAACACCTAGTTGAATTCGTTGAGTCATGCCCTGCAACAAGGAACGCCCAGCCTGTTGAACTCAACATAGGTGGGGACCCAGTTGGTGGCATGCCAAAGGAACTTGTGGCCGACAGCCTCATGGTTGTTGGGGACGCTGCAGGTCAGGTGAACCCCCTCACAGGTGGCGGAATAATAAGCGGCATGACCGGAGGTATGCTGGCAGGAAGGGTTGCTGCTGCAGCGGTCAGTGAGGGTGATGTCAGCAAAAAGAGGCTCAGTGAGTACGAGAGGCTCTGCCGTGAGGAGATCGGGAAGGAGATAGACAGGTACCTCAAGGTCAAGGACTACATGCTTACACTCAGTGACAGTGAACTAGATTCAATCGCAGAGGCATTCCAGGATGTCGAGTTTGAGAAGGTGAGCACCACAGAACTCGTTAAGAAGCTCATAAAGGTCTCACCAAAGGCCCTCATTAAACTGGGCAAACTCTTCTAATTTTATATTTGGGTGGCAGTGAAGAACCCATTAACTGAAACCTATCCCTTTAATCTATTTCCAGAAAAATTTAGTTAAACTTATCTGATCTGATTTTTTAGAATTCTCCACTGTAAAAAGAAAAGAGCATCTAACCCACCAGAAGCACCGCTATGCATACCAGGTAGAATGCCACAAGAACCCTGTGGTAAAGCAGATCAGCCACCTCCACCATCCGCTCCCTCTCTGTGAAGTTGGATAGATAAAGCGGTACAGTGGCTATGAAGGGTGGGACTATCACAAGGAGGATCTGCAGCATGCTGATGTAACCTCCAGTGTAGCTCCAGGCAAGGAGGACACAGAACAGAACAGAAACCAGGGTTGTCGGGGCCTTTCTCTCCTTGTACATGAGGTATGTGCCCATACCTGCAAGGTACATTAAAATGTAGACCGGGACCGGGACAACGAGGATACCCCCCAGGAGGACAGCGGCGGATGCCAGTCTCAGAACCGTGTTTGTGGCGGTACTCGCTAGTGGTGCGAGGGGGGTGTCCTTCAGTCTGAGGGGTGGGAGTGTGTAGATGAACTGGTTGAGGACCATGAGAAGGAGTATCAGGCAGAATACCGGCTGGATAATATATGCCACCACGGTGGATACCACGAGAAGGACGCCTATAAAAAGCAGGACCTCCCTGGGTTCAACATGGTTCTCTATGAAGGGTCTTCCCCTCTTCATGCGGTCGTTCCTGTCAGTTTCAATGTCAGTGAAGTCGTTAAGTGAATAGAGAGCCCCCCAGAGGAGCGTCACGGTGAAGAGTCCTGAAATGAATCTGATTGGGTCTGCATCTGAGGCATAGGTGAGTGCCAGAAGGTACATGTGGATGTTCTTGGCACACCAGCTCATTCTCGTTGAACGTAGGAGTGTACTCAGCATGATCTCATCTTCTCCAGAACGGTTCTTGGTCTGCATCCATATAATTCTATGTAACGCCTTATCTCTTCCTCATCAGCACCTGAATGGGCCTTTATTATACTTAAGGTTTCAGTTACGGTGTAATCTATCCTTACGGCCATGAAGGGGATCCTGAGGGTGTGGAAGAGCACTGAAGAGAGGATGGGTATGTCAGTGAAGATGTCCATCTTTTTACCCCTGAAGTAGAACCTCCAGGCTGTCTGGAAGATTATGTTCATGTTGCTGAATTTCCTCGTGTTTCTAATGTACTCCAGAATGCATTTCAGGTAGAACTTCAGTGTTTCAGATCCCGCCGTGGCTGTCCACTGACTGAAACCCGTGAACTCTGAGAAATCGTGGCTGTCATGGAACCTGTCAGCAAAGACCACAGCATCAAATTCAGCAAGTTTCCTGTAAAGATCCCCCCTGTTATCTGCACCGAGCTCCGCCTTCATCTCATCTAAGAGGTGCCTGAACACATAATCTGCGTCCACATCCGCTGACTCAAGGTTACACGGCACTTCATATACATCAAGCCCCACCTCCTGGATACCCCTGTAGAGGTTGGCTGATTTACCTGTCCCTGGGGCGCCCACAACATGGAGTATGTTGCCACGGCGCTCCCTGATAACCCCAAGGGCTTCAAGAAGCCTTCTGTAGGACTCCGTCTCAACGAAGACACTGTTATCAGATACCGAGTTCACCTTGTAGTCCATAATAATAATTAATGAAAGGAAACATATAATCTGTTAGGTGATACCATGAACCTCAAGACCCGTGCATTCAATGATGGCGGAAGAATACCCTCCAGGTACACGTGTGATGGTGAAAACATATCGCCACCCCTCTCCTGGGATGGTGTACCTGAGGAGGCCCAATCCCTTGCACTCATATGTGACGACCCCGATGCACCCTCAAAGGTGTGGACCCACTGGGTGATATTCAACATACCCCCCACCACAGGGGGCCTTGACGAGAATGTTCCAGGGATGGGGAGGCTACCTGATGGGTCAGTCCAGGGCTACAACGACTCTGGAACCATAGGTTACAGGGGCCCCTGCCCCCCATCAGGTGTGCACAGGTACTTCTTCAGGCTCTACGCCCTTGACACCATGCTGGACCTTGAACCCGGCGCAAGCAAGGAGGACGTCCTCGAGGCAATGGAGGGTCATGTACTGGCTGAGGCAAGGATAGTGGGGCTCTACAGGAGAGAATAGCTACTTCAATCACTAGAAGTCACTGCAGACCGGAAAGCTGGTTAATACAAAGAAACAAAACTAAATATTGTTGGGAACCCTAAGCTTGGCAGGAAGGGCCTTTATACGGGCAGGTGCACCGATTGCCAGTGACCATGGGGGCACGTTCCTTGTTACAACCGCCCCTGCTGCCACCATTGCACCCTCACCAACCTCGATCCTGGAAAGGAAGGTGGAGTTTGCACCTATGGATGCCCCCTGCCTTATTATGGGGCCCCTGAGTTTGTACTTGACCCTTATGGGGTAACGGTCGTTGGTGAAGCAGGCACAGGGTCCTATGAAGACGTTATCCTCTATGTAACTGTTCTTGGGCAGATACACGTTTGACTGGATGCTGACATTGCTCCCTATCTTTGAGTGGCCCTCAATGACCGTGTTTGTACCTATGAGTACATCATCACCTATGGTCGTCTTCTCCCTTATCAGGACGTTGTGGCCGGTTCTGAGGTTATCGCCTATGGTAACATCATTGTATATCACGGTGTTTGAGCGCAGAAGAGGGTTTTTACCTATAACAGGGGGTTTACTGAACTTCTTGTAGCCATACCCCACTATTATATTCTCACTTTCCCTTTTATAACCCCATTCTTCTTCCTGATCGCCAAAAAGAAGGCTTTTAATGTTTGGCATTTGCCTGTACATCCCCCAACACGGTTTTATTAAAGTTCAGGTACTACCTGGAGATGAAATCCATATCCACTCCTTATATTAAATATTGACCGTATCTATAATATACTTTACTTCATGCAGATCATCCATCATTTAATCAGACCATAAAAAGGTACTTCACCACAGGTGAATAATCCCGGGAAGGATTCTATGGACACAGATGAACTTGCGGTTCTCATAAGGGAGGTCAGATCCGAGATAGGCCATGAGGATACAGAGGTGCGGATAGCAGAGGCCATATTCAATGGGGAAAGGGACGAGCTCCTCATAGTCGCACCTGACCGTTCAGATAAGTCCATCATAATAGGGAAGGGTGGATGGGTTGTGGGCAGGCTACGGGAGAGACTTGGTATCAGGAGGATCCATGTTGAATCAGAGATCGACCTCCTCATGAGGAGGGAAAGGGTTAAATTTGCGCTTGAACGACTGGCTGAACTCAGCGGATCCTTCAGGGTGCTCTCCCTGCTTGAGAAACCATTGAGGAAACGGCTTGAATACCCGGTGGGACTTGACTTTCTCACAGAAAGTGACAGTGCACCCCGCAACTCCATCAGAGAGCCCGACACTGCTGTGGCACTATCAGGGGGTACTGACAGTTCATTTTCACTCATAGCGGCCTTTAATCTTGGTTTAAACTCCGTGGCATTCACTGCTGACCCCGGCACCATAGTACTCCCAGGTCACGTCAGGAGGGTGGTGGATGAGCTCACAGCCTCCCTTGGGGTGAGGCACGAGTACATCAGCATGGATTTCAGTGAATTTCAGAGGGCTGCACTCGAGGGGAGGTTCCACCCCTGCGGCAGGTGCTCATCCATGATTGAGGAAGTCATCATGGAGCAAATAAAGAATGAGGGAATTGATACTGTGATATTCGGTGATCTCCTCTCAACAGGATACGGTTCCCTCCAGGTGACCGATGGTATACTCCGTGTTAATCTACCGGCGCTCTTTGCAGCCTCAAAGCAGGAGCTGAAGTCCGCTGTATCCCCTTATGGTCTCAGGGCCGCTTCAGGGTTTGGCTGTCCCCTTCTGGGGGAGGTCCATCGTAGATATCCTCATATGAGGCGCTACTCAATCCAGAGAGTCCTCAGGGAGACCCGTGCCGGTGTTCTTGAACCCGGAGAGGCCCTGGAACTCGTATGGAGTATCTGCGGCTCCCGGAGAACTAACTGAATATCTTGAGAAGACCGTAGGCTATGAGGAACACACCAACCAGATACCCGACAAGCTGAGGGTATATTATCATCAGTATACCGATGAGTACCGCCAGAAGTCCAACAACCCTTGTTTCAGTTTCGGATTTCATGTAATAACTATATGTCAAAAATGATATATAAAATTTCTGCTCAGTGAGAAAAAATAACCCTTAAAAACCCCTCTAAGACTCCAATATATAAAATTTCTGCTCAGTGAGAAAAAATAACCCTTAAAAACCCCTCTAAGACTCCAATATATAAAATTTCTGGCCACTGGAAAAAAATAACCCTTAAAAACTCCTCTAAGACTCCAATATATAAAATTTCTGGCCACTGGAAAAAAATAACCCTTAGGTTGTCCTCTCAGACTCCACAAAGGCCCTGATATCATCAATGGCCACCCTGACCATCTCAGGTGCCGGTCCACCTGGAACCATCCTCATTCTGACATTCTCAAGTGGATCAAGGGCCCTTCTCACAAGTTCCTGGTCAAGTTCAAGTTTCCTCCCGGTGACCTCAAGGCTCACCTCATCAAGGTACTCTGAATCTATGTCAGAGGGCCCGAGTCCATCAGAAATGGCCCTTGTGACCAGCCTTCCAACTATCCTGTGGGCCACCCTGAAGGGTATGCCGCGCTCCCTGACAAGGATATCTGCAAGGTCCGTTGCGGTTGCAAAGTTGGCCCCTGCAAGTTCAAGTGCCCGTTCCCGGTTAACCCTGATGCCCAGGAGCATCCCCCTCACCACACGGATCATTGACAGTGCCGTGTCGGTGGCCCTCCAGAGGTGGGGTGTGATCTCCTGGAGGTCCCTGTTGTAGGTGTAAGGGAGGGCCTTCATGATTCCAAGTACAGAGAATAGTGCCCCCTGAACCGTGGAGGTCTTTGCCCGGGCTATCTCGGCCACGTCAGGGTTCTTCTTCTGGGGCATTATGGATGATGTTGATGAGAATTCATCAGGGATCTCTATCATACCAAACTCGTAGGTGCTCCAGAGTATCATCTCCTCTGAGATCCTGCTGAGGTTCACCGCCAGCACTGAGAGGTCAAATATTGCCTCTGCTATGAAGTCCCTTGCACTCACCGCGTCCATGGAGTTCCTCATGTAATCAGAGAAGCCCAGAAGTTCCGTTGTGAGTTCCCTGTTTATCGGGAAGGTTGTGGTTGTCATGGCCGCGGAACCCAGCGGGTTGATGTCAATCCTCTTCAGGGTGTCCTGGAGCCTCTCATAGTCCCTTTTCAGGGAGTGGGCATAGGCCATGAGGTGGTGGGCAAGGGTTGTTGGCTGGGCATGCTGGAGGTGGGTGTAGCCAACCATGACAGTCCCTGTGTGCTCAAGTGCCATTTCAGCTATCCTATCAATAAAATCAAGGAGTTCGTGGCTGATTATTTTTATCTTCTCCCTCAGGGCCAGGCGAAGGTCAGTTGCAACCTGATCGTTCCTGGATTTACCTGTGTGCATGAACCCTGCTTCCTCACCTATCCTGGCTGTCACGTAGTTCTCAACAGCCATGTGGATATCCTCCACCGACGGGTCCATGTCAAGGGCCTCAACACCCTCCTCCCTGAGGGTTTCAAGGGCTTCTATGATCTTATCTGCCACTTCCTCAGGTATTATACCCTCATGGGCCAGCATCGTTGTGTGTGCAATGTTACAGTCAACATCCGCCTCGAATATGTGGTGGTCGAATGTGAGGGATGAGGTGAACTCCGCTGCCTCATCCTCCATACCTCTCTTTAACCTGCCAGCCCTCAGGTTCAAGTTTCCACCTATTCCCTGTTTTTCCATTCGGTGTATCCGCATTTACCGCAGGCGTACCTGTCCCCATGGTCAGCCATGAAGACACCGTTTGAGCATCTCACACAGAAGGGGTTCTTCCTTACGAGTTTATCCCCCTTTACCTCGTAGAGTTCGAACTTCTTCATCTATTCTTCCTCCTCTTCCTCTTGTGCCTCTGTGTTCTTCTTTATGACGTGTTCAGGTTCTATCTCGGTGAGTTTATCCATTGAATCATATATCTTGGCGTACCCTGAGGCCCTTGGCTCGCCGAATCCCTGGTCGATCTTGTCGACCACAAGGAGGTCCTTATCGGCGTCGAGCATTGCGACGAGTTTGTTCTTAACATCAAGGACCTTTGGTGTTGATTCACCCTCATATAAGCATTCGAACCTTATCTCCTTTCTATTTAAGAGTGGGTTTTCCTTTTCCTCGATTATTCTGATCTCCATTCTATGCCTCCTCAAAGTTTTTTATGAGTTCTTCAGCTCTTTTCCGTGTTTCGATGGCCCTCACCAGCACAACACCCTCATCTGGCTGTCCATAAAGGATGACGGTGTCTGCTGGGGCCATTAAGATTGATGGTAAAACAGCCAGGTCCTCCTCTCCATCAACGACTATCATGAAGCGTTCACCGGCTCTGGCCCCATCTATGGCCTTTTTGATGGAGTTCCAGAGGTCCTCTGTTATGGTACCTGGCGGGTTTGTGGATCTGATAATGGTTGCTGTGTCATTGAATTCATGGTCAGAATCCCTTCTCTGGATCCTGTTATCTATTATGCTGATGTCCGGTTTCAGGCCATGCTCCAGTGCATTGCGTGTTGTGACATCACCAACCGTTATGAGAAACGAATCCCCCACGTCAATGTTTCTGAAGGATTCGTGGAGCTCTCCAAGGGGTTTCTTGAGCTCTGCCCTGAGTTTTCCCGGTAGAATGTACACTATCTGACCCTCAGTGCGTATTCACCAGGAAGTTTTATATCCAGTTCCCTGGCTATGTCTGATTTCTCTGGATCTATGATTATGAGCAGTCCGCTCCAGTTGGTGGATGCTGGAACATTGCAGACCGGGCAGCGTTCGTCGCTGGTGATTCTCTTACACCTTGTGCATGCCTTCTCAGTCATTTTTTACTCTTCCTCTTCTCTTCTTCAATCCATTCGAATTTACCAAGACCGGGCTGCCTCATGGTGAGCCCAACCTTCACGCCCTCTCTTCGGCCCTTGAGGCTCAGGGCGACTATCCTTGCCCTTACAAGGTCGCCCTCATCCAGGCGTTTACCTGTCTCCTTACCTGTGAGGGAGCCCTTCTTGGCATCATAGGTTATGTAATCGTCCGTCACCTGTGAAACGTGCACAAGACCGTCCACCGGTCCAATGCGCACGAATGCTCCGAACTCTGCAATCTCTATTACCTCGCCCTCAACGATCTCATGGAGTTCTGGTTTGAAGAAGAGGGCTGTGAATGTCACCTCATGGTAGGCAGCGCCGTCACCCATTATGACCTTTCCGATTCCTATGTCCTCTATTTCCTTTACGGTTATCATCTGGCCGAGGTTCCTGTCCATCCTTCCAACGTAGGTTTCGTTGAGAACCTCTATGGCAACCTCCTCCAGTGGCTCCTCAAAGCGGTCTGGAGGTATTCTGACTGTATCAACAATTTTTGTTATATAATACAATGGGATCCCCCATTAAAAAGATTACTCCATACATTTCTCTCTGTAGAGTTCTATGGAGTGGTTTACGGCTTCAAGTGCCTTTTCGGCGCCCTCCCATCCAATTATCTCTGTCTCCTTACCTTCAAGGTTCTTGTAGACCTGGAAGAAGTGTGCTATCTCCTTCAGGATGTGTTCGGGTAGGTCTGATATATCATTAACATCACTGTAGTGGGGGTCCTCCACGGGCACCGCCAGGATCTTGTCGTCCTGGTCCCCACCATCGATCATCCTGAGAAGGCCTATGGGTCTTGACTCTATGATGCATCCAGGGAACGTTGGTTCATCCATGAGTACCATGATGTCCATGGGGTCGCCGTCATCATAGAGAGTCCGGGGTATTATACCGTACTCTGCAGGGTAGAATACCGGTGAGTAGAGAACCCTGTCAAGTGCGAATGCCTCAAGGTCCTTGTGGTATTCATACTTGTTCCTTGAACCCCTAGGTATTTCAACAACTGCATATACTACCTCTGGTACTGATGGTCCAGGTTCAATATCCTTCCACAGATTCATAAAAAACCTCCTATTCATATATGCCCATCAACTGCAAGATATTTTTTCTGCCTCAGGTACACCACGGGTATGCCCTGTGACCTCGCCCTTTCCCTGAGCTCCCGGTCAGCGGTGCAGAGCACGTCTGAGATCCTGAGAAGCGCATCGTCAACAGATTCGCCCTCAAGGAGTTTCTCATCAACCACCCTGAATGGTGGTCTTCGTGCCAGTGCAAGGCCAATGGAGGCGGCTATCCTTGCATCACCACCTGAATGCCTCCTTATACCCTCAAGTTCCCCTATCACAAAGGAGGGGACAAGGAGCTCATGGGTCGGGAAGAGTCTCCGGAGCTCAGATACTATGTCGACCCTGAACTGGTGGGGTATCATAAAAAATTGGTGTCTATAACCACCCTACTTGATGATACCATATCCTATCAGCCTCCATCTTGCTCCAACCCTTCTTGATAGGGCTATCCTCTGACCCTCCTCTGCGCAGGCGGGTAGTTTCAGGACGATGTCAGCGTCATCAGCCCTCGCTGATTTAACAACACCCACGGTGGTTGTGGTACCCACGTTTATCATCAGGGGCTCCCCTGTCTTTATGGGCTCCACCTTGGTCTCCTCCTTGGTACCCACGACCCTCTCAAGGAGGTGGGTCTCCATGGTGAAGGAGTGCCTCACAGGTGGCAGGGTGCCGGGTTCACCGGCCACTGAACCTGAAAGTGAATCTGCCTTGGTCAGTGAGGGGTCAAGGAGGGTTCCGACACCCACAAGGCCCCCGGGACCAACCTCGTCCATCTCCTCTCCCCCTGCCACAAGACCTGTGATGGTGGAGTGGAGGCTCATCCAGGACTGTTTACCGTCCTTTTTAACCTGTATGCCGGGTTTTATCTCTATCTCATCCCCGACCCTGAATTTACCCTGGACAAGTGAGCCACCTATAACCCCACCTGCAAGGTGTTCAGGGTCAACCCCTGGCTTGTTTATATCAAAGGACCTGGCCACGTACATCCTGGCAGGCTTATCAACATCCCTTTCGGGTGTTTTGATTTTTTCCTCAATTGTCTCAATGAGAATGTCAATGTTGGCGCCCTGCTGTGCAGATACAGGTATTATAGGTGCATCCTCGGCACATGTACCCTTCACGAATTCCTTGATCTCCCTGTAACTCTCAAGGGCCCTTTCCCTGGAGACTATGTCTATCTTGTTCTGGACAACGATAACATCCTTAACCCCTATCACATCCAGGGCCATTAGGTGCTCCTTTGTCTGGGGCTGGGGGCATGGCTCATTGGCGGCTATTACCAGTATGGCGCCGTCCATGAGGGCGGCTCCAGAGAGCATGGTTGCCATGAGTGTTTCATGTCCCGGTGCATCCACAAAGGATACCTTTCTCAGAAGCTCTGTCTCTGTGCCGCACCTCTCACAGATCTCTGCAGTTGTGTAGCACATGGGGGCTTCACACTGGGGGCACTTCCTGAAGGTTATGTCAGCATAGCCCAGACGGATTGATATGCCCCTCTTGGTTTCCTCACTGTGGGTGTCTGTCCAGACACCTGAAAGGGCCTTTGTAAGGGTTGTTTTACCATGGTCCACGTGCCCCACAAGACCAATGTTTATTTCAGATTGATTTTTCACGGATTACACCTATAAAATCTTTTATTATTCCTCATCGGCGCCAAGGAGCTCTTCAAGTGGCTTCTCACCCTTTTGGATGACCACGGTGTTTATCTGTACTATGTCCTCTGATACAGTGTTTCCCCTGAATGTTTTCCTTCTCCTTTCACCCTTACGTGCAGGTTTGTATCCCACGCCACCTGATACAAGGCTTCTAACTCTCCTTGCACCTGGTACTGTCTTTTTCATAGGGAAACCGTTCTTATCGCTTCCACCTGTGATTTTCAGTTTGTATCCCTTGAGGCCTATTACTGAACCATCGAATTCGTCCCCTATTGTGAGGCCAATGAGGGCCTTTGATTCTGATGGTTCTACCTCCATCTGGACACTTTTCTCCTTATCTGAAATCACAACCTTAAATGCCAATATATCTCCTCCTTTCTTCAATTAAAATGGTGCCTTCATTCCCCAGTCAGGATTCTTCTTCCGCTTGATCTCAGCTATCCTCTCCAGAAGATCAAGTTCTTCCTCTGTGAGATCCCCTGAGAGTTCATCCACCAGTATCCTGTAGTGGTTCTCGGGTATGTCAACGTAGAGCGTGTCGCCCTCATTGATTGTCTTCCCGTAAACGGCGTCCTTGATTGCCATTGCGACCTTCTGGCCGCGTGATGCCGATTTGAGGTTTTTACCCTTATCCTGCATGCTTTCAACGGTACCCACAGTTTCTCCTTCCTCGTTCATGAGGGGGTAATCCTGCTTTATGACACCTGCAAGGACCTCAACACCCCCAATTGCCGGTTTGCTCTGCCTGAAGACAAGTTTCGGGATGAGCCTTATGCTTGCAGGTTTTATAATCGCATCCATCCACCTTTTCTTCTTCTCTTCCTCAATGGCCCTGACCCATTCCTCATATTCTTCCATGAGCCTGTAGATGACGTTCCCCTGGAAGAGTTTGATGTCTGAGTTCTTGAGTTCCTGGGCCGCTGATGGGATCACCTTCACGTTGAAGGCTATTATGGCCCCGTAGACCCTTTTCTCCTGGAGGGATATCCCTGCATTCACAACGTCCCTCCTTGAAACGTCCCCAATGTCAGCCACCTTGATGGGGACATCCATGTCCCTCAGTATCTTCACCACTGCTTCAAGGGACCCCAGGGTATCGGCCTTTACAACCACACCCGCCTCGTCGGTGTCTATCTTGATGTCCTCTATTTCACTTAGTATCTCTTCTCTGACCTTCTCTGGATCCGTCACCACACGGAGGGGTGAACCCGCCATTACATCGTCGATGTCAGGTGCCACGATCTTTATACCTGCAGCAGCCACCACCTCGTCCACCTTCTGGAACCTCTTCCTGGACTCCCTCATCTCCTCGAGGGGTCTGGGTTTGAGAAGTGACCTTATCCTGGTGGATATGACATCCGTTGACGTCATCATGGCGATGGTGTCGTTCTTATGGAGTATGCCGTCATAGATAACAGCGTCAATGGTCATCCCTAAACCTGTCTCCTCCTTAACCTCAAGGATGGTTCCCCTGGCAGGGGAATCCTCCTCAATCTTCAGCTGCTCCCTGAGGTACTGCTGTGCAAGTCCCATGAGCATGGTGAGGAGTTCAGGTATTCCCTCTCCGGTCACCGCACTTATGGGTATTATGCTGACCTGTGAGGCGAAGTTGGTTACCCTGTCGAACCTCTCTGATTCGAAGCCCTCCTCGTGGAGTTTGCCCACAAGTTCATAGACCTTTGTGTCCAGTTTCTGCTGGACCTGAATGTCCTGTTTGCTGAAGGTCTCCATGAAGGGTCGGCCCTCATGGGCCCTCCAGCCGTGGATCTTGTCTATCTTGTTTGCAGCCACCACGAATGGTGTCCTGTACATCTTCAGGATATTGAGGGCCTCCTGTGTCTGGGGCTTGAATCCCTCATTCATATCAACGATGAGTATTGCAAGGTCTGCAAGGGCCCCTCCACGTTTACGGAGGGTTGTGAACGCTTCATGGCCAGGGGTATCTATGAAGAAGAGTCCTGGCAGCGTCTCCCTGATTGAGAATTTTTTAAGGAAATCTCCGCATATGTTTTCAATGACATCCATGGGTATCTCTGTGGCCCCTATGTGCTGGGTTATACCGCCCGCCTCCCTTGCGGCAACTGCACTGCCCCTTATATGGTCAAGGAGGGTGGTTTTCCCGTGATCCACATGTCCGAGTACTGAAACTATGGGTGATCTGATCTTCATTGAAATCTCCGCGTTCATTCCTCGTATACCATTTCCCTGTCAGGCATCTCGTAGCTGCAAATTTCTGATTCCTTAAAGAAAAGTTTAATCTCCCTCTCAGCTGATTCTGGAGAATCTGAGGCATGGATTATGTTTCTACCTGTTTCAAGGGCGAAGTCTCCCCTGATTGTTCCAAGTTCTGCCTCTGCAGGGTTTGTTGCGCCCACCATCTTCCTTATGATGGAGATGCAGTCCTTACCCTCTATGACCATTGCAAGGACTGGTGCTGATGTTATGTAGTCCACAAGGTCCCTGAAGAATGGTTTTTCCCTGTGTTCCTGGTAGTGTTCCATTGCAAGGTCTTCCGGGATCTGGAGCATTTTGGCAGCGACTATCTTGAGTCCCTTATCCTCGAAGCGGGATATTATCCTTCCTGCGAGGCGCCTCTTTACTGCGTCAGGTTTTAGCATTACAAAGCTTTTTTCCATCATTTTTTAACCCATTTAACTTTTCTTGGAACCCTTCCCAGTTTGATCATGTTTTTCTCGCATTTGCTGCTGCAGAAGAAATAGATTGTGCCGTCCTTCTTAACGTACATCTTTCCTGTACCTGGCTCTATTTCTTCATGGCAGAATGAACAGACTCTCATTTACAAACACCTGCCTGATCAGGGGGTCCTGATTTCCTTTGCCTCTCTGATTGTGTCAAGGAGCATCAGGATATCGCCTTCCCTTATTGGACCCATGACGTTCCTTGTGAGTATCCTTCCCTTATCTCTTCCATCAAGGATTCTGCACTTGACCTGCATTACCTCTCCAGTCATGCCGGTTCTCTTCAGAACCTCAATAACCTCTGCTGGAGTTGCTTCCTCCATTAAACCACCTTTATATTAAATTGAAGGTGAAAGGCTTTTTCTGCCTTTCATCTATTTTTTAAGTTCTTCAACCTTTTCTATTATTTCGTTTATGAGGTCCTCGGCGTCGCCGGCTTCAACTATGGCTGCTGATGCTGTGCCGACGTTGAGACCTGCGGCTGCACCCAGTTCATCCTTGGTTGGAAGGTATATGTATGGTATTTCCTTTTCCTCTGCAAGGAGTGGGAGGTGAGCCACGATTTCGGCTGGTTCAACGTCCTCAGCTATAAGTACGAGCTGTGCGACTCCCCTTTCAACTGCCTTGGTAACCTCGTTTGTACCCTTTGATATCTTACCTGTTTCCCTGGCTATTTCAAGTGCCTCTGCGGCCTTGTCAGCCAGTTCCTTTGGTACATCAAATTTCACATAGATTGCCTTTGCCATGTTATTTACCTCCTTTTTCATCTGGTTTTTCTACCATCCATCGGTAATTACACCAATCTGGACAACTAATCCAAATTATGGATTAACATGAGGTGGGTAGTACCCTTTATATGTTCTCTGTATATAAAACTTGCTGGATACAGATTTTCATCAGAAATCGTACTTAGATTAATCCCGGATAATCCAGTTAGACACCCAGGAAAACAAGGATTAAATAAAATTGTGGGCTCATCACATATAAAGTTTTGCCGCAGGCAAAAAGGGAATGAATGATGGATGTATGTGAGAATTACATCCTCTTAGCTGCCAGTTCAATGTCAGAAGCCTTAACAGTTTTTCTTCCAGCATGTTTTGCAAGTTTAACTGCGTTTAGTGCTATCTCTTCACCTTTGGCTTCAAGGACTTTTGCAAGGGCTTCCCTTGCATCATCACTTACCCTCTCTGCACCGGCATTCTTTATTATTCTTCCAATTGGAGCTATTGGCAATTCCATAATTAACCACCTCATTTTATGTAATATAATCTATTCATATTATCCTATATAAATATATCGCTAATCTAGAGGTCTCTCTGGCTCATTGATTGGTTCATGTGGCACCTAAACAGAATCAGTATATTCACAAGTGGCTGGAGGGTGAGAGATTAACCTCAGAGTGTTCTAATGAAAAATAGAAAAACTTAAAACAGAAAAAATATTCATGGAAAATTAAATGTTTATTATGCCCTCTTTCTCCTTATAACGGACCTCAGCTGGTTTATATCGGGTTCAACCTCAACTGGTTCAGTTGAAGCCCTTATGGCGGTGTCAGGATCCTTAAGTACGTGACCTGTTACAATGCAGACCACGCGCTCGCCCCTGTCAATGACACCCTCATCCACCAGTTTCAGCAGGCCTGCTATGGATGCTGCAGACGCCGGTTCAACACCTATACCCTCCCTCCTGGCAAGGAGTTTCTGGGCAGATAGTATCTCCTCATCGGTCACTGTCTCGGCATATCCATCTGACTCATAGATGGCCCTCAGGGCCTTGAGGTAACTCACAGGCGCCCCGATCCTTATGGCGGTCGCAACCGTCTCAGGGTTCTTAACAGGGTCAATCTCCATTTTACCCTTCCTGAAAGCATCAACTACTGGTGCGGCACCCTCTGCCTGTATACCTGTCATCATTGGCCTCTCCTCAATGAACCCTGCCCTGTGGAACTCTGAGATACCCTTCCATATGGCTGATATGTTCCCTGCGTTACCAACCGGGAGGATGATGCGGTCCGGGGACTCCCAGCCAAGGTCATCCACTATCTCAAAGCCTATGGTCTTCTGCCCCTCAAGCCTGAAGGGGTTGACCGAGTTGAGGAGGTAGAGCTCCCCCATGAGGGCAAGTTCCGTTACCGCCTCAAGGGCCTCATCGAAGTTTCCCCTGACAGATAAAACCTGGGCACCATGGAACATGGCCTGTGCAAGTTTGCCGAGGGCAACCTTACCTGAAGGGAGGAGTACCACGCAACCGAGACCAGCCCTTGCTGCGTAGGCTGCGAGGGAAGCGGAGGTATTGCCAGTTGAGGCACATCCCACCGTATCAACGCCCAGTTCAACGGCCTTTGTGATACCGACACTCATACCCCTGTCCTTGAAGCTACCTGTGGGGTTGGAGCCCTCCACCTTCACGTATAGTTCAATGCCGAGTCCCCTGCCAATGTTATCGCACCTCACAAAGGGTGTTCCGCCCTCATCAAGGCTCACTATCTTTGAGGGGTCCACAGGCATGAATTCCCTGTACTTCCACATGTTCTGCCTTCTGCAGCTGAATGTGTCCCTTGAAACCTCGACTTCACATTCAACCTCCAGCACTGACCCGCATTCACTGCAGGTGTATATGATCTCGTTTAGTTCATACTCCTTACCGCATGATATGCACCTTATCACATAGTCACCATCCATTGAATGTATTATCAGAATAAATTGTGGGGGGTCCTTTCCTTGGACACCACCTATATTGATGTCTTTATGTAGTTGTAGATTCCCAGTGTCAGGTTCGCCTCAACGAATGCCGCCACCACAAGGAACAGAACCCCTATACCAAGGAGCATTAGGGACTCCTGAAGCTCATCCAGGTTCCTCTCAAAGAAATAAACCAGTCGTTCCATGAAGGACCCGTACCATGTCTCGGTGAATAGATCACTGAAGAAGTGGTAGGTGAAACTTGCAAGCCTGAAACCAGCCGCACCTGCAATTATGAGCCCTGGAATCTCAAATATTCCATGGGGGGCCGTCAGGATTATGAAGTCCCCCAGTGGGGCCTGTGAAGCAAAGAACCCTATAAAAAGGCCGTTTATTATAAGGAACAGTGCCGTGAAAACCCCCAGGAGCAGACCACCCCCGTAGATGAGCAGGGCGGCCTGGAGGTTGTGAAGGAATATGGAAACTGTTGAGAGTTTCAGTTCACCCTCTGCTATGCTCCTTCTGAATTCGTCCATCATTGGCTTCAGTAGCGACTCGATGGCCCCTGAGAAAGCGTATCCTGCAAAAAGGGATATGAGGAACAGGAAGGTTGAGGCCAGAAGGAAGGTCTCATTGCTCCTCATAAGGTAAGCCAGTATCCCCTCATACCTTTTCTTCTTCATTTTACCCCTCAAGCACCCTCCCCGCAGTGGAAAGGGCCTTCTTTCTTTTCCTGGAAAGTTCCTCAAAGAACTTCCTTATGAACTCTGCAGTATTATTTTTGCACTCCCCACACATAAGTGTACCGTTTCTGCAGGATTCATAGATCTCCTCAAGTTCAGGGTCAGAGTCAGACATGTGGTAGAGGAGGGTCTCATAGATTATACAGTCCTCGGGAACACCTCCAAGTTCCCTCTGCTCCTTCAGTGTCTCCCTTCCACCTGTCTTGGCATTCCTTATCTTCTTCTCAGCCTCCTCAGGGCTATCACTAAGGAATATTGCAGATTTTGGCCTGCTGCTTGACATTTTACCACCGGTAAGACCCCCCATGAACCTGTGATAGCTTGATGATGGCAGGATGAATCCGTACTTCTCCCTGAATCTCCCGGCTATGTCCCTTGTGAGCCTTATGTGGGGGTCCTGGTCCGGACCCACAGGGACGACGGTGGGCTTGGGGCCGCCCAGCTCCTCAAGCTGGGGGTGGAGTATATCTGCCACCTGTATTATGGGTGCATACATATGGGCCATGCTTGTTGATCCTGTGAAGCCATATATGGCCCTCAGTTCATTGAAGTTGACCTTCCCTGCCAGGACATAGGCAAGGTCCTCCACCATGAGGTTCTCTGACTGGAGGTAGACGTGTATGTTGTCCTTTGTGAGGTCAAGTCCCAGTGCAATGTAGCCTGCAATGTACTCCTCGATGGCTATCCTCCTTGAGGTCTCAAAGTCGATGCCCCTTGCAGAGTAGGCCTCCATGTCGGCTATTGGTATGAATATCTCGGCACCCACTTTATCGTACCACCTGAGCTGGTCCACGATCATCTTGTGGCCTATGTGCATTCTACCGCTTGGCATCATCCCTGTTACCACTGCAAAGTCACTGCCACTCCTTATGGCCTCAAGTATCCTGCCGTAGTCCCTGTGACCGAAGACTATACCCCTCCTCATGAGCCAGCTGGGTTCAGGTACATCATCGAGGACTTCACTGAATGGCCTTACACCGAATTTTTCAATAAGATCCATGTATTCAAGGTTTGCTGATCCCCACGGGTCTATCAATCATATCACCTGCACTTATGGTCTTATCCAGTCAACGAGGTAGTAGGTTACATCCTCCTCATCGTCCAGGAAGGCCAGGAGGAGCTTCTTGTTCACCCCATGGGCCACCCTGACGTAACTTGAAAAGTCCAGGGCATGGATGGTGTCATTCTCTGATATAACCCTCACAAGGTATGCTGAGTGTGTCCTGCCCGGGGCCCCTCCCCTCTCATACAGTCTGAACTCTGCACCGTACTTGAACCCTGTCTTGACGATGTAACCCCTGTTCCTCAGGTCCCTGTAGACCAGGTACTTGCTGTAGAGGCCCCTTTCAGCCAGGAGTGATATGAATTCCTCCATTGAGACCTCATCGTCGTCCCTCTTAAGTGTGAGTTTACCCCTCTCCATGAGGTGTGCTGCCTCAATCAGTGAAATCTGCAGCCTGTCCTCATAGAGTTTACCGTAGTGGCTCTTGCCGTGCAGCCTCCTTGCATCCGAGTCCGGTTTTATGGTTACAACCTCGTCTCCCAGCTGTCCCTCCATCTATAAACCCCTCTAATTTATGGAATATGCGCAGATAATCTGTTCTGGAGATTAAGGCATGTCTGGAAGGGAATCCATCAGGACAAGGTAATGCCTCTCCTTAAGATCCCACTCCAGAGAAGAACCCTACTCAATAATGGCATGCCTCTCCTTAAGATCCCTCTCCTTCTTTCCAAGGATTGCCATGAACTCTGCTATGAGCCCATCCAGGAAGAGGTGGGTGCTGTCCTCGAAGAGTGTTCCCATTGGTGTGAGGTCATCATAGTCGCCCCTTAAAACACCGGAGGTGTAGTACTTCCAGGCCTCCTTTGTTTTGCTTGGTATCCATATTACAACGTCGCTGTGCTCTGTCAGCGTTGACTGGGGAGTTGCTGTTACCGCGATGACCGTTGCCCCAACCGACTTTGACGTGGTGGCTGCCAGTGTGACTGTCTTTGTTTCACCTGACCCTGAAATGGCAATCAGGCAATCCTCATCACTTATTGCAGGTGTTGTAACGTCTCCCACAACGTAAACCGTGAACCCAAGGTGCATGAGCCTCATTGCAAAGGCCTTTCCAACAAGCTCCGACCTCCCTGTGCCCACAATGAAAACGGCCCGGGCATCCATTATCCTGGTTATCATCTGCTCAAGTTCAGACTCTTCAACCTTTTCTATGGCGTTTATGGCATGTTCAGTTATCTTATGGACAGTGTTTTTGAGTATCTCCATTTCAATCAACTTTATATTATTTCTATCATTCTGGCAGGTTCGTAATCCTTATACCCGCATTCCTAATCCTGTTTTTGATGTTGAGGTTTATAAGCAGAGGTGTTATCTTCTCAATGACCCTCGCATTTTCAAGGCCACCGCAGTCAATGGCCCTCACACCATCTATCTTCTCTGCGAGTTCAGATGCGAGATCGAGGGCATCCCTGTGGTCAGAGGCAATGAGGCAGTCACAGTCCACGGGTCCTGTTATGTCAAGGAGGGCTGATGCGCTTATATTGTTGAATGCCGCCGCTACCCTTGTGCCCTGATCCTCAAGGAACCTTGCAGCCCTTTCGGCAGCTGAGCCATCCCAGAGGTCAATGTAACGCACCGCTGAGCCCCCAAGGCAGCTGTCAATGGGGACTGTGGCATCTATGAGCACCTTGCCCTTAATTGCCTCCTTAACTGAGCCCAGTGTGGCCATCTGCGCCTGCAGTGGAACTGTCAGGATTGCCACCTCAGCCTCCTCGGCGGCCTCAGCATTTGTGGCGCCCTTAACCTTGAGGTCATCCCTTTCAGCAATTTCAAGGACCTTCTGAGCTGCACTGACAGCTTTTTCAGCGTCCCTTGAACCTATGATTACTTCTTCTCCTGCTAATGCAAGTCTCAGGGCAAGTCCAAGGCCCTGGTCACCTGTTCCACCAAGAACTGCGATCTTCATAATATCACCATGGTTAACTTTCTCAGACATGATTACTAATCAATAACCTTCCTAAGGAATTCAATACTCCTCTCAACCTCACCGGGTGTTTTAACCTCAACCGTGAGAATACCCCTGTAACCGATCCCCCTTAAACCTTCAATAATGGCTCTGAAATCCAGTGCACCGTCGCCGAGGGCATCGTGGCTGTCAACCTCGCCGTTGTTGTCGGAGAGGTGGACGTGTCCCACCCTCAGGGACACCATCTCCCCTTCACTGTAACCCATGGTTGCTGCGTGGGCAGCGTCCAGTGTCACCTGGATTTCAAGTTCCTCTGCAACCCTCCATAGATCCTCAAGTTCCCTTAGAAGGGGACCCTCAAGGCGGGGCATGTTCTCAGGGTAGATCCCGGTACCCCTGTCCTCTGCATATTCAGATATCACTGAAAGCGATTCAAGGTTATGCTGAACTATGAGGTCCCTGTGGGGTCTTCCAAGGAAGGGGACAGTGCCCGGGTGCACGACAACCACCTCGGAGTCCAGTTCAACTGCAAGGTCAACCGCGGATTTAATCTCAGATATGGACGCCTCCCTGATCCCCCTGTTGAGGGATGCTATGTTTATGTCCGAGATGGGTGCATGCACCGTGAAATCAAGGCTGAAGGAGTCAGCCACCTCCAAGTCATCCAGGGGGTACTCGTAGATTATCTCACAGCAATCTGCCCCTGCATCCTCAATCCAGGTGAGCATCTCCTCCAGTGAAAGCGGGGAGAGTGCAAGTGTTGAGACACCTATCCTCATCCAGATCACCTAGGCCTCAGGCCGCACCCTTGCCCTCACAGGTATGTTGTGCTTCACTGCCTCCATGATTATATCTGCAAGTTCTATGTCCCTTCTGAGCTTTATGGTGCCCTTCTTACCCACCGTCGCTGTGAAGAGGTACTCGTCCTCAACCAGTATGTCGAATGATACGCCCACGGCATCCCTGCCAAAGTTGAGGACCACGTAGTTTCCTGCAAGTTCCACCGGAACCTCAACGGTCTCCTCAAGTTCCCTCTCCTCAAGTGGCTCAACACCGATACTTATACCGATGTTCTTCTCGATCTCCTCGATGGTCTTTCCCTTCTTGCCGATTACCTGGGGGATGTACTTCTCCTCTATCCAGACCTTTGCCCTTTCATCGGATTCAAGTTCAACCCTGACCCTTGCACCGGGTAGCCTCTTGCGGAACTCCCTCTCGATTTCCCTTTCGGCTATCCTGTGGGCCGAGGGTTTCCGTCCACCAGGGGATGCCTTTGAGACATCCATGACTATCGTCTGCTCACCGTAGGTGTAGATCTCATGCATGAGCTCCCCTGACTCAAGGTCCCTTATCTCTATGACAGGCCTTGCAAGGTCGGCCTCCTGCATACCCGTCGGGACCTTAACAGTGAGGGATACGTCGTAGACAGCCTTCACCTCGCCGTCCTCAATGAATATAGTTGTGTCAACCACCGAGGGTATCACACCAAGCTCCACCCTGCCCAGGATCCTCTGTATGGCATCTATGGGTCTTGTGGCATGGACAACCCCAACCATGCCCACACCTGCAAGCCTCATATCCGCGAAGATCCTGAAGTCGCGGGTCTTCCTTAGCTCATCATAGATGGTGTAATCGGGCCTTACAAGGAGCAGTATGTCGGCGGTCTTCTGCATATCCCGTTCGATGGGCGCGTACTGGGTTATCTCGTCACCCACCTGGAGGTCCCTGGGGGACTCCATGGTCTTCACAACCGCCCTCATCTCCCTGCTGTAGAACTCTGCCACGGCCTGGGCAAAGGTACTCTTACCTGCCCCAGGCGCCCCTGCTATGAGGACACCCTTGGCAGTGTCCCTCAGCCTATCAATCAGCCTCTCTGAGAGCCTGTAGTCCTTCAGGGAGACCCTGGCAACCGGCCTCACGGCGGTTATCTCGAAGGCCTCTGAGAAGGGCGGCCTTGCTATTGATATCCTGTACTCCCTGAACTGGACCACAGTGGCGCCCTCCATCTCTATCTCAATGAAGCTTTTGAAGTCGCTCTTGGCCCTTTCAACTATCTCACGGGCCATCCTGTTTATATCGGCATGTTTGAGCGGCTTGCTGTCTATTTCAACCAGCCTTATTTTCCCTGGCCGCCCCTTCTTGGCCATTGGCACAACGTTCTCCTTGAGGTGCACCGACATGGTGTAATCATCAAAGTACTTGCTTATCTCAAGTTCCTCATATTCCAGGACCTCGGGTTTAATGTAGAAGACGTCAAGTCCCTGGGCCTTCCCGACCTCTGCCTGCACCCTGTCGCTGGTTATGAGGAGCGCATCGTACTCCCTTGCGGTTGCCCTTATCATGGCGTCTATCTCACCGCCCCTTGAGAGTGAGATCTCATCCACTGTGGGGCGGCGCCCTACAAAGATCATCGATATTATGTTCTCCTTGTGGAACTTCTGGAGGTTCTTCAGCTCCTCAAGGCCATTGAAGCCGGTTTCCCTTCCACGGTTGGCCTGGTATTCAAGTTCAGATACAACTGCCTCGGGCACTATCACCTCGCTGCCCCTGAACTCCTCCTCCTGCACTATGCCGGTGATACGCCCATCAACTATAACACTTGTATCTGGAACGATCTTCATCTAACCATCTCCATATATTTCATCAGGATCAAAGACCCTTACGGCGTCCTCCCTGACCCTGAGTTCATCCCCATCAATGCTGCGGTAGAAGCAGGAGCGGTAACCTGTATGGCAGGCGCCTCCCTCCTGTTCCACCTTCAGCACAACTGCGTCGGCGTCACAGTCCACAAGGACGTCCTTAACACGCTGTAGGTGTCCAGAACTCTCACCCTTGAGCCAGAGTTTCCCACGGGAGGTGCTCCAGTAGTGGGCCAGCCCTGTCTCCAGTGTCCTCTCGAGGGCCTCACGGTTCATGTAGGCCACCATGAGGACCTCTCCTGTCCTGTGGTCCTGTGCCACTGCAATTATGAGGTCCTCGCCATTGATATTATGTCTGAAATTTAAAATGTTAACATCTCCTTGATTTATTCTTTTATTTATTATTCAACCAGCACAACCTAACCTGTCAACTCATTTATTCTTCTCTTTTATCTTCTTCAACATACACAACCTAAACCTGACATTCAAACCTATTCACAGCAGATTTTCTTCAACCTATCCACGATCTCAGTCCTATCCACAGCCTCCTGTGAAGCGTCCTCCATGTCCCTCAATGTGACCTTACCCTCATGGAGGTCCCTTTCACCTGTGAGGACCACAAACCTTGCCCCGAGGTGATCAGCATGGGAAAGTGCCTTTCTGAGTTTTCTCCCTGCAAGATCCATGTCAGCCGCCATACCCACACCTCTGATCTCCTGTGTGATCCTGATCGCCTCGGGGAGTGTTGATTCATGTATGGGTATCACAAAGACGTCAACCATCCTCATGTCTCCCTCGTCCATTTCAAGGGCATTCATGAGGCGGTCAAAGCCAAATGCGAAGCCCGTTGATTCAACCCTTTCGCCCCCAAAGGTTTCAACAAGGTTGTATGTGCCGCCACCACAGATCTGTCGCTGGGCGCCGAGTCTGGGGACATAAATCTCAAATACTGCGCCGGTGTAGTAGTCGAGTCCTCTTGCGATTCCAAGGTTCACATGGTAGTCCTCAAGACCGAAGTGTTCAAGGGTATCCACAAGTTCAGCGAACTCCTCAAGGGCACTGAGGGACTCCGGGTACCCCTCAAGGAGCCCCCTGACATCATTAAGTACCTCAGGACCACCATGTGTGCCTATGAGGTTCATGAGGAGATCCCTGCTCTCGGGGGATATTTCGACCCCGTCAAGGCAGGATTCCAGTTCATCAACGTCACCCTTATCTATTATGCCCATTATCCTGTCCTGGAGTTCATCCCCTATGTTCTCCCTGCCAAGGATGCCCCTGAGGATTCCGAGGTGCCCGACGTGGACCTCGAACCCCTCAAGTCCAAGCCTCCTGAGGGACTCGGCTGCGAGGGTTATGACCTCGGCCTCTGCCAGCGGAGACCTTCCCCCTATGAGTTCACAGCCGAACTGCCAGAACTGCCTGAAGCGGCCCGCCTGGGGCCTCTCATATCTGAAGCAGCTCCCGAAGTAGTACATCTTTATCGGTTTGGGTTCACGCTGCATCTCATTCATGTAGAGCCTGGCGACCGGTGCTGTGAGTTCCGGCCTCAGTGCAAGTTCCCGGCCACCCTTATCTGTGAAGTGGTAGATCTGGTTCACCACCTCCTCACCGGATTTCACTGTGAAGAGTTTGAGGTCCTCAAATATGGGTGTTTTGATTTCATGGTAGCCGTAGGTCTCAAATGTCCTTCTGAGTACGTTTTCAACCTCTTTCCTGTTTCTCATCTCAGCGAAAAGAAAATCTCTGGTTCCTCGCGGTCTTGATATATCCATGGCAGTAATTCCTCCAGTAAAAATGATAAAGGGGATGATATGAGATTCATCATTCATAATATTTAAGGTATTCCTTGAGCATCTTGGGGAAGGATGTGGCATTCAGGAACCTAAGTCCCAGCCGCTCTGCCCAGACCCTTATACCGTCATCAGCAGCCACAACACCTGCCCCGAGCTCCTTGGCAAGAAGGAGGACGTCGAGGTCCGGGGCACTGTCAAGGGTCCCCTTCCTGAGGGCTGAACGGTACTTCTTCCTGAGGTCCTTTATGGCCTTCCCGAGCACTTCACCCTCGATTTCAATCTTATTAACACCACGGGATGCCATGATTATGGACTGTATCCCGGCCTCCCAGAGGAGGGTCTCTGAAATCCGGAGCCCCTTGTTCATCCTCTCCCTTATATCATGGACGTATTCATAGAATATCTGGGAGGGTATCTGGGTGTCGTAGCGGTTGGGTGTCTTCTTGACTATCCATGTCTCGGCCTTCACCAGGGTCTCCTCGGGGCATTCATACCGTGTCATGTAGTCGGTAAATTCCTTGTAGGTTATGGGGGGCATGTGACAGCTTATGTTGAGCTTTATCCTGCTCCTTGCGATGATGTCGAGCATGGTATCCACTGACCTGTTGAGGTCACCGTCACCCAGCATCTCCCGGAGCTGGTTATCTGTAAAGGCCGTTGTATCAAGGACAAATCTCTGCTTGGCAAGCATGTCACACCCTCCCTCTCAAGATGGGTAACTGATGGAAACAATATTTATCGCTGATGATAAATAAATATTGCAGAGGAAAAGGTGTTAAACTGAGAGATAAGAATAATTCTGAAATGGAGCCTGAAACAGGTCAGGAACTGGATGATGGTTGTGATAAACTGATAACAGGCAATACACAGCTCACGGGAATAATAGGTTACCCCCTCACCCACAGCCTCTCACCACAGATGCATAACGCGGCGTTCAAAGCCCTTGGAATGGACTGGGTCTATGTGCCCTTCCCTGTGAAACCATCAGGGCTTGAAGAAGCTGTTCGGGGCCTCGGAGCCCTCAACGTGAGGGGTGTGAACGTCACAATACCCCACAAGGAGTCCGTCCTTGAATACATCGGGGAGGTTGATGAGACAGCCTCACTCATCGGGGCCGTGAACACCCTGAAGTTTGAGGAGGAAACCATAAGGGGATACAATACAGACGCCTCTGGGTGCCTGAGGGCCCTTGAGGAGGTTACATCCGTTGATGGGTCCTCCGTCATCATACTAGGGGCCGGTGGGGCTGCGAGGGCCTGCGCATTCCAGCTTGCAGTGGAGGGGGCCAGTGTAACCATACTCAACAGGACCCCTGAAAGGGCCAGGGCCCTTGCAGAGGATATTAAGGGGGCCCTTGATATCGGGGTGAAACATGGTGGCTATGAACTCATACCTGCCTGTGTGGAGGGGGCCGATATCCTCATAGACACAACACCTGTTGGGATGTACCCCCACATGGATGATGAACCCCTCGTAAAAGCTGAACTCATGCATGAGGGCCTCGTTGTATACGACCTTGTCTACAATCCCCCGGAGACATGCCTCCTGAGGGAGGCCAGGGCAGCAGGCGCTGTTCCGGTTTCAGGTCTCAGGATGCTCCTCTATCAGGGTGCTGAGGCCTTCAGGATATGGAGCGGGAGGGAGCCTCCCCTGGATGTTATGGAAAAGGCCCTTCTTGATGCCCTCCAGGGGGTGTAACTCCTTCATTGATGTTTCAGCCAGGTGGGTAACCATTAACCCCTTCAGAAAGAGGAATATACCACATCATCCAGAAATGTTAACCCCATCCTGATCCTACTGAAAAGATAATTCTTAACATTACCGGTGATCTTATGAATGGACCTTGGGTAGAGAAGTACAGACCACAGAAACTTGATGATATCGTTGGCCAGGAACACATAATACCACGCCTCAAACGCTACGTTGAAGAGAGGAGCATGCCAAACCTCATGTTCACCGGGCCGGCAGGTGTTGGTAAAACAACAACGGCCCTTGCCCTTGCAAGGGAGATCCTCGGGGAGTACTGGAGGCAGAACTTCCTGGAGCTGAATGCCTCAGACGCCAGGGGCATAGATACCGTGAGGACCAGCATAAAGAACTTCTGCCGCCTGAAACCTGTGGGGGCGCCCTTCAGGATAATATTCCTTGACGAGGTTGACAACATGACAAAGGACGCCCAGCATGCCCTCAGGAGGGAGATGGAGATGTACACCAAGACATCCTCATTCATACTCTCCTGTAACTACTCCTCAAAGATCATAGACCCGATACAGTCAAGGTGCGCCATCTTCAGGTTCCTCCCGCTCAAGGGCCGCCACATAATCAGCCGCCTGGAGTACATCGCAGAGCAGGAGGGCCTGGAATACGAGCCCCAGGCCCTTGATACGGTGGTCTACTTTGCAGAGGGTGACCTCAGGAAGGCCATAAACATCCTCCAGTCAGCGGCCTCACTGGGTGAGAAGATAACAGAATCCAGCATCTACGAGGTGGTCTCAAGGGCCAGACCAAAGGATGTAAGGAAGATGATAATGACCATCCTGGATGGGAAGTTCATGGAGGCCAGGGACATGCTCAGGGAGATCATGGTCCTCCAGGGTATAAGCGGCGAGGACATGGTCACCCAGATCTACCAGGAACTCTCAAGGCTCGCCATGGAGGGATCCATCGAGGGCGAGAGGTACATAAAACTCATAGAGGCTGTTGGAGAGTACGACTTCAGGATAAGGGAGGGCGCCAATCCAAGGATACAGCTTGAAGCCCTCCTCGCAAGGTTCCTGGAACAGTGAGAGGGTAGATCAATGTCATGGACAGAGAAGTACCGGCCCAGGACCTTTGAGGAGGTGGCCGGGAACCAGAAGGCAATAGCCGAGATAAAGAAGTGGATCAAGGGGTGGAAGGCAGGCGAGCCCCAGCCCCCCCTCCTCCTTGTGGGCCCGCCAGGTACCGGGAAGACAACCATGGCACACATAATAGGTAGGGAGTTCTCAGACACCCTTGAACTCAATGCCAGTGACAAGCGCTCACAGGATGCCATAATGAGGACTGCCGGTGAGGCGTCAGCCACCCGCTCCCTCTTCAACCATGACCTCAAACTGATCATCCTCGATGAGGTGGATGGTATACACGGCAACGAGGACCGTGGGGGTGTCCAGGCCATAAACAGGATACTCAGGGAGAGCAGACATCCAATTGTGTTAACCGCCAATGACCCCTACAGCAAGAGGCTTCAGAGCATCAAGCCAAAGTGTAAGGTCATAAACATCAGGAAGGTGCATACATCATCCATAGCCGCGGCCCTGAAACGGATATGCCGGGCAGAGGGTATCGACTGCCCTGACGATGTCCTCAAGGAACTTGCAAAGAGGTCCCATGGGGATCTGCGTTCTGCGATCAATGACCTTGAGGCGGTGGCCAGTGGTGAGGAGCGGGTTGGTGAGGAACTCCTCAGCATGGGTGAGAAGGACTCCACATCCAATCTCTTCGACGCCGTTAGGGCCGTTCTGAAGAGCCGGGACTTCTCAAAGATCAGGGAGGCCATGAGGGTGGATGATGACCCGACACTTGTACTTGAATTCATTGCAGAGAATGTTCCAAGGGAATATGAAAAGCCCCATGAGATCAGCAGGGCCTATGACATGCTATCACATGCAGATATATTCTTTGGCCGTGCTGTGAGGAGCAGGAACTACACCTACTGGCGCTACGCCTCTGATCTCATGGGTCCCGGTGTCGCCCTCGCCAAGGAGAAGACCTACAGGAAATTCGTCAGGTACACAGGTTCATCCTCCTTCAGGTTACTTGGGAGAACACGCAAGCAGAGGAACCTCCGTGACAGTGTTGCAGGTAAGATGGCTGAGAGGATGCACATATCACCCAAGGTTGCAATTTCACTGTTCCCCTACATGGAGATAATATTCGGGAACGATGAAATGGCCTATGAGATGAGGGAATTCCTTGAACTCACAGACGAAGAGGTTAAACTGTTCAGGAAAAGGAAGATAAAGGCTCCCAAAGCTAAGAAGACACGTAAAAAGTCTGATAAGACTGGACCACTTTACACCCAGAAGAAGAAGTCCCGGAGCGCGGATAGGGGCAGTAAGTCAACTGAAGGTAAAACCAGAAAATCCAGTGATGATAAATCCCCCGGATCAGATTCCGGTGATGATAAGCCCCGTGAGAAGCAGACTTCGCTCTTCCAGTTCTCAGGGTGATCATTGAATTCATTCACCCCTTATTTTTTCCCTGTAAAATCAATTCCCCAATAAACCTCTTTTCTCCAGGCGGACACGCAGCTGCAAGATAATAACTAATCAGCCATTTTCCCCTATGAACTCAAGGGACTTCCGCATCTTATCCCTGAACTGGGGTACATTCTCATTGAAGAACTCCATGAACTCCGCCACTGTTGGGTTGGTGGTGATGGTGATTTCAGTGCCAAGCCACGACTCAATCCACGCTGCGGGTACAGTTGAAAGGGGGTATATGACCTTGGATGTTGACCTGTGATGGTACCTTATAGGCTCACCCCTCACCATATCCTCAAGTGCCGCTGCAATGGAGTGATCCAGTGTGGCTGGAAGTGCAGTGACCTCCCCTTCACCGATTTTTATGCCGTACTTTCTTGTGTAGGGCTCAAGGATCACATGGAGTGCATGGGCCATCTCACCTTCGGCCTGGATCCTAACACCCACCCTGGGCCTCAGGGTTGATGCCAGGACCCTGGATGCCCTTGAGCATATCCTCTGGAATATCCCCGACCTTACCACCCTGATCTCAGGGTACCTTGAGCTGAACTCCTCCTCCCTCCTCCTTGAGAACCTTGAGAAACGGAGGTTGTTTATGAGGACCTCACTGTCTGTTACACTCACAAACCTTGTATCCACTCCCAGCTCAGATAGGGCCTTCAGTATCTCCATTTTACCGGGCAAGTTACCATCCTCTTGATTGATAGAACAGAAGGGAACTTAATCGTATGGGTATATAAATCTGTGGTTGGAGTAATAAATATGTGGAGGTGCTCTCATGTTCGGACTCTTTGGAAGGAAGAGGGATGAAAGGGAAGTTATTGAACTTGAACCCGATGGGCCGGTGGACTGCATCGCGGATTTCACCTACAACTTCCACTGGCAGCACAGGGGTGAGAAGCTTGACCCTGAGGACAGGATCCCGGGCACATCCTGCACATTCAGGGATGTTGTTGAACACCTCAAGGGTGGAGGTGAGGTGGTTGTGAGGGGGGATGCCGGCCACAGGCTCGCATCAAGTATGGGGGCGGACCTTGCATACTTTGGGGGGACTGGCGGCGCCCTGGATGTAGGTGTCCTGACCGTTGAGGGGGATGTGGACACCCGTATGGGTATCAGCATGGTCTCAGGCACAATTTACGTTAAGGGAAAGGTTAAGGACCCGGTGGGGAACGTGGTTGAGGTTAAATCCGATAGGAGGGGGTATAAGAAGTTCCTATCAGTAACTGACATTCTCAAATCGGGCCTCAGGGGCGAAAAACCCGTTAATTTTACATTCACCCCCGGCAGGATGGTCATAGATGATGGTCACGTCAGGGACACCCTCTGCGCCAGGCTTGATGTTGACGCCGAGGTGATCCACAACGGGGACGTGGACCTATCAACCGGGATACTCATGAGGCGCGGGACAGTCAGGGTGAATGGTAACGCCGGTAAAAATACAGGTGCACTCCTCAGTGGTGGCACGGTTATCATAGATGGTGACTGTGACGACTTCTCTGGCATAGATATGAGGGACGGTTACCTCATAGTGAACGGAAATGCAGGTAAATTCATGGGGGCCCAGCGGAAGGGTGGAGTGATACTTGCAAGGGACGGAAAACCTGTCCCCCCAACTTCAGAGCACGAATTAAAGGATGAGGACAAGGAAATCCTGCTGGGGCTGGGTTTCAGGCCACAGTTATTCCATAGGTTTTCATAGAAAACCACGTACCCTGAAAAATTATATAGTCAATGAGAGAAAGGGTCAGCATGCTTGATATAACCATGACCCTTACAGACTCTGTGATCAGATTCATAGAGGAAACCGGGTATCCCGGTATAGTTTTTCTCATGGCCCTTGAAAGTGCCTGTATTCCAGTTCCAAGTGAGGTTATAATGCCCTTCAGTGGATACATAGCATGGCAGCAGAATCTGACCCTCACTGGCGTTGTAATTGCGGGTGCGCTGGGTAACCTTCTGGGTTCTCTTCTCGCCTATATTGCGGGTCTCAAGGGAGGGCGTCCCTTACTCGAGAGGTATGGCCCCTACATCATGATAACAGGTGGAAAACTCAGGATGGCCGATGAATGGTTTGAAAGGTACGGGCACGAGGCCGTCCTCATCTCGAGGATGCTGCCGGTTATCAGAACCTTCATATCCCTCCCCGCAGGTATAGCCAGGATGGATCTGAAGAAATTCGTTATCTACACATTCGCCGGTTCCCTGCCATGGTGCCTCATCCTTGCATATTCCGGTTATCTTCTCGGTCCTCGCTGGACCTCCCTGAGGCCAGTGCTCCATGCGCTGGATTACGCCATACTCATCGCCATCCCCCTGATCCTCCTCTACATTTACAGAAAGATAAGATGAAGTCTAAGGACCTGATGGGAATAAGGAATTCCTGTTATAATCTTAATTCTGGAAGCCCTGGATCCATGGAAAGGTATTAGGCCTATTGAAAAATCTGTGGAATTATGAAAAAGCCATTAGCAGAGTTAAACAGGAGAAAAACCCAATTATCATCACACGTAAAAAAAAATAAAAGTGAATGAAATTATTTTCTGAGGGGTCCAAAGTAGTAGCCAACTCCGAGAAGGCAGAAGATTCCAACTATGCCAAGAACAGCGTAGAGCTGTGTATTACCTGATTTCTCCTCTGCCTGTGGGGTTGAGATCTCATAGGCACTTCCAGGTTTCTGTTCTGATGCTCCTGCAAGCCCGGGGGATGATGCGCCTGACTCTGAGGCGGAGGACTGTGCCGGAACCCCTGCATGGGTGCCTGGAGATCTTCCTCCCCTTCCCGTGGTTCCATGGGATCCTGTGGTGGTTCCATGATCTGAACCCTGGTTGTCTCCCTGGTCTGTGTCTGTGGAGGTACCCTCACCCAGCATCTCGGATATTGCTGCAAGTTCAGCCCCTGAGAGGGATACAAGTCCCCTTGTATGGGCCTGCCTCACATAGCGTGCTATCATCTGGATGGCTGATGCATCAAGCTGTGACCTCACAGAGCTGTCAAAGAGGAATGTGTCGGCAATCCTCCTCCAGACATCGGCTGATGCCACGTCCACGAGGGCATCACTCATGAAGAGGTCCCTCACCTGCAGTGCTATTGATGCGCTGCCAGATGGTCCCTCACGCAGTTTGCCCTGGATCCATGTGGGGTTGAGGAGCGTCACTGCAAGGTCATCATAGGCTGACTCCTGGAGGGTCCTTATGATGGGTGTTCCGTAGGCTGTTTTTGCAATGTAGCTGTTTATGTTTCTCCCTGTGAGGTAGTTCACCATGAAGTTCACGGTGACCGAGACCCTGTAGAGGCAGGTTCCCTCGCCGGGGGCCCTGTAGGGCATTATCACCATGCTGGCGTCAACTGTACGAAGGAGTGACTCCAGGAGTTTCGGGCTCTGGAGGCCGCTGAGGTCCCTTCCATAGGCATACGAGTAGTAGCTGAGGTAGGTCTCTGCAAGCTCTTCGGCTGTCCAGTCATCCCGTGACCAGAGTATCCTGTCAACACCTGCACCATGGGGGTCTGCACCCGGTGGCAGCCCAAAGATCCTGGTCCTTGCAAGCCTGTCCGCCATTGCATCCGCCGCTGAACTGTTCATCCCTGAGGCCACCAGTTCACTGTAGATGCCTGATCTGAGGGTAATGTAGTGTTTTCGCACATAGTTCATCTCAGCTGACTCGTTGAGGTTAACTATCCTCTTAATTGTGTTGTCTATGACGTCCATTGCCCCGGGGATTGCCCCGCGGAAGTTGTGGAAGTCGCTTATCACAACGTCGATCCTTGGCCTTCCAAGTTCACTGAGTGGGATGATCTCTGTCCCGATGAGTGCTCCGCTCTCATAGACCGGTTTAACACCCAGGAAGTAGAATATGGCTGCGATGCTCTGGCCGCCGGTTGATATAATGTCACCTATATCCACGGCAACGGTTTCAGGGTACCTTCCACCGTTTGCCTCCCTGTGGCGTTTAAGCATCTCCTCTGCAGCCCTTGATCCCATCACCACCGCTGCGGGGTCAGGGATGGATGATGGGTCAAAGGTGTACATGTTCCGGCCTGTTGGAAGCGCTGCAAGGTTGATTATGGGGCTTCTCGCTGGAGCTGGCTGTATGAATTCCCCGTTGAGGGCCCTGAGCAGTGAGGCCATCTCGTTGCTGGCACTCATGATGAGCAGATTTCTTATCTCATCCCTCCTTGCTGTCCTGTTTGCAGGGTCAAAGGATATGATTGCATCCAGGAACCTCTCAAGGGTTTCACTGTCAGGGAGCTCCCCAAAGGTGTGGAGTCCGTAGGGCATGAGGATCTCTGTGAGCTCATGGAGGTAATCCTCAAGTCTCAGTCTGAGGACACTGAAGGGTGTTGAGTTACTCACGTTGAGCCTCACGTCAAGGCCCGCCCTCTTCAAACCATCCCTTATGAGGGATTCCAGGACGTTCATCCTGTCCCTATCCCCTGATGCCTCTGCAGTGCTGTAGGATCCCAGGAGGTCTGCAAGTTCCTGGTATACGCCGTAGAGTTCCGTCCTCATGACCGGTGGTATGAGGTATGAGATGGTAACGGCGTATGCCCTCCTCTTGGCAGGGTTTATAACAGCCTCAAGGGGGTCCTCCATCTTGAGGAGGTGTATGTTGGGGATGGATCCTATGAGGGTGTTTGGCCAGTCATCCTCTGTCATGGCATTCACATGGCCCGGGAGCAATTCCAGTGTGCCGTGCTGTCCTATATGTACCACTGCGTCGGCCCTGAATCCGTTCTGAAGCCAGAGGTAGAAGGCTATGAACTGGTGTGTCGGTGGCAGTGTACCGTTGTTGAGTGTGCCGTTCCACTTCCAGACCGGCTGCGGACCCATAAACATGTTGCCGAGCATGAAGCCGGGGATCACAATGCTGCCATTGTAGACCATGATGTTACCTGGAGCCTGACCCCACATTGCCTCAACCTGGCGCCTGAGAGTTGCAGGGAGCATTGAATACCACCTGAGGTACTCTGAAACAGGTACTGTGATGCATCCAGCCTCAACCAGTTTCCGGAGTTCTGACTGTGTCATGTTCCTGGGGTTTCTTCCAGCCCTGTTTATGAGTTCATAGATGTACTCGGGGGTCAGATTTCCGTTTCCTGTGGTGTAACCTGCTGCCCTCATTGCAAGTAGTATGTTGCTCAGACTGCCGTAGAGGTTGAGGCCATTGGTTGCCGGCATCCCCTCATCATGGGTGCTGTCAAAGTAGACTATGGCCACCTTCTTGTCACTGTTCACCTTCTTCCTGAGATTCACCTAGGCAAGTGTTCGCTCCACCAGCTGGTTTACCCCTGGCTCATAGGCCACGTATTCCTTGAGTGTGACCCCGGTTACCGGGTCCGGGTCCGATACCCTGTTACCACCTATAAGTATGGGTTCTATTCGCCCCTGCATCTCAAACATGGCAAGCCAGTAGTACTCCAGGCCCCTGAGGCCCTGCTGTCCGCTGCTGTTTATGTAATCATCCAGGGAGGTCTGCAGGAACACCGGGAGTGGACCCTGAACAGGCACGTTGAGGTCAGTGAAGAAGGTTATGGTCTGGTTGTCTGGCCAGTAACCGAACTGTACACAGGCAACGAGGGCGTCAATCACTGAACTGTTGTTGACCATGAAGAAGCGCCTTGAGGCCCCTATGGGGTCTGAACAGTAGAAGTAGGGTATCACGTTGAGTCCCTTTGCCTCGAGTTTCTGTATGAGGGTCTCATAGACGTCCATGTTACCCGAGAGGTAGTAACGGTTCAGTATGGCAACCCCCACCCAGGGGGCCCCTGGCCTGTAGAGGGTTGTGTTCATGTACCATTCTGTGTAGGCTGCCCTGTCTGTGTAAACACGTGGTGCCAGTGGATGGTAGAGGAAGTCCTCCATTCCAGGGGCCAGTTTTGTGTCGTTTGCAGTGAGGTTAACGGCCCCGCTGAGCCTCAGGACCTCCAGGAGCGTCCTCTTTATGTTCTCCCGTGAGAGTGCAGGTGCTGCGACTGGACCATAGGCTGGAAGGTTGGTCACATTAACACCTGTGACGTTGGGTTTTACAGGGCCCAGGACGAATATTCGTGCCCCTGGTTTCATGCTGGCTGCGAGGGCCTGGAAGTCGACTCCTGCATCGAATTCCGTCCCATAGCTCATCCCGGTCACAGGGTACCCGGGTCTTGTGAAGAGGAAGAATATATCCGCATTCTTCACGTCATTTTTGAACTGGCTGGATGCCGTTGAGTTGAGGTTGAAGGTGTCCATGGTGTATATCTTCAGGCTGAAGTTGTATCCGCTGGGCAGTAGGTCGTTGCGGTATGCGTCATTCATTATGGGGTCGACGGTTCCCACCACGCATCCTGTGATGAGCACCACCATGTTTGTATCCTTCAGCATCTTTGACTCTGTTGTGTTGGTATCGTTGTCTGCCGCTGCTACTGATGGAACTGAAACAATGAGCAGAATAAGTGCTATCAGGAGAAACTTCTTCATTTTTTCACCTCCTTTAAATTTTTAATAATTTGCTGATTCAATATCGTAAAGAGATTTGATGAAATTCTATTTAAATCTTAATTAAAAGATTTTAAGTATGAATGATTTAAAAAAGAAAGGGTTAAAAGTAATACTCAATTTTAAATGAAAGATGATTTCCTGTCTGGCACTCCAATAAATGATTCATCCGAGGATTATCTTCTCAAAATACTCATCCGACCCAAAAAAATCAAAAAAGACTCATCCAAGGACTATCTTCTCAAAATACCCATCCAACCTAAAAAAATCAAAAAAGATTCAATCAAGGATTATCTTCTCAAAATACTCATCATATGCCAGGTGAAAGTGCGGGAGCTTCATGCGGAGTTCATCCTCAAGTTCAAGTATCCTCTTAAACTCCTCCCTGTCTGCAAAGGCTATGAGATTCCTCTCCCATGCCTCCCTGCATCTGAGGCTGCAGGGTATGAAACCTGATGGTAGCACAAGGGCGCATTTACCCGGGGGAACCTCAAGTTCATCCACCTCTGCAAGGTGATCCTCATCAATCGCATACCTGGTGTTCTCAGAGAAGCTCTTTATGCAGCACTCAGGGTAGTCAAGGAGTCTCCCTATGTTCTCATCATCACCCCTGTACACACCAAGTTCCGTGGATATCATGGGATCCAGGGCAGGCCTCACAGGCGGATTATACCGTGAGGTTATCTCAATCTGCAGCTGTAGCCTCGACATGAGCTGGTTGAACTGAAAGTCATCCATACGGCAGACAACCTTCAGGCAGTCCCTGCATCCATCTTCCCTTATCCTCAGTATCCTCTCATAGATCCTCTCCAGCATGAAAACCACATCTACCTCTTTACGGTGTACTCAACGATGAGGTCCTCCCCCAGGGTGTAGAACCTCTCAAGTTCAAGTTTTATGGCATCAGACATATCGTCTATACCCTCACCATCAACCAGTGTCCTTGCCTCCCTGCCACCGGCGATCATCGGGGCTATGCACACCCGGACCTCATCAACAAGGCCCTCCGTTAACATGGAGTAGTTGAGGGTTGAGCCCCCCTCGAGCATCAGCCTCCTGACACCCATCTCATGGAGTCTTTCAAGGAGCAGGCAGAGGTTCACCCTTTCTTTTCCTGCAACCACAACCTCAGCCCTTTTTCTGAGTTCATTAACCCTTGATGCCGGGGCACTCTCCGAGACACCTATCACCGTTGGGGCCTCATCGTTGAGGACCCTGAAATTCAGGGGTGTCCTTGCCCTGCTGTCAACCACCACCCTCACAGGGTTATCCCCTTCCTCTGCATCAACCCTGTGTACGGTGAGGCGGGGGTCATCTGCGAGTACCGTGTTTATCCCCACCATTATGGCGTCACATTCCCTCCGAAGCTCATGGACCCTCCTGAGATCCTCCTCACCGGATATCTCAGAGCTACCTGTCTTTGTTGCAATCTTACCGTCCAGTGTCATTGCTGCGTTGAGTATAACGTATGGCCTCATGAACCTTCTCCTCCAGTCTATAGGTTTATAGCCACCATACTATTAAATTAGTGTGGAAACCATGTGGGGTTTCCAGATCGGGAGGTTGAAATATGGACAGATACACTGCTGGAATGGAGATACTTGAGAGGATACACAGGGAGTCCTACAGGAAGCTGCGTGATGAACTTGAGGATGTTGCCCCTGATCTTTCAAGGTTCGTGGTTGAATTCGCATACGGTGACATCTACTCCAGGGATGCACTGGATCTTAAAACAAGGGAACTTGTCACCGTGGCAGCCCTCACGGTCCTTGGGGCTGAAAAACAGTTGAAAGGCCATGTGAAGGGTGCCCTCAATGCCGGCTGCAGCAGGGAGGAGATAATTGAGGTCCTCATCCAGATGGCTGTCTATGCAGGGTTCCCTGCAGCCATAAATGGCGTTGCTGCGGCAGCTGAGGTTTTCAGGGATATGGAAAAATAAATTCAGATGGCCTCACAGGCCAAAAATTCTTTCTGCAGTGGATGTTGTCACCCTGTCAACATCCTCAACATCGGTTTCCTTGATCTCTGCTATTTTCTTAACCGCTTCAGCCACAAATGCTGGCTCGTTGCGCTTCCCCCTGAAAGGGGAGAGGTATGGACTGTCGGTCTCTGTAAGCATGCTCTCCAGCGGGAGGTCCTCCACAAGTTTCATGTGGTGATCCGAGAAGGTCACAAGTGTGGATATTGATATATGGTATCCGGCGTCTATTATCTTCTCTGCAGTTGATAGGCTGCCACCGTAGCAGTGAAAGACCACCTCTGGTATGCTGTGCTCGAGTACTATCTCAAGGGCCCTCTCCTCGGCGTCCCTTGCATGGACAACCAGGGGCATCTCATGTTCCTCTGCAAGTTTGGCGAAGATTCTGAAGGCCTCCTCCTGTCTTCTCCTTCCCTCAGCATCGCTGGTGTGGTGGAAATCCATCCCTGTCTCACCTATGGCCACGATCCTGTCAATGTGTGACTCTATCTGCCCTGCGACCTCCTCTATGAGTTCAGGTCTTGCCTTTGATGCGTCGGCGGGATGGAAACCCATGGTGGGGTATATGAATCCTGGATAATCTGAGGCAAGGGCAAGGGCCCTCCTGTTGCCCCCGAGTCCAACACCCGAATCTATAATTGCCCTGAGTTTTTCCTTTGCCCTTTCAATAACCTCTTCACGGTTCCTGTTGAAGTCCTTGAAGTCCAGGTGACAGTGAACATCTATTATACCGATCCCTCCATTGATAGCTTGATGGATATCAGGTCCTGTTTATATCCATTTTAGGACCTTATAGCCTTAAAAGTCGCCTGAAGCGCATCTAGGTACCGAATCTCCTCTCCCTCTGCTGGTATGACCTTATGGCCCTTAAGAAGTCGACCTTTCGAAGTTCCGGCCATAGGCTGTCGCAGAAGTACAGTTCCGAATAGGATGACTGCCAGAGGAGGAACCCGCTGAGGCGCTCCTCACCACTGGTCCTTATTATGAGGTGGGGGTCCTCCAGTCCAGCGGTGTAGAGGTTCCTGTTTATCATGTCTTCGTCTATGTCCTCAGGGTCAATGCGGCCTGCCCTGACGTCCTCGGCGATTTTTCTTGCGGCGTCCACTATCTCCTGTCTGCCATCATATCCTATGGCGATGTTCACAAGTCGATCAGAGTATCCCTCAGTTGACCTCTCAGCGACCTCTATTGCCCTTCTAACATCTTCAGGGAGCAGTTCAAGTTTCCCTACTGCCTTTACCCTGACACGGTTTTTATGGATCTTCTTATTGCTTGCTATGGCCTCAAAATTCTCCTTGAAGAGCTTCATTAGGCCTTTAACCTCGTTTTCTGGCCTTTTAAAGTTTTCAGTGGAGAATGCATAGGCTGTTACTATCTCTATCCCAAGGTCAACGCACCAGTCCAGGACCTTCTCCAGTGTCTCAATACCCTTCTTGTGACCCTCTATGGGGTCCACACTGCCCTGGAGTCGTGAGTATCTCCTGTTACCATCCATTATAATGGCAACGTGCCTTGGCATTCTCTCCCTTTTGAGGTTGCGCGATATGTACCATTCATACAGTTTGTAAAGAGGTTTTAAAGGTGACATTTCCCATCTACCTGACTGGAGTTTTTAATATTCTATAAATTGCTGATCTAATCTCTCCACCTGGTGGCAAGCCAGTGGGCGAATCTAAGTGCCCTGCGGTAACCCGCAGTGGTCTGTGACCTAGATGTGTCAACAAAAATCCCATTAAATCCAAGGGCCACAGCTCCGTGGCTTCTGGCCGTGCCAACGAGAACCAGTGATCTGAATATGAGGTTACCTGTTATCCCATCGGGTGCTATGATGACGTTGCACCCATCCCTCACGGCTTCCTCTATCAGTATATGGTAGTGCCTCACTTCATATTTATCCTTTACCATTGATGCCAGAAGTTCACCATCACGGATTGAACTGTCCACTGCAGGGGACCTTCCAAGGTCACCTGGCCGTCCCCCTGATATTATACCGATGAATGGCTCGGTTCCTGTTTTCATGAGGAAGTCCCCTGCGGCAGTGGCTATTCTGAGCCTTTCGATGACTGTTTCACCCTCATCTATCCCGACGGGTGCAAGGAAAAAACTCCCCTTCCCTGTCTCTATCCATGAAGCCCTCATCAGGGGTCCATGATTATTGAGTTCCGCCATTATACTTGCTGATGGGAGGGAACCCCTCACATAGGCGTCCTTTCCCATTCTTAACCTTTCTATGAATTCGTCCTCGGAGTAAATCAGTTCAACATCAAATTCCACTGAAGACGCAGCCCTTTCGATGTTCCTGTTCTCACCGGCACCTGCCACTATCCTCATGGGGTGACATCCTCCTTTTTTAGGAATGTTTCTTGGCCCACAGCAATATTAATATATGTGTTGAGAAGTATTAAATATTCAGTTCTGCATGATACATGAACACCAAAGTATATATAAATGGTGGCAAATTTAGGTCAACGTAAATCATGTGGAGCAGTGCTTTTCAATGTTAACTTCTTACGTGATCCAGAACCCCAGATCAGCTAAAGGAAGGTAAGAATATGGATACAAAAAATAAGATAATCCTCGGTCTCTTTATAGTTATACTGGGTCTTTCAGTTGTAACTTATGAAAACTACATCACAAACTCACAGAACGTTTTTGTGGGAGAAAAACACGTGCTGCTTCTATGCGCAGACCCCAGTGAACCAAGGCCTGGTATCGGGGCCGTTGACATGGCCTTCATAATAACCATGAACGAGGGTAACATAACCAATGTAACGGCTGTCTACCCCCACAACATGGCCCATCCAACAGCAGAACCCCCGGCTTCACTGAGGGCGCAGGGAGTACACAGGTGGCTCCTGCATGACGCCCTCTGGGAAAACGATACAGAGAAGGGTGCCAGACTTGCGCAGGAGATAGTGGAATACAATACCGGTGTGAAAACAGATATCGTCGTGATAGTGACACCCCAGGCAGTGGACGGCATCCTCCAGGCAATAGGCCCTGTATATGTGGAGGGTCAGGGTTATGTCTCAGGAAACAGCATAACATTCCTCAGGGAGGAACAGCAGCAGGGATCCGCAAGGGGCGTTGCGGTTCAGTCACTCATGAGGGCAATATTCAATGCCACAAAGGACCGTTCAAAGTACATGGCCATGGTAAACGCAGGGATACAGCAGTATCAGCAGGGAAACATCGTTGTTGTGCCCGAAGGTGCCTTCATACAGTTCCTCATATCCACAGGACTTGAAAGGGTGACCAGCTGATAAAAAACTATTTATTTTTTTGAAAAAACATCACAGGATACCTCAGTGCATGAAAAGATAAATGATTCAACACAAAACTTAACTACTATAATGTAAAATATATTGTCTGGGGGATCTCCTTGTCCGATGAAAACATGGGAAAAACCAGGGGCTACCTTATATGTACACAATGCGGGGGCTACTACCAGCTGGAAGCTGGTGAGGACCCATCTGATTTTGATTCCTGTGAATGTGGGGGCTCACTGGGATACTACAGCACACTCGAAGAGTTCTATGAAGAACCGGATGAACCAAAACCTGAAATTCCAGAAAAAAGTGACCGGAAAAGATTCCTCCTTGAAAACCTCTCAAGGAGCATAGACAATGAGGAGAGAACACTTCGGGAGATAAAAAGCGGCAAATGGTCCCTCATGGAATTCGTGGCCGAGAAGAGAATAATCGACGATGTGAAGGAACAGAAAAAGATTGTGGACGAACTCCTTGATGAGGAGATAATAGACAGCAATCTCATAACCGGTGGCAGGGGGGAGGCAGAGAGTTTCATATCACAGGTGCGTGAACAGAGGGAGTTCCTTGCTGAACGTGAGGGAAAGACGCTTAACAGCAGATTTTTAAGGACCGCCGTCACGGTTCTCCTCGTATTTGTGGTTATATGCTTCCTCTACTTCTTCATAGCCGTAAAATTCACATAAATTAATACCAGTAAAGTGCGGCTAACTGTTCATTAAGATAAGGCCCATAAAAATAAAGAAATTATTAATTCTTTAAATGGCTGAGCACATCCTCTGCAATCTCAAGTGTACTGTTTATATGATCCATTTCGTGTGCAGCGGATATGAAACAGCACTCAAACTGTGATGGGGGTATGAAGACACCCCTCTCCAGCAGTCCATGGAAGTACTTCATGAAGAGCTCAGTGTCTGATTTCTTAGCATCGGCGTAGTTTCTGACCTCATCCTCAGTGAAATATATCTGGAACATTGAAGCTGGCCCTGCAACCTGATACTCAAGGTCCATGTCCGAGAGGAGATCCCTTAAACCTGCCCTCAGATGGGACCCCATCCTCTCAAGACTGGAATACATTTTATCATCAAGTATTTTAAGGGTTTCAAGACCTGCGGTTACAGATACCGGGTTTCCATTGAATGTACCTGCCTGGTATACGCTACCAGCCGGTGCAATGTTCTCCATTATCTGCCGTGGGCCTGCCAGTGCCCCCATGGGAAAGCCTCCCCCGACTATCTTTCCAAGTGTCACGAGGTCAGGCTTCACACGGTAGTACTCCTGGGCGCCACCTGCTGCCAGCCTGAATCCTGTTATGACCTCATCAAAGATGAGTAGAATGTCGTTCTCCCTAGTTACATCTCTAAGGAAGTTCAGGTAGGCGTTTTCAGGTTCTATGCACCCGATGTTACCCATCACAGGTTCAACCAGGATGCATGCTATCTCATCCCCCATCCCATCAATGAGCTCAACCATCGCCTCCTCATCATTGAAGACCGTGGTTAGAGTATTTTTTACGGTATCCTCAGGTATACCCGGTGAATCGGGTGCAGCGGCGGCACCAGAACCTGGTTTTACAAGGACATAATCGTGGGCCCCATGGTAGGATCCCTCAAATTTGACAATCTTGTCTCTCCCTGTGTATGCCCTTGCAAGCCTCACAGCGGCCATGGTGGCCTCTGTGCCTGAGTTCATGAACCTTACCATCTCAGCACAGGGTACTCTGTCTATTATTGTCTCTGCAAGTTCTATTTCCCCCTCAGATGGTACACCATAGGTTGTGCCCCTCTCTATCTGCCTCTCAACCGCCTCAACCACCCTGGGGTGTGCGTGTCCCAGTATCAGGGGTCCGTAAGCCAGGCAGTAGTCAATGTAGCTCTTACCATCAACACTCTCAAGTATGCACCCCTTACCCCCCGCCGCAAAGAAGGGGTGTGGATCAAACCTCCTCACAGGTGAGCTGACACCACCCGGTAGAACCCTCTGTGCCCTTTCAAACAGTTCTTTCGACTTCATGATGGAACCTCTAAACATTTCTAATCCTCGATGATGCTAAGGACCCTTCAAACTTATCCTCAGGAGAACCTCTAAACCTCCACTCCCCCTGATAATGCTATAAGAGCATTTGCAGCTGCCACTGCGACAGGTGTGCCTCCCTTGGGACCCCTGGTTATCATGTGGGGTATATCTGTTTTCCTGAGGGCCTCCTTTGATTCTGCAGCCCCTACAAATCCCACCGGGACCCCTATAACCGCATCTGCATCCATTATGCCTTCAACTGTAAGTTCAATCACCTTCATGAGGGCTGTTGGGGCATTACCTATAACCACAATCCCCCTGAAGCCCCTCTCTGCAGCGTACTCCATTGATGCAGCTGCCCTGGTGATATCCCTCTTTTTTGCGATCTCCCTGACCTCAGGGTCCCTGATGTGGCAGCTGGCAGGTCTGGATATCCCTGCACGGACCATCTCAATGTCGGTGAGTATCTCGCCTGAACTCCTGAGTGAATCAAGGGCTGCATCCACAAAGTCCTGGCTGAACTCTGTTAACCTGGCATACTCGGGGTCAGCGGTGGAATGAACTATGCGCTCAACTATGGCCGCCTCCTCATCCCTGAGAGAGGCCAGGTCCTCAGATATCAGTTTCCTGACTATTTCCCTGCTCTTTCTGGCTATCTCATAGCCCTGGCCTGTGGATGCACCCATCAATGTTATCACCTAAGGTGTGAGTCTCCTCCTGTCCCTCGGGAAGAGCACAGTCTCCCTTATGTTATTCACACCGGTGAGGGTCATGTTGAACCTTTCAGCCCCCAGGCCCCAGCCCGCGTGGGGTGGCATTCCGTACTCAAAGGCTGCAAGGTAGCTCTCGAAGGAGTCCGGGTTCAATCCCTGCCTACTTATCTTCTCAACCAGGAGGTCATGCTGGTGGACCCTCATGGCACCTGAGGATATCTCAAGGTCCCTGTACATGAGGTCGAATGCATAGCTTCTTTCAGGATCGTTTTCATCTGGCATCACATAGAATGGCTTTATTGCGGTTGGCCATGAGGTTATGAAGTAGTAGCCGTCCATGACCTCACCAAGGGCCTTCTCAGCCGCCCTTGGAAGGTCCTCGCCGTGTTTCATTGGGACTCCCCTGGAGTTTACCAGTTCAACTGCCTCATCGTATTCCAGCCTCTCGAAGGGAGTTTCGGGCACCTCAAGGGTCCTGCCAAGGGTTTCAAGGGCATCACTGCAGTGCTCGTTAACATCCTCTATGACCCTCACAACCAGCCTTTCCAGTATCTTCATGACATCCTCGTGGCCAACGAAGGAGGCCTCTATGTCGATGGATATGACCTCGTTAAGGTGCCTGAGGGTGTCGTGCTCCTCTGCACGGAATATAGGTGCTATCTCATAGACACGGTCAAGGCCCGTTGACATCATCATCTGCTTGTAGAGCTGTGGGCTCTGTCCCAGGAAGGCCTCCCTTTCAAAGTAGGTTATGGGGAAGAGTTCAGTGCCCCCCTCTGTTGCAGATGCAACAAGTTTGGGGGTGTTGATTTCAAGGAACCCATTCTCTTCAAGGAATACCCTGACTGAGTGTAGCATCCTGCTCTTTATTTTAAATATTGCACTCACTGATGGTTTTCTGAGGTCAAGGAACCTGGCATCAAGCCTTGTATCTATCTCGGCCTTCACCTTCTCTGTGGGGTCAAGTGGCAGTGGCTGCTTTGATGGGTTCAGAACCCTCAGGAATGATGGTATTATTTCAAAGCCTCCAGGGGCCTTATCTGACTCCTGCACCCTTCCCCCGAATGCCACAACGGATTCCTTTTTGAGCTTTCTAATGGATTTGAAGAGGTCCTTCTCAATCTTCTTGCTGGGTGCCGTTATCTGGATGAGCCCGTCACGGTCCCTCAGGAGCACGAATATTATCCCCCCAAGGTCCCTTATCTCATGGACCCATCCCATGACAGTGACTTCCTCTCCATCCATTTCAGGTTTTATGTCCTTTGAGTAGTGAGTCCTTCTAAGATCTCCAAGTAACAATCAGATCACCTCTTGTCGCTAAGTGAATTATCAGAGTAAATTCAGGTCACCTATCAAGTCTCCTACGGAATGACTCGGCATGGGCATAGAGGCCCTCGTATTCAGCAAGACGCAGGACGGTTTCCTGGATGTTTTGGAGCCCCTCCCTGGTTATCATCTGCACCGTTGGTTTCTTGAGGAACGACTCCGTTGATAGTCCAGAGTACATCCTGGCGCAGCCAGACGTCGGCAGCACGTGGTTGGTCCCTGAACCGTAATCCCCTGCCGCCACAGGTGAGAGGTCACCCAGAAATATGGATCCTGCGTTACGGATACCCTTGAGTGTTTTTTCGGGAGAATCCGTCATTATAACAAGGTGCTCAGGGGCGTAGGCGTTGCTGAAGTCCACGGCCCCGTCAATATCCTCCGTTAAAACTATCATTCCGTATCTTTCAAGGGACTCCCCTATGATATTGGCCCTTTCCATGTATTTAATATTTTCACGTACCTTCTCATCCACACTGGCTGCAAGATCCTCCGAGTCTGTCACAAGGACACTTGCAGCCTGGGGGTCGTGCTCTGCCTGTGCCAGTATCTCAAGGGCAATGTACTCCGGGTCTGCAGATTCATCCGCAATTATGAGTACCTCTGATGGACCTGCCGGGAAGTCTATGTCCACGTCGCCGTATACCAGTTTCTTTGCTGCGGTAACAAATATGTTCCCTGGTCCCACAATCTTATCCACCGCCCCGATCGTCTCTGTACCGTAGGCCATTGCAGCCACCGCCTGGGCGCCCCCCACACGGTATATCTCATGTGCACCTGCAATGTCGGCCGCCACAAGGATAGCGTCGGGAACCGAGCCATCGGATGCCGGGGGTGTGCAGCACACTATCCTTTCAACCCCCGCTATCCTGGCCGGTATAACGGTCATGAGTATTGTTGATGGGTAAACGGCCCTTCCACCGGGTATGTAGCAGCCCACACTGTCAAGGGGCCGCACTATCTGCCCTGCGCTGACCCCTGGTCTGATCTCAGCCATCCACTCAGAGGGCATCTGAAGCCTGTGGAACTCCTCAATGTTTGCTGCAGCTTCAGTGAGCGCTTTCCTGACCTGTGGGTTCAGGTTTTCATGGGCCGCCTCTATTTCCTCCTGACTGACAGTGAGGCTTTCAGGTGAGACGCCATCAAATTTCTCTGTGAGTTCCCTGAGGGCCACATCACCACCCTCTCTCACCATTGAGATGATATCTGCCACCGGCCCCAGGACCTCATCAACATCAATCCTTGCTCTCTCAACAAGCTCATCGACTCTTTCATGATCAAATTCTATTATCCTCATGAGGATGATCCTCCATGGAAAAGTTAAGGTGAATGGTTAGTTTTATGGATCCATCACTTTTAAGAATTTGCAGACGATAAGCCACGCCCGCACATGATTAATAATTTAAAAAGTTTCAGTAATATAAAACTTTATTTATCAGTTTTAACTTAACTATGGGAAGATGAGAGAAGATATTCAGGGATATCCGCCGATCTGCTGTAATTTTTACATTAATTCATATTATATCTTTAATTTTGATAAAGGGGCTGTCCCTCCACCAAAATTTTTAAATAATAAATTTAATACACACTTATAAGGAGACTGAGGCTGGTAACCATGTATAAGGACGAAATGATACAACTGCACCAATTTCTGGTATATGTTCTGAAGTACCTCGAGAATGGATACGATATAAAGGATGAATGCGAAGAGTACTTCTCCCTCAACATCAGCCCCCACCACATCCACCGCACAAAGGCCGAACATAAATACGCTATTTTTGTACTCTCAAGCGCCATCTCCGAGATCCTTGCAAAAAAGGAAGGGCACAACCTCCCACCAAATGTTGTAAATGGCCTCTCAGAACTTGCAAAGCGGTCAAGGAAGGAAGTCGTGAAGATGGAAGCCAAACTGGAGGCAAAATAGACCATCAATCCATTCTCCAAAATCTAAATTTTTCTAATTTAGATATGGTGCCAGCCAGAAACCAACTATAAAATATTCGTTTAATCCATCTAAACCAACTATTTTAATATTCCCTTCAACTTATATCATAAACGGTGTTTTTTATGAAGGCCACAGAAAGCATGATCTGTCTTGTTGATGGAGAGCACTACCTCCCTGTGACAAGGGCGGCTGTTGAGACCCTTGACTCAATGGAACACATTGACGTCAGGGCACTGATCTTCATCGGGGGAACCGAAAAACTCAGGACATCATCACCTGAGGAGTACACCGAGATGATGGGAAGACCCGTCTACTTCGGTGATGATCCCCACAGGATACCCTACGACCTCATAGCCAGGCTCATCAGAAAGTACGGTGCAGACACGGTTATGGACCTCAGCGATGAACCCGTCCTGGACTACTCAAAGAGGTTCAGGATAGCATCGGTTGTCCTTGAGGAGGGTGCTGTCTACAGGGGCCCTGACTTTGAGTTCCAGCCCCTCACAGAATATGATATACTCAAAAAGCCGTCCCTCAAGATTCTTGGGACAGGTAAGAGGATAGGTAAAACCGCTGTATCCGCCTATGCCGCCCGCCTGATCCATGAACGTGAGTACAACCCCTGTGTTGTGGCGATGGGTCGAGGCGGCCCTGAGGAGCCAGAGATCGTCAGGGGTGACAGGATAGAAATAACCCCCGAGTTCCTGATGGAGCAGTCAGACAGGGGGGTTCATGCAGCCTCTGACCACTGGGAGGACGCCCTCATGAGCCGGATACTCACGGTTGGCTGCAGGCGCTGCGGTGGCGGTATGGTGGGGGATGTGTTCATAACCAACATGAAGAGGGGTGCTGAGACAGCCAACAGCCTGGACGCCGACTTCATAATCCTCGAGGGGAGCGGGGCTGCAATACCTCCGGTGAAGTCAGACAGACACATAGTCCTTGTTGGTGCAAACCAGCCCATCATAAATATAAAGAACTTCTTCGGGCCCTTCAGGATAAGGCTGGCGGATCTTGTGATACTCACAATGTGCGAGGAGCCCATGGCAGATGATAAGAAGGTTGAGGAGATCGTTGAGTTCATAGAATCCGTGAACCCAGAGGCAGAGGTTGTGACCACAGTCTTCAGGCCAAAGCCACTTGGGGATATCAGCGGAAAGAATGTCCTATTTGCAACCACCGCCCCCGACTCTGTGAAGGATATCCTGGTTGAATACCTGGAGTCTGAGTACCGCTGCCGGGTCGTCGGGACAACCCCACACCTTTCAAACAGGCCGCTACTCCAGCAGGACATTGAGAGGTACATAGATGACGCTGATGTGATGCTTACAGAACTCAAGGCGGCTGCGGTTGATGTTGCAACGAAGGACGCCCTTGAGGCGGGGCTTGAGGTCATCTACTGCGACAACATACCCATTGCGCGGGACGGTTCCCAGGATGAACTTGATGACGCCATAATCAGGGTGGTGGAGAGCGCCATAGCTGACTTCAACCTCAGAAGAACCCCATAGGGAGCAGGTGGTATATTGGATGACTCCGAGATCAGGAAACTCTTGAGGTTCACCCTCAGTGAAAAGAGGGTTATAGAGGAGCTTCAGATACCCCCTGATGCATTCATACCCCTCCTTTTTTCCATCAGGTATGGTGGTGACTGGAGCCTCAGGAAGAACTCCGGGCGTTTCATGGCTGTGAAGGAGAAGGTCACCCGCTTTGATGAGGATAAGATGACAGGGCGGACCCTGGAGATAGTCTACCTCTTCCTGAACCCCAGGGTGGTGAGGGAGGAGGGTACCGTTTACCGCCTCGAGAAGTGCGGCTCAAAAAATGAGAGGGAACTTGTGAAGAGGCCCTACCGGGTAGTGGTGGATGGTGATTACATCCTCAGGGCAGTGCTTGATCCCCTTGATTTTAAGATTAAACTTAAGAGGCTCAGGAAGCCCCTTAAATTCACAGGTTCAGGGGCCTATGGTGTTTCACATGAGATGGAGCACCTTGAGGGCAGGGAGTCCCGGGGAACCCCATTCTGGGAATTCAAATATGAAATAGAGGACGATTAAATTTCAGATATCGATCTCCTGATCCCACACACCACTATATTCATATATGTAAATATAAGAATATAGTTATGGATGGTGATGAACAGTGAAGAACAAAAACTCTGGCTGCTGTGAAGATACAGCCGCAGTTAATGGTGAAAAATGTGAATGCAGTTGCAGCTGCGGGTTTCTGGAGTACCCTGATGAATGCAGGGTTCCGGAGCCGGAAGATCCATCAGAAAAGGCAGGCACTGAATTCATAGGTCGCCTTGAAGAATATGCACGTTCACTTGGAATCAGAAACATTGGCTACGCCAGGCTCACACCCGATGTTATCCTTGCAGGTGAACCCCCCTACCGGAATGCCGTGGTCCTCACAGTGGACATGGCCGACGATGCCGTGCTGACTCCCCCAGGCAGAAAGGCGAGGGAGATGAATGACAGGCTATACGGTAAACTTGCGGACTTAACCTTCAGGGTGGCTGATTTCCTCAGGATTAACGGATATGGTGCCGTGGCCATTCACCCCATGAGCGGCCTCATAGACCTCCCCCTCCTTGGACAGAATGCAGGTATCGGTTTCAAGGGCAGGAACGGTCTTCTTATAAGCCCCGGGAAAGGTCCGGCCCAGAAGATATCGGCGGTCCTCACAGGAATATCGGACCTTCCATATGGTTCCGGTGACCATGAATGGATAACCTCCTACTGCAGGAGATGTGGCAGGTGCATAAGGGCATGTCCACAGGACGCCCTAGTGGAGGTTGAGACGTGCTGCGGATCCACGGTTCTTCTCCTTGATGATAGATGCACCGGCTGCAGTGATGGATGCACCCACTGCATAGAGAGCTGCCCATTCTACAGAAAGAACTATGAAAATATAAGATCAGCATTTAAGAGAGCAGGGAAAACTCAGGGGTAGGCCAAAAAGAGCTGCTTACAGATTTTATCATTTCTATTTTTGATCCAGTAACCAACAGCACCACAAAAAATGCCACCAAAATGCTACATTCACAAACCACACAAACAGCACCACAAATGCCGGCCATAAAAAAATGCCATATTTTAATAAATAATGGCGAACATAACTGGTAGATGGTGTATAATATGAAGGCTGATGCAGTAAAGATTGCAGATGGTGTCTACTGGGTTGGTGTCATGGACTGGGATATACGGAACTACCATGGCTACACCCTTGGAGGCACAACATACAACGTGTACCTCGTCTTTGGAGACGATAAGGTCGCCCTTATTGATAACACATACCCTGGAACATCCCCCCAGATGTTTGGAAGGATAAGTGACGCCTTTGAAAGGGAGGGAAGGGATGAAAGTATAGACCTCATAATCCAGAACCACATAGAGAGGGACCACAGCGGTTCAATCCTGGAGGTCTGGAAGCGTCACAGGCCAGAAATAATCTGCACAGAAAAGGCCTCTGCGGGACTAAGGGAACACTACCCCCTCCCCGATGAAGCCGTATTCAAAACCGTTAAAACAGGGGACTCCATTGACCTCGGGGGAAAGACCCTCACATTCCTTGAGGCCCCCATGCTCCACTGGCCAGACAGCATGTTCACCCTCCTTGGTGAGGATGGGATCCTATTCTCAAATGACGCCTTTGGCCAGCACCTCTGCATCAGCAGAAGGTTCGACACCGACGTTCCTGAAGCCGTGCTGATGGACGCGGCCATGAAGTTCTATGCCAATCTGTTAACACCACTATCACCCCTTGTGCTCAGGAAGTTCAGTGAGGTAAAGGACCTTGGGCTTCTCGAGAAGATCAGAATGATCGCACCATCCCACGGCCAGATCTGGACAGATCCCATGAAGATCATAGAGGCATACACGGCATGGGCAACAGGGGAGTGCCGGGACAAGGCCACGATAATCTATGATACCATGCACTACTCAACCAGGATGCTTGCACATGCACTTGCAGAGGGGCTCATGGCCGAGGACGTGGATGTTTCAATGCACTTCCTCCACGAGGATGAAAGGAGTGAAATCGTAAAGAACATCCTTGAAAGTAAGGCGGTATTCATTGGAAGCCCCACAATGTTCAACGGGCCATTCCCGAGTCTCGGGGACATAATGTACTATCTCAAAGGGCTCACATTCGATAGAACCGGATTCAGGAGGCTGGCAGTTGTATTCGGGTCAAAGGGATGGGGTGGAGGTGCAGTGAGGACACTCAAAGACGAAATCAGCGCCGCAGGGTTTGAGGTTGCAGAGACCCTTGAGGTCAGCTACGTGCCGGATGAGGATGACCTGGCGCGCTGCTACAGCATCGGAAAATCAATCGGCAAAAGGATAAAGGAGATGTAACCTATGAAGTCCGTTAAATTTAAGGGAAGCCACGACCCTGAGAAGAAAATTGTTGTGAGCCTCTTCTGGACGGTTCGAAAGACCATAAGAGAGGAGGGCTGCGCCCCTGTAAGAATCAAAAGGATCATAACATCAAAGAACACCTATGAGCCAGAGGGCAGGAAACTCCTCAAGCTTTCAGATGAGATCATGGATGATATACTGGGTGATATCGAGAGGGGTAAAACTGTTGAATTTGAGATGACGATGGGTGAGGAGTCACTGAGGGTCTGGATTGACGCTGAGGGCTTTGCTGTTGAGGCATCAAAGACACCTGAACTTGAGGAGGAGATTGTTGAAAAGATAGAACATGAGACCTCAAAGCTGACACCCGACTTCTGCCAGACCTTCCTTCCGAGGATCTTCCCCAACCAGTAGCAGGAAACCGGAACCATTCATTTATTTCTTCTTTCAGGTCACAGCACCCTGAAATTTGGTGCTGTAACTTTCATCCTGCACAAATTATTTATAGAACCTTAAACCCATCGATAATTGCATACTTATTTAAGAGGTGATTTAATGGCACAGGGACAGCAGCCCATATTAATACTACCACAGGGCACAAGCCGTTACGTTGGAAAGGAAGCTCAGAGAATCAACATACTTGCAGGTAAGGTTCTCGCAGAGACAGTGAGGACAACTCTCGGTCCCAAGGGAATGGACAAGATGCTTGTTGACTCACTTGGAGACATTGTGATCACCAATGATGGGGTTACAATCCTCAGGGAGATGGACATATCCCACCCTGCCGCAAAAATGCTTGTTGAGGTGGCAAAGACCCAGGAAGACGAGGTCGGCGACGGTACAACAACAGCCGTCATCATAGCAGGGGAACTCCTAAAGGAAGCCGAGAAACTCATTGAAATGGGTGTTCACCCAACAATAATAGCTGTGGGTTACAGACAGGCAGCCCTCAGGGCCCAGGAGATACTCGAAGACATATCCATCAAGGCAAGTGACAGGGACACCCTCATGAAGGTTGCGGTGACCGCCATGACAGGTAAGGGTTCAGAAAGGGCCAAGGAAAAACTGGCTGAACTCGTTGTGGATGCGGTCATGCAGGTGGAAGAGGACGGTGAAATCGACAGGGACAACATCAACATACAGAGGATACAGGGAGCATCAGTTAACGAGTCAAGAATAGTGAACGGTATAGTGATAGACAAGGCAAGGGCAGACACCTCAATGCCAAAGAGGGTTGAAAATGCCAGAATAGCACTCCTCAAGTACCCGATAGAGGTCAAGGACCTTGAAACCGACGCCAAGATAAGGCTGACAGACCCATCACAGATGCAGGCCTTCATCGAACAGGAAGAGCAGATGATCAGGGACATGGTGGATAAGATAAAGAGCTCCGGTGCAAACGTTGTCTTCTGCCAGAAGGGCATCGATGACCTTGCACTCCACTACCTCTCACGTGAGGGTATACTCGCACTCAAGAGGGTCAAGAAATCCGACATTAAACGCATCGAGAAGGCCACAGGCGCAAGGCTTGTCACAAACATCGAGGACCTCACAGAGGACGACCTGGGAGAGGCCGGAGTTGTCTACGAGAAGAAGATCTTTGATGATGTACTGACATTCGTCGAGAACTGTAAGGACCCAAAGGCAATCTCCATAATCCTCAGGGGAAGCACAAAGCATGTTGCAGAGGAAATGGAACGTGCACTTGAGGACGCCATAGGCGTTGTTGCCTCAACCATTGAGGACGGCGAGGTTGTCGCAGGAGGAGGAGCACCTGAAGTTGAAATAGCAAGGAAACTCAGGGAATACGCTGACACCATAAGTGGCAGGGAGCAGCTTGCGGTCTCAGCCTTTGCAGACGCCCTTGAGATCGTTCCAAAGACCCTTGCAGAGAACGCTGGACTCGACAGCATCGACGTCCTGGTGGACCTCAGGGCTGCCCACGAGGAGTCACCCTACATGGGCCTTGACGTCTTTGAGGGAAGCGTTGTTGACATGAAGGAGGAGGGTGTTCTTGAACCCCAGAGGGTCAAGAAACAGGCCATCCAGTCCGCTGCAGAGGCGGCTGAGATGATCCTCCGCATAGACGACATGATAGCAGCTAAGGGCTTTGATGTTTCATCAAAGGACGAAGAGGATATGGAAGGAATGGGTGGAATGGGTGGAATGGGCGGAATGCCCCCAATGATGTAACACCCAATAAATTTTTTTTCAATGCATTTAATAAAAATTATTAAATTACTATTATTTATCATGATTAATAATAGTAAAATATATAAGTCCAGAAAAACTTACTACTATCACCCAAGAAAAAATGGCGGTATGAAAAATGTCAAAGGATACCTCAGTTCTCCTGGAGGAAACAAGGGTCTTCAAACCACACTACACCATTGTGGAGGAGGCCCATATAAAAAACTGGGAGGCCGAGCTGGAAAAGGGAAAGGACCATGAGAAATACTGGGCCGAAAAGGCGAAAAGATTCGAATGGTTCAGGAAATGGGACAGGGTACTTGACGAGAGCAACAAACCATTCTACAAGTGGTTCGTGAACGGCAAGATCAACATGACCCACAACGCCGTGGACAGATGGCTGGACACAGACAAGAGAAACCAGGTCGCCATTCTCTACGTGAACGAAAGGGGAGAGGAAAAGAAGCTGACCTACTATGAACTGCACAGAGAGGTCAACAGAACAGCCAATGCCCTGAAAAGCCTTGGAATCAAAAAGGGCGACGCCGTTGCAATGTACCTCCCCATGTGCCCTGAACTCGTTATCTCAATGCTGGCCTGTGCAAAGATAGGGGCCGTGCACAGCGTCATCTATTCTGGTCTGAGCGTCGGAGCACTTGTGGAACGCCTCAACGATGCAAAGGCCAAGATCATAATAACAGCAGACGGAACCTACAGAAGGGGCGGGGTGATAGAACTCAAACCAATCGTTGACGAGGCCATACTCCAGTGCCCCACAATAGAGACAACCCTTGTTGTGAAACACACAGACATCGACATAGAGATGTCAGATATAAGCGGACGCGAAATGCTGTTCGACAAGCTCATAGAGGGCGAGGAGGACCGGTGCGAGGCAGAGGTGATGGATGCAGAGGATCCCCTCTTCATACTCTACACCTCAGGAAGTACCGGCAAACCAAAGGGTGTGCTGCACACAACAGGAGGATACATGGTGGGGGTCGCATCAACCCTTGAGATGACCTTTGACATCCATAACGGAGACCTCTGGTGGTGCACAGCAGACATAGGGTGGATAACCGGGCACAGTTACGTCGTATACGGACCCCTCCTTCTTGGAACAACGACACTGCTCTATGAGGGGGCCCCTGACTACCCGGACCCCGGGGTCTGGTGGAGCATAGTCGAAAAATACGGTGTCACAAAGTTCTACACAGCCCCCACAGCAATAAGGCACCTTATGAGGTTCGGTGAAAAACACCCGAAACGCTACAACCTGGAGTCCCTCAAAATCCTTGGAACTGTGGGTGAACCAATAAACCCCGAGGCATGGATGTGGTACTACAGACACATTGGAAGGGAAAAGTGCCCGATAATCGATACCTGGTGGCAGACAGAAACAGGAATGCACCTCATAGCGCCACTTCCTGTAACACCCCTTAAACCTGGATCCGTCACCAAACCCCTACCTGGCATCGAGGCAGACGTGGTTGACGAGAAAGGCAACCCTGTGCCACTGGGTAAGGGCGGATTCCTTGTAATAAAGAAACCATGGCCTGCAATGTTCAGGACACTCTTCAACGACGAGGAGAGGTACCTCAACGTATACTGGAAACAGATCCCCGGTGGAGTCTACACCGCAGGTGACATGGCAAGGAAGGACGAGGACGGCTACTTCTGGATACAGGGAAGATCAGATGACGTCCTCAACATAGCCGGGCACAGGATAGGTACAGCAGAGGTTGAATCAGTCTTCGTGGCCCACCCTGCAGTTGCCGAGGCAGCGGTCATCGGTAAGGCTGACCCCATCAAGGGGGAGGTCATAAAGGCATTCCTCATACTCAAGAAGGGCCATAAGTTAAACGCAGCCCTCATCGAGGAACTCAAAAGGCACCTGCGCCACGAACTGGGACCCGTGGCTGTTATCGGGGAAATGGTGCAGGTTGATAAGCTCCCCAAAACAAGGTCAGGAAAAATAATGAGGAGGATACTGAGGGCCAGGGAGGAAGGAAAGGACCTCGGTGATACCTCAACCCTTGAAGAATAGAATGACAGAGATGGAGGACTTCGAGATCGTGGAGGATGAGGTGATACCTCAACCCTTGAAGAATAGAAGGAGGCAAAAAAATGACTGAAAAAGAAGTGGTTATATCAGATAAAACTGCCAACCCAGCTCCCCTTGGACTTCTGGGCTTTGGTATAACCACTGTGCTTCTGAACCTGCACAACGCAGGGCTTTTCCCCATAAACAGCATGATACTTGCAATGGGGTTCGCCTACGGGGGTATAGCCCAGATACTGGCAAGTGTGATGGAATACAGGAAGGGCAACACCTTTGGTACTGTTGCATTCGGCTCATATGGACTCTTCTGGTGGTCACTGGTACTCCTGCTTGTGATCCCCAAACTGAAGTTCATTGAAACAGCCGGCAGTGCAGCGGCAGCAGCCGACCCGGTTGCAATGGCATCATACCTCTTCATGTGGGGCCTGTTTACACTGGTGATGTTCATTGCAACCCTCAAACTGAGGAGGGGCATACAGGTGATATTCATAAGCCTCGCAGTGCTATTCTTCCTGCTCACAGCCGGTGAAATCACAGGTTCCGCCCTCATAACGACCATTGCAGGTTATGAGGGCATATTCACAGGGGGCGCTGCAATGTACGTTGGCCTTGCAGAGGTTATAAACGAAACCTATGGAAGGGATGTCCTGCCCATATGATCAGGGAAGGAACAACCCCCCTTTTCTTTTATTTTATGTCAGAATGTGACACCAGAACCTCCAGAGAAACAAAACCCCCACAAATTCCTTCCAGATACACCACAATCAGAAACTCTAATTTTCACACCAGCACCTGATGATAAACTGCGAAAAACTTCTTACTGCAAACATTCAGAAAACCTTATATTGAATTAGGTTTAACTAAATTAACAGCAAGCGTTTAGGTGAACCTAATGAAGCATCTCAGCGAAAATATAGAGGAGTACCTCGAAACCATCTACCGGCTATCAGAATCCAGTAAAAATGCCAGCACAACCAGAATATCAAAGGAAATGGGAATAGCCCCTGCCAGTGTAACCCAGATGCTTAAAAAACTTGATTCTGAGGGATATGTTAAATACTCCCCCTACCGTGGGGCGGTACTCACAGAAAAGGGGTACAGGATAGCCCGGAGAATAACAAGGAAGCACCGCCTTCTGGAGCGGTTCCTCCACGATGTACTTGGAATCAGGAGGGACAGGATACACAGACAGGCCTGTGAGATGGAACATTCACTCTCAGATGATGCAGAGAGGGCCCTCTGCCAGCTCCTCAACATGCCCGGTGAGTGCCCCGACGCAAACCCGATCCCCGCCTGCGACTTCAAATTCCAGACATGCGGGGAATGCATTGAACTGAAGGATACAGATGTTGAGGAAATAGGGTGCCGTGAGGGTAACCTTAAATCACTCACAGAGATGGATGAAAAACAGGCGGGGAGGGTTTCCTTCATACGGGGGGACTACAGGGTTTTAAGGAGGCTCATGGACATGGGAATAACCCTTGGAGCCCCAATAAGGATGATCAAAAGGGCCCCTCTCAGCGGACCCATCGAGGTGGAGGTCCGGGGGTCAAGGGTGGCCCTTGGAAGGGATATAGCAGACAACGTATTCATAGATACTGAAAGCTGAATTTCTGTTAACCTAATTTCAAGCGGGACGTGTTTACTGATGGAGAAATCTGAGATAACCGTTGCACTTGCAGGAAACGCCAATGTGGGTAAAAGTGTGATCTTCAACCAGCTGACAGGGTCAAACCAGATAGTCGGGAACTGGCCAGGAAAAACCGTTGAAAGGGCAGAGGGTTACCTTAAATTTCAGGGCCGGGACATCCACATAATTGACCTTCCAGGCATATACTCATTTTCAACCTACTCCATGGAGGAGATAGTCTCCAGGGAGTTCATAGTCAACGAGAAACCAGATGTCGTCATAAACGTGCTTGATGCATCTGTCCTTGAGAGAAACCTCTTCTTCACGCTCCAGCTCATGGAGATGGAGGTCCCCATGGTTATCTGCATCAACCAGGTGGACATGGCCAGGCAGAAGGGAATAGTGATAGACGAGAAGAAACTTGAGGGTGCCCTGGGTGTGCCTATTGTATCAACGGTGGCTGTTAAGGGCCAGGGACTCCAGAAGCTCCTCAGAAAAACCCTTGAAGTGGCTGATAAGGGGATAAAACCGGAGGTCATAGAATACGGGGAGGAGGTTGAAAGCCGCATAAGAACACTTATGGAAGCACTCCCTGAAATTCCAGAGGGCTATTCAAAGAGATGGGTTGCCATAAAGCTCCTTGAAAACGATCCTGAGATAACCGCCATGATGCCGCCCAACGTCAAAAAACTTGCAGCCGAACTTGCAGCCCAGGTTGAGAGGATACACAATGAGCCATCATTCTCTGTTATGGCCTCTGAGAGATACGCACTCTCAAATATGATAGCAGCAGGGGCACAGAAACAATCAGAGATAAAAACAACCCACTCAGAGCGTCTTGACAGCTTCCTAACACACCCCATCTACGGTTACATCTCATCGATCCTTGTTGTTGGAGGTCTCCTCCTCTGGACCTTCGTTGTGGGTGAATTCCTATCAGATACGCTCACCAATATTTTTGGATTTTTCCAGCCAGTTGACCCCCAGTTCTCAGGTTCGATTGAATCCATAATATGGAACGGCGCCTTCGGGGGTATAGTGGCGGGTTTAACCCTCGTGATACCATTCGTCATACCCTTCTACCTCATGCTATCCTACATCGAAAATTCGGGGCTTCTCACCAGGGTAGCCTTCATGATGGACGCTTTCATGAGAAAGATAGGGCTCCATGGCAAAGCCCTAATACCCCTCATACTCGGATACGGTTGCAGTGTACCTGCAATAGACAGTACACGGATACTTGAAACCCCCAGGGAGAGGCTCCTTGCAGCCTTTGCAATATCCTTCGCACCCTGCGCCGCAAGGACCATCCTGATACTTGGACTTGTGGCCCTCTTTGTCAGTGTATGGTGGGCCATAGGGTTATACGCCCTGGACCTCCTCATAATATTCATAATGGGTAAACTTGCACTGAAGGCACTTCCCGGTGAAACAACCGGCCTTATAATGGAGATGCACTCCCTCAAAATGCCATCCTTCAGGGTCATAGCAAGGCAGACCTGGACAAGGACAAAGTCCCTCATATACCTTGTATTCCCCATATACATAATCGGAAGCGCCCTCATACAGCTCCTCTACGCCCTCGGACTTTTAAATCCAGTAAGCAATATCATGGCTCCGCTTACAGCTGGCTGGTTACACCTGCCGGTATTTGCAGGGATACTCCTGATCCTTGGGGCTGTGAGGAAGGAGTTCATCCTCCTGGGGCTTGTCTCACTGGTTGGAACAGATATTGGGGCAGCCCTTACAGCGCCCCAGATCCTTGTACTCACCCTCGTGGGAATGCTCTACTTCCCCTGCCTTTCAACGATAGCAGTACTTGCACGGGAATTCGGGTGGAAATCCACATCCATAATAACCCTTGCAAACCTTGGAACCGCCCTCTTCCTGGGGGGAATCTTTGCAAGGATACTCCCATTCATCATGTGATGATCAGTACTTAAGGTGCTGAGGACAGAAATAATCCCGTGGTACCATGGCAGAAATCAAGATAATATCCTGGAACGTTAACGGTCTGAGGGCCGTATACCGTAAGGGCTTCCTTGACTGGTTCATGGACGAGAAACCGGATATCCTCTGTCTTCAGGAGACCAAGGCGAGTCCTGAACAGCTCCCCAGAAGGTTAAGGCATGTTGAGGGTTACAGGAGTTTCTTCACCCCGGCAGAAAGGAGGGGATACAGTGGAGTCGCCATGTACACAAGGATACCCCCAAAATCCCTCAGGGAGGGCTTTGGTGTGGAGAGGTTCGACATTGAGGGCCGCATACAGGTTGCAGATTTTGATGACTTCCTCCTCTACAACATATACTTCCCCAACGGGAAGATGTCAGATGAGAGGTTGAAGTACAAACTTGAATTCTATGACGCATTCCTCGAGGACGTCAACAGGGAACGGGACGCTGGCAGGAACACGGTGATATGTGGTGACTTCAACACAGCCCACAGGGAGATAGACCTGGCAAGGCCAAAGGAAAACAGCAACGTATCAGGGTTTCTACCGGTTGAAAGGGCCTGGATAGACAAATTCATTGAAAACGGATACGTTGACACATTCAGGATGTTCAACAAGGAGCCAGGCCAGTACACATGGTGGAGTTACAGGACCAGGGCCCGTGAGAGAAACGTGGGATGGAGGCTCGACTACTTCTTTGTGAATAAGGAGTTCGCAAAGAACGTTAAAAGGTCATGGATACTCGCAGAGGTGATGGGCTCAGACCACTGCCCAATAGGACTTGAGATAGAGGTTTAATGATCCTTCAGGTGCTACCCTCCCCGTTTCCAGGCTGAAACAGCTGATATAACCTTATCGAGGTACCTCAGGGAGTCGCTGTGACTGCTCAGGCCATGGGCGAATTTACTGATAATGTTATCATCCTTTATTTCAATGTACAGGAGAATATCCTCAAGGATTTCATCCTCAGAGTAACTCTCAGGTGGCTCCATCCCCCATATATTCACAAGGGCCCATTCCCTGCTGTGGTCCCTCAGGTTTTCAAGGTCAAGTTCCTCCCTTCTGAAGACCCTCTCCTGGACATACCTCAGAATGTCCCTGTTCTTCAGTGCCCATATCCTGAAATCAGAATACTTATCCCTCAAATCAGGTAACAGGTCCTTCTTATGATTCCTGATCCTTATGAACTCCTCCTCTTCAGGGCTGGAATAAAGACCGCCCCCTGCTTTAAGATTCAGGTTATTGGAGTTCTGAATCATCTCCCTTCCAGCCTCAATGTGGAGTATCTCATCGTCACTGAGTCCCCTCCTCTCCATCCGTTCCTTCTGGGATTCAACCTCCCTCTTCCATTTCTCATACTTCAGGGACTCAAGTTCCCGGATCTTAATCCTGAAGAGTTCCCCTATAACCTCAAGGGCCAGGAAGACCTGCCATGGCCTTCCCCTTCTGAGGAGGTTGAGGTACTGGGATATCTCAACTGCACTGGATGGGAGTGGCCTGATGCGTGCTGCAAGCCTTCCCACCTCCCTGGGAAACAATGAGGGTAGGAGCTCAAGTACCGTCCAGACACCAAGGGATACAAGTGCAGCGACCAGCACATCAACGGGGAGCGACTCCATAAATATCATCCACTGTATTCAAGTATGGTCTTCTTGATTTCACGTTTGGTTTCAGCCACCACCTCAACCCTTCCCACAGAAACACCCTCATCCTGCAGATGGGCCAGGAGCTGAGATGGGCTTATTGAGTCCTCAAAGTCTGCTAGAACACCCCCATCCTCCAGTGCAACCGTGAGGGCGCCGTAGAGTTTAAGCACCCTCTCGGCACTCTCAGGTTCAGGGGTCACAACACGGAATGTCCTTACACTGTGATGCACCTGACTGATATCGATATCCATCCTCTGGAGTGCTATGAGGACATGCTTATCAAGGGCCCTTTCAATGACCTCAAGGTCGATCCTATCCTTTTCCATGTTTATCCTCACTGCCTGGGCAATCTGTGCAAGGTCACGGGCATGCGCATAGCTTGGCTGCAGGCCCTCGCCGCCATCGGCAACTGGAGTGTACACCATCTTAATTCTTTCCACAACCTCTTCATCGTAATCCTCACCTGTGGCATCAAGGTTGCGCCTGAATACCTCCGCAACATTCTCAACAGGGGGGTTTCTGAGGAATATGTGGAGGGGCGCCCTCCTGAGGTGTGCCTCGTCCATTATGCTCACATCAAGGTTGGTTGAGAATGCGGGGATGAAGTGTGTGTGGAATATAACGGGAACCCCCCTTATGTATATGACGTCCTTCTTGTTCTCAAGGGGCACTATGAGGCGGTTGAGGATCACCTCATGGTCATCCCTCTGCCTTCCAAGGTCGTCAATGAGGAGCACTCCACCATTGGCCTTTATCAGGGGGGATGTCTCATACACACCCTTATTCATATTGTAGGTGGTCTCAAGTTCATTGAGGCTCAGTTCAGAACCTGTGAAAACGAATGGGGCGTGTATCTTTATCCAGCGGGGGTCATCCGGTTCTTCGGGACAGGGCTTGTGGAAGTCAGGGTCATATATCTGTATAACCCTCCCGCTGAACTCTATAAAGCGGGGAATCACAACGGGGGGTAGAAGGTCCGATGCCTTGCTTATGATGAAGGTTTTACCTGTTCCCGGAGCGCCATAAACAAAAAGCCCCTTCCCGATGGTGCATGACTCAACAAGACATTCCTTTGCATATGATAGGCCGACAACATCCCTGAAGGCCCTTTCAATAACCTCTGGGGGTATCTTTATTGGGAAACGGTTCCTGAGCTGTTTAGCCATCAGCTCAAAGTATCTCTCATAGGGCACAGGGGCCATTCCAATATAAGGGTTTTCCTCCATTACAAGGCGGGCCTTTTCAACCCCCCTCTTTGTCAGTGTATACTCAACACTGGAGAAGAGGAAGCTTCCGCCCACCTGGGCGCAGAAACCATCCTTCTCCATCTGGCCAAGGACATCCTCAATTATATCCAGGTGTATGCCGGTAATATCAGTTATTCGCTGGGTTTTAACCGTTCCGTATGTTAAAAGAATCTTCAGGACAAGGTCCCTCACAAAGAAGTAGGATAAACCCAGTTCCTCAAGTGTCTTTGGCTGTTTCAGCTCCTCAAAGAGTTCTACCATGTTTTCGTCGTGGTAGTAGTCATCACAGTTCATCACTCATCCCCCTATCCATGAAATCATGTCCATCCCCCCAAATAAATGTGGAGATCCTAACTAGAGAATCTCCTTAAGTTCGCTGATGTCATCGATGACCGTAACATCAAGGCCCCTCTTTTCAATGAGATCCCTCTCTTCATCTGTAAGCTCCGAGTTGACGAGTATGGCTGACATTCCCGCGTTGGTTGCCCCCAGTATGTCCTCATTGAACTTGTTCCCCACCATGATGGACCTTTCAGGTTTGCAGCCCATCCTTCTGAGGGCCTCCTCAAAGATCCTTATGTTTGGTTTCTCAAAGCCAACCTCATCTGAGGTGACGACCTCATCGAAGAAGTGGTGTATCCCGAGCCTTATCAGCTTCTCCCACTGCTTTATTGTTATACCGTTTGATATGACCCCCAGCCTGTATCCCCTGCTCTTGAGGTGTATGAGCGTTGATGTTGTATTGGGGAATGGCCGGAGAAGTGCGAATTTGACGTTGTGGTATGTTATCATTCCAAGGGCAATGAGAAGGGGTTTTTCCTCACCGAAAACCGTCTTTGTGAGTACATTGAAATGTTTATCATAGTTGGAGCCCTTCTCAGCGATTATCTCCCTCAGAAGTTTGTATGCCTCATCCTGTGTCAGGGGTAAACCCGCATCTATCATTACATTCAGGGCAGCCTTTCTTGCAAGTTTGGCAAATCCTGATGTGTCATAGAGGGTGTCATCAATATCAAAGAAAACCGCCTTCAGCATCTTCCCACCTTACTCTCTGTAATGAAACTCTATAGTTAATCAATTATAACAGTGTTGGTTTCTCTGCGGATAATATTATGATGTAAAATAATATGTAAAACTGTTCTGCCTATAACTCTGAGCGGAGGTCCAGAACATACAATAGAAATCTCAGATGAAAAAATAAAGTTCCTGTTTTCTAGAAAAAGGCATCGAGGCTGCTCTGCCTTTCGCCACATGAGAGAGAATTTATATCCTCTGTGGAGTAGCCAAGGGATGACATTATTCTTGATACCGCGGCCATGACCTGGTTTTCAATGTAATAGTCCGGGTCGTACTCCAGGCCCTCAGCATCCTCAAGTGGGAAGGCCCTCTGACTTATGGGGCCCCTTCCCTTAACTATGATGTACCTGACTATGGATCCCCGCTCAATGCGCCGCCCCTTCTCAAGGGATCGTTTTGCGGCGATGACATGTGGGCCTATCTGTTTGTACTCAGAGAGGTCCCTTGTTATCTGGGTGTGGATTGCAAGGTCATCCAGTTCCACTTCGCCGCCCCTTATGCGCCGTACAACATCCCTTATTATCTTTCTAGCCTTCTCAGGGGATCCGTCTCTTAGAATGGCCATTAAAACTTTTTGCTGGGTCTTTTTAGCTATCGGTGCCCAGTCACGCCTCACAAGTTCAAGACCCTTTGCAACAATCGTGTCATCCTCTATTAAGGCGTATCTCTTTTTTGTTACGAAGAAGCCCCTCCTGTAAAAGCCCTCAAATTCCAGCTCCATGCCCTCAGGCAGGTTGCTGTTGATGTATTCGAGGAACCTTTTCACCTGGGATAGTATCTCGGCCTCAAGGTTATCTGACATATAACACCCCATGGGTCCGGTTGAGGGGCTTTGGTGGGAAATCTATTCCTTTATAAGTACGCCGTTTATTACGCCGTCCTGTCCAGGCCTGGATGTGACCCTCACGTTTCCAAGGCTGGTTTCAACAACAGCGCCCTTTGTTATGATGTTCCTCCTCACAAAGTGGGGGTTTGCTGTGTTCTCAACAACATTCCTTATCTCTGCAACCTCAACCTTACCTGTTTCAGGGTCAACAACGTTTATCTTGGTATCTGCAGCGAGCCTGACCTTGGTGTTGCCCCCACGTGTCCTTATCATCCTGACACGCCTGTCACCGATCTTTGTCTCGGCGGGTTCCCTTCCAAGTTCGTATTTCCTCTTTCCGCGGTTCATCTTGGCTCTTCCACCGCTTGGTTTCTTCATTGATTTACCTTGCCAGATTGCCATTATTTCACCTCAATCTAAGTCTCTATCAGAATCAGTAATGCTGAGTTTAAGAAACTCAGTGACTCGGTATAGATAAATTTATCTATAGTATAGGATCCCCCATTTAAAAAGATTGTGCTTCCAGGGTATGCTATGGATCACTGAATCCATCTATCCTAACTCCTTTAAATAAAATATTGTCCTGATGGAAACCTCTGCCCTAATCAATATGTGATTACACCAATGAAAGGTTTTATACCATCAGCAAGATACCCTATAAGCAAGAGATTGTACAGGTGAATCTATGAAGATCGGCATGTCCCATGGTGCAGGCGGAGAAGTGATGCAGGACCTCATATCAAACATAATACTATCCAATATCCATAACACGAGGGTTAACGGCGGAGTTGGCCTCGAGGACCTTGACGACGGTGCAAGCATACCCCTCGGCGACTATGAGATAGTTATGAGTACCGATGGCCACACAGTCGACCCCCTCTTCTTCCCCGGCGGTGACATAGGTAAGATATCGGTCGCAGGTACAGTCAACGACATATCTGTTATGGGTGCAAGGCCCCTTGCAATTGCAAGTGCAATGATCCTCAGCGAGGGGTTCCCTGGCGAGGATCTTGAGAGGATCGTGCAGTCAATGGACGCTGTCTCCAGGGAGACCGGGGTGTCAATCGTAACAGGGGACACCAAGGTCATGGAGAGGGGTAAACTGGACAGGATGGTCATAACAACCACGGGTATAGGTGTTGTGAAACGTGGTGAGATAATAAGGGACTCAGGACTGAGGCCCGGTGATAAGATCATACTCACAGGCAGCGTGGGGGACCATGGTATGGCACTCATGGCCTTCCGTGAGGGTTTTGGATTCGACACCGACCTTGAATCGGATGTTGCCCCGGTATGGGGTATGGTTGAGGCGGCCCTTGAGGTTGGTGGTGTTACCGCAATGAAGGACCCCACAAGGGGCGGTATAGCAAATGCCCTCAACGAACTCGCAGATAAATCAGGGGTCGGGATGGTTGTTGATGAGGACATGATCCCTGTGAGGGAGGAGGTGAGGGCTGTCTCTGAGATGCTGGGCATCGACCCCTATGAGGTTGCCAATGAGGGCAAGGTCATCATGGGTGTCGACCCTGAATACGCTGAGGATGTCCTCAGAGCCGTGAGGAAGGCACCATACGGTGAAAACGCGAGGATAATAGGTGAAGCGAATCAGGACAGTCATGTGATCCTTGAAACAAGCCTTGGAGGCAGGAGGATACTTGAGGCCCCTGTTGCTGATCCTGTTCCAAGGGTATGCTGATCTGATACAGGAGGGGTGTTATGGAACTTAAGAAGAAGAGGCTCTATGCATTTTTAGTTGATTTCCTTGTGGTTACAGGGGTTATGTACCTCTTAACAGTCCTTGTTTATCCATTAGCACTTCTCCTGAACCTTTTCTCAATCTACAGGTACTGGCTCCCCCTCCTTGGCATCATAACCCTTCTGTATTTCAGCTACTTTGAGTACCATGGCGGAACAGTGGGTAAGAGGATGATGGGTCTCGCTGTAATATCAGAGGATGGTGAACTCAGGTGGCAGCAGGTTGTCATAAGGAACCTTTCAAGGATACTCTGGTTCCCCCTCATCCTGGACGTTATCCTGGGACGCCTCAGGAATCGTCTCAGGATCCTCGACGCAATTGCAGGTACACGGGTTGTCAGTGCAGCGAAGAATGTGGACGACGATGCTGAACAGGATCTATGATCCATTTGAATCTGTCTGCAGAGAAAAATGATGATGGATAAGAACCTAATCAGAGAGAGGATCTGGAAACTCCTGAAGGATAGGGGTGTAAGCAGCCGTCCCCATGGCCGCATACCAGATTTTCAGGGGTCAGTTGCAGCCGCAGAGAGGCTCTCAAGGACCATAGAATGGGAAAGAGCAGATGTTGTATTCTCATCCCCTGATTCTGCCCAGCGCCCAGTACGAAAACTGGCCCTTGATGATGGAAAGGACCTTGTAATACCCACACCGAAGATAAAGGATGGTTACCTTTTAATCTCAGGGGATGTTCCAGATGCCAAAGCCGCATCAACCATAAGGGGGGCCTACAGGTATGGTTCATTCATCAGCAGATTCCCTGAGGTTGACCTTGTTGTTGAGGGATCCGTGGCCGTTGACCTGGAGGGAAACCGCCTCGGTAAGGGGGGAGGATACGGCGACAGGGAGATATCTGAACTCAGGGATCAGGGGGCCATAGGCGAGGATACCCCCATCGCCACAACGGTGCATGAGCTGCAGATAATTGAAAGTGTCCCTGTTGAGGACCACGATGAAAGGATAAACATGATAGTGACACCCATGCGTGTGATAAGACTATTTCTCGATGAAAAAATCCCGCGAGTCATCTGAAACCAGATTACAGGTTCTTGGAATGAACTAAATCCTGAAAATTAATTCACACCAAAACCATTACTTTAAATAGTGTGGAGTTCAACATGGATATGTGCTGATTTTTAATTATCATGTGCCTGGCAGAAATTTTGGGGCTATCATGTTTCAGATCTGCCGGCTGGCAGCTGATAATTGAATAATCGATTTTTAAGAATTGAGGAAAAGATAAAAATGAAAGAATTGAAATTCAGTGAATTTGATATCTCAGGGGAGATTAACAGGGCCCTTGATGATATGGGATTTGAGGGTACAACCCCAATCCAGGCACTTACATTACCTGTTACACTTGATGGTATGGACGTTGTTGGCGAGGCCCAGACCGGGACCGGGAAAACCGCAGCCTTTGCCATACCCCTGCTTGAGAACCTTGAACCAGAGAGGGTCCCCCAGGCACTTGTGATCTGCCCGACCCGTGAACTCTGTCTGCAGGTCACCGATGAGATAAGGAGGATAGGTAAGTACCTTAATGTGAGGGTGCTTGCGGTCTATGGTGGCCAGGGTATTGGAGGTCAGATAGCCGAGCTCAGGAGGGGTGTCCATGTTATAGTCGCAACACCAGGAAGGCTCATAGACCATATCGAGAGGGGTACCGTGGACCTTGGAAGTGTATCCACGGTCGTGCTTGATGAGGCAGATGAGATGCTCAACATGGGCTTCATAGAGGACATAGAGAGGATACTATCCCACGTACCTGAAAGGAGACAGACCCTGCTGTTCTCTGCAACCATCTCAAAGCCGGTGCTAAGGATCGCAGAGAGGTATATGAGGAGCCCCCAGATTCTCCGTGTAGAGAAAAAGCACAGCCCCAGGATAGATGAATTCTATTTCAAAACCAGGGAGGAGGACAAGGTTGAGCTCCTTGACTGGATACTGACATCCAATGACATCAGAATGGGCCTCATATTCTGCAACACCAAAAGGAGGGTTCAGAGGCTCAGAAAGCAGCTTAGCCGTATGGGTTACTCTGTGGATGAAATTCACGGGGACCTATCACAGTCAAAGCGTGAACGTGTCATGGAACGCTTCAGGAAGGGAAGGTTCAACCTCCTCATTGCAACTGATGTTGCTGCACGGGGTATACATGTACCCGATGTGGAGGTCGTTGTCAACTATGATCTCCCATTCGAGAACGAGTACTATGTTCACAGGATAGGGCGTACCGGGCGTGCCGGTTCAAGTGGAAAATCCTTCACACTGGTTGTTGGAAGGGAGGTCCACAGGTTAAGGCGAATCCAGTCATTCACAGGTAAAAGGATAAAGAAGAGCAACATGCCATCCCCACAGGAGATAAGGAGGGGTTACGAGGAGGACCTTGTGGAGGTGCTCCGTAGAAACCTTAAATCCAAGAGTTACGGTGACTCCGAGCTCCTGGGAAACCTTGTGAGTGAGGGTTACAGTTTCAGGGATATCTCGCATGCCCTTCTGGATGTTCTGGAGTCCTCAAAGTAGAAGAGGCTTATTTTTATTTTATGGATAGAGGCTGATCTATCAGCCCTGTATTCCTTTAATTTTCTAGATCACATAGAGCATTTAACCTTTGATCATAGATCTCCTCATCAATGGGAGTTCTGAGACCACATCCCCATTTCGGTATTACTTTCAGATTCTTATAAGTATTCTCAGTAATAAAAGATTTTATATATTGAAGATGTTTTAACTAATCTGTGGTGATATAATGAGAAGGTTCCTTATCATTTTAGCAACTGTTGCACTGATTGCAGGTCTCTCGCATCATGCATGGGCCCACCCGGGCCATGGTTACTACATTGAGGAGCCATCGGATTCAGGTGACAGTAAATCAGATTCATCCACCACATCAGATTCATCCAGCACTTCCAATAAGCCTTCAGGTCAGAGCAGCAGCAAAGCAAGCACATCAGGTGGCCATAAAACCACCCATGAAAGTAAATTGGACTCATCATCAGATTCATCAGAAAAGTCCGGTGCTGAAAGCAGTGCCCTGCCTGAAGAGAACGTTACAGATGAAAGGGAGAATACCACAGAAACATCAGATGTTAATGTGAATAAACCAGATTACGGATTCATACCTGCACTTGCAGGACTGTGCCTGGTTTTTGGTTTAACCGCATTCAGGTTCCCACGCAACTGAATATCCAAAATAAGTGAATATACTCGATAACACTTAACGGAGGTTCAACAGTGCATATACCCGATGGAATCATACCACTGTGGCAGTCAGCAGTCTACTGGGCTGTTGCACTCGTGAACATTGGCATATTCTTCTACATATTCTCAAAGAAACCCGGAAAGGAAAAAAGGATAGCTGGAACAGGACTTTTTGCAGCGGCCGCTGCGGTTGCATCCTCCATATCTGTGCCATCACCCTTCGGTGTCCCGGTGCATTTCTTCCTGATACCCCTTGCAGCCATAATACTCGGCCCCCTCACAGCGGTTATGGTTGCTGTTCTCTGCCTCCTCGTCCAGTTCTTCATGCTTGGAATGGGGGGGATAACCAGCATGGGGGCCAATATACTGACAATGGGTATCGGCCTTGGAATCGGAACCTATGGGGTCTACAGGGTTCTAAGTGAACTTGACAGGGGCCTTGCTGTATTCTCAGCCACCTTCCTGGGCATAATGATTGCAACCGCGTTCCACATCATGATACTCCTGGCAGCGGGTGTTGCAGGTCCTGAAATGCTCATGTCAACACTCATACCCTTCTACATATTTGTGGGTGTAGTGGAGGGTGCTGCAAGCATGTTCATATTCTCATTCCTTGAGAGGATGAAACCTGAGCTCATTGCAATGGAAAAGGTCTAGGTGGTTCATATGAAGAAGTTAGCCTTTATATTAATTTTTCTTCTTATCAGCGGTGTCTCAGCCCATGGAATGGAGATAACCCCAGAGTCATTCATTGTAATAGCCGATAACTCCACAGGAAAACTTGCGCGGTCAGTGGCCGATGAGACAGGGGTCAACGTCACCGTGTACCGTTTCCAGAGCCCATCGGATGTGGAGCATGAACTGGAACACGCCCTTGGAAACCCCAACAAGAAGATACTTGCGGTTGCCTACCAGGACACCGTGCGGGCCTTCCTCCAGAGGCATCCAGAACTTGCAACCAGGGTGACGTACTGCAGTGCCGATGAGGCGTCAATCAGGGAGAAACTACTTGAACTCAACTCAGTGAATACAGAAAAGATGGGCGGCGGCTTTATGACGCCCTTCCTTTCAGGGGCACTGATAGGGGTCATAGTTGGCCTTTTGATAGGGGCCCTGTGGATGAAAAGGAAAATGGAGTAGAAATTTCCTCGGTTTCAAACTTCCTTTTTTTCTCTACAAAAAAACTACTCAATACCCCACTTCCTCTTAAATTCAAGTTTCTCCTCTGCACTCATCCAGTGGCTACCATCACAGAATGGTTTGTTCTCAGATAAACCGCACCGACAGAGGGTGACCCTGTTTCTGGTCTCATACTCCCTTCCATCGGCTGATTCTATTTTTATACCTCCCCTGACCCAGAGTGGCCCCTCACACTTCTTCTGTTTATCATGGATAACCACTATTGATTTTTCATAGTCCCTTTCATAGGGTTTCCCGGTCCTCCTGTCCCACAGGACGAGCCTCCCTGATGGGCAGATCATCGCCTCCTCAATGGCGATCTGTATGCTCTCAGCGTCACCTTTCCTGAGGAGTTCCCTTATACCCCCCGCCCTTAGGCAGAACCTTGAGTGGTCGCACAGTTCAGGAACATCGGTGAGTTCAAGGTCCCCCGCCCTGAACACGGTCGCCCTTTCAATGTAGGGCTTCCTTGATGCTGTTTCGGTACCATCAAAGCCCACCTCGGTGTGTGTTCCATCACAGTAGGGTTTGTTCTTTGATGCGCCACAGCGGCAGAGGAGGTACCTCTCCTTCAGCGGGAACTCCCTTCTCTCAACAAATTCCCTTGTGTGTCCATCCTCATCGGTTACAATTACCTCCTCATAGAGTGGTACCGAGCCCTCCACAAGGTATGGTCCGTCCTTAAGAACCCTTATCCTCATCTTTAACACCCACAAGAGAGCAGGTATCCCCATCATACATAGCAAGGCAAATATGATGAAGCAGATCCCTGTTCCCTAATCAATATATTTATCCTTGAGGGTAAAATATGTGACTCCCCCATAAAAATCAAAAAGATGGTGGTAACCCTTCAGAATCTGCCTATAAGCCTCATCGAACTCACGGTTGATGCGGCTACCCCCAGATCATCCCTTTAACTCTCAAACAATATAAGATCATTTAATAAGTGTTTCTGTGGATTGCTGTAGCAAGACCTATGAAACAGATAATACCAAATAAAAGGAAGCATATCCTTGTGCTTTCCATGAGGAGGTCATAATTTGCAGGGGATACTGAAACACTCCCCATAAGGAATGCGAAGATGAGTGTCACCGTACCCATACTGAAGGCCTGGCCGATGAGGCGCATGGAGGTCACGGTGGCAGATGCCACCCCGGCATGATCCCTCTTAACTGAACACATAATCTTTGTTGTATTTGGGGATGAGAAAAGTCCCATACCGGTTCCAAGTAGCATGAGTCCCATTATTACTGCTGTTTCAGGTGTATCAGGGCCCAGTGCTGCAAATCCCATGAGTGCCATGAAGATCAGCACCATACCCGCTGATGTCAGAATATGGGGCTTCACCATATCGGCCATCCTCCCTGCAAGGGGGGCGATCAGGGCCATCATGAGGGGTTGAACTATAAGTATAAGTCCACTGGCAGATGGGCTGAGTCCCCTGACGTACTGGAGGTGGTAGCTGAGAAGCAGGGAAACCGCAAATGTTGATGTGAATACCACGAGGGCTTCAAGGGATGAAAAGGAAAATCTTCTGTTTTTAAATAACTCAACATTAAAGAGGGGGTTCCTTGCCTGCGTTTCTGTCTTGATGAAGAGAGAAAACGCCAGGAAACTTAGAACAAGGAGCAGAAGCCCCCTTATACTTGCAAGTGTTGAGAATCCCTGAATGAAGAGAAAAAGTGATGTGCAGTAGGTGAGTGACCCCTCCAGATCAAACTTTTTGCTTCCACCAGCCATCCACTCGTCATCAATTCTGGATAGCGAGATGAGTATAACAAGGATTCCCACTGGAACCGTGAATAAGAATATGGACTCCCATCCCATGATCTCTGCCAGAAAACCTCCCAGGATGGGACCGGCAAACAGTCCCATATCTATTGCCGCGGTATTCACACCTATGGCCCTGCCACGCTCAGATGCCGGAAACACCATTGATATTAGGGAAAGCCTTGTTACCAGTACCATGGAGGCCCCGATTCCCTGAAATGCCCTGAAAAGGATGATTGAAGCTGCATCAGGTGCCAGTGCACAGAGGACCGATGCTGTGATGAATATGATATTACCTGAAATGAAGAGCCTCTTTATCCCGTATATTTCAGATAACCTTCCAAATGGCAGTAGAAAGACGTTTGCAGTTAAAAGAAATGCCATTATAACCCATGTCTGCTGGGAGGGTCCCATATTAAGGCTCTCGCCCATAAGGGGGAGGGCCACATTGATTGATGAACCCATGAATGGTGCAAGGAATGATGAGAGGGTCACTGCGCATAGCACATAAACCTTCAGATGATCATCTTTCAAAAATTTCCCCCCTCAATAAAAATTAAATAAAAAATAGTTTAAATAATTTTCTAAAAAAATGAAAAAAGTGTAGATTAAATCACTTTTTGTGAAAAGTTTAGGGGTCTGCTCATCAGCCGTCATTCCTGTGGGCTGTTGCAGCAAAAACCCCTATGAAACATAGGACCCCGAATACAAGGAAGCATATCCTTGTGCTCTCTATGAGGAGGTCATAATTTGCAGGGGATATTGGAACCCTCCCTATCAGGAATGCAAAGATGAGTGTCACTATACCTATGCTGAAGGCCTGGCCGATGAGGCGCATGGAGCTCACTGTGGCAGATGCAATACCGTAGTCCCTCCTCTCAACGGAACCCATGATTGCATTGGTGTTGGGGGATGAGAAAAACCCGAAACCAAGGCCAAGGACAAGAAGGGATGTCACTATCATAAATAGGGGCGTGCCCCTATCAAGGATGCTGAGGCTCAGGAGCGCGGCTGCATTTATTGCCATCCCTATACCTGCAAGTATCTGGGGGTTGAACCTGTCAGAGGCCCTTCCTGCCAGGGGGGCCACGAAGGCCATGACGATGGGCTGCGTGACGAGTATGAGTCCGCTGGAGCCAGGGTCCAGTCCCTTAATGTACTGAAGGTGGTAACTCAGAAGCAGGGAAACTGCAAAGGTTGCGCTGTAGTTTATCAGGGCTGCAAGACTTGAGAAACTGAATCTGAGATTTTTGAAGAGCCTCACATTGAAAACAGGGCTATCTGATGATAGTTCAATTTTAAGGAATATCCCGAACGCCAGGATACTCAGAACTATCATAAGCGCCCCTGCAACCTCAGGAAGGGCGGAGAATCCATACATTAAAAGAAACAGGAAAATACAGTAGGAGATTGAACCGGGAACATCGAAACTTTCCCCTGAGGCATCAGCCCATTCCCCCTCAACCTTAAGGAGGCACACAGCAAGAACAATGAGTGTTACCGGGACCGTGACAAGGAATATGCTCTGCCAGCCCAGGAAATGTGTGAGAAAACCCCCGAGAACCGGGCCCATCGAAAGGCCAATGTAAACTGCGGCTGTGTTTATACCTATGGCCTTACCCCTCTCCATTGGAGGAAATACGCGGGTGAGCATTGCAAGGCCTGTGACGAATATCATGGCTGATCCCACACCCTGGATAGCCCTGAATACTATGAGGGCAGGGGCAGATGGTGAGAATGCTGATAGGACCGATGAGACAGTGAATATCAGGTTTCCATAGATAAAAATCCTCTTCATGCCGTATATCTCAGAAATCCTCCCAAATGGTACGGCAAAGATTGCCGCTGCAAGGAGAAATGCCGTTGGAATCCATGTCTGCAGTATTGCGTCTATCCCGAAGTGAAGTGCTATCACAGGGAGTGCAACGTTGATGGATGACCCCATGAATGGCGTTAAAAAGGATGATAGTGTTGCGGCTATGAGAACATAGACCCTGAGTGACCTGTTGGTGTACTCATTCAAGTTATTCCCTCCAGAAAAAATCTGTTATTACTCTATGGGTTGCCAGGTTTAAATAGGTTTCATAAAAGAAAAAATGGAAAAATTTAAAAAATGAAAATCAGGGAAGTTAAATGTTCTGGCGGCTAAAACCGGGCCGGTGCCTCCATTCCAGCCATCTTAACTCCCGTAAGTGCCGAGGCCTCCACGGTGAGCGCCCTGAGGTCATCCTTCTCAAGTTTGCTCACGTCAGTGTTACCCGCCTGCTGTGTGAGCATGCACACCTCCTCTGTCATGGCCTCTATGTACCTTGCAACATTTTTACCTGCCTCAACATAGTCAAGGCGCTTCCTGAGGCGTGGGTCCTGGGTTGCAATACCCTTCCTGCAGGTGCCTGTGTAGCACATCTGGCAGACACGGCAGCCAATTGAGACAAGTGCCGCTGTACCGATGTAGACTGCATCCGCGCCAAGTGCGATGGCCTTTGCAACGTCAGCCCCGCTCCTTATACCACCTGCTGCAACAAGGCTCACCTCATCACGGAGGTTGACTTCCTTGAGGGCCTCATCGGCCTCCACTATGGCTGCTATTGTGGGTATACCTGAGTGCTCGGTTACAACGTCAGGCCCTGCACCTGTACCTCCCTGCATACCATCAACCACGACTATATCGGCCCCTGCCTTTGCAGCTATCTTCACATCATCGGCAACACGGCCAGATGTGAACTTGACCATTATCGGGACCTTCCAGTCGGTTATCTCACGGAGCTGGGATATCTTCATGCTGAGGTCCTCTGGCCCGACTATATCCATGTGCCTTGCCGGGCTCAGTGCATCGGTACCCTCAGGTATCATCCTTATCCTTGAAACCTCCGCTGTTACCTTCTCTGCAAGCAGATGTCCACCCATACCTGACTTGGCACCCTGACCTATCTTGATCTCGATGGCCTCTGAATTGTTGAGGTACTCTGCAGAGACACCGAAGCGTCCTGATGCATACTGTGCAATGAGTTTTGAGGCGTATTTACGCTCCTCAGGGAGCATTCCCCCCTCACCTGTGTTTGTGGCTGTGCCTGCGAGGGTTGCACCCATTGCAAGGGCTATCTTGGCCTCCTTGCTGAGGGCTCCAAAGGACATGGCGGCTATCATGATGGGTGTGTTAAGTTCAAGGGGGTTCTCGGCGAACCTGTCACCCAGGACCACCCGGGTATTGCAGGGCTCCCTGTACTTGTCTATGGGCGGTCTTGAGACCTGGGCCGGTATTATCACAAGGTCGTCAAAGGTGGGTATCCTCCTCACTGCACCGCAGCCCCTGACCTTGTAGGAACCCTCCCTGGATTTCCTCTGTATCTCAAGCAGGTCAGTAAATGACCATACATTCCTCCGGTCCTCGGGTACGGCGTTGACCTCTATTGCATTGTTGGGGCACATCTCCTCACAGATACGGCACCCCACACAGTTTTCATGCCTCAGGGGTACCGGTTCCCCGTTTATTATCTCGTAAACATCGTGTGGACAGTTGTTATAGCATGAGTAGCAGTTTGCACAGAGTGACTCGTCCCGGTTATCACACATGTACCAGCAGCAGCCGGGACGGTCAAAGTTCCTCTTACATACATCTTCCTTTCTCTCAACCTTAAAAGGCATCTTTAACCCCTCTTACTCCTTTAATACCTTCAATATCGGGCATACTGAGTACTTGGTACCTGCAGCCCTCACAACATCCTCCGGATCATCTGCCAGTACAGGTACGGGTTTCCATGGCATTGCAGGGTCCCTGTCAACCACCAGTGCCCCGTCAACGATTCCCTCCCTGAGGGCATAGATCAGGAGTGCGGTTACAACACCACCATCCTGGCCCCTGAACATTGGGGCCCTTGCAGAGAGTATCTCAGTGTACTCCCCCAGGGGTTCGGCCGCGGACTCGTGACTTATTATGCTGTCGGGTACGTAGGTCCTTGGGCATGCCACGTAGCATGCGTTGCAGCCCTCGGGACATTCGCCCTTAATGTCGGGTTTTCTGTCTTCTATCCTCACGATACCCTCCGGGCATGACGCCTCGCAGGCCCCGCAGAGCACACATGCGCCAACATCGATGACGTCAGACTTAAGGTCATCGAACTGGTAGTCCTTAATTTCCTCAAGGTAGAGGTCCCCGGGCATCACCCGCCAGTAGAGGACGGGCCTTGCAACTGATTCCCTTCTCTGTATCTCCTCAAGGTTCTCCTCCTTTTTACCTGATGCAAGTTTTTCAAGAAGTTTGAGGCCCTTCCCTGTTATGGGTGCTGTCTCAATGTATCCTGCCTTTGCGGCCCCATCAACCAGCTCTCTGCCCCTCTCTGTCCTTATTATGAGTGTTGACCACCCCTGGGGTGAGCCCACAGATCCCACTGAAACGTCTGACTGTTCTGATGTGAAGTCCATGCACACAGAGCAGTTCTTTCTCATTGCGGATCTGGCCCTTTCAAGTGGTATGGATACTGTGCTTCCATCGTTGAGGTGGAACCAGAGCCTGCCCTTCTCTATCCTGCACTCTGAAACATCCCTGAGGTCAACACCCTCCTCCTCTGCAAGTTCCCTCAGGTAGGTGTAGGAGAAGTTCTCCATGCAGAAGAGTCCGATTCTGAGTTCAACAGGGAATTCCCCGTTATATTCCTTCATCAGTGTGGCTGCTGTTATCTGGCAGGGTGTTCCGACCATTGCATATCTGCTCATTATCCTTCCTCCGATTCTTCGCCATAGAATGGCCTTTTGCTTCTTGGGACAATCTTTCTGAAGGAATGGTATTCCTCATCCTCAAGTTCAAATCCGTATTCTGAGAGGATACCTCTGAGTTCCTCTTCCTCCTCGGGGGTTATGTCCTCAACCTTTGCGTTCTTTCCAAGGCTTTTTATTTCTCCACCAACGTATATCGTTCCCCTTATGATGGACTCCCCGGCGTCCTCTGCAAGGTCCCCCAGGACTATTATGCGGCCGCCCATCATGAATAGGCCTGTCATGAAACCTGAGTTTCCACCTATGATGATGGTTCCGTTCTTCATTATCTCTCCTGTCCTTGAACCTGCGCCCTTCCTTACAACGACTGTTCCGCCGTAGATTCCCTGTCCGACTCCGTCTCCAGCGGATCCCTCTATTATGACCTCACCTTCTGTCATGTTGTCTGCAGGGAACCATCCTGCGTTACCATTTATCTTAACCCTTGGGCCGTGTATCATTGTCGCGGCGAAGTATCCGGCTGAACCATCTATTATGAGCTCCACGTCCTCTGTGAGTCCCGCGCCGATATAGTGCATGGCGTTGGGGTTTTTAACCACTATCCTGTCGTGGTCCTTTGCCAGGCTCTTTATGGTCCTGTTAACCTCCCTGGGGGTTTTTGATTCTGCATCAACTACTGCTTCCCTCATCATATCACCCTATATCTCGTATACCCTGACCTCGCCGGGGGATATCTGTTCAACCTCGGTTGTATCCATGACCTCCCTCAGGGAGACCTCCTCTGATGCAACCGCGAATACCTCATCGTTCTCTGCCATCACCCCTGGCCTGAGGCCGAGCTGGTCCTTTGCTATCCCCACGCCGCTGGGTGTTCCGACTATGTATGAGAAAGGTCCGTCCATGTCCTTCACTGACTGTTCAAGTGCCTCCTCCAGGCTGTAGCCTGATGCCAGTTTATCTGCAACGTAGTGGACTATGCATTCTGTGTCGTTGTTTGTCTCGAATATGTGTCCCTTCCTCTCAAGGGGTTCCCTTATCTTCCAGTAGTTGGTTATCTGGCCGTTGTGTACCACGGTTATGTCAGGGATGATGTAGCTCTGGAAGGGGTGTGCATGGTACCTGTCAACTATGCTCTCTGTTGAGAACCTTGTGTGGCCTATGGCATGTGTGCCCTTCTTTGACCATGTGTCGTAGCGGTCTGCTATTTCAAGTACAGATCCCACATCCTTTATCATTTCAAAGGAGTGGCTTCCATTGAGCACTATGACATCCTCTATCCTGTCTATCTCCATTATGAGTGGTTTGAGCTGTGAGAATGATTCAAGGGTGATCCTGCAGCGGTATATTATGTAGTTCTCAACTGATGGGATGACCTCATCCTTCCTTATGGGGCTCACCGTTTCAACTGTTTCCTTGACCCTCTCAAGAAGCCCCTTCTTTTCTTTAACCTCAATGTTAAGGAGGTACTCGTTCTCCTCAAGACCAAGACCTCCATAGATTGAGAATCCCGCTGAGTCGGGGCCCCTGTGCTGCAGCGCATGGAGCATCCTCGTCATGTCTGCCCCGACATTGTGAATTTTACCATCCTTGTAGACCACTCCTGCTATTCCACACAATTCAATACCTCCTTTATAAAGTATTCGTGAAGTCCCGTGTCCTCCCCCAGTTCAGGGTGGAAGGCAAGTGCAAGGTTGCAGCCCTCCTTCACTGCGATGATCCCTTCATCGATTCTGGACAGTACCTCGGCCCCCTCACCCACTTCGACGGCAGCTGGCGCCCTTATGAATATTCCATGGAATTTTCTTCCAAGTATCTCTATGTCCTCCTCAAAGGAATCCTTCTGCCTTCCAAAGGCGTTTCTCTTAACCTTCATGTCTATGAGTCCCAGGAGGGGCTGTTCATAGTCTGTTTCCCTTGCAAGAAGAACCATCCCGGCACAGGTCCCCATGACCGCTTTGTTCTCGGTGAGGATAACATCCTTTATCCCTGTCTCCTCCATGAGTTTACCGATGACGGTGCTCTCACCGCCGGAGATTATTATTGCATCTACAGCTGATGCATCCTCCGCTGTTCTCACCTTCACTACCTCTGCATCCACATCCATCCTCTCAACTGCCCTCCGGGTCATCTCGAGGTGCTCGGAAACATCGCCCTGAAGATCAAGAATGCCTATCCTTATCATGGTGTCTCCTTTCAGTTTTTTTGATTAGGTTTTTGGCACATGACCATATAAATATACCGGAAAAGTGTTGCCGGTTATCTCTGAACCCTGACCCGGCAGAATCTCAGTGTACAATGTTCAGAAACCAGGTCTTGAATTAACTTATAATTGAACAGTTATATAAATATTTCCATGGTGCCTCTAAAAGGGTTCCATAAAACCATGGGTACTGACCTGAAGGATAAACGGCGCCATTGGGTCCTGCTGCCAGTGCAGGTCCAGCCTTATGGGTACTGACCTGAAAGATAACCAGCGCACAATGGGACCCCCCTGAAATGAAAATGGGTGGATGAAAGAACCCTCACCCTGAAAAGCCCGTGATCAAGCGAAAAAACCAGCAAGACTAAAGTGGGAATTCCTCATCCAGAAACTCCATAACCTTCATTGTGGAGTTTCTGACATGGTTTGCAGCCTCTCTGAAGGCTTCCCTCTCATCCCTGTCCATTAGGACTGGCACAACACCCTCTATACCATTCTTACCGAGCTTCACCGGCACACCCAGGCACACGTCCCTGATACCATCAATCTCGCCCTCCATTAGGGTTGAAACCGTGAGTATCCTCCGCTCATCATTCAGTATCGTTGTAACTATGTTGGAGATGGCGAAGGCAGGACCATACTCGGTGGCCCCCTTCCTGCTTATGATGTTGCTACCTGCATTGATAACCTTCTCTATGGTCTTCTTGAGGTCGAACCTCCGGTAACCGGAGAAGTAGTCCCTCCTTGCATAGTGCTCAATGGGTATACCCCCTATTGATGTGGAGCTGATAAGGGGGACCATGTAGGGGCCGTGCTGCCCGATAACCCTGGTGTGAACCTCACTAACATGGACATTGAAATGCCTTGCCATGTAATTCTTCAGCCTGAGGGAGTCGAGGTGGTTTCCAAGGCCAAATACCCTGCTGGGATGAAAACCCGAATACTTGAGTGCAACGTAGGTCATCACATCAACAGGATTGGTCACCACAAGTATAATTGAATCCGGGGCGAATCTGGCAATCTGTCTTGCATACTCGGCAACGATAACCCCATTCTGGAACGCAAGGTCATCCCTGTCCATATCAGCGGTTCTGGGAACACCTGCAGTTATAACAACTATCCTTGAGCCATGGACATTTTCTATGTCAGCAGAGTTCTCCAGTTTAACCGAAACCCCCTTGGCTGCAAGGGCATCGCTCATATCAAGGACCTCTCCAATGTTCTGCTCAAGGCTCTCCCTCCTTGATATGAGGTGCAGTGTCTTCACAGCCTCCTCCTCTGCAAGGCACAGTGCCGTTGCCCTTCCAACACGCCCTGTTGACCCAATTATACTTACCTTCAAAAATCACTCCTCCTGGTGAGTTTCAAGGTAGCTGAGGGCGACCTTTCTTGCAAATCCTGTCCCGGTCTCTGCCAGTTTCTCCATCGCTTCTCTCACCCGTTCACCACCTATCTGCTCAAGTGACCTTGCAGCACCACTTCTCACAAAGCCACTGTCATCCTCCAGGAGTTCAATGAGTGGTTCAACAGCCCTCTCATCCCTGAAGTTCCCTATGACCCATGCGGCAGCACCCCTTATCTTCCAGTCGTCACTTGAGAGGCTCTCAAGGAGGGGCTCCACTGCCTCTTCACCCATCTTTGCAAGGGCAGTTGATGCGTCCCTTCGAACCCATTTATTCTCATCGGCCAGGGCCTCTATGAGGGGTTCTATGGACCGGGGATCCCCAATCTTACCAAGTGCCGCCGCGGCCCCCCTCCTCACAAACTTGTTATCATCGTCGAGGGCCTCAATGAGCTGTTCAACCGCTGGTTCACCTATCTCACTGAGGAGTTCAATAACCTGAACCCTCATGAGTTCATCGTCTTCCCTTAACTGCTCAATGAGCCTCGCAACGTTTTCTCTCCTCTGCATGTTATCACCTGTTATATTCGTTATGTTCGCATGGATACATAATACTTATCCTGGAAAACTGGTGGGCTGAAGCCCATGGATTTTCATGAATTGTATCTTACAGTGATCAAACAAAAAAATACGGCTAAAAAGGTCATGAGTGCAGGTAAAGTAAGGAAGAAATGAGGTTCAGGTCCTGGTGAGGGTATTTATGATCTTCATTGTAACCTTCTCAGCATCTTCAAGTCCAAGTGCCCTGAACATCTCAAGGGCCTCCTTAAATACATCGTAGAGATTTTCACGCTCATCAATAAGGAATAAGAGAACTCCAAGGATCACGAGGGATACCGCAAGCCCTGCAGAATCTCCACTCTCCCTGAATATCCTGTTGGACCTTTTAATGAACTTCAGGGCATCATAGAGCTCACCCTCCTCCATTCTGTAGCGACCTATCAGAAGATTGAGAAGGGCCTCCGTTGGGCGGTCACGTATAATTGTGGCAGACTCCAGATTGGAATCGAGGGTGTCTATGTCACGGTCCTCCCAGCACTTCCCGTATGATTCAAAGGCGTCAATGATACCCATGAGGTCATCTGCAAGTCTGAAGATTTTCTGGGCCTCAGATTGAATGTCTGTGGACTGTGAATCGTGCTGGACGGGTTCAGGTTCAGTATCATCTGAACTCAGTGCCTCCCTTATCTTACCCGCCTCATATATCTTATCCCTCAGTTCATCTGCAACCTTGCTGTTGATCTCAGAGTATATTGAGAGGGCCTCTGAGTAGCATTTCATTGCCCTGTCAAATTCCCGCTGAGCCATCAGGGAGTCCCCCAGGAGTTCAGAGGCATATGCGACGCCTTCAGAGAATTTGAGTTTCCTGTAGGTTTCAAGGGCCTCCTCAAAGCTTCCCACTGCCCTCTCTGTTTCCCCCCTGTCAAGATAGATGACCCCTATATCTATGAGAACCTCAGCCTCATGTTCCTGGTACTCGTGAAGCTTCTTCTTGTAGTGTCTGAGTGCGCTTTTATCATCCCTCAGGGAATCAAAGATACTGAGAACGTTGAGCATGAAAAAATTCCCCCCAATTGGGTATACTTTTATCATAGCATCCTTAAATATTATACCATCTCACATGGAATCTGCATTCATGGAATTAAACTTAAGGTGTTCAGATGTACAGGATAGCAGTTATACCCGGTGATGGTATCGGTAAGGAGGTTATGGAGGCCGCCCTCCACGTCCTTGGGGGACTGGACCTTGAACTGGAATTTGTGTATGCAGAGGCAGGTAATGAGTGCTTCATGAAGTGCGGTGAAACCATACCAGAGGAAACAGTGAAACTCGTCAGAAGGTCTGATGCAACACTCTTTGGTGCAGTTACAACCGTGCCCGGTCAGAAGAGTGCCATTATTACATTGAGGCGTGAGCTTGATCTTTTTGCGAATTTGAGGCCTGTGAAGTCCCTTCCGGGTGTCCCGTGCCTCTACCCGGACCTTGACTTTGTCATAGTGAGGGAGAACACTGAGGACCTCTATGTGGGTGATGAGGAGTTCACCCCTGATGGGGCGGTTGCAAGGAGGATCATAACACGCCCTGCTTCCAGGAGGATAAGTCGATTTGCCTTTGATTATGCTAAGAGGGAGGGCTGGAGTCGTGTGACCGCGGTGCACAAGGCCAATGTCCTTAAAAAGACCGATGGAGTGTTCAGGGAGGAATTCTACCGGGTGGCATCAGACTACCCTGAGATGGAGCCAGAGGACTACTACGTGGACGCCACAGCCATGTACCTCATAACACAGCCCCAGGAATTCCAGGTCCTGGTCACAACAAACCTATTCGGGGACATACTCTCAGACGAAGCAGCAGGACTCATCGGAGGACTTGGACTGGCACCATCAGCAAACATAGGAGAAAAAAACGCAATATTCGAACCAGTCCACGGATCAGCACCCCAGATAGCCGGAAAAAACATAGCAAACCCCACAGCCATGATACTCACAACAGCACTCATGCTAAAACACCTCAACAAAACACAGGAAGCACACAAAATACAGGAAGCACTGGAAAGGACACTGCTTAAGGGGGTAATGACACCTGACCTTGGGGGGAGTGCCAGTACCATGGAGATGGCCAAGGCCATAAGAGGGGAATTGGATGGATAATCCAAGGGTTACTTGGTTATCATAGTCCCAATACCCTTCTTTGTAAATATTTCAAGTAGAAGTGAGTGCTCAACCCTTCCATCGATTATATGGGCTGATGAGACACCATCATTTATGGCCTGTATGCATGTGAGTGTCTTGGGGAGCATCCCCCCCTTCACTATACCGCTCTTTACAAGGTCGCTGAGTTCATCAACACTCACCTTCCTTATGAGGGTGTCGGGATCTGAGGGGTCCTCCAGTATTCCAGGCACATCTGTTAAGACTATAAGCTTCTCTGCCCCTATACCCGCTGCAACCTCACCTGCAACCGTATCTGCATTGAGGTTCAGTGTGTTGGCGTTCCTGTCAACACCGATGGGTGATATCACAGGGATGTAGTTGTTATCTGTGAGCATGTTGATTATGCTTGGGTCCACTGATTCAATTTCACCCACAAGTCCAAGGTCTATCTCCCTTCTCTCACCTGTTTCACTATCCTTAACAACATGTGGCGCCCTCTTTTTTGCAAGGAGAAGGTTGCTGTCCTTACCTGACAGTCCTATGGCCCTTCCACCATGGTAGCATATCTTTGAGACAATGCTCGTGTTTATCTTACCCACAAGGACCATCTTGACTATCTCCATGGTCTCCTCATCTGTAACCCTGAGGCCCTCTATGAACCTTGGCTCCTTGCCCATCTTGTTCATTGCCCTTGAAATCTCAGGGCCGCCTCCATGGACAACCACCGGCTCCATGCCCACATACTTCAACAACACAGTATCCCGTGCGGTTGAGTCCATTGCAGCCTCATCTATCATGGCGTGGCCGCCATACTTTATCATTATCTTTTTCCTGTGAAACTTCTTGATGTAGGGGAGTGCCTCCACCAGAATGTTAACGGTCTTCATTCAAACACCCTTCACCACAATATAATACATCAATTTAAGTAGTATACTCAGCATTTATCCTCACATAGTCATAGGTGAGATCACAGCCGTATGCAGTTGCCGATTCACTGCCGGTGTTGAGGTCAACAGTTATCCTTATCTCATCATCACCCATTATCCTCTCTGCAAGTTCAAGTTCAGGTGTACCCTCAAAGGCCAGGACATTCCCCTCCTCAACTATTCCCACAGATCCGCTCTCAGATTCGAGTGTCACACTTATCCTATCGGGGTCAAATTCTGCACCTGAATATCCTGCAGCTGCAACTATACGTCCCCAGTTTGGGTCGGCCCCAAATATTGCCGTCTTAACGAGGGATGAACCTGCGATTGCCCTGGCGGCCCTCCTTGCATCCTCCCGTGTCCTGGCATTCACAACATCGACCTGGAATGACTTGGTGGCCCCCTCACCGTCACGTGCCATCATACGGGCAAGTTCCCTGCAGACGACCCCAAGGGCCTCAGTGAAGTTATCATCTATCCTCCCTGATCTGCAGGTTGATGTCATTATAACCATGTCATTGGTGCTCTCATCACCGTCCACTATGAGCATGTTGAAGCTGTCGTCAACAGCCCTCCTGAGGGCCTCCCTGAGCTCTGAAGGTGATGCATCAACATCAGTTGTTATGAAGGAGAGCATGGTGGCCATGTTTGGGGCTATCATACCTGAACCCTTGGCAACCGCCCCTATACGGGCGGTCTCACCGCCTTCAAGCTGGAACTCCACCGCAACCTCCTTGGGGAATGTGTCTGTGGTCATTATTGCAGATGCAAGATTTCCTGAGGCTTCAGGGGAGTTTTCAAGTTGATCTGCAGCCCTTCTTATGAGGGATCCTATCTTCCCGATGGGCATCCTCCTTCCTATAACACCAGTTGATGCAACAGCAACCTCACCGGCATCCACCTGGAGGGATTCTGCTGTTACCCTGGCCATCCTGAGGGCATCATCCATCCCGTCTCTTCCTGTGAAACAGTTGGCGTTTCCACTGTTTGCAACTATGGCTGAAATTCTGCCGCCCTCAAGGACTTTCTCTGTCAGTTTAACAGGTTCTGCCCGGACCCTGTTGGATGTTAAAACACCCGCTGCAGTTGCGTTTCTGGTGACGATAAGCCCAACGCCATATTTACCTTCGCGGCAACCTGCAGCGAGCACTCCATCAACAGCGCAGACCCCTCCTTCAATAAACCTGATTTTCACAGTATCCACTCCTACCAAAAAAAGTTCAGTGGGATCCCCTCAGAATGTTGTATTGTTGGAGGACCCCTGGTTGCTGTTAACAACATTGACTTCCCCGTAACTGTTCTGGGCTTCCTCCCTGCCGCGCTCCTTTATCCCGTTGAGGGGCAGGTGGTTGGTGCTGCTGGGGGAGAGCTGGACATCACTGGATGGAGTATCGTTAATATCCACTGCAGTAATATTATCGTTGGAAAGACCTATAACAATGCCCAGACCTGACCCGCAGCCAAATGCTATGAGGGAAATCAGGAAGCTAACAATAATTTTAGCCTCGGTTTCAGGTCTCATTTCAATTCCCCTTATTATTATCTTGAAGTACCCTTAAATAACTTTCCTTTTCATGCCGTGGCAGCATAGATAACGGCAAGGAGGATTGCGATAAGACCAAACTCCCAGTGCCCCATATTCCAGCCAAGGAAGGTGGCCACGAACACAAATACGAACACCAGGAGCGCCACAGACTTCCTATGCATCAGAAAGTCAATAACAGACCTTGTGAAGGGTGAGGGGATAAAGTAGCCGTATATTCCATCTGCAACATCAAATATCATGATTGATGTTGGGTTCCAGAGCTTTATGCTGTCTGCAATCTGGGCCCTCTCACCGGCCTCCCGCCTGGTCTTTCCGATACCCACCCTTATGTTGGCTCCGTTGTCCATTGCATGCCATGCGGAATCTATCCCCGCCCTCAGAGCCATGTCCTTTGTGGGAAAGTTTGCTATGAGGTCGTCCCCACCCTCACGGTAACCCTCGATCTTTCCCCTGCAGTCATTCTCCATGTAGGCCTTTATATCGTTCATTATCTCAACAAGGCTGTCACGGCCAAACCGCTCTATGAATCCTGTTGAGTCGATCATGTCAATGAAGAGGTAGTTGTCACGGTATGATGGGCTGCCTGAGAGCGGTTCGAATTCACTGGTGAATATTATGGCAAATTCACCTCCCAGCTTTGTGAAACCAACACCCGGAACCTCACCTATCTCCCTGTTGAGGTTTATGGCCCTCTCAATTGCCGCGGCCCCCGTCATTCCGGCGGCGGCCCTGACATTTATCCCCCTTTTGCTCCCTGCGCCTATCAGTTTTATGGCGACCCTTATAGCGTCGTTCTTGGAGAGGAACCTTGCGAGTATCTCGCTTGAACTCTTCTCTATGATCCTCCCCTTCTCCTTCTCTATTATGGACACGAATTCATCCATTATGCGTCCGCCGTTGAAGACCTCAATGTAGAGGTAGCGGTCGCTTCCCATTATTATGTTGCTGAGGAGCGCATACTCGTCAACCCTGTTCTCTGCAGGTTTGAGTTCAATGAACTTTCTGTTCTTGGGGATGTTGTCGGTTCCAAGTTCCCTTGTGAGGTTATCGAAGATGTTGCTGGTGTTGATATGGGCCCTTTCTATCTCTATGAGCATCGTCTTTGTGTAGTTGAGCATGTCCACGTATTCCCTTTCTGTGCTGTTGGTGGGCATGTACTTGGTCCCGATACTCAGAACCCTGTGTCCTATGAAAAATCCCAGTATCTTCCTTAGCAGATAATCCATGACCATCAATCATTGCCTCCCTTTTCAAGAACCACATCGAATTCCCCTGGCTTCTCAAGCAGCATGCTGGGTTTAACAGATACTATGGGGAACCTCCATGATCCTATCCTGGCTGCGATTGTGCTTGCTATGTTCCTTGAGTTCTTCTTAACAAAACTGTAATCATGATCATTTATGGTTATGTTAACGTTGTAGGGGGCCTCCTCCATGACGTCCTCAGAGTACATTATGTTCAACTCAAATGTGCCTGGTTTCAGGAAGAGGTCGTTCCTTACAGCCACCAGGGGGGCGTGCTCCAGTTTGAGCCTGTCACCAACCGTTACAGCAATGTTACCTGCGTACTTCACCGCCTCCCTGTAGTCCCTGGGGTGCACCAGCACGAATATTATGTAGTTGCTGGTCCGCTCCACCTCCTCCACCATGCTCATGAACTTCTCAAAGAGGGGGAGCTTCATGAATATACCCTCAAGCTTGGGTTCAAGACCCTCCTCCTGACTCCTGCTTATCCTGTCAATGGCCTCCTTGGCTATGGCTATCCCGCTTAGTTTCTTGCCCCTTTTGGCCTTATATGAGTCTATCCTCTTTTTCTCGAATTCCTTGAGGGCCTCGTTACAGATTTTCTGGAGGATGTTCTTAACCTTCTTTGGCTTTCCAGAGGTCCCTATGAGGATCCTGTCATCCCTGAATGTGTAGGGTATCCTCCTGCTGTTTATGTCCTGAAACTCGTCCTTGTACTCCCTGAATACATCATTTGAGAGTATCTTGGCATCTTCCTCCTCTGCCATCTTGAGTATGAAGTGATCAGCCGTGGTACCTGAGGGAACCTGCTGGAATTTCCCCTCCTCAAGGAGTTTCCTGAACTTCTCCTTATCATCTATCTCATGTCGCAGGGATGCATCGGCAATTATAACAGGTTCATAGCCGAGTTTTTCAAGCTCCTCTGCCGCTGACAGTATATTCTCTATGCATGGCCTATCATCGTCGTTTTTCCTTGAATGGGCGACGTTCGATGCATCTATAATTACCCTCAAGTAACCACCTGAATGAGATTATTCCCGCAGGCTGTGGGATGCCAGTTCAATCCTTTCTCCCTGAACCTGGTTGAGAACTATTCTTATAGAATCCTCAGTAATGTAATATGTATTATATGAATTAATATCTTTACCCCTCAGTTTAAGGGATGAAACCGTCCCGGCGGTTACAAAGAAAGTGTCCTCAACCCTCCAGACATGGGGGACATGCTTGTGGCCCGATATCACAAGGTCAGCGCCCTTCCTGATTATTGAATAGAGTATGTCCCCTGCATCTGCAAGTACGTTCCTCTCACGGCCTGTCTTGGGAACAGGTATTATGTGGTGGTGGAGGGCTATAACCCTGAAATGTCCCCTCTCTGAGGCCCTCTCAAGTTCCTCCTCCATCCAGATCTGCTGGGACCTCCCTATCTTGCCGTAGTCGAGGTCAGGCTCACTGCTGTCAAGTCCTATTATTGTGAGGTCATCCATAACAAAGGTCCCCTTCCTGTACCTGAAGACATCCTCAAAGGTCTCGTTTCCCACATGTCTTGCATCATGGTTCCCTGGAACAAATATGTGGGGCCCCTTGAGGTCGCTGAGGTACTCGGCGGCCTGCAGGAATTCAAGGTAGTAGCCGTTATCTGTAAGATCACCGGTTATAACGGTTGCGTCAGGTTTAAGCTCATTTATCTGTCTTATGGCCTCGAGGAGTATGTCCTCCTTGAAGTTGGGTGCGCCCACATGGAGATCCGAGATATGGGCTATTAAGACCATCAGCTCAACCTCATAATGGCCTCTGCCAGGTCACCCCCGGTTTCCTGAAGGGCCCTGGTGGCTTCTTCCCGGCTTACACCGGTCTGGTTCATGACAAGTTCAATGTCATCCTCGGGTATCTTAACCTCAACTTCAAGGTCACGTTCACGGGCCTTGCCGGTCACCTGATAGGTCTTCTGGCCCATGAAGTCCATGACATTCACGCGGGGATTTTTTATTATGATCTCCTTCTTCTTGAGTTTGATCACAACCTCCTCAACGCCACGGAGGTCCTTCATATCCATTCCCATCTGCTTCATGGCCCTCTGCATCTGTTTCAGCTGCTTCGGGTTCATTCCCATGCCCGGTATCATTTAAAATCCTCCTTTCCTGGTTTTCACTGCCTGGCCATGCTTGAGGTCCATCATCTCCTCGGCACAGAGAAGTGCCCTGCCTGTGGCCAGAAGTTCATCATGAGCATTAACAATTAAAACTTCATCGCCGGCCCTTATATTATTGTCGCAGTCAATTATAAACTTTGCAAATACACTCCTGCCCTCCCTTGCAAATGGTTCAGACTCCTCATTCACGGCCACCCTGCAGCGGGGGTAGGCTGTGCCATCATGAAGTCTCCTGGCACCCTCAGCTGAGAGCACAAAGAGGCCGTCAGATGCCCTCATGGTGCATATCAGTTTCTCCCCTGAGTAGATGTGCCTTATCTTCCCTGTGTTACGGCTCCTCTCAATCCTCACATCATCAGGGAAAAGGGCATCGCCGGCCCCCTCGCCGAACTGGTACTCTGCAATCATCCTTATGCGGTCAAGGTCATCAACATAGGTCTCCACCTCCCCTGAATAGATGTGTGGAAGCTGAAGTCCGAGTTCACTGCAGAGGTCCTCACTGATGATCACATCCCCCTCAAGGTCGAGTATCAGTTCCCTCAGGAAGTGCCTGGCCTCCAGGTCCATGATACCCGGCGCATCGCTCTGGGCAAGTGGGTAGACCTGGTCAAGTTCAAGGGGTATGAGGCCAAAGGGGACGTCCGCAACCACCACACTCCATTCTCCATCAACCTGGGGCTTCATTGAGCGAAAACCACTGATACTGGAGGGTAAACTGGATGAGTAGGGTTTCCTTGATGGGCCTACGATGGCCATCCTTCCCTTCAGGTTTTTCTTAACCCACTGAAGATACCTGTGAACCTCAACACGCCCCAGTGACTCTGGTCCAGTGTAGAAGAATGCTGAGCGTTTGGACCTTGGCTCGAATCTCTCAGAGAGTTCAACGTAAGATGACATCCTCCTGTACCCCTCAAGGAGCCTTGGATGTGCCCTGCATCTCTCCTCAACAAGTTCCATTAGGCTCCCATCATAAATTGCCTGGCGGACCTTCCTTATCTCTGCAAAGCTCACATGGAGGTTGTGTTCAGCTATGAGGTTCCTTCTATCCTCAGCCTCCATCCCGCGAAGCTCAGATGGGGTATAATCCGTGCATACCCGGCATGAGCACGGCATTTCCTGGAGGTTCTCAAGTTTATATGTCCCCTCTGTGCTCAGAAGACGATCATCCTCTGCATAGAGTATGTAGGCCGCCGAATCAAAGAGGTCGCATCCCATGGAGGCAGCGAGGGCAAATATCATTGGATGCCCAGCCCCCATGAGGTGCCTTGGCCTTGATGGTGGAAGTTCTGAAACAGAGGATAGTACAGCGTCAACCAGCTCCCTGTACCTGTAGGACTCCATGAGAGGTACGACGGCACCTATGGGGTGGAGCTCCACCGGGAGCTCTGCAAGCTGTGAGGCGCAGTACCTTCTGAGGTCAGGGTGGGTTGATCCCTGTACAACGGCGTTGAGCATCATCCTCTCCCTGTACTCAAGGGACTCCCTGGCCCTTTGAAGTGTGACTTCAACCTCCTCAAGGGCCCTCCTGTGGCTAACACCAGGCGGCGTCGGTATATCCAGTGATGTGCCTATATCTGTTCCTATCTCATCCTGGAAGCGAACTATTTCATGGTTTTCAACCTCAACGTCGCCGTACTCTGAGAGCTGAAATGACCCCGAATCTGTCATTACAGGCCCATCAAAGTTTATGAGTCCATGAACACCCTTTCTCAGTGCCTCGTCCCTGAGTTCAGGGTTCCTGTAGATTATGTATGCATTGGTTATCACAATCTCAGCGCCGAACCTCTTAACGTCGATTGTCTGCTTACCTGGGTGTATAACAGGCATCAGCGCCGGTGTCCTGACATCTCCATGTTCTGTCCTGAGGATACCTGTTCTTCCCAGGTTGTCCTTTGATCTTATTTCAAACATGAAATCCTCCCGATATTAAACCATTAAACTCATCGAATCCGCTCTGAAAAATATGAAATTACCTTAATGTTAACATTAAACTCAGTGAATCCGCTAATAAATATGCAATTATCAATTCTTATATTAACGCATTGAATCCTCTTTAATATGAAATTTACAGTAGAACACTAAAAACCCGATGAAACTATCCGATTGAATTCTCCTGTATCATCCATCTGAAACTGGCCACTTCCAGCAGTCTCCTCCTCATTGAGAGTATCCTTTCCCTTGATGTTGCCAACCTTTCCTCTCCACAGCCACATACACATTCATCCATCTGTGGGCATATTATGTAGAGTGCCTCCCCTCCCTTCGGATCGGATATGCCCATCCCCTCAAGGTTCCGCCGGACTCTGCGCCCGATCCTGTCCCCCTCAACGGAACCCCCAAGGTAGATCGGGGTTTTAACCGCGGATGATATCCTTGTAACACCACGAACTACCATGCGCTCAATTCTACGTCTCTCAATTATGGTTTCACCATCTGAAGAAAGTGCGGGATCCCTGTAGGGTACCCCTGCATCACTGAGGGCCACCATTCTCTCATCCCTCCAGTCCAGGGGCTCTTTAATCTTTGAGGGATCCATTGAGGCCAGTGTGCCTGCAGATTTCCTTCCAAATACCGGGCCGGCCCCGATATGGAACCCCACATCTATAAGGGCGGATCTCAGGGGAGCCGCGGAGGTGTAGGTTGCAAGGACTCCATCTGGCTTTATAACCCTGGCTATCTGTGATAGAAACTCCACAGTGTAGAGTTCAGGTGAAACCCCTGGACTGAATGCGTCAAGGAAGACGGCATCATAGTATTCAGCCTCAAGTTTCTGGAGCGTCTCCCTTGCATCCCCGCAGTGAACCCGCAGGTTAACCCCAGGGGGCAGTGGGGGAGATGCCCTCATGCCGATGATTCCCATATCCATCAGGCGGTCCTCATAGGCAGCCCTGACAAATTCATGGGATTTTACCGGCGAGGGGACGATAAGGGCCGCTGCCATTGTCTCAGGGGAGACCTCCACCATGTCCACTGTAACCTCACCGGCAGATGTGAATTCAAGGAGCGCCGCTGTATTATACCCGAGGCCAGAACATAGGTCGAGAACCCTGATTTCCTCTGCATCAGGTGGTATCGAGGGCCTTACAAATTTTTCAAAGGACTCTGTTATGGCGCCGCTCCTGGTGTGCATGGCCTCCCCACCGGAATCTGACTCCAGGGTGTATGAGCCATCAGCGGTTCTTATGAAACTATCTGAAAGTGAACGCCATGCTTCAGTGCGCCTGTTTCTCCCATCCTGGCGCTCACTTTCAAAGTAACTTCTAACCGCCCTCAGAACATCATCCCTTGGTGTGAGTATCATGTTAAATGATCCAGTGCATTTTAACTTAAAGTTTGCCCTTCCTATATTCTGGGCCTGTAGGGCACAACCGAGAATCTTACCCTGAATTGGGTTCCATCCTCCATATCCACTTCAAGGTCCCCGTCCAGCTGATCCACAAGGCCACTTACAAGTTTCAGGCCCAGTGAATCAGACTCCTCAAGTACAAAGTCAGGTGGAAAACCCACACCATTATCTGAGATGGTGAGTATGAAATCATCACCCTCTGATTCCAGTTTCACCGTGATCTCGCCCCCCTCACTGAATGCATATTTCACGGAATTTGTGATGAGTTCATTTATTATGAGGCCCAGGGGCACTGCTGTCTCGATGGGGAGAGTCACATCCTTGGCCGAGACATTCAGTTCTATTCCCGCTGCATGGTAGCTGTCCAGGATGGATGATGTGAGCCTCTCAATGTAGCGCCTCATGTCGATGCTGGTAATATCCTCAGATTCATAGAGGAGTTCATGTACTAGGGCCATGGATTGAACCCTGCTCTGAAGGTCCAGGAGGGGTGCTGGGTCCTGGATTTCAGATAACTGGAGGTTTATGAGGCTGGATATTATCTGGAAGTTGTTCTTGACCCTGTGGTGCACCTCCCTCAGAAGCGCCTCCTTCTCCCTTAGGGAGGATCTCAGCCTCTCCTCATACTCCTTTCTGAGGGTTATATCACAGTATATTATAACAACCTCACCTGTTGAAAGCCTGTATATGTACACTTCAAGCCATCTCTCACCACGTTTAACCTCAGGGAGGTGCAGTGGTCCATCCTTCCCAGTCACCCCTTCAAGGGCTTCTCTGATACTGGATTCTGCGATTCCTGGAAGTGCCTTCTCAAGTTCCATTCCCTTCACGTCCCCGCAGACGACACCCTCCATCTCCTCAGCGGCAGGATTCATGGATAAAACCCTGAACCCTCCTTTAAAAGGAGTTAAAGCGATTACCCCTGCATTCATGTTCCTGAAAAGCTCCCTGAACTTCTCCCGGCTCACCCTGAGGGCCTCCTCTGCGAGTTTATGTTCATGTATATCCCTCAGGCCGAATACATAGCCACTGATACCACCATCTCTGCGGATGGGCCTGTCAACGTACTCCACCCACCTGTAGCTCCCATCTGGCCTTTTTATCCTGAATGTTGCCCTGTGCATTTCCTCATCACTCATGATAAGGTCCCTGACATTTTCCCGGTCATCGGGGTGCACGTAATCCAGGAAATCGATGGCGGACCTGTTGATGAGGTGCTCATGGCTGTAACCTGTTATGTTCTTCACTGATGGGCTGAGGTATCTGAAGTTGAAGTCCCTGTCAAATTCCCCGAGGCCATCAGCCATGTGCTCTGTGAGCAGCACAAGGCGTTCCTCCCTCCTTTTAAGTTTTTGTTCCATCTCCTTTATCGGCCTTATATCTGAGCCTGTGAAGAGGAGGCCAACGTGTTCACCTCCACTTCCATGAATGTGACCAGCGGATACAACAACAGGTACCAGCCCATCCCTTGATTTCAGGGCTGACTCCGCCATGGATCCCATCATTTCAGATAGTTTACCCTCAAATTCCATGACCTCATCTATCCTTCTTCCCAGAAGTTCCGCTGCACTGAAACCCGTTAACCTCTCAGCTGCCGGGTTAACGTAGGATATCCTGAATTCAAGGTCTGTTATGATGAGGAAACTGTTCATGCTCCTTACAATGTCCATCGCTGCATTTATTGGACTGAGCACTGGTATGTGAAACCTGAGTACCCCGTAGGCTATTATTGCCACCCCTGCTGCGGCAGCAGGGTTTGTGAGTGATGGGACCTCAATACCCGTAAATGGGAGCATGAAGTCAGTCAGGAACCCAGTTATAATGGGAAGTAGGAGGCCCGTGAAAAGGTAGAGTCCCTGGGTCCTCCCTTTACTGGAGGATGACTTGAGGTGAATCACAACAAGTATAAGTGCAATCAACCCCACGACGAGTCCCCAGATGGTTGAAAGGTCATATGCTGGTGATCTGGATGCTGCGAAGGTCCATCCCCATGGTGTAAGCAGCGGGCCCGCCGTTATGAGGCCAGTTGTAAGCTCAAGGACTGAAAATATAAATGCAGGTACGTAGAGTGCTGCGAGAGTGTACCATCTTCTCATTCTTCCCGTGAATATCATTACCATATGGAGGATCACAGGAACCACAAATGGCCAGAGGAACCCCATTCTGACCCAGAGGGCTGCCATCCCATAGGATTCTGAGATGTAAAGGCCGAAATCTGTGAGTGAAAGGTATGCGACAAGTGCCGAAAAAGCAAGGAGTGTCCTGTTGAAACGGCTCTCAGGGTTCTTCACAAAGATGTATATTCCAGATAGGGTTGCAGTCACAAAAGCAGTGATTGAAATCAGGGCCAGTGGATTCATGGGACCACCCGGGTATTATTATCACTATTTATCCATCATAGATATATAGTTAAGGAAAGTGAATCAATCCATGGAAGTGAGACGTGGGTTTTATGAGGATTCTAATAGTGTCAGATTTCTTTGTACCCCATTACAATGGAGGAGGGGAAAGGCGATACTTTGAAATTGCAAGGAGACTCGTAAGGAGGGGACACGAGGTTGACGTGATTTCCATGAGAATTCACGGTGTCCCTGATCATGAGGAAATTGAGGGTATCCATGTGCATCATGTTGGCCCCAGAATAAGGAAGCCTCCCATCAGAAAACCCCTTGACTTTATGAGGTTCATGCTGGCTGTATTCCTATGGATATGCAGGAATGATTATGATATAATAGACGCCCAGACATACTCGCCGCTCCTACCATCCCTACTTGCAGCAAGACTTCGTGGGATCCCAATGGTTGCAACCATCCATGATGTGAGCTCCTCCAATGGAGACCAGTGGTTACAGTCATCAGGGCTGGCATCAATCCTCGAGAGGATCCTCATGAGGCTACCCTACGATGGCGTCATCACGGTGAGCAGGAGCACTGCATCTGCGCTGATGGAACTATATGGTAGATCCCCCGAGGGTATACATATCATTCCCAACGGCGTGGACCTTGAACTTATTGATTCCACGTCCCCCACCAATGGGGAATACATAATATTTGTGGGCAGACTAGCCCCACACAAACATGTCGACCACCTTATCGAAGTCTTCAAGGCCCTTGGAACTGAGTTCCCAAATCTGAAACTTGAGATAATTGGGGATGGAGTTGATAGAACCAGGCTGAAAAGAATGGTTGATGAATATGGGATCAGTGCAAGGGTGTCATTTCATCACAACCTGAGCTACAGGGAGGTCATATCCCGTATTAAAGGGGCAAGGGTGCTTGTCCTTCCCTCAACAAGGGAGGGCTTCGGGATGGTTCTTGCAGAGGCGAACGCTTGCTCTGTGCCTGTTGTGGCATACAGGTCAGGAGGCGTTGTTGAGGTTATAGATGATGGCGAAAATGGATTTCTTGTTGAAGCCTATAATAAGAATGTTCTATATGATAAAGTAAGACTTTTGATTTCTGATGGTAAACTAAGAAATAAAATGGGATTTTTAGGTAGAAAAAAGGTTGAAAAAAAGTTCATATGGGCTAATATTGTTTCTCACATAGAAAAAAGCTACAGTTTGTATTTCAAGACTTGAATAAACCTTTTTTAATGCATAGTTCCGCTAACAGATTTTAATAAAGCAAGTAAAGCATCTTAGATAGGGCTAATATCACCTACGATTTTAAAATTGAAAACGGTGCCTGTAAATTAATGATCTCATGCTTGAATATAAAAAATGAAAAATATATTCATTCCAGGATAGATCTATATACATTTAATGTTTTTTCAATCATGTTTTCCAATGAATGTTCACGAGCAAACGCCAGATTTTTTTTAGTGTTACATTCATAACTTCTATCCATTAAAACACTTTTCAAATTTGAAGGTTCAACAACAAATGTACGTTCTTTCACATCTCGCGGAATTATTGCATCTGATAATGTTATGACTGGTTTTCCACACGCCATAGCCTCAACTATAGGTAATCCATATCCTTCCAGGAAACTTGGAAATACAAACAAATCAAGAGAATTATAGAAGTCGCATAACTGACTATCCGCTAAAAATCCCAAAAACTTTATTCTTTCATCATTTTTGCTCATCTGCTTAAGCTTATTTTCTTGAGGTCCTTTTCCTGCAATTAAGAGTTCTGAATCTTCGATATCAGCATCCAGAAATGCCTTTATAAGAACATCTATCCTTTTTCGTGGCTCAAAATAGCCTAGAGTGCCTATCCTATATTTATCACCCTCTTTTTTATTAAGTGGCTTTAACCCACCAGCTATCGCCTGCCTCACCACATTAATTTTATCTTCATCGATATGGAAACTATTTAATAGATCTCTGGCTGTTTCTTCACTTACCGATATAATAGACTCGCTATTAGTAGCCATTTTACACGCCAATTTAAAATATTTTGAACTCAAAAATTCTTTAATTGAATTAATTATACCTCCTTTTGACATGTTTGGATAAATTATTGGAATTAAATCATGAAAAGTGACAACTGAATGTGGCCTTCCAGATACCCAAAGAGCTTCCATAGGTGAGCAAGCATGAAATATATCTGCATCAGATGAAATCTTGAGTGGTATCTCAAGGCTCGTGTAGACAAAATAGCCCAAATCACTATGCAAAAGACTAGAATCCTGACTTAAATATTCTACATCAAAACCCTTGTTTACAAGCGCTTCAAGTAAATTCATAGAATATCTTCCTATGCCTGCATTACGCAAATCAAAAAACCGCGAAATTAAATAAATCTTCATTTTTTTACACCTACAAAACAATTTTGTTCTCGGCACCCAATCTGACAATATCGACACAAACTGATGGATCAATGTCCATCACACAAAAGTGAAAATGGATTAATAAGGTTTGCAATACATATTTAACCATTCAAGATGATGTGGTTATTCAAACCTTATATATGGATAGGATCCAGAAAGTGATTCAACACGACTACAAAATTACACGCCCTCCATTTTAAGTGTCTATTATATCCATTACATGCAGAGAATCTAAAAAAGCCTTTATAATTTAATGTTATGTATCTAAATATAGATCAATTCTCATTTTTAATTACATTGATTACATAATCTTCAATCATCATCACATCCTTCCAGAGCCATTTTAAAAGCTTCCTTAAATTTTTTCACTTGAAGGTCTTCTGAAAACTGACTACTTATCATTTTACATTCTTTAGAAATTTCTTTTTTCCAAGACAATGGTTTATTGTAAACTTCAAGAATCTTTGATGCGATATTTTTTGGGTTATTATCCTCCAGGATTAAAAAATCAAGATTGTTTCTCTTTAAAATTTCAGATGACCCAGTAGAATTTGTTAATATTGGTATCATTCCAGCGGACATTGCTTCAAGCGCAACTACTCCAAATGCTTCAAATTCTGCGGGATGAACATAAATTGAACACTTCTTAAAATAACGCCTCAGATTTCTTTTAAAGCCCTCTTTATGAAGCCATTGATAATCTTCTTTTACTTTTTTACTGCAATCACCAAGTAAGTAAAGATGAAAATCATCATCTTTATTGTTAACAATCCTTAGAGCCTCAACAAGCAAATCATATCCTTTATAAGGTCCATCACTGCCAATGAACAAAACATTTTTAGATTGCAAATCACAATTAATATCAAAGTGGTTATTTACACCATATGGAGTAACCTTATAAATAGGTCCATTAAAAGCCATAGAACCCATTCTTTTGTTAAGATCGGGAACAGCAATTATTGAATCAACCCATGAAAGGAGAAATTTGAGGGCATATCTCTTTATTTTTGAGTTAAGCCAGATATAAAAAAATGTATCATTGTCTAAAAGCACAATTTTCAGTGAAGGTCTTAAAAACTTTTTCACCAGACCATATGGTAACGTCCATCCACCTTCACAAAGAACAGCATCATAATTATTGTTTTTTAATGCATTAAATAACTTTAAAAGAATTTCAAGATAATTATCCCCAGCAAATACCCATTCAGATGTAATAGAAGAAGCAAAAGCACTGTGGACTGCATGAGGTCCATTAGGTCCATGATGAACGAACAGTATCTTATTATCCATCAAATTCACCAGCTGATTAGATTTCATGAACATGAATAGATCATGCACGCGTGTTAATAAAGGTTATTAAAAAGGACTTATTTCACAAGATAGTATACAACACCCGTAAATAGTGGCATGATAACAAGGAGCAGGTGGCTGGGAGTGCTGCTCCAGGTGAAAAGTAGGTGAGGGCCACACCAACAGGGATCACACCATCACGCATACCCGCCGTGTAAACATATGCGGCTCCATCATCCCCTCTCAGCCTTCCAAGAATAAAGCCGTAGGTGAAACCTGCAAGTAGCATCACAGACACCGTAATGACAATCTCCATGACCCCCCCAGTTCTCACTGAACCTGACATGTGGGCAACCGCAACAACTATTATCACAAGTCCAAGTATCGCCGACAGGAAGTTAAGGTTCTTTCTTGCAGGTATAAACCTCTCCTCCTCAAGCCTCAGGATGAGTGCAGCGACTGCAGGCAGGAATACTGTGAATACAAGCAGTTCAAATACCCTGAAAGCCACTGAAAGTGAGGCCACACCCATGAGGTAGAGGACAGCAGGGTAAACTGCAACAGATAGCAGCATCGATGTAAGGGCAGCTGAAAGGGCAGGGGTGCCGTCACCACCGGATAGCTCCGTCCAGAGGGCCGCAACAACAGGTGATGGAGCAAATGAGAGTAGTATGATCCCCGAGACAATATCACCGCTGAAATTGAATGTTTTAATAAAAATGAACCCCAGAACTGGATATAGCAGAAAATTGGACACAGAGACCAGACCAAGAAACTGGGGGTGGTGGATGATCCTCCCAAAGTCCTCGAGACTGTGTTCAATGACAAGGGAGAACACCAGAAATGCGAGAAGCAGAGGCGTGTAGCCTGATAAAACTGAAAACTGGGGGAATAATAAACCTGTAAGGACGCATAAAAGCGTCAGGGCCCCATAGTACTTCTTTATTCTTTCTGTCATCTCCATCATTCAACGGTTACACACTTTGCAAGGTTCTTTGGCTTATCAGGGTCAAGTCCCCGCTCAACACTCACATAGTATGAGAGTAGCTGCAGGGGAACGATGTAGACAAGGGGCGATAGTACCTCATCGACCTCAGGGCTCAGGCCTATGAAGTCATCGGCCTCCTTCCTGAGGGCCTCATCAAGGGTGCTCCCAACACCTATAACCCTCGCACCCCTCGCCCTGACCTCCTCAACGTTGCTCAGGGTCTTGTCGTGACATGGCCCGGGGGGTGAAATGGCAACAACAGGCACCCCGTCATCGATGAGTGCCAGGGGCCCGTGTTTCAGTTCCCCCGCAGCATAACCCTCACCATGGATGTATGTTATCTCCTTGAGTTTAAGTGCGCCCTCAAGGGCTGTTGGATAGGAAAACCCGCGCCCTATGAAGAAGAAGTCGCTCACCTTGCTGTAGCGGGATGCAAGGGCCCTTATATTGTCCTCATCCCCAAGGGCCTCCTCCATGATAGCAGGGACCCCTTCGAGTTTCTCAATGAGCTCAGGGGCGCCCATGGCAGCCACCAGCATGTATATGATGGTGAGCTGGCTCACATAGGTCTTTGTGGCTGCAACACCTATCTCAGGACCCGCCCTTGTGTAGAGGACATGCTGGGCCTCCCTTGTTGCTGAGCTTCCAAGGACATTGACTATCGCCAGGGTCTTGGCCCTTGAATTTGCAGATCTCAATGCGTTCAGGGTGTCGGCTGTTTCACCGGACTGGCTTATGAATACTGCAAGGGTCCCGTCTGTGAGGGCACGTGCAGAGTACCTGAACTCGCTTGCAAGGATGACATCGGTGGGTATGCCCAGGATGCTCTCAAAGAGGTATTTGCCCACCAGTGATGCGTGGTAGGAGGTTCCGCAGGCAACAAAGCATACCCTTTCAACCTCACCTATCTCCTCAACCACCCGCATAACATCATCCATCTCTGTGAGGGTGTCCCTGACGGCCCCTGGCTCCTCATGTATCTCCTTGATCATGAAGTGATCGTATCCTGCCTTTTCAGCCATGTCGGCTGTCCAGTCAATTACATGGACCTCCTTCCTCACCGTGTTACCATCAAGGTCCCTTATACGCACATCACCGTCAATTATGACCATCTCACCGTCATCCAGGTATATGATGTTCTTGGTGTGGTTCAGGATGGCCGGGACATCAGATGCCAGGAAGAACTCGCCATCACCGACACCGACTATGAGGGGGCTCTCCTTCCTTGCACCCACCACCCTGCCGGGTTCCCTTGAGGATATGGCTGCAATGGCATATGCACCCCTAAGTTTTCTGAGTGCCGTGGCTGTTGCGGCTTCAAGGTCCATCCCCTCATCCATGTACTTCTCTATGAGGTGTGGTATAACCTCAGTGTCTGTCTCGGACCTGAAGACATGGCCCTCGGATTCAAGCTCCTCCTTAACCTCCAGGTAGTTCTCTATTATCCCGTTGTGAACGACTGCTATCTCCCCAGTGCAGTCTGTGTGTGGGTGGGCGTTCTCAGCGGTTGGAAGACCGTGTGTGGCCCATCTGACATGGGCTATCCCCATGCTGCCCGGTAGATCAGCGAGATCCAGTTCTGAGTCCACCTCGTCGATTTTACCCCTGTCCTTCTTGATATTTATCACTGGGTCTGCCGTTGCAATACCTACAGAGTCATAGCCCCTGTACTCAAGCCTCCTGACGCATTCAAGGAGTACCGGCGCCGCCCTGTTATCTTTGAGTATACAAGCCACAATGCCACACATTTAATCACCCTTAGAAGCATGATAAGGTTCACAAGATTATATAAACTGAATCGTAATATAACTCTAATAAGATTTACACATATATAAGTCTTAGAGGAGAGATTTAATCCCAAGGCTCTAAAAGTGATAGCATGAACGTGAAAATAGACGGCCCACTCTACAGTGGTAAGGCAAAGGATGTTCTCATGACAGATGACCCTGAAATCGTTGCCGTGAGGTTCAGGGACGATATAACCGCAGGTGACGGTGAAAAGAAGGACACCCTTGAAATGAAGGGCTACTATAACTCTGTCATCTCAGCAAAGATATTTGAGGTCCTTGAGGGGGCCGGTGTACCAACCCAGTACCTGGAACTTAAGGAGCCAGGATGCATGCTTGCAAGGAAACTGGAAATGATACCCATAGAGGTTATACTGAGGAACATTGCAGCTGGAAGTATTGTTAGAAGATTCCCCTTCACTGAGGGACAGGAATTCAGGCCCCCCATCATACAGATGGACTACAAGAGCGACGAGCACGGCGACCCCATGCTCAATGAGGACATAATCCTCGCCCTCGGAATAGCAACCAGGGACGAGATCTCAGAGATAAGGAGGATGACACTTAAGATAAATGACGTCCTTGTGGAGTTCTTCAGGGAAAAGGGTATAATTCTGCCTGACTTCAAACTGGAATTTGGAAGGGATTCCTCCGGAACGATACGCCTGGGTGATGAGGTGAGCCCTGACACCTGTCGCCTCTGGGAAGTGGAGACCGGGAAACCACTGGACAAGGACATATTCCGACGGGGAGAGGGGGGCGTTGTGAGCGCCTACAGAAGGGTTGCTGAGATGATACTTGACAGGGAAGACATTGAAAGATGGAACGTTAAAATCTGAGGTGATTGGATGAAATTTATGGTTGAGGTCAGAATAAGGCTCAAGAAGGGTATGCTCAATCCGGAGGCGTCCACAATTGAGAGGGCCCTGGCACTCCTTGGATATGAGGTTGAAAATACCGATACAAGTGACATCATAACATTCACCATGGATGAGGAGAGTTCTGAGGATGTCAGGCGGGAGGTTGAGGATATGTGTCAGCGCCTCCTCTGCAACCCGGTTATCCACGACTACGACTTCAGTATAACGGAGATGGAAGGCTGAAACATGAGGGTGGGAGTTATAAGGTTTCCTGGATCCAACTGTGACCGTGACGTTTACCATGTCCTGGAACTTGCCGGGGCAGAGCCCGAGTATGTATGGTGGAATCAGCGGGACCTGGGACACCTGGACGCGGTTATAATCCCCGGGGGATTCTCATACGGGGATTACCTGCGTGCAGGTGCAATCGCAGCCATAACGCCAGTCATGGACGCTGTTAAGGATCTGGTGAGGGAGGAAAAACCTGTCCTCGGAATATGTAACGGTGCACAGATCCTTGCAGAGGTTGGGCTCGTCCCGGGGGTCTTCACCGTGAACGAGCACCCCAAATTCAACTGCCAGTGGACCAGCCTCCAGGTTAAGACCACGAGAACCCCCTTCACACGGCTATTCAGACGGGATGAGGTTATAAGGATGCCTGTTGCCCATGCAGAGGGGAGATACTACCATGAAAACGTCAGCGAGGTCTGGGATAACGACCAGGTCGTGCTGCAGTTCCACGGTGAAAACCCCAACGGCTCCCTTGACGGGATAACAGGGGTGTGTGATGAATCAGGCATGGTGTGCGCGGTGATGCCCCACCCGGAAAGGGCCTCAGAGATGATACTCGGATCAGAGGATGGCTTCAAATTCTTCAGGGGCATAATGAAGATCTGATTCAGAGCAAAAAGGTGATTATCATGGTGGTTTATCTTGTTGGGGCGGGTCCAGGGGACCCTGAGCTCATAACACTCAAGGCCATAAGGGTTCTTGAGGGGGCTGACGTCGTTGTGTATGACAGGCTGGCAGGTGAGGAGATACTCAGATACGCCCCTGAAGATACAAAACTGATATACGTGGGTAAGAAAGCCGGTGAACACCACAAAACACAGGATGAGATAAACAGGATCCTTGTTGAGGAGGGTAAGAAGCATGAAACAGTGGTGAGGCTCAAGGGCGGCGACCCATTCGTTTTTGGGAGGGGTGGCGAGGAACTCCTTGCGCTCAGGGAGGCCGGCGTTGAGGCAAGGGTCATCCCCGGTGTGACCTCCGCTGTGGGCGTTCCCACATCTGCAGGGCTTCCTGTGACTCACAGGGGTGTTGCAACATCCTTCACTGTTGTCACAGGACACGAGGACCCCACAAAACCTGAAAAACAGGTTCACTGGGATTACAGGGCCGACACCCTCATAATACTCATGGGTGTGGGTAACGTGCGGGAGAACATGCAGGAGATCATGAAGCACCGGCCCCCTGAAACCCCTGTGTGTGTGATTGAGAGGGGGACAACAGAGGATGAGAGGGTTATCCTCGGCACCCTTGAGGACATAGCAGAAAAGGATCTGAGGCCGCCTGGAATCATAGTGGTGGGTGAGGTTGTTAATGTCTACCGGGAAATTAGAGGGTCTCAGGGGTAAGACCATCGCCCTCACAAGGCCCGCCGAGCGGGTATCTGCTGCTGTTAAACTGATCGAGGGTGCCGGTGGAAGGGCCCTTGTCGCCCCAACCCTCGAGCTGAGGATCCTGAAAACAGATTCCCTCAGGGAGGTGTGCAGGAGGGCCCCTGAATGGGACCTGGTTATATTCACCTCCCCGGCGGCTGTTGAATCCCTGTTCAGCACATGCAGGGACTTCCATGAGAAACTCAGGGATGACTGTATTGTCGCGGTCATAGGACCCAAGACTGCCCATGCAGCATCTGAGGTGGGTCTCAGGGTGGACCTGGTGCCTGAGGATTACACCGCAGAGGGTCTCCTTGAGGCCCTCAGAAAATACGACCTCAGGGGGATGTGGGTGGCCCTTCCAAGGACGCTCTCTGCAAGGAGGGTCCTCCCTATGGGACTTGAGGAGATGGGTGCGGAGGTCCTTGTTGCAGAGGCCTACCACTCGGGGATACCAGAGGACACGGCACCGGCGGAGGAAATGATAGAGGGTATACTCAAGGGGGAGGTGGATGCTGTTACATTCACGAGTCCCCTCACAGTGGAAAACCTCTTTAAAATTGCAGGTGATAAGGAGGGGGATCTTATCCATGCCCTCAGGGGGATACAAGTGGCTGCAATAGGCCCCATAACCCTCAGTAAACTTGAGGAGTATGGTCTTGATGCAGTCATCCCAGAGAGGTACACGGTCAGGGACATGCTAGCCGAACTTTCAGAGAGGATGATGGAGGGTAAATAATGATAATATGGCCAGCCTATCTCGATTCACGGAAATCACGGAGCCAGGGGCGAAGGGTGCCCCTTGAATACGCGGTTGAATCCCCAAGTGCCAGTGAAATACTCAGGGCCGCAAAAAAACTCCAGCTTGAAGCCCGTATGGAATCTGATAAGTCATACCCTTCCTCATGGTGGGAATCATCAGGGAGGGTTCTTGTTGAATATGATGGGAGTAAGAGGGAACTCCTCATAAAACTTGCAAGGCTTGTGAGGTCCTCAAAGAAGAACTGAGGGTATGGGATAATGAACATGGACGAACTTGAAGGTGCGCTCAGAAGGGCCCGTAAGCTGATTGAGGAGGCTGAGACGGTTACAGTCTACAGCCACACAGACTGTGATGGTATAACAGCGGCAACAATCCTCAGCAAACTCCTTGAGGGTCTCGGGAAGGACCATGAGATCAGCATAATAAACATCAATGAGGTCCCTGAGGTTGAACATGGTCCGGATCTCACAGTTTTCAGTGACCTTGGATCCGGACAGATGGTCCATGAAAACATGAAAAGGAGCTCCCGTGTGCTCATACTCGACCACCATCCCCCCCTCCGAAAGAGAAACTTTGAACCTCCACGGGGTGAGCTCCTTGAAATAAATCCAATCTTCTATGGAATGGATGGTTCAACCAGCATCTCAGGTGGGGGCCTATCATATCTCCTTGCAAGGCAGTTTGGATACACCAATCTCAGCTGGATGGGGCTCCTTGCCGCGGTGGGTGACATGCAGAACATCAGGACCGGTAAGATGGTTGGGGCCAACCGGGTGATCCTGGAGGACAGTATAATGGAGGGTGCGGTTGAGTGCTGCAGTGACCTTACAATCTACGGTAGACACACCAGATCCATCGTAAGTGCACTCTCCTACTTCGGGGATGTCACCCTGCCAACAACAAACAACACCAACGAGTGCATAGCAAGGCTTAAGAACCTGGGCATACCCCTGAAAAACGATGAAACCCAGAGGAGGCTCTGTGATCTTACAGATGACGAGAAAAGGAAACTCTTCAACGAGATATACCGTATGATGGTCAACGAGGTCCCCAGAAGGTACCATAAATACCTCCCCAGGCTCATACTCGGTGAGGTCTACGAGTTAAGATCAGAGGAGAGGTACACGGTATTCAGGGACCTCTCAGAGTTCTCAACCGCAGTTAACGCGTGTAACCGGAACTCAAAGTGGAAGCTTGCGATGGATATCATCGGGGGTGATCGCCATGAAAAGCTGGAGGAACTTGAGGATGTCCTCAGGGAACACCGGGCCTACCTTGCGGTTACCCTCGACCGGATAATGGACGAGGAACTCATAAGGGATATGGATAATCTCCAGTACTTCCACGCCCCCGGCGTGAAAACCGCTGTGGTGGGTACGGTTGCAGGTATGCTCCTGGGCTACGGTGACTGGAGGAGGCCCATGATAGGCCTTGCTGAAACCGGCGATGGCCTCAAGGTTTCACTGAGGTGCTCCCGCCTACTTGCATTTGACGGCATACACTTCGGTTCAATCATGCAGAGGGTGGCTGAGAAGGTTGGGGGTAGCGGCGGTGGTCATGCGACTGCCTGCGGAGCATACATACCCTCTGAGAATGAGGAAGAATTCCTCAGACTCCTTAACAGGGCCATAGAAAAGGTTAAGGTGAATGGATGAAGGCTTTCAGAAAGAAGGGTGAACTTACACGTTTCCAGGTGCTGAGTGAGATAGCAAGGCGTCAGCCCTATGTGAGGCAAAGGGATATAGCAGATGAACTCGGAATAACGGTTCAGGCAGTGTCTGAGAACATTAAGAGCCTCATAGCAGAGGGCCTTGTGGAGGCAGGAAGCGGGAGGTCCCACTACAAGATAACCAGGAGGGGTGGTGAGAAGCTCAAGAGGGCTGCTGTGAGCCTCAGGCAATACGCCGATGAGGTCCTGGAGTACATGAGTTCCTACAAGTCCATCTGGCCAGCCATCGCCTGGGAGGACCTCAACGAGGGTGATGATGTCGAACTGTTCATGGACGACGGCGTCCTCTACGCCCGGAGGAGGACCAACGGGGAGGCCCATGCCACAGTCATGAAAAGTGCCTCAGAGGGTGAGGATGTGGCCCTCACAGAACTCAGCGGCACCATACCCCTTCAGAGGGGAAAGGTGACCATCGCGGTTCTCCCGGGGATATCCGAGGGCGGTTCAGGGGCAGCGGACCTTGAAAGGATAAGGGAACTCGCCCATGACCAGGACAGGATAGGTATAATGGGGACAGTTTCAAGGGCAGCGGCGACCAGGTTAAACTTAAATGTTGATTTTGAATTTGCAACCCCCCATGCTGCCCTTGCAGCCGCAAAGAGGGGCCTGAATGTCCTCGTACTTGCAGTTGGTAAGATGAGCAGAAGCATAACAAAGAAACTGGAAGAGGAGGGCATAGAGTACTCGGTTGAGGATGTCAGGATTAAGGGGGAGTAGACCCCCAAGCTAATATGGTTGAATATTCCGCTCAGAGGGAGTAGACCTCCTCTGGTGGGACCATCCGGATTCCGGCATCCCTCAGGGCTCTTTCAAGTGCATCCAGGTCCTCTGTACTCATGAAGAGTATCGCCTTATCCTTCTTTTCATGGACAAATGCATATATGTAGTCAAGGTTCAGGTCATAGTCCTTGAGGACCCCGAGGATTGATGCAAGACCCCCTGGCCTGTCATCCATCTCAACTGCGACGACGTCCTTCAGCTTAACAACAAAGCCGCTCTTTTCAAGCACATCTGCCGCGCGTTCAGGTTCAGGGACTATGAGCCTGAGTATCCCGAATTCTGATGTATCTGCAAGTGATAGGGCCCTAAGGTTTATACCTGCCTCTGCAAGTGTACTCAGTGCCTTCCAGAGCCTTCCCTTCCTGTTTTCAAGAAATATTGATATCTGCTTAACCCTCATGGTATCACCACTAATTTAAAGGTTCCTCTTATCTATCACCCTTACTGCCTTCCCCTCACTCCTTGGTATTGTGCCGGGTTCAACCAGGGTCACCTTAACCCTGAGGCCTATCTCGTTCTCTATGAACTCCTCGATCCGGTCCCTGGTCTCCACCATCTGCCGGATGTCATCTGAGAAGAGTTCAGGGGAGGTCTCCACCCTCACCTCAAGTTCATCCATGAGGTGGGGCCTTGTCACTATTATCTGGTAGTGTGGCTCAATACCATCTATGCGGAGGAGCGCCTTTTCTATCTGGGAGGGGAACACTGAAACTCCCCTGACCTTGAGCATGTCATCGACCCTGCCTGTGATCCTTGAGATCCTTGCAAGGGTCCTGCCACAGGCACATGGCCCATAATCTATTGAGGTTATATCCTTTGTCCTGAACCTTATAACCGGCATCCCCACCCTTGTGAGAGTTGTGAGTACCAGCTCACCCCTTTCACCTGGACCGACCCTTTCACCATTCTTATCTATGATCTCAGGGTAGAAATGGTCCTCTGCAACGTGGAGACCATTCTTCTCACCGCACTCCATTGCAACCCCCGGGCCCATGATTTCAGTGAGGCCGTATATGTTGAAGGCCGGTGCATTGAACCTCCTCTCTATCTCGGCCCTCATCTCCTCTGTCCACATCTCAGCCCCGAATCCTATTGCCTTTAACTGGGATTCGGCAGGGTCAAAGCCCTCCTCAGCTGCAACCTCAGAGAGGTAGAGGCCATAGGATGGTGTGAATATCATGACCGTTGTCCCGAAGTCCTTCATTATCTCTATCTGCCTCCTTGTCTGTCCAGTTGAGATGGGGATAACGGTCGCCCCAATCTTCTGTGCACCGTAGTGGACCCCGAATCCGCCGGTGAATAGGCCGTAACCATGGGTATTCTGGATGACGTCATCCTCTGTGAGGCCCATCATTGTGAGGCCCCTGGCCATGACCTCACTCCATATCTCTATGTCCTCCCGGGTGTAGCCTGAGACAACGGGTTTTCCTGTGGTCCCTGAGGATGTGTGGACCTCCACTATCTCCTTCCTGGGGACAGCGAACATCCCGAAGGGGTAGACCTTGCGGAGGTCATCCTTGGTGGTGTAGGGCAACCTTGTGATGTCGTCCAGTGACTCTATGTCCTCAGGGTACACGCCCTCCTTCTCGAACATCTCATGGTAGTAGGGTACGTTTTCATATGCCCTCCTTACTGTGTCCTGAAGCCTTTTAAGCTGAATTTCCTCCAGTTCCTCCCTGCTTATGCATTCCATTTCCCTGTTCCAGATCATCTGAATCATTCCCGAATCAGTGTAACTCTTAGATGTTTATGGTGATTTAAAAATAAATGTTATGCATCACGGGAATGCTACCTGGGAGTTAGAATAAAAGGTTCTTAAAAAATTAATGGAGTTAGAAGAGGTCGTCGAAGCGTTTTTCAACCTCTTTCCAGTTTACGATGTTCCAGAATGCGTCAACGTAGTCGGGTCTCACGTTCCTGTAGTCAATGTAGTAGGCGTGTTCCCATACATCCAGGACCATGAGGATCCTGAAGTGGGGTATCACGTTGACGTTGTGCTTCTCAACCTGCATTATGAAGAGCCTGTCGGTCCTCTGGCAGTAGGTGAGTACAGCCCATCCTGAACCCTCCGCACTCACAGCGGCCTGAGAAAACTCCTTTTTAAAGCGTTCAAAGCTTCCAAAGTCCTTCTCTATGTACTCCGCAAGCCGTCCGCCGGGTTCCCCACCGCACTCATCTGCGGGTCCCATGTTACCCCAGAAGAATAGGTGCAGGACGTAGCCCCCCACGTGGAATGAGAGTTCCTTGAGGGCCGCCTTGATGTCAACTTCTTCGTCATTCTCCCTGGCATCGTCGAGTTTTCTGAGGACGCCATTGGCCCCATCCACGTAGGCCTGATGGTGCTTCTCATGATGTATCCTCAGCTGCTCCTCTGATATGTATGGTTCAAGGGCATCGTAGGGGTATGGAAGTTCAGGGAGTTCATAGAATTTTTTCTCCATCTAATCACCACCTATGCTGCGATGGCAGAGCCACCAGTCGTAGCATTCGTATTCCTCTTTCCTTTTCCTGGCGGTTTCAATATCAGATGCCGGTGGGACTATCACATGGTCACCGATGAGCTGGTTATCGGGCCAGTTTGCAGGTGCAGCCACACCCTCGGCATCTATGACCCTGAAGGCGCGTATCATCCTCACGATCTCAGGGATGTTCCTTCCAAGTTCCTGTGGATAGTAGAGTATAGCCCTGATTATCCCCTCAGGGTCAACCACAAATACCGCCCTCACCGTGTTTGTGGGCCTCGCCGGGTGTATGAGTCCAAGGGTATCCGCGACTCTCCCCGTGTCCGCTATCACAGGAAACTCGATCTCGGTATCAAGGTTCTCCTCTATCCATTCGATCCACTTGATGTGTGAGAATACCTGGTCAACACTGAGGCCCACAAGTTCACAGTCAAGTTCCCTCAGTTCAGGGTAGACCTCCTGGAACGCCACGAACTCTGTTGTGCAGACAGGTGTGAAGTCTGCAGGGTGGCTGAAGAGTATGAACCATTTCCCCTTGAATTCAGCCGGGAGTTTCATCAGCCCGTGGGTTGTCTGGACCTCCATTTCAGGGAATTTATCCCCTATGAGGGGCATGCCGCGCCCCTTCTTCTTCACCTTTCTGACTTCGTATACCTTCTCCCCCATAAACTATTCCCCCTTTTCATTTGCTGGTGGGTTGTAAACCCTCTTTCCGAGTTCCGCATCAAGCATGAGGAGGCCGCTTGGTGAATCCGATGCAAGGCGCACCTTCTGGAGCACTGAACCCGCGGATTCCTCCTCCTCAACCTGCTCTGCAACGAACCACTGGAGGAAATTGTTGGTTGCATGGTCCCTCTCTGAGATTGCAAGGTCAACAAGGTCATTTATGAGTCCCGTCACTTTCCTCTCATGTTCCAGGACATGCTTGGATACCTCCAGTGGGGACTCCCACTCGAATGGTGGTTTCTCTATCTCCTCAAGCACGACCCTTGCACCCCTCTGGACAAGGTAGTCGTAGAACTTCATTGCGTGTGCAAGTTCCTCCTGGGCCTGGACACGCATCCAGTTTGCAAATCCCGGGAGGTCAGAGGCCTCATAGTAGGCGGCCATTGAAAGATAGAGGTATGCTGAGTAGAGTTCAGCGTTGAGCTGCCTGTTGAGGGCCTCCTGCATCCTTTCACTTACCATTTAATTCACCCCCTATTTCCTTTATCTGAATGGCAAGTTCATCTATCCTCTGAAGGTCCTCCTCACGTGGAAGGCCCTTCACAAGGACTGGTTCAAGGTACTCCACGTTCAGGTTGGATAGCAGACCCTTGACCTCGGATTCAATGAGTGTCCCCCACCCGTAGGATCCCATCAGTGCAATGTGCTTCACCGGCGGTCTCAGTGCATTCACAAGGTAGAGTGCCGATGCAACTGCCGGGTGGGGTCTTGTGAGCACCGTGGGTGATGCAACAACCAGGACCGAGGCATCCGCGAGTTCAGTGAGGAATTCCCCGGTATCGGACTCTGCAACGTTGATGGGTCTTACACTCACATCGAGTTCCATGAGTTTCTCTGTGAGTCTCTCAACCATGATCTCCGTGCTTCTGTGCATGGTGGTGTATGCGATCACCGTTTTACTGCCCCCAGAGGTCCATCTCCTGTATGCATCGATTATGAGGTCAGGTATGGATACCAGTGGGCCATGGGATGGTGCTATGAGTGATATGTCAAGGTCCGAGATCTTCCTGAGGTTGGATGTGACCATCTGGCTGAAGGGCATCATGATATGGGCGTAGTACCTCTTGGCCTCCCTCAGGAAACCCTCAGGCACCTCCATGATGTCTGATGTTGCAAGGTGTGATCCAAAGAAGTCGCAGGTGAAGAGTATCCGCTCCTCCTCAAGGTAGGTTACCATGGTGTCGGGCCAGTGCACCCATGGTGTTACAATGAATCTCAGCGTCCTGTCACCCAGGGAGAGTGTCTCACCATCCTCAATTGTCCTGAAGTTTCCATCGATCCTTAGAAGTTCCCTGAGGAGTTCAATGCAGGCAGGTGTCCCCAGGACCTCTGCGTCAGGGTACATGTCAAGGAGCTCCGGGATTGTACCTGAGTGGTCCTGTTCTGCGTGCTGGGAGATTATGTAGTCGATGTCAGTTTCCATTTCCCCTATGATCCCCAGGAATTCACTGCTCTTTGAGGGTTCTGCAGAATCAATGAGTGCCGTGGCACTGCTTCCAGAGACGATGTATGAGTTGTAGCTTGTGCCCCTTGGGAGGGCTACAAGCTCATCAAAGGTCCTCCGGTCCCAGTCAAGGATACCGGTGTAGTAAACCCCATCTGCAATTCTTCTGGCTTTCATTTAATCCATCTTCTTGAACTGGTCCTTTCCAACGCCACATACAGGGCATACCCAGTCGTCGGGGAGGTCCTCAAACGCTGTTCCTGGTTCTATCCCTGATGTGGGGTCTCCCTCTTCAGGGTCGTAGATGTATCCGCACATCTGGCAGACGTATTTGTCCATTTATTCACCTCTCAGTCAAGTGGTTTGAACATCTTCTTCTTTGCACCGCATGACGGACACCTCCATGTCTCAGGGAGGTCCTCAAACGGTGTTCCTGGTGGTGTGTCTGTCCTTGGTTCGCCCTTCTCAGGGTCGTAGATGTATCCACAAACCCTGCATTTGTATCTTTTCAAGTTTAACACCTTTCTCTTCAATTTTAGGGACACTATATTATTATTACTCTTTAAAAATTTAAAATTATCTATGGAGTTTCCATGAAAACCTTTAATTGCCTTCTTAAGGGGAGACCCATCAAGAGGTCAGAGAAACTAAAAATAAATTGCTGAACAGTAACATGGTTTAAAAATTCAGCGAAAAAATCCTTCTAATATTCTGGCTAAATTTAAAGGTTTCTAAAAAACTTTAATAGTTCCCGAAACGATATTATACATTGTACCAAAGGTACGGGCAAGACTTAGAGTTGATTTAATGAAAAGATATCTTCCTTTAATTTTAGTGGGTCTTATTGCGATAGCCTTTTCTGGTACGGCCAGTGCAGTGGATATCTATGTTAATGCCACTGGGGGGGATGACAACAATGACGGACTCTCATGGGCAGCAGCAAAGGCCACCATAAAGAATGCAACTGGATCGGCCGCAGACAATGATGTTATATGGCTTGCAGACGGCGAATACACCGGTCCAGATAACAGGAACGTGAACATCGACAAGAAACTGACAATTACTGGCCAGTCAAAGAGGGTACCGTCATAAAACTGGAGGGAACTCCAAGATTATTCACAATCACAAAGGACTCCAAATTATCAAATTTAACAATCAGGGATGCTTACTCAAACGATAAATCTGCAATAGTAATAGAAAACCCAACCCTAACAATCGAAAACTGCCTATTTTTTAACAACACAGCAAAAAATGGGGGGGCAATATTAGCAGAGTTCTGCACAGTAACGATAATTAACAGCACACTAACCAACAACACAGCAACCAATGTAGCGGGAGCAATAGAAGTAGTTACTTATTCCACACTAACAATAACAAACACCACACTCACCAACAACACAGCAACCAATGTAGCGGGAGCAATATACGCAGATAATTTCTCAAACGTAAACATAACAAACACCACACTCACCAACAACACAGCAAATAGACAAGGAGGAGCAATAATCACATATTCATCCTCCACACTAACAATAACAAACACCACACTCACCAACAACACAGCAAATAGACAAGGAGGAGCAATAATCACATATTCATCCTCCACACTAACAATAACAAACACCACACTCACCAACAACACAGCAAATAGACAAGGAGGAGCAATAATCACATATTCATCCTCCACACTAACAATAACAAACACCACACTCACCAACAACACAGCAAATAGACAAGGAGGAGCAATAGAAGTAGTTACTAATTCCACACTAACAATAACAAACACCACACTCACCAACAACACAGCACCCCTTGCTGGAGCAATAATTGTGCGTGATTGCCCAGAACCCGCCAGAATCATGTTCTGCCGGATATTCAACAACCCGGACCAGACCGGGATAAACGTCTACGCAAATAATAGTGCTGTGGATGCCCGATTCAACTGGTGGGCTCCAACACTCCAGACTTCTCAATCCTTGTCTCAGGAAGTGTAACATACAACCCATGGATCGTCCTGAGAATCAATGCCAACCCTGGCACAGTCCTAATAGGTGGAAACTCACAGATAACCGCGGACCTCCAGCACGACAGTAACGGAGCACTGCATGATCCATCTGAAGGATTAATCCCGTACACAGGTCCCGCAAACTTCTCCACAACCCTCGGTTCGATAGAAGACACAAACTTCACAGATGGCACCGCCACCTCAACACTAACCGGCCTAAACACGAGGGGTGTTGCCACGGTATGTGCCGAAGTTGACAACGAAACAGTAAACACCACAGTCACAGTCCTGAAACCAGCCACATTCGCACTAGGCAACTTAACAGTCACACCCACAACCGGAATAACACCACTAAACATCAGAATCAAAGCCATGATCACCAACACAGGAGACTTTGCAGGCGATTATACAGCAATCCTCAAGGTAAACCAGAGATCCATACAAAACCAGACAACCACCCTGAACCCCGGAGAAACAAAAATAATCGAATTCACACTAACAATCACCCAACCTGGCCATTACAATGTAACCATCGGAACACTCCCACCTAAACTGGTAACTGCAGGTATAACAATAAATCAGCTTTCAGGAACTGCAAATTCTGTCATAAAATACTATGCACGCTACAAAAGACTCCCATCCTCAGTGACAATCTCAGGAAAAAAATTCACAATGGCACAGCTCCTGGACCTCCTTGTACGTGCAACCATCCAGATCAACGCAGGCAACCTGAAACCACTCAGCACACGAACCGTAGGCTACACAGGCTCAACAGGAACCACCAGATCAATCAGACTCTCAAAATCACTTTACATATCCACAGCAATCACCATAAGAAACTCAATAAACAGATACGGAACGGCACCCAAATACGCAACAACCAGATATGGGAAAATACCCTTCACAAGACTCGTACACCTATACAGCAAAGTCCTGGGATTCTACGGAAGTTACAGAAAACTCCCCAGCTACGTGAGTATCTAAAAAAACCCCATTTTACATTTTTTTATCATAAAATAATAAGAAAATGTTAATTTTTTCAGTCAAAATACTTCATCCTCACCACATTGAAGCCCACAACACACCCAACAAAACCCATTCTCACATAAGGACTTACAGGGGCATAAACCGCCACTGCAAGTATAAGCACACCCACAACGGTATGGGTTAACAGGTTCTTCCAGTCCGTAAGGTACTCCCGGATTCCTCTAAACACCCTTCTCAACATAACACCTCATACATCGAAATATTATATATCAAATTTTGATATATCAAATAATGATATATATCCCTTATATATCTTTCGGTGAGCAAAAAAGGAAGGTTTATTTAACAAGGAGTACCGGTACCTCAACCGTCTTGAGGGTGGTCTCAGCCACACTGCCCATAAGAAGCTTCTCAAGACCCGAACGCCCATGGGATGCGATAACCACGAGATCCGCCCCTGTCTTCTCAGAGATCTTCTTCATATCATGCGCCGGGCTCCCAAATACCAGGACCTCATCCACCTGGACACCGGCCTCCCTGCCCTTTCTCTGCACAGCCGCCAGGATCTCCTTTCCCTCATCCTCAAGGACATCAAAGGGGTAGATAAGCTTCTCATCGATAACATGCACAGCAACAACCACGGACCCTAGACGCCCTGCAAGTTCAATGGCAAGGTCCTCTGCCTTTGCTGCATACTCTGAACCATCGGTTGGAACCATGATCCTCTCAAACATCACAAACCACCTATTCAATCCGCCTCACATGATCCCCCACAACAAACACTGTGCCACCCACATGGAGAACTGGCTTAACAGATTCAACATCAAGGAGCCCATCCCTTATGCACCCAGAGCAGACCGATGCATTCACAACTGAGCCCACTATGAGGTTGTGGTCGCCAACCTCACACATCCGGAGGAGTTCACATTCAAGGTGCGCGACCGCCTCTGCTATCCTTGGGGGCTTAACCCTCTCTGAGGGAATCCAGGTAAGACCAGCGGCCTCAAGTTCATTCTCACCCGCCGGGAGATCCCTGGCGGTTATCCACATCTCATCAATTATATCCACCGGCGTTATGTTAAGTACAAACTCATGGGTGTCCTCAACATTCACTGCAGTGTGGTGGTCCGGTGCAGATGCAAACGCCACGATTGGCGGGTCAATTGATACAGGCATGGTGAAGGAAAATGGGGCCGCATTTATATTCCCATCCCCATCCACCGTTGTTACAATGACCGTTGGCCTTGGAGTAAGTATTCTGTGTGCATTCTCAACAGGAAAATTCTCAAATTCCACTATATCACCCCTTAACCCTCTGAAGGTATTTTGCATGGCTCCTTTCAACAAACTCGTCGCAGAGGCCATCTGGTTCCCCGTCCATTACAAGACGGCCGTCCTCAACCATCACAGCCCTTGTGCTGAGCTCCCTTATGAAATCCACATGGTGACTCACCATGATTATGGTTGTCCCGAACTCCATGTTGATCCTCTTGAGGGAATTTGAAACCATCCTGAGTGTTATGGGGTCAAGGTCCCCGAACGGCTCATCAAGGACAAGGACATCGGGCCTTGATGCAAGGACAAGGGCAAGGGTCGCCCTCACCCGCTCACCCCCTGAGAGCTCATAGGATTTCCTGTCAAGTATGTCCAGGGGGAGGTTCAGGGCCCTGAATATGGGCTCAGCATACCTCTTAACCTCACTGTCAGGGAAGCTGGGGAAGAGCTCCTCAAGTATCTCAGGTGAGAGGCCAAGTTTCTCTAGTCTGTAACGGGCCTCTGTTTCAGGAAGATCCGTGAGCTGGTAGAGAACATCAAGGACCATGTCACTTATTCCCAGCTCCTCGGCCCTCTTCCTTGCCTCTGCAACAACATGTTCACCCTTAACACCGAGTCTTGAGGCTATCTGACTCCTTATGGTGGCGTGATGTACAAGGGCAAACTCCTGATGCATGAAACCCATCTTCCTCCTCACACCCATCCTTTTAACGCCAGGTTCATGCATGTTAACCCATTCACTGTTGAGCCTGAACTCCACCGTACCCTCATCAGGAAGGTCCAGTCCACCGATCATCCGGAGGAGCACCGTCTTGCCGGCCCCACTGGGCCCTATTATGGATACTATCTCACCCTCCCTGATATCAAGGTTAACATCCCTCATCTCAAGGACTGCCCCGCCCTTGAGGAGTACAAACCTCTTGGACAGGTCCCTGACCCTGAGGATCTCCCTATCTGAGCTGGGGGGTGTGTAGTCAACCGGGGGCTCAATGTCCCTCATGAACCTCTCTATGATCCTCCAGGGTTCCCCCTCATCAATGATGCGCCCGTCCTCCATCAGAACCAGGCGGTCTGCAAGGTACTCGTGGACTTCAGGCAGGTGAGAGACCAGCACCACCGTGACACCCAGTTCCCTGTTGATGTTCCGTATGGCATCCAGTATCTCCTGCTTCGTCCCCGGGCATGACATGGTTGCGGGTTCATCAAGAAGGAGTACCCTGGGTTTTTTTGCAAGTTGCCTGGCCATTATGAGCCTCTGCTTCTCGCCGCCACTGAGGACAGGTGCAAAGTGCTCGGCCTTGTGGTCAAGTCCAACCACCCTGAGGAGTTCCATTGCCTCCTCACCGAATTCATCATAGGCAAAGTCAAAGTCTGTCATTGACTCGTCACCATATTTTGCAGCGTACAGCTTCCTTATGACATTCTGAAGGGCGGTCTCCGACCAGAGACCAAAGGACCTCTGGAGGTGAATTGCAGTCTTCTTTTTGAGCTTTGAGAAGTAGTACTGTCCTGAATCAGACTCAACGGTTACATCATCCAGGGTTATCCTCCCTGAATCAAAGGGTTCAACACCCCTCAGGATCCTCAGAAGTGTCGTCTTACCTGAACCACTCATTCCGAGTATTCCCAGTATTTCTCCCTCAGAAACCTCAAGGTTAACATCAGAAAGTGCCCTGAATTCATCTCCATTCTCAAGTTTATAGGTCTTTGTGAGGTTCTCCACCCTTATCATTGCATCACCGCAACCATTCCTTCAAGGTTCAAAGATACCAGATCTCATGGCAGTGCCTGAAAAACTGCCAGTGAAAATTTCCAATCGTTACAGCAACGTGCTGCCATGAATATATACTAGAACCACTATAGTTCTAATAGTTTTACTGACATAATAACCTTTATGCGGTGATATGAATGAGGGGATTGCTGGTTGGAAGGATGCAGCCATTCCACCGGGGACACCTCCAGGTTATAAAGAGGGTGCTCGGGGAGGTTGATGAACTCATAATATGTATCGGGAGCGCCCAGCTGAGCCACAGCCTCAGGGACCCCTTCACCGCCGGTGAGAGGGTGATGATGCTGACCAAGGCACTCAGTGAGAACGGTATCCCCGCATCAAGCTACTACATCATACCTGTCCAGGACATAGAGTGCAACGCCCTCTGGGTTGCACATATAAAGATGCTGACACCCCCATTTGACAGGGTATACAGTGGGAACCCCCTTGTCCAGCGGCTCTTCAGTGAGGACGGCTATGAGGTGACTGCACCCCCCCTTTTCTACAGGGACAGGTACTCAGGGACAGAGGTGAGGCGGAGGATGCTGGATGATGGTGACTGGCGCTCACTCCTTCCAGACTCTGTGGTTGAGGTTATAGAGGAAATAAATGGTGTTGAGAGAATAAAACACCTTGCAAAAAAGGAAGTTAGTGAACTGGTGTAGGTGTCAGAAATGATGGTCATGGTGACAGATGAAAAGGAGGCCTTCAGAATGGATGACCTCCTGGAACATGTGAAGAAGAGCCCCTACCTTGATGAATGCGGAGCAGTGTTCACCTTTGAGGGTATCGTCCGTGGTGTTGATGATGAGAGGACAGAGAAACTTGTACTCACAACACCAGACATTGAAAAGGCCCAGAGGGAACTTGAGGGGATAGTTGAGGATGTGATGGAGAAGTACCCTGTGAAGGACGTGGCCGTTGTACACTACGTTGGGGAGTTCTATGTATCAGAGACCCTCTTCATGGTTGCGGTTGCAGGACCCCACCGCGGGGAAACACTTGATGCCCTCAAAGAGATAATCGAGAGGACAAAGTATGAAATAGACTTCAAAAAGGAGGAGTACACCACCAGCGGCAGGAACGTTATCATGTCAGGTGGCTAGGAGTCTTAAAATGAAATTCATAAGGGACAGCGTCCACGGTAACCTGAAACTCACCGAATTTGAGGTGAGGATTGTTGACACACCCCATGTTCAGAGGCTCAGGAGGATAAAGCAGCTGGGATTCACAAATCTGATATACCCAGGGGCAAACCATTCAAGGTTCGAACACTCCATAGGGGCCATGTACCTGGCATCGAGGCTGGCGGAGCACCTCAACCTTGGACCTGAAAAGAAGAGTATACTGAGGCTCTGCGCCCTCCTCCATGACGTGGGGCACGGTCCGTTCTCCCATGTATCAGAGGGTGTCCTTGAAAGGTCCCATGAGAGCCTCACAAGGGAACTCATAAGGGAATCTGTGCTCGGTGACATAATATCAGAGGAGTTCGACCTTGAACAGGTTATGAGGATACTTAGGGGCGAGGGTGTCCTTGGGCAGGCGATCAACGGGGAGCTTGACGTTGACAGGATGGATTATCTGCTGCGGGACTCCCACTACACAGGGGTGGCCTACGGTATAATAGACGTTGAAAGGCTTATATACAATATGAAGATGGAGAACGACCTTGTCCTTGACAGGAAGGGTGTTCAGGCCGCAGAGTCGGCTTTGCTTGCAAGGTACTTCATGTATCCCAGCGTTTACCAGCACCACACCACAAGGATCGTTAACTCCATGTTCAGGAGGTGCCTGAGGAGCCTCATATCTGAGGGGGTGCTTGATGAGTCCAGGATATACAGGTACGATGACATGGACCTCATTGTCATGTGCAGGAATCAGGAGGGCCTCGCAGGGGATATGATCAGGAGACTGGATAACCGTGACCTCCTCAAGACCGTGGACTCTGTGAAGCTCAATGAACTCGAGGACCCCCAGAGGGTATTCAGGATCACAGATGCCGAGATAAGAAGGGCTGAAAAGGAAATTGCAGATGACATGGACCTGGACCCTGATTATGTTGTGGTTAACCTTCCCGAGTACCCTGCATTTGATGAGATGAGGACCCAGGTTTCTGTTGGGGACTCCATTGTGAACCTGAGCCATATATCAAGTCTGGTGGGGGCACTGAAGGAGGCGAGGTTCAACCATGCAGATATCTGTGTCTACGTGCCCCGTGAATCCGCCGCGGCATTCAGGGAATTCAGCCTCCACGACTACATGGACCTCCCTGAGAGAAGACCTGCACACCCCAGGCAGCTCCGCCTCACGGTACCTGATTACCTCAAATTCCGATAAATAATACCCGATCATGGCCATAACAAAATAAAACCCTTCAAGTACCTCAAATCAGATAAATTCTCATCAAAAAAGAAATGATCATCCATAAAACATTCAGAAGTGATTCAGATGATAATACTGGCAATGACAGGTGCAAGTGGCGTTATCTACGGGGATAGAATACTCAGGGCCCTGAAGGACGCCGGGGTAAATGTTGGACTCATGATAACCGATACTGCACGTGATATAATCAGATATGAACTTGAAAATGACCCTGAAACCCTGGAGGAGATGGCTGATGAGTGCTTTGATTCTGATGACTTCACATCAGCAGTTAACAGTGGATCCTCCAGTTTCAGTGCCATGGTCATAGCGCCGTGCACAATGAAGACCCTATCAGCGATAGCCAACGGATATGCAGGCAATGCACTCACAAGGGCCGCTGACGTGTGCCTCAAGGAGAGGCGTAAACTCGTCCTTGTGCCAAGGGAGACCCCGCTTAGAAGCGTGCACCTTGAGAACATGCTCAGGGTCTCAAGGGAGGGGGGTATAATACTCCCTGCCATGCCCGGATTCTACCACAGACCATCATCAATAGAGGAAATCGCCGACTTCATAGCGGGTAAGGTGCTCGACGTCCTGGGGATAGAGAATGAACTCTTCAGAAGGTGGAGCGGTGAGGACATGAAAAGGCCTTAAAGTGAGTGTAACGGTGGTGTGAGTTGATACCTGACCATGAATTTATAAAGAACCCCTCTGTACCGGGACCAACAGCCATGGAGGTTAGGTGCCTCCTTATGTGCCTTGCAGATCCCCGGAAAGGGGACACCGCGGTTGATGTGGGGTGTGGAACCGGTGGAGTGACCCTTGAACTTTCAAGGAGGGCTGGAAGGGTCTATGCAATCGATAAAAGCCCCGATGCAATTTCAACAACGGAGATGAACCTTAAAAAGCATGGGCTGGGGGATAACGTCACCCTTATATGTGGTGATGCGGTGGAAGCTCTCTCTGAAATTGATGCACTGGACATTGCTGTAATCGGGGGAAGCGGCGGTAGACTGGGGGAAATACTTGAAGTGGTTACAGATAAACTTAGAGATGGTGGAAGGATCCTTATAACCGCAATACTCCTTGAGACAAGGTGCGAGGCCGTTAAGTACCTGAAGGAGCTTGGATTTGACGTGAACATAACCGAGCTTAGCATAACAAGGGGTCGTGTACTTGAAAGGGGGACCATGATGGTTTCAAAGAACCCCATTGCAGTGGTTTACACGGAGAATTCAGATTAAGATTCTCAGGTGATGATATGAACTCAAGGCTAAACTGGAAATTCAGGCTGGGTATTCTGCTTTTACTTGTATCATCCTCCATCTACCTTCTCCTCTACTTCATATTCCATAAGCCAGAGACTGAACTATTCTATATCGGTATAGACCTTGCATTTGTGCCCCTGGAAATTCTGATCGTTGTTATAATCGTGGAGGCCACCATATCCCGGCGTGAACTTGTTGAGAGACTCGAAAAACTCAACATGGTCGTGGGGGCGTTCTTCAGTGAGGTGGGCACCGAATTCCTTAAGAGGGTATCCACCTTCGAGTCAAATACAGATAGAATTGCATCAAAACTTAAGATAGATGCATCATGGAGCCCAGATGACTTTAAGGGAATGCTCAGTGAGATAAGGGGATGCGAATTTGATTTTGAGCTGGGGTCCCCTGAAAGTGTTGAACTCCTCAAGTACCTCAAAGTTTTCCTAACGTCCCGTAGGAAGTTTCTACTGGGGCTTCTTGAAAACCCCAATCTACTTGAGCATGAAAGCTTCACAGACATGCTCTGGGCGGTCTTTCATCTCATGGAGGAACTTGAGGCAAGAGAGGACCTCTCATCTCTACCTCCCACAGACTATGATCACCTGGCCGGTGACCTCCAGAGGGCCTACTCTGCCGTTGTTTCTGAGTGGCTGGGATACATGGAACACCTCAGTGAAAACTACCCCTACCTCTTCTCACTTGCCGTGAGGAAGAACCCCTTCAACAGGGACGCGAGGGTGGAAATTCTTGAGTGATGATTTCAGTACACTGGAGAATTTTACCTAAAGGAGGCCCCATAAAGAGGAATATAAGGAGACATATTCATTCATATTTTAATTTAAATTTTTAATAATGCCTTGTTTTGAAAATAAAATCGTATAACTTATATATTATGACGGAGAGATTATAAAAAAACTCCAATGGTTGGTATCCATGGAACGTTTGACCCTTGAGCAGTATAGGGAAATGGTTAATGAGATAATTGAATTCAAGAATCTGTACGGGTCTTTACCGGAATATGCCCTCGTCGATGGGAAGAAAATCCACAAAGAACACTACATCGACATGATCGAGAGGGTAAATAAGTTTGTTCTTGAGATGGGAAGGAATCCACGCACAGTTGATATCAGATCCTGAGGTCCTCCGGTCTGTTGAAGTTCCTGAAACTCCGAAGGGTTGGATCCAGACTGATAGCGTCTAGGCGGCAGGATTCAATGGAGTCAAGGAGAACCCTAACTCTCCTTTCATTTTTGGCGAGCAGACTCTCTATATGGTCCCTTATTTTTACCGAGTAGATTGAGTGTAGCGGCTCTGGTAGACCATCCCTGCAGGGTACAATGGCATCACACCTATCCCCCATCACCCTGAAGGCATCCTTCATATTCAGAAGAAATTCCCGGGTAACAAGGGGGGAGTCACAGGGGAGAAAGAGGGCCGCGGAACCTGATATTCTTCCAAGGGCTGTGAATATACCCCCCAGCGGGCCGACACCAGGCACCTCATCTGTGAGGACTCTGATACTGGAATCAAGAAGATCCCTGTAATTACCTGCCTGGCTGCTGTCACGGAAGACCACTGCCACCTCACTGAAATATTCCAGCAGCCTATCTGTTATTATCTCAATGAATGGCCTTCCATCCATCACAAGAAGGCCCTTATCTGATCCCATCCTCCTGCCCATCCCTCCACAGAGGACCACAGAGGAGTTCAGTTCACGGTTCTTCATTGGATCTGAAATTACAGAAAAAAATGATTTATTTGAGGGTGGGGTAGTTGGGGCTTTCATTGGTTATGAGGAGGTCGTGCGGGTGGCTCTCCTTGATACCGCTTGAGGTTATCCTCACAAGCTTTGCCCTTTCCTTCATCTCACCGAGATCTGCGGCGCCGCAGTATCCCATTGATGCCCTGAGACCCCCGATTAGCTGGAACAGGACCTCGCTCACCGTTCCCCTATAGGGGACAACGCCCTCAACACCTTCAGGGACGACCTTGGTGTGTTTCATGTGCCCCTTGGGCTCCTGGAAGTACCTGTCTGTCCCGGCACCTATACCACCGGTCATTGCGCCCAGGGATCCCATGCCACGGTACTGCTTGTACTTACGGCCATTCATAACAACAACGTCCCCCGGGGCCTCATAGGTACCTGCAAGCAGGTTCCCCAGCATGACACAGTCCGCCCCAACTGCCACTGCCTTTGCAATATCCCCTGAGTACCTTATACCACCATCGGCGATCACAGGAACATCGTACTCTGCTGCCACATCAGCCACCTCGGCTATGGCGGTGAGCTGCGGCACGCCCACACCTGCAATTATCCTTGTGGTGCACATTGACCCGGGACCTATACCAACCTTGAGGCCATCAACGTCCTGTGCGATGAGGTCCTCTGCAGCCTCCCTGGTTGCGATGTTACCCACTATGAGGTCCGCGTCTATCTCCCTCTTCATTTTTCCGGCGCTCTTAACAAGGTTCATGTTGTGTCCGTGGGCGCTGTCGATTGCCAGTATATCTGCCCCTGCCTCATCAAGCGCATGGGCCCTTTCAAGGTCAAATGGCCCTGTGGCTGCCGCAACCATGAGGTAACCTTCACTGTCCCTTGATGCGTTGGGGTACCTCTTCCTCTCAAGTATATCCTTCATGGTGAGTATGCCAACGATCTTCCCGTCCTTCACAACAGGGAGCCTTTCAACCTTGTTCTCGTAGGCTATGTCAAGGGCCTCTGATGGGGTTACCGATTCATCAACCGTGACGACATCCCTTGTCATCACCTGGTCAACCTTTCTGTCGGCCTCGGAGTTGAATATGGGCTCAATGTCCCTCCGGCTTATTATACCTATGAGTATTCCATCCTCAACCACCGGCAGCCCGCTGATCTCCTCCTGGTCCATTATCTCATGGGCCTCCCTGAGGGTGGAGTCCGGTGAGATTGTTATAACATCCCTTATGGTGAGATCACCGGATCTCTTGACCTTCTTGACCTGCTCCACCTGGTCCCTGATGCTCATGTTCCGGTGGATAACACCCATTCCGCCCTCCTGGGCCATTGCGATGGCCATTTCATATTCTGTAACGGTGTCCATCGCGGAGCTTATTATGGGTATTTTGAGGCTGATGTTCCTTGATACCCTTCCAGATGTCTCCACATCCTTCGGTTCCACATATGATGCCTGGGGAAGAAGGAGAAAATCATCAAATGTGTAACCGGTTTCTGCTTCCTTCAATTTTTTCACGTACATTACTAACCACCTGAGAGGCCACCAGGGTTATTTTAAAAGCTTTCTATCAGTTCCTTGAGTTCTCTCACAGCTGTCCTGTGGATTCTGCCAGTGTTGCGGTCTCCGCCAACACATGCGGCACCCCTTATGCCGACCACATCACATCCAATATCATGCAGTGGTTTGAGGTGCTCCCTTCCAACGGACCCTGCAAGGGCAGATTTCAGTCCATGGTCCCTGGTTTCTGAGACAAAGGATTCCAGCCGTTTCATGTCCATGAAATCAAAGAGTGACTTACCATCCTTCACAGCGGTGTCAAGCATTGCAAGGTCAGCCCCTGAATCTGCGGCAACACGGGGTATCTCCATTGGGTCAACCGCACCCACACGGTGGGCGTCGGCGTAGCCAGCCGCGACGACGATTGCGTCGGATTCATCCTTAACTGCCCTCACAACGTTCTTCATGACATCAACCGCCTCTTCGTAGTTCCTTGTCCCGTAGAGGCCGACCTTTATGTAGTCTGCCCCTGATACAAGGGCCCCCATTGCTGCCAGCGCCACGGTTCCTGGCTTGTAGGGTACATCGCCGAGGGTGGCGCTCACAAGCATCTCATCAGGTGTCATCTCCCTGACCCTGCGGATAACCCATGGGAAGTTGGCCCCAAGAGATCCCTCACTGGGGTTCTTAACGTCAACTATGTCTGCACCGCCTTCTATGGCCTCAAGTGCCTCCTCTGTGTTAACTGGACTTATCAATAGAAGCAAACCAATAACCTCCTGGTAAAAATTATGGAATGATATCCCAAGAAACATTACATGATAATTTTTTTAATTTATCTAGAACAGCACCCTTTTTATACCTTTCTTTTCAGAGTGGTGAACCCCTTCTTTTTATCCTCTCAGCCACCCTCAGATGTGAGTTGTGGTAGAGGCCCGCGGTATTGCACTCACCCCTTAGCCTCTCCATGAGTGAAGCTGTTGGCGTCCCCACCGGGCACTTCTCTGTGCAGAGGCCACAGAGGGTGCAGAGGTAGAGTCCTGACTCAACTGCAGTTTTTCTATCGGCAAGGAAGGAGCTCATAACAACGCCCCGACCCCCCAGGTAACCCCTGTACCCGAACCTGTTACCGACGGCACTGTAAACTGGGCAGCTCACTATGCAGCTCCCGCAGCCTATGCAGAGGAGAGCCTCAGGGTAAGCTGAGGATCTGCCATTATCAACTGCAACTGCAATGACCCTCGATGCCCCGTACATGCCCCTGAGGAGCATCTTCTCTATATCTGCGGTCTTTGATGGACCTGAGATCACATTGATGTAGGAGGGAACCCCTGTACCCGTTGCATAGGCGGTTTCGAGTTTCACAACTGACACCGCATCCTCTATTTCAGGTACAAACTTATCTATGCCGAATACCAGTATGTGGGTGTCCATGAGGGATAGCCTTCCCACATTACCCTCATTGTGGACTATCACAGCCGCTCCATCATGTGCTGCCACGGAATTTGCCCCTGTCACCCCCGTGGTGCAGGATTCGATTTTACCTAGAATATCCTCCCGGACCACCGCCATTATCTCATATGGATCATCCGGAATATCAACCCCCAGCCTATCCCTTACTATTTCAGCTATTTCAGGAACTCCCAGGTGAAGTGCAGGTCCAACGGGATGTGCTGGTTTCTTAATTCCGGCAAGCTGAAGTATCCGATCCCCCAGATCTGTCTCAATAACCTCCACGCCTTTTCTTCGGAGATAATCAGGAAGTCCTATCTCAGAGAGGGTGTTGGATTTGGACTTTGCAACAGGACCCCCATCAAGTGACTCATGAATTATCCCGCAGGCCTCATCTGAATCCTCTGCAAGGTGAAATTCAACACCGTTCTCCCTGAATCGTCTCTGTGCCTCTGACAGGAGCTCCTCCATTTTTTCAACTGCCAGCTCACGTATCCCCGCCACCCTATCTCTCAGTTCATCAAGTTCAGGAGTCTCCAGGAGATCAAGGCGCCTCTCGTCAAGTTTGCTGAATGATATCCTCATCTGACGGATCTCATCATCATTCAACCTTTATCCTCCCTGACAACTTCAAAGATCCCCATCCAACGAACCTCATCATCATTCAACCTTTATCCTCCCTGACAACTTCAAAGATCCCCATCCAACGAACCTCATCATCATTCAACCTTTATCCTCCCTGATAATTTCAGATAGAAGCTCTGTTATGTCCATTACCCTCATGGAGGTGGATTCAAGGTTCATGCGACAGAATGGACAGGATGTGCAGAGTATATCGGCCCCCGTCCTCTCAGCCTCATCTATGCGTGATGATGCAACCCTGGCTGATATGTCCCTGTGGGCTGATCTCAAGCCGCCCCCTGCCCCGCAGCACCTTGAGTCCCTTCCATGGTGTTCCATTTCCCTGAAGTCTGTAAACACCTTTAAAATCTCCCTGGTGGCGTCCTTCTCGTCTGTGTGCCTTGACAGGTGACACGGGTCATGGTATGTCACCCTCAGCACGGTTTTATCAAATTCGATGTTCCCTGAATTTACAAGGTCAAGGATGACCTGTGAGATGTGCTTCACCCCTATGCTGTATCCCCTCCTCCTGTAGTCCTCATTGAGTGTCCGGTAGCATCCAGCGCATGAGACGATAACTTCCCTTCCCTGGAGCATTTTCCCTGTCCTGTTAATCTGCCTTTCAGCTTCCTTCAGAAATCCCGTTCTAAGTAGTACCGAGCCACAGCACGTTTCATCATCCATAACCCTGTACTCAATTCCTGCTACCTGGAGGATTTTCTCTGTGGACTCCTCTATTGCTGTGAGCCTTTCCCTTGCAAGACATCCCCTGAAGTAGATAACCATGATATAGGTTATGCAAGAGGCTCTATTAATATGTTGGAGTTTTCAGAAAATGAAAGGTCCTCTGATTTAGAAGGAGATGTTACCATCTCAGAGAAAAGATCAAATGTTACCCTGTAACCTCCCTCAGGATTTCCTCAAGTTTTTTCCCGATTGCATCTGCACCGTAATCCCTGAAAACATCTGCTGCCTCCATTGTGAGTCTTCCGTGGAGTTCTGTGTCAGATAAAAGTGTTCTGAGTTTATCAGTCAGGTCCCTCCAGTTGCAGGGTTCAAAGAAGAGTCCCCCCATCTCCCTGCTTGCCTCCATTACAGGGGGTATCCGTGAAGCCACAAAGGGTGTCCCGCAGCCCATTGCCTCCACAACAACTATACCGAAACCCTCAACCACGCTTGGAAGGCAGAAGACCCAGGACTCCGCTATAACCCGCAGAACATCCTCATGTTTCTCCACGAACCCCAGAAACTCAACCCTATTATCCACTCCCAGTTCAGCTGCAAGGTCCCGGAGCTCCCCCTCCAGTGGACCCGTACCTATTATCCTGCACTTCAGATCAGGGAATTCGTCTGCGAGAACTGAAGCCGCCCTTATGAGGTCCCCCACTCTCTTGTATTCAACGAGCCTTGAAACGCATGCAATGGATGGGCTGGTGGTTTTCTCAACCAGGGGCGGCCTGAAGTCAACCATGTTGTGGACAACCGAGACCCTCTGCCAGGGGTACCTATCAAGTATCTTGCTGGCGGTGTACTCTGACACCGCTATTATCCTGTCAAACCTCCTTGATAGGGTGTATCTTTCAAGTATCTCGCCGAGTATTCCTGAAAAACCAATGTTTTTGAGCCATTCGCCAATCCAGACATCATGGTAACGTGCCAGGGCCTTTGCATTCGTTTTACCCGCTATCATCCAGGCCACAGGATGTGTTATGAAGTTGTACCCTATAACAGCGTCAGGTTCAAGTTTCATGCCCTCCCTGTAGGCCGACAGCATGAATGAGAGCCTCTCCCCTATGGAGCCTGCCTGAACATAGGACCTCATGGGACCGCAGCATATGACATCCATGTTTCCGCTGGTGTATCCATCGGGATTTTCAGGTGTCCTTGAGGTTAGAACCGTCACATCATGCTTCTCTGATAATTTAAGGGCCTCGTTGAATGCACAGGCCTCTGCACCGCCGCGGATGTCGAGTTTCTCACCTGCTGGAAAGTACTCTGTTACAATACATATTCTCATATCAATCACTGAAGTGTGGAGGTGTATCTACTCATCATCCCGTCTGAGTGCAATCTCATGTACAAGCTCCGTTATCTCCTGCTGTAGCCTGTCCACCATGAGGTATATCCTGAAGAGAAGGTAGTAGGCCCCAAGTATACCTATTATGAGGAGAAAATCAAGTCCCCTCCCTATTCCAAGGATGTTTGCGATTTCAGTCGAAAAGGAGGGTCTCAGTGAGAAGAATATGACGGAAACCCAGAGTATCAGCCACAGTATGAGGCCGCCAGGGGATGTCCTTGAATCCCTGAACCTCAGAATAGAGATGAGTATCCCTGCAATCCCAGTTAAAATTCCCAGAACCTGGTATATCATGAATTCGCCACCTTTTTAAGTATTCATGGTAAAAAAACCCTAAATCTTCCGGAATATATTGAGCAGGAGCCTCAGGAGTATCCTTATACCCACCGATGTGCTTGTCCCCTTGGCAATTGTTTCAGGCGTGTATATGGTCCTTATGGTAACCTCACGCATTCTGAGGCCATTCCTGCGGATCTCCCCGATGATCTCTGATGAAACACCATAGCCCCTGCTTTTTATATCAATAAGTGATGCTGCCCTGGATGTGAATGCCCGGAGACCTGACTGGGAATCCGAAACCCTGCACCCATAGAAAAGGAGGGTAAGAAGGTTCATTATGGTGTTTCCAAGGTTTCTTGAGAGGGGCATATCCTCGAAATCTCTCCTTCCAATAACCACATCTGCAGAACCCTCCAGGAGGGGTTTTAAGACCCTTTCAATGTCGTCGGGGTCATGCTGCCCATCGGCATCGAAGGTCACCACGTAGTCTGCCCCCTCCTTCAGGGCAGCCCTGAGGCCCGTCCTGAGGGCCGCCCCGAGGCCCCTGTTTATGACGTGGGTATAGACAGATATCCTGTCATTCCTGGAGGACATCCTTTTGAGTATCTCTGGAGTTGAATCCCTTGAGCCGTCGTCAACCACCAGAACCCTGTAACCCCTTTCAAGGAGGGCTGTCAGGACATCCTCTATGGTCTTCTCCTCATTATAGGCCGGTACAACCACAGTGAAATTCCCTGGTACCATCGGCATTCACTCATATATCGATTAACCATGAATCTTCATGGGATTATGTGGCATGGTACAGTCGAACAGCGAATACTCATACCTCAATTAACCATGAATCTTCATTGCAAGGGACGCTACCTTTCTTCCAAGGTTTCTGGATGTCTCGATACCCGTTGCATCCTCTGCAGAGTCCCCCTTTGCGCCGCCGACACCTGTACCCCCATAGTGGGCTGTTGGTGCCGCATCACCCACAACAACAGCCTCGTGTATCAGGAAGAAGTTGTGTATATCGCCGCATGCTGTCTCCTGGCCGCCGTTCCTTGACCCTCCAACGGTTATGGCCCCGCCAACCTTATCTGATAATCTGAAATTGCTCCTGAGGGGCCTTGTCCTGTCCATGAACATCTTGGTCTGGGCCGTTACAGAGCCAAAGTACACCGGACTCCCGATTATTATCCCATCAGCCTCTGCTGCAAGCTCAATCACCTCATTGAGGTCATCGTCAATCTCACATTCCCCTTTACTCTTACATGAGTCACAGGCCCTGCAGGGGTTTATATCCCTGCCTGCGAGCCTCACAAGCTCGGTTTCAGCTCCTTCACTTGCAGCGGCCTCAAGGGCCTCCCTGAGCAGGATCTCAGTGTTACCATTTTTTCTTGGACTTCCACAGATTCCAATAACCTTAACCATCAGATTCACCTCCTATCCTATTTAGAGGGGCCCCACATCAGGTTTGCCCTCACGCATACCCATCCCTGCATCACGTGTCAGCCTCTCTGGCCTGAAGAGCATCATGATGAGGTTCCGGGCATGTTCCCTTGCCCTGTTATCTGCAAGGACCTTTAGATCCTCGGGGTCATCCTCCTCGTCCTCATGGACAAATACCTCAAGTATATGGGTGTTTGTCATGAGCTGGACCTGTATGAGGCCAGTGGATGCCTCATGGGCACATACCTTATCCTTCTCCTCTGGACCGGGCATCCCGAGGGCCATGACCATCTCACAGCCCTCCTCCTCGATCAGTTTCTTGCAGGCCACCGGAAGGTCCTTTATCCCAGGGACGGTTCTCCTTATGATCTTTATACCTGTGGCATGCTTTTTAAGTTCATCGATGGCTGCGCCACCCATGTCATACCTTGCAAAGGTTGTGTCACAGATCCCGACCTTTATCATGATATCACCCTATTTCAGCTGTTCACGGAGTTTTCTCCTGGCCTCCCCTATGGTGAGGGGGTATGGTCCCCTGAACGGGAGGTCATCCTCCTTCTGAAGTATCTCCACCAGATGCGCTATCCTTGGAAGACGGAGGTTGGCGCCCCTTATGGTATCTATATCTGAGAAAACATCTCCAGGTGTTCCCTCACTTATTATCTCTCCCCCGCTTATTATGTATATCCGGTCAGAGTAGAGGGGTGCCAGGTCAACATCATGGGTGGATATGATTATGGTCATGCCCTCCTCATTCAGCTCATGGAGGAGTCTGAGTATCTGCGATGCCCCGCGGGGGTCAAGGCCAGAGGTTGGCTCATCAAGTATCATTATGTCAGGTTTCATGGCGAGTATACCTGCTATTGCAACCCTCTTCTTCTCACCCCCGCTCAGGTGGTGGGGGGGTCTGTCCTCATAGCCGGACATTCCCACCTTCCGGAGGGAGTCATTAACCCTCTCCTCAACCTCGTCCTCATCAAGTCCCATATTGAGGGGTCCAAATGCAACGTCCTCGTCAACCCTTGGTGCGAACAGCTGGTCATCAGGATTCTGGAATACAATTCCAACCTTCTGCCTGACTTCTATGAGACCTGATTTGCTGTAGTCGATTTCTTTCCCATCTACCAGTACCTTCCCGCTGGTTGGCTGCAGTATGCCGTTGAAGTGAAGGAAGAGTGTGGACTTTCCTGCGCCGTTGGGGCCGAGAAGGGCCACGACCTCACCCTTTTTTGCATGGAAATCTATACCCTTCAGCGCCTCGGTGCCATCCGGGTAGGTGTACCTGATATTTACTGCCTCAATAATCTTCATGTTCACACCACTGGAAACTGACCATATGATGAATAGTGTTCATTTAATATTTAACTGTGCCCGGTGGTATCCTCACAGAATCAGTAGAAGATGACACCCTTTGATGTGAAAAGAAGCCCCATTAAAAGTAAACCATCAAATAATGCTATCATAACCGCTTCACGGGCTCCAATGGGCTGCCTTCTGATGGATGGCATTGTCCCCTGATAGCACCTCGCCTCCATGGAACGGTACACCGTCTCACCCCTAAGCCAGGACCTTATAAAGAGGTTGCCTGCAAGGAGCCCCAGGGACCTGTAGGAATTTTTAACACCACTGTAGCCTAGCCTTGAATCCTGGGCATTGTACATCACTGACGCCTCCTCAAGGAAAACAAATATGGACCTGTACATGAGGAGGGCTATCTCAGTGAAGGCCGCTGGAAGACCCAGCCTTCCAAGTTCATGGAAGACCTCATTGAGGGGTGTGGTGAGTGCAAGAAAGGCGAGACATGAAAACCCGCCAAGTATCCTCGAGAAGACTAGAATACCCGTCTGCAGGCCGTCACTGTAGATCCTTAGGCCCATGAATGTTACAAGCGGGTTCACACCAAAGAATAATGCCATGAGCACAAGTGTCAGGACACCGAATCCCACAGGGATGGCGGCGAACCGCAGGTAGTATGAGGCAGGTATATCTGCTGCAAAGAGAATCAGGAGTGTCATTAAAAATGCTATGATGAGGGGTATAACAGGGTTTGGTGATAGGACTGAAATGAGCATTGTGATAATGGCCAGGGCCATCTTAAAGCCTGGGCTCGCGTTTCTGAGGCCATTGGTATGTGCATAGTGGTCAACAGATATGTTCATCGTCCTTCACCATGAAAAAATTTTTATTCAGGGGATTCTCCCCTCCCCCTGTAGTAGCCAAAGACGTATCCTATTATGAGGGCACCTATGGCGGCCTGGAGCGCGAATAGGAGACTCTCTATCTCACCGCTTGGTGGCTCCCATATGGGCTGGAACCAGGGTTTATACCCTGTCTCAGATATTGCCTCACCGGCACTGTCATCTGCCCCTCCAAAGTATCCCTGATCCTCTCCAAGTCCACTGTAGATCACAAGGGGTGTGATGGCAATCACCGCAACTGCAATGAGCATTATGATGTGTCTTTTATCCATTTTAACCCTCCGCAGCAGGTTTTCCTATAACCTGAAGTTTTTCCATTATATCCGGCTTGAGTTTGAGGATGTTCTCAAATATCACCACGGTGAGAAGGCCCTCAGCCACCGCCAGTGGAAGCTGGGTGTAGGCGAATATCACCATGAACTTCATAAGGGCTTCCATGAACCCTGGTTTAGGGAATGCAACTGCAAGCTGGACTGATGTTGTCACATAGGTCATCAGGTCGCCCAGAAACGCTGCGAGGAACACCGCGGCAGATGATGGTATGGCTGACCTTGTGATCCTGTAGATTCCCCAGGCGCAGACCGGGCCAATGATACCCATGGAGAACACGTTTGCACCCAGGGTTGTTAGGCCACCATGGGCAAGGAGCAGCGCCTGGAATATGAGAACAATGAGTGCCATGACAGATGTGACGGCAGGGCCGAAGAGTACGGCCCCCAGACCATTACCTGTGGGGTGTGAACAGCTACCGGTTACAGATGGAAGTTTAAGGGATGAGAGAACAAACATGAATGCCCCGCTAACTGCAAGAAGAGGTTTTGCCTCGGGTCTCTCATCTGAAATCCTTATTATCCTTATTAAACCATAAACTATGACAGGCGCCGATAGGAGATACCAGAAGAGACACCACTCCGGTGGCAGAAATCCTTCCATGATATGCAATTTATCACCTTCTTGAATCTTTCTAAAGTAAACTTTAAGATACGGGTATATAACATTTTCTATAATTTCTGATTTAAATTAAAGTTTTCTTGAGAGGCATGATTTCCCAGACCCTATGCACCACCAAACACACCACCAAACACACCATCCCAGAAAAATAGATAACATAACTCCAATAGAGTGGTTAACATGAAAATCAAAAACAAACTCATCCTTGCAATGGACCTCATGGACCCCGGTGAAGCCCTCAGGGTCACAGGAGAGGTCGCCGAATACATTGACACGGTTAAGATAGGTTACCCCCTGGTACTCTCAGCAGGTATCGAGGTTATAGGGGACTTCAGGGAGAACTTTGGGTGCAGGGTGATAGCCGATTTCAAGGTGGCGGATATACCCGAAACCAATGAGAAGATATGCAGGGCCACCTTCAGGGCAGGGGCCGATGCGGTGATAGTCCATGGATTCACAGGTTCAGATAGCGTTCTTGCATGTCTCACTGTTGCAGATGAAATGAAAAGAGACGTTTTCCTGCTGACAGAGATGTCACACCCAGGTGCAGAGATGTTCATACAGGAAGCCGCAGATAGAATAGCAGAGATGGGCGTTGAACTCGGTGTCAGGAACTATGTGGGCCCCTCCACAAGGATAGAAAGGCTTTCAAGACTCAGAGAGATCATCGGCCCCGAAGCATTCCTCATATCCCCCGGTGTGGGTGCCCAGGGCGGAGACCCATCTGAAACACTGAAATTTGCAGATGCTGTGATCGTTGGAAGGTCAATCTACCTTGCAGAGGACCCCGCTGCTGCTGCAGGTGAGATTCTGGATGCAATAAAAGGTAGATGACTCATTTTAACTTTTAATGTCCATAAAAACAGCCGGCAAAAACTATTTTATCCACTATAACAGTTTTAAAATACAATCAGGGTCGAATCGAACCCTAAATCCTGATTCTTCCTGCGATTTCGTAGGCGAGCTCAAAGAGTATGAAAAAAAGGACCGTTGAGGGGCCAAAAGCCGTATCCGAAATTCCAAGCAGTGAGATAACAGCAAGGATGACTATTACAGCCTTGAGGGAGAACCTGTAATCAAAGAAAAGCCTGAAAAAAGGGCCTTTTTCGTATACTCTCTGGTTATCATTACCATATTCATCAACATATGCCGCTGCTGTGCATGCAACAAGGGCAGGGATGCTCAGTGAGGGCAGTCCACCCAACAGAAGAACCATGATGAATACCGCTGCGGCAAGCACATGGCTGGGACAGTCTATCTTACATGACAGCAGGGTGCCCGCAAATATGCCAAGGAATATACATGCAGCCGCAGTATCAGCCGTGGAGAGGACACCAGAGGAAAGACCGCAGAGGGAACCTGCAACCATGCCTGTGAGGGGCCTTCCCCACTCATCCTCAGCGTCATCCGCAACCTTCATTAGGAAACCTGAAACAGGAAAAAGAAGTTCGATCATGAAAGGACCTCAAACCTCCATCAATCACCGTCAGAGAGTGCAGCTGAAAGTATAAGTGGAAACAGGGCTGTTGCATCTCCAACCACCGTTACAAGATTCGAACCCGCCTGTGCCTTAGCCCATGACTTGGCCTCCTCAAGGGGGGCACCGCTGAGGCTTCCAGTTTCACTTCGATCCATGGTTATCTGGATCGCAGCATCCACACCACCCCTTAGGAGTGTGGATGCAAGTGTGTAATGCTTTGGAAGTCCCCCTCCAAGTATAACAGCCCCTATCCTCTCATGGCTGAACACAAGGTCAGAGAGGCTGTGCATATCCCTCACAGCATCGAGGCATACCCTGTTGTCCTGTGTGTACATCCAGAGCTGGAGGCCAAGCATGCTATCGATGATCCCGGGGGCATAGATGGGAACACCCCTCATGCGGGCCGTTCTTATTATGGACATCTCATCCTTCAGATGCCCCCCTATTTCGTAAATGAGCTCCTGAATTGAAATATGGGGTTTTGATTTGAATATGGATGAGAAAATGTCCTGCATCCTGGCTTCAAAGACCTCAAAGTCCTCTGACCTTGTGTATATGTCACCTATACGGCCTATGCCCTCTTCATGAAGCCTTTCATCATCAAATCCATATTCCCTGTAATGTGCCCCTCCAAAGGCCTCAAGGAGGTCATGTGTAAGGTTAGCCCCACTTGTTATGAGTGCTGCTATAAGTTCCTGATCTATGAGATCCCTTATGATCCTCCTCATCCCGCCGGGCACCAGTGGTCCCGCCACACTCATGAATAATGCCATTTCGCTGTCATCAATCATCTCACGGAGCAGCACTGCTGCCCTGTGGACCCTGCCCGCTCCAAGGACCCCTGACCTCCCCATCTCCCTTATAAGGTCCCCTGCACTCATGCCCGGTTTTATATTCATATGATTCACATTCAAAAGTAACACTTCCTCTATGATGAATGAGATGGTATGTTAACCATGCCACGACACTTATAGAATACAGATCCGGTTAATCATCTATCTCCATTAATATGTGATCCCTGGATGTCTCCTGGTTTCACCGTAAATGAAGCGAAGTCTCAATCGAGACCTGCTATACTGTCAAGGATATCTGTACGGGTTATTATACCCGCAAGTTTACCCTCGCTGTCTGTAACAATCAGCCTTCCTATATTGTGTCTGTTCATGATTTCTATTGCATCAGAGATCATCATTTGAGGTTCAACTGTTATTATATTCCTTGACATGATCTCTGAAACCGATAGATTCTCGGTGCCCTCCGCTATGGATGCTGTTATGTCACTGAGGGTAACTATGCCCTTCACCTCATCATCCTCCACTATCGGGGCGCCCTCGATTCCCAGTGATGATAGTTTAACCGCGGCATCCTTCACGCTGACATCCGGGGTGAGAGTTATGATGTCATGGGTTGCAACCTCCTCAACCGTCCTCTTTGGTATGCTCCTTATGGCTGTGGTGTCAAGGAGGATTATGTTATCCATATCATCCCTTCCCACAACAACACCATCAACAATGAGTTTGTTAACGGGTGTTGGGCCTATGCGCACCCGATCACCCAGGTCGAGTTTCCTTATGCTGCCAACCAGTTTTATTGCGGCCTCGCACTCCCCGGGATCAGGGATGCTGGTGAACTCTATCTTTGCAACAGAGAGGTCATCGATTCTCTCACCGTCCCTGTAGATGGGGACGGCGGTTTCCCTCCCACTTGATGATATGTTCAGCTGATGGTAGGCCTTTATGGTTGGCTTGTATCCCCCGCGAGGTCCAGGAACGCCCTTCACAAGTCCCAGGCTACGAAGAGACTGCATCTGGTTTCTTATTGTGCCCGGATTGCGGTTCATTATGGCCGCTATCTCCTCGCCCTTGATGGATTTACCGTTTGAATTCCTGTAGAGGTTGATGAGTGTCTGGAGTATCTCCTTCTGAACAGAGGTAAGCATCTTAACACCTGATGATCTATTATGAACAATAATTATAATTATTTTTAACTAATATGTTTTTTTATGTTGTATCAATATCCTGAAAGCTGATCATCCTCTGATTTTTCTATCCCTCTTAAAGTATATGCAGTGTGCGGGGCTACCCGGTCCCAGGGGGTGCCTGCAGTAAAGCTTAATCTCTCCAAGATCCTCAAGGACAACCTCGCATCTATAGACACATTCCGGACATTCTCCTGTGGTTGAAATTATTCTGAAACCTTCCGATGACTTCATATTTAACACTGCAAAAAATGATAAATCTCTTATTGAGGTTCCAACTTAAATATATTGGGGTGTTATTAATGGGGGTCAATGTCCCAAGGGAATCCCTTGTATCCGCCGTATATGACGATCTTAAGGGTAAGGGGCTTGTAAGTCCTGAAGATAGGGAACTGTGCATACAGGACATAAACTACCATCTGGACTACCTGGAGGAGGCCATCAGAAATTCAAGTCCTGAACTCTTTGAGGACTACGTCCTCTGGGCCGATGTCCTTCTGAGGAACCTTGGACTCCCTGAAGAGTGCCTCAGGGGTTCGCTTAAAAGTATGGAAGAGGTTATAGTGGAAGTTTTAGACGATGAATTTGCCTCCACTGCTTCCAGTTACATCTCGGGGTCCCTGAAGAAACTTGAAATGGAACATAAACCGCCAAGCTACATCAGGGATCAGCCCCTGAGGGACCTTGCAGAGAAGTACCTTGAACTTGTTCTGAATACAGAGGCAAAAAAGGCCAGGGACATCATAATCTCATCCCTGAAATCCGGTGTGACTGTTGAGGATATATACCTCCATGTTTTTGAGCCTGTCCAGCATGAATTGGCAGGCTATGGCAAACAAACCAGATATCGGTTGCCCATGAACACTATGCAACGTCAGTGACACAGATGATAATGTCAGAACTCTACCCATACATATACAGGGCATCAGACAGAAAAAACCTCAGGCTTGTTGCTGCATGCGTTAACAATGAGCTTCATGAGATAGGAATAAGGATGGTCAGTGATTTCTTTGAAATCAATGGCTGGGATTCTGTTTACCTGGGGGCCAGCATACCACCGGAGGATTTCAGGAAGATCGTGGACGAATTGAAGCCTGACCTTGTTGCTGTATCAGCCACCATGACCTTCAATGTTGGACATGTGAGAAATCTCATAAAACTGCTTGGAGAGCTGGATGATTCTCCCCCTGTAATGGTGGGTGGCTACCCATTCAATGTGGACACTGAACTCTGGAGGAAGGTCGGAGCCGATCTGCACGCCGCCAGTGCCTCCAGCGCCGTGAGGGTGGCTGAAGAATTCCTGAAAACAGAATAGGAGATCCTGTTTAGACTTTAAGCTATTGAAGGTTATAAAATGAATAATAATGGACCTGAGGGTATCTTCCTTATCCTGAGGAAGGATGGATTCATTGAGAAGATAATAGACCATGGCTCCGACGTACCCCTGACCATGGAATCCTTCGTTGACCTCATGGACATAGGTAGCCAGGCAAAGGCCTCCCTTTTCATCCAGGAAATCAATGATAAAGGGGCCGCCTATAACTGGGAACTGAATTTAAAGAACCTTAAGACCTACCACTTTTCAGGTTTCATGGCTGATGAAAGGATCTACGCTGTTGGTGCGGCCAGAAAGGAGGATATGATAAAAATCTACCGCCTTGTTGATACTGAGCTGCCTGAAACACCAGAAATGGGTCCATCTGCTGGTGGGGATGTGAGAGAAGAACTATTTGATGAACTCACAAGGCTAAACAACCAGCTCTCTGCAGCCAGAAGAGAACTTCTAAAGAAGAACATGGAACTGGAAAAAGCCCTCAAGGAGAAGGAGATGCTTCTAAGGGAGATAAACCACAGGGTCAAGAACAACTTCATGATAATCTCAAGCATCCTCAATATCCAGTCAAGGTATGTGAAGGATAGGGATGATCTCATGCTCTTCAGGGAGGCCCAGTCAAAGGCCAGAGCAATGGCCATGCTTCATGAGCGGCTTTACACTTCAGGTAAACACAGGAGGGTGGACTTCGGTGAATACCTGAGGGGACTTGTGAGGGACCTCTACCAGACATTCCTATCGGATCCGGGCCGCATAGCCCTTGAGACAGATATAGATGAAGCTGAACTCGATATAAACACGGTTGTCCCCCTGGCACTCATTGTAAATGAGCTTTTCACAAATGCAATCAAACATGCATTCCCTGAGGGAAAAAAAGGCAAAATAAGGGTTTCATTTAAAAAAGGGGATGGCAGTTACATTCTTGCGGTTGAAGATGACGGGGTGGGTCTTCCAGAGAACTTTGACCTCCAGAACACATCCAGTATGGGTATGCAGCTTGTAAGAAGCCTTACTGACCAGCTAAATGGTAACCTCAAAGTTGAATCAGAGGGTGGGACCCGTTTCTCAATTGAGTTCAGGGACTGGAAGTAGCCCAGCAAACATTGCAATCGATACCCAGTTTATATATTTAGAGCCCCAATCATAAACAGGGATTTTTATGGTGGGAAGTGTTTATATACTGGCTGTGAGGGCATTCATTGAGGATGATAACGGAAGAGTTCTCATAATCAAAAGATCTGAAAATTCAAAGACCAACCCATCCACCTGGGAGCTTCCCGGTGGAAAGGTGGGTACCGGCGAGTCCCTTGAGGAGGCCCTTAAAAGGGAGGTCAGGGAGGAAACCGGCCTTGAAATAACCCCCGGTGATGTTATGGGGGTTGTTGAACAGAAGTTCCCGATAATAAACGCTGTTCATATCATAATCCAGTGCAAAGCCGCAGGTAATGTGAAGCTGAGCCACGAACATGAGGGCTTTGCATGGGTTGAACCGGCTGGTCTTTCGAAATACAGACTTGCAGACTGGCTCGCCGACTTTGTGAAGGACATAAAGGTAGAAAGAAAAAGTGAAAGGTCAGGCTTCAGGGATATTCTTGGATTCATAAGAAGGAACTGAATCTGAAGGTCTCTTAAACATCCGCCGATTGAAATCTCCTAAGGCAATGAATCTAAAGGCTTCTTAAACATCCGCCGATTGAAATCTCCTAATCAATGGAAACCCTCTTGACCTCTATGCTGCACTTTCCTCCTTCACAGTACTCAAATACATATCCACATTTACTGCACTTTATGGCCCCAACTATCTCCTGGTCCTCAGGTATGCCTGCCTCTTTCAGTTTTTCCTTATTCTGGGGGTATTTAACCGTTGAGACGTCCTTATCCACTTCACCGCACTCAGGACATGGCTTTTTTAAATCCTCAACCCTCATGTTATCACTCGTTCGTATTCTATAGAACTATTATGAACCTTCCAACATATAAAGGTCACCATCCATATAGGTTTTAGGGTGAGGAAAATGGAAGTCCTCGAAGCAATTAAAACAAGACGAAGCATAAGGAAATACACCAAGAGAGACGTGCCAGATGAAATACTCCATAAGATACTGGAGGCGGCCATGTGCGGACCATCAGCGGTTGACCAGAGACCCTGGCACTTCATAGTGGTGAAAAACAGGGATATGCTTGAGAAGATACCAGAGGTGCATCCCTACGGGGCAATGGTAAAGGATGCCCCCGTTGCAATCATAGTATGCTGTGACACCAGCCTTGAAAAATTCCCTGGATTCTGGGTGCAGGACTGCTCCATTGCATCACAGAATATACTGCTTGCGGCCCACTCCCTTGGTCTTGGTGCGGTCTGGACAGGCGTATACCCCCTTGAAGACCGTGTTGAGGGTATAAGGAGGCTGTTCCAGATTCCAGACCACGTTATACCCTTCTCAGTGATACCCATAGGTTACCCTGCAGAGGACCCTGGGACAAGGGACCTTTTTGACCCTGAAAGGATACATATTGAGAAATGGTAAGAAAATCACTTTAATTGTGACTGGAAATTAAAGATTTGCAAAAGTTAAGATCATCAACTGATTACAGGTGAAACTATGAAGATAGTTCTGGGATTACCCAAGGGTAGTTTAAACAATGTTAACCGTGGAAACACCTACAGGCTCTTCAAGGACGCCGGTTATGAGGTTAAGGGCTACGAGCCCGGGCGTGAAGAAAACGAAATAGAGATCACCAACGATCCTGAAATAAAGGCTTACCTCACAAGGCCCCAGAGTGCCCCGGTGGAGCTCAACCGTGAAATGCTTGATATTGCAATAATCGGCGAGGACTGGGTGCGTGAGGAATCCATAAACAGTGGCGATGAGTCCATAAAAAAGATAGGGGATCTTGATTACGGTCAGACAAGGCTTATAGTGGCACTTCCCAGAGAGGAACCCTACACCTCACTGGAGGACTTCTTCCTGAAAAATGCTGATAGGAACACTCCCATACTCTGCTTCACAGAGTATCCCAACCTCACAAGGGACTTTTTCATGAATAATCCTGGCTACAGGGAACTCTTCGGTGACTCAAGACCAGTGGTGCAGATAAGGGGCCTCAGGGATGGTGACAATGAGATGGTCCAGATAATAAACTCTGATGGTGCAACCGAGGTTTACATCGCCAAGGGCGCAGACCTCATAGTGGACAACACCCAGACAGGAAGCAGTCTTAGAAAGGCGGGCCTCAAGATAATTGATACCATAATGGAATCAAGCGCCGGGCTCTATGCTGGACCATCATGCACCGGTGAAAAACTTGAAAAGGCTGAGATGATATTCAAACAGCTCTACGGCGCCACCAAGGCCAGGAACTACTTTGATGTTAAGTTCAACATAGCAAACCACAGGGCAGAGGATGTGGTTGAGTTCCTCATGAAGATGGAGTACTGCTCAGATGAGCCGACCGTCGTTCCAGGCGGGGAATTTTCACAGATCAACGTCCTCATAGATAAAAGGAGATTCCCTGAAATGCTTGAAGAGATAAAGGGCTTCGGAGCGTCTGCAATAGTACGAGAAAACGTGAAACAGTACATAAGATAGGCTTCAGAGCATCAGCAACAGTACGGGAAAACATAAAACAGTACATGATATGGGTTATCTGATTTTCTTTTTCAGATATACAAATAAAAAGGTTTGAGAAGTTTACTCTGAAACCTTCTCCTTTTTCAGGATGCTGTTAAGTGATCTCAGCAGAGCAAGATCATTCTCGGAATCTATACTTGCAGTCTTATTTTTGCCTCCGCAGTATGGACAGGTATCTTTTCCATCAATCCACTGCTCGCCACAGATCAAACACTTCTGTTTTATCTCAGGAACCAAATTATCACCATTAGAGGATTATAAGAAAAAATTCGGGGCTTATATGTAGAACCTCATCTTATATAAATCTTCCTGAAAAATTACTTAAAGGGCCATGAATAGAGGTTTATAAAGGTGATAGTTTGCAATTAAAGGGAATTATACTGTTCATGACAGCCCTTGTCCTTTTTTCAGTGAATATCAGTGATGCTGCGGCAGTTGATATATTCCTCACCTCAGACTGCATAACAGGCAACAGCTCCTCTGATATTGAAAACCTCAACCTCATCAAGAGCTGCATTGAAAACGAAAGTGAACACAATGTTACAGTGGACCCCAAAGCCCCGAAACCTGGTGAGGGTGGCCGTGCAATAAGCTGCACTCCTCAGGGGGGAGTAGCGATTTACCTTGCAGCCTCCTGCCCTGGGGCAATGAGAGAAGTCGCTAAACTTGCAGCAACCACATCCAAGGGTGTGATATTTGTAAACACCGGGAAACTCAACCTCAAAAATACCTACATGCTGAGGAGGGCATGGGACGATAACTTCTCCACCAGGTACTTTGCAGGTATCAGGTACCCCTACAGGTTCCTCACCTCCGCAGGTGTAAGAATCATACAGCCGAACATTGACTGTCCCGGCGCATCCTGGGAAGAGAAGTGCCGGTTCATAGCATCGGAAATCATGAGAATCCTGAATGAAACCCCCGGGATAACTCAGAAGAAGGGGAGATTCTACAACAGCAAACTCATAGCCTACCACAGCATTGACCCTGCAGTTATGGCCCGTGTGGCTAATGGAATACACACTGACCTGAAAAACGGCAGAAAACTCAAAAGGACCTACAATGGTTACAGACCAGAGACATTCCTTCTCATGGTAACAGACTACATGAACGGACCCATAAGATACCTGAAGGTAAGGGGACCCTCAAATCCTGGTGTTAAGAGCACATTCCATGGTTACCTCTCAAGGACCGAATACCGGAAACTTGCAGCCGATGTCAACAATTACATGAGAAGGTATCTGAGGGCACCGAATTATATACGGTTTAAAAATGGAATAATAGGTTACAGGGACCTCCTCAGAATGTACTCAGGGATTACAAGGACCCACACATCCAGTAAAAAAATGCAGCTACCATCATCCGTGAAAATCTAATTTTTTAGTGGCTCCTCATAAGGTGAAGGTAACACCACACTTCAATTTTTTTCTTAAACCTTTCCAACCGGCGCCATGTAAATGGTGAATTCATCCACACCATCAACCCCCAGCACCTCATCAAGGTACTCCTGGTCATAGGCTGCGACCGCACATGTACCCGCACCTATGGCCTCACAGGCAAGGTAGAGGTTCTGGCAGACATGTCCTGCGTCAATGAGGATCACCCTGTGGGCTGCAAGACCATACCTCCACTCCATCCTGTATGGTATCGTGGTCCAGATGAATGTCACAGCGGATTCTCCTGTGAAGCGCTGGTGGAAGGATGCCTCCACTATCCTCTGGGAGAGGTTATCGTCAAGGTACTCAACCAGCAACCGGTGCACCGATGGTATGTACCTGTAGAGGCCCTCCTCGAGGCCCTCCACATTGAATACCGCAAGGTAAGTTTCAAAGGTGTGCCTGCAGCCGGCTGATGGGACTGTGCGAAAGGCGCTGTGACCCGCAACCATCCTTATACCCTGGGTGGCCCAGAGAAGAAAAGAAAGTTCCTCAAGTTTAAGGGGCCTTTCAGCGTAACTCCTGCGGCTCTCACGGTTTCTTATGCAGCTTACAATATTCGCATCCACCATTTCAGCCCAGTCAAGTACCGGGAGGTCAACCATTTCAGCATCATCTGGCCATGGCTTCTCGAATGGTGGTGCAGCCACACCCATGCTCTGGGGTGTTTTTGAAAAATCTATCCTCTTCCTTATACTGTCCTTCAGGAAGTAACGGTTCCTTTCAATCTCATTCATCAGAATCCCCCCATTCATATCTTCACAAGGATCTCATTCCTTCGCAGGAAACCAGGAACTGCAGGATGGTTGTACTGGGCAATTATGAAGCTGGATCTGGGTTTTATGGAATTTTTTCTGAGCCACTCCCTGAATTCACCAGTTCTTTCCTCCACCATGCTCTCATTTACCCTTCCTGAAAATTTATAGACCGCAAATCTCTGATTCTTCTCAACCCTGAACCTTATACGTGTGTCACCGGGCTCTGGAAGTGTTTCAAGGGTGTATGATGGTGGCATGGTAAAAGATATCCTGTAAACTCCCTCATAATCAAGTTTCTCCTCTGTAACCGGTGCTGCCATTGGTATCTTCTCCCCCAGCCTGACTCCAGTTACTGGGGATGTCATTGGAATCTCCTCCCTGCGCCTGTTATTCCCGAATATGTAGTCTGCAAGGATGGAAAATCCCCTAAGCATCGCATCCCTGAAGTTCCCCTCAACATCCACCTGTGCCAGTATGTACCCGGGATAGCACCTTATCTCAAAGTCACCGTCTTCCAGTTCAACCTCATAATCTGGACTCTCAGTCAAAAAAACAACCCCCTTACAACTTATATATCAGACCATATATATCTAGTTACATGATGTGGATAGTCGAAGCTTACTGTGACCTCTGCAGGGCTAAGAGAACCCTTGAAGTTGAAGGTAAAACACCACCCTACCCCATTGGAGATAGAATAGAGGAGTGTCCCTGTGGCGGTAAATATGTGGTGGAAGAGATAATAGAGGTCTGAACATGAAGATGGAAGAGTTTCTGAAGGAGTGCCCTGTGTGCGGCTGCAGGGACAAGGTTGTTAAGAGAAAATTCATGGATGAGCACAAGTCAAGGACGTCCCTGAAGGAAATCGTCTGTGAAAAGTGTGGCCATGTATTTGAAACCGCTGATTAGGTGATGGAATGGCATTCCATGTTATGATCATCCCCTCAATGAACTGTCCCTCCGACTGCAGCTACTGCTGGGGTGTTGACCGGGACTCAAAGGTGATGGACACTGAAACAGTGAGGGAAATGGTTTCATGGCTGAGGGATTTCAGAAAAGAACCCGCCACCTTCACCTTCCATGGGGGAGAACCTCTCCTTGCAGGTTACGAATTTTACAGGAAAACCCTGCAGCTGATATCCACTGAACTCGATTTTCTAAAGCCCGCATTTGCCATCCAGACAAATCTATGGCTCATGACCGACGAACTGGCAGAACTCTTTGCAGAGTACAGCATACCCATCGGCTCAAGCCTTGATGGTCCCCGAGAAATAAATGATCACCAGAGGGGTGATGGTTACTTCGATAAAACCATGAAGGGCTATGAGATAGCCAGGAGGCACGGTCTGAAGGTGAGCTTCATAAGCACATTCACCTCCTACTCCATAAGGAGAAAGGAGGATATATTCGAGTTTTTCCTTGAGAATAAGATGAACATGAAGCTCCACCCGGCTCTCCCATCCCTCAAGAGCCCCGACCCTGAGGAGTGGGCCATAACCGCAGAGGAGTACGGGGATCTCCTCCTCTACCTCCTTGAGAGGTACCTTGAGCACTTTGGTGAAATCGAAATACAGAACATTGACCACTTTGCAAAGAGCGCGTTCCTCCGCAGGGGTGTTGTGTGCACACACGCGGACTGTGTGGGGAATACCTTTGCAGTTGACCCCTACGGGGACATATACCCCTGTTATCGCTTCGTTGGCATGAAGGATTACATAATGGGTAACGTATCTGACAGGCCCAGCATGGAGGATCTCAATGAAAGTGATGCCCTCCGGTCCCTCTATGACTGGAGAAAAATGGTTGATGATGAATGCGGTGACTGTGAATTCTACAGATACTGCCTCGGTGGCTGCCCATACAATGCCATAACAGTCGAAAATGGAGTGCGGAGGATAGATGGCGTCGACCATCAGTGCCAGGCCTACAGGATGATCTTCACTGAAATCAACAGGAGGGCCAACAGGGAGTTTCTTGAATCTGGAATCCTTGGAGGGCAGAAGAAGAAATCAAAACCTGGCGTGCTGGATATAATGATGAAATAATAAAGTTATAACTATGAGACACTCATTAAAGACCGGCTTCAGCTTCGGTCTTACATCGGCCATAATAACCACCCTTGGCCTTATGGTGGGACTCCATTCAGGTACCCATTCAAGGCTTGCGGTGATTGGAGGTGTGCTCACAATAGCAATAGCCGACGCCTTCTCTGACGCCATGGGCATACACATCGCCGAGGAGTCCGAAAACCGGCACAGCGAAATTGAGGTGTGGGAGTCCACCATTGCAACCTTCATGAGCAAATTCGTCTTTGCCATCACATTCCTCTTACCTGTTCTTTTACTGGACCTGACAGTTGCGATCGCAGTGTCAGTAATCTGGGGCCTTCTACTTCTGGGTATCCTGAGTGTACATATTGCGAGGTCACAGAATGCTCCCCTCTGGAGGGTGCTTGGTGAGCATCTCATGGTGGCAATCCTGATTATAGTGATAACACACTACACAGGTGACTGGATAGCCTCAACATTTGGCTAAACCCACTTTAAAAAGACCCATATACCACTACAATCTCAAAATTTGAGAAAAAACAGTATCAGGACCCTATTGAGTTCATGATCTCCCTACAGGATACACTGCATGCCAGGTCAAGTGCCCCTGATATGCATGAGTCGTCACCCTCGGAAACCCAGGAACTCCAGAGTTTCATTGCCTCCATTTCAGGGTCATCAGGGACAGGGACCATTACAGGTTCAAGCAGCATTGCACGTATCTCATAGACGGTGTGGAGGTACCTGCTGGATCCAGGGGAGGTGTGTGGACCGCAGATGCCATCAGAGATATAGTGGCTTGCAACACCATAGCAGTAGCTGGCATAACTGTAGTTACCTGAATCATAGCTGATTTTCCCCTGATCTAACCAGAACCTGGCCTTTTCAAGGTTATATGGATATACGTGATATTCAAAATCAAAGAAAACCGTGTCAGGGTCGTCTGCTCCATTCTTCATCTCATCAAGGCTCAGACGGTTTTGAACATCAGAGGGCATTGCATGGTAGACCCCCTCTGCAATATCATGGTGATTCTTTACAGACCAGGCCGATGCCCCCGGAATCTGTGATGCCACAAGAATCAGGAGCGCGGCTATAAAAATAGACCTCATCTCAACCTCACAGTAATCAGAGAATTTTTATAGAAATAATTAGGTTCTCACCATATAAACCTTTTGTGAGATAGCGTGTGAATTAATAAAAAAATTTATGGTGAAGCTTAACTTTTTATGATGACTACCCCTATTAATAAAAAATTTACAGTACACGCTTGAGTTCCATGGTACCGTTACATGCGTAAACCTCTGCAGGTATTGAAAATGTCTCAACACAGGTTTTCACAGAATCTGCGATTGGGTAGGGTGCAACTATCCAGAACCTGATGCCATCGGTGTATGCAAATCTTCTCCATTTTCTTATATCACTATTATCGGTGCTTATCTCAACTACAATTTCATCGGAGCCATTAAGGGCATGGACATCAGGCAGGAACCCTTTCAGCATACGTGGTCTGAGTTTCTTTTTACCGTTATTCACCTTTAAATCGTATCCCTGATCTCTGAGGTGTTCAACAACCGTTTTTAACATTATGGAATATTTCTCCTCGTTTTTACTGTAATTTAAAGGTCTTTTGATCATTTCAGGCCCCTTAACTCTTTTTTATCATGATGCCAGAAATTTATTTTTCTGAACATTGTATATAGTATTGTCCGATGTAGTATAAATACTTATACCCCATAGAGATTGCACTGCAAAAAATATATATATTGCTGGAATATAGTAGATATTGGTGATTATGATGAGCGTTCTTGATGATGAAACTCTGAAGATGAGGTACATTGAACTTGTCAGGAAGGGTATACTGGAGAGTGATGAATGTGCTTCCTATGCCAGCAAGGATGAGTTGAAGCCCTGTATGAAGCAGAAGGTTGCGGAATTCGATGACTTCTTTGTGCCGGGTACTGTGCTTATAAGTGAGAGGGCTTCCTACAGGCTCAGGGTTGGATACCCCATGGAATAAACATTTTTCTGGTAATAACCGCAACCTTCAAACCAAACCTCCTTTTTTGTAAAACAGCACCGATTTATAACACATTAAACCAACTCCTTTTTTGTAAAACTGTACTTATAAACTCTCTTAGATTATAACGAGTTTACCTGCATCGGTAATGGAGTATCTATCAAACATCTGGGACTGCTCCACAAGTCCCATTTCCATCAGACCTGATAGGTGCTTGTAGACCATAGCCCTTGAAATACCGACCTTCCTTGCAATTAAAACCGCGTTGAGGCTTTCCTCCTCAAGGACCTCGAGTATCCTGAGCCTGGTATCAGATATGTCAAGTTTCAGTGGGGGAAGACGCACCGCAGAATCCCCAAAGCACGTGTAGATACCAGCCACCCCCTCACGGTGGGCCAAAAACGAGAGTAAACCCCCAAGGTCACTTCCATCAAATGCAACATAGACCTCCCCATGCTTTTTAGCCCCCCTTATGACCTCTGCTATCTTTCTGGCGGCCTCAATGGGGTTTCTCCCCTCAACCCGAATAATGCCTCCCTTTATGAATTTCTCGAGACATGAGTCATTGAAGTCCTCTGTCTGTACCGATATCAGCCCATCTATCTGGGCCTTCACAGCCACATCAAAGAGGCACCTTCCCCGCAGGTTACTCACAAGTGTCTTCATACCATCACCATTTACAGATCTCAGTATAGTAGATAATAATCTCATTATAATATATAATTGTATATGTCTGATTTCCAGAAATGGGAATCCTTAAATTATCACATGTGGAAAATGTTCATCAAAGAACATTAAACAACAGGGGATGTTAGATGACTGTTCAGGAGATGAAAATCGCAGGTGATGATCTCTCAACAAGGGACATCAACAGGAAGATAAAGGAAGGGCTGAGGGAGAACATAAAGAAATTCAGCATAGAGAGCAACGCTGAACTTGACTCCATTGTTGTGGGGATAAGGGAGGAGGCAGAGTTCATCCTCAGTGGAAGGTTCGGTGACTTCGTTGGGGCACTCAACCACGGACCAACGATAGAGATTCATGGAAAAACCGGGAGATACGTTGGCAACAACATGACTGCAGGGGAAATAATCGTCCACGGAGATGCAGACGATGGTGTGGGTTTCGGAACCTACAACGGAACAATAGTCGTCCATGGAGACGCAGGTGACGGAATCGGGCAGCTCAACAAGGGCGGTGTAATCATAATCGATGGAGACATAGGTGACCTTGCAGGTCTCTACATGCTGAGCGGAGACCTCATAATAACAGGTGACACCGGTAAGGATATAGGTGACTGGATAATCGGCGGCAACATATACGTTGGTGGAGACTTTGAAACAGGAACCAATGCAAAAGTCCTGGAACCTGAAAGGGACGACCTGGACAAGCTATCCTCACTCTTCAGCAGATACTCAATAGACGCCTCTCCAGAGGAATTCAAAAAAATACAGCGCAAGGAGATACGTCCATTCTACGGTTAGGTGGTTTAAATGGTGCAGATACTCTTAACAGAACCTGAAAAATGTGATGGTTGTAACAAGTGTGTGGAGGCCTGTGAGGAGGTCCTCGGAAGGAGTGCCATATTCCTCAACAAGATGGACACAGGATACCATGCAATCGTATGCCAGCAGTGTGTTGACCCGTCATGTGCAAGGGGATGCTTCAGGGATGCCATCCAGAGGGAAAACGGTGCGGTGAAAATCGACCAGGAGTCATGTGTGGGCTGCAAACTCTGCATGCTCATGTGCCCAATAGGTGCCATAACCTACACAGAGGATGGGATGGTTAAGTGCGACCAGCAGTGCATGGAAAAGCCAGGGGATACACCTGCATGTGTGGCTGCCTGTGAACAGGGCTGCCTGGAGGCCCTCGACGTTATGGAGTACGTGAGCGACATCCAGAGGGGTTTTGAAATCAAAAAACCAAGTACAAGCTCAATAACACCATCATCACCATCATCAGACCTTGCAGCAGCAACACAGGGGCTCTGTGTATTCTGCGGTACCTGTGAAATCGTCTGTCCCACAGACGCCATAGAGATTGTGGAGGACCATGCCGAGATCGATAAGACCAAGTGTATAATGTGCGGATCATGTCTTGCAGCATGCCCTGTTCTCCTGCCAACAGGCGCAGGAAGCATATGGGACCCAAGGACAATTGCAGATATCAGGTACACATCCAAGGCAGGTAAATATGTCCTCAGGGGATTCGGTACAGAGAGGAGGCTGCCAAACTTTGACGATATAATAATACTCCCTGCCCAGGCATCAATTCCCCCTGTTGACAAGTACAGGGAGCCCTGCAACACCAGCGTGGTGCTTGGTGACAGATTTGCAGAGGAACCACTGGTCCTCCAGACACCTGTACTCATCGCTGGTATGTCCTTCGGTGCCCTCAGCAAGGAGAGCAAACTGGCCATGGCCAAGGGCACATCCCTCGTGGGATCCTGCGCCAACACAGGTGAGGGCGGAATGCTACCCGAGGAAAGGGAACTTGCAGACAACCTCATGGTCCAGTACTCCAGCGGCCGCTTCGGTGTATCCTCAGATTACCTCAACGTGGCAGATGCAATAGAGGTCAAGATAGGTCAGGGCGCAAAGCCAGGAATGGGTGGGCACCTCCTGGCAGAGAAGGTGAGCCCTGAGGTTGCAAAGATCCGTGGAATACCCGAAGGAACAGATGCCCTCAGCCCTGCCCGTTTCCTTGACGCCACAAGGGAGGGAGACCTTGCAAAGCACATAGAACTCCTCAGGGAGGTCACCGACTGGAGGGTTCCAATTGTTGTCAAACTTGGACCTGGAAGGGTCTACGAGGACGTCCAGATCGCCGCCGAGGCCGGTGCAGATGTGATCTCAGTTGATGGAATGGAGGGTGGAACAGGTGCTGCACCTGAGGTTGTTATAGAGCATACAGGTGTTCCAACCCTCGCAGCCCTTGTGCAGGCAGTTAACGGTCTCAATGACATCGGACTCAAGGATGAGGTTGACCTCATCATAACCGGTGGTATCAGGAGCGGTGCCGACGTTGCCAAGGCCATGGCAATGGGTGCAGATGCTGTCTACATAGGTACAGGTGCAATGATTGCCATGGGATGCCGTGCCTGCCGCATGTGCTACACCGGTAAGTGCCCTGTTGGTGTGGCAACACAGGACCCTGTCCTCAGGCAAAGGATGGACGTGGACCTTGCAGCCAGAAGGGTTGCCAATTACATAAAGTCCATGACCGAGGAGGCCAAGATGCTGGCACAGCTTGCAGGCCACGACGACATAAGGAAATTCAGCCCCGATGACCTGCGTGCACTGGACACCAATACAGCGGAGATCACGGGACTTAAACTCATAAACCAGTGAGATTCGCTGAAACTTTTTTTCCTTTTCAATCCCCAAACTTCTTTTTCACAATCCCTAAACCACAAAATTCCAAGAAACTTTCTTTTCCCGCTGAAATTGATAAAGGATTTATCGGTTGAACACTGAATATTTCACATGGACACAAAAAGCAGGAACATTATACTGGTGCTACTCTTTGCAGGGGTCTTCATGGGGGCGCTGGATATAGGAATAATCGGCCCGGCGCTTCCTGCAATCGAGAAATCGTTCCATGTGGACCCCCGCCTTGCATCATGGATGTTTGCATCATACATACTCTTCTTCATGGTGGGAACACCTGTCATGGCAAAGCTCTCAGACAGGTACGGTCGGAGAAACATTTACATCCTTGACATAACCCTCTTTGCAGCGGGATCCGCCATAACAGCACTATCACCATCATATCCCCTTCTCATCCTCGGAAGATCCCTTCAGGGATTCGGTGCCGGGGGTATCTTCCCTGTTGCAAGTGCATTCATAGGGGACACGTTCCCACCTGAAAGCCGCGGCAGGGCTCTCGGTATCATCGGATCTGTGTTCGGTTTCTCATCAATAGCAGGTCCCGTGCTTGCAGGTTTCATACTCCCCTACGGGTGGGAGTGGCTGTTCCTCATCAACATCCCGGTGGCAGCCATCATTGTTATAGCAGGATTCTTCATACTCCCCGTCACGGTTAAGGATGATGAGGGTGGTTTTGATGTCCTGGGGACCATCATACTCGCCGTCCTTGTAACATCACTGGCCATTGGCATCAACCAGCTTGATACAGCAGATATCCCGGGAAGCATCACAAGACCAATCGTGTCACTTCCCCTTTTAATCGCCATTGCACTTCTACCCATCCTCTGGCGTGTTGAAAACAGCGCCCGGGACCCCATAATACAGGTGGACCTCCTGAGGGAAAGGGAGGTCAGGATTGCAACTGCAATATCCGCAGGTAATGGCCTGTCACAGTCGGCCATCGTCTTCATACCAAGCTATGCCCTCCTGGCCCTTTCACTATCAGAATCAATGGCCAGTTTCAGTTTACTTCCATTTGTGATGACAATGGCCCTTGGGGCACCTGTTATCGGTTTCCTGCTTGACAGGGTTGGGTCAAAGACCGTGATGGTCTCAGGTAGCCTCATACTTATAACAGGGTGCCTGATGATGGCCCTTCTATCATCCACCCTGGCACTCTTCATACTGGCCGAGGTTCTCATGGGCCTTGGCCTCATAACAGTTATAGGGGCCCCCCTGAGGTACATAATGCTTTCTGAGGCCCCCCTGAACACAGGGCCTCCGGCCAGGCCCTCCTGAATATACTTTCAAGTGCCGGCCAGCTGGTGGGGGGTGCCATGATCGGGGGTGTTGTGGCATCCATTGGAGGAACCGGTGGTTACAGGTATTCATTCCTCCTCCTTGTGTTTGTCGCCATGACGATATTCCTCCTATCAACACGCCTCAAGAGAAGGGAAGAACAGCTTGCTACCATGAAAAGGAACCTTTAGGTAATCAGACTAATCAAAAAAAGTTTTATGAAACACGTGATCACCTAATAAAAAATATAAAAGTTGGGTTATTCCGATGTGAGATACTGGTAGGTGAGTGCTGCAAGAACCGCCCCCACAATGGGTCCTATGACGTAGATGGGGTAGTAGTTCCAGAGGTTAGTACCTGCGAAGATCATGTCATTGAGGTAGGGGCCAAAGGTACGTGCTGGGTTCAGTGAGCTTCCACTTATGTTACCCAGTGTTGTGATTATACCGGCAACCGTGAGACCAATTATGATCCCTGCAAATCCCTTGGGGGCCCTCTCATCAACTGCAATACCCATGATTGTGATCATTAGGAGGAATGTACCAACTACCTCTGCAAGCATTGCCTGCCAGTAGCTGATCCCAGGGAATGGTGCTGTTGCCCCCAGCCCACCAACGGTGGCCGCTCCTATACCTGCACACTGGAGGAATATGAAGCTCCCGAATGCAGCTCCAAGGAGCTGTGCAATGATGTAGGGTACGACATCGCGTCCAGGGAACTTCTTAACAGACCACAACCCTATGGTAACTGCCGGGTTTATGTGGCAGCCCGAGATGTTTCCCAGGGCATATATGCTGGCAGCTATTGCAAAACCAAAGGCGAGACCTATTGCAACCCAGTCCCCAAGTCCCCCAAGGAGCCCTATTCCAATATTGAATGGGTTGGGGGATGTGCCGCCAGAGGCTATCATCAGTGTCACCGCGGCTGACCCTGCACCAAAGAACACAAGAATGAAGGTCCCTATAAACTCGGCGATGCACCTTTTTGTAAGGGATACCATGCTATTCCTCCTTCATAACGTTGTAGCAGTAGGGGCAGAGTATCCTTGGCAGGGTACCCCCAACCTTCTCTGCCGGGAAGGGGTAGCCGCCACTCCATACCTCAGTTTCCTCACGTATTGCGTGTTCTGTGCAGAGGCCCATGCCGCAGACAATGCATATGGCCACAGCATCGGTATCCTTTCCCTGCTCTGCACATACATAGCATTTCATACCATCACCCGAAAAAAGAAGTGTTTTAAGGCTATACAGCCTCTCTCCACTGGCAGTGGTTGTGCCTGAAGTCCACCAGTGCTGCCGCTGCGCAGTTCTTACAGGTCCTTGCAGGTGATGCTGCGCTCTCCTTATGGAGTGCGATTATATTGGTCATGAGGGTTGCTGTTACAGGTTCACTTGTAAGGAGGCATGGGTAATCGGCAAGTCTCATGAGGGCTGAGAACCTCACGGTTATTGCGCAGGCAGGGTATGTGTAGCGCTGCGGGTTCATTATAACCTCGTTTTCATGTATCGGTGAGAGGTCAACCTTATGTCCAGCGACCATTGGCTCAAGTGGGCCCTCTGCTCCATTTAGCATCCTCCTTGCCTCATCCAGGTGGGTCCATCCACGGTATATCATGTCCATGAAGTCACTGTTGTGGAGCTCTGCTGCAGCCCCCCTTGTGGGGTATAACTGGACATAGTTGTGGAACCTCTTGGTGAGGAGGTCAACAACACCGATTGCATTGAATCCGTCGAGTTCAAGTATGTACTCAACTGCACATGCAGATGAACCTGTTGCAAGGCTCAGCACATCATATTCGCTCTTAAATGAGCTGACTGCACTGTTAAGTGTGCTTTCCATAACCCCGGTTGTTGCCTCGATTATGGCCATCACCACATCATCCTTGCACATGTTGTAGGTGGACTGGGCTATGTGGTGTGATATGTCACCGACGCAGTACGCCGGCACCGTGAGTATGTTGCCGTAGTGCACCCCATCATCAATGGCGGCCTTCACCGTCCCCTCCATCTCCTTCCTGTAGCGGGACATGTACTCCCTCACATCGAAGGACTCGTGTCCATGATCGTCCATGAGTTTTGCCTGTGCCTCAACAGGTTCCTGGTAGATGTATTTCACCATCTCTATTTCCTTCTCTGCCGCCTCTGCAGCGCTTGCCCCGTTTTCGATCTCATTTGCGAATACCTCTCCAATACCATAGGAGGTGTTCATACCCCATGACTTTGCTGAGAGGATCGCCTGTTTGTGCATCTCAGGTATATCTGTTTCCCTGAGGATCCTGTTCACCACGTTGCTTGTGCTTCCGGGCATGAGGGCGAAGTCAACCACACAGGTTGGCCCATAGAATCCTCCATACCTTCTTATTGCTTCCCTTCCTATGAGGGCCTCTGCCCTTCCTATTGCATCTATGAATGCCTCAAGGCTCTTCTCAAATTCACTGTCCTCGTCCCTCAGTATCTCCAGGACCACGGGTGTCTGGTAGTGTTCAACGAAGGGGTCATCCTCTGGTCTTATGGTGTCTGTAAGGCTGTCAAGTATCTCATAGTGGGCCTTCACTGAGTCCTTGTGCAGGTTTATCACCGCCTCGCTCTGGTCTCCCACAGCCTTCATGTCCTGCACAACGTCCAGGTAGGCCTTTGTATCCTTTATTTTAAACTCCTTTCCCCTGTTCTTTTTTATGGTTTCCACATCGGCTTTCTGGGCCATCATGGCCTCTTCTACCATTTTTTCATATAACTCAGCCATTAGATCACCTTCGGTAGAAATGCCTGCCGGGTCATCCAGTTAATTACATTCTACCAATATTAAGTAGACCTCCTTCATTAATATCAGTTTCTAAAAGTTACAAGACAAAAGTTTTAAATAAAGGTTTTTTTTCTGAAAAAAATTCAGTTTATCATGATTATTAATTGAAATTTTTTGGAGTTGGGGTAAATATGAAGTGGCAGCAGACACATATAATATTTATGGTGATGGCATGCAGGTTGACTTCAGCATGAAAAACATCAGAAGGTGCCTCTGCCTCGAGTGTCCCGTCCAGAGCAGGAGTCAGTGCGTGGCAGATAAGAAGAGGATAATGCTCCTCATAACCCAGCAGGACCTTGACAGTGCCATGCGCATGGACACCGACAGGGTTCCAGGGGTCTACTGTTCCACAGGTGAAGCCATTTGCAGGGATATAGATCCCCATGAGGAGTGCCTATGCAGTGGATGTGAGGTCTGGCGTGAGCACAGGTTATCCGAGGATGAGGTATCTGAGTACTTCTGTGTCAGACAGAGATAACTTCGTAATATAGATGTATAATGAAGTTGGTTCCCTGGTGTGGAAAGATGAGCAGAAATGCAGGATCTGGACCGCCACATATATACCACAACAGCAATAAACCATGAATTTGAGTTGAAATTTATTTGTACATCAGAGATGTCTGTAAGTGACATCATAGTATACCTCCGAGGTGAAACATATCCAGCTATCACACATATCCGTAAGTGACATCATAACCGTGCTCACACCCACCTGCAACCTCAGGTGCAGGTACTGCTTCTTCACCCCACGAAACTGCAGGGAGTATGATGCGGAGAGGATAGCAGACCGGGTCCTGAGGATCAGTTCAGAGGAGGGTATAGACAGTGTGCTCATAGCCGGTGGTGAGCCCACACTGCAGAGGGACCTGCCTGAATTCACAGAGGCCCTCAGCAGGGACCTCCATGTGACCATCTCAACCAACGGCACACGGTGGGAAATCCTGAGGAAGAGTACATTCCACGAGGTCCACGTTGACCTCAAGGCACTCGATGATGAGAAACACCTGCAGCTCACAGGAAGATCAAACAGGTCTGTCCTTGAGTGTATAGAGGAACTCACAGGTTCAGGTAAACTGGAGGTCTCAACTGTCCTCATCCCTGGAATCGTGGATGTTGATGAGATTGAAAAAATCGCGGAGTTCCTCTCAGAGTGGGACGTTCCCTACCGCATAACCGGTTATGTTGGCTACAACAACAGCCTGGGTGCCCGGCGGCCCAGGGATGATGAAATAGTGAGGGCTGCGGAGATAAGCAGGAAGTACCTCAGCAGTGTCTCAACATCACTGGACTTCCGGAGGCATAAGAGGAGAAGGATGGTCCTGGACCACATCTAAGGAAAACGATGATCCTGGAAAACATCTGAACAGGCGATGCTCCATCAGATGTACTCCTCTGAGATTAAAATCAAAAAATATATAAATGCTGCGCCTTTTATATTGACAGTAGGTTGGGGATCTTATGAGAAAAGCGCTGATTCCGGTTATGGTATTATTCTTGCTGGTTATGGGTGTCTTCACTGCAGCTGCGGTCAATGAGACTGGAAACAATTCATCAGTGAATAACACTTCAACTCCCCGTGGGGGTGTGGTGCAGCCACTTTCACTGTGGTCATCAGTAACCGTTGAGCCATCCACCATCAGCCTTGGAACGGTACCCCCTGATGGGATTGAGAGGAGCTACCCCGACGCTGTAACAGCAACTGTAAACTACATAATCGCCGGTGGTGATACCCTCTCTGTAAGGGCATCAGGCAACCTTGTAAATACAGCCAACAGTTCACTCACGATACCCCTCTCCAATTTTAAGTTCAGCACACCAAGCCTAAGCAAGAGGCCATTTACAACCTCCAACCAGGTCATAATGACATATTCTGGATTTATAGGATCCTCAAGTGTTCCACTCAGCCTTTACATAACTGTGCCTACATACACGGATCCAGGCACATACTCAACAACCCTCATCTACACATCAACCTGATTTTGTGACAATAATCACAAATTCATTTATTATATGTTTCCAATGTCACGAAATCTCGAAAGATTTATATAGTGGGCTGTGACAATTAATTTTATCTGAAAAATTAATCTGGTGATATATATGAGGGAAAAAATAATGGGGGTAATCCCACTTATAGTTGCCCTGATGTTTGTGGTGGCACTCGGTGCATACAGTTCACCATCATATGCGGCAACAGCAACACAGACAGTGACAGTCACTGTGCCTGAGGCAATCGCAATACAGGTACCAGACGTTAACTTTGGATCAATAAACGCAGGGAACACAGGTACAAGTCCTGATTTCACAATAAATAACACAGGTAACGTTAAAATCGACCTCTACGTCAAGGCAAACGCTGCAGCATTCACAAGCCTCACAGCAACAGACACAATACCAATAACAGGGTTCAAAATATTCAGCAACGTTACAGGATCATACCTAACATTCACCCAGTCATCACAGAAAATCTATGACAACATGAACAAGGCAGCCCAGGGGACCGGGACACCAACACAGTGGACAACAAGAATGCAGCTAAATGTGCCTTCATTCACAGAGGATGGTGTATACACAATCACAAACACCTACACAGCAGTTAAACACAACACAGCTGCACCACCATAAGCTGCACAACAACACAAAAAAGAAAATACCTTTTTTAACAACCTCTTTCTTTTAAAAATTTTTAATAAATTTTTTATAGTCCCGATCCCAAACTCTTTTTTATAGGAAAGGTGGATGACAATGAAAACCAGATATTTAACAGCCCTCTTAATGATCATATTCATTCTTGGCTACATAGCACCCGCAGTGGCAACCGGTCTCTGGGCATCACCAGCAGACTTCAGGTACAACCTGAAACCTGGCCAGTCAGTGAGTGGCGAAATCACCGTGAGAAACATCGGTAAGGAAGAGGTGAACGTCAACGTAACCAAGAAGAGGCTCCTCATGGACAGCGTTAACCTGGTATACTCCGACAGGGGGATAGCCCAGTGGATAACCATAGAGGGCAACACATCATTCAAACTGAAACCTGGCGAGTCAAGGAAGATCAGGTTCACAGTGAATGCGCCAGGAAAGATAAACTACCTTGACGCCGCAGGGGCCATAGTTATAAGGGGGTTACCAGTTCAGAACAGGACAGCGGGACAAGTACAGATAGTCCAGGGAGTTGAACTGGTGGTACCCATATATGTGGGTCTCCCCGGCCCGATAGTGGAGTCCCTGAAGCTGGAGGACCACAAAGCTCCAAGTGTTCTTCTGAGTTTCATGCCAGGTAAGTTCACCTACAAACTCAGAAATACTGGTACCGTCCAGGCAAACATGACAGGGGCCATTGAACTCACAGGGATAACAGGGACGCAGAGGGTCCCCATCGACGGTGTTGTCTACCCCGAAGACAACTACACACTGGTTGAGACCTGGAAGCCAGGGTGGATAGAATTCGGACCCTACACCGCGAAGACAGAGATAAAATATGGTCGCTACCACCAGACAAAGACCATAGAGACATCTGATACCGTCATCGTGATACCCGCATGGCTCATAATCCTCATTGTGCTTGGAGCCGCGATCTGGGTGATCCGCAAGAAGGAAATTGAACCCCCAATCTCAATCAGGATAGAAAGGAAGAAATAAAGGCATTAAACGCCTTCTCCAAATACCTTTTTATTTTTAAACCCATTAAAATGCCCTTTTCTTCTCACACCTGAAAGTGCGCAATACCCCATCACCATACAGAATTAAGTATTATTTCTACTCGCCATTACCCAAATTTAGTAATAACTAATCTTTATATATTAAGAATATCATTATTTTTTATGAAAGAATTTAAGGAGGTGAAAATTTTGATGAGAAGACAGTATTTCATCGCTTTCATTGTTCTTCTCTTTGCTGTAACACTGACAGGTTCAGTGAGCGCGGCGGACACCTCATGTGAGGTAGGGGTTGATGTAAAGTACGAGTATGCCGACGACAACAGCCAGATAAACCCTGACATACAGGAAGTCACAGACGAAAACGGAACAAGGATCAACTTCACAAGGACCTTTGACCCGGCAGCCAACATAACAAAGATCCTCTTCACCTACGGGAACATCACAAACACCACACGGTTCACCATAAAGGTCAGGGCCCCCGGTTACAGGGAACTCTCACACACATTCCAGCTCACAGACTACGGGACAAAATACGCTGCTTACCTCTCCCTCAGGATGAACGCCACAGACGCCTACAGACTGGGAAGGGAGATCACCAGGAAGGCTGACAAGATACTGAACTTAACAAAAACAGGTGATGTCCTGGTTATAACAACAGCCGGAACAGCATACTACAGGAACCAGACATCAGAGGATGTCCTTGAGGGCATACTCAACCAGGCCCGCGGTAGAGTGAGCTACGGGAAGGGTAACCTTCTGATGCTCAGAAAAACACGCCTCGACCCCCTGGACTTCGCATTCATCGTAAGGAAGGGAAACGACCTCATAGTGGCATACTTCAAAAACGCCAGCATGACACCACTCTACGTTGGAACCGTGTCACAGAACATGACACTCACACAGTACCAGGCACTCCAGAAAAAACTCGGAAGCGACACATTCCCCATAGCAAGCCTTGCAAACGCATGGGCAATAGGACTATCACCTGACATACTCAGGGAGGCGGCATTCCATGGACACGTCTGCCTCGGTACCATCAGCGGATACGCAATGATAGAGACACTCCTAAAATACTACCCTGCAACCAATGAATTCGGACTTCCACTGGAGGGTGTCAGTTACCAGGTTGTTGGTGTGCCCGGTGGATCAGACGATGACGTATTCATATACGCCATGGACGCAACACCAGGTAAGAGGGCCTACGTTGGTTTCAACACAACGGCGGACACCAATATTGTTGGATTCATCAGGTGGAACTCAAAGACAAAGACAGGAACCCTCATAATAATGGCCTACAGTCAGCAGGAACTGATAAACAAATACAAACAGGAAACAAAAGCCACGGCGGTCTCTGAACTCAAGTTCAATGCATGGGCAGTTAAAAAACTCACAACAAGTCCCGAATCACTTGTGAAGATCCTCTACGCATTCGACAACCTCACACAGGACCAGGTCAACTATATCATGGGATATGAACCCACCAAGGGTAACACAACCATCAGTGCAGCCGGACTCGACCTCAACTACATACTGAACCAGACAAACCTTGTGAATGCAACACCGGCAAACAGGACATACATTACAGGAAACCTCACCTACGGTGACCTCAAAAACATCGGGCGCCTTGCAGCCGAGAAGGCCGTGGAGCTCTTCAGGGCAATGGGTATAAACCTTGAGAAGGATGACTACCACCTTTTCGTGCTGACATCCGCAGGTTATGTGAGGATCAACGGCCAGGACACAGGCGCTGTATGGGATGGAATATTCGATGTGCTGGGATCAAGGTTAAGCAGAAAGACACTCCTGCCTGTCCATGCACCGCTCTGGGGTCAGCTGAAGTTCGACTTCTGCCTAATCAACGGGACCCAGAAGATAATCAGGTCAATGTACTACAACCTCACAACAGGAACATTCACTGTTCAGAGTTCAGCGAATTACATAATCCAGGAGGTACTCCCCTATGATCCGCCATTCGACGTGCTAATGGGCTGGCTCTTCCACAACCATGTCTGTGGTGGAAGCTCACCCGGTTACCTCATAGCAGACTACATATTCCAGAATTATCCCCGGGGTGAGAACGAGAAGTACATCTACGTTACAACACTGGACAACTGTAAGGATGACATCCTCTTCATGCTCCTGGGGGTTTCAGCTGGACAGGGAACCTACTCCAACCAGAGGCTGACAACTGAGGAGACAAGGCTCGAGACAGAGGGCGGTATGAATGGAATGGTGGGCTACATAGTGGTATGGGATGAGAAGACCAACACAGGAAGGGTTGCAATAATCACCTGGCAGGGCCCACGCTTCGCAGCCGGATCCAACATGTACGAGGAATATATCAGGCTCTACAAGCACGACTACTCATCACCTAACCTGATAGCCCTGCCGACGGTCAGTAAAGCGGCTGAGCGATTCATAAACAGGGAAGAACTCAACATACTCCTCTCAGGGGGTACAGGGTCCATGAATGCGCTCCAGTACATATTCAGCATCCCAGCAAACAGGACACGTGAAGACCTCATCCCGGTGAACAATGGCGGAAGCCAGAACGGAAACCAGGGAGGAGTACCCGGCATTCCAGGCGGCTCCACAGGTGGTTCAACCGGGGGTTTACCCTCAGGTTCCCATGGTACCGCAGGCCATGCAGATTACACGCCGGGTGCTGAGCATACTGCTTCGCCGGCTGATGTGAATGCGGCATCTGAGGTTTCAGAGGATTCTCCCATGGAGGCTAAGAGGGCCTATGAGGTTACAAACGCAACCTCCACTTCTGGCGGCGCTGACTCCTCATGGTACGTTTATGGTATCGTGGGTGTCCTTGTGGCCGCTGGCCTCGTGGCCTTCGGTTTCGTGAGGGGCGGAGCTGGAAAGTGAAAGTCCTCTTTTTTCTATTTTTTATATCATCACTCCCTGTTAAGGAAAAATTTATACATGTGCATCCCTCATATTATCATGGAGGTTTTAAAATGAAGAGGGGTGTGTCATTAATTCTCGTTCTCGTCCTCATGCTGATGCCATGCTCCTATGCATGGAAGACCGTCACCCACTATGACGCCGCTGAGGCCATCTATGAGAAGCTTCCATCCTCCAAGAGATCAAAGATCAACATTAACGCCATGATCGACGGATCCAACGACCCTGACGAAAAGTTTCATGATACTGTTAGGCACAGCTTTCCCAGAAGCTTTACAGAGGCTAAAAAGTGGCTTGACAGGGGTAGGAGTGCCTACAGAAGCAAGAATTACAGGTATGCCAGTTACTGCTTTGGTGTTGCAAGCCACTACATCACAGACACTTTCTCAGCACCTCACTGTGTAAGTGGAGAGTCATCTACACTCCATAACAGCTACGAAAAACAGGCCACGTACCTTGCACCCAGCATAAGCTACGTTTCAGGGGACATCTACAGCCTCATGCAGCGGGGCTACCTCAATGGAAGGAGCGACTGGTCAAGGTGGACAAAAACCAAAAGCAGCTCGATAGTCCAGAGGGACCTCAATATGGGGACCAGCGTAGCCTACAGGGCAATAAACCTTGCCATGAATTAAAACCCCAATTTTATTTTTTTGGAAGATAAACCCATACATCATCCATCAAAAAAGTAAATTTTCAGAACTCCGAGACCTGAACCAGCCACTGAAGAATAAATAATCAAAAAATAATGTGTATTTTCAGAACTCACCTAGAAGCTGAGTTCAGATATCCTTTCCATTGCCCTCACAGTATTTTTAAGGGAGTTGAATGCTGTTAGCCTGAAGTATCCCTCACCGCTCGGTCCAAAGCCAGACCCTGGTGTTCCAACAACCTCCGCCTCATTGAGTAGCATGTCAAAGAACTGCCACGAATCCATGCCCTCAGGTGTCTTTATCCAGATGTATGGTGCGTTAACACCACCATAGTACCTCAGACCGGCACTTTCAAGGCTCTCCCTTATTATCCTTGCATTCTCCATGTAGTAGTCTATTGACTCCCTTATCTCCCTCTGGCCCTCAGGTGTGTAGACCGCCTCGGCGGCCCTCTGCACAGGGTAGGATACCCCATTGAATTTTGTTGTCTGGCGCCTGTTCCAGAGCTCCTTAAGGGAGTGCATCCTCCCCTGACTGTCGGGGACCTCCAGTTCCTCTGGCACCACAGTGAAGGCGCACCTTGTACCTGTGAAGCCGGCGTTCTTTGAGAAGCTCCTGAACTCAACTGCAACCTCCCTTGCACCCTCCACCTCATAGATGCTGTGGGGTATTCCATCCTCCTGTATGTAGGCCTCGTACGCTGCATCGAATAGTATTATGCTGCCACTGTCCCTTGCATAGTCAACCCACTCTGCGAGTTGCTTCTCTGTGAGCGCTGTTCCTGTGGGGTTGTTGGGGTAGCAGAGGTATATGAGGTCAACCTTCTCCTCAGGAAGTGCTGGTATGAATCCGTTCTCCTCTGTGCACGGAATGTACACCAGACCACTGTACCTTCCAGTCTCATCTGCGGGACCGGCCCTTCCCGCCATAACGTTGCTCTCCACGTACACTGGATAGACAGGGTCTGTCACCGCGACCACATTGTCCTGTCCAAAGATCTCCTGGATGTTTCCTGTGTCACACTTTGCACCGTCACTTATGAATATCTCCTCGGGTGAAACCTCAACACCCCTTGAGGCGTAATCGTTTTCTGCTATGGCCTCCCTGAGGAATGGGTAACCCTGTTCAGGTCCATATCCCATGAAGGTTTCCTCGTGAGCCATCTCATCGACGGCCCTGTGGAAGGCCTCCACCACCGCGGAGGGGAGGGGCCTTGTAACATCCCCTATACCCATCCTTATCACATCGGCGTCAGGGTTTTTCCTCTGGAAGTCCTCCACTCTCCTGTTTATCTCAGAGAATATGTAACTGCTTTTAAGTAGCAGGTAGTTTTCGTTTACTGTCACCATGATTTAACCTCTCAGAAACTAATTTTCAGGTAGGTTCCCTGAAGAAGAATGATATTATCATGTAGTCCACAGGAGTTAATAAAAATTGCTGTATAAAAAGTTGCAATCCCTGTTAATGGGGCTGAATGCCATCAACAATAAGGTCTCAGATATTTATCTGAAGGTTTTACATTCCTCCACGAACTTCAATGCTCCTTTGATTATAATAATTGCTTCTTTCTGATCTATTTCTGAAAGGATACCATAATCCGCCTCTTCCCTATCTTCATATGCCCTCAGAAGTATGTCAAATATCTCCTTCTGGAATCCCCCATTCTTTACGAATTTGAGTCCAAACTGTGAAATCAATCCCCTGTGAGTCTTCGGGTAAATGTTCCTCCGTGATAGCAGCGCTCTTGCTGCAAAGAACATTGCGTAGTATGCTCTGCTTACAGCATCTCCATAGAATCCATGTTCGCACAGTGTTCTGGCAGCCTCAAGTTTCCTGACTGCCTTTTCCATTAAAATTTCCTCATCACCCAAGCACCACACCCTCTTTCCTTATTCTGGAGATGAAATGGGTGTCCCCCAGAAGCCTGTATTCCTCAGGGGAAATTACCTTAACTGAGATATGGACACCTGTACTGAGGAGTATATCGCGCGCCTTCCTTATGACCTTATCCTTTATTTCAGTTTTTTTTGTGGAGATTATGATTATGTCTATATCAGAGCCCTCTCTATCATCCCCCCTGGCAACGGACCCAAAAAGGATTATTTTTTCTATTTCAGGATAATTCAGTGACTCTGAAAACTTCCTGGCAAGTTCAAGTCTGTTCATCATTACCCCCCAGAACGAAGTGTGAACCCGAAGATCTATTGACAGTTTCAGATCTTTTCGCCATTATAATTAAATTTATGTGTGCTCCCAGTAGAGTCTACCTGTTTAATCTGTCCACTGAAAGACGATCTCGCTCACAGACAAGCCGTGCGTCTTCGACGTCTAACTGTTTGATCTGTCCACTGAAAGGCCTTCAAGAAAAAAAGGGTTTAAAGAGGTTCCCATTCATTTATGGGCATAATAGAATACCAGTCTCTCCCCTGATGAATCAACCCTGGCAAACCCGAATCTTTCAAGCTGTACCACATCATCAACCTCAAGTTCTGAGGCATCTCCCTCAATGACACCCTCAATCTCTGAGGCGTCAGGCATCACGACCACTGCCTTGAGGGCTGATTCAGCTGGAACCCAGTGTATCATGGCTGCCTGCAGCTCCCTTGCCTCCTCGATGCCCTCACTGTGGTATCTGAGTTCACCATCAGAGTAGATCACGTTAACAGCATCTATTAACCTGAGAGGACCCTCCCTGAGGTCCCCACGGGGGAGGTACACGTCCCCATTCAGCTCGAGGATGCGGTTACCCAGTTCAGGTTTATCAGGGTGCAGGGATCTTTCAACCCTGATGGGTCCTGGCAGCCCCTCTATTTCGAACCTGACAGGGTCTGCCGCGAAGAAGTACCTCCTGGCTTCTTCCTCCAGGATGTTGCGGTTGAGGCCGTAGATCTTCTTCCAGCTCATGGTGGAGTCTGCTATCTTGACACCGATCTCAACCATGAGTTTCCTTATTGCATCAGACCTTATACCCCTCCTTGCGATGGCCCTGATGGTTCCAAGGCGGGGGTCATCCCAGCCAGAGTACTTGCCCTCGACTATTCCCTCCCTTGCCCCTGATGTGCTCAGTGCAATGTCATCCATCTTAAGGCGCCCGTAGTGTATGAATACAGGGGGCTCCCAGCCCAGGTGCCTGTAGAGGTACTCCTGTTTTTCACTGTTTGCAAGGTGGTCCTTGCCCCTTAGGACATGGGTCACCCCGAGGAGGTGGTCGTCCACAGCAACCGAGAAGTTCATCATGGGGTACACCCTGTAGCGTGTACCTGTGCGGGGGTGTTCGGCCTCCACTATCCTCATTGAAACCCAGTCCCTTATGGCGGGGTTGGGGTGCTGGAGGTCTGTCTTAACCCTCACAACCGCTGAGCCCTCTGGCATCTCAAACATCTCCCTCCAGCGCTGGAGGTTCTCCCTGACCCCCAGGTCACGGCAGTGACAGGCCTTCCCCTCATTTTTGAATTCCCTGAATGCCTCGGGGGTGCATGTGCATACGTATGCCCCGCCCCTCTCTATGAGCCTCTCTGTGTACTCATAGTAGATCTCCATTCGGTCGCTCTGGATGATGGTCTCATCCCATTCAACACCAAGCCACTCCAGGTCAGAGGGGATCATATCATAGGCCTCCGGGTCAACCCTTCGGGGGTCGGTGTCCTCGATTCTGAGTATTAGTTTGCCATCATACCTCCTGGCGTATTCATGGTTGAGGATGGCTGCCCTTGCATGGCCTATGTGGAGTGGTCCGCTGGGGTTGGGGGCGAACCTCAGTACAACCTCACCCTTAACATCAGGGAGGTTCCTGAGTCCCTGTCTCTTCTTCTGCTTCCTCTCCCTGATCTCAAGACCTAGCCTCTCCATTTCACTCTGCTGTTCTTCGGGTTTTAAACTGTTAACCTTCTCAACAGCAGCCTGAACAGCCTCCTTGACCTCAGGGGCCCTCTTTCTGAGTTCAGGTTCATTGCTCATAACGGCCCCCATGACGGCGCCCGGGTTTGCCTTTCCCTTATGCTTAACAGCATTCATGAGTGCGTAGCGGTAGACGAGGTCCTCCACCATCATCACCTAGTGTTCCCTTTCAAGTACAAAGTCAGCTATCCTCATGAGTGCGTCCCTTGCATCTGAGTCTTCAAGTATCTCAAGGCGCTCCTTGGCCATCCTCACATAGTCAAGGGCCACCTCATGGGCATACTGGGTTGCACCGTAGCGTTCAAAGATCTCTATGGCCTCAGCGACACTGCCCTCATCACCTGATCCGAGGATCGATATGAGCCTCTCCCTGTCCTCCTCTGATGCCTCCTCAAGGGCCTTTACAACCATGAGGGTCATCTTGCCCTCTGCTATGTCACTGCCCACAGGTTTGCCCAGAGATTCCTCATCACTCACCACATCCAGGTAGTCGTCGTGTATCTGGAATGCGAGGCCGATGAATTTGCCGTAGTCCTCCAGGGCCTCAACCTCTCTCTCTGATGCGCCCCCCATTATGGCACCTGCCTTTGTTGCTGCTGCAATGAGGGCTGCGGTCTTCTTGTAGATCATCTCCATGTACTCATCCTCTGTGACATCCAGCCTCTCCTCAAAGCCCATGTCAAGGGCCTGGCCCTCACATATCTTAACGCATGAGTCAACCACCACTGCAAGGGCATCCTTCACCCTTTCTGAGTCCCCGTTCCTGATGACGGCCTCGAAGGCCTTGGAGAAGAGGACGTCCCCTGCAAGTATGGCCATGGGTTCACCCCATATGACATGGACTGAGGGTTCCCCTCGCCTCATCTCATCATCATCCATTATATCATCGTGAATGAGTGAGAATGTGTGTATCAGTTCTATGGCCGCAGCCACCCCTGCAGCGTCCTCAGGGTTTCCGCCTACAGCCTCACAGCTAAGGAGTGCAAGTGAAGGTCTTATCTTCTTACCACCTGCTGTTATGAGGTGTTCTGATGCCTTAAGGAGCGTATCAGGTGTTATGTCGCTGATGCACTCCATTATCCTCTTATCGGCCACTTCAGAGTACTTTCTGAGAATATCTAATACTTCCGTCATCGGATACCTCCATTAAATACCTGTGCCTGTCCATTCCTCAAGATGTGTATGTCGTTACCCAGCTTGTAGCCCTCCTCCTCTGCTATCTCGGCGTAGGCCGAGAGCATGCTGAGGTCTCCGTGGGCTGGTATTATGTGCATGGGGTTGAGCATCCTTATGAAGTCCCTGTGGTCCTCCCTACCTGCATGCCCTGATACGTGTGCATTTGTGTAGATCCTTGCACCGCTTGATGCCAGGCGACGCTCCATGAGGTTCCTGTTTGCAACGTTCATGGGGTTGGGTATGACGGGGGCTGATATCACCACATTGTCACCCCTCTTTATCCGGAACTGGGTCTTTGCATTGGCTATCCTAGGCAGCAGAGCATCGGGTTCCCCCTGGTGACCTGTTGTGATGAGGAGGTAATCCTCACGCTTTGCCTCTGCACGTGCAAGGGCCCTGTTAACAGCCTTTGGACTTCCATATATGCTGGCATTCTCAGGGAGTTTGAGTATGCCCATGGCCTCTGCGAGTCCACAGTATCTCTCCATTGACCTTCCAAGGAGGAGCATCTGCCTGTCGCTCTGTGATGCTATGTCACTTATGGCCTGTATACGCTCCATGTGGGAGGAGAAGGTGGTCACTATCATCCCGTTCCTCTCCTCAAGGGGGTTCTTCATTATATCCTCAAGGACTATCCTTGCAACCTTCTCTGAGTGTGTCTTGACCTCCTGCTTCTCGTTGGCCCTGGTTGTTTCAACTATCATTGCCAGGACGCCCTTCCTTCCAAGCTCCCTGAGGCGGTGGTAGTCAGGTGGTGGTGATATCTTCTGGTGGTCATCGAATTTGAAGTCAAGTGCATAGACTATTATACCCTCCGGTGTGTGGAGTGCTGCTATAACTGACTGTGGTATACTGTGGGTTGACTGTATGAACTCCAGTGTTATACCAGGGGATATCTGGCACTTCTCCCCTGCATTGAGGACCTGGAGTGTGTTTAGGACATTGAACTTTCGCTCTGCCTTTATTGTCCTCTCTATGAGTGCTATTGTGTAGGGTGTTGCTATTATGGGGGCCTGGTACCTGTGGGCCAGCTTTGCAACCGCCCCTATGTGGTCCAGGTGCCCGTGTGTGAACACTATTGCCCTGACCTTTCCATCAACGTCCTTCATGAGGGTATCATCGGGTATGACACCCCTCTCTATGAGGTCCAGGCTGTGCATCCTTGCAATGTCTGTGTCCTCATGTATGTGAACCCTGTCAAGGTGAATCCCCATGTCAAATATTACAACATCATCCCCCACCTTAACGGCGGACATGTTCTTACCTACTTCCTCGTATCCGCCGATCGCTATTACTTCTACGCTCAAATTATTACCTCCTGGCGTATTTTATTGTTTCAAAGCCCCTTTCATTTAGCCACTCTCTGGTTCGGCCCATTATTATGACCTGTGAATTTTTAAGATCGTCAAGTGTTTCCGCACCTGCAAGGTACATGGCGGTTTTAAGTGCCTCGTTGAACCTTTCAATTACCCTTACAACGGCCCTGTAACCCTGGCCTGCAGCTTCAAGTACCGGGAGTGCTATTCCAGTCAGTGTTGCACCTAGGGCTATGGCCTTTGCAGCGTCAAGTCCGCTTCGTATACCCCCTGATGCAATCACAGGCACGTTTACTGACTCTGCAACCTCCACTGTGCTTGCAGCGGTGGGTATTCCCCAGTCCCAGAAAAGCTCACCCAGGTATCTGTCGTCTGCACGGTAGGTTTCAACTGCGGCCCAGCTGGTTCCGCCTGCACCTGCAACGTCTATGGCCGCCACCCCGCATGCTTCAAGTTTTATGGCGTCCTCTGAGGATATACCTGCGCCTGTCTCCTTGACCATTACAGGGACATCCATGGACTTCACAATTGATGATATGGATTCGAGGGCCCCGGTTGAGTCCACGTCGCCTCCGGGTTGTATTGACTCCTGGAGGGGGTTGAGGTGCACTGCGAGTGCATCTGCATCTATCATCTCAACTGCCCTCTCTGCATATTCGATGTGGGAGCTTCCAATGTTTCCCACGAGCATTGCTGATGGGGCCTCTTTCCTTGCTATGGCGTAGGTCTCCTCAACCTCAGGGTGTTCAACACCTGCCCTCTGGCTTCCAAGTCCAAGTGCAATTCCGAGTTCCTCTGCGGCCCTTGCAAGTTCCCTGTTTATTTTGAGGGCTGCAGGGTGCCCGCCTGTAATTGCACTTATCATTATGGGTGATGAAAGCTCTTTACCCAGGAAATCCAGTCCTATATCTATCTTTTCCCGGTTTATCTCAGGTATGGCCCTGTGAACCATTTCAATTTCCTCGAAGCCTGTGCTCTTCCTGTACTCCACGTCACAGCTTGTGCACAGGATCAAATGCTCCAGTTTTCTATCCGAAATCATTTTAACGCCCTTCAAATTTCCCTTAATTGATAATCCTGAACTATCAGGTTATGATCATGTCTTAATTCCCTTAATTGATGATCTGAATCGATGATCTGGCCTTCAAATTTCCCTTAACTGTAACCCTGAACTATCAGGTTATGATCGTGATATGAATGATTTATTTTCTGATCCTGGTGCCCCTCACAGCCTCTCCACGGAGGGCCCTCAGGATATTTCCAGGTACACCTGCATTTATTATCTCTGATTCTATACCCCTCTCTGCGAGGGCCAGGAGTTCCCCCACCTTACCAACCATTCCACCTGTAACGTCAGTATTAACTGTCCCATCAAGGGATTCGAGGTCATCAAGGGATCCTATAACGTCAAGAAGCCTCGCATCAGGGTATTTCTTTGGGTTCCTGGTGTAAACCCCGTCCACATCGGTTCCCAGTATGACCCTCTCTGGCCCTAACCTGATGGAGAAGTGGTTTATGAGCTGGTCACCTGATATCACAGAGAACCTCACACTGGTGTTTAAGTCAAGGATCACGTCACCGTAACTTACAGGGACCATCCCCTCCTCCAGGTAGGATTTTATCATTGAAAGATCAGCATCCCGGATGCGGCCATTCTCTGCCCTCAGGAATGCTGATGGGGGCATGGAGACCGCCGGTATTCCCTCATCAAGGAGCGCATCACAGACGTGTGTGTTGAGTTTCCTGACCCAGTTCTGTGTGAGTGCGGATCCAAATCTCCGCTTTCTGAATTCCTCCTCATCCTTTATTTCAGATCCTATCCTGTATTTTCCTGCGAATGGGTGGCCGAATGATCCGGCCCCATGTATTATCATGAGTGATAATGGTGAAGCGTCTGCAATCTCTGAGGCTATCCTCTGAAGGTTTTCTGAATCTATTTCAGGTTCCTCAGAGTCCTTTCTGGTAATTACACTTCCACCTACCTTGAGAATGATCATCAAGATGCCCCTTTAAGTGATAAGAAGTTTTACCTGATCAGGCCCTCTTCTGAAAACCTGGCCTTCATTGCATTCCAGTTCCTGTTAAGGGCCTCAGCAACATCTTCTGCGCAGCCAGGGCAGTATGCTATTATGCTTCCGCCTCCCCCGGCACCTGTGATCTTGGAGCCGGCTGCACCTGCACTCCTGGCCTCATAGACCATCATTGAAAGTTCCCCTGTGGACACGCCCATGGCGTCAAGGAGCCCCTGGTTTATGTTCATAAGGTCCCCTATGGGTTCCGGGCTGTTACTCATAAGTGCCCTGTATGCCCTCATGGTTATCATCTCAACTGCATCCATGATTCCATCCATGACATCCGGGAATCTGCTTCGGAGCTCTGCGACTCCTGCAACCATCTCTGCGGTGTCACCTGAATGGTCCAGGTGCGCTATTACAAGATCATGAAGCCGCGCATTAACCTTTTCCACATTCCTCTGACTGTCAAGGTACACCAGACCGCCATATGTGCTCACTGTGGTGTCAAGGGGACTTGCGGCTCCCTGGACTTCGAGTTCAACCCTGTGGGCCCTCGCTGCGGTATCCTCAGGTTCTGATTCCCTTCCATGGTATTCATCAAGGGCCCCTATGAGTGCAACTGTGAGTGCTGCTGATGAGCCAAGGCCCGACCCCACCGGTATCTCCATTTCGATCTGGATACTGAGTGGTGACCCGTCATGGTAGAGTTTGAGGGTTTTCCCAACGTAGTCAAGAATACCTCCCCTTGGGCTGGATTCAGACCTGAAATCAACTCCCAGGGATGGTATGGTAACCCGGTTTTCAGATGAATCCCCTAGGGTTACAGTCACCCTTCTATCTACTGCAGCTGCAATCGCCGGTTTCCCATATACAACGGCATGTTCACCAAAAAGAATGGCCTTGGCAGGTGCTGATGCCCGTGACTTCAATGTTTCACCCTCAGCCTCTCAGGACAAGGGAGGCATAGCCCACAACTGAACTCTGGTCCCCTGTTATATCACCACTCGTGGCATACTTCAGGAGCCTGCACTCACTGGCTCCGAGCATCCTGGATGCTGTGATGCTGGCGGCCACTGGCCCGTAACCACACATGGTTGCATTGAGTTCCGTTATAACACCGTACATGCCTGTATCATCCATTTCGGTTATCCTCTCAATTATCCTGCTGTCAATGGATCCTGCAACATCGGCGGGGCTGTAGTGGGTGAAGTCAGTGCTTGCAATGACAACCGCGTCCCTTTCTGTCCTCTCAATCGCTGCAGCCACTGCATGTCCAACGTCTGTGGCTGTCTCCTGGTCCTGCATCCACATGGTGATGGGGACTATCCTGAATCTATCTGTGAAGTACTGGATGAATGGTACATGGACCTCACAGCTGTGCTCTCCGAGGTGGGCTGTCCCATCAATATCAATGATACCGGATTCCCTTACAATGACCTCTGCAAGTTCACTGTCAATATCCACGACACCGAGGGGTGTTTCCCATGCTCCCCTCTGCATCAGTGAGACGCCTGACCCCATGCCTGTGTGGTTGGGGCAGATTATCACGAATGTTTCAGGTATACCGTCTGATACCATCTCATGGTAGGCGTGGGCTGCCACAGGTCCTGAGTACATGTAACCTGCGTGGGGGGCGATCACCCCCTTTATGTCCCTGGCGGAACCCCTGACCGGCAGACCGCCCGGCCCCAGTTCATGGTTGAAGCACCACTCAATTCGCCTTCTGAGGGCTTCAGGGTCCCGCTCATAGAAAGCTCCCGCCACTGCAGGTCTTCTTATCATAGAACCACTCTAAATTTTCAGTTCAAATTCAGTGGGAGGTATTATCCAGGTCCTCATCCTCTTGAGCACACCCTTCTCCCTGAGCAGCTGCCTTGCCAGGAGCCAGTAAACAAGGGCTATGGCTTTACGGCCCTTGTTGTTGACGGGTATTGCGATATCAACATTTCCAAGCAGGTTTTCTGTGTCGCAGAGTGCCACAACAGGCAGGCCTATCTGTTTGGCCTCGACTATTGCCTGTGAATCTGACCTGGGATCGGTTGCAACCAGCACCTGTGGCTCAATGAACTTTGCATAGTTGGGGTTTGTCAGTGTGCCCGGGATGAATCTGCCGGGTATTGTCCTTGCACCTGTCACCTCACCGAATTTCCTGACAGGTTCCTGTCCATACTGCCTCGTTGATACAGCCAGTATATCATCTGGCTCATACTTTGCAAGGAACTTTGAGGCCGCTATTATTCTGTCATTTGTTTTCCTTATATCAAGGACGTAGAGCCCATCTGATCTTACACGGTAGATGTATTTCTCCATATCAGCTGTTTTCTGCTGTGTTCCAATATGCAGTCCTGCTGCAAGGTATTTGTCTAGTGGTATCAGTAGTTCTGACAATATATCACCTCAGTAAGTTTGATGTTAAAATGGCAGTTCCGCCATGGTTGAATAAGGAATCTCTTCCTGTATGCGTATGAGTTCATTCAGTTTGGCTATCCTCTCGCCGCCTATGGCACCTGTCTTGATGAGTGGTGCCCCGAAAGCCACTGCAAGGTGGGCTATTGTATCATCCGTTGTCTCACCTGACCTGTGGGAGACCACCGGGGTGTAACGGTTCTCACGGGCAAGTTTGACTGTCAGGTAGGTGTCTGTGAGTGTACCTATCTGGTTTGGTTTGATTATTATACCATTGGCGGCACCCATCTCTATGCCCTCTCTGAGTATCTCCCTGTTGGTTACGAAGATGTCGTCACCACAGATTATGCAGCGGTTCCCCACAAGTGAGGTGAGTTCAGCAAAGCCCTCAAAGTCGCCCTCATGGAAGGGGTCCTCAACATAGTACATGTCGTAGGTCTCAATGATCTCCCTGACAAACTCTATCTGTTCACCGGTGTCCTTCTGGACCTTCTCCTGTTTGTAGACGTACCTTTCAAGTTCAGGGTCCCAGAATTCACTTGCTGCAAGGTCCAGTGACGGCCTTACCTCAACGCCAAGTTCATCTGTTACCTCCTCACAGGCTGTTACCTGTATCTCCAGGGCATCATGGTTTGAGAGGCTTGGCACCCATCCTCCCTCATCACCCTTACCACCTGTGAATGAGGGGTCCTTTTTCTGTATGAGTTCCCTTATCTTCTTATGGACGGCTGCATTTGCAAATACCGCTTCTGTTATATCCTCCGCACCCACAGGAACCACAAGGAACTCCTGTATGTCAGGAGCGTTCTCTCCGGCATGGGCTCCCCCGTTTATCATGTTGCCCAGGGGGTATGGTATGGTAGTTGCAAGGTTACCGCCAAGGAACCTGTAGAGGGGCATGTTGTATGATGAAGCAGCCGCCCTGGCAGTTGCCATTGAGACGGCCACTACAGTGTTTCCTCCAAGTGATGAGAGGTTCTCTGTTCCGTCAATCTCCTTTAAAACCAGGTCTATGTCCTGCAGGTCAACGGCATCCATTCCTATGAGTTCTGATGAGATTATATCCTCAACCTCTGTTATGATCTCATCAACCCCACCTGATGGGAATGCTTTGACCTCCCTGGAACCTGTGCTTGCACCGCTGGGGGCTGCTGCCCTTCCAAAGCCGTTCCAGGTTATAACATCAACCTCAACCGTGGGGTTTCCCCTGCTATCAAGAATTTTTCTTACTCTAACATCTTCAATTATACTTTCCACAAAAACACCTCACAATAAACTCTACATGGAAAAATAGTGGTTTATTAGAGTTTATTTGTCTCTTCTAACATCCAGTGGCATTACCTTCTTTTCAAGTTCCTTCCTGGCTATATCAACAGGGTCCAGTGACTCCTGAATCTCAACCTGGGGCCTTGCACCCATTGATATCTGGAGTGCCCTGGCACCTATCAACCTAGCCCTTTCAAAACGTGTGAGTTTTTTTGACGCCATTTCATTGCCTCCAAGAAAAACTTAAAATAGAGGTTCTTGGATTGTTTTGATGGGACCGCCGAGATTTGAACTCGGGTCTCCAGCGTTCCGGTGCTGACCATCCCCGTTCCAGTTGAAAAGTACTGAAACTTCTTCAATGGCTGGGAGGATGGACCAAGCTACCCTACGGTCCCCTACCATGTCTCAACATGTGAAATTAACATTCGTCTGCAGCAGTACCTCTTAAGACCCAGGTCATCAAGGACAGCCTTTGGGTCCTCTCCATCAGCCACTCTTTTCTGATACTCTTTGAAATAGGCTGATACAGGTTTTCCGCAGCTTAAACATCTTACTGGAATCATACTGAATCATTCTACTCTTTAATTTTATAAAATAAAAATATATAAAGTTATCGCTTGATCTACCTGTAACTCTTCTGTCTCCTTGCACGGGCGCCGCGTCCACCGTACTTCTTGGGCTCTGAACGCCTGGGGTCCCCTACAAGCATTGTCCTGTCGTACCTCACAAACTTCTCCTTGAGGTCCATGTCCCCTGTCCATTCCACAAGGCCCCTGGCTATGACCATCCTTGCAGCCTCTGCCTGACCTACGATTCCGCCTCCAACGACCCTGATGTTTATGTCCACATCATTAACAACATCACCGGCCAGCTGCAGTGGTTCCATGATCTTGAGCCTTGCAAGTTCAGGGGTGTAGAGTTCCACAGGCACCTTATTGATCCTCACTCTACCCTTACCTTCACTGATGGTTCCCCTTGCAATGGCGGTTTTCCTTTTGCCGCTTGTGTGAATAACCTTCCTCATGATTACACTCCCTAAGTTAGAATTTAGCGCCCAGAAGTTCTGAAATCTCTCCAAGCTCCATTCCCTTCTTTATGTTACCTGCTCTGGCCTCAGGTATTTCAACCATTTCTTCGTCCTTGAATTCCCTTGGAACACCAACATATGCTTTCAGGCCCTTGAAGGCCTCTCTGCCCTTTGATTTCCTGTAGGGGAGCATTCCCCTCACGGTTCTTCTGAATATGTCGTCGGGTCTTCTCGGGTACTTTGGACCCATTCGGCGGGGGTTTGATATGCTGGCCCTATCAATCCTCTGCTTGTACTTGCTGTATGCCCACTGCTTTGAGCCTGTGATTATAATTTTCTCAGCATTGAGGACAACCACTTCCTCCCCTTCCAGGAGTTTCTGGCTGACCACGCTTGCCAGTCTTCCAAGGATATGTCCTTCTCCATTGATGATCATGAGCAACACCTATTCTATTATCCTGATGTTCTTTATGGCTGGATTTTCTTCAACGATCTTTCCGAGTGTCAGGCACTCTCCACCAGCGCCCTCTATCTTATCCCTGGCTGTCTGTGAAAATGATAGGGCGACAACCTGAACCTTGTGGTCAAGTCTCCCGCTTCCAAGGACCTTTCCAGGTACGATGACCGTTTCATTTTCATCTGTGTACCTGTTTATCTTGGAAATGTTAACCGCGGCCCTGTTCCTTGTGGGTCTTTCGAGCCTCCTTGCAACGTCCTTCCAGATCGCCGCGCCCTCCTGGGATGATTTCTTTCTGAGGTTGCGTATGAGTTTTATGAGATTGGGATTTGTCTTGGTAATCTTCCTAGCCATGGCTTAGCCTCCTTCACAAAATGTTATTACCCTTTCTGCCTTGTCTCTGAGGATGTCACATGCCCTAAGAAGGACATCCTTAGGGTCAACTGATCCGTCGGTCTCTATCCTGAATATGAACTTGCCTTCCTCATATCCCACAATTATGGCCCCTTTATCACATGCCCTCACACAGCTCTTGCACATTGAACAGTTTTCAACATCAAGTACCTGGGGTTTCCCTGATTCCCCTCCAAGAACTCCCCTTGGACATGCATCCACACATTCAAGGCACTCATCGCATTCCTCTGTGAATGTTATCATTGGATAGTACTTGTATGCACATGCTGTTGTAGGCTCCCACTTGGCATGATCCCTTCCCACACCGAGCTGTGCAACAGCCTCCAGTTCAAGCTCATCCTCATCCCCCAGCTTCACAAGGGGTATATCAGAATATACAGGTTTGACTGCAGGTGTCTCTGATAGAAGATCCCTGGAGTAGATTACGCCGGGACCCTTCTTTTTGAGTGTGAAAGATACACTGCATTCAGAGCAGTATTCATCACAGCCACACTCCTCAGGCATTTTCAGGCCCTCAATGAATTCAGGGTCAGCTTTGAGGGGTACCAGTCCAAGCCTGTGGGCAAGCACCTCATCAAACATCCTGGCGTCGTTCCTGTACATGTTAACGTACTCAATTGCCAGTTTGGGGACCTCCATCATGCAGATCCTCCTTATGGCGTTTATGAAGGGAACGGTTACGCCAGTGACCACAAAGACCATTTCGGTATCAGTTTTTTCCTTAAGAGCAATATCCATTTTAGACCCTTCTTCCCCTCTTACCTCCAGGTCTTCCTGTGCCATCATGAGGTATGGGAGTTACATCCTCAATTTTGCCTATCTTCATTCCTGCCCTTGCAAGGGCCCTTATGGCTGCCTGTGCACCAGGTCCCGGTGTTCTTGGGCCGTTTCCACCTGGAGCCCTCACCTTGATGTGCAGGCCGACGATACCCTTCTCCTTTGCATCATCAGCCGCCCTTGTTGCAGCCTCCATTGCAGCGAATGGTGATGACTCCTGACGGTCAGCCCTCACAACCTTACCACCGGACCACTGGGTGATGGTCTCCGCACCGGTTATGTCTGTAATGGTGATTATTGTGTTGTTGAATGATGAGTAAATATTTGCAATTCCCCATTTTTCCTTTTCAGCCATTTTATCTCTCCCTGAATTTATTCAGCGTCCTGGGCTGCTTCGATCTGTTTTTTCATTGGGGATGATGGGTAGAATCCTATTTTGTCCTCTTCTCCCCTTTTGACTATGTATCCCGGGGCGTCGATTTTCCTGCCGTCGAGGGCTATGTGGCCGTGAACCACCATCTGTCTGGCCTCGTTCACCGTCCTTGCGAGTCCCCTCTTGTGAACCAGTGTCTGGAGTCTCCTCCTGAGCACGTCTTCCACTGTGAGGTCAAGGACGTCCTCAAGGTTTGCGCCCTCATTGAGTATTCCTGTCCTCACAAGGTGTCCCAGGAGCTGTTCCCTCTCCTTCTTTGTGTGTTCACCGGATATACCAAGGAGGTACCTTGCATCCCTCCTGTATCTCCTCACCATTGTTTCTGCTTTCCAGACTTCCTTCTTGTTCTTGAGGCCGTACTTTGCCACAAGCCTGTTTTCTTCCTTTATTCTTTCAGCGTTCCATGGGTGAGGTGGAGTATCATATTTTTTTCTTGCCTTACGTGGGTGTCCCATTTTAACCTCTCCTTATCTACCTTTTCCTCCTTCTCACACCAACTGAGGAGCCCTTCCTGAATGTGGACTTTGTCCTCTGTCCCCTGACAGGTAGTCCAAGTTCGTGTCTTCTTCCCTTGTAACTTCTTGTTTTCCTCATGCGGTTGAGGTCCTCTCTGAGGCACATGTCAAGGTCTGACTCTATGAGGTGCTTGTCCTCGCCTGTCTCGTAATCGTTACGCCTGTTGATCATCCATGATGGGATGTTGTACTTTGCAGGGTTCTTTATGGCCTCTTCAAGCCTTTCTATTTCATCATCTGAAAGGTAACCTATCCTCTGGTTAAGATCGTATCCTGCTGACATGATTATTGCCCTTGAAAGAGCCTTTCCAACGCCCTTTATACTTGTAAGGGCATTTTCCATGGTCTTATTACCATCAATGTCCTTTCTGGCAATACGAACCATATGTTTGAATTCTTCTTCCATTCATTAACCTCCAGTAAGAGTGAATTCGCGGGACGGGGGTTGCGAATTCCAGATAACAGTCGTAGGTGCAACATTGTTGCTTTAACCGACGCCGGGACTGGGATTTGAACCCAGGAGGAGCAAAGCTCCACAAGATTTCCAGTCTTGCGCCTTACCTGGCTAGGCTATCCCGGCATATGATGTATCATTTTAAGTGTATGGACTGAAGCCTATTTAAGTATTGCTATGGGGACCGGCGCCACATCCGGGGGTAGGTCCCGGGCCTCATGAAGACCTTCTCTGTCTCAATCACAAGGCCGCTGTCTGCGGCCACAATATCAAGGGACGGCATCAGCGCCTCACCAACGGCCACAAGTTCCCCCTTGAGGGTCATCACCGCAACCGTGTCGCCCTTCCTTATGTTATCATCCAGGCCAGCTATACCTCCACGTGCAAGGTCAGCGCCATGGCATACTGCATCAACTGCAGAGTCAAGGATGACGGCACGGGGGAGATGGGATACTGCAAACTCCATGGGGAGGATGCATTCACGCAGGAATCCCTCATCCCCATCCTCAACCCAGAACTGGTAGGCGTCCTTGAGGTCGTGGAGTGTTACCAGGCCCTCCTCTGTGAAGGGTCCCACACGTGTTCGTCTGAGTTCAGCCATGTGGGCCCCTGTACCAAGGGCCTCGCCCACATCATGGCAGTACTTCCTCACGTAGGTCCCTGCCTCACAGGCTATCCTGAAGAGAACATCCTTACCATCAATTTCCAGTATACTCACATCGTAGATTGTCCTTACACGGAGCTCCCTTTTAACAGCTGACTTGAGGGGAGGTATCTGGAAGATCTTTCCCTGGAATTCCCCTAGCACCTCCCTTATCCTGTCCTCATCCACCTCCCTGTGAACCCTCATGAGGCATACGTATTCCTTGGGGGCCTCAAGGAGAAGCTGCATGACCCTTGTTGCCCTGTTTATACCCAGGGGCAGAACACCTGTGACCTTCGGGTCCAGTGTGCCCCCATGCCCCACCTTCTCTGCGTGTAGCATGTCCCGAACCCAAGCATCCACCTGGTGGGAGGTGGGACCTGAGGGTTTATCAAGGTTAACAACGCCGTGGGATATGTGGGTCTCAATGTCCCTCTCGTGAGGAGGACACCCATATGAAGGGTCCGTGCGTGACTCCTTTAACTCCATGAATTCTGCCATGAGGGATACCTGCAAAAATAAGAGGTGGGTTTATTCAAGGGCTTCAAGTTCCTTCTTTATTTCCTCGATATCATCGGATTTGATCTCTATCTTCTTCTCTGTTGGTTCAAGGTGTCCTATGTTGCACCTCCTGTTCTTAACATTGACACCAACAACCTCAACGAAGTTTTTGTCGATGATATCAAGTATCACGCATTTTTCACCGGCTTCTCTACCTGCGGTTTTCACACATACTCTTCCAACTTCTATTGCTGCCATTAAATCACCTCGGTAACTTTTAGTATGATTTCAGCCACGCCTTCAGCGTCAAAATGGCTGGTGTTTATCACAATGTCATATACCTCAAGGTCATCCACATCTATACCGTGAATCTCCCTGTACCTCTGGGCTTCACTGGCCTCACGTATCCGGATCTCATCCCTGACCGTCTCCAGGTCCTTGGATTCCCGGACACTTATTCGCTGAGCCCTCACATCAAAGGGTGCCATCAGCAGGACCTTCAGATCCGCCCTTGCAAAGTGTGCAGAGAGCCTTCCCTCAAGTATGAGGTCCTCATGTTCATCTGCAAGCCTGGCCTGTCTCCTGTCGATCTCCATGTCTATCTCTGGATTCTCCTCTGCAAGTTTGCTGAACTCCAGTATGTCAAGTTTCCTCTCAGCAGCCATCTGCCTGAACACATCACCTGCAGATACACAGGGTATCCCTGTCCTCTCAGACAGAATCCTGGCAACAGTTGTTGTGCCAGTACCGGCCAGACCACCGATGGTTATGATCATTATGACCTTGCCTCTTTCTTAAAGACTTTGCGTGCGCAGCTTGAACAGTAGTAACCACCGTATGGTCTGTTGGGTCTCTTCTTGGACTTTGAGAGTTTTCTTATCTCATAGGGTCTTCCTCTTGGAACACCATGGAGTGGCTTTCCGCAGCCAGCACATACATGCTTTGATGGTTTCTTTCTGCGGTAATGTATAACCGTCCTTCCTCCAGGAGTTCTCTTGAAGATTCTCTTATATGATCTGGATCTGTATCTTAACTCTGGCATTTCAATCTCTCCATAACGTTACATTCCACCTTTAAGTCCCATGAACTTTCTGAATATCTGGGACATGGCAAAGGAGCATAAGATGTACCAGCCAAGCCATCCTATGGCATAGGATGGGGCGTTTGGGGGCATGCCATAGAACATGTGCCACAGCGGGACAAGGAGTACATAGTATGCAACCTGGGGCAGTATCACCAGTGTCTTGACTATGTGTGGTTCCTGTCCCATCCAGTAGAAGACAAGGATTATTGGCACGAAAGTGACTATCATTGGCTTGAATGACATGGTCATCATTTCGCGCTGTTTGTCCATGAACTCCATCTGTTTTTTCTGGATCTCCTCCAGCGCCTGCATGTCATTCTTCTTTCTTGCCTCCATCATCTCCTGCTGGAATTCCTGCATTTCAGCTTTAAGTTCTTCGAGCCTTTCCTGGTCCACAAGCAACTTGTTTGCCAGTGTTATGATAAAGGCCACTATTGCTGATATCAGGAAGACCGTGAGGATGGGGTTCTGTGGATTCGGGTCCATTGCAATGAATGGGCCGAATACAGCGTTCAGCGCCCCGTATACGACTTCAAGCACCATTTTTGTTTCCTCTTTATCTTACTCCAGAATGTTCTTCATCTCACTGACTGCAGACTCAAGCTGGTTGTTGTGGTTTTTAACAATCTTAACCGTTGCGCCTGTGAGTGTGGCATAGGCCATTGCAGCTGCCCTGTTCATCTGCTGATGGAGGTCGATCTCCTGAAGGGATTCCATATCCCTGTTCCTGGAAGTATCACTAATTCTTCTTGTGAAGATCTCCTCTGGATCAGCCTCCACAAGCACAAACATGTCAGGTTCCAGTTCCTCAAGAACCCATACTGGAAGACCTGGCAGAAAACCAGCAGGCGTCTTTATGGTGCAGTGTGTGTCGACGATTATATTATTTTCCCGTGACCTTTCTCTTATACTTTTCGCAGCCGCCCTCTGTATCTCCTTCTGAACACCCGGTTCAAGGGTTCTCATCTGGTCCCTGTTTTCAACAAGGCCCCTTTCACGGGCTATTTCAAGCATCACATCCCCGTAATTCACATTGAGGTAGTCAAGATCCCTGAGGGTGTTCTCAAGGACCGTCGTGCTTCCTGAACCGGGTATACCTGCAACTACAACAACCTTCATTGTACCACTCCCATGGATTAAAAGATTATCCTAATCACCCAGGAAGCTTCTGAGTATGGGGTGCATATCCATCAGCTGCTCCTGGGCAATCTCCTCATAGAGCCTGTAAACTATACCCACCGTTAGAAGGACACCGGTACCTCCTCCAAGAGAACCCGTCAGGTCAGCCACGAATGCGAGGAGCCCGACAAATGCCCCTCCCAGGATCGTTATCGTGGGTATGTAGCGTTTCAGTATCTTCTCGAACTGCCCCCTGCTGCTCCTGAAACCAGGAATCTGCATACCCATCTGGTAAAGCTGTTTTGCAACATGCTTTGGACCTATGTTACTTATCTCAACCCAGAGCCAGGCAAAGAGGATACAGAGCCCTATGAATACAACCGCATAGAACAGTACCTTGAATGGGTCCAGTATGATGGCGTCGATTGAGCGTGGAGCCGTGAGAAGATATGCGAGCCCATCAACCGCCTGCCCATTGCTTACAGTACCAAGTATGGGGTAGCCAAGTTTCTGGAATACGTTCGCCATTAACTGAACATTCAGGAGGAGTGCGCTTGTCAGTATAACCGGCATGTTACTGGCGTATATGAAACGCAGGGGATACTTTCCGACAGCGCCCCTTGAGAGCCTCTTACCCCCTCCCATGGATATGGGTATCTCCACCCTCATACTCTCGGCATAGACAACGACGAGGAAAACTCCAATGAGGGCCAGTACAGGCAGGACGTAGTACTGGAAATCAGGACTCTGCCCTGTGAAGAGGAGGTAGAGGAAACCTGTTATTCTACCGGCGGGTACCCCTGGCTGCGTGGGTGCAGAGAGGGGGTTGAAGGCACCCACAATTATCTCCTGGGATACGCCTGCTGCAATGAAAAGTCCAACACCGCTACCAAAGCCCCATTTGGATACAACCTCATCGAGGAATATTATGAGTATTCCTCCAATTGTGAGCTGCAGTATGAGTATCCAGACAAACTGGGGGGCTGATGGTGCCAGTGACCCTGTCAGTACAAATATCAGTGCCTCAAAGAAGGTGAATACGATGGCAAGGAGTTTCTGCAGTCCCTGGAAAAAGGCCTTATCCTCATGCTTCGAGAGGTCCAGTTTCAGTATCTTACCTCCAACCAGAAGCTGGAGTATGATTGATGCTGACACAATGGGTCCTATACCCAGTGTGAGTATTGAACCGAAGTTTCCTGCAAGAACAGCCCTCAGCTGGGCGAACTGGTCCACAGCCCTAGGGCTTAAACCGTAGAGTGGTATCTGGGCCAGGAAGAAATAGAGGACAAGGATTATGCCTGTCCATTTGAGTTTCTCCCTGAATGGTACTCTGTAGCCAGGTGATTTAACCTGTGGCAGGACTGAGAATATGGGCTCAAATTTTTCCTTCAACTGCTCCACTCCTTGTCAATGCTGGTTTACTCTATCAGTTCAGCCTTTCCTCCGGCCTCTGTGATCTTCTCAACTGCACTCTCAGAGAACTCGAGGGCCTTAATGTGGACGGGTCGTGTGATCCTTCCGCTTCCAAGGACCTTTTCGAAACCAAGGTCCCTTACATCCAGCACCACCATTCCGTCCTCTTCGGATGCGATTCCCTTCTCAAGGAGTTCAGGAATCCTTTCGTCGATGTATGCAAGGTTAACTGTTTCCAGTCTCTTTATGAGTTTCTGGGGCCTTTTGAAACCGTACTTTCCGAAGTGTTTTGGGTCGTACTTGACGATCCATGTCCAGTGGTGTTTGTGTCCACCGGCCTGTCCTCTACCGCCACGGTGACCTGCTCCCCTTCTCTTCTTGGAGCATCCTCCACCGACGGTGCGTGAGCCCCTCATCCTTGTGATCTTTCGTCTTTTTCTGATCATGAGTAATTCCCTCCGCTAGATCATCCTCTTCAAGAGGTCATTTATCTTCTCACCACGGTATCCGAGGCTTCCACCCTCATTGAAGGCCTTTTTTATGGCCTCATATCCCTTTCTTGGAGGGTGTAACCTGAACACAGGTTTTATTCCTGCATCCTCAAGTTTAACCTCACCCCTGAATACAGCCCCTGCAAATTCTTCCACTGAATCATACTCTGTGTTTTCCTTTATGTATTCATCGGTTAACCTTTCCCCTCCGATGATTCTTGCCCTCTTGGTTATCATGGCTGTCAGGGTTTCCTGGTCAATTTCACCCCATGTTATGTAGTCCTTGGCCTTCTGGAGCATGCCAAGGTAGCTGGGTGTGTCCTCAACCAGTACTGCGTGGTTTATTCTGTTGAGTCTTAACATCTCCATGGTGTCAGCTATGTCCCTTCGGACACCCGCTGATCCCCTTACCCTTACTACTGCGAACATATGGAATCACCTTCAGGTACTGCAAACACCCAGGTTTTTAAGGTCCTTTTCGCTTGCCTTTACCTTGCTCAGCTGTTTGAGGGCATCGAAGGTTGCCCTGGCAAAGTTGACTGTGGTCTGTGTCTGTCCACGTGTATGTGACCAGACATCATCTATACCTGCAAGCCTCATTATGGTCTTGCCAACGTCACCTATTGCAAGTCCAACACCACCAGGTGCTGGTATGAGGGTTACGCGGACACTTCCACTCTTACCTGAGACCTTGAATGGTACCGTGTGTTCCCTTCCACAGACACATCCCCAGTCACCGCAGCCTCTTCTGACCTTTATAAGGTTGAATTTTGCATCGTCAACTGCCTTCCTGATTGCAGGTCCAACCTCTCTGGCCTTGCCCTGTCCGAGTCCAACATATCCGTCCTTGTTGCCCACTGCAACTATGACCCTGAAGTTGACCTTCCTTCCTGATTTGTGCATCCTCTGGACAAGGTTAACGTCAATGACCTCCTCCTCGAGGTCAGGAAGCAGTGCATCGATTATCTCAAGTTCCATTATCGGGTGTCCCTCTTCAAAGATCTCATCGATACTTGTTATGACACCCTCCTTCACAAGGCGTCCAAGGTTGGTCCTTGGCTCCCATTCCTCCATGTTGAAGTTCATAATCATACCTCTTCATCTATCCTGTTTTTTATTTCTTCAAAGTGTTCAGGCAGGTCCTCAGGGGAAAGACCCCTCTCAAGGTACCTTGAAAACCTCTTTTTGCGTTCTTCCTCGTCAAGGGATTCTGCATACTCCTTTATGTGTTCGCCCCTTATCCTTGATTCGTCGGGAAGTACTGATTCCCCGTGTGGTACTTTGAGCCCTGCGTCAACAGCCCCTTTAAGTGCTGCGAATACCTTTGAACCCCTTATGGCAGGTCTGAGTCCTATATCAAGGACCGCTTCATCTATACCTGCCTTCAGAGCCCTTTTACCGCAGAGGTACCCTGTCAGGTATGCTGCCGCCGTATTGCTTGTACCTCCAAGCCATCCCATTTTCTGGAGCTGTTTTGAGTGGGCTGAGACCAGTGTTTCGTCACCATCCATTCCCACATTGATTATCTGTGCAATAACATGATATGTGGTTATTCTGACAACAAGCCTTGATTTGCCTGTTTCCACCATCTTATAGCGGGCCCGGTAATCAGTTTTACCTTCCCTTCGTCTTCTAAATGCCATCTTGTATCTTGGTCCATGTGCCAATCAGATCCCTCCTATCTGAGCATGTCGTGGTCCCGGGCATAGGTTTTCATGTAAGATTTGCTCTTGAAGGCTCCGCCCTTTGCCATCTTGTAGAGTTTACGATAGGTGCTCTTGTTTATTTCACGGTTGTCCCTCATCTCCCTGAGGTCCTTCCTCAGAGCCCTTATCGTTGTCATCCATTCCTCTTTCCTTGGCTTTCTGGCGCCCTTAGCACCTTTTATGCTTCCAGGTCCTCTTCTTCTTCCCTTCTTTTTCTGCTGGGCTATCTTTTTTGACCTGTAACTGCTTATGCCCTTTTTTGGTTTAGCCTTTATTGCGCCGTCCTTTATTAGCTGCTTTACACCGTCCCTGGTTATTGCCCTTGAGACCTCGTCGATCCTCTCAGGGTCAATCCATATCCTGTTAACCCCTACTTTCAGTATGTCTGCAGCTAATCTTTTCTGAGTAGTAAGATTCATTCAAGAAACCTCCTTGTGTTCAGCAATTTGCTGATAGACCCGAAAAATCGGGCATCCCCTTAAAGTGTTTTCCCTGGACTGGAAAATAAGGCCCCTTCCAGCCCCATATTATGGATTCAGAACTTTTATGCCAAGTTCCCTTGCCTTTTCAAGCATGAGTGTCTTCTTCCTGGCACCCACAGTTGATGCTATCCTTGCAGCCTGTCTTTCAGGGTCCAGTTCCTCAAGTTCCCTCATGCTGGAAACAAGGATGTCCTCATATCCTGATGGGTGGAGACCCCTCTGGTCCCTTGGCCTCCTGTAGCCAATTGCAGGCATTGCAGGTTTGCCCTTTTCATATCTTCTCATTTTGCTTGTTTTACCCCTGGGCCTCCTCCATTTTTCCCCCAGTTTTTTGTATCGGGCGTATTCCTGTCGTTTAAATTTTTTCCTCATCGAATCACCATCCCTACTCCTTGCTCACAAGGTATATGCCGTCCTGGAAAACCCTTGGGTCCCTTCCCTTAATCCTGGTGGCCTGTTCAAGGTTCGCCATTGTCTGTCCCACGTGTTCCTTGTTGATACCTGTTACTTCAACCTCGTCGCCCTTAACCTGGACCTCTGTATCTCCAACGATCCTTGCGGTCCTTGGGTGGCGTTCCCCGAGGAAGTTCTCTATTAAAACCTTATCCCCTGCCACCTTCACACTCATTGGAAAGTGGGCGTATACTATTTTCATGCGGTAGGTGAATCCCTCGGTGACACCCCTTATCATGTTGTTTATATGGGCTTTAACTGTCCCTATCATTGCCTTGTCCTTTTTCTTTGGGAATTTAACCTCAAGGACCACCTTATCGTCTTCAACGGCCATTGATATCTCTGAGTGGTTAAATTTTCGGGAGAGTTCACCCTTTGGACCCTTAACCTTAACTTCACCATCGATGGTGACGTTAACATCCTCAGGGATGGGTATTTCTTCCCGGATCATAGCTGCTAGAACCATGTTATCACCTAGTAGACGTAAGCCAGCAGTCTACCGCCGATACCCCTGTCCTTGGCCTCTTTATGGGTCATTATTCCCTCAGGGGTTGATACGATTATTATCCCGAAGTTCTTAGCTGGCAGATATCTTTTCTCAAATTTTTCGAATTCGTCCTTCTTAACAGCGTGCCTGGGTTTTATAACCCCACACTGGTTTATGTTTCCTTCAAGTTCAACGATGAATTTTCCGGCCCTGCCGTCGTCAACGTATTCGAATTCCCCGATGTAGCCTTCCTTCTGCATTGTTCTCAGCACGCGCCCTATGAGCTTTGATGCAGGGGTTATCCTGCACTTGACATTACCCCTTATCTCATTGTTCCTTATGTTGGTCAGGGCGTTTGCGAGAGGATCCATAAGAGTCACAGTAAACACCTCTTTCAGTTGTACTTTTTAAACCCGATTTTAGGTGCGAGTTCCCTGAAGCACTGCCTGCAGAGCATTAATCCATATCTTCTGACCAGGGCAGAGTGATCCCCGCATCTTGAACATTTCCTTGATGCCTTTCCATATTTCCTTGGCAAAACAATCACCTTCAGACTATTTTAACCTGGAATTTTTCCTTCATGAAGTCAATTGCCTCTTCACGGCTGACCCTGTGCTTTTCAGGAACCTTTTTGCGCTGTATCCTTCGTCTGCTTATCCTGTGACCTGGCTTCTCAAAGGTTACAGAAAGGTTCATACCGAATATCCCTATCTCAGGGTCGTACTTCATTCCAGGTATGTCGATGTGTTCCTCGATACCCATTGAAACATTACCGTATTCATCAAACTGGCTGGCCTTCAATCTGTTCCCTATTCCCTCAAGGAACATTCCGAGTACCCTTTCGGCCCTTTCACCGCGGAGGGTGACCTTGCATGCGATGGGCTGCTTTTTCCTTATACCAAACTCGGGGTTTGTGACCTTTGAGTGGGTCCTCACAGGCTTCTGGCCTGTCATCTCCTCAAGAAGCCTTTCAGCCCTTGCAAGCCTTTCACCCCCTTCACCGACACCTATGTTAAGGGTGACCTTGAATATCCTTACTTCCTCCATGGGGTTCATCTATTTACCTCCTGGAAGTGAGATCACTGACTCGTCCTTTCCAATGACAAACACGTAATCCTTGAGTGTGAGGAATGTCTTCCCTGCTTCGGTCTCAATGACCGCTGTGTTTGGCATTGATGACCTGGTTATGTTTATCTTCTTGATTCTTCCAATTTCACCTGTGTGGCGGCCCCCTGTTACAAGGCCAAGGCTGCCCTTCTCAAAGGGTATCCTCTCAAGGATTTCCTGTTCAGGCACCGCCAGCTTCACAACATCCCCCACGCGGAACTCGTCCTCTGAGAGGTAGTTGCGGCCGTCATGGAGGTTGAGCTGGGTTTTCCCGCCCCTGATGGTTGTCTTGTTAACTATCTTGCAGAGCTTGAAGCCCGCGTTCTCCTCACCAATGGGATGTAAGACCAGCCTTCCCCTTTCATCAGGGAGAACCCTGTAGACCTCACCTGTGCGGGGTATGCTCACAACGTCCATGAACCCAACAGGGAATTTGTAGTTCTTCCTTGGCCTTCCGTCCACCAGGACCTCACCACTGTTTATGATCTTCCTGGCTTCCCTTGCATTGTCTGCAACCCCAAGGATGTCCCTCACAATAATCATCAGAGGTAATGATGCCTCAATTGCATGGGGACCCGGGGATGGCTTTACGGTCCACTTGTATTCCTTGGGATGAATGGGCCAGTGACTTGGTGATCTGAAACGTTTAAGGTGCTTTCTTGATGCCATTATCGCCATGTTTATCCCTTCCGTTCTAATATTTTCATTCTCTTCTCATCGTCAAGGTTGAGGTCAATTATCCTGATGTTTGAGGGGTGTATCGGGAAGTAAACTGAGGTTCCGTCCACCTTCTGTATTGTGGCGCCCTCAACGTAGACCCTGTACCTCTTGAGGTCCACCTTCTCGACCTTACCCTCGTGTCCCTTGAAGTCACCGCGGAGAACCTCAACCTTATCTCCCTTCCTCACTGGCAGGGACCTTCTACCGTATTCCTCCCTGAGTTCCCTGCTTAGGGCTGCGCTCATCATTTTGCGACGAGCGTGTAATGGTGCTTCATAAATGTATTTCCTCTGCTTTCTGGGTTGTTTTGACATTCTATCACCCTATACTATTATGCTGGCTGCACTTCCCACGCTGGGCCACCTGTCTGCTGCTTCCTTTGCAACAGGACCCCTTATCTCTGAACCCTTGAGGACTCCCTCTGGGCTCACTATAACTGCAGCGTTATCCTCGAATTTCACCCTCAATCCGTCAGGTCTTCTGTATTCCTTTTTCTGTCTCACAACAACAGCGTTGAGGACTTCCCTCCTCATGTCCACTGTTCCCTTCTTCACAGAGACCACGACCATGTCGCCAACACCGGCTGCTGCGAGCCTCCTGCGAACACCCTTGTATCCTCTGACAGAGATTATCTCAACTTCCCTTGCGCCTGTGTTGTCAACACACTGGAGTCTGGCCCCTACAGGTAAAGCCCTTGTAACCTTGGATGCTATTGCCTTCATCTTACTCTTCCCCCTTCACCTCGACCACTACAAAGTTCTTAGTCTTGCTGAGGGGTCTGCATTCAGCAATTTTCACTGTGTCCCCTACCCTGACATCTATGCAGTCAGGTTTGTGAGCCTTTATCTTGGATTTTCTCTTTTCGTATCTCTCATATTTGCGTATAAATTTGTAGAAACTCCTTTCAACGGTTACTGTCCTTTCTGCCTTGTCACTGACGACAGTTCCTTCCAGTATCTGACCCCTCAATGGGAGGTCCCCGTGGAAAGGACAGTTAGGATCACTACATTTAGATTTAGGTTCTGGAACATCAATGCCGACCATTCTATCACCACTATGGTTTTCTAAATTTCTTCTTTATTCTCTCCTCAGGACGAGCTACCAGAGCTCCACCATCAATCTCAACCACTTCACCCTCTGGTGTTCTGAAATGGAAGACGGCTATTCCCTTTGGAACCGTTATCTCCCTGCCATCCTCCAGCTCAATTTTAAGGGTGTTCCTGGTTTCATCCACGACTCTTCCCGATATTCCCTGAATGTCCCTGTGAACACTCCTGGCTATTCTCACAGAAAGGCCAATAAGCTCATGTCTGAAAATGTTACGGGGGGTTATCAATGTAAACCCCTACCTTATCTCTATCGTGTCTGATGAAAAGCCCATCTCCGCTAGAACTTCCTTGACCCTCTTCTTATGGTCCCCCTGAAGTTCTATCTGGCCTTTCTTGGCAGTACCTCCACAGGCACATCTTGCCTTCAGTATCTTTGTGAGCTCCTTTATGTCAATATCGTGTTCATCGATGCCCTCTATGATGGTCATCACTTTACCGAATCTTCGCCTCACTGTGTATACCTTTAATGTCTGAACTTCGCGTGCTATTTCCTCACAGACGCAAAGTTCCTCCGGAAGACCGCAAACATCGCAGATTTTCATTTATTTCTCCTTCTATTTTTCATTCATGATGGTGAGAACACGGGCTATTGTTCTTCGGATTTCCCTCATCTTGCCGGGGTTTTCATGGATCCCGGCAGCAGCGCTCTTGGAAATGTATCTGGCGTATTCTGCCTTGAGTTCATCCAGCTTCTTCTGGAGTTCCTCCCTATCCATTTCCCTTATCTCTTCGCTCCTAAGTATCGCCATTTCAATCCCTTTCTATTATTCACTGATATGAATCTGTCCATATATATTACTTTTCAGATTCTTCACCATCTGTGTCCTCTTTCTCTGTTTCTTCCGCTGATTCAAGGTCTTCCTCGAGGTCCTCGACCTCTTCAAGATCCTCAATCTCCTCTATCTCCTCGAGATCCTCAATCTCTTCAAGATCCTCAATCTCCTCAACGGATTCAACCTGTTCTGCAGGTTCTTCTGAGGGAGTTTCAGTTACTTTAGGAGCCTCTATTTCAACCTTGTCTGGAAGTACAACCTCGGGAGGCATTATGCGGACGTATACCCCCAGAACACCTGGTTTGAGCTGCACTGTTGCGAATCCTTCCTTGACGTGTTTGGTTGAGGGTTCGCCGCACTTCTTTATGTAGCCGTCTGTGAATTTGGCCGTGGCTGAACGGGCACCCCTTATCTTACCTGAGATGGTAACCTCAACACCCTGGGCACCTGCAGCCATGATCCTCCTCATTGTGGTGTATGCAACCCTTCTGAAGTGCATGCCCCTCTGGAGCATGGCGGCTATCTTGTGGGCCATTATGCGGGGGTTGAGTTCAGGCACATCAACCTCCTTGACCTCAACCTGGGGGTTTTCAAGGTTGAACTTGCTTTTGAGTTTCTGGGTAATGGCCCTCACCGTCTTACCGCCACGTCCAATTACCATACCTGGCCTTTCAGCGTAGACGACAACCATTGTACCCATAGGGGTGACCTGAACATCCATGCCACCGTAGCCTGCCCTTTCAAGTTCCTTTTCAAGGTATTCGTCTATCCTTGTCCTTCTGAGCCCTTCAACGACAAAATCTTTCTCTATCAAAATCTATGCCTCCCCCAGAACTATCTGAACGTGTGTTGTTGGTGTGTTGAATGGTGTAGCCCTTCCAAAGGCCCTTGGAATCCAGCCCCTTATAACTGGCCCACGGTGGCTGGATATGTGGACTATTCTGAGTTTCTCGGTGTCGAGTCCCTTGTACTCGGCATTGGCCTCGGCATTTTCAAGGACCTTCAGTATCTGGCCTGCTGCCTTAACAGGGTACCGGCCACTGGCCCATCCGCTGAGGCCCCTCCTGTGGCCGACCTTCCGGTTGTATCTTCTGAATGCCACCGGCCTCTCCATCCTGATAACCTCTTCAAGGTATCTTTTGGCTTTCTCGAGTTCCATTCCCCGGATCTCCCTGCATATCTCCACAGCGTGCTTTGGTGAAATCTTGAGGTGAGTCGCTGAAGCCCTGGCTGTTCTTGACCTGTCTTCCTCTTTATAAGCGTATTTAACCTTAGCCATTTTCCAGTCTCCTTATTTAAGAGGCACGAACATTGAGGATCTTGTAGCTCCCATACCGGGATCTCCGTGCTCAACCTTCTTCCTTGTAGGTGCAAATTCACCGAAGTAGCAGCCGATCATTTCTGGCTGTATTGTGACCTCCACAAATTCGTTTCCGTTGTGGATGCCAAAGGTCATCCCCACCATCTCAGGCAGCACTACCATGTCCCTGCAGTGTGTCCTGATGACCGGTGGTCTTCCCTCAGTCTTTCCCTCTTTTTTTATCTTCCTTATCTTCTCAAGTACCTTCTTCTGCCTTGGTAGGAATCCCCTCTTGAGGGATCTTCTCTGCCTTGATGGGAACAACTTGATTACATCGTCAAGTGGCATCTCCTGCAGTTCTTCCAAGGTGTAGCCGCGATACTTAAATTCTTTACGTGCCAATAGGTCACCTCCTTCTTTTATCTCCTTTTCCCTGTTCTTCTGGCAGCTATTGAACCAACCTTCCTTCCTGGAGGAGCATGCCTTGAGACAGTTGTTGGCCTGCCCGGGTGCTGTCTGTTTCCACCACCGTGTGGGTGGTCAACTGCGTTCATTGCAACACCCCTGACTGTAACTGACTTCTTACCCTTGGCCCTGAGGGCATGGTACTTCTTACCTGCCTTGAGGAATGGTTTCTCCCTTCTTCCTCCTCCAGCAACGACACCGACGGTTGCACGGCACTGTGGGTTGAGTGCCTTGAGTTCACCTGATGGGAGTTCAATAACCGCCTTGTCAGCATCATGGGTGATTAGAGAAGCATAGGTACCGGAGGACCTCACCAGTTTCCCTCCGTCTCCGGGTCTGTTTTCAATGTTGTATATGGGTGTCCCCTCTGGAATCTCACTGAGTGGGAGTGAGTTTCCAGGTTTGACCTTTGCCTTTGCCCCGCACTCAACCTCCTCATCAAGCATTAGAGCCTCTGGTGCGAGGATGAGGTTTTTCTCACCGTTTTCAAATTTCACAAGGGCCACAGGGGCTGTCCTTCCAGGGTCGTGCATTATGTCAACGACCTTTCCCCTTAGACATCCTTCACTTTCAAGGGAGTCGTATGCACGGTATTTTATTTTGCCCCTGAAGCGGTGGGATGCACTTCTGTAGGTGGGAGTTCCCCTTCCTCTCCTCTGTGATATTAACCTTTTTCCCATCTGAATATCCTCCTCATTATTTTAGAATACTCCCAGTTTAACAGCTATATCCTCTGCACTGTGTTCCTTTGCCAGTTTTATGTAGGCAATCTTCTGGCCCCCTGGGGTTACCTGGGTGTTAACCCTCTCAACCTTAACTGCAAAGAGTTCCTCGAACGCCCTTCTGACATCCTTTTTTGTGCTTTTTCTCATAACCACAAATGCCAGCTCGTTGTTCTGGTCTATAAGGTTCATGCTCTTTTCTGTGACATGTGGTTTCATGATAACAGCATATGGATCCATAATTACACCGTCACCTTAATTTTTACTGAAAGAGTCCCTCAAGTTTTTCTATTGCTGATCTTGTAAAGACGGTCAGTCTTCCAGGGTGGGTTCCTGGTGCGAGGAGTTCAGCGTTGAGGTTTTCGACTGTGACAACGTCCACACCAGGGTGGTTTCTTGCACCCAGTGCGATGCCTTTATCCTCGCCCACAACTATGAGTGGACCTCTGGGTGTCCTGTACTTCCTTCCCCTCATCTTTCCCTTTCCAGCTCTTATCTTTTTACCTTCCTTCGCCCTCACGATGTCGTCCATGATTCCAAGTTTCCTGAAGACTTCCCTTGTGTCTGCTGTCCTTTTGATTCTGGAGAGTTCATCGTCAACCACCAGGGGCACCTGGGGCACATTCTCTATCCGGTGACCCCTTGCCTCCACAAGGTCCCTCCTGGCTGTTGCTGCAACCGCGGACCTTATTGCAAGTCTCCTTTCCTTTCTGTTTATCCTCTCATGGTAGTTCTTCTGTGGCCTTGGTGGGTGGGCCCTTCTACCGCCAACTGCCTGGGGGACAAAGGCCGCCCTTGAACCATTTTTTATACGTGGGACCATTGCAACGCCGCGACCGGCACCATAGGACTTGGCAGAGGTCCTTTTACCAGCCATCGGGTCGGGACCCCATGGCTGTACCCTCGCGGTCTGTGCTGATAGAACGGCCCTTTTTATCACGTCGGGCCTGAACTCCTCATTGAAAATTTCAGGAAGTTCCATTTCATCTATGGCTTCACCTTCTAGGGAATAAACCTTGATCTTCATTTTGAACCACTCTTATACTCCTTGTTTTGATGCTGTGCTGATGTAGTTTATCTGGGGTGCCTCTTCCTGCTTACCTGCAGCCCTTATGGCCTTCCTGAGCACCACAAGCCTCTTTGTTGGGCCTGGAACTGACCCCTTAACCATTACATAATCGTTTCTGACAAGACCATACCTTACAAAGCCGCCGCTGGGGTTTACCTGGTCAGCCTCACTGGCGTCACCGATCTTGAGTATCTGCTTGTTGTACTCGGTCCTCCTGTGGTAACCCATCTGCCCGGCCTGTGGAACTGTCCACATGGTCCTTGATGGTGTCCATGGACCCAGTGACCCTATGTGTCTTCCCTTACTGCTCCTTGCAGCCTTACCGTACTGTATCCTTATACCCCATCTCTTAACAGGGCCCTGGAATCCCTTACCCTTGGTCACGGCTATGGCATCAACGAAGGTTCCCTCGGAGAATATCTCTGATGCCCTCACATCCTTACCGAGGATTTCCAGTGCGTATTCGAATTTCTCCTCAGGGGTCTTACCTCCAAGACCGCACTCAAAGACCTCAGGTTTCTTTTTGGGTACGCTTGCAAGTCTGGGGTTTGTGTGTACAATAACCCTGACATCTGCAACGTATTCCATATTTGACCTTATCCTTTCGATTGCAGCCTCCTGGTCATAGTCCTCTGCAGGCGGAGTGAGCTTCCTTCTGAGGTCCTCCTTTGTCTCGGTGGCCAGGACCTCTCCAAGGGTCTTAAGGCCCCTGCTTGTCCTTTCATAGGCCCTCACAGCCATCACTGTTAGGGGTGGGACCTCAAGTATTGTGACTGGAGTTGAAACCTCCATCCCCTCTGTAGGGGAATTTTTCCGGTTATCAACCATCATTACGTGGGTCATCCCTGCCTTGTAGCCTGCCAGGGCAAGCAGTCCCGGTTCATCCACCTGGGGCCATGATTTGACCCTGGGGGTTTCCCTTGCCGCCCTTTTTCTTGGACTGAATGCAACTGATCCTTTTCTTGGTTGATGATGTCTAGCCATTTAAGTTTACCTCCTTACATCATTCATATTCATTTTTCATCAATCTGAGTTAGCATATTGAATACTGAGAGAGTAGCTAAAACAGCCTCTTCAGTCCTTACAGTTTCTGTACACTGCCCTGGAATGGTGTTAACCCATATATCTGCATCGATCTCTGGTAATCCCTTGTAAGGACCGCCAAACAGGATGGCCACCCTGGGGGCGCCCTCCACCTTTGACTTTACTTCATCCAGAATAGAAGTAATGGGCGAAGCATACCTGGATGTTGCCACCACAACATCGGCATCCACTGTTTTCAGGCTCTTTGAGAGGCCCTGTCCGGTGCTCAGAACCTCATATCCCCAGTATCTATCCTCTGGTTCATCTGGCTCTATCAGTATTTCCTTACCCAGCCGGATAACCCTGAAACTCATTATCCTATTTACGGTGAGTCTTTCCCTGCACAGTGCAAGTTTATCTGCGCCAATATCCACAAGAGTTCCTTTCTTTACCCTTTTGACCGTCAATCCCTGTCTGTATTCTCCAGCTGAGGGTTTTCCAGTTGGGTGATGAGGAGTTCTCAGAGGTGGGAGTATACCCACATGTTTCAACTCCTTCATTATCGGGAAAACCTTCCTGCGAAGGTACTGTGGGGTATCCATATAGTTCAGGATATCCCTGATAAATCCTGCCTCTCCGTCTGCATCATCGTGATAGATCACTATGCGGTTAACCCCGAATATAGCTGCAGCCCTTCCAATAAGACCCACCTTGTAGGTCTTTATTTTGAGATCCCCTGTCTCTGCCGTCAGCGAATCCGGGATAAATATGGACAAATCTACTCTATTCATTTATTAATCTTTGTCCTAATCTTTTATAAATATTTCCACAATGCAGACTGGGCAAGTAAAACCACAGACCACATCGTATATCCCGTTATACAATGTGAGCGGATCCACCGCAGATTGCAATAGGTACTAAAAATTGTACAGTAACCATATTTAAAGTTTCCGCTGGAGGTCCGTGGGTGGGCAGGATAAAACCCGGCGGAATCCCCAGGGTCACTCCATCGTTCAGCAATTCATGGAAATCAAGGTATCCTCTGAAAACATCACCATAAAAACACCCACAGCATCAGCCAGCAAACCACCAGCCAGGGGATCACACAAAAACAACCCTTACCACCACAACATCCACCGTGGAGACCTCCATTCTGTGGAAACTGTAGGTGCGGCGTATAGGGAATTCGGCCCTGAATCTGTGGGTCACCCTCCCCCCCAACCCCTCATAGTAGCGCCTCACAAAGTCCTCAGATCCGGCCATATGGAATGAGTACACAGCCCTCCCCATGGCTGATGCCGCCTCCATGAAAACCCTGTCGGCACCCCTATCAGCCCTCTCCTGTGAACCGAAGGGGGGATTCTGGATTACAGTATCAACTCTCCCTGTGACCTTAACCAGGTCATCATAATCACGGACATCAGCCTCAATGAACCGGATGTTCCCAAGCCCCAGATCCTCTGCCACACCTTCCGCAAGCTCAAGGGCCCCTGCATCCACATCCACACAGTAAACCATCTCTGCACCAAGAACTGCCGCCCCAATGCCCAGGATACCCGTACCGCATCCAAGGTCCGCAACGGTTCTTCCCCCAATATCCCCCATGTCCCTGGCTGCCCAGAGGACCTCAGCGGCCAGAGGGGCCGGGGTGAGGTACTGTTCAAGACCCGGGTCAGGGCGGGGGTGGGGAGGGACTCTCTCAAGAAGCATCTCAAGTTGTCTCTTTCTCCTCATGGTACCATAACTGAAGGTGGTAGACTTAAAAAGAGTTACCCCAATACAATATATATGTGTTATAAATTTCAGGGTGCGGTCAGATGTTCAGCAAAATCCTCGTTGCAAACCGTGGTGAAATAGCAATAAGAGTTATGCGCGCATGCAGGGAGCTAGGAATAAAAAGCGTGGCTGTTTATTCCGAAGCAGATAAGAATGCGCTCTTTACAAGGTACGCCGATGAGGCATACGAAATAGGTAAACCATCTCCATCCCAGAGCTACCTGCAAATAGACAGGATAATCGATGTTGCCGAGGAAAGCGGTGCCGAGGCCATCCATCCAGGTTACGGTTTCCTGGCAGAGAACCCTAAGCTTGGGGAGGAGTGTGAGAAACACGGAATCAAACTGATAGGTCCCAAAGGTTCCGTCATCGAGGCCATGGGAGATAAGATAACATCAAAGAAGCTCATGAAGAAGGCAGGGGTCCCTGTAATCCCTGGAACCGATAAGGGTGTGAGCGACCCGGACGAGGCCGCTGAGATAGCTGATTCAATCGGCTACCCCATCATCATAAAGGCGTCGGCAGGTGGCGGTGGCATAGGTATGAGGACCGTCTACGAGGAGGACGAACTCATAAGGGCCATGGAATCCACCCAGTCTGTGGCAGCCTCAGCATTCGGGGATCCAACGGTTTATATAGAGAAGTACCTTGAAAAGCCCCGTCACATTGAATTCCAGGTAATGGCCGATGAACATGGAAACGTTATCCACCTTGCAGACAGGGAGTGCTCAATACAGAGGCGACACCAGAAACTGGTGGAGGAGGCACCATCACCCATCATGACACCTGAACTGAGGAAAAGAATGGGTTCAGCCGCAGTTAAGGCCGCCGAATATATAGGTTATGAGAATGCAGGTACCGTGGAGTTCCTGTATTCAAACGGGGACTTCTACTTCCTTGAGATGAACACCAGGATACAGGTCGAGCACCCGATAACCGAGGTGATCACCGGTGTGGACCTTGTTAAGGAACAGATAAGGGTCGCCTCAGGAGAGGAACTCTCATGCAGACAGGAGGACATAACAATAAGGGGCCATGCAATTGAGTGCCGGATAAATGCAGAGGACCCCCTATCAGATTTCGCCCCGAACCCCGGTAAAATCACAGGTTACAGGTCCCCCGGTGGAATAGGGGTCAGGGTTGACAGCGGGGTTTACATGAACTATGAGATACCACCATTCTATGACTCCATGATATCCAAACTCATAGTATGGGGAATGAACCGTCAGGAGGCAATAAACAGGATGCGACGTGCCCTCAGTGAGTACATCATACTGGGCGTCAGAACCACAATCCCCTTCCACAAGGCAATAATGAAAAATGAGGCATTCCAGAGGGGAGAACTTCACACACACTTCGTGGATGAATACAGGCGGGGTATAGACACTGAGATGCAGAAGATTGTCAAAGAGGACCAGGAGATGGTCGAACGCCTCCACTCAACATTTCTACCACCAAAGAAGGTTGCAGCAATATCTGCAGCCATAGGGGCATACATGCACTCAAGAAGGGGGTGATGGTATGGAGGATTACTATGATCCATGCGAAGTTGAGGTAAAAACCAGGTACATAGGGCATGAAGTGAAATGCTTCGATGAGGTGGACTCCACAAACAATGTGGCCAAGCGGATGGCAGAGGATGGCGCCCCGGAGGGTACAGTTGTAATTGCAAGGACCCAGTCCCGCGGAAGGGGTAGGAGGGGTAAACCCTGGATATCACCCCAGGGCGGGATATGGATGTCCATCATACTCAGACCAGAGGTTCACCCATCAACGGCCCCCCTCCTAACACTGGTAACCGGTGTTGCAGTTGCCCGGACACTGAAGGATGAATGTGGCCTGGACGTGGGAATAAAGTGGCCCAACGATATACTGATTGGAGATAAAAAGGTATGCGGGATACTCACAGAGGCCCATGCAAGATTCAACACCCTCGAATACGTGGTTGTCGGTGTGGGGATCGATACCAACGTGGATATCAGCCACTTCCCGGAGGACCTCAGGGAAGGGGCAACCTCCATTAAGAATGAACTCCAGAGGGACATAAAATCCAGTGAACTGATATCAAGGTTCCTTAAAAACTTTGAGGAGGTCTATGATTCCTTCAAGGAGGGCAGAATGGATGAGATTCTAAGAGAATGGAGGAAGATGTCAAAGACAATCGGCAGACGTGTTGAAATAAGGAAACAGCTTGGTGAAATCGTCCATGGTGAGGCCATCGGCATCAACAGTGAGGGTGCCCTCATACTGGAACTGGACGATGGAACGCTCCGCAAAATAATATCCGGCGAGTGCATACACCTGTGATATCGGTGGCCCTCAGCTGCACCGTTAACCTCATTTTTCTAATACCTATCAGAGGGTCTCGATTATGGCTGGCCCCCCGCGTTCACCATCCACCCTGAATTTTCTTCCGGTTATTTTTTCTGCAAGCATCATATTGGTCTCTGCGTGAAGTGTGAGTTCACATGTGGCCACTCTTGAATTTCCTGTGATGGCCATGTAGGGGATGATCTGATCGCCCATGTACCTGTCAAGGGGTCTGCCAGATTCTATGAAACCCAGGAGTTCCTCTGCAGCCTCTGCACCAACCAGTTCTGCCCTCTTACCTGGTTTCCCCAGTGAAGTGGCACCGAGCCTTGTGTTGCCCTCAGCCCAGAGTGTGATACCCGAGCCCCTCCCCAGTGAACCAGAGGCGTCCTCAACACGTATATCAACATCAAGGCCGGTTCTCTTAAGGATCCTCCTTGCTGATTCAGCCTGCCTCTCAGCAACGTGTATCGGAAGGTTCCTGGAGTGGGAAACACCCCTTATACAGTGAATTTCCGCGTTTTCAAGTACAAGGGGTCTGAGGATGGATGGCTCCATGCTTGCATGGACCACACCCCCACCCTCTGGATAGTATCCCCTCTCAATTAACTCAAGTTTTGCGGTGTAACCCATCATACCAAGGATGGGGAGCGTCACCTCCCTGAGGTAGTCTGCTGTAGGGGCCCAGAGGACATCGGTGCCACCCCTCACGGTTACATCCAGTTCACCTCTTGAGGCTGTGGAAGCGATCATTATGGCCTGGAGGACAAGTCCCGTGCTTCCAGCGGTTTTTATGTCAAATTCAAATTTCCCGCCTTCAACACGTCCCGGTGAAAACTCAAGTTCCATTGACCCGAGTTCATCCCCACTGAGTCTGCCATTGCTTATCTCTGCAATTGCCCTCACAGCAGTGATGTGCTGGTGTGACAGTCCCTTCCTTGGTCTGCGGGCCCTGATATTGTATATCCGTATCCTGCATGATTCCAGGGCTGCAAGGGCTGTGGAGACCCTTACAACGGCTCCCCCACCCTCGCCCTCTGATCCATCAATAACTATCAGCCTGACACCTCCCTGATAAACTCAGAATCGTTCAGATGTACCCATTTTCAGTTTTTTGTGCTAAATGTAGGAATTTCATTTGAATAAAAAAATTATTCCGGGCATTGAGAACCATTCAGCGCATGAAGACCTACAAAAACCTCATGACCCGAAGATAAGTTTCTCCATCATTTTCCTGTCCCTGATGATGCCAGAAAGTTTATCCACTGCGTCCTCAATCGCCCCCCTCAGAAGTTCAGGCTCAAGCCTCTCTGCGTCCCTTGATGCCAGGTCAAACCTCAGTGTCTTTGATGCCCCTGGCATCCCCACAGCGGGTATGGTTATTATTCCATGGTCAGAGAGGAGCATCATTGAAAGGGCCACGCCGATTTCATCACCGGTGTATGTGGAATCATAGAGTTCCTCCAGTGAATCAGGTTTTATCATGATACCCGTGGGTGTCTCCTCCACCTTAAGGTCCCTCAGAGCCTCAAGAAGGTACCCCTTCCTCTCAAGGGCGTTGAGAATTTCAGATGGGTCAAAGCTCTCCAGTGCCCTCACCATTGCAGCGATAAGTGGTGGCTGGGCCTCAAGTCCGAACCGGTAGGCCCTTGATTTAACCCGCTCCACAAGGTCAGATCTTCCTGCGAGAAGACCCCCCCTTGGCCCGTGCATCAGTTTATCTGTGCTTGTAACTGCAAGGTCTGCTCCCAGGTCACATGCCCTCTTCTGGTTAAATAGAACCGTCCTCAGCCTGGCGCCTGATGCATCATCCACAAGTACCGGGACCCCAGCAGAGTGGGCTCTTTCAATTACATTCTGGAGTTCCGATTCATCAACCACCCTGTGGTCCATTGTCGAACCTGTCACAACCACGAGAGATGTGTTTTCGGGTATATCCTCGGTGAAGTCATCTGTCTCATGGTACCTGGCTGCTGCCAGTTGGGTGCTTGCCGGGATGGATGGGTGGGATGGGAGCTCAGGGAGGTAGTGCACAACCAGTGAACCTTGTTCTGCAAGTTCCAGTATGGATGCAAGTATTGCGCTGCTTGTCCTGTTAAAGGCGGCCACCATCTCACCGCCCATGTGCTTTCTGCCAGCTATCTGGAGTCTCTCCTCAAAGACCGCAGGTCCCACGTACGTCTCAAGAAGACCAATATCCTCCATCTCAAGGGGAAAGCCCCCTGAAAGACCCGTGAGATCATATATTCCCTCACGGCCCTCGCTGGCAATACGCTCCCCTATTATCTTGAGGGCGTGTTCCCTGCGCTTAACCTCATTCAGGTGATCATGAAACATCAAATCACCCATTCAATCAGTTTCCCCTGCAACATGCCCCTTCCTTGGCCTGCCATTCTCTGGTTTCAGGATTATTGCATGGTCCGCAGAATTCTGAAGTGCAGCACTGAAACCTGGCTCGGCGCCTATCACAATTGTATCCTTACCATTTTCCTTTGCCTTGTTTATTATTGGTAGAAAATCAGCGTCGCGTGTCATGAGGGCTATTATATCAATATTAGGGTTGTATATCAGTTCCATGGCCTCAACAGCCATGTAGACATCGGTATCCCCAGCCACGACAATTGGTGTAAAGCCCTGGTTCACAATGGCCTCTATCAGTTTATCAGAGGCGTACTGGTTCAGAAGAACCTTTCCAACACGCATATTCCCGTATTCAGACATTATCTTCCTTACAAGGTCCAGGTTCAGACTGAATTCCTTTCTGAGCATGTTCGGCCCATCCACAAGAAGGCCAATGTTCTTTTCACCGCCCTCCTTTTTCTTGATGGGAATGTATTCCTTAAGGGAAGTCAGTTTTTCAAAACTTCGCATGGTATTGAATCCTCCACTAAAAAATTTAATCATAATAATTATTGAAGTTATTATAAATAAAGTTAAAGTTTCTTAAGTCTGGTGTAGTCCCCCAAAAAATCCCAGGATCATTCGATCTCAAGGGATAGCTCATCCTCAAAGAGTTCCCTTACAACCTCAAGGGATTTATCGTCGAGCTGTGTGATGGCCCCCTCGCCGCCCTCATTGTAGTAATACTCTGCGTTCACTATTCTGCCCTCATCATTTAGGTAAAGGAAAAGCCCGTCATAGTACCTTTCAGGGTTGCCTGATGGGAGAAATATTTCAATTCTCACAAGGATTTCGGAACCACATATATTGTTATAGAAGTTCTCACGTTCATCATCATTCTTCAAAAGCTTTTTAAATTGATTTATTCTCTTTTTAAGCTCCTTTTCAATCTTTTTATCGGACATCATATCACTCGCACAGTTATAAAGGTTGATTTCACCCTTAATCCAATTTCTCATATATAATTTTTGATAGCAGAAAGATAAGGTTAATAAATCTGATTTTCTTAAAAAACGTCAGGATATCAGTTCAAGGGGGTTATCCCGGCACATCATCGTTATATCTAAGTGGGAAAATCCATGCTCCCTCATGAGGTATATGAACTGCTTCATGCCTGCAATGGGGGATGGATTGTGGCCCTGCCCGAAGTCAGTGGCCATTATGCACCTTTCAGAACCAACATACCTCACAGATTCGACTATGCGTTCAAAGTCAAGTCCATCATGGCGGGGCATGCAGGCCACAAGGCAGTGCTCAAGGTAAGCCCGCCTTGACATCTCCCTCTGCTCCTCCAGGGTGGCACCCACAACACCCGTCAGTGGATGGTTAATGATAATTTTACCGACACCATAATCTGCAGCAAGGTCAAGCACATGGAATATCTCAGGGGGCTTCAGGTGCCCGGTTCCCAGGACCATGTCATGTTCAGCAACAGCAGAAATAACACCATCAAGGTCACCCTCAGCCCTCCCGGCCGAGACCGTGGGTAACCAGACGAACCTTCCGCCCATCATGGCTGCGGCATGGACCGCGTCCGGGTTGAGGCCCCCCACCGGAGTGTTCAGTGTAACGCCCCCAATGACCCGCATACCCGTAACCTCAGAGGCCAGCGCCGCCCTCCCTGAGGTGGGTTCAGTGTGGCTCTTTATCACAACAGCCTCCATACCCTCCCTGAGTGCGGCGGAAGCAAGTTCAATGTCATTCATGAATCTATCCCTCACATCGGGGGCTGTGTGGATATGGGTGTCCACAAGTCCATCGAGTTTAATGTGCTCCGAGAGGCTGAAGTCAAACATCCCGCTCACACACTCAATCGAGTATCCTCTGGACCTCAAGGTCGTATTCATCATCTGAGGTTTCATAGAGGCTTCTACCATCCGAGTCCATGGCAACTATGAGGGGCCCGAAGTCCTCGACCTCCAGTTCCCATACCGCCTCAGGCACACCGAGGTCCAGCCAGTGCACTGCTGCTATACCCTTAACTGCCGAGCCATAGAGTGCCGCACAGCCCCCCACGGCTGCAAGGTAAACAGCGCCTTTTTTTCTGAGGGCATTCCGGGTTCTATCATCCATTCCCCCCTTACCTATAACCGCCCTCACACCCATCTCTATAACCTCTGGCTGGAAGGGGTTCATTCTCCCGCTTGTGGTGGGCCCCACAACCACAAGCCGTGCGGGTGGTTCAGTTATCGACTCAGCGCTGGTATCAGGTTCCTCTTCAAACCTTATTATGGGTCCTGCATGGAATATAACAGAGCCCTCAATATCAAAGGGGGCTCCCCTCTCAATTATCCTTTTATGGGCCCTGTCACGGGCCGTGAATATTTTTCCTGTGATGTAAACGATGTCACCAGCTTTAAGTTCGGTTACCTCATCTGAAAGTGGTGTTTTAAGTTTTATCTCCATAAAAACATCTCCCGTGCCTGTATAAAGCGATCAGTGGGATGCACTGCAGAACGACGTGGATCATTCATCAGTTAAAGTTAAACTCCAGAGCATGCCAAGAGTGATGCTGCTGAATAAATTTAATATGGATCAAATTTTTAAATATCTTTCTCCAGTAGATCCCAGAACTTGTTGAGGTAGAATATGTCAAGCACAAAGAATGTGACTGATCTCTCAAAGTACATCATGACCCTCCCGAAAACCGAAATATCACTCCTCTCAATGATATTTATAAGCTTCGTTGTGGGTGCTGTGGGGTTTATAATCGATATGGTCCCTGGGATAAGCGTACTCCATGACATACTTTATGGGGGAACCAATGGAGTGCTTGTCCTTGGATTTTCATCAATAATGGCCGGTGCCATCACCCAGCCATGGGTCAACTCGCTGGGTGGTAGAAGGATGAAGATGAAGCAGTCCATGTTCCTGGCATTCTTCTCCATGATGATCTTCTCCCTCATCTACCTTGGGGGGTGCCTGGCATCATCCCTACTGCAGAGCGACCTCATCCTCAACTCCATAATACTCGCCTCTGCTGTTATATTCGCCTTCCGCCTGCTGGTGATCTGGGGAACCTCAAACATAAGCTTCACAAATTCAACCCTGATATCCTCTGTGCAACCAGTTCTAATAGTGAGCATGAACATCGTTGTGGCATTCCTGAGCCTCGCCACAAACATTGGCTACTTCAGTGTGATAGGATTTTTACTGAAGATACTTGTTGCCTCAGCAATGCTCATACTTGCCATCTACTCATTTGTCATGGTGGTTGAGTCACCAATGAGAAAGAACCTTGGAGTCGGCTCACTGGAGTTCCTGAGCCTCTTTCTCTCACATATAACCGAGGATTCGCCTGAACTTGAAAGCATCTTCAGTGAGATCGGTGAACCCGTGGACACCCTTGCGGGCGTGGTGGCATTCCAGAGGGGCTCCGATATAAAGGCCCTATTCATAAGCCCCTCTGTACACCCGGGTCCAATAGGGACCATAGGCGGTGCCAACATGCCCACCATACTCTCTGAGAGATTTGACACATTCACAATGGTGGCCCATGGCCCTTCAACCCATGACTTCAACCCGGTATCCGTGCGGGAACTGGAAAAGGTTGAGAGTGCCGTCAGGGAGGCACTTGATGGTATGGAGTACCATGAGGGCGCCAGTAAATTCAGGAGATACACCAGAAACAGCGCCACCATCGGGGTCCAGTTCCTTGGCGATGGCATGCTGATCCTTGCAACAATGGCCCCCAGTGGATTTGATGACATAGAATTTGGTGTGGGACTTTCAATGATGAACCTTGCAGGGGGCCGCTGCGGATCAAAAAATGTGGTTGTTGTGGACTGTCACAACTCATTCCAGGGCGAAACAGGCCGGATACTTGCAGGTAACCCTGAAATGTTCGACCTACTTGATGCTGTGGACTCCATTGAGTGCCCTCCACACCGCCATAGGCTGAGGGTTGGGTGTGCCCAGAGGAAAATGGATGGACTCTCAAAGGAGGATGGTATTGGACAGAGTGGAGTTATGGTCATGGTGGTTGAGGCCGGAGAACAGAGGACCGCCTACGTGCTCCTTGACGCCAATAACATGGTCATGGGCTTCAGGGACCAGATACTGGAGGAACTTCTGAAGCTGGACATAGATGAAGCCGAGGTTATGACAACCGACACCCACTTTGTGAACACCCTTTCAGGAGGCCACAACCCCATCGGACAACACAGAAGGGATGATATCATAGAGGAGATCAAAAAGGCGGTCTCAGAGGCGGTTGATGACCTTGAGGAGGTAAGGGCAGGGTGCCTGGTCGTCAGAATAAGGGGTCTGAATACCCTCGGCCCCACCAATTCAACGGAACTCGTATCAACCATAAGTTCAATCGTTGCTGTGAGCCGTGTGATAGCCCCCCTCATATTCGTACTTGCACTTATATTCGTCTTTGCCTGGATATTCTACTGGGCCTGAAAAAAGAGGAATCTGTAGAGTTATGTGGTTGAAAAAGAGGAATCTATGGGGTTATTGTGGTTGAGGTTATCAGGATTGCCCATACAACGAACCAGATGAAGAGAAATGGCACTATACCACTCCAGAGCCACCCCTTGAATCCCCCAACCTCTTCCTTACCGAATAACCTTTCTGCAATATTCCCAACAATCAACAGAATTACAAGGCCCGCAAAGGTGCCGAGCGCCTGATTTTTTCCAAGAACTGCTATTGAACCATTTGAAAGGTAAAATGACACCACTGCAGCCACTATACCTGCAGGAACATGAAGGGCAGTCATTTTAGCATCAGTATCCATATTAAAACCTCCAGAGAGTTTTTATTATCTTGATGGTCTTAAAACTTTTCCATCGAACCATGGAAAGATATTATTATACCATCATTAAATACTTAAAGCCGTCGGACTTCTGTTTCTTGCGAGGTGTTGAATATGAAGACAATGTCAAACGTTGATGTTTTTGCAGTTACCAGGGAACTCAATGATATTCTAACAGGTGCCAGGGTGGATAAGGCCTATCAACCCCTCAGGGACACTGTGATAATCAGATTCCATGTGCCGGGCGAGGGGAGGGTGGATGTGGTTATGCAGGCAGGTGTCAGGATACACAGAACAGAGTATCCCCCTGAAAATCCAAAGATCCCACCATCATTCCCAATGCTCCTCCGAAAGCACCTCAGGGGTGGAATCGTGAGGGAGGTCCGGCAGCACAGCTTTGACAGGATAGTGGAGATAGAAATCGAGAAGGAGCAGAAATACACCCTCGTGGTGGAACTATTCTCAAAGGGGAACATAATACTCCTGAACCAGGAGGATGAGATAATACTGCCCCTTAAACGAAAAACCTGGAGTGACCGCCGAATAGCGTCCCGTGAAAGATATGAGTACCCCCCATCAAGGGGCATCCACCCCCTCAGATATGAGATGGGTGAACTTGAAGAGATGCTGAAAAACTCAGACACCGACCTCATAAGGACCCTTGCAAGAAAGGGGTTTGGGGGCCTCTATGCAGAGGAGATCATTTTGAGGTCCGGTCTCGACAAGAAAAGAGCAGCCAGCACCCTGAGCAGAGATGAGATAGAAAAAATCGACTCTGCAATAAATGAACTCTTCAAGCCGCTGAGGGATCTCAAATTCAGACCCCACATCATAAAGAACGGTGAGGGTGACGTGCTCCCCATTGAACTCATGGTGTACCGTGATAGGGAGAGGGAGTACTTTGAAACCTTCAACGAGGCGGCAGACGAGTTCTTCAGTTCAATATTCAGGGAGGAACTCAGGAAGGTCCATGAGGCCGAGTGGGAGAAAGAGGTTGAGAAATTCAGGAAAAGACTCAGAATACAGAGGGAGACCCTCCAGAAATTCCAGGACACAATAGATACCTCAACAAGAAAGGGTGACCTCCTCTATGCACACTACTCATCCGTTGAGGATGTGCTAAGAACAATAAGGGACGCCCGTGAAAAATACTCCTGGAAGGAAATACGGAAGATAATAGCTGATGCCCGCAGTAAGGGAATGGCAGAGGCCCAGATGATCCAGGAGATCAATGGGATGGGAAACATGACACTTCTTATTGACGGTGAAAGGATAAGGATTGACCCGAAGCTGGGGGTTCCAGAAAACGCAGAGGTCTACTATGAAAAGGCCAAGAAAGCCAAAAGAAAAATAAAGGGTGTGCTTCAGGCAATCGAGAAAACAGAGAAAGAAATTGAGAGGGTTGAGAAGAGAAGGGACGACGCACTCAGAAACATCATGGTTCCTCAGAAAAGGGTTAAGAGGAAACTCCGCTGGTTTGAAAAATTCCGCTGGTTCATCTCATCAGACGACTTCCTTGTGATTGGTGGAAGGGACGCCGGCACCAATGAGATGGTGGTGAAGAGGCACATGGAGCCAAGGGACATATACCTACACTCAGATATCCATGGAGCCCCATCGGTGGTTATAAAAAGTGAGGGCCAGGAGGTCCCCGAAACAACCATTCAGGAAGCCGCAGTTTTTGCAGCGTCATTTTCAAGTGCCTGGACCCGGGGGTTCACATCCCTGGATGTCTACTGGGTCCATCCAGAACAGGTTTCGAAGACTCCCAGGTCCGGGGAATTCGTAGCAAAGGGAGCCTTCATCATAAGGGGCACCAGGAATTACATAAGGGGTGTTCCCCTCAAGGTGGCTGTTGGTGTGGTGGACCACGATGGGGAGAGGGTGATGTGTGGCCCCCCATCAGCGGTGAAAAAAAGGACAGATAATTTTGTCGTGGTAAAACCAGGTTACACCAAAAAAGAGGCCCTTGCAAAGGCAATAAAATCAAAAATTGATCCAGAGAATCTATTCCCCCTTGAGGACTTTGTAAGGGTCCTTCCACCTGGGAAGGGTGACATTGTTACAGGAGATTAGGTTATTTAACCCTTCTCTTAAGGTTCTTCTTGAGCAGAAAGTTCAGATCAATGAAGTATTTGCCCTCCTCATCAGAGACGATTATGGAGTCATCCTCAAGCAGGGATGTTAGGTTAACTTCATATATACCGTTCTTCCTGACCATTATGGTCTCAATGGGGTCCCCAACCGGTTCAGGGTCCCTCCTGTCGGCCACATACCTGAAGTACCTGCTTCCACATTTTGGACATCCATTCTTTAGTTCCTCTGAAGACCTGAACTTCTCCCCGCACTTAATGCACTGATGCACCTGAATCACCGATCTCTGCAATCATTGAGAGGAAGTTTGACTTCCTCTTAACTGTTCGCATTACATTGGCAGGTCCTATTATGGTGAGTCCAACTGTCCTTCTCTTTGAGAGTCCCAGAAATGCCTTCTCATCCTTTTCAAGTGTGTATATGTCTATTCCCACAAAGTTTTCAATGTCGATCTCCCTCATGGTGGTCTCTATGAGTTCAGCCTCCTCTGAGGGTGAAAGACTTCCCTCCAGAACCAGTATGTCCCCATCCTTCACACGGTCTATGATCATTGAGATCTTTTCCATGCTGCTTTTATCCTCAAGAGCCTCTGATGAAAGAAAATCCATTTTCAAGCCATCCATTTTAACCCCTCACCTGAATTTTTTAACCATCTGCATGTAAAGGTCCTCTGTGTTTTCACCGTGCAGTGCTGAGATAGGGACAACCGTATGCTGGGGGAAAACCGATATTATCCTCTCCGGAGATGACTCTGGAAGGTCTATCTTGTTTGCAACTATGAGGAAGGGTATCTTCCTCGCCTCAAGGTTCCCTATTATTGTTATATTCGCCTGTGTCAGAGGGTCCTGTGATGAATCCATGACAAGGAGTACGCCGGTAACATCATCGAGCCATTTTATTGCCTCAATTATCCCCTTGGTGGCCTCCTTGGCCCGTTCCTTGGCCTCCTGCTCTGACAGCCCAAATTCAAGGAAGTTCTTGTAGTCAACCTTTGTTGCTATTCCAGGCGTGTCAATGATGTCAAAGTCAAGTTCAGCCCCATCCCTCTCTATGGTGATTCTCTCCTGCTTGTACACCGTTCTTGTCTCGTGTGGTATCTCTGAGGTCAGCCCAAGGGGTTTTCCAAGCCAGTCCTCACACATCCTGTTTGCAAGGGTTGTTTTGCCGGAATTTGGGTGACCGTAAAGTCCTATCTTCAGTTTCTTGTTTCTTCCGAGCAGTTTATCAAGGAAATTGGTGAAAAAATTTGCCATCCTTATCACTTCTTTATGATTAATCTTCATAGACTCCCCCAACCTCAAGGACAACGACCTCTGTGTCAGGGGAGGTTCTCCCTACCATTTCAGCAAAGATCTCCGGGTCCTGTTCAATTACTGGAAAGGTGTTGTAGTGCATGGGAAACACCCTTTCTGGTTTTATCCATTCCACGGCGATGGACGCGTCCTCTGGCCCCATTGTGTAGCGGTCCCCTATGGGTAGAAGTGCAATTTCGGGGCGGTAAATGGCACCTATAACATCCCTCATATCCGCGAAGAGTCCTGTGTCACCTGCATGGTACACCTTCCCCTCAGGAGTTTCAATTATGTAACCGCAGGCGCTTCCCCCAGATGTGACCTCCTCTGTGAAGTCTATATCTGAGGAGTGCTTGGCATCCACCATCCTTATGGTGATTCCATCAACAGAAACAGTTCCGCCGATGTTCATACCGTTACTTTCAAGCCCCTGCCTTCCGAAGAAAACCGAGAGCTCGTGGTTAGCTATTAAGATGGCCCCTGACCTGTCGGCTATTTCCATGGCATCGCCCAGGTGATCTGCGTGGCCATGGGTTACACAGATGATGTCAGGGTCAAATTCCTCCACCGCAGTACTGCAGACAGGGTTGTTGCTTATGAAAGGGTCTATGAGTATCTTTGTGTCATCTGATGTTATCTCAAATGCCGAGTGTCCAAACCACTGAATTTTCACTAAACTCCCTCCAGGTTGATTTCATCTGAAAGATTCCATGCCTCCTCAAATAGTTTTTTAATTTCAGATATGGATTTCTTGTCCTTGTAGATAACACCAACCTCAAAACTCTCATATATCGGGTCAGTTGATATTATAAGTCCGTTCTTATCATCTGCAACCGCTGCAACGGTATGTATATGGGGCATGGTCCTTATCTCAACGTTATTGTCCATTAAGACCTTTATGAGTTCCACCGAGGCCTCATCATCAAGACTGGCCTCCTGTATTATCAGGCGGCTCTCTGTATCCATGAATTTCTTGAGCACCGAGACATCTATGTTCCTTATCCATGGGTACATGAGGACAACACTTTCTTCAGCAGCCGTTATGGTTTCCCTCATTGCATCCTGCACATCTGATGCATCAAATGACCATATTATGCTCGGCTCCCTTGTCTCGGCCCTTATCCTGTTTATGGCCCCCTTGAATGAATCCAGCCTTTCCTCCAGGAGGTCCTCAACATCATCAACATTCTCGATGTACTCCTGCTTGAGCTTCTTGAGCCTTTCTGTCACGTAGCTGTTATCTGTCTTTGAGGGTGTTCTTCTGACTGGGGCGGGTTTTACTGGTTTCTGTGCTTTCTTTTTAGGTGGTAAACCCCTGCCCTTTTTAGATTCATCCTCCTTACCCTTTCTCAGTTTTGGAAGGCTGAACAGCCTTTTACGGGGAGTTTCAGTGCTTTTAGATTTAGAAACGCCTTCTGAAGTCATGTCAGGAGATTTCTTTTTGGGAGCAGGTCTTATTGCCTTTTCAGGAGTGATTTTCCTGATAGGGGCTATCCTTGACGGCTCTGAAGCGATGGGCTCTGATGCCGATGACTCCCCAGTAGAGGATTTTATATCCTCTGATTCCTTCGTGGGTGTTTCGGATGTGACCGGTCTGGCTCCAGTTGATATCTCAGGGATACTCTTTTCTGAACCTTCAGATTCCTTTTCTGGTTTTTCTTTAAGTGCCGAAGGAACTCTCCTCTTTGGAGCCCCCTCAACAGCCTCAGGAGCCTTCACAGTTGACCGCCCAACACCAACAACCTTCTTCTCAGGAGCCCCCTCAACAGCCTCAGGAGCCTTAAAGGCTGGCTGTCTTTTAACAGAAGCCCTTTTAGCAGGTTTAACCTTCTTTTTAGGAGTTTTTTTCTCTGATGCGGCTTTAATAGATTCAAGATCTATTCTTCCTGCAAATAGAAGGGTGATTATAAGACCGGGTACAAAGAGAATGAGCCCCAGAAAGAACATGAAAATATCTGGTGGTGTTGCAAAGCCAAGGGACATGAAGTAAAGGCCAGCAAATATCATTAAGATTCCAGCAAATGTAACCAGTAAATATATCATTGAATGCCTCCCGCTCCCAGGAATTACTATGGTTTAAATTAATATTTTATTATCTGCATTCATTTATAAAAGGTTTTTTAGGGTGAAAGTTTATATGATTCGATTTTTATAAAATGCTGTATAAAATTAATTGGGGTGGATTTCAGTGATCATAGTTTTCGATGAATGCGGTCAGGGAGCCGCTGAGTATATACTTCTCTTTGGTGGTGTGATTGTTATTGCGATAGCAACTCTTATTATCTATACAGAGTACATAAAAACAACAAATCCTCTTAATGTGACCACGGACCTCAACAATGTCAGGGAAAGCGTAAACAGCGGATAATAACATGTTTGGATAATCACATGTTCCCTGCCCTGATCTCGAAGTATGTTATAAGGTGCCTGAGCTGTTCAGGGGCATCATCCTCGTCACTCAGAGCATAGGCAAGTTTCTGTGTCATGACACGCTTCTGATCAGGGTCCAGGGACAGTATTTCATTTACTATCATTCCAAATATACCCTCAGCGTCAACTCCAATCTCGGCTGTTTTAGCCCTGAAGATCTTTCTGAGTTTGTTAAGCGCGGATTCAGATTCATGCAGGTTTTCAGATTCAAGTTTTCTTATTAAAAGGTTCATCTCAAGGGGATCCCTCTGCACAAGACCAAATATTATGCCGTCAGGTTTAAGGGACTGCACTCTATCAACGCCATTGTATATGCTAAGGTCATAGCCTGTGACGGTTATCCTGCTTGCCTTGAGCAGCTTGAAGATGGCCTCATTTATTGTCTTATCGGTGACACTGAACTCGATTCTGGACCTTATCCTATCTACAATCTCTGCCCTGCTCAGATCACCCTCCTGGAGGATTTCAAGTATTACCCTGTCAATGTTGTACTTCCGCGGCATTGCATCACCTTTGTGATATTATGAACAAAACCATTTAAATATATTTATATCGATGTGAAATGGATGGTTAAAACGGAAAGGTTATCCGCTAAATTTATAAGTGGTTAACAACATAAGATGGAACAAGCCAGAACTGGTGAATTAATGGAGGTGTGAAATTATGAAGTTCCTGAAAGATGAAGCCGGACAGGGCGCAGCTGAATACATACTGCTCTTCGGTGGTGTGATTGTAATAGCAATCGTCGCACTACTAATCTACAGAGCATACTTCAGCAAATCAAACCTAAACGCCGCAGATGACATAAGCGAAGTTAGGCAGAACGCCAGAACGAATGCATCAATTTAAGAGCCGATTGAATTGTTGATCGAGGAAGAGGCGCAGATAAGCGCTGAAATGATACTTATCGTAGGAGCGTTACTGGTAATAGTCATAGCCGTAGGCTCCTACATTTTCAACATCTCAGGCTCAATAGCGGGAAATATCAGCGAAGTAATCAACACCGCCCGTGACTCCACGATCAACAAACTTTGAAAAATTCTTTTTTATTTAGTCTGTGATTGACCTACTTTTTCCTCGAAATATATGGATATAATTAAGTATATCTAAGTTCCCATAAACTAACATGTCCATTGGTGTAGATTCTTTTAAAGTGTTCTGTACCTTCATTTAAGACAGAAATTTTTATAAAAAGGGAATTTTTAGATTTTTTGTCCACCACTAAAGCTCTATTTTTTTCCATGAAAACTATGAAAACTAGATTACTCTCATTATAAACCCTAAATTCATCTTTATGGTTTTTATATACCAATATAACCTCATAAGGTCTCTTTCCATTCCAAGAAGCGAACCTTTTTTTTAAGTCCAAAGACATGTTATTTGAATAATGTTTTAATGTATCATTTGTTGATGTTATCTCGCCTTCTGAATAAACAAATTTCTGAGGTTGAGATTTAGCAAAATTCCAATATCCATAATAAAAATTCCAGTAGCCACTTTTTATCTCATGGTCACCTGTAAGAATAACAATTCTTTTCTTTGGATAGGGATGGGTGAAATTTAGTAATTGATTCGAAAAGTTAGGATTCATACCATATTTTTCCATTAGAATTGATTTTGCATCTTTTTTATCCATAGAGAGTATCTCATTCAATATAGTGGCTGTCAAAGAAATGTTCCCTGTCCTTTTATATAACATTTCTATAGGAATATCCCCACTACAGGATAACATTATTAATATGTTTTTTGAAAGCGTTTCATTATCTGTAGAAAGTGCTCTGCTAATCCAGTAATTCCTTTGAGGAGTTAAGCAGCCCCCATCCATTAAAACTGGGATGCCCTCTGAAGTGAAATAATGACCATAACTCCAGTCCATTACTAAAACAGGTGGGGATGAAAATGTTTTATTTATAAAAGCTGCTGCATCTACAAAATCATCGTTTACTGCTGGTCGCAGTTTAAATACCTGGGTTTGAGCTACTGAAATTACAAACAAGGATGAAATAATTAAAAATAATATAAAAATTCTAATAAAGTTATTTTTCAATTTAAAAACAGTTCCAATTATTTTGTTGATAGAAATCGATGAAAAGGCTACAAGGGGTATGAATGAAATTATGCCGAATCTTATACTCATAGAATAAGAAATCAGACCCACAAAAAGCCATACTGACATCAGTAGGTAGAAAAACAAATCTGATTTATCCTTCAGCTTTGCTGATAATAAATTTAAGACCACTACAATTACACCCAAAATACCGAAACCTATATTCAAACCGCCTAAAAACCAAACAAACTCAATGAAAGATGGTTTCGAAAGTTCTGAGACTGATAAATTAGCGTTTGGCCAGTTATTATTAAAATTCGATTTTAAAAAAAGCGAAGTGTTGGGAAAATTTAAATAAATACCCGCGCCGAATAATTTCAACATCCCTATAAATAAAATAGAAAACAAAATAAAAACCGCGAAAAATTGAATGAAAGGCGTTGAGCTCTTGTCGCTACCTTTAAGAACTATGACATAGATTAAAGACGTTAGAACTATGATTATAAAAATAAATGCCCAGCCATTCCATGTTAGCGAGAAGAGGAGTAGAAAAACCGCTGCAAGAATGCATTTAATATACTTTTTAAACAGATTTTCAGTTCTAATGCCTCCATGAAAAAATAATACTATTATAAGAGGAATTAAAACATTTAACATGTCCGTATCAAAGAAACCAGCTACTGTCCTTGAGAAGTAGATGGGTGTTGTGACCGCCAAAATACCAGCAATAAATGCTGAAATGTCATCAACATGATTTCTCATTAATAAAAATAGCATTATACCCGTAAATGGTGCTATAATTGCTGGCAACCAAAAACATGCCTCGTAGAGGGTTATATTCACAAATAAAGCAAGAAAATTGTAAAAGAAAACAGCCAACCATGCGATGAATGGAGGATAATTTGAGGGTCTTCCTTCTGGATAATATGAATAAATATTCCAGCTGAATTTTCCATTGTACTTATCTCCTAGGTGACCATTTTTGAAATAATTTAGGGTGACACGATAATTGTAGTAACAATCCGCATCATACATATATGGAAGACCCTGAAAATCCGTCAAATAATCCTTTTCGCTTGCATTAAAGTGATGAAGATTAACGGTGTCAACCCTTAGAATAAATCCAGTGAAAAATATTATGCTTATAAATAAGAATACCTTAAGAGACTCTTGCATAACACATCCACCATTACTTTAAAATTGTCAATCTATTTTAATTGCCATATGATTACATTGTCATTATTATATAACTTCCTGAAGTATTTGGAATTCTCCTCAAGGAGTACCAGTCTCACGAATAGGGAATCATCAAATCTTCTATCTATAATTATGGCCTCTCCTTCATCTGGGAGAAATATAACAGAAAAATTCCTGGATTCATCCACATCAACCCTTTTCACAGAGTTCCCGTATTTTATTATGAAACGGTAGGGTCTCTTACCCCTCCATGAGCCCTCATCAACCGATTTCAGCATTTCAGACCCCCCGGTATCCACAACTTCATAGAGGGGTCTGGGGGTAACCGAGGTGAAGTTCCATGATCCATAGTAAAGGTACCAGTAACCTACGTACCTCATACCCTCTGCTGTTAGAATAACATAGTTCCTTCTCTCTGGATGGGTGTATTCAAGGAGTTTATCTGCAAACTCCCTGTCAAGGCCGTACTTTCTGATGAGGATTTCCTCCGCAGATCTTCTGTTAACACCAAGGATATCGTTGAGTATCTGAACCGTTAGTGACGTGTTTCCTGTCCTGTTTTCAAGAAGTGATAATGCAGAGTCCCCCGACGATGTGAGCATCGTTAATATCCCAGCAGATAAACTCTCATTATCTGTCTCGAATGCCCTGAAAATCCAGTAGGCCCTCGGGGTATTCTGTGATCCCCCATCAAAAAGAACCGGTCGTTCTGCAGAGGCTGTGATGTAGTGACCATAGCTCCAGTCAGTCACAACAACTGTGCCCTCTCTTGTCCCATCCTTCAGGAAAGCCGCCGCATCCGCGAAGTCATCATTTATAAAGGGAATCCTGCCAATCTCAGCAGCCTCGATGGTGGCAACTGAGATTATGAGGAACAGTAGGAGAATCACAGGAATATCCGCCCTGAAGTTCCATCTACCACTGATGGTCCTCATATATGAGAGGATGACGCCAAGGAATATGCCTGATATGAATGTGAGGGGGGTTATTGCGAGAATACCGAAGCGCACACTGATATAGTATGCACTAAGCCCTGCCATCATCCATACCAGTGAAAGGGTGAGGATGAATAGGTTGAAGGAGGGGAGATGTTTCCTCCTCATATCTTCCCTTATGAAGATGCTGATAATCACAAGAGCCCCGAAAACACCGAACCCCAGGTTGAGGGGTCCTGCAGCAGAGAGGAACACCTCAACTGAGGGGTGGCCAAGTTCTGAGACCGACTCATAGATATCTGGCCATGGCCCGGTCGATGATGTTGAGTCAAGGATAGCAAGGGGGTTGGCCCCTGAAAGCTGCGGGGGGCCATTGAATAATCCTATTAGAAGAACTGCCAGAAAAACTGGAAGGAAGAGCCTCTTGATGCACGATAAATCAAGCGTTCCCATCCTCCATGATATGATTGTATAGATAAAGGCCGATGCAAGGGTAACATAGAGCATGAACGGCCATCCTGTCCATGAAAGGGAGAAAAGCAGCATGGAAACCGCAAAGAGTAGTCCAGAAGTGATGCATCTATATTTATCCCTGGATTCCACCACACCCGTGTAGAAAAGCACAATTAAAGCTGGCATCAGACAGTTGAACATGTCTGTATCAAAAAACCCGGGGATGGTTCTTGCAAAGTAGAGGGGTGCTGTGACCATCAGTATGCCCCCGGCGAACCCTGCGGCGTCACCAGCATACTTTCTGATGAGGAAGAACATGACAGTACCTGCAAAGGGTGCCACAACAGCCGGCAACCAGAAGCAGAGCTCGTAGAGGCTCATATCTGTGAAGGGGTCAAGAAGCCTGTAGAGCATTATAGAAACCCATGATATCACTGGTGGATAGACAGCGGGTCTTCCAGGGGGGTAATAGGAATAGGAGTCCCATGGAATCCCTGCTTTCAGTGTATCCCCCGGATGACCGTTTTTCAGGTAGTTCTCTGTGATGCGGTAGTTGTAGTAGGAGTCCAGTTCGTACATGTAGGGGAGGCCCTGATCATCTGTAAGATATAGCCCCTCAGTACCATTGATGTCTACAAGATGAACAGTCTCAGCTCTCAGAATGAAACCCGTGAAGAATATGAGTACCATCAGAAGGAAGATCTTCACATTTTCATTGACTTCCAGGAAAAACACCACCTATTCAAGACCATATAGTGATGGGTTCATGCGGGGTATCATGGCCATGAGGACGCACTGCTCGGTATTTCCAACACGGTCAAGCAGCCCATGGGAAAGGAAACTCACAGCACCCCTCTTCCTGCCCAGTTCATCCACGCCTGTGAGTTCATCCATGACGTCCCCAACCTCCCTGCCTGAGAGGACCTCCTCAACCACCAGGGGAGGGTATTCAAAGCCTGCGCTCACCCCCAGTGTTACATGATCACCATCATAGATGGCGCACCACTGGAGGTCAACAAATCCCGTGATTGACCCCGGCACCCTGTGTAGACCTGACTCGATGCCAACACTCAGATCACAGTTGCTGAAAGCCCCCCTTGCACGGTTGATGGCCCCCTCCACAGTCTCCTCAAGACCTACTGGCTGATCAGATACTCCTGAGTCAACCTCAACACCCCTGACCTCAAGTTCATCGAATATCTTCCCAAGGACATTCTCTGTGGCCTTAACCTTAACTGGATTTGTTGATCCCACATTAACCCTCATGTAAACACCCCGGGATTCACTGATTTCTCTTCCTCTTTATTGCATGGCGTATCCTCTCAAGGAGATGGCCCATCCTGTCTATCTCTCCCCTCCTTATCCGGGTGGATGAGATGGGTATGCCATCATCTGCGGGCACCATGTCAATGGTTATGATATCAAGTTCCCTGAATCCCTTTCTTTTTCTTATTTCATTTATTTCATGGGCAACCGGCTCGGTCTCCCTGCTCACCACTATGGCATCGAATCTTTCATCGGTAACTGTGGTGCCATAGGGGTCCTCCAGCCTCATTATATGGTACTCAGTATCCTTATCTGAAAGATACTCCTCAAGGTTCTTCATTCTGACACTGCAGGGTTCTATATCGTTTCCCTTTGCAGATGCAAATTCATCTGATGTTACACCAATCATAACGGTATTCCCAATACGAAACGCCTCATCAAGGAGCCTTCTGTGGCCCTTATGAAATCTGTCAAAGGTTCCTCCAACAGCAACAAGTGAGTACTTCTTCACCTTCATCCTATCATCTTCAGAAGCCAATACCCTAATTATGTTGGAGTTAAATTTATATTATGCGGCAGCCTGCCATTATGGCCACTTTAAGTGCAATGACTTTATAAAGTATAGATCATGCAGCTTCGGGAATACAATGTCATCATCAAGAACCCCCGGATGGTTGATGTCAGGGTCGCATCCTGTTACCCCGGGCCCTACAGGACCGCCATGTCCTCACTCGGTTACCATATAATCTATCATCTTATAAATTCAAGGGATGATGCATGGTGTGAGCGGGTGATACACCCCTACAAACGAAGCCTTGAATCTGGAAGTCCACTGAGGGACTTTGATGTAATCAGCTTCACTGTGCACTACGAGGAGGACTATTTCAGGATCCTCCAGATGCTGAGGGATGGCAGTATTTCACCGAGGAGGGATGAACGCGATGGTCCCCTTGTAATCGCAGGGGGGCCCTGCATAACATCCAACCCCCTTCCACTCTCAGATTTCATTGACCTCTTCATAATAGGTGAGGCTGAACCTGTGCTCAACAGGTTAATGGATCGGTACCTTGAGCTGGATGATCCTCGCCGTGAGATTGATGAATTCATGGACATAAAGGGTGTTTACATTCCCGACAACCCTGCAGAGAGGGTCATTGTTGAGGATATGGACAGGGCATGCCACCCGGTAAGACAGATAGTTCCCGTTACAGAGGATAAAAGGATGGTTCCCTCCCTGGGGAGGTCATTCCTTCTGGGTGTTTCAAGGGGCTGTTCACGGGGCTGCCGTTTCTGCATGTCCGGCTACCTATACCGCCCCAAACGTGAGACATCACTCCCCAGGCTCCTTGATGTTGCAGAGAGGGGCCGTCATGCCACAGGTTACAGTAAGGTCTCACTTATAGGTGCCGCTGCCTCTGACTATTCACGTATAGATGAACTCTCCTCCAGACTCGTGGATATGGATTTCATGGTTTCAATGCCATCACTCAGAATAGAATCACTGTCAGCCCACCTCATGGACACGTTACTTGAAGGGGGACTTAAAACAGTTACAGTGGCACCAGAATCAACCCTTAAATTGCGAAGAAAACTTAACAAGCCCATAAGCGATAGTATGGTATTTAAAAAAACAGAAGAGGCTATAAAAAAGGGTTTTCGTGTTAAAATGTACTTCCTTACAGGAGTCCCCGGGGAGTCAGAGGAAGACTTAAAGGACCTGACGCGCCTCATACGTGGACTTCATGAAATAAGAAGGGGAATGGTTACTTTCAGCATCAACCCACTCATTCCCAAGCCGCACACCCCCCTCCAGTGGATGGAATATGACATGAGGAGAATGAAGAGGAAGATCAAACTCCTCAGGAAACTCACCGGGGGGGTTCCTGTTAAATTTGGAAGTCCCCTCAGTGGACTCATACAGTATGTGCTCTCCACAGGCGGTCCTGAAACCGGAAAACTCATTGAAAGGGCCTCATTCTCAAAGGTACCCCTCAGGGAATGGGAGCTCCACTGCAGCAGAAGAAACCCGGGCGATGTTCTCCCCTGGGATAATATCAACCTCGGGCTGAGGAAGGACTTCCTCATGAAAGAATACATTAGGATGGAGGAGGAGAAAGTAACACCATGGTGTGAGGAGTCAGGATGCCATGGATGCATGGATCACTGTTCATGGCAGGAGGAAGGGCGATTAAGATGACAGAATTTGCTTCAAGAATAAGGGACATAAGGCTCTCAGAGATAAGGAAAATGTTTGAAGTGGCAGTTGAGGACACAATAAACCTCGGGATAGGTGAACCTGATTTCAATGTACCTGAACATGTGCGGGAAGCCCTCAAGGAAGCTGTGGACGAGGGAATGACACACTACACCTCAAACATGGGCATGTATGAACTCAGGGAGGCCATCTCAGAGAAACTCAGAACAGAGAATAGAGTGCATGTTGAACCTGAATCAATAATAATAACCGTTGGTGCCAGTGAAGCTATATTCATGTGCACACAGGCCCTTCTTGATAGGGGGGACCAGGCACTGATACCTGACCCTGGTTTCCTATCATACGATGCCTGTGTGAAGCTGGCAGAGGCCATAAGTGTCCCTGTGCCCCTGAGTATGGAGGACGGATTCTCCATGACCCCTGAAAGGGTTGAATCACTGATCACAGACGATACAAGGGTCATAATAATGAATTCACCATCCAATCCAACAGGTAGCGTCATGGGTAAGGATGACATTAAGGGGGTCGCTGAAATAGCAGAGGACAGGGATCTAATCATAATCTCCGATGAAATCTATGAAAAGATCATCTATGATGGAAAACATTACAGCCCCGCCTGTTTCACAGATAATGCCATTGTGATAAATGGTTTCTCAAAGACCTATGCCATGACAGGACTCAGGATAGGTTACGTTGCCGGCCGTGAGGATATAATTGAGGAGCTTCTCAAGGTTCACCAGTACAATACCGCCTGCGCACCATCTGTGTCGCAGGTTGCTGCCCTTGCAGCCCTCAGGGGCCCCCAGAACTGTGTGAAGGAGATGGTGGATGAGTTCAAAAGAAGGCGCGACCTCATGTTCAGGTCCCTCACTGAGATGGGGCTCGAGTGTATTCTTCCAGGCGGTGCATTCTACATGTTCCCCCACGTGGGTGACTCCAGGGGTTTTACAGAAAGGGCTCTGGATGCCGGTGTTGCAGTTGTCCCTGGATCTGCATTTGGAGAGGCTGGTTCAGATTATGTTAGAATGTCCTATGCCACATCCTATGAGCTTATCCAGGAGGCCATGGAACGTCTTAAACCCGTGTGTGGTGTTTAAGGTGGATGATGTTGAGAGGATGCGCCTTGGAAGGCGTGCGGCCCTTGCGGGTATAGGTGGTAACATACTGCTAACGACCCTGAATTTCATTGTGGGGGTGTCCTCTGGTAGTGTTGCCCTTGTTGCTGAGGCCGCCCACACCCTATCCGACGTCATGACATCAATAATCACCTACATAGGATTCAGAATAGGGCAGCGACCACCCGACAGGGAGCATCCCTACGGGCATGGGCGTGCGGAGGCTCTTGTTGGGCTTGTGGTTGTTTTATTCCTTGGCATAATATCCTATGAGATAGTTTCTGAGGCATACCGTAAACTTTTCATTGAAGTGGCCCCTCCAGATTACACCGCCGCCCTTATGGCTGCTGCGGGTATAGTTGCAAACATTTCCATGACCCTGTATA
>NZ_CP042937.1:427500-532500 GCF_008033705.1 Methanothermobacter sp. KEPCO-1
GGTTCCGATGCCATTGTAAGTTCAGTTATTGGTGCCGGAATAGCAAGTATCGGCATTCAGAACATGAGAACAGATGTTGTTGGCTTCATAGTGCTGAGCTGGATTATGTCACCGGTTGCAGGTTTTCTCACAGGATTTGTAATCTACAGATCCATCAGAAGGGTTTTAATAAAACCGCTTCAGGGTATGGGTATGCGAGACCGACTTGAAAAGGTATTTTCATATCTTCAGATACTGAGTTCCTCGTTTTCAGCCCTTAACCTTGGGGCTGTTGATATAGCAGTTGCAACAGGTGTTATATTTGCGACGGGTTATGCTGGTGGTTACTGGATCAGAATACTGGGGGCTCTTGGACTTGCTTCAGGAATTCTGCTGGCTGGCAACAGGGTGACAGAAACAATTGGAAGAAGAATAACAGACCTCACACCAAGCAGGGGCTTTGCAGCCCAGCTATCGGCGGCAGTTATCGTTTACCTCTTTCTGGCTTATGGTATGCCTGTATCGCCAACACAGACCCTTGTGGGATCGGTGATAGGTGTTGGGATTGCACATGGGACATCAACAGTCGAGTATGACGTGATAAGGCACATAGCATACACATGGATAGTCACGATACCCACATGCGTCATCCTATCAGCTGCAATTTATACTATCACAGGCTTTATATGCATTAAAGACTTTTGAGGGCCCTTATAATATCCCCATCCGCAATTATTCCCACCATCTCACCATCGGACATGACAACAAGCTGATTTATTATTCCCTCATCCGAGGAGTAGTCATTCATCTTCTCAATGGCGTCAGCAAGTGTCTCATCAGGGGCCACCGTGGCAACATCCCTGACCATGACCTCCCCAACTGTTGTGCCAAGTTCATAGTTGTCAAGTATCAGGTTGTGACCAAGGTCTGAGGCGGTTACGATTCCAACAAGTTTACCCTCATCAAGGACAGGGAGAGCACTTATCCTGTGCTTCATCAGTTTCTCAAATGCAAAAACCACGTCCTCAGATGGTTCAACTGTTATAACATCAGCTGTCATTACATCCTTAACCTTAACTTCATTCAGTTTTTTCAGCACCTTTCTCTCCTCCCTTAACACTGGTTTTTGTCAGTGATTTTATAATTGAGTCTATCGTGGTTACAACATCTATATTCTCAATAACAGGCACATTGTGTTTCTTTGCCTGGCTCTCAATGTATCTGTGGATTCTCCTTATTGCCCAGAAGTAACTTATATACCTTTTAAGTGGTCTTCTGGCCCACATCTGTCTGCAACGTGAATAGAACCTCCCCTTATGGACGTTCTCATCTGAAACCGTGAGGACAAACATTGCAACATTTTCCTTGTTTATGAGGTCATCCCTTATAAATCCGGGGACTATATGCACGCCCTCAATCACTATGCTTATACCCTCTGTGAGGGCCCTCTCAATTACGGCCTCCACACCGATGCTCACAGTGTCCACGTGATCCCTGAATCCAATGAGAACCTCGTCAAGTTCAGGTGGTGGGGGTATTCTGAGGGACTGGTACGCTGTGTAGCTTGATTCATATATGGACGGGAGAAGTTCCCTGGAGACTATTTTACGCATTACCTCCCTTATCATGTCGGTACTTATCATGTTCCTTATGCCAAGGCGGTTTGCAACCTCAAAGGCAATTGATGATGTTCCAACACCTGAGGCCCCCCCTATGAGTATTATCAGGGGCTCCTTGCACTGCCTTATTCGTCTCCAGAGCATGTACTTCTCTGCTACCTCAGGATCCTCCCTTTTCAGGTGCTCTGAGACCACATCAACGAGTTCCTCTATTGTTATGACATCGACCTTATTCTTTTTAAGGTGAGCCTCAATTCTGGAAGCAAATGTGTATGCCTTGTTAGGGTCCATCTCTGCCCTGGTCAGTGAACGTGCCAGAACGCCCTTGGAGAAGGGCTCCGTGTATTTTTTTCCGCTTACTTCTCCCTGAACCATGATCATGGTCTCACCTCAAAAAGAACTTGTCATACTCTGAAATCCAGTTTTTATATATTTAACTGGATCTGAGATTTAAAATTTCAGCAGTTATGGATCCATCATCTTCAATTTCAATGAGGGCTGCTCTGCCATCTGAAAGCTGTCCCGGGTTGACCACGATGGTTTCACCTATACGGTCCACTCCAGGGGACTCGTGGATGTGGCCACAGATGTTCAGGCAGGGCTGGTGTCTTTCTATAACATCCCTCACACCCATGCTTCCAACATTGTCCCCGGATGGAATTCTATCAACCGATGTTCCATGTGGTGGTGCATGGGTTACAAGAATAAGAACATCTCCTTCACCAGACCTTTCCATGAGGTCGTCCAGTTCCGATTTTATTTCATCCTCATCCAGTTCAAGGGGTGTGTTGAATGGTGTTGGGTTTGAACCCCCAAGGCCGCATATGGCAATATCCTTGATGTTAATGGATCTTCCATGAATATTCACGGCCTTTGAGTTTTCTATTTTAGCCACAGCCCCATGGGGATCGCAGTTCCCGGGTACGGCAACAACAGGGATGTTGTGGGATGCCAGATCATTCAGGAGCTCCTCAACGAGTTCCGCCGGCCCGAAGTGTGTTATGTCACCCGCCACAACAATGAGGTCAACGCGGTTATCCATTATAAACCTGTGAAGTTCCGGTATGTTTGAACCATGAAGATCACTTACAGCGAGGATTTTCATGAAAAATCACACTCCACATTATTCCCTGAAGAAGGAGCCTATCTCCTTTAAACCCTTTTTTATATCCTCTGAATCGCCATAAACGGCTAGAAGATCGTCTTCTTCAAATTCAATTATAAGGCTGTGGGTTTCGGCAATATCCTGAACCCTGTCCTCGGCTATTGGTTCCTTAAGGTGCACCCTTGCAGCTGCAAATCCCGGTGGGGCTCCAACAATAAACCTTGACTTTGTTTCGGGGGGTTTGTGAACCTCCTCACCCCTTGAGGCCCTCTTTAATTTTTCAATCCATTCCTCAGGGTAATCAGGGGCCACTGCCTCTGCAAGTTCAAGGAGTTTCTCCTGGATAGAGTTGAGCATATCGTTTATTCTCTTAAGCTCCCTGATCATCTCAGGGTTCTCTGTATCTGATTTATAGAAGTTGATTGATGTCCTCACAAGCCTTATATCCTCTGTAATTTCCACTGGGACATCAACATCCTTCTTTCGAAGGTCTGTCAGGAGTTCAACAAGCACGAACCATGTCTGTTCAACAGGGAGTGTCATAGATGTCCTTCCAGAATTTTTAGGGTTGTGTGGTTTATCTTTGCACCTGCCTCTTCAAGTTCCTTTCGGATCTCCTCAACGTTACTGTAGGAGCTGAGGATGAGCACATGGTTGCTCTGTGTGCCCTGGATGGATAGTATGGCCACCTCGTCGTCATCAGATAATTCCTTCTTCTCAAGGCCTGCCTTGTAGTCCACAAAGGATTTGAATTCTTCTGGAAGATCCTTCAAAGTAAATATTCCCTTCAAAGTAGCTATAAACAAAAAAACACCTCACTTTGGGATTTTAAATCCCTGAAAAAAATAATTAATTTGTGGTATTAACCGCTTCCAGGTGCCAGGCGGTCGAGTTCCTCGAGCTTTTCAAGGCACTCGTCGACGCATACCTGGTGGGCGTCAACCACAAGGTCCTCTTTTGGAAGACCCATTGCAAGTCCAAGTAGCTGTGCGAGGTGAAGTACCGGAATGTCGAATTCCTCGCCGAACTTGTCCTTTATCTCCATCTGACCAACGTCAAACTGGAGGTGGCAGAATGGGCAGACGTTTACTATTGCGTCAACACCGGCTTCCTTCATGTTTGTGAGTTTTTCCCTTGTGAAGTCAAGTGCAACGTCCAGGTCCCTTGATCTCACTCCACCACCGGCACCGCAGCACATCATCTTGTCCTTGTATTCAACGGATTTCGCACCGGTTACCTCAACGATTTCGTCCAGTATGGTTGGTCTTTCAGGGTTGTCTATGTTTATCTCATCGCTTGGTTTGAGGAAGTGGCATCCGTAGTGCACTGCAACGTTGAGGTTGAGGGGCTTTTCAACTAGTTCTGAGAGTTTGTCAAGTCCAACATCGTTGTACAGTACTTCAGCAAAATGCCTGACGTTGACTTCACCTTTGTATTCCCTGCCAGTCTCCTTGAGGATTTCATTGATTTTTGCCTTCATCTCCTCGTCTTCCTTGAGGAGGTGGTTTGTCTCGAAGAGTGAACCGAAGCATCCGTTACACTCGGTCATGATGTCTGCGCCCATGTCCTCGGCGATTGTTATGTTCCTTGCTGCTATTGCGGCCCATGTTGTTTTATCGAATGAACCGAATACTCCTGGTGCTGGACAGCAGGATGCTCCTTCCATGTCCTTCAGTTCGATTCCGAGTTTATCGAATAGAACCCTTGTTGCCTTTTCAATTCCAGGGTACCTGTTGTTCATGATACATCCTAAAAAGTATGCGATTTCCATTTGCATGCCTCCTTATTCAAGTTCACCTGTTTCCCAGTTGTAGCCTATTAACTGGTCAAAGCCTGTTGCCTTGATGATTTTCTGAACCTCTTCAAGTGCTTCAGGGAACTGGTGTGTTGTTGGTGGTAGTTCTCCAAGACCAACAGCCTTTCGAAGCTCCATTGTTGCGTCGTTGATTGGTACTCCGTGACCTGTTTTTATAACGAATGATCCAACTGCCTTGTGTGCTGGTGCCATGAATCCTGCTTTGGCTGCTTCGTTCCTTGCAAGTTTCACGACATCCACGATTTTGACCTTACGTGGGCACCTTTCCTGGCAGGAGTAACATGTTGTGCACATCCAGAGGGTTGGATCTGAGATTATTTCATCCTTTAATCCAACATTTGCCTTCCTTATTATCTGTCTTACCCTGTAAGGGGTTCTTCTTCCAGATGGGCAGGATCCTGTGCATGTACCGCACTGGAAACAGTATTCCAGACTGTCACCGCCTGCGGCCTTTATTTTTTCAGAGAACTCCTTGTCAATATTACCCTTTCTGATTATGTTTTCTTCTCTCTGCAGTAGGGTCATTATATCACTCCTTTCGCTTTTCTCCTCTTCCTCCTCTGATTCTTCTTCAGAATCAGAATCCTCCGAAGAGTCTTCATCCTCAACTACCTCCTCATCCTCATGGGAGGTTTCAGCAGTTTCTTCAGATTCATCATCCTCAACATCTGCAGTTTCGGGTTCTTCAGCTGATGCTTCCTCAGAGGCCCCCACAGGTTCTTCAACCTTTTGAGGTTCCTCTGATTTTTCTGTTTCTGCAGATATGGAGGGTTCATCTGAAGGTTTTTCTTGAGGTTGAGGTTTTTCTTCCTGTTTGGTGGACTCTGTTGGGGTCTCTGTTTTCTCTGGCTTCTCTGTTTTACTGTCCTCTTCCTTCTTCTCACCCATCAACATTTCTTTTAGGCGTTTTAGAACTGACATTGTTTTCACACCCTGAAAGATCCCTGGTTAGCAAACCTCAGATTTTTCTTATTAGACTGTGATTTTTATGGGTATATAAAGATTCCTAAAATTTGCCGATGTGTAACCTTTAAGGTGACACATGATGATTGTATCCACTGATAACGGTAAGTGACAGACTGCACCCTGAGCAAGACTGTAATGGTTAAGTAATCCCTGACTCCAAGTAAATAACAGACGGTGTAAGCAATGAGCAAGACTGAATATCAGATAAAATTACATGACGGACCCGCACGGCTGGGTCTTCTTGGAGATTCTGAAACTCCCCTGCTTGTTAAATATGAAAAGATGGATATCGCCCCCTATGAAACCATCCCACACAATGTACCCCGGGAAATCGCAGAGTGGGGTGTCAGTGAAACCCTGGAGATGGCCTCTGAATCTGATTCAGAATACGCATTCATACATGGATCCCGCTATACTGACCTCAGAGTAAGATGCGCCCTTGAACTTGAGGAGATTGGTTTCAGGAAACTCATAGTGGCAAATATGGATGAACTGCTCCAGAGACCCATGGAGATGGTTCGGATTCTGACTGGAATACGTGAGGCCATAAAACCTGAGACCATGCTGTGTTCAGCATTCTCCCCTCCAGCTTTCATCCCCCTGCTTGCATATATGGGTGTGGATGTGTTCTCAGATGCCGCTGCAGAGTTCTATGGTATGATCAACGTTCTGTTCACCGAGACCCATACCTATCCCCTGGACACCTACCGGATCTGCAGTTACAGTACAGATGAACTGATTGAAAGGAACAGATTGACACTGGATCTGGTGCTGCGGGAGGTCCGTGAACACATAAAGAACGGTACACTGAGAAACCTCGTAGAGGAGCGTGCTGCCTCCTCACCCCAGAACATGTCTGCACTCAGAATCCTGGACCATGAAATGCAGGAATTCCTCCAGAAGTACACCCCCCTCTACTGATAGGGGTTTTCAGAGCCCTGCGCCGCCATTATAAGATAATGATAGGGTCCTGCATCCCCCACGGACTCCACAGTGAAACCATGATCTTCAAGGATCTCTATGACCTCATCCTCTGACAGCCTTAGATCCATGTGCGGTCCCGGGGTTCCATCTACCTTTTTAAAATCAACCACCACCAGCCTTCCACTCCTGCTGAGGAGTCTTTTGACCTCGGCCATCAGTGGTTCAACCTCGCCGTTGACCACTATCCCATGGAAAACGTTGGCCATGAAGTAAATGTCAACTGTTCTATCAGGAACCGGCAGTCTATGGGTTATATCGGCAACCAGGGGTAGTATGTTACTCCTTCTGCCTATTCTGGACCTCAGGATCACAACCGATTCTGGGTATACATCAACCGCGATGACCCTTCCCTCATCACCAACAGCAGATGCTGCTTCAAGTGAAATAAAGCCATCGCCACAGCCAGCATCAAGAAACGTGTCCCCGGCCTTCAATGGAAGCATCTCAATGAGCTTTTTAGCATCTATGAGGTCCCTTGTCGATTTACCGCCATCGACATGGATCTTACGGGCCATGTTAACACCATACTGTATCTCTTTTTTATATGATAAAAATTTTCACGATCTCCCTGGTGGATCTTAACCCTTGATTTTGCAGTTCATTACAGTGCTTTAACCAACATGATCAAACTGGATCGCCAATGAAGAGCATCATTACAGTGCTTTAAAAAGTGATGTTCGGATCCCGAAGGCATTTATAAATAGGTGCCGGGAGAGAATTATTAAATGGTGTCTTAATATGATAGAAAAGATGGAGCTCACCATGACAAATGGCACGGTACACCACTTCAAGAGGGGTGAGTTTGGGGTGGAAAATATAAAGGTTGATAAGGAGAAGTGCTTTATACTGGTGAGCTTCTCTGAGAGGGAGTTCGGTAAAAGGGAGATAATAATACCCCTGCAAAACGTTGAAAAGTGCGAATACCTCCTAAGGTAATCAGATTATCATCCCCTCCACAATGGAGCGGGGCGCGCCTGCAACCTCAACAAGGTACTCGGCCTCGATGAAGTGGAGTGCGCCGGGGACAACAAGACAGTGAAGTGGATCCCCAAAGTCCTCCTTAATAAGTGAGGATATTGCATCAGCCCTCACAAGGGGTCTTTCAGAACCTGCCCTTGCAATTACAACTGCCAGGGTCTTTTCATTGATTGTGTCATCACCAAGTTTCTCTGATGCCCGCAGCAGGTATTCAAGGCCCTCATTTGCAGTCATGTACCTCCTTTTATGGGCCTCTATATCCAGGAGCACCAGTGAATGGGAATCCCTCTCAAGGTTATCCCTTATATTAACGTAGGGGGATGTTGGGAAGTAATTTTCTGATGTGAATGGTACCGTAATTATCCTCCCGAATTTGTAGGCCTGCAGCCCTGCAAGGCCCGGTGCAGCGGATATTATTGATGATGCATGAATGACCCTTGTCTCTATGCCCCTCCTCCTTGCGTCCAGGATCAGTTCTGTATGTGTGGTTGCAACGAGGGGGTCCCCCGGGACAAGGAGTGCCACATCGGATTTTTCTGCCTCAAGAAGTGGTATCCTTTCCTCCTCAATTTCCTCCCTGCGCAGTATATCTATATCCTTACCGGTTAACTCCTCAATTGCAGATAAACTGGCACCCTGAAGGATTGCAGTGTAGAATTCAGCGTAAACCCTGCTGCAGGCCTTTAAGGCCTTCAGGCCCTTAACTGATATGTCATTTTCATCGTAAAGTCCAAGTCCAATTATGTAAAGCATCTCTCACCCTCTCATAAATCATAACGTTATATAATGTTTCAGGAAAACCAGTATATAAGTGGCTTAAACTGTAACAGGAAGTTCACCATGAAGGGTTTAAAGGTTCCAAAGAAAAAGGCCAATGACATAATCAGGATTTTAACTGAGAAGTCTCTCCTTAACAGGGATTACAGGATAAAGAGGGATGAAAGCCATGTTTACATACCGGTGATCGACACCGGGATTGCAGGGGAATTTGATGATGTTGAGGTCATCGATGATGTTTTTGAGAGAAGTAAACGCTCCCCACGAAGTTTTACTGATATGCTGAAATCCAGGATCCCTGAGGACGTGCTTGCATCCATCAGACGGTCCTTTGATATAATAGGGGATACCGTTATCCTTGAAATACCCGAGGAGCTCCATGAGTACAGGCATGCAATAGGTGAGGCCGCCCTTAAATTCACAGGGCGGAGTGCCGTGTACATGAAGAGGAGTGGGGTGAAGGGTGTTACAAGGACCAGGGACCTTGAACTCATTGCAGGTTCTCCGGTATCTGAAACCGTCCATAGGGAGTACGGGAGCCGTATAAAGGTTGATATAAGGAGTGTGTACTTCAGCCCCCGCCTTGCCAATGAGAGGGAGATCGTTGCCAGGCAGGTGAAGGAGGGGGATGTTGTCCTTGACATGTTCGCAGGTGCCGGGCCCTTTGCAGTTGCAGTTGCAAGGCATGGAAAGGCATCCAGGATATACGCTGTTGACATAAACCCCGCTGCTGTCGGTTACATCAGAGAAAATGCCCGTCTGAACCGGGCAGAGGATATCATAGTCCCTGTTGAGGGTGATGTGCAGGATTTCCTAAATGATAAGGAGTGCTTTGCAGACCATGTGATCATGAATCTCCCGGGAACTGCCTGCGAATTTCTTGATGACGCCATCCGGGCAGTCAGGGATGGGGGCATCATACACTACTATGAATTTTCAAGGGACTTCGAAACCCCTGTGAAACGCCTGAGGGACGCCGCGGCACCCTTCAAAGTGGAGATCCTGGATAGGAGAAGGGTGAAGTCAAGGAGCCCAGGTGTGTGGCATATTGGTATCGACGCAAGAATAAAAAAGGGGTGAGATCAGAACACGCTAAGAACACGCCAACCATTACCTAAAAGAGCTGAAATCACAATGGATCAACTATACCCTCCTCTGTTATGATGCCGTCTATAAGATCAGAGGGTACTATGTCAAATGCAGGGTTGATGACCTCGGTATTTTCCGGGGCTATCCTGCAGCCGCCATAATATAGGACCTCTTCAGGGCTTCTTTCCTCGATCTCAACATCATAAATTGAATTTTCCCTGTCAAAGGTGCTGAGTGGTGCTGCAACGTAAAAGGGTACATTGAACCGTTTTGCTGAGAGTGCAACCATGAGTGACCCTATCTTGTTTGCCACACCGCCCTCTGCCACACGGTCAGCGCCTATTATAACCTTATCTATCATTCCCCTCTGCATGAGGTACCCTGCTGCAACGTCCGCTATCAGTTTAACAGGTATGCCCTCCTGCTGCATCTCCCAGACACTCAAACGGGCGCCCTGTCCCACGGGCCTTGTCTCATCACATATAACCGTTATATTCTTTCCCTGATCCCTGGCGGCCCTCACAACACCCAGGGCCGTGCCGTAGTCAACACAGGCAAGGGCGCCTGCATTGCAGTGGGTTAAGATTGTATCTCCATCATGGATTATGCTGGCCCCATGAGCCCCTATGGCCCTGTTGGTCTCCATATCCTCCCTGTAGATCTTCAGGGCCTCGTCAAGTGGGGACCCGGATTTCATTACACGGTCCACTGCCCAGAAAAGGTTCACTGCGGTTGGCCTTGACGACCTTATCTCCTCTGCAGCCCTTTTAGTGTCCTCGCCTGCAAGGTCTGCCAGGGCAACTCCAAACGCTGCTGTTACCCCAATGGCCGGTGCGCCCCTTACAACCATGTTTTTTATTGCGTATATGACGTCCCGGTAGTTTTCACACTGAAAGTACTCCAGTGAATCGGGAAGTTTTCTCTGATCTATAAGAATGAGTCGGTTGTCCTTCCATTCCAGTGTCTTCATGGTTATCACGGGATTTTCAGTAGTGGCTCGCTGGTGTCATGTCAAGGTGCTTGTCGGCACCCTTTTTCCCTGGGATGCCGTAGGCGTCTGCCCTGCACTGTGTGCATGCCCTGAATACGGGTATTATCTTTTCAACCTCGTTCCTGACCCTCTCGATCTCCTCACAGGTTGGCCGTGGGTAGTCCTCCATCTCACCCATCGGTATGAGTGGTATAACGTTCATGAGGGAGGCTCCCCTCTTTTTAACCTCCCTTGCAATGTCGACTATGTGTTCATCGTTGAGGCCAGGTATGAGTACACTGTTGACCTTAACAATGATACCCTTCTCTGCAAGTTTCTCTATACCCTCAAGCTGGTTCCTTGAGAGAACCTCGAAGGCCTCCCTTCCATGGTAGACCTTATCCTTGTAGATAACAAAGGAGTATATCTTCTCACCTACGTCAGGGTCAATGGCGTTCACGGTTACTGTGACTGTGTTAACACCAATCTCTGCCAGTTCATCAGCCTTATCTGGAAGGAGCAGGCCGTTGGTGCTGAGGCATTTTAGGAGGTCCGGGAACTTCTTGCTGGCCTTTTTGAAGAACTCGAAGGTCTCCTCATTTGCAAGGGCATCGCCGGGTCCTGCGACCCCTATTACACTTATGGGCATCTCGTTCTTAACATTCTCAACGTGCTTTACTGCATCCTCAGCGGTCATGATCCTTGCAGTGACCCCTGGTCGGTTTTCGCATTCGCTGATATCCCTTGTGCAGAACTTGCAGTGGATATTGCAGCGGGGTGCGATGGGCAGGTGGATCCTTCCAACCCTGTCGTGCAGTTTCTCATTGAAGCAGGGGTGAGCCTTTGTTATGTGGGCAAAGCGTGTCTGTCTCTGGTCGGGCATGTTTTCACCTCATATCGTCTATTATCTCCCTGGCCTTTAAAATCCATTCATCCCTGAGCACCTCATCGGTACATACGAGGGCTATTATGTTATCCTCCGAAAGGTCCCTTATAACCCGGAATCCCTCTGGTATTATACGGAATATTGCATCGTAGACCCTCTTCCTCAGGTTCATTGAGGGGTCGTGGACCGTCATTCCGCTGATATCCGAGATGGGGTCCTCAACCACCACCTCAAATCGGGAGGGCTGCCGTACCCTGCCACGTCCCTGTGTCTCCCAGAGCCTTTCAAGTAGCTGTGGAAGGTACGTTTCGTCCCTTATCCTCAGGTGGACTGCTCCGGTGGCCTTATCAACCTCCATCTCAGCCATGTCCTCAAGGTAAATCGGCTCAGAGGTCCTCTGTGTCTTAACCGCTATGATGAAGACCGGCTCCCTGGGATCAACCCATATCCTCAGGTCATCAACTGCCCTTGCAAGCTGGAGATCCTGGAGAACCTGGCGGGCTATTATCTCATAGACCTCTGCACCCCGGGGGTCGTAGCACTCAACATTTATCCCCATTTTAACCCTCACTGATGTCTTTCATTCCAGAAACAAGGAGGGCCGCTCCAACTGCGCCTATGTGCTGTGAATATGGGGGTACGATGACATCGATGCCGCCCAGAATATCACTTACCGCCTTAACAAGGCCCTCTATAAGGGATGTTCCACCCACCTGTATGAGGGGTTCCCTCACATCTATCTCCTGGAGCTGCTGTTCATATACCTGTTCGGCCACCGAGTGGCATGCCGCGGCTGCTGCATCCTCCCTTGAAACTCCCGCTGCAAGTGCGGTTACAAGGTCCTGTATACCAAAGACTATGCAGTAACTGTTGAGCATCGCCTTCCGGTAGTCCCCCTTCATTGCCAGGCTTCCAAGTTCATCTATCTCCACTCCAAGCCTCCTGGCTGTTATCTCCAGGAAACGCCCTGATGCACCGGCGCAGATACCTCCCATGGTGAAGTTGTCGGGTATTCCATCGTTGACGGTTATGACCTTGTTGTCCATACCACCTATATCCAGGACCGTTGCCTCCCCCTTCTGGTGGTCTGCAAGGAACACCGCACCCTTGGAGTTCACGCTGAGCTCCTCCTGTATGAGGTCGGCCCCGTAATGTTTCCCTATGGTTAACCTGCCGTAACCTGTAACTCCTATCCCATCAAGGTCCTTAATCGTGTAACCTGTGCCTGCGAGGGCCTCCTCTATGCCCTTCTCTGCGGAGCCAAGGACATCTGTTGTGGGAAGCCATCCTGTTCCTATGACCTCGTTATCCTCCATCAGCACTACCTTGGTGGTTGTTGAACCTGAATCGATTCCAAGGGTTAGGCCCTCCTGTTTCTCCCTTGCAAGTATGCTCTTCCTTGCCACTATTGTTGAGAGCGCCTCCATACGTATGAAGAGCTCATCGGCCTTTGTTCTCTCTGTGAATGAGTAGGTTACAACCGGAAGCCTTGTGTTCTGCTGTATGAACCTCCTTATCTCATTCCTTACAAGGGCTCCCTCTGCACACCTGAAGCAGGTTGCTATGAAAACCGCATCTGCATCTGTTTTGCCCTCAACGATTGACATTGCCCTTGCTATCATGAGTTTCAGGCTTGAACTGGCACAGTTGAACCCAAATTTTTCATAGGCCTCATCTATGTAGTCAAGGTCGGCCTCGGGGATCACTATTTCGGCCCCGAAGGTCCTCGCTGCCTTTTCAATTTCCTTCTGAACACCGCTGTAGTCGGTTCCGCATGAAATCTGGGCTATTTTAACCATTTTGAGCCTCCAGTTCGTCCAGGAATTTGTTTATCCTGTTAACCACATCTATTGTCTCTTCCCTTGTTGTGGGGTATTTCAGTTCAAGTGTGGGTATACCTCTCTTTCTGAGCTGGAATACGCAGAGTTCATTGGTCCTTGCGCACCCTATGCACCCAAAACCAAAGGGGGCCTCCTCCATTATTATGGCGGCATCTGCCTCCTCTATGAGGGGTCCAAGGATTGCCATTCTCCCCCTCACACCTGAGGGAACCTCTATTGCCGCGTATTTCAGGCCCCTTATCGGGTCCTCCTCGGTTATGTTGAAGGGTGGTGAATCGATTTCAGGGTCTGTTACCTTCTGCCTGATTTCCTTCTGGATTACAAGGGGCTCATGTCCCCTTCTTTCAACAAGATCTGCAAGTATAAGTGAATTTGGTGGAAATATCGCTATCTTCAATAGAATTCCCCCCTGTCTCCCTCCTGGGGCCTTCTGGCTATTTCAACCATGTCTGTGAAGAGACCCTTTGTGGCATCAACGATTCCCACTGCACAGAGAACCTCACCCTTCTCCTTCAGGGGTACCACGACCACGGGTATTCCCTTGTAGGGTCCCCTCTCAGGTGTCTCCCTTGCTATCTCCCCTGATTCAAGGACCTTTTCCAGTACCGGTCCGGTGTAGCTGTCATCGATCACCCGGCCGTCCTCTATTCGAAGACCCTTTGCTTCCCGGCTCCTTATTGTGAGGGGAAGGCGGCTTACAAGTTCATGTATACACATTCCAAGTTCCTTGAGTTCCTCTCCAGTGGATGATGAAGTTATTTTCATTTCAATCAGCCCTATGTTTTCTGTCTGGATTTCAGACTCCTCTCAACTACATCGCGGAATTCATCAACAGAAACCTTCTCCTTTTTTTCGGGTTCTGCCTTCTGGGGCCTTTCAAGGGCCTCGCCCACGTATCCAAGTAGTTTGAATTCCTTTTCAAGCTGATGGTAACCCTCCCTTGCTGCCCCTCTGTGTCCTCTGCATCTCCTGGGGTCCCCTGGTGGGAACCCCCTCTCCTTTGTGAATATGTTGGCCGGGTCCAGGCTGCGTATTTTCCTCACAGCCTCCATCACAGTCTCTGTGTCCCCATGCACCAGCGCACCGTAGCATGTTGATTTTATGGTCAGTGGCAGTCCAAGGAGGTGGAGCCTCTGGACAAGTTCCGATGAGCTAAGCCTTGATGACGGCCCAAGTATTATCATTCTTGTTGATTCCTCATGGTTTTTTTCTTTCCCGGACATACACGGTGTCCCCCTCTTTGAATTTTTCAACATTCTCAAGGCCCTCTGTGATTCTGCCTATTATGTTGGTGCCGTTGAATGGTTCCCCTGTTGGGCCGTATTCATCGTTGTCCTCGAGTCTAACACCAACCATGCCTATGTGTCTCCTTGACATGTTTGTTATGCCAATGCTGCCCTTTTTAACGCAGTTTTCAGGTGTTTTCTCAGGTACAAGGCCCTTTGCCAGGGATCTGTCACCCTCAAACATCACCACCTTCATGCCAGGGAAGGCGAAGTGTACCTTGAGGGATCCGATGGGTGTGTCGATGAGGCCTGTGAGTCTGCGGAAGTACCATGAGGACCTGGGTGCATCAGGGTCAAGTTCAACCTCAAGGATTTTATCGGCCTCTATGCCCACTGTCCTGACCCTTCCCTCCTTGAGTATGTCCATGGTGTAGGGTGGGTCCTGGGCCACAACGATTGCATCGTCAACCATTATGCCGTCCCGTATCTGCTCAACACCGTACCCCTGAAGGTATTCCTCTGCTTCCTTCTGGGTCATGGATACTGTCATTATCCTGCCGGGTTCGCACTCCACCGTGATGTGGTCCCCTTCCCCTGCTATATCCACCAGTTCCATTCCATCTGTAACATTTCCTATGAGGTTGTGGGATGGTGTTGAAACCCTGTCCTCCCTGTATATGTAAACCCTTCCAGCGCCCCTTCCAGCGTTTCGAAGGGTCACCGTACCCCTGTTTCTCTTTGCTATTTTTTCGGGATCCTTTTTTATTCCCTGAAGGGAGTAGAAACCTATGAATGAGTTGGCCTCATAGTCGACCCTCAGTTTCCCCTCCTCCACCATTGTGAAGAAGTGTTCAACAGACTGGGGGGAGTCGTGGGATGGTTTTACCTTAACGTAGGTGAATATCTGGTTTCCGTCCTCAAGTGGTGTTTCAAGGTCTGTTACTGCGGCGCTCTCAACTATGCTTTTTCTCTCAACAACTGGTTCCACTGACCTTATCACATCGCGGTCTGTCAGTCTCTCAATGGTTCTTCCCCCTCCGGTTACCCTTGCAAAAACACCCCTGTTCTCAGCCGGGGCGCCGTATACTGATGAATGGGGGTCCCTGGAGATTATTATGTGGGTTGAATCCGGGCTGAACCCTGAGAGGCTCATTATAACCTCATTCTCGTCGTAGAAGAATTCCTTCCTTGACGGCTCCAGTTCTGTTTTCAGGGGTCCCATTGAAATCTCGGATGGTGTTGTCCACCTTATACGGAGGTTTTCGAGGTTGCTGTAGACCTCCCTCCATGTCTCAACGATTTCAGGTGCTTCCTCAGGGAGCAGTTCAATCAGGATGCTTCCTGCTGTTGTTTTGATCCGGTATGTGTCTATTGTCCTTTCAAGTTCTCTTGTGCCGCTTATGAGACCCACAAGGGCGCCTTCCACATAGGGGGCTCCTGTAGCATCGATGGCATCCCTCACTGTGGCCCCCTCCGGGAGTTCAACCTCCACTCCATTAACCTTAACAAACATCAGATCTCCCTCATATCTTTTCTTCTATCACACCTGTTATGATGTCCCTTTCAAAGTCAAAGAGGACCCTTTCATCATTATCATGGACTAAGTGGAGTTTTCTTTCGGATACTATCTCCCCGGCGTCTGATGCAGTTATTCCGGCAGACTCGAGTAGTTCAATACATTCAGCAACATTTTCTGGGCGTGCTGTCAGCACAAAACCTGAGCCAGGGTACATTCGAAGCCAGTCCTCCCACTTAACTGATCTGTTACGTGGTATTGATTCCAGTTCCACCCATGCACCCACATCCGATGCCTCAAGCAGCATCCCCAGTGTTCCAAGGGTCCCCGGGTTGCTTATATCCTTACCTGCAGTTACCAGCTTTCTTTCTGCGATGATGGACATTACCTCAATCTGGAACTGCACCTCCTCAGGTGTTTTATGGGTGGTTGTGTCCCAGTTCAGGGAAAATGATGGGTGTGGCCTTCCATCGAGGTCTATGCCCACTATAATCCTGTCGCCGGGTTCTGCGTCGCAGCTTGTTATGAGAGCATCCTCCGATGCTATACCTGCAATTGAAACATCAAGGGCGTCGTAGGGTGTGTCAGGGTGCACGTGGCCCCCCACCATTGGGACACCGAACTTCTCTGCCCCCTCCCTTATACCCTCCATCACACTGTAACAGGTCTCCCGTGAGTTAATTGAGAGAACGTTGACCATGCCCACGGGTTTGCCGCCCATGGCTGCAATATCATTAACATTAACAAGTACAGAACAGTAACCGGCCCAGTGGGGGTCAGCCTCCATCAGACGCCCCCATATTCCATCCGCTGCCAGTAAAAGAAGTTTTCCGTCTCCAATCCTGATGGCCGATGCGTCATCACCGTAACCGAGATGTGTTTTTCCCGAGACACTGAATGCATCATTAAGAATAGAAACTATGTTCCTTATTGGCCGTTTTCTTGTTACACCCTCAAAATTTTTAAGGGAATGGATGATATCATCTAAATCCAATTCCACACCTCTTTTTATCGGTTTAGGTGTATCTCACGGTGTAGCTTGCACCTATATTATCTATAATCTGTAGTAGATCCCTTTTAAAAGTTTCCAAATCATGGGTTTCAATGGTGTCTTTACCCCTGAAGAGCTCCCTGTGGATTCTTTCACCAACTATATCGTCCCATCCCCCCTCAAACTCTATTATGATCGAATCTGCGCATTTGAAGCCCTTCTTAACCACCCTATCTATATCACCGTCTGTTATCCCTATTATGGGAACATCGAATCTGTAGAGTATATCTGCAGCCACGAGCGTTGTGTCATCTCCAACCGTGACAACAAGATCAGAGTCATGGAGAGTGTATATGTCCTCTGCTGCGTGGTTTAAGAACGAAACCCGGTACTTCTTTTTATTATTTTCCCTTACCTTCACCTTTCTGGGTTTTACCTCCGAGCGGCGGAGAAGTCCTGTCTTCACGACCGCGTCCTTGAGGTTAACCCTTCCAAGCTTTTCAACCCCGTGTTCCTTTATCCTTCCCCCTCTTATCTCAGTGATCAAACCGTCCTCTGCGACGAGGGTGACGTCGTCTGACGTTGAGACCCCCACTACTATACCATTTACGAATATGTTCTCATTCTCTGAGACACCCACGAGCCTCCGGTACTCCCTTCTGTCAGGTTTCTGTTCACCGCAGGGCTCTCCATGGAAGATTTCCCTGCATACCTCCTCTGGATCCACCATTTCGAGTTCAAGTTCACGTGCCAGTTTCTCTGCGAATGGCTCGGCCTCCCTCTTCCATGCCACAACACTTCCATCGGGTTCGCCTGGTCTTTCTATCTGAACAACTGGCGGTTTTTTTTCTGATCTCTGGAAAACCTTGTATCCAAATCCGTGCCCTGTGATACGGGACTTTCCGTAGTTCATGAGGACAACAATGTCGGCGCCCTCATCTGCAAAGAGATCAACCGATTCACTTGGGAGTCTCTTCTCTGAGATGTCTATAACATCCTCAAGGTGGGCGTCATAGACCGCGGTCCGCCCCATGGTGCCCCCGAGTCTTGCCCTGACCTCCCCATATTTTTTTAGAAAATCTATGAGTTTTGCTGCGTATCCTGAATCAACCATCTGTGGTCCATGGACAACCACGCCTATTCTCATAAGATCACCTGCGCTTCCTGCAAGATCCCCTCTAACGGCGGGATCTGTATCTTTTCTTCTTTATCTCTGAACCACATATCTCACATTCCCCAAACTGGTAGTCCTGAGGGTACACCTTCCTGCATCCAGTGCATATCTTCCTCCACTGATAGGTCTCCTTTATACCTGATGTGAGGACACTGCTGAAATCTATTCCAAGAATTCTGAGGGTGTTCTGTATTGTATAGTCATCGGTGATTACAGTTACCCCTCCCCTCTTTCTGAGTGAAACGGCAAGTCCTATAACCTCCCTGTCTGTACTGGAAAGCCTCATGGCATCCCCTGATCTGCTGGTGACCTCATCCACCTCCCTCATGCTCTCAGGGTCAGGTTCCATTATTCTGAGTCTGCCATCACTGAGTGCCCTCTCAAGGACCATGACCGACTTGAAGTCCCTTATCTCATCTGTTACAGACTTCACGGTGTAGTTTTCAGTGCCTTCAGGTATGTATCCGTTTATGAATGCAGATGCATCAAGAACCCTCTTCATCAAGACCACGTATTAATCAGGGATTATAATATAATAAGTTTCCATTTTTCAGTTTGGTGAAGCATGGTAATAAATTTACCCTCGCATGGGGGAGTACCGGGTTGGTGGCTTTCCCTGTGGAAGAACCCCAGATACACCCCATCAACCGACCATGTGGATAATCGGGCAGGTGCAAAAAAGTATTACCATGAAGTTCTGTAAAGTCCATTAAAACAGCTATTTTCATGTTTAGATGGTTTAAAAACCCTTAAATGCGCTTAAAAGTTCTTGAGAACGGTTGAACCAATCTAACGAAAACTTTATAAATAGTGGTGTCAATATATAGTAAACGGGTAGGGTCCAGGACTTTTAAACTTATTCTGGTCTTTTAAATTGGAATTAAAACCGCCTCCAATCCAATATCAAACCCTACCCAGACCAAACCGCCATAAATTTTTATTACTTTTCTCTCCTTGTCAGAAACGTGAATATACTCACTTTCGCTTACAGAAAAACCAAAAGACTTATAAATTGCACCCACAATAAATAGCATGTTACATCCACAGTTTATTATTAAGATACCGGTTGATTGATATGAAAAGTTCCAGCATGGAGGAGCACAGGAGATTGGCTCCAGAGGACATAATATGCGCTGTCATCACCCTCAGTGATTCAAAATATGAGGAATTCAGAAAAACCGGTGAAATACCTGAAGGTGACCTATCAGGCAGAAAACTCATGGAGGCACTGTCTGAAAGTTACTCTGTTAAGGAATACAGGATAATACCCGATGACAGACATGAACTTCTATCTGCAGTTGATGATATGATAGATAAGGGTGCTGACGTTATATTTACCACCGGTGGCACAGGAATTGGAAGTAGAGACATAACAGTGGAGACCCTACGGGGTATCTTTGAAAAGGAACTGGATGGTTTCGGTGAGATATTCAGGCACCTCTCATTTAAAAAGCTGGGAGCAGGGGCGATACTCAGCAGGGCAACGGCGGGTGTATACAGAAAAACACTGATATTTGCACTTCCAGGGTCACCGAACGCGGTGGAACTTGGGATTGAAATTGCTGTCCCTGAACTCGGCCACCTTGTTAAGCACCTCCGGGAATGAATATGCTTTTTTTAAAGATGCTTCGAGGATTCTGCATCATTTGAGTGCCCTATCATGAGACAATCGTTGGATAATTAACTGTGAAAGCAGATTTTCTCAAAATAGGATATGATCCCCTGAATTAGAAGCTCAAAAAAAGATTAATTAATCAGTGATCATCCCTGAAATCAGAGACCGATATCAGCGGTATGAGTTCAATACCCCTTTTTTTGAATTCATCAACCGCCCCCTCCTCACGGTCAACCACAACAAATGTTTTCTCAACCACTCCTCCATTTTCCTGGATCGCCCTCACAGCCCTCAGAAGTGATCCTCCGGTTGTTGTGACGTCCTCCACAACAGCGACTCTTTCACCGGTGTTCAGTTCACCCTCAATGAGTTTTGATGTTCCATAACCCTTCTTTTCCTTTCTTATCATGAGGAGGGGTTTTCTGGAGTAAATGGACACTGCAGTTGCAATGGGGACCGCGCCCAGGGCAGGGCCCGCAATCCTGTCTGCACCCCCCACCTCACCCTTTATGAGCCTCGCTATCACATCAAGGACCTCAGGGTCGGTTATAGCTCGCTTGATATCAACGTAATAATCACTTTCCCTTCCTGACGAGAGAACAAACTTACCCCTCTGAATGACATTTCTCTCTGAAAGAAGTTTTATGAGTGTCTCTCTGAGTTTCTCCTGATCTTTGACCTGCATAATTTACAGACCCCCAGTTCGGCGCTGTAACAACCTGAACATACCATTGATCCGCATAGCCTGCAGGTGTGGAGAAAGTCCGCCCTGCCACAGAGGCCGCAGATCCCCTTAAGCTGCAAGGACCTTCACCCTGTTATTCCTCGCCGCCCCTTAGTAGTATCTTGTCCCCTATCTTTTTAACCATCTCGTAGGGAACTATTGTCTCCCCCTTTGATAGCCCAAGACCCTCTGATATTCCACCCTTTCCAAGAACGAGTGCCTCTATTGTCTGGGATTCTATGTCAACCTCAACGTCCTTTACCTTGCCTATCACCGTTGCGGAACTGTCAAGAACCTCTTTGCCGATTATTTCTTCAACTATCCTCATGGTACCACCATTCAGTCACTGTATTATTATTGTTCTCATGGGTATTTAAAATTTTAAATGTGCTGAACCAAAACCTTTTTATATAATGAAATTCACTATCTTCTTTTTCTTACATGAATATACTTTATTCTCTGGAGGCATAAAACCAATGAAAAAAGCCCTGGAAATATTCTGGAATGACATCAAGACCGTTAAAAACAGTCCCGTGGTGCTATTCGTCATTGCAGTGATTATCTGTATCCCGGCACTGTATGCAGTTTTCAACATACAGGCAACCCTCGACCCATACTCAAAGACATCCAACATCAAGGTTGCGGTGGTCAATGAGGACAGGGGAGTGAATTTTGAGGGTGAAAAGCTCAATGTGGGTGCAGAATTCGTGGATGAACTCAGAAATAACAGAAACTTCGACTGGCAGTTCGTTGATCGTTCAGAGGCCATGAATGGACTCAGGGAGGGGGACTACTACGCCGTACTCATAATACCAGGAAACTTCAGCTCAGACCTCCTGTCCATCAAGAACGGCACCCCCAGGCAGGCCAGCATCGAGTACATAGTGAATGACAAGCTGAACCCTGTGGCTCCACGAATAACAAACGCAGGGGCAGATGCACTTCAGGCAAAGATAAACAGTGAAGTCGTTAAGACCATTGACGGAATAATATTCGGTAAGATAAGCAGTGCCGGTGAACTGGCAAGGGCAAACAGGGATGATATCCTCAGGACAAAGAAATTCATCAGCGAACTAAATGCAAACCTTGGTAAAATCGATGAAACCCTCAGCACGGCAAATTCAGACCTTGAAAAGGGGCAGAACCTCTGGTCAGGGCTGAAGAGTGATTTGCCAGAAATTCAGGAAAACGCAAACTTTGTGAAGGAGAAATACAGTCTACTGGAGAGTTACATTGGAAAAGACCCTGCTAAGGCCCTATCAACAGTCCAGTCCATGGAGTCCCATCTCTCAGAGGCAATAACCTCAATGAAATACCTGAAGGCTGTTCTTGGCAGTTTATATTCCGCCACCGGGGATCCTAAGTTAAAAACAGCGATGGACCAGATAGACGCCAATATCCAGAAGGCCACCTCAGTTCTGAGTATACTTGAGGGTATAGAAACAGACCTCAAAACAAAGGGGACCACAGAACGCCTTGTGAAGCTCAGAGAATCCCTCAACAAAATGGACAGTGCACTGAACAAGCTCATGGATAACAGGGCACAGATAGATGCTGCCATGAGGGATGCTTCATCAAAACTGGGCATCGCAAACTCAAAATGGCCAGTTATGAGGTCAGCGATCCAGGACGCCCACAGAAAGCTTGGCATGATCAGTGAGGATGACCTCAACAGCCTTGTGAGACTGGCTGACATTGATCCTTCCGCTGTGAGGGAATACTTCAGAAGCCCTGTGAAGATGGAGAAGGAGCACATCTACCCTGTGAAGAATTACGGATCCGCGCTTGCACCCTTCTACATACCCATATCCCTCTGGATAGGAGGTATTATCGCAGTTGCAATGATAAGCATGAGGGTGAAGTACGGTGAATACAGCAGCATACAGGTGTACTTTGGAAGGATGGGGCTCTTCATCATAATAGCCATCTGTCAGGCCCTTGTTGTTGCAGCCGGAGCCCTGCTCCTCCAGGTGCAGATAACAGGTAGGTTGCTGTTCCTGCTGACAGCCATTTACGTGAGCATCTGTTCCATGCTCATAATCTATTCCCTCACATCTGCCCTGGGGAACGCCGGAAAGGCCCTTTCAATAATAATCCTTGTGCTTCAGATCACAGGTACAGGGGGCATATTCCCTGTTGAACTCCTGCCACCATTTTTCCAGGCAATCCACCCGTACCTTCCACTCACCTACGCTGTGGGTGCTCTGAGGGAGGTGGTCGCTGGTGTGATCTGGAGTATCTACTGGAAGAATATTGCACTTCTTGCCCTCTTCCCTGTGGTGACCTTCCTTATCACGGTACTTGTAAAGGAGAAAATGGATAAAAGGGCCCACTGGATGGAGAGCAAACTAGAAGAAAGCGGTCTTTTCTGATTAAACTATTTTTATTTTTATTTTTGCCAGATAGGCTTGATCCTGATTTTTATTGGCAGAATTGTGATTCTAGGAAATTATCACATCCCGAACGATTTCAAAATTTTCAGCAGAAAGCAGTTTTTAGAAATTTAATGGCCCATATCATGAGAATGGTTTCAACAATAATCGCCTGATAAATAAAAGGGGGGGCCTAGAGGCCCAGTTCATCCTCTTCCATCTTCTTCTCTTCTTCCTCCCACTGGAGTTCCTCCATTATCTGCTCCTCCTCATCCTCACCTCCACGGTTCCAGTTCACAATACCATAAAGTACACAGAAAACCGTCACAAGGATGCAGAGGAGGTAAGCACTCCAGACCCAGGGATCAGGTATACCAAGCACCATCACAGAACCTCCACATCAGAGTCTCCAGAAACTTCCTGCAAATAAACCATCACAGAACCTCCACATCAGACTCCCTCAAAACATCTCTCAACATGCTCACGGGACGGTGGCTCCGTAAGAAGACTCACAACAACCATGAAGATCGCTGAGACAGGCACCCCAATCAGTATCGGGTCAACAACAGGCCAGGGCATCGAAGAAATAACAGGACCTCCAAAGATGGCCTTGGCAATCCCAAGAGCCTCCGCAGTCTTCTTATACTCGAAAAGAAGCCATAAGAGGCTCACGATGGCGCCTGAAACCATACCTGCAATCGCGCCCTCACGGGTGGCCCTCCTCCAGAAAATAGCCGCAGCATAAACCGACAGGAAGGAAGCAGCGCAAATACCAAAGAAGAGAGCCGTCCCCTGCGCAATTATACTCCCTGGCAGCAGGTAGCCCAGAACAACCGCGATCAGAACCGCAATGATAATACCGCCCCTTGCTATGAGGACTGACCTTTCGCCCTTTCTGTTTCTTATGGTCTCATACACATCCCTTCCTATGGCTGTACCCTGCACATGGAACTGTGCGCTGAGTGTGGACATTGCGGCAGAGAGCAGGGTCAGCATGAAGATATAGGAGAACCACTCAGGCATGGCAGAATTGATAAAGACAGGTATTATCTTATCCGCATTGCCGCCAGCAGCCTGAAGGGCAATTACACCTGCCTTTTTGAAGAAGTAAACGTTTGAAAGGGCCCCGACCACATAGGCGCTCCAGGTCATCACGAATATGAAGAGTGCGCCTATCAGAACACCCCTGTTGAGCTCCCTGTTGGACCTCACCGTCATGAACCTCACTATTAGCTGTGGCTGGGCAAGGACACCCACACCCACACCGAGTATTATGGTTGACAGGAGGGTCCACCAGTAGGGGCTGCCATAAACAGGCATGCTGGTCCAGCCAGTTGCACCCAGAGCACTGGCCTTTGCAGGCACCAGATGAGACATGCTGGTGAGGGCCTGATGAGCATCCACCACACCACCAAGAATGTAATAGGTTGACACAACCAGGAAAATCATACCCAGAAACATTATGGTACCCTGAAGGGCATCAGTATACATCACACCACGTATACCTCCCAGCACGACATAAACAGCAACAATAACAGCCATCAGGATGAGGGCTATGTTGAAGTTAAGCCCGAGGGTAGTTTCAATAAATCTTGCGGCCCCTATAAGGACCACTGATGCGTAGAGTGGCATTCCCAGGAATATTATGGCCCCCCCAAATGACTGGAGGAACCTGCTATTGAACCTCCTCCCCAGGAACTCCGGGAAGGTGAGGGCAGACATGTTATGACCCATCTTCCTCGTGCGCTTACCAAAGAACACAAAGGCAATGAAAATACCCACAAGTATGTTGAGAAACACCAGCCAGAGTATCCCCATCCCAAACACACCGGCCATACCACCAAAACCCACAATCGCCGCCGTACTTATAAACGTGGCGCCGTAACTCATGGCCATGATGTAAGGATGGGTCTTCCTACCGGCCACCATGTAGTCCTCTGAGGTCTCCGTCCTCCTCCAGGCCACATAACCAACGTAGCCCACAAGAAGGAAGTAGATGAGAACAACGATACCCAGTACCAGAAAATCCATTCAACATCCTCCTTACGTTTATCAGTTACAATTTATAATTAACGATAATGATAATTAACATATAAGTCTTTACAGAAAGAAAACTGAGAGAATCACATTCAAAGGAGATCAAAATGATATGGAACCCTGAAGCAGAATGCATGAGTCAGGAAGAAAAACAGGAATTACAGCTCAGGAGACTGCAGGAGACAGTTAAAAGGGCCTATGAAAACGTGCCATACTACAACAAACGTTTAAACGATTTAGAGGTGTTTCCAGAGGACATAGAAACACTGGATGATATAGAGAAGCTGCCCTTCACCACAAAGAATGACCTCAGGGACGCATACCCCTTCGGGATGTTTGCAGTGCCAGATGAGGATATAGTGGAGGTCCACACATCATCAGGAACCACCGGTAAGCCAGTTGTTTCCGGTTACACCAGGAGGGACCTTGAAATATGGTCGGAGGTAATGGCGAGATCCCTGACCATGGGGATGGCAACAAAGAAGGACCGTATACAGAACTGCTATGGGTACGGGCTTTTCACAGGGGGCCTTGGTGTCCACTACGGGGCCCAGAAGATCGGGGCGACCGTCATCCCAATCTCAGCGGGTAACACCAAGAGGCAGATCGAGATAATGCAGGACTTCGGGACCACAATAATAACATGCACACCCTCCTATGCACTCTACCTTGCAGAGGTCCTTGAAAAGGAGGGCGTCGACATTGAAAGTCTGAACCTCAAATCAGGCATATTCGGTGCCGAGATGTGGACCGAAGAAATGAGAAATGCCATAGAGGAAAGGCTGGGACTCACCGCCCTCAACATCTATGGCCTCACAGAGATAATAGGGCCAGGAGTCGCCCAGGAGTGTACCGAGAAGAACGGCCTCCACATATTTGAGGATCACTTCTACCCTGAGATAATAGACCCTAAAACAGAAGAGAAACTCCCCTATGGCAGGAAGGGGGAGCTGGTACTCACAACACTCACAAGGGAGGGTATGCCAATCCTCAGGTTCAGGACAAAGGACATAACAGCCCTCAGGAACGATGAATGTGGCTGCGGTCGTACCCTTGTGAGGATGGACAGGATAACCGGTAGAAGCGACGACATGCTCAAGATCCGGGGTGTCATTGTCTTCCCATCACAGATCGAAAGGGCCCTTCTCAAGATAAGGGGTCTTGAACCCCACTACCAGATAGTCGTCACAAGGCCCGAGTTTCTGGATGAACTTGAGGTCCAGGTTGAAGCGTCCCCGGAACTCTTCTCCGATGAGGTTAAACATGTGGAAGAGGCCAGAAGGATGATAGAAAAGCATATACACAGTGAGATAGGTCTGCGTGTTAACGTTACACTTGTGGAACCGGGAAGCCTTCCAAGAAGTGAGGGTAAAGCCATAAGGGTCATAGATAAGAGGAAATTTGACTAATGGAGGTGCCTTAAATGAAACTGAAGCAGATATCAGTATTTCTTGAAAACAGAAAGGGCAGACTGAAAAATGCCATTCACGCCCTTTCAGAGGAAAGTATAAATATAAGGGCCCTTTCCATTGCAGACACATCCGAATTTGGGATACTGAGGATGATAGTTTCGGATCCTGAAGCTGCAAGGAAGGCCCTTGAGAAGAAGAACTTCGTGGTAAGGGTCAACGATGTTATAGCCGTTGAGGTGCCTGATGAGCCCGGAGGACTTGACGGTATACTGGGTGTGCTCACAGAGAGGGATATAAACGTGGAATACATCTACGCATTCGTTGAGAAAAAGGGGGAAAAAGCAGTTGTTGTTATAAGGACAGAGGATGTTGATGAGGGTATAAGGGCACTTGAGGATGCGGGGATCCCCGTACTTTCATCTGAGGATATCCACATCCTCTAAATACTTAACCCTCAGTCACAATTAACTTCCTACGTCTGAGGATATCCACACCCTCTAAATCCTTTAACCATCAGACTAGCAACAACCTCACATCCGAGGATATCCACACCCTCTAAATCCTTTAACCATCAGACTAGCAACAACCTCACATCCGAGGATATCCACACCCTCTAAATCCTTTAACCTCACTCCCAATTAACGGCTTCAAACCCCTCATGAAATGCCCTCAGGTTCACTTCCATCAACTTTGGGGGCAGGTTATTCTTCATGGACTCTATAAGTGTCTCTCTTCCCAGGGGAAACCCGCTGGTGGCCGCTGCGGCGCCCAGCATAACCATGTTGAGTGATAGTATGTGACCGGCCTCCACAGCGATTTTCTCCCCATTGAAGCTCCTCACCCTTCCTGCATTCTCCTCGAGAGTTTTAATTATCTCTTCCAGGGGAGGATAGGGGTGTGGACTTTTTATCAGGTTGAATGGGGGTATTTTTGATGTATTCACAATTACACAGGCGTCTTCGGACATTTTGGGGAGTGCTCTCAGGGCCTCAAGGGGTTCGAATGCTAATACAAGGTCAGCCTCACCCTGCGGTATGATGGAACCCCTCACATCACCGAACCTTATCTCCGTTGAGACAGCACCACCCCTCTGGGCCATCCCATGGATCTCACTCATGACGACATTCATCCCCTCATTCATGGCGGCCTCACCGATTATAACAGATGTCTTTATTATCCCCTGACCGCCAACACCACACACATAAATGTTGTAGTTCATCTTTTTCCCTCCGGTTTTATGGCTCCTGCTGGACATATCTGGAGGCATATTGTACATCCCCTGCAGTAGAGGGGATCTATGAATACCCTTCCATCCTCCTCAACCATCGCTGGACATGCAAGTTCATTGAGGCATTCAAGACAGAGGTCACATTTCTCCTCATCAACCCTCACCGGCCTTCCGCGGACAGCACCCTCAGATAACATGCAGGGATATCTGGATATAACCACAGCCACAGATTCGTGCTGAAGGGCCCTCCTGATGGTTTCAGAGGATCTCCTTATGTTCATGGGGTTAACGGTCTCCACAAATTCAACACCGCAGGCCCTGGCGATATCCTCTATGGATATGGCTGGGGCCTCCTCCCCCATCCCATCAACGGGGAGCCCCGGGTGTGGCTGTCCGCCGGTCATTGCAGTTGTCCTGTTATCCAGTATAACCAGAACGAACCTCTGCCTGTTGTGGACAGCATTTATGAGTGGCGGTATACCTGCATGGAAAAAGGTGGAATCCCCTATGAAAGAAACTATCCTCTGGGATGTTGCAGCCGAAAACCCGCAGGCGGTACCCACACTGGACCCCATGCTGAGGAGGTAATCTGCCGCAGAGTAGGGGGGCTCTATCCCAAGGGTGTAGCACCCGATATCGGTGGGGAATATGAGATCCTCCCCCTCAATACCGAGTTCAGAGGCGGCCCTCCTCACCGAATAGTACATGGCCCTGTGGGGACATCCGGGACAGAGTGCAGGGGGTCTTTCAGGTAACTCAGGCGCTTCTATTCCCTTTTCATGGCTTTTGATTCCTGTGAGTCCTGAAATGGCCCTTCTAACTATGTCCTCACTGTACTCATATATCTCAGGGAGTGTGCCGTCCAGTTTTCCATGGACCCCCACATCAAGGCCCTCCAATGTTGCGACTGCAAGGACCTCCTTCTCCATTACAGAGTCCACCTCCTCAACAACAAGCACCCCTTCAAGTCCAGAGAGAAACTCGGCTACAAGTCCCGCAGGGAAGGGGTAGGTGAATCCCAGTTTCAGGACCGGGACATCAAGTCCAAGTGTCTGGAGTGCATCGTATACATAGTTGAAAGCCCCTCCAGATGCAATTATTCCCAGATCCGATTCAGAGTCCTCATTGAGTACCCTGTTCAGTTCTGAGGTGTCTGCAACTCTCTTAAGTTTCTTCATCTTCTCAACAAGTTCCCTGCGCATCACCCTTGCGGTTGCAGGTACAGGTACAAACTGCTCTGGATTCTTTCTGAAAAACCCCTTCACTGGTTCCGCCCTTCTCTCGCCAGCCTCCACAACTCCCCTCATGTGTGAGACCCTGGTTGTGGTCCTTAAAAGTACCGGTATCCTGTATTCCTCTGAGAGTTCAAAGGCATGATTCATGTATTCAAGGATCTCCTGTGGATTTGAGGGTTCGAGGAGTGGAACCCATGCAAGGCGTGCGTAGTGCCTGTTATCCTGTTCATTCTGTGATGAGAACATCGAGGGGTCATCGGCAGATAGGACAACCATTCCGGCCCTCACACCGGTGTATGCGACACTCATGAATGAGTCTGATGCAACATTCAGCCCCACATGCTTCATGAATGTGAATGAGCGGACCCCTGATGCAGCGGCTGCCGCGGCGACTTCAAGTGCCACCTTCTCATTTATCGAGAATTCAAAGTAGATCCCTGCCCTCTTTGCAATCTTTGATAGGACGTTTCCTATCTCTGATGATGGTGTCCCCGGGTAGGTGCTTGCTACACCAACCCCCGACTCTATTGCGGCCCTCACCGCTGCCTCGTTACCAAGTAAGAATAATCTATCGCCCCTTCCGGCGTCAAGGATATCATCCAGTTCCATGAAATCACCTCGGAGTAATAATTTAAGTACTCTGCTGTGGATGGCCTGCAAGGCGATACATCCTGTCAGTACACATAGCAACCGTACTCAGAATACATCTATTAACATTTTATAAAAAATTTATCAGTTGGAATCACAAACCTTAATATGGACCATGAACAATTAGGATTCAGTTAATTCTAAATAATTTCTTCACATGATTCGGTGCGGAGATAAAAATGATAAATGTTAAGGTTTTAAGGTTTGAACCAGGTGTAGATGAGAAACCACATCTTGAAAGTTATGATATACCTTCAAAGGAAAAAATGAAGGTTCTTGATGCCCTTCAGCTTATAAATAAAATGTATAATGCCAATATTGCCTTCAGAAGCTCATGCAGGGCAGGGCAGTGCGGTTCATGTGCTGTTAAGATGAACGGAGAGGTTGTCCTGGCATGCAGGGCAGAGGTGGAGGATGGTGCCGTTATTGAGCCGGTGGACCTCCCGGTTATAAAGGACCTGATGGTTGACAGGAGCGAAATAGAGGATAAGGTGAGGGCCATGGGCCTCTACCTCCAGTCAGAAGCAAGGGGCATCCAGAGGATCAAACCAGAGGACTACCAGGACACCAAAAAACTGAGGGGATGCATAGAGTGTTTCTCCTGCATAAGTTCATGCCCTGTTATAAAGGAGAGCACAGAGTATGCAGGACCCTACTTCATGAGGTACATATCAAAATTTGCCTTCGATCCACGTGATGAGGCCGAAAGAGCCGCTGGGGGTGTGGAGGAAGGACTTTACTGCTGTACCACCTGCGGTAAATGTGCCGAGGTATGCCCCAAGGAACTCAATGTACCCGGGGATGCGATTGAAAAGCTGAGGGCCATGGCATGCAGAGAGGGCGCAGGACCCCTCGATGCCCACAGAAAGATCAAAAAACTCATTTCAGAGACAGGCAGATCCGTTGACCATATAGGAAAGGGTTTCATTGAATCAGTGGGGCAGAACCCGGGCTCAAGGATAGGTTTCTTCACAGGATGCCTGGTCGACTACAGGATGCCTGATGTTGGAATGGCACTTCTGAGGGTGCTGAGAGAACACGGCTTCGAGGTTGACGTCCCTGATGGTCAGGTGTGCTGCGGATCACCCATGATAAGGACAGGACAGCTCGACATTGTTGAGGATCTTGTTGAGAGAAACAGGAGGGCCCTCGAGGGGTATGACACCATAATAACAGTCTGTGCTGGCTGCGGAGCCACCCTCAAGAAGGACTATCCCCGTTATGGCGTTGAACTGAACGTCCTTGACATCAGCGAATTCCTGGCAGATCGGATCGACGACATTAAAATGAAGCCTGTCAATATGAGGGTGACCTACCATGATCCCTGCCACCTTCTGAGGGGTCAGGGCGTTAAACTGGAGCCAAGGAAGATACTTAACAGCATCCCGGGCCTTGAATTTGTTGAAATGGAAAAACAGGGGCAGTGCTGTGGATCAGGTGGAGGTGTGAAATCCGGTAAACCTGAGATAGCCGAAAGCCTGGGAAAGAAGAAGGCTGAGATGATACGCAAACTCAATGTTGACGCCGTGATAACAATATGCCCCTTCTGCCAGCTCCATATAAAGGATTCCCTTGAGAAGGAGGGTCTTGGGGACGTGAAGGTTATGAACATCCTTGAACTCCTCGACATGGCCTATTCCGATGACTGAGGGGGCTGGATATGGAAGTTTACGAGCTCCTCTCCAGAAACATTGGGGTCGTCTTTGTGGAACCTGAAACCCCTGGGAATGTGGGTTTCCTTGCGAGGGCCATGAAGAACTTCGGCCTTCAAAATCTCATCCTCATAAACCCCTGCAGCCTTGAGGATGAGGCCTATTACCAGGCAATGCATGCCAGGGACCTTGTTGAGGATGCCATCATCTACCAGACCCTTGATGAGATGATAGAAAACCTTGAACCTGACTTTCTTGTTGGAACAACCGGTGTGCCTGGAGGGAGCTACAACGTTGACAGAATACCCCTGAGACCATCCCAGCTCGCCTCAGCCATCAACCCCTCCTCAAGGACCTTCATCCTCTTTGGGCGTGAGGGGGATGGGCTCTCAAACAGGGAGCTCGGCCTATGCGACATGGTGGTGAGTATCCCCACAGATAGGGAATACCCCATAATGAATATAACCCACGCCGCCGCAATAATATTTTATGAGATATTCAAAAAAAGAGATTTTGACTGCGAAGGACTTGAGGATGCCTCAGGAGTTGAAAAAAAACTTCTCGTGGATGAGATGGACGAGATACTCTCATTGATTGACATTCCCCCACACAAGGAGAGGGTTGCCTCGAGGGTGTTCAGGAATGTGACCGGGAGGGCCTTCATAACAGCAAGGGAGGCCCATACACTTAAGGGTGTCCTCCGGAGAATAAAAAACAGGATGAAAGAATAAGGTTCAGGAGGTCTTGGTCTGTTTTTCGGTTTACTTGATATGGTGGGTATCATTATCTTCATCGTACTCATCATTTTCCTGCCTGTTATAATCAGGATGAGGATGTTCTCTGCGGTTGAGGGGGCCATCAGGGAACTGGATGATATGGAGAAGAAGGCCAGAAAGATAATAATGGACCTCAGCGGCATCACAGATGAGGGTCTCCTGGAGGACTACCTGGAGTTCTTCATAGTACCCCCCTCGGATATTGATCCATCAGGACTTGCAGATAAATTCAGGAGGCTCCTTGAGATGGGAGACCTCCGTATCAGGGAGATGATTGAAGAACTTTCCCCAGATGCGGACAGTGAAAAAAAGGCTAACATAATAATGTGCATGAAGGTGACCGCAGGTATCAGAGGTATCCTCAAATTTCTCAGGCATAACCTTGAACTATCAAGGAAGACAGGAAACCTTCAGATTCTGGTTGCACTCCAGATGAACCTTGAGCTGATCATGAGGACCGCCAGGGCATACCTGGATGGCTGCCAGGCAATCTCATCCTCCCTCCCCCTGGGTGACGGTGCCGGCCCCCTCACAGCAGGGATGCTCATAGATGAAGAGGACAGAAAAAAACACCTCCATGAAATGGTCTATGTAAGGAAAAGATTCATGGATAAGGATATTGGTATTCTGAAGCCACATGGTCCCGGTTCAAGGCTTGGAATGGTGGTGAAGGCCCTTGAGGAGATCCTCAGTGAGGATGAGTTCGACGAGGTTATAATGGTGGATGCTGCCGCTAAAATGGAGGGTGAAAAAACAGGTACAGTGGCTGAGGGGGTCGGGGTGGCCATAGGTGGCCTGGGGGTTGAAAAGTGGTTCATGGAGAACATGATACTTGAACACAGAACCCACGCCATCATAATAAAGATGTCCCCCGAGGAGGCGATGTCCCATATGACGAGGGAAATACTTGACGCCTGCAGCGTCGCCCGCTCAAGGATAGAGGATATAATATCCAGATCAGATGCAGATTCAATCCTCATAATCGGTGTGGGTAACAGCAGCGGCATACCTGACGCCGTTGAAAACCCCAAGGAGATCAAGGTGAGAGAAAAGGATGACACCCGAAAATAAAGAGGAGATGCTTGGGAAGAGCAAGGTGAAAGAAAAATACCCCCAGAATAAAGAGGAGATGTTTTAATGGCAATACTCAGCGACCGTGACATAAAGAGGTACCTTGAGGAGGGACTGATAACCATAGACCCCCTTGATGACCCTGAAAGGCAGATACAGCCATCCTCAGTTGACCTTAGAATAGGCGATGAATTCAGGGGATTCAGGGTTATAAGAAAACCCTGCATAGACCCCAAGGACCCTGCGGATATAGAATCATACATGGAAACCTTTCATGTTGAGGAGGGTCCATTCATAATACATCCAGGTGAATTTGCCCTTGCAACAACCTATGAATACATAGGGCTCCCAGATAACCTTGTTGCAAGGGTTGAGGGCCGTTCATCCATCGGGCGACTCGGCATAACCATGCATGTAACTGCAGGATACGTGGACCCCGGCTTCCATGGAAGGATAACCCTTGAGATATCCAACATAGGTAAAATGCCGGTGGCCCTCTACCCTGGCCAGAGGGTCTGCCAGATAGTCTTCGAGACAATGACAAGTCCTGCAGAGAAACCGTATGGTCACCCATCACGTGACAGCAAATACATCGGCCAGACAAGACCCCAGACAAGCAGGATAAAGGATGATTATGAAATAAGAACCTCAAGGATCTGATGAAAAGGAGTGATCATGTTGAATCATGAAAAGACAATGACCGTTGCAAGGAAGAGAGGTTTTTTGTGGTCTTCATTTGAAATCTACTCAGGTGTGGCAGGTTTCGTGGATTACGGACCACTTGGAGCAACACTCAAGAACAAGATAATGAACAGGTGGCGTGAATTCTATGTGGTCAGGGAGGGCTTCTATGAAATAGAGTCCCCCACCATAATGCCAGAGGAGGCCCTCAAGGCATCAGGACACGTTGACCACTTCAATGACCCAATGACCCAGTGCAAGGAGTGCATGGATGTCTACAGGGCCGACCACATAATCGAGGATGCAACAGGAAGGGATGTTGAGGGCCTCGAAAACCAGGAGCTTACAGAGATCATATCAGATGAGGCTATAAGGTGCCCGAGGTGTGGTGGACACCTGACCCATGTATGGAGCTACAACCTCATGTTCCAGACCCTGATAGGGGCTAAAGGAAAAAAAACAGGGTACCTCAGACCTGAAACTGCCCAGGGGATATTCATACCCTTCAAGAGGCTTCTGAGGTTCTTCAGAAACCGCCTGCCATTCGGCGTTGTTCAGCTGGGTAAATCATACCGCAATGAGATATCACCCCGGCAGGGTGTTATAAGGCTCCGTGAGTTCACACAGGCAGAGGCAGAGATATTCGTCAACCCTGAAGACAAGTCACACCCGGAGTTTGATACTGTTAAAGGGGATAAACTCAGATTATATTCTGCAGATGACCAGCTTGATGGTTCAGAGCCCTCTGAGATGACTGCGGCTGAAGCAGTTGAAAGGGGCATTGTATCAAGTGAAATACTGACATACCACCTCTGCCTTGCAAAGAGGTTCCTCACAGATATAGGCATACCCGAGGATGCCCTGAGGTTCAGGCAGCACCTTCCATCTGAAATGGCCCACTATGCAATTGACTGCTGGGACGTTGAGGCATTCACAGATTCCTATGGCTGGATAGAGATTATAGGGATAGCCGACAGGACAGACTATGACCTCAAATCCCACAGCCAGTACAGCGGAGAGGACCTGAGGGTTTTCATAGAATACGAGAAACCAAGGAAAATTAAAAGGCGCGCTGTTAAACCTGACATGGGCAGGCTCGGTCCAAGGTTCCGCAAGGACGCTGCAAGGATAGCCCAGGCCCTCAGTGAAATTGAAGCTGATGAAGTGGAAAAAGCACTCAGGGACGAGGGCAAATTCATCCTTGAAGGTGAATTCGAAATACTGCCAGATGATGTCACCTTTGAGGATGTGGAGGAGGTTGTGACAGGAGAAAAGGTCTATCCACATGTCATAGAGCCATCATTCGGTATAGACAGAATAATCTACACCCTTCTCTTACATTCCCTTGTGGATGAGGATGACAGGACCTACTTCCGACTCCCACCGCATGTTGCGCCGGTGGAGGTCAGCGTTTTCCCCCTTGTAAACAAGAAAGAAATGGTTGATGTTGCCCTTGACATAAAAAGAAAGCTCAGAAAATCAGGGTTCATAGCTGAATTTGACTCCTCAGGGACCATAGGGAGAAGGTATGCCCGTTCAGATGAGATAGGGGTTCCATTCGCGGTTACAGTGGATCATGAAACCCTTGAGGATGGAACAGTGACCCTCAGGAGCAGGGATGACTGCAGCCAGATAAGGTTGAAAATTGAGGAACTGGATTCAAGGTTAGAGGAATTTATAAAATCCTGAAACTACTCCTCCAGAGGAAGCGGGGTCTCCCTGACGCTGCCCAGAGATTCACTGTCCAGCACCGATGAGAGGCTCCAGTGGTAATCAAATAGCCTGTTCCCCCACTGGAGAATCTCATCCCCATGACCCAACAGGATTTCCGTTTTTGATGAATCAAAGCCATCCCTTTTAAAGAGGCTCATTGAGAAAAAAGTGTCAGATATCAGGTACGAGATCTTCTGTTTCTCAGGGAGAACACCAATTCTCAGTAAATCTGAATCCATGAGTTCATGGAGGTTCATTAAGCCAGACTCCCCAAGAAAAACATGATATGTGTCAGGTGTCAGAATGAGCTCCACCCTTCCGCCAGTTTCAACGAACCCTGCTATTGATTCTGTGTGCCTGGGAAGGCAGGATGAAAGCATTGCCCTGAGGTGGGTGGCGTTATCCAGCATCTCAAGGTAGGTTGTGTATGGTCTCTGGAGGTCATCCTGTGTTGCCTCAACAATGTAGGCGTCCCTGAAGACGTTTATATCCATGAGGAACCGCGCTGGAATTGATCCAATTGAATGTTTGTTCCAGAATTCCCTGTGAAGCCTCACAGCATCCATTGAGTTCATAAATTTTGATAGGGTGATTCCCATAAGTTTCCCCTTTGACGTTAGTCTGCATGTGTCTGAGGACCTCTCCACCAGCCTCCTTTCCTCCAGCTCCATGAGTGCATGTGTGGTGGCTGAATTTGAGGTCCTTATGATGTCCCTGATCTCAGAAACCCTTTTTTCTCCGTCCATAAGATTGAGTATTACCCCTGATCGCACCCGGGATCCCGCTATAAATCTGATCTCAGCAAGCAAATCATGAATGTCATCCGAAAACCCTGAAAGTAGGTTAAAATCACTGTTAAGTTCCATCCTCTGCCCCCTACATTGATAACATTATTCCAGTCAGGTTTCTGATGCCAAGCTTTTCAGATCTCTCCCTGTAATGTTCATAGAGCCGGAAGCCCCACTCAATGGCTCTCCTGTCAGTACTCATGATATCCCTGTTCTGGTCATAAAATCCTCTGCTATCAAAAAGACCCAGTGAGAGGAACTTATCGGTCACCGTGAACGCAATCTTCAATGGGCCCTGAAATCGGAGAACCTTAAGGTTTCTGTTCTTAATTGCAGTCCTGAGGAGCCCGAAACTTGCATTTAAAACCATCTCCCGTATCACGCCATCTGTGAGGACAAGTTCAACATGAACCCCCCTTTCCAGGAGCCCCTCATAGATATCAACCAGGTCCCTGTGAGCGATGGGGGATACGCCATAAACCTCCTCAGAATCCTCTATAAGTTTTCTGTAGGTGTTGTGGGGCCTGTATATATCCTCAGGCGCTGACCTGATGAGTTCAGAATTTATGAGCCAGTCAATATCCTCAATGAGGTACTCAGGAATCCCGCTAATATCATGATTCAGCCAGACTTCATCAAATCCATTTATAACCCTCACAGAGTTCATTAATTTCAGTGCTGAGAGGGTTTTTAGGCTTGCCTCTGATGTGAGGCTGTAAGAGTCCCCCCTCCTGGTGATGGACCCCTCCTCAAGAAGTAATCTTATGTTACTGTAAAGTGCTGGAAGGCTCACCTTAACCTCCCCTTTAATCTCATCAAAGGTTTTTGGTGACCTGAGAAGCGAAACCATTATCCTGAACCTTATGCTGGATTTGAGGATGAACTGAAGATCCTCATAGAGATATTCGTATACGTCAGTGAGCCTCTCCTCGTACATCAAACAGCCTCCTTATGTCTTTATATTCATCAGATTTTAAATATTTTATTGAGTAATTTACAGTTGTAGTGGTTTAAAGGAGGATTTGAACTGATAGATAGCCATATACATGCGGATACAAGACCCTCTGAAGATTTTGAACTTATGGCTGTGAGTGGTATAGAGGGGGCCCTTACCTGTGCCCATGACCCCCTGGAGATGACATCATCGGATGTTGTCATGGCGCATTTCAGGAGACTGCTAACAGTGGACCCCGAGAGGGCCGCCCGCAATGGGTTAAAACTCCATACAGCACTGGGAATACACCCCCGGGCAATACCCCGTGACCCTGAAAGGGTGATTGAAAAACTCCCAGATCTCCTCAGAAATCCGTCTGTGGTTGCTGTTGGTGAGGTGGGTCTTGACTCTGGTTCAGAAATTGAAAAGGATGTCTTTAAAGCCCAGCTGAAAGTGGCTGATGAGCTTGGTTACCCTGTGATTGTCCACACTCCAAGGAGAGGAAAGGCCGATGTTACCCCACAGATAATGGATGTAATCGATGGTACAATTGATGAGTCCATGGTGGTGGTTGAACATGTTAACCTGGAGGTTCTCCCGGAGCTTGTGGAAACTGAGTGCATGCTGGGACTGACTGTGCAGCCTGAAAAGCTCACGCCAGAGGAAGCCGTTGAAATTCTGCGTGAATATGGAACAGACAGGTTTGTACTTAACAGTGACATGAGCTCAGCGCCATCTGATCCCCTTTCAGTTCCAAGAACGGTTCAGAGAATGAAGATGGAGGGTTTCAGCCGCAGTGACATAAGGCGGGTTTCTGATGGAAACATAAGGGATCTCCTTAAAATCAGCCCAATCTAAAATGCGCCAATCCTTGAAATCACCCTGCGTGCCACCCTGTGACTGTTTCTCAGGCACTCAGCTGGCTCTGAACCTCTAAGCCACATTGACATGAAACCCGCTGCAAAGGCGTCCCCTGCCCCGGTGGTATCCAGCGCATCCTCAGCCTCAATTTCCAGGGTCTCTGAGTGGTCCTCTGAAAAGAAGGATGCGCCTCTGGGTCCATGGGTCACAACAACGTTCCCGACCCCGGCCTCAAGAAGTCTTTCAATCCCTGACCTCCCGGAGCCGGTTAGCATCTCAAGTTCATCATCATTAAGGAATATTATGCTGGTTCTCTCAAGAACACCTGAAAGCCTTTCAATGCCATATGATGCCAGGAGTGTGCCCGGGCTGAAGGAGACGTTCCTGATACCTGAAACCGCGCTGGCAACCTCAAGGTAGCAGCCGCTGAGATGAACTGCATCTGCAGCCATTATATATTCTGATTCTGTCTCACCAATTTCAAGAGTGGCGTTTGCACCCATGTAAGAATAAATGGACCTCCTTCCAGTATCATCCACTGATATGAAGGCCATGCCAGTTTTTTCAGCCTGCATTGATATGCAGGATGTATCAATGCCCCTGGATTCCAGAAGGGATGTGATCATGTCCCCATAAAAATCCCTGCCCACCGACGACACAACACCAGCCTTAAATCCAAGGTGGGAGATCCAGACGGCAAAGTTGAACGCTGAACCGCCTGGAATGACATTTAAATCTTCTATGTTCATCTCAGAGTCCGGTTCAACGAATCTGGGCACCCGAAAAATAAAATCCATGTTGCAGGTTCCAACACTGACAACACTCATCAAAATAAATCACCGGGTGATCACCTTCGCCCCATCAGACCGCTTATGAGTTTGGCGATAACACCCTGCTTGTCTGGTTCTATTGGCTGATAGTCCTCACCGATAAGGTCCGCTGCAAGTTTCATCAGGGAATTGCTTGCAGGTGACTTTGGATTCTTAATGACTATAGGCTCACCAAAGGCTGCCGCCCTGCTCACCTCAGGATCATCAGGTATCACCGCAATAACAGGAACCTCAAGTATCGTCTCAATCTCCTCAACACTCAGGAAGGTTTTATCGTACTGCTCACGGTTTATGACAACACCTATTATGTTGATGCCAAGTTTACTTGCGACGATCTTTGTTTTGAGGGCGTCACTTATTGATGGCACCTCGGGTGTTGTGACAAGCAGAAGTTCATCTGCAGCTGCAAGTGCGGCAACAGCGTCCTTCTCAAGACCTGCAGGAGCATCTATAAGGAGTATATCAGTATCCTCTATGAGGTATGCAAGGGCATCCTCAAGGCGGTCAAGTTTAACGTTTCTGAGCCCCTCAAGTGATATACCGGCAGGTACCACCCTCACGCCATTGGGACCCTCATAAACCGCGTCCTCAATTGAAGCGTTACCTGCGAGAACATCATGAAGTGTGACGGATTTTCCCTCCATCCCCAGGATGAGTTCAAGGTTTGCCATTGCTATATCAGCGTCAAGCACAACAACCCTTTCACCGTAGGTTGAGAGGGCAACACCCAGGTTAGCGGTGATGGTTGTCTTCCCCACACCTCCCTTACCTGATGCGACTGTAATCACTCTTGTCATTCCAATACCTCCACATAGATAATAACAGTCATCCTAATATAAATATTGATGTCCAGTACAGCAAAAAGCAGATCACCGAACCTCAATACTCACCTCAAAGTTATCCACTATCTCAGGAAAATCCCTGAATGTTTTCCTGAGTTCCATCTCAACGATATCCATTATATGAAACTTGAGGTTCTCCTCCTCCTTTGAATCCCCCATGATCCTTGAGAAGATACCCTTACCCTCATGTTCAACCATTATCTTGATCCTTCCACTAAGGTCATATGTGTTGTCAAGGAAAACGATCACCTCAGCACCCTTTATACGGGGTATTCCCAGTATAGACATTTTTATTTTATTCATAAGGGTCAGTTCAACCCTTTCAGGATCGATATCTGTGATCGCGCCACCCTTATATGTCTCAAGGACCTTTTCGACCTCCTCTTCACCTATATCCCTGAGGCCATATTTTTTCATGAGCTCGTCTCTGCTGAGTGGTTTGGAGTCAGTCACATCCATGGATTCTGAAGCTTCATTCTTAAGTTCCTCTTCCTTTCCGGTGTTGACATCAGTCGATTCATCAGCAGCGGGAATTTCAGGGGACTCTTCGGTCTCTGAAGTTTGGGGTTCCTGAGTAACTTCTCCTGTAACATCTACCTGAGGCTTTGATTGGGTTTCAGTTGATTCTGCATCTTCACCTTCCAGAGCACCTGTGAATTCAGTATCTTCAATGTCAGGGGAAGTATCGGCGGCTATTTCAGGCGTTTCAGGCGTCTCTTCATCTGTTATGGGCTGCCTGTAGCTTGCCTCCTTTGGATTGAAGTAGTCTTCCTCTTCCACCACTTGAGGCTCGATTACCCTCTCTTTTTGTTCTATTGTGTAGATCCTGTTTATATCCATGAGGTAATCCAGCTGTGATCTTTTAAGATCAAAGAGTTCTATGAGGGTATCTGTTTTATCTGCCACTTCCATTATCCTTTCAAGAGCTTCCTCCTTCATGAATCTGTCGTATGATGCTGCAACGTGTACCCCATCCCTGAATAGAATGTAGCCCTCATCGGACGCATGGGTAATCCTTATGAATCCATTGTATTCATCTGAGGCAAGTTTTTCAAGAAGTTCACTGAAATCTATCTCATCGCCGTAGGAAATCTTGGATGGTTTGGTTATCGGAAGCTCCATATGTTCACTACCCCTTTCTGATGAGTTTAATTTCCCGTGGAGTTATTATCACCACATTTTTCTCCTTATTGCAGAGGAGTATCGCCTCTGCACCATGATTCTCCCTGAGATCCTTTATGCGTTCCCCCACCGTCTTGAAATCCGATGGATTATCTCTCTGGATCTCGGTGAGATCGAGTATAACCGGATTCTTCTCATCGGTCACCTGAGAGAGGGCATCGTCCACATCCCCAATGGACTTTGCCTTCAGGAGAATGATCTCATAGAAGGAGTGCTCCGGCACTATTATGGTTTCCGTCTCCTCAGGTTCCTTAACTTCCTCATCAAGTCCCACGCTTTTCTTCAGCATTTCGAGAATGTCCCTCAACTAAATCTCCCCTATGTGCTCCATGATCACGTCCATTAATCTTGAAGCCCCCCCATTCTTAACATCAACAACAGGAAGCCCAAACCGTGCTTCATACCTTTCTATTATTGATCTGTCATTCATGTTTCTTAAATTTAAGGAAATCCCTATAACCCTCGTTGGCTCGATTGCCTCTATGGCCCTTATCTCCTCCTTTACCCCCCTTGGTTTTCTGTAGGGATGGTTTGGCCTGTGACAGAGCACCGTAACGTCGGGCATCGCCCCTATAAGTATTGAGGCCGATAAACCCCTTGGGTGGGGGTTTTTCCTTTCAGTGAGGCTTGACTGGCCCTCTATGAATATTATATCAGGGTCCTTCTCCTCCTCAAGGTACTTCACCGAACCTATAACAGCCGCTGCAACATCCATAACAGAGAGGCTCCCTGCCCGGAAATTTATGTCAACCGGCTGTTCAAGACCCATCTCATCGGTTGAGATAACTCCCGCCTCAAGGCCCCTTTCCTTTGCCTCCTTTCCCAGAAGCCTTGTGGTTGTGCGTTTGCCGCACTCCTGTGAGGTGCCCCCAACAAATACCACAGGTGCCCTGTGCCTGTATTTTATCTTTGGAAGTACCTCTGTGCAGCGTGTGGGTGCAACCCCGAATATTTTCCTTACGTTGTCAAGTCGGGGGCTTATCTCCTTGATTGTTACATTCATCTGTTCTGCAAATTTTATGAGAGAAGTGTTATCTGCCAGTGGGAGTGATCTGAATGAGGTCACAACATTCTTACCCTCATTTATCGCCTGCACAGCATACTTGAGGGCGGTGCCCTCTGCACCTATGGGGAGCATTATTGCAACACTTCTTGCATCGGTCTCATCTATAAGCTTAAGGAGGCTTGATGATACCTTAAATCCACAGAAGTCCTTTCCATGCTTTCTGGGGTCATCGTCAACAAATCCGACAGGTTCGACTCCCTCAAAATTTGCAAATTTTTCTCCTCCACCGCCACATCCAATGATTATAAACGGATTCAGCTCCCTCAGTTCCTCAACAGAAGATAATATGTGCAAATAATCACTCCTTTAATACTTGCTGGAATCAAATAGAAACTGTTAATTAGTTAGTCATACTCATTTAATTAATAAATGCTTAAAGCATATATATTTTGGGTAGAATACTCTGTTTATGGAGGCATAGTATGATAGCAAGAATACTTAAAGATTTAGGTAGGATCAATGGGGTAAATGGTTCCCTTGTTGTTGGTAAGGATGGTCTTGTAATCGAAAGTGAGGTTCCATCCGATATAGACGGGGAACTGGTCGCTGCAATGGCTTCAGCAGTTTTCGGTACTGCAGAAAGGTCCGCCGAGGAAATAAAGCATGAGCCCCTTGAACAGGTTATGATTGAGGGTACCCGGGGTAAGACCCTCATGATAGACGCCGGGGAGGGAATACTTGTACTGATAACCGACGTTGATATAAATCTTGGTCTTATTCGTATCGAGATGAGGAGAAGTGCCGAACGCGTTAAGGATCTCCTTACATAACCTCTATTTTAAATATGGGGCGTGAAAATTGAGAAAACCCTATGTGATACTTATAGGAAGTGCTTCAGGAATTGGAAAGTCCACCGTTGCATCGGAACTTGCCAGGGAGTTAAACATAAAGCACCTTATAGAAACAGATTTCATAAGGGAGATCGTAAGGGGCATAATAGGGCCAGATTATGCTCCCGCGCTCCATAAGTCCTCATTTGATGCCTACACAACACTGAGGGATAAAGAGCGCTTCCGCAACAACAACATTGAGTCACTGATATGTGCGGGTTTTGAGGAGCACGCCTCATTCGTTATTCCTGCAGTTGAGAAGGTTATTGAAAGGGCTGTTGCTGACTCTGATGATGTGACCATAGAGGGCGTCCACCTCCTTCCCGGCCTCCTGGACATTGAAAAATTTGAGGAAAACGCATCAATTCATTTTTTTGTCCTCTCTGCCGAGGAGAATGTCCATAAGGAGCGCTTCGTTAAGAGGGCCATGGAGGTAAAGAGGGGTGGAAAACACCTTGAATACTTCCGTGAGAACCGTGTCATCCATGACTACCTTGTAAGAAAGGCAAGGGAGCATGACGTGCCGGTGATCAACAACGACGACATAAGGTGCACCATCAAAAGGATGCTGTCATTCATAAGGGAAAACTGCGCCGAGGTAACGCTTCAGCACCCTGTTGAACGCCTCGGTGAGGTTATAGACATCATCATTAAGAGGCATGGCGGAAGAATCGTTGACGTATCATATCCAATACCTGGATTTTCACAGCCACTCAAACGTGAGGTCAACGTATACGATCCTGTTGAGGCTGAAAGGTTTCTTAAGCGGTTAAATGAGAGTCCAAAGCGAAAAAGGGATCTTGAAAGGCTTTACACGCTTTCAGATAACATCCACAGCCACAGGATATGTGCACCGGACCCTGAGAGTCTTCAGGCAATACTGAATGAACTTGAGGAAAGTGGACTTATCTACCGGGAAGAGAACTGAATATCACAGTGTAAATTTGATGATCCATCCACTTAATTTGCGTTCTGTAATCAGGAGTACAGGGGTGACAGATTGAACCAGCAAGATATGAAGATCGACTGCCCAGTCTGCAGTGGAGAGAAGTGTATGACCGCCATCAGTAGGGTTGAGAAGATCCCCTACTTCGGTGAGATAATGGAATCCGTACTCATCTGCAGCAGGTGTGGCTACAGAAGCACAGATATAATCTGCCTTGAGCAGAAGGAACCATCAAGGTACACAATCGAGGTGGGTGACAAAACACTCAACGCAAGGGTCGTTAAGTCCCAGTCAGCAACCATAAGGATACCTGAACTCGGACTCAAAGTTGAACCTGGCCCCAGGTCAACAGGTTACATTTCCAACATTGAGGGTGTTGTTGAGAGATTTGAAACTGCTGTTAAAACAGCCATCAACCTCTTTGAGGAGGATGAATCAAAGGAAAAAGCCTCAGAGATCCTGGAAATGCTCCGTGAAGTTCGCGGGGGAAAAAGGAATGTCACAGTTATAATTGAGGACCCATTTGGGCAGAGTTTTGTTGGCCACCCCAGTGCTGTGAGGGAAAAGCTCTCAGATGAAGAAATAAAATCCCTCAAGACAGGATTTTTGGTTTTTGAGTCAGATGAGATTGATGAGGAGGATTAGTCCTCATCAACATCCCTTAGTTTGAGTGTGCGTTTGATATCCATACCCATTGCATCACAGTCGGCCTTTATTGCCTCAAGGTGTGCCAGGAGGCGTTCCTTTTCCTGGTTTATCCTTTCAATGTTCTTGTAGGGGTATATGCACTCCTTGAGCATCTCGTATTCCACTGTGGCATAGGGGTACTGGTTAAGCTGCTGGCATACCTTCTCAAGGATTTCTCCGAGGAACCTATTCATCTCAACCTTGACCCTTTCACGTATCATCTTGTCACTGTCAAGGTGCTGCTTCATGAGCCTGACAACCTCTGCCTTGGCAAAGGGTAATTCCTCGGTTTCCTCTTCAGCTTCCATATCAGCATTGTTATTCTGAATCTCTTCATTCTCCATAGGTTTCTACCTCCATGTGACTATATCAGGCTCAAGGTATATAAATGTATTCCATATAATCAAAGAAACACCGAATATAACAACAGAAAATATAGGCCCTCTTTAATTAAATTAAGTGTTCTGATTACCAGAATTAAAGGTCATTTCAGTTCCCTTATCTCAAGGCTGAGGTCAACTGGATGGGCGGATGTGGTTATAAACCCCATTGATATCACATCAACTCCAGTGGAAGCATAAAGATCTATATTTTCAGGTTTTATGCCCCCTGATGCCTCAACAATCACCCCATCCCGCAGCCCGGCACTTTCGAGTTCTTCCAGTGCCTTCCTGACGTCCCCGGGGTTCATATTATCAAGCAGGATGATGTCGGCCCCTGCCTCTGCAGCCAGTGCAGCGTCACCTGGCCTTTCAACCTCAACCTCAACCTTCTTTGTGAAGCTCACATGTTCCTTAACCCGCCTCACCGCGTCCCCCACACTTCCAGCGATTGCTATGTGGTTGTCCTTGATCATTGCACAGTCATCAAGCCTGAAACGATGGGTGTCACCACCACCAATTTTAACTGCCTGCTTTTCAAACCACTGCAGACCAGGAGTTGTCTTCCTGGTGGCGGCTATCCTCACATCAGGGTTCACTGCCCTCACCCGCTCCAGCATGCTTCGTGTGAGGGTGGCTATGCCACTCATTCTCATCATGAGGTTCAGCATTGTCCTCTCGATCTTCAGGATATCTGAAGCTTCCCCCTCAAGGATTATAACCCTTTCACCGGCTTTAACCGGATCACCATCCATTTTCAGCCTTTCTATTTCGATTCCGAATTCTGCGGCTATGAGCCATGCCACATCCACACCTGCAATTATGCCCTCCTCTCCGGCTATGACATCCGCCACTGCCACTGTGCCCCTTTCAACAATTGCCTCGGTTGTTATATCCTCAAATCCCACGTCTGCCCTGATCATTTCCCTGAGAATGTCAATCATGAAGATCCCCTAAATTAATATAAAGGGAAGAATTATAAATTTTATGTCCATGAAGCAGAATCTCCAGCAGATATCCTCCAAGAACCTGAAAGAGTGATATGATGGAAGTTACATTTCTGGGTACATCATCAGCTGTCCCCTCAAAGAACAGGAACCACACATCAATAGCACTTCGAATCCCCGGTGAGGTATTCCTGTTTGACTGTGGTGAGGGAACTCAGAGACAGATGGCCATTGCAGGCATCAGCCCCATGAAGGTTACAAGGATGTTCATAACACATCTGCACGGGGACCATATTCTTGGAATACCTGGAATGATACAGTCAATGGGCTTCAGGGGGCGCCAGGAGCCCCTTGAGATATATGGGCCCCCAGGAATCCATGAACTCCACGAATCCATCATGAAGCTGGGCTACTTCACGCTCGATTTTGATATCCATGTGCATGAGGTTAAGGGCGGCACCGTCCTTGAGGAGGAGGATTACCGTATTACCTCGGCACCCGCCTCCCATTCAGTATTCAACCTCGCCTACTGTTTTGAGGAGAAGAAGAGGCCGAGGTTCCTCAGGGAGAAGGCCATTGAACTCGGACTCAAACCGGGCCCTGCCTTTGGAAAGCTGCACAGGGGCATACCCGTGAGGGTTGGTGACAGGATCATAAAACCAGAGGAGGTCCTTGGAAGCCCACGGCGGGGTGTGAAGATATGCTACTCAGGGGATACCCGTCCCTGTGAGTCTGTTATAGATCTTGCCCGTGAAGCGGACCTTCTGATACATGAGTCAACCTTTGAGGCTGGAAGCGAGGACAAGGCGGCTGAAAGTGGGCATTCCACTGCAAGGGAAGCCGCGGAGGTTGCTGCATCTGCCTGCGTCAGGAGGCTGATACTCACACATCTCAGCACCAGATACAAACGGACCGAGGTTATTCTGAACGCCGCAAGGGAGGTTTTCCCTGAAACAGATGTGGCAGATGACCTCATGACCGTGGAGGTGAAGGCTGATGATTCCGGTTCCAGCGCCTGAAACCATCCTCATCATAATAGTCACGGTGATGGCCGCTGTTCTACTTGTTAAGTGGGCATCCTATTTCCTCAAGAGGTCCACCAGAAAATGGGACCTTGACCTTACACTCATACAGGTCCTCAATGACATAATAAAATACAGCATATACATCATAGCCCTTAGCATAGTTCTGAGGGAACTTGGAATAGACGTGACCGCCATAACCGTGAGTCTGGGTATAGCGGGTGTCTCGGTGGGTTTTGCATCCAGGGACATCATATCCAACTTCATCTCCGGGATGTTCATACTGGCTGATAAGAGTTTCAGGGTTGGTGACACCATTGAGGTTGCCGGGCAGAAGGGTAAGGTTAAAAGGGTGGGTTTCAGGACAACAACAATAAAAACCCCTGACGCCAAAATAGTAACAGTGCCCAACTCAACCTTCTCCAAAACAGCCTACGTCAACTACAGTGCAGAGGAAAGTAGGAGGGTTGAACTCAGGGTCAACCTTGACTACGACGTTGATATTGAAAAATTTGAATCTGAAGTTAAGGATGTTCTCATGGGGGTTCCAGGTATACTGAAGGACCCTGAGCCAGGGCTCATTGTCCTTGAATTTACAGATACAGGGATAAAGGCAAAGGTGACAGCCTGGATCCCAGATCCGCGAAAGGTAACAAAATACCGTTACGTGATTGCGTCTCATGTGAAAAAGGTCCTTGAAGGTTATTCTAAACGGGATCAAATGCAGGGTTTTGAATGAGAAGAAACAGCATCTACGCAGCCATCATATGCCTTTTCTTCGTATCGATTACCTCAGGCATTATTATAAAGGCCTTTGAGGATTACCAGGCCCTGGAAAGGTCAAGGGTTCACCTTGAAAACTACAGGAATGCACCCAGAGAACTTTTTGACCCTGTCCCTTCAGACCCCAACACAGTTGCAGGCTCACGCGGACCGGTAATTGGGAAGCTCATAATACCCTCAATAGGCGTCAGCTGCTGGATAAGGGAGGACACCGTGAATGCCTATGAATCGGTCTACCACTACCCTGAAAGTGTTATGCCAGGGTCTGCAGGCGACTGTGGGATCCTGGGGCATAGAACCACCTATTCAGGACCATTCAGGAGGATAGGTGCCCTCAGGAGGGGGGATATGGTTATAATAGAGGACCATCTCTCCTCAAGGCGCTACGTATATGTGGTGACATCCAACGGTGATGATATAAGATGGGACTATAAGGTCAATCCCGTGCGCTTCGCCCAGAATGGGGAGGCCAGGCTCATGCTCATAACGTGTTATCCTCCAGGCAAAAAGAAGGCTGCCTGGATAACACACTGCAAACTTGTGCGTAAAGAGAACATCTGAGTGGGGGTTTTAGAATACTTGAAGAGATAGTTGGTGAAATCCTGGAAGGTGAAGGTGTTGAGGGGGTAATCGTAACTGACAGTTCAGGCAGCATCCTCTACAGCAGGGGAGCCTCCAGCGGAAACCTTGGATCCATGGCCAGTGTAATGGCAGATGCTTCAGGTAAACTCCTCAAAAGGGCAGGGCAGGGAGACTACCAGTCTGCTGTTATTGAGTTTCCTGGCGGCAAGATGGTCCTGCTCAACGATGCCCTCCATCTCCTTGTGCTTGCTGATAAAAGGTCAAACCTTGGCAAGGTGATCCTCCTTGCAAGAAGGGTTATGGAGAGACTTTCAGACCCTGGAATACTCCAAGAACTGGAATATGTCAAGGAGGAATCATCAGCTGCAGGGATTAAATCAACCATGGAGCTTGAGGCAGGTGCCACCCCTCAATCTGAGGGTTCCCACGTCAGTGGGATCCCTGAGGGTGACGAGATCAATGTTACGATTGCAGAACAGAAAGCTGAAGCCCCGGGGCAGAAACAGAAACCTGTGCATGATATCAGTACTGACGTGGTGCATGAACAGGTAGAAATACTCAGAAAACCTGAAATTAAAAAACCAGAGCCTCTTGAAGAGAAAATAGAAAAACCAGTGATGGAAGACAAAGTTAAAGCGTCCCTGCGGTCACACGCCATCCCCGAGGTAAGGCCACCACTATCACTCCCGGAACTCAAATCCATTGATGTCCCAGCTGACCCCGAAGTCCGGAAGGAAACAGCACTTCTTATCTATGAGCATATACTCCTTGCGATGTCAATAGGGGCCAGTAAAATTATGGGTGTGGCCCCCGCAGGTGGTATGCTCCGCAAATCCCTTCCACACGACGAATGTCCAATCACCCTTGAGGGGGTTGGTGTCCTCAGCAATGCATCAGTTGACTTCAAAAAATTGAGGGAAAACATCTCAGCTGCAGGATACAGCCTTGAGGAGATAAAGAGGGACATGGAAATAATAATCACATCAATAACAGAGAATTACGGGCGTGTTATGGGATATGGTGCATTCAGGGGCATGATAAGGCCAGAGTTTACAGCCATCTACCGGGCCTACAGGGATGCCATGGATGAACTTGGAATAACAGAGACCATTCACCCCGAGTTAAGGCAGATATGGGATTAAAGGATCCCAAAGTTCCAGAATAAAGGATGATTTCACTCAGGGTGCTTCCTTTATGGAAATATTTATAAAACATTAACCCCTATAGATAGATTGCCTTAATTCTTGATTCTATCAATATAATTTTTCAGTAGGGACGCTTATGTTAAATCAGCTGCAAAGGGATATTCTGAAGTTGAAGAAGGAGAAAAACGCTATCATACTTGCCCATAACTACCAGAAAAAGGAGATACAGGAAATTGCAGACTTTAAAGGGGATTCACTTGAACTCTGCATGAAGGCAAGTGAAATACATGATAGGGACATTGTTGTTTTCTGTGGCGTGGACTTCATGGCCGAGACAGCCTACATCCTCAACCCTGATAAGAAGATCCTGATACCCGACAGGGGTGCGGAGTGTCCCATGGCACACATGCTAAGTGCAGAGGACGTCAGGAAGGCCAGAAAAAGATACCCTGACGCTGCAGTTGTTTTATACGTTAACACCCTTGCAGAGGCAAAGGCAGAGGCGGATATCCTCTGCACATCTGCAAATGCCGTTAAGATTGTTGAAAGTCTGGAGGAGGACCTCATACTCTTTGGCCCCGACAGAAACCTCGCATGGTATGTTCAGCAGCACACCAAAAAGAGGATAATCCCCATCCCAGAAAACGGCTACTGCTACGTCCATAAGATGTTCACTGTCGCCGATGTTGCTGCAAAGAGGGAGGAGTACCCCGACGCTGAACTCCTCATACACCCTGAATGTGACCCTGAAGTTCAGGAAGTGGCGGACCACATCCTGAGCACCGGCGGAATGCTGCGGAGGGTCCTAGAGTCAGACAGCAAACGCTTCATAATCGGGACAGAGGTTGACATGAAAACACGTATAGATCTTGAATCAGATAAGGAAACAATCCCCCTCCTCGCAGAGGCCATATGTGAGAACATGAAGCTGCACACCCTTGAGAAGGTTAAAAATTCACTGGTCAATGAGGAATTCACTGTAACGGTTCCTGATGATGTGGCTGAAAGGGCCAGGAGGGCTGTTGAGAGGATGATAGAGGTATCCCGTCAGTAACAGCCAGAATTCACTCCGTTACGATTCAATACCCTCTCTGTGCACTTATTATTGTATTTCAATCAGCCTGTAATCACGCACCCCCATACCGAGTTTCTCTGCATATACCAGCTGGTGGGTTCCATCAACGTCACCCCACACACCCCTGAATTTATCCCCACCGGTCTCATGGTTTTTCTCAAGCATTGACCCCCTGATTCCCTCCTCCAGGTTCACAAGGTGGTAACTTGCTGTGTCTACTGCAACAGGGTCGTCTGATGCCAGCACCCCTATGTCAGGAACTATGTTCCTGTCACTCCAGGGCACACAGTCACAGTCAGGGGTTATATCCAGGAGGAAGTTCAGGTAGAATATCCTGTCAATGGTGGATGTTACACCAAGGGCGTATTCCATCATCCGTTCAATGAACTCAGGTATGTCCCTCTCCCAGTCAAGGTCAAATACGCCGCTGGGGCAGGTGTCAAGGCAGTTCATGCAGGCAATGCACCTATCGTATTCTATCATGACGCCATCATGGAGTTTCATGGCATCCACGGGACATTCAGAGACGCACTCCCCGCATCCAGTGCATTCACCCCTCACCACGGGTTTTGCGCACTCGTGCTGTTCAATCTTTCCCTGGATGGTGGCGCATCCCATCGCAAGGTTCTTGAGGGCCCCTCCAAAGCCGCTCATCCCGTGACCCTTGAAGTGTGATATGACAACCATTGCTGATGCCCCGGCAATGTCACCCGCGATTTTAACCTCACTGAAGTGCCTTCCCTTCACAGACACAGTTACCTCATTGTTTCCATGGAGCCCATCTGCAATTATAAGGGGTGCCCCGGCAACAGAATAGTCAAAGCCATTGAGTATGGCTGTTTCAATGTGATCAACCGAATTGTGCCTTGAACCATAGTAGAGGGTGTTGGTATCTGTGAGGAAAGGGGATGCCCCGCTCTCCCTTATCCTTTCAATTACGTGGCGCACCAGAACGGGGCTCACATAGGAGTCATTGCCCCGCTCACCAAAGTGCACCTTAACAGCCATGACGTCATCCCCGGAGAAGGGTTCGCCAAAGGCCGCGTCAAATATCCTCTGTATCTTCATGCCCCTGTTCTCGTTCCTGGACCTTGCCCTGAAATCTGAAAAATAAACCTCCGCTGGCATCCAATCACCATTACACTATTTATTCCAGAGGGTATATGGGCTTTTTCTCACGTTGAGAACCACTTATATATCCAGATGGACAGATATTACGTTGAGGTGGATTTTTATGGACACTGAAAGGATAATAGAACTCCTGAATATCGACTTCCGCCATGAACTTGAGGCGACCATGATGTACACCTACAACGCATTTGTTATAGAGGACTGTGACCTCAGCAGGCTAACTGAAGGAATCGCGGCAGATGAGATGAGGCACATGTGGTGGCTTGCGGACCTCATAACAAAGAGAGGCGGCAGACCCTCCATGGAGATTGGCAAAGTGGATTACCTTGGTGAAGATATAATTGAGGGCCTTGAAAGGCAGATCCAGAAGGAAACAGAGGGTATTGAAGAGTACGAGAGGCAGATAGAGATAATTGACGATGATGAGGTCACCGGGGTTTTAAGGCATATAATTGATGAAGAAAAAAGGCACCGTAAGGAGTTCAGGGAGCGGCTGGAGCGTCTTCGATAAAATTCTGTATGCTTACTGCCCGCAGGCCAAATAAATTTTTTAATCTTATTTATCCAAGGCATCATTTCAAGGCATGATCCAGCTTCTCTACCCAAGCGTTCTGTATCCATCCCACAATGATTCTACCTTTTTATCCAGGCCAGCATTTTATTCCTTATTTCCTGGAGAGTCTCCTCTGAAATATTCTTTGGGGGTCTTGGCCTCATGTAACCGAAGAAGGGGTCATCGAATACCTCCCCATTTACTATTACCTCATTTCTGTAGCGGGGGATGAAGTGCCAGTGCAGTTGTGGTGGAGGGGTGTTTTCACGGTAGAAAGAGTTAAGAAGGACGCCCCAGTTGAACATGGAGGCCCCAAATCCCTTTCTCACTGCATTTTCAAGTTCAGATATTATAAGGAGCATTTCATCCCATTCATCCTTCTTTAGGTTTCCAAGAAACTCCTCCCTCCTTTTGAGGGCCACTACACACGTTCCAAGGTTGCTCTGGTTTGGTGCGAGAAACACAGCCCACCTCTTTCTCTCATAGAGGTATTTGCCGAACCCGTAGCCATCAAATTTCACCCCGAAGTCCCCCCAGCAGTTATAAAAGAGAGAAGTTCCAGTGCCATGGACTCAGCCACATCCTCCGCCGGTTCATCCTCCCATGGTTCGAGGATCCTGAATGATGCCTCAACGGTTATATTCCTGCCATCTGCGCGAAATGAGTAGTCTCTGAATCTTCTTTCAAGTTCATCCAGAATCTCTAATAGTCCATATCCTGGAATACGTAGTTCCAGGACAACCCTCCATTTATCGCCGGATTTTTCGGTTTTTTTAACTTCCACAGAAGGTTCAGAATGCATGTCCCCCTATCTCCGTCGGAACCAGCAACTCAGGGTCATCTGGATGACTTCAGTCCTCGAGGACGCTGGAGAGGAATACTGTCATCTCAATTTCCTCCCTTGCAATGAAGTCGTCCATGCGCACCTTTGCCTCCTCTGAACCAAAGGGGAAGTACTCCGGCGCATAGAAAACTGTTATCAGAAGGTCTCCGTTATCCTCCTCTATGTCCTCCTCAAGTCTCTCCATGAGTTTCCTTCGGACATCATCATCAATGTCTGACACCCTGTAGAGTACATAGTTCATGCATTTATCCTCACTGAAGCCAAAATCCTCAACCTTCACCTGCAAATAAACACCTTCCTTCTTATTCACTGTCACCTTTAATGAATGAAGCTATGAGTTCACCATATTTACCTATCTCATTCACTCCCAGATGTCCGCACTCAGAATCAAATAGAATCAACTCGGAGCCATGTATGAGTTCGGCCATGGGGATCGTGTCAAGTTCCGGTGGGAAGTACTGGTCCTGGTTCACCCCGAATATGAGGGTTCTTGCCCTTATTCTGCTGAGCTTATCATCCAGGTCATGGTTCATGGCGGCCCGGTTCCTCCACAGCACATCATGGGGGTCCATGAGTTCCCCCTCTGACCCCATATCCCTCATCGCCGACTCCAGCTCAGGGTTCTCAAGGCCACTGTAGTATTCCCTTGAGAGTCCATAGAGGTACATGAGCATGGACGAAAGTGACAGGGCCCTCCTGGGTTTTCTGCCCGCGGCAAAGTCAGGGTCTGACTCAATGAGGTGGTTCATGTAACTGAAGAGTGCATAGTTAACTCCCCTTGTTCTCCAGGAGGTTACAAGGGGCATGAGGAACTCCATCTCATGGGGGTACTCTGCAGCCCACTGGAGCGCCTGAAATCCCCCCATTGATGTCCCTATGACCCCCCTGACCCTTTTTATGCCAAATTTCTCATTGAGAAACTGTCTCTGGAAGTTCACCATGTCGAGTACTGTATAGGCAGGAAATTCATCTCCAAGTGATGTTGTGGACGGTGAAGCCGAACCCGGTGACCCCAAGGAGCTCATTGATATCACAAAGAACCCGTCAAGGGCGCCTCCAGGTGCTGTGAGGTCAGCTATCCTTTTAACTGAAGAAAAGTCCCCACTCCACCCATGTATATAGACTACAGCATTATCTATCTCACCCTCATCATTCAGGGAGGGTTCCCCGATGGTTTTGTATTCAACCCTTACATCTCTGAGTTTTTCTCCTGATTCAAATCTGAATTCACCAAGATTGAAATATGATGGTTTGCCTTCCTCCATTTTACTGCTCCTTAATCAACCAATACTATGTGATCTCCTCACCATCCCTGTAAAGCTTTATGCACATGACAGGACAGTTGGCTGCCGCCTTTTCGCTGCATGATGGGTCATCAAATTCCTTAACCTGAATGTCGGATATTTCAACACCCACCAGGGATGAAATACCGTCATCCGCGAATTCAAAGAGTTCCGGGCAGTTTTCAATACAGTTTCCACATGATATACACATGGTCCTATCGAGTTCAAGCCTGTACATGGTGTCACCCTGAGAATCAGAACTGTTTTATTGTATGGCGAAATTGATAAAAATAGTTAGTGATTGAATGGAGGGTTTCAGATTATCAGAAAGGGTGAAGCACGGGAAATGCAGGATAAACTCATAATCATCTACAAGGGCCTTCAGCAGAGAAGGTCATTTAAAAAATTCTTTGGGGAGGACCTTAAAAGAAACGATTTCCTTGACAGCCTCGCCAGTAAAAGGGGAATAGATGACCTCCTAAGGGAGGCCATAATTGAACTTGCGGAGGCCACACGTGAGGGCCATGATTACAGTGAAGATGAGTACAGGGATCTCTTTGATTACCTTGTAAACCGTGAACCCGTTGAATCCATATGCATGAGGTATGGTATCCGGGGCCCCGATGAGATAAAACTTGATGATGTTGCAGGGGTCCTCTCAAGGTTTGAATGAAATCAGATGCTGGAGTTTTTCTGAGATAACCAACCATAACCTAAAAGAACTGCCTTAGAGAGTCCCTGAATCCCCTTACCACATCAACAGCTGATCTGATGAGGGGACTTTTCACGTTCTCATAATCCTTCAGAGTTTCAAGCCGCTTTATCCTGAAGTATATGGGGGGGTGGGGGTCCCAGGCCGTCCACCCGGATATCCTCTGGGAGCCTGACTTCTCAAGTGCCAGTTTCTGGTAACCTATTTTCCTGAGGGCTCTCGCAAGGACCTCCGGTTTTCCTATAACCATTGCAGAGAGGAGGTCCGCCCTTGCCTCAAAGAACTTAGCCACAAAGAATATTATACCCATTGCAATGATTATGTAGAGAAGCGGGGAAACCAGCACAACCGGCAGTAATACCGTGAGCCTCATTACAAACTCGGCAGACACTATGCTGAAGAGTATTATGGGGTCCCGCCCGACAAGGTGCCCCATTTCATGCCCTATAACCGCAAGCACCTCCTCGTCGGTTAACTGGACCAGGAGGCCCGTTGTTACAAGTACCAGTCCCCTGCTGGGGCTTGGGCCCGTTGCAGCGGCGTTTGCTATCATGGTGTTTGATAGAACAATCCTGGGTACCGGTATCCCGAATGCCCCGGCAGCGTCCTCAATTATGGAGTAAAGGTTAACGGTCTTTGACCTCTCATAGAGTGGATTGCACCTGAAGCCGTACATTTCAAGGACTCCCCTTGCATCCTCACATGTGGGGGGCCTCTTATCTGCAAGGGAAAGCCTGTAAATTTCACGTTTGATTTTCAGGATCGCTTCATTACCCATCTTATCTATGAAGAATTTGAATTCGTCTTCAGGGAGCTGGAACTGGATTATATGTACGCTGGGGTTTTCTGGGGTTATAACCCATTCACCCATCCTGGCGTATATGCGGTCTGAGAGGAGTATTATACCGAGCTGCATGAGGAGGATCGCTATAACTGCATAGAATCCCAGGATGATGAATAGGATTATGTTGACACCAAAGAAGAGCACATAGACAAGGAGCATGCTGCTTCCGAATATGCCCTTTGATGCCATTCCCTTCCCTGTCGGGGGCCTTTCAGGGATTATATCTTCCCCCTCCACCCAGGCAAAGTACACAGTGTGCTGCCTCATCATATCCTCAAATGCCTGGATGGATGTGAATATGTCCTCATATATGGTCTCTGCCCATTCCCCGAGTTCCGCAGGGTATTCGAGGATCAGTTTGAGGTTTTCACCGGCGATTATCTCCCCGTATATTATCCCCTCACCCATCCATGCCCTGAAAACAAGCCTCAGGCCATCTCTTTTTATTCCATTGAAGTCACCGGGCATGAGATAGTAGCGCCGGATGAATTCAAGGAGATCCCCGTAATATGCCGGTGCAAGCTCGGTTCCTATAACAAATTCCTTTATCATGGACAACCAACTTTCATTTCTCGTGTGGCACTGCCTCGCAGAGTATATATAACTTCAGCATTGATATTAAATCTTACATCCAGATGAACAGAAATTACACCTCTGTAAGGTCAGAACTGTGAAAAATTGGGCCGCTGATAAACATGAAGTGCAGGGTATCTGAAAATCCATCCAGAAATGAGGCATACCAGCTGATAGATGAGGGTATAAGGAAGCGCTCTCTTATAGTGATACTTGCCTGCTGCAGTGCATCCTATGAGGGGCGTGCCAGGAGCAGTCTTGGTGCCGGTGAGAGGCTCATCGTTATAAAACCGGATGGAACATTCATGGTCCACCAGGACCGTAAGGTGGACCCTGTTAACTGGCAGCCCCCCAGATCAAGGTGCAGGGTCTACATGAAGCGTGGAAGCCTCTTTCTTGAAAGTATCAGGAGGTCCCCTGAGGAGCGCCTTGAGGTTGAGCTCCATGAGATACACCTCATCTCCTTCTACCTTCCAAGGGATATGCATGAGCTCACCGTATCGGGCCATGAAAGCGACATGGGGGACATGATAATAATGCACCCCCACCTCATCGAACCTGGCTTCAGACCCGTTGCCAGGGAATATGCCACCAGTTCCGGTTTCATTGATATTCTGGGTAAGGATGAGAATGGTTCACTCATGATAATTGAACTTAAAAGCAGAAAGGCTGGTGTGAGCGCTGTTAAGCAGCTCAGGAGATATGTGGATGAATTCAGGGATGACCAGGTGGGTGTGAGGGGTATTCTGGTGGCCCCATCAATAACCCATGATGCCTTGGAGATGCTGGAGGATGAGGGGCTGGAGTTCAGGGAGATCGAGCCCCCCAGGGAACTCAAATCAAACAGAGGGGTTACACTGGATAACTTCCTCTGAAAACCTCTGCATCCATTAAAACCCATAACCTCATCATCTGCTTAAAGTTCAGGTTTCATTAAATGTTTAAAATATTCATTATTGCTTAAAAACAGTGATTTTGATGCAATAAAAATCATGGAAGTCTGCTTTTAAAATGAAACCGGATGTGAATACCGCATTCTCAAAGGCCCGGCAATATTAAATACTCTGAATCCCATATTAAATACTATGACTCTAGGGGGTTGAAATGATCGAAGTGGAAGGGATGATGAGCGAAGAGAATCCAGTACTGATAACCTTCGATGGTAAATTCCTTGAACTCTTTTTCAGGTCTGGCATGAAATTCAAACACGAAAAATATCCCATAAAGTGGATCAAAAAACTTGAAATAAAAGATGAAGGAAAATCCCGGACTTTGAATTACACCATGAATTTTTTAGCTCCTGTTGGCTTTTTCCCCTTTGAAAGTGGCGGTGAAAATCTCCAGGAACTTGTGGATGCAGTTAACAGAGCAACTGGCGCATTTTAAAAACTGGACAGTTGATACGTAAACAGCAGGTCACCTTTCTCTTGAAGTAACAGATGAAAGAATAAAGGTTTAAGAGCATTTTTATATCCTCTTAAAAACAGTTATGCCCATTAGAGACCTTCTATAACCTCTGCCAGCTGCCTTAAGGTCCTGACCTCCTTCACAGCTGCACCGGCATCCCTGTAAATTGAAACACAGCTGTCAACAACGTCCCACTTCTTTTTTGGTTCAGGGTTCAGTATGAGGACCTTCCTTGCCCTCTCAGACATTTCAGCCACCAGTTCAGCGCTTTCAGGGACACCATCCTTCCTTGGTCCTGCCCAGTCCCTGCAGTCTGAAAGGATCACTATACAGGACTTTCCTGTGAAATTAACATTTTCAAGAAAGTCGCTGAAGGCTGTGTACATGTTTGATGTCCCATGGAGCATGAGGTTCCTTATCCTGGACTCCCTGAGGTTCCTGAAGGCATCGTAGAGGTCATCCTCATCAAGTAGGTGGGTCGTTTCAATGACCCTGCTGTCGAAGTCGAAGAAACGTGACCTGTAGAACGTCTTCTGGGCCGCGTAGACTATGCAGAAGAACCAGTTGCTTATCCAGTCACAGGAACCGCTCACATCACTCAGGAATATGTGCTGGCTCTTTCTCTCCCTGGGCTCTGCCCTCATGAGCTCAATTATCGTGCCCCCGTGCTTCATGTTCCTCCTTATGCTCCTCCTTATATCGGGTCGCATCTTCTTTGAACGGCGGAGCCTCCTGGATCTTCTATTGGCAATTTTCATTCCCAGTCTGCGGCAGAGCTCAAATATCTCAGGGTCGAATGTGTTGAGGGTGGACATATCCCTGTCAAGGATCTGGCTCTCATCGGTTCTGGAGTCAAAGATATCCTGGATTTCAGGTTGAATTTCCGCTAAATCCTCAATATTGATGCCCTCAGTGACCTCACCGGGGGTCTGTTCCTCTGAAGACTTAATCCTCTCACCCTTCCCTGAACCGGATGATTCATCATTTTCTTCATCCAGAACCCCGAAAACTTCATTATAGGCGTCCATGAAAGCTTCAGAGTGCCTCATGTCCTTAACATAAACTGAAAAGAGGGCCTCCCTGAGCTCAGGTCTGTTTTTGAATATTTTATAGGCTGAAAATGCGTCTTTGGTGCTCCTTATACTTACAGGAAGTCCCTTATCCCTTAAAATATTCGAAAGAAGAATTATTTTCTCCATGAAACCTGTGCTCCAGTTTCACTGGTGGTTAACTCTCATCAAGGGATTCCACAAGTCCCCGGACCTTGCCCTCGTCTGCCCTGTTTTTTATAACGACACCCAGGGTCTCTTCAGCCGTTTCCCGGTCAATGTGTTCCTTTCCAAGGGCCATGATGGTTCGGAGCCAGTCCACCGTTGCCCTTATTGAGGGCTTCTTTATGACACCCAGTTCCCTTATCCTGTTTATGAACATGACGGTCTCCTGAACAAGAGCGGCAGGTGCAGAGGGGACATGTGCCCTCACAATCTCCATTTCACGTTCAGGGTCAGGGTAGTCGATGTGTATGTAGAGGCACCTGTCTCTTGTCTCATCCAGTAGGTTTCGCTGGGAGTTGGATGTGAGGAAGACCAGTATATCATTTCTAAGGTCAAAGGTTCCAAGGTCATTGACTGTTATCTGTTTTTCTCCAAGTGCCTGAAGCAGGAAACTCTCAACCTCCTCGTCGGCCTTATCTATTTCATCTATGAGGAGGAGTGAGGGTTTCTCATTGATGAATGCTGACAGGAGGGGTCTCTTTATGAAGTACTCCTCGCTGAAGACGTCCTCTGGGGATCCACTGATCCGGGACCTTTCAAGGCTCAGAAGCTGCTTCTGGTAGTTCCATTCCCCGACTATCTGTTCGAATGTTATGCCCTCATAGCACTGTATCCTGAAGAATTCCCTTCCCAGGGCCTCGGCTGCCTTTCTGGCCAGCATTGTCTTTCCTGTGCCTGGGGGGCCCTCCACAAGGATGGGCTTTCCAAGTTCCAGCGCCAGGAAGAGTGTTATCAGGATCTCCCTGTCTGGTACGTAGCCCACCCCCCTCAGTGATGAGTCAATTTCATCCAGTTTTTCTGACGGTTTCATCTTACCACGGATAACCTATGGTTCTGTGCACCCATAAAAATTTTGGTGGGGAGTCACTGGAGCTCTGAGGGCCTTACCTGGACTTTAAAGGCTTCTGATCCCCTTATCACATCCACGTGACATTCCACGTCGATTTTTTCCTCACAGAGTATCCTGTGGATGTCGTCAACTGTCTCCACCGGCTCATCATCGATTGCCACTATCACATCGCCCCTCATCATTCCAGCGTCCCTTGCCGGGCCATCCTGGAGTGATGCTATCATCACGCCCCTCTCTGAGTTTAAGCCGAGTTTTTCCCTGAGTTCATCCCTGATGACTATGTTCTGGCATGAAACCCCTAAGTGGGCCCTCCTTATTTTGCCGTCCTTTATGAGTTTATCTGCAACCTCCCGGACTGTGTTTGAGGGTATGGCGAAGCAGAGCCCCTGGGCTGGCCTTATGAGTGCTGTGTTTATTCCAAGTACCCTCCCCCGGAAGTCCACCAGTGGGCCGCCAGAGTTTCCAGGGTTGAGTGCCGCGTCGGTCTGTATGACCCCATCAACGAGTCTTCCTGTCATTGTCCTGAGGGATCTTCCTGTGGCACTCACCACCCCTGCTGTGACAGTGAACTGGAAGCCAAAGGGGTTGCCTATTGCAAGGGCGAGCTGACCAACCCTCACCCTGCTGGAGTCTGCGAATTCAGGTACCTGGAGTTCTGTTTCAGGTTCAATTTTTATGACTGCAATGTCAGTGTGGGGGTCATCACCCACAACCTCTGCTGTGTGGTGCTCCCCTGTGTGGAGGTTCACGTCTATCCTCTCTGCCCCGTGGATGACGTGGCTGTTGGTTATTATATGGCCGCTCTCTGTATAGATGACCCCTGAACCCCCGCCTGCTGCTCTGCTTCCTGATTTTGACTGTGTTGTTACCCTGACAACCGAGGGGCTCACCGCCGCGGAGGCATCAATGACGGCCCTGGAATATGCATCCATTATTTCTGATTCTTCTAACTCCTTTTCCTCAAATTCATGACTTATGCTTTTATTTCTGGCTTTAAACATTTTTAAATTTCCTGAAATTTTTTAAACCCATATTCAAATCTTTTTAGGTGTTTTTCAGAACCCGAGAAATTTAGTTAACTTAAGTTATTAAAATTGTGGTATATAAAGTTTTTGCATCTGCAGATGATTTTATAAGTAGCTGGTGAGAGAATTATATGGTTACTCAATGGTGATACCCATGGATCTTCTATCGATGGTTTTCATTGGAATTGGCCTGGGGATGGACACATTCAGCATATCAGTGAGCCGCGGTCTTGTGGGCCATGAATCAGGAATCAACTACGCCCTCATAACTGCATTCTCATTCGGGGCATTCCAGGCGTTCATGCCCATCCTCGGATGGATATCCGGCATTGAAATCCAGAGCCTCGTGTCAGCCTTTGCGCCATGGGTTGCATTTACACTCCTCCTTCTGATCGGGCTGAAAATGATATACGAGAGCACCATGCTTGAGGAGGAGGAATTCAAATTCAGTTACCGAGAACTCCTTTTGCTATCAGTTGCAACCAGCATAGACGCCTTTGCTGTGGGTGTCAGTTTTGCACTCCTTAACATATCAATATGGTTACCCATAATAATCATAGGAGTCATCACATTCTTCCTCTCCCTTGCGGGAAGCTATCTTGGAGAGAAGATAGGTCACATCTTTGAAAACCGTATAGAGGCACTGGGTGGTGTCATCCTCATCCTCATTGGTTTAAGGATACTCCTGGAGAACAACGTCCTCTGAGGACCATATTATGGGGGTGCCAGGTCTGAGGGTTGGAATCTGTCAGATGCAGGTAAATGAGAGAAAGGAAGAAAACATCAAAAAGGCCTCTGAGATGATAAGGGAAGCGTGCAGCCAGGGTGCTGAACTTGTGGTTCTTCCTGAGATGTTCACATGCCCCTACGACTCTGAACTCTTCCCTGAATATGCGGAGGATGAGAATGGAGAGACCATAACCGCAATGAGCTCCGTTGCAGCAGAACTGGGGGTCCATCTGGTTGCAGGTTCAATTCCCGAACGAACCCCTGAGGGGATATACAACACATCATTCATCATTGATGATGGTGGTGAAGTCGTGGCGAGGCACAGGAAGGTTCACCTCTTTGATATAGACGTGGAGGGTGAGATAACCTTCAGGGAATCCGACACTCTTATTGCAGGTAGCTCTGTGACCGTTACTGAAACAGGTTCTGCTGTGATCGGGGTTGGTATATGCTATGACATGCGCTTCCCTGAACTCTCAAGGATGATGGCCCTGGGGGGTGCGGAGGTTCTCATATTTCCCGGTGCATTCAACATGACAACCGGTCCAGCCCACTGGAGGCTCCTTGTGCGGTCGAGGGCCCTTGACAACCAGTGCTACTGTGTCGCAGTGTCCCCTGCAAGAAACCCCCGGGCATCCTATGTTGCATACGGTCACTCACTTGTCGCCGACCCATGGGGTTCGGTTATGGTTGATGCAGGTAGCTCAGAATGTGTTCTAACAGCCGACCTGGATATGGAAATGGTGGAGAAAGTGAGAAGGGAGCTTCCACTTCTAAGGAATCGGAGACCAGATGTTTACAGGTGGATGGAGGGAGCTGACCATGAATAGACCCTCCGGGAAATCCATCATCATACTCCTCGTGGGCATCATCCTTGCATTCTCATCATACTTTGTAGCCAACGTGGATATAGGGGGTTATTCCGCGGTATCGGTTGTTTTCATCATATCCATGGCCCTCCCATCATTTATTTCGGTGATAAGGGACCTCAGGAGTCGTGGTGTTATTCTGATACTTGTTCTGGGGGCCTATGCAATTCTGATCGAAACTTTGGCCATAGTAACGGGTTTTCCCTACTCGGAGTTCCACTACACCGGACTCATTGGACTGAAGATACTTGGACACACCCCCTTCACGGTCCCATTCGCATGGCTGCCCCTCTTCCTTGGGTCGGCCTATCTTGCAAAGGAATCTGTTGGTGGGAAACTGAAATTTCTGGGCCTTTCAACCCTCCTTGTGGTCCTCACAGATGTTGTGATTGACCCTGCAGCCGTGACCCTCAAGTTCTGGATCTGGAGTAATCCAGGAATATTCTATGGTGTGCCCCTGCAGAACTTCGCTGGATGGGTGCTCTCAGGTTTCATTGCATCCCTTATTCTGCTTGTGGTTCTGGGTGATTCTACGAAGGAAATGAAATCAGGGGCCATCTCCAGCCTCTACCTGATAATGTGCTTCTGGACAGCGGCCTGCCTCTTCCTTGGACTTGAGATCCCCTTCATAACCGGTTTAATCCTCCTGGCACTCATACTCATTAAAACAAAGGCAAACCTGTGGTAGGATCCTGAATAGTTAAATCCAGAAAACTACAGCAAAAAAACTTCAAGATCAAATCCAGTGAAAGATCTTGTGGTTTATGAGCGCAAGGAAGAGCAGACCTCCAAAGGCTGTGTTGACGTAGGGCAGGTACCAGTAAACCCTCTCTATCCTTATTCTTTCGAAAAGAAGTACAGAAAGGGAAAATGCAGGATACGCAAATACCAGAAAGCTGAGGGGATGTAGATCCGTAAGATAGACGGTGATGAAAGATAATATCAGCCAGAAGGCTGCTGAAAGTGCAAGTGCCGCCTTTTCACCCATGAAGACAGGCGTTGTGTTGATTCCTGCCCTCCTATCATACTCTGTGTCAGGTACGGCAGAGAATATGTGCATGGCAGCGATGTGACAGTAGCCTGCAAGGAGGATTATGGGTTCAGGAAGGCTTCCTGATGCAAGGCTGTAGGCAAATACACCGGGCATTATGTAGAGGTAATTTGATGAAAAATCCAGGAAGGGCCTCTCCTTGAATCTGAGTGGGGGTGCACTGTAGAAATATGATAGGAATAAAAACCCAAGGAAAAGAATGGCCTCCTGTGGTTTCTGTGAAAACATGAGGGCGACGCTGATACCTGTAACTGCAAGCAGTGAATTTCTGAGTTTCCTCCGCTCACTTTGCATCAGCATGTGCTCCCTTGAACCCTTTTTGGGGTTGAGTCTGTCTGTATCCTCATCCCAGTAGTCGTTGACACCGTAGATGAACACGTTAGCCGGGAAAAAGAAGTAGATGAGGTAGATGTAATAGGCTGGTGAGAGAAAATCAGTGAACCCCTTCGCTGCAAGGGTGTACCCAATTACATACGTCCCCCCGGTGTATATCCAGAACCTGAATCGGGATATGCCGACCAGAAAGCCCGTGTAATCTTTTATGGAATTAAAAAGGGATCCTGGGGTCATCTGAGACATTTGAAGGTCCCCTAAATACTCCCCTCATTAACGGCTGCCCTGGGTCTGATGAGCCTCAGCATGTTCAGGAGGGCCCCTGAGACCACCCGGCCCCTTGAGGGCTTCACCTTCCTCCGGTAGACTATGAGGGGGTCCCTTTCGATTATCCTGGACGTCCAGAGGTACATGTCGGCGGCGGTCTTTATGGGTACCAGGTAGCGGTAGGGGATGTAACTGTAACCCTCCTCTGCCCTCCTCTGCCAGTCCCTGTAAATATCAATCTGAGCCCTGAGGAAGGACCTGAAATTATCCTCCCTTCCCCTTATTTCACTTAAATCCAGTGACTCCAGATCAAATCTTTCAAGTTCAGTCAGCGGGAAGTAGAGCCTTCCAAGTTCAACATCCTCTGCTATGTCCCTTATGAAGTTGACGTACTGCATGGCCCTCCCCATGTAGCGGGCGTGGGGATATGAATCCGTGTCAAGGCCCATGATGGATGCCATGAAGAGGCCCACAACCTCAGATGAACCAAGTAGGTACTCCTCAAGGTCAGCCATTGTCCTGTAGGATGATACAGTTATATCCATCTCCATTGATCTTAGAAAGGCCTCTGTCCACTCTTTATTGAAAGCCTTTCTGGCTGAAAGTTCCGCGAACGAATCAACAACCACATCCCCTGTTTTTTCACCTGATGATGCCGCCCGGTAGCGTTCAACAAAGTCGTAGAACCCCCCGGTATCTTGGGGTATTCTATCAACATAGTCATCCGCCTTTCTCAGGAAACTGTAGAGTATGAAAACGTCCCTCCTAACCTTTGGTGGGAAGAAGAGGGTGCTGTAGAAGTATGTTTTGCTTCCCCTTTTGAATATTGAATAGATTTTTTCATCAATCAAGAGCCTATCACCCATATAACCTTTTAAAGTTGCTTTGCCTGAAGGATTCTGGACTATTCACCCATTTCTTCCAGTATCTCTCTGCAGACAATCTGGGAGGATATGAGTGTCATTGGCACCCCTATACCTGGATGGGTGTACTGTCCAGTGTAGTAAAGGTTTTTAACCTTCTTGCTTTTATGTGCCGGTCTCCAGAGGGCGGTCTGCCTGAGGGTATGGGATAGGCCAAGTGCTGTCCCCCTGTATGCATTGTATCGTTCCCTGAAGTCATTTATGGCGAATATACGCTTCACCACCACATGGTCCCTTATCTTCATACCTGTCCTCCCCTCAAGGTCATCCATGACCCTGCTGTAGAGGCCCTCCCTCAGCTCCTGGTTATCCTCCATGCCAGGTGCCAGGGGGACCAGTATGAATAGGGTGTCTGATCCCTCAGGAGCAGCTGTTTTATCCGTCCTTGAGGGAACATTAACATAGTATGATGGCCTCTCAGGCCAGGATGCCTTTTCAGGGTCAAAGACCTGCTGGAATTTGTCTGCCCAGTCCCTCTCAAGGAAGAGGTTATGGTGGTCAAGGGCGTCTACTGTGCGGTCAACACCCACGTAGGCCACAAAGGCTGATGGTGCCAGTACCCTTGAATTCCAGTAGTTCTCATCATAGGTCCTGTGGTCGGCATCAAGGAGTTCAAGTTCACTGTGGGGGTAATCTGCATTCACAAGAACTGCATCGGCATCGTGGATGTTCCTGTCGGTTACAACAGAGGTGGCCATCTTATCTGTAACCTCTATCCTCTTAACCTCTTCATTGAAGTGGAATTCGGCCCCGTTATCAAGTGCAAGTTCATATATGGACTCTGCAACCCTCCTTATGCCACCCTCAGGGTAGAAAACCCCCAGTGTCATGTCAATGTGGGACATGATATGGTACATGGAGGGTGTATCCTGCGGTGCGCTTCCAAGGAAGCCTATGGAATACTGGAGTATCTTTCTTGCCTCATCACTCTCAAAGCGTTTGTTAACAAAGTGCTCAAGGGATTCGAGTATGTTGAGTCTTATCCCCTGAAGCAGGAGTTTGCCATTGAGGAAGTCAAGGATGGAACGGTAGTCCCTGTAGAGCATCTCCTTTACAACAGAATCATAGAGTTCACCTGCTGAATGGAGGTATTCCCTGAGCTTCTCGCCCCCGTTTTCCTCGAAGCTGTCAAAGAGTTCATAATTCCTTTCAATATCGGATGAGACATTTACAACCTTATCATCATCAAAGAATACCCTGTATGCAGGGTCAAGTTGTTTCAGGGAGTAGAAATCCTCAGGTTTTCTCCTGAACTCTGCAAAGAAGTTCTCAAATATGTCAGGCATGAGGTACCATGATGGGCCCATATCAAATGTGAACCCCCCCTCACTGTAGACGCTTGCACGTCCACCTGGACCCTCATTTTTCTCAATAACAGTTACATCCATCCCACCCCTTGCAAGAAGCGCTGCTGCAGATAGACCTCCAAATCCAGCCCCCACTATCACTATCCTCATGAAACCACCGGCTAAAATATTATATATAGTTATATAACGACACTTAAAAAATATAAAAGTTTCATGGGGACTGCAATAAACAATATTACTGAATTGAGTAATTGATGAACACTTCACACAAAAAAGCAGGAGGACTATGACTGGATCTTTTTGAGTGACTTATTGGCAGCCTTCTTGAAGTCCTTATCCCCCTTTCTTCTGGCCTTCTTGATTGGTTCTATGGCCCTCGGATCCCTCAGGTCGCCAAGGGACCTCACGGCGGCAAGTTTAACACCCCAGTCCTCATCCTCAAGGGCACCTATGAGTGGTTCCACGGCCCTCTTATCCCCCAGTTCCCCAAGGGACCTTGCAGCGAATTTCCTCACACCCCAGTCCTCATCCTCAAGGGCCCCAATGAAGTGATCCACAACGCCGGGATCCCCTATCTTCTTGAGGGCGAATGTGGCGTACCTCCTGACCTCCCCCTCTGCAGTGTCCATTATTTCAATGAGCCTTTCAAGGGACAGTTTTCCAAATTCTGCAAGTTTTTCTGCGGCCTTAAATCTAACAGGATGACTTTCATCCTCCAGAAGTCCTGCAAGTATTTCAACTGATTCCTCTGATGGTTCAAGTTCATCCACGACCTTCATCTTTTCCTCTGAATCCATGAGGCAAATCCTATCCTTCAAGGTACTATCAGCCATGAGAATCACCTGATAAATTCACCTGATTGATTCTGTGATAATAAACCGTGATGATAATCTTTTATTCCGCAGCCGATATAAATGTTAATGGACCCCAATTCCCGGCTGGTAGGAGGATGTGAATGCATAAACTGGATGTCAAGAAAAAAAACTCCAGGTGGTATTTCCTGTCTGAGGTTATCAAACTGGGTAGACTTCCATTTCTCGGGGCTGGCCTGATCCTCTATGCCACAGGGGCTGTTCTTGCAGGTATAGGTAGGGGTTACCTCCCCCTCGACCAGTTCATCATGGGATATGCGATCGTGATGCCAGCCCATCTTTCTGTATCCTACAGCAACGACTACTATGACTTTGAACTGGACAACCCTGAGGCTGCAACAGCATATACCGGTGGAAGCGGGGTTCTCCAGAGACACCCTGAACTCAGAGGCTTTGCCTGGAAGTTCGCTGTCCTTCTCATATCAGTATCCCTGACACTTGCAGTTATCTACACTCTCATCTACCGTAACCCTGCAGTTCTTCTCCTTGCAGTTGCCGGTAATCTGCTTGGATGGTTTTACAGTGCCCCACCAGCGAGGCTATCATACAGGGGTTTTGGAGAGGTTGCAACAGCCCTGACAGGCTTCATATTCCCTGCCATGGGTTACTCTGTAATCATGGGTGTGATTGATACCCCTCTAATCCTCTTCTCCATCCCCATAATGCTGCTGCAGCTTGTTTTCATCATAAATGTTGAGATACCTGACCTCCAGGAGGACCTGCTGGGTGGTAAGATGACGTTTCCTGTCAGGATGGGTGTCAGAGCATCCCGAAGGGTTATGGCCTTAAGTGCGGCTGCTGCAACGGTTGCACTGGGTCTTCTTGAATTCTCCCCCCATTTTGATCCCAGGATCAGTTTCCCGCTGATTGCTCTACTTTCACTCACACTCACAGTTCCCTGCATCTATTATTACATCCATAACCCAGATGAAGTCAATGTGAGGGGATCTGAGGTTGTAATGAACTCACTCATAGCCTTCGGGGTCCTTGACCTCCTCTACCTCATCAGTGTCCTGGTGATGCAATGAACACGTTTAAACTGATGGATGGGCTGGAAATATGTGACCTGTCACTTCTCATTGAGGATTCAATGATAATAGCCGACCTCCACCTGGGGTATGAACAGTACCTCACCAGTGAGGGGGTGATGGTCCCTGGATTCCAGTTCAGAAAGATAGTTGAGCGGATAGAATCCATAAGGGACGCATCGGGTGCCTCGGGTATCATCATAAATGGTGACCTCAAGCATGAATTCGGGAGGGTGAGCCGTCAGGAGAACCGGGAAATCATGCGGATGATGGACTACCTCCAGGAAAACTTCAGGGAGATAACACTGATCAAGGGGAATCATGACCCCATAGTACCCCACATGTCTGGGATATCAGGTATTGCGATCCATGAAACCATGAAGGTGGACGATTTCCTCCTGACACATGGCCATGTTATACCTGAAAGACTCGACGCTGAAAACATCATCATAGGCCACGAACACCCATGCGTGGGTCTCAGAAGCGGTGAAAGGGTTGAAAAGATCAAATGCTTCCTCCTGGGGCCCTTCAGGGATATGAACCTCGTTGTCATGCCATCCTTCAATTTCATAACCGAGGGCTCCGACATCCTCCATGAGGCTGTACTATCACCCTTCCTCAGGAAGGCTGAACTTGAGGAATTCCAGGTCTATGGTGTTGAGGACTTTGAGGTTTTCGATTTCGGGACGGTGGGTGCCCTCATGGAGTTCACCTCATCCACAGGATTCAATGGTGGGTGGTGAGGCCCATGATAGTCAGGCAGAAGAAGAAATACTCAGGCAGCAGAATACACTCTGTCCTCCACCCCTGGGTCAGCGAATGGTTCAGGAGAACCTTTGATGACTTCACAGAGGCCCAGAAGTATGCGATAATGGATATACACATGGGGAGGAACGTCCTTGTATCGTCACCAACAGGTTCAGGTAAGACACTCGCCGCGTTTCTTTCCATAATCAGTGAACTCACCACACTTGCGGATAGGGGTGAACTGGAGGACAGTGTCTACTGCATATACATCTCACCCCTTAAGGCCCTTGATAATGACATAGAAAGGAACCTTGAGGAACCCCTCCAGGGTATAAGGGAGATTGCAGAGGAGGAGGGCAGGGATCTTGAGATAAGGAAGGCTGTGCGGACCGGTGACACCACTAGCTATGAGCGCTCCAGGATGCTCAAAAATCCCCCACACATCCTTATAACGACCCCTGAGACGCTCTCAATACTCCTTGTGGCCCCAAAGTTCCGTGAAAAGCTTTCAACTGTGCGCTATGTTATCGTGGATGAAATACACTCCCTTGCAGATAATAAGAGGGGTGTTCACCTTTCACTGAGCCTTGAGAGGCTGCAGCACCTTGTCGGTAACTTCACAAGGATCGGTTTATCTGCGACGGTCCATCCACTTGAGCGTGTTGCAAAATTCCTGGTGGGTTACAGTTATGGTAATGAAAGGGACTGCATAATAGTGGACGTTAACTACCTTAAAGAACTTGACATTGAACTCATCTGCCCGGTTGATGACATCGTGGCCGCTGACCCTGAGGAAATTGGTAATGCCCTCTACGACATCCTCCACGACCTCATAATGGAACACCGGACAACCCTAATCTTCACCAACACGCGGAGCGGGACCGAGAGTGTGGTTTACAACCTGAAAAGTCGCTTCCCTGAGAGTTACACCGATGAAAACATCATGGCACACCACTCATCACTTTCAAGGGAGATAAGGCTTGAAACAGAGGAGAAACTCAAGAGGGGTGAGCTGAAGGCGGTTGTATCGTCAACGTCCCTTGAACTCGGGATAGACATCGGGTACATTGACCTGGTGGTTCTTCTGAGTTCACCAAAATCTGTTTCAAGGGCACTGCAGCGTATCGGGAGAAGCGGGCATCAGCTTCATGAGAAATCAAAGGGACGGATAGTTGTCGTGGACAGGGACGACCTTGTTGAGTGTTCACTCATACTCAAGAACGCCGTTGAGGGTAAAATAGATTCCATAAGGGTACCCGAGAACTGCCTGGATGTCCTGGCCCAGCACATATACGGGATGGCCATTGAGAACCCGTGGGACATTGACCATGCCCTGGAGGTTATAAGGAACAGCTACTGCTACAGGAACCTCAGAAGGGAGGATTACCTCTCTGTACTCAGCTACCTTGCAGGGGAGTATGCGGAGCTCGAGGAGAGGTACGTCTACGCCAAGATCTGGGTTGACCACGACAAGAACATGTTCGGGAGGAGGGGTAAACTTGCCAGGATGCTCTACTCCACCAACATAGGGACCATACCCGATAGGAGCGCTGCGGTTGTTAAGTGCAACGGAAAGGTTGTGGGGAGGATAGAGGAGGACTTCATGGAGAAACTCAGGAAGGGCGACACCTTTGTTCTCGGCGGGAAGATCTACAGATTCAACTATGCAAGGGGCATGACCGTCAATGTCAGCCCCGCCTCAGGACCCCCCAACATTCCATCATGGTTCTCAGAGCAGCTGCCCCTCTCCTTTGACCTTGCAGTTGACATACAGCGCTTCAGGGACATTATGGATGGTAAGTTCCAGTACGGGCGTTCAAAGGCAGAGATAACAGAGTTCATAATGGACTACCTCCACGTGGATGAGAGGGCCGCAGGTTCAATCTACGAGTATTTCCGTGAACAGTACCTCTACGCGGCAATACCCAGCATCAGGAGGATGCTTGTTGAGTACTACACTGGCTTCGGGGGTAGAAAATTCATCGTCTTCCACAGCCTCTTTGGAAGGAGGGTTAACGACGCCCTATCAAGGGCCGTTGCCTATGTCATTGCAAGGCGTTACCGGCGGGACGTTATGATATCTGTATCTGACAATGGATTCTATCTGAGTTCAGAGGGAAAGATGGGTGGTCTCGAGTCATTCATGGAACTTGAACCTGAGAACCTCAGGGAGATACTTAAGAAGGCCCTTGACCGGACAGAAACCCTTGCAAGCAGGTTCAGGCACTGCGCTGGCCGTGCCCTCATGATACTCCGCAGGTACAGGGGGGAGGAGAAGTCTGTTGGCAGGCAGCAGGTGAGGGGTAAGATACTACTTAAATTTGTGAGTGAACTGGATGACAGGTTCCCCATACTCGAGGAGGCCCGCAGGGAGGTTATGGAGGACTACATGGACATCGAGAATGCCATCAGGGTCCTGGAATGGATCCGTGATGGTGAGATGGAGATCAAGCAGTTTGACACGAGGATACCCTCTCCATTTGCCTTTAACCTGGTTGCCCAGGGTTACCTGGACGTGCTCAAGTATGAGGACCGGATAGAATTCATCAGGAGGATGCATCAGGCTATATTAGATGAGATCAGATGATCTTCCAACGCAGAAAGAACAGAAAACTGATATCATCTTTTCTTCAAGGATGAAATCAGGTAATCATAAGTTATGAAAAAGAACCAGAAACTGGTGTCATATTCCCTTAAGAACAAGCAAAGTCATGAAAAAGAACCAGAAACTGGTGTCATATTCCCTTAAGAACAAGCAAAGTCATGAAAAAGAACCAGAAACTGGTGTCATATTCCCTTAAGAACAAGCATCATGTTACCTCCCCTCCTGAACTCATAGTCCACCGAGACCGTGAATGCATCAAATTCATCTCTTTTATCCTCCAGTATGCCTTCTGCATAATCTGAGAGTTTTCCGTTCTCCTTGACAATCGGGTATATCCTCACCTCTGAGCTGACGCGTATCATCTCAGAAATGGCCCTTTCATGAAATTCCCTGTCAAGCCTGTGGTCATATATGAAGAGGAGATGGGATGAGAGAAGGAGATCAAACTCATCATCATCAAAGGGTAAATCCCTGAGGTCCCCCCTCACGTAAAGTTCAGGGTGTTCTCTGTAGCTTTCCTCAAAACACCCGCAGGCATTCAGGCGTTTTTCAAGCATCTCCTCAGGTGAAGAGTAGAACCTCCACACGAAATGGTTCCTGATCCTCTTAAGGGCATCTGTGAGTGCCATGAGGTGCTCCCTGCACATATTCCCAAGAGTATCTGCCTCCTCACCATACATGATGTCACAGGCCCTCACATCAAGGCCCCTCTTCGCCATGATTGGTGTGAATGAGCTGGCACCCGCTGGACAGTCAAGTATTCGCAACCCCTTAAGTTCGTTTATCCTGAGATCAAACATCTTCATGTATTCCTGGCATGTGCGGGCGGTGAAGAGGGGTCCCTCTATAACCTGCATAATGTCACCTGTCTATAGTTGTGTTGTATGTGATACTTTAGCATGCACCATGGTGAAGAGGACCTGTGTGTAGACCTCCATCACTAATCTTTATGTGATGCCTTAGCTTGCAAACCATCCCACACAACCGAAATATTTATATACTAGAATTCTAACATATAGGTTTGTGTGTCTCATACACACATCACCCCCTTAAATTATTGCTTTCAACTTCCGGGATATTTTGTTCTGTTGAAAGCACCAAAAAATCAGCTTCCAGAGATAAAAAACGAAAAAGCACCTCCCCGTTTTTTCACTCCTAACAACCCCCCTTTAAATCTCTGGAAGCTACCCCCCATACTAAGGCAAGCAGATGATTCTGATTTTGAGAGTTCCTCCATGATATTCATGACTCCATTATCACCAGGTTCTTATAACCTCTGAGTATCACAAAGAGAACAGTATTTATGCGTCCATCAACATATCAGTAACCATGAGGGCACTTGTGGTATATTATTCAAGAACCGGGCGTACCAGGGATGTGGCATCTCAGATCGCCAGGGAACTCAAATGTGACATCGAGGAGATAAGGGACACCCAGAATCGAACCGGTATCATAGGGTTTTTAAAATCAGGTTACCAGGCTGCGAGGGGCAAGGACACCGTACTTGAACCCTATGAAAGGGACCCCTCAGACTATGATCTTGTGATAGTTGGTACACCTGTCTGGGCAGGTAATCCATCGGTACCGGTGGGCACCTACCTCAGGGAAAACGCATCAAAGATAAAGAATGCTGCCTTCTTCTGTACATATGGTGGAAGCGGTGCAGAGGGAACATTCAGGCGTATGAGCGAGACCATAGGAAAGGAACCCATCCAGACAGTCGCCATAACCGAGAGGGAGATAAAGGAGAATACCTGTGACTGCAAGATAGAACCCTTTGTAAGGGACGTTGAAGCAGCATTCAGAACTGAGGAATAGTCCGGATCTTAAGCATCTTCCTCAATAACTGCCTGCTAATTGCAGTGAAAAGGCGTTCTGACCTTTCAGTCCCCGGGTGAATCGATATCCTCATGGTATGGCTTTATATCGATAACAGGTGAGCCATCCAGTGCATCAAGGCCCCTCACCCTGAGGAAATCACCTGACTCCAGCAGCTCCACCAGGCACAGCCCTATCGGGTTGGGCCTTGCAGGGGCCCTTGTTGAAAAAACACCCCTCTTCTTCTTTTTACCCCGCGGAACAACCTTAAGAACATCCCTTTCAGCCAGGTGCTGCCAGTAGAGAACAAAGAGGTACCTGAAAAGTTCAATTCCCTCCCGGGCGTCACGGTACTCCGGGAAGATGTGAATCTCGCTCTCCTCCATTGAGAGCCTCCCCTGGTGAGGTGCCTCCCCCCTCCCCATGAATGGGGATCTCACAAATCCAACAGGCCTTATCTTTATCTCCACAGATACCCTCCACAGATCCCTGAAAATTAAACCTTAAATTCCGCTATAACGGTACATGGTGCACTGTCAACCCCCTCAATGGTCCACGGAACCACAAAAACCCTCTCAATAACCTCCGGAGCACTCATCAGTTTCATATCCTCCAGGATGAGAACTGGCTCCCCATAATCAGGGTCCTCAGTGAAGGCCATTATGTGGGCCATCTCGCCCTCAGATGGGTGTTCTGGATTTGATATTGATATGCAGTCCACCCCTATGGCCCTGATACCCCTGAAGTTCCTCCTTATGTTATCAATAAGTTCAGGGGTTATCCAGGGGTTATCCTGCAGGTAGGTGTCCCCACCCCTCACTGACTCGAAGCCCGTCCTTATGAGGAGGAGGTCGCAGTCGGGAATCTCAATGTCACCGCTCCCTATGGGGTCCCCTGGCCCCACATCAACGTCCACAGTGCAGACGTCATTGAATACAAGTTCTTCAATACTGTATTCACTTATCCTCTTTCCGCCCTCAATGAAATGGGCCGGGGCATCTACATGGGTCCCGGCATGGTTGGATGTGATGATGGTGTGGGTCTCATACCCATCCACAGGTATCATGTTCCTGATTGATATCCTCACATCGTCAAGTGCCGGGTGAACCGGTGAACCATCCTCCAGTGGATGCGAAAGAAGTTCATACATGGTATATCCCCTGTACTAAGGACATTTGCTCCTGCAGTTTTCTATAATATCCGCCACGCCCCTATCGGTGAGGTGGTAGCGTGCCATCTTACCATCCCTTTCATAGTCAACGATTCCCGCACTTCTCAGAATTCTGAGCTGGTGAGAAACCGCTGACTGGGTCATCTCAAGGAGGGATGCGAGTTCACAGACACACAGTGAATCCACGGTGAGTGCCTCGATTATCCTGAGCCTTGTGGGCTCGGATAATATTTTGAAGAGGTCACAGAGTCCTTTTATTTCATCGTCGTCAGGCATCGACTCCCTCACCATGAGCACCCGGGCCTCATTGGCATCATCGATTTCACAGACATCACTCTTCATAGAATAATTTATAGATGAAACTGCAGATAATAATAACGTCACCATGATGGTGAAGCAGGATTAAAGAACGGGTAAAGAGCCATGGCAGTGGACTGGATAAGAATAATGGACATTCTGGGGGCTGAACACACCTACGCCACAGGTCCCCGTGGAAATGCAATTGACATACGGGTCAGTGAGAGGAAGATAACCGTCACCTACCTCAGGAATGGCAACCCTGCCCAGAGGGTCTTTCTGAAATCAAACATAGTTTACTATGAGTACAGCTCCGAACACCTCAGGAAAAAGTATGAGAGGCAGGTCTAAGATGAACACCATCATATTCGATATTGATAAAACGCTGCTTGTGGGATCCCACTGTCACTTCTACTCCTTCAGGCAGGCGTTCAGGGAACTTTTCAATGCTGATGTTGAAATAGACATCGAAAGAATCCAGGGGATGACCGATAAGGAGATAATATTCCAGACCGCATGGAAGTACGGTCTTGAAATCAGCGATGGGGACTTTGTGAGGATAGTGGATAGGATTTCCTATAACTACCGCCTGAACCTTGAGAGGGATAACATAAGAGCCCTGCATGGTGCAGAAATTATCCTTAAAAGGCTCAGTGAAGCCGGAACACCCCTCGGAGTTGTGACCGGAAACATTGAGCCTGTTGCATGGTTGAAGCTCAGAGAGGCCTCATTTGATGGATACTTCAACTTCGGGGGCTTTGGCAACGAGGGGTGCAGCAGGGCCTCGATACTGAGGCTTGCCCTTGAAAGGGCCTCCTCAATTTACGGGCGGCTACGGCGGGAAAATGTTATAACCGTAGGTGACACTCCACGGGATATTGAAGCCGGGAGGGAACTTGGCTTGAGGACCGTGGGGGTTGCCACAGGGGACTTCACGGTTGATGAACTGGAGGCAGCCGGTGCCGACCACGTCCTTGAGTGTCTCGGTGACGTTGATGCCTTCCTTGAGATAACAGGTTATGGTACTGCAGTGAGCGTTATGGGTGATTGAATGAAGGTTCTTGTAACCGGGGCCTCGGGTATGCTTGGAAGTGACCTCATTGATGTCCTGAAAGAAAGACATGAGGTTTTAACGTCAGGAGACCTTGACATCCGGGACCTTGAGGGTGTCATGGAACTTGCAGCCAAAAAGCGTCCGGATACCATCATACATGCAGCTGCATTCACAGACGTTGACTGTGCCGAATCGGAGCGTGAAACAGCCTATCAGGTGAACGTTCTCGGGACCCGGAACGTTGCTGCCGCTGCATCACAGACAGGCGCCAGTCTGGTTTACATATCCACCGATTATGTTTTTAATGGTAAGAAGGGTGAAGAATACTTTGAATTTGATGAACCGGATCCTCTGAACTTTTACGGGAAAACCAAGTACCTGGGTGAACTTGCTGTGCGTGATCTGACAGATAAATTCTACATAGTAAGGACCTCCTGGCTATTTGGGAGGAACGGGAGAAACTTTGTAAGTACCATGGTGGAACTCGCAGAGAGGGGTCATGAGATAAGTGTTGTTGATGACCAGTATGGATCCCCAACATACACCCGTGACCTTGCAGGTGCAATCGGGAAGCTTATTGAAAGGCCCGCATATGGTGTTTATCATATAACAAACTCTGGCCACTGCTCATGGTATGATTTTGCCAGGGAGATATTCCATGCGCTGCAGATGGGTGTTAAGTTGAAACCTGTAAGGAGCCATGAATTCCCGAGACCCGCCCGCAGACCATCATTCTCTGTCCTCAAAAATTATAACTGGATCATGGAGGGCTTTAAGCCCCTCAGAAGCTACAGGGAAGCCCTTAAGGATTACCTTGAGGAAATGAAATCAATTAATGGAGGTGGACCATGAAGGGCATAGTGCTTGCAGGGGGTTCAGGAACCCGCCTCTACCCCATAACAAGGGCTGTTTCAAAGCAGCTTCTCCCGATATATGATAAGCCAATGATATATTATCCCCTATCTGTGCTGATGCTCGCGGGTATAAGGGATATCCTCGTGATATCAACCCCAAGGGATCTTCCACTCTACAGGGACCTCCTGGGGGACGGGTCACAGTTCGGTGTCAGGTTCGCCTATGAGGTGCAGGAGGAACCCCGCGGTATTGCCGATGCATTCCTTGTGGGAAGGGAGTTCATTGGAGATTCCAGGGTTGCCCTGGTGCTGGGTGATAACGTATTCTACGGGCACAGGTTCAGTGAAATACTCCAGAGGGCTGCGTCCATCAGGGAGGGTGCTGTCATATTCGGTTACTATGTAAAGGACCCGCGACCCTTCGGTGTTGTTGAGTTCGACGGGGAAGGAAGGGTTATATCAATAGAAGAAAAACCTGAAAGACCCAGATCCAACTACGTTGTCCCGGGCCTATACTTCTATGACAACCAGGTGGTTGAAATTGCCAGCAGGATAGAGCCATCAGAGAGGGGGGAGCTTGAGATAACATCCGTCAACGAGGAGTACCTGAAGATGAAGAAGCTCCGTGTGGAGCTCATGGGCCGTGGGATGGCCTGGCTTGACACCGGTACCCATGACGGCCTTCTGGAGGCAAGCAGTTTCATAGAGACCATACAGAAGAGGCAGGGATTCTACATCGCATGCCTTGAGGAGATAGCATACAACAATGGATGGATCACAAGGGATGATCTCCTTGAAATGGCAGAAAAACTTGAGAAGACAGAATACGGCAGATACCTCAGAGACCTTGCGGAGGGAAACTTCCATGGGTAACTTCAGATTCCAGAGAACCAGGCTTGATGGTGCAATCATCATAGAACCGGAGGTCTACGGAGATGAACGTGGATACTTCATGGAGACCTTCAACCAGGCACTATTCAGGGACCATGGCCTTGATATCACATTTGTCCAGGACAACGAATCCATGTCCCGCAGGGGCGTCCTCAGGGGCCTTCACTTCCAGCTGAAGAGGCCCCAGGGAAAACTCATCAGGGCTGTGAAGGGTGAAATCTTTGATGTTGCAGTGGACCTTCGCAGAGACTCAGAGACTTACGGTGAATGGGTGGGTGTTCACCTTTCAGAGGAGAACAGGAGGGAATTCTTCATTCCCGAGGGATTTGCACACGGATTTCTGGCCCTCGCAGATGAGTGCATAGTTAACTACAAGTGCACAGAACTCTACCTCCCTGAATACGACTCTGGCATTCCATGGGACGACCCTGACATCGGTATAGAGTGGCCCCTGGAGCTGGTGGATGAACTCATAATTTCAGATAAGGACATGAACTGGAAGCCCCTCCGTGAAAGACCAGTTTACCTCTGAGGAGATTTAGATGGAAAGAATTCTAGTAACCGGTGGAGCCGGCTTCATAGGTAGCAACTTCATAAGGTACATGCTTGAGAACCACAGCTATGAGATAATCAACCTTGACGCTCTCACATACTGTGGAAACCTTGAAAACCTCGCCGGAGTGGAGGATGACCCACGGTACATATTTGTTAAGGGCAGCATAACTGATAAGGAACTTGTTAACGACCTCATAGCAGAATCTGATGTTGTTGTGAACTTCGCGGCAGAATCCCATGTCGACCGGAGTATTGAGGACCCGGGCATATTCATAAGGACAAATGTCATGGGCACTCAGACGCTCCTGGAGGCCTCTAGGAGGCAGGGTGTTGAGAGGTTCATACAGATCTCAACGGATGAGGTTTACGGCTCCACGGAGGAGGGCTATTTCACCGAAGAGACCCCGCTGGCACCAAACAGCCCCTACTCTGCCAGCAAGGCCTCTGCAGACCTCATAGCCAGGGCATACAACCGTACCTATGGTTTGCCGGTTAACATAACACGCTGCTCCAACAACTATGGACCCTACCAGTTCCCTGAGAAGCTAATACCCCTCATGATAACGAATGCCCTTGAGGATAAACCCCTCCCTGTCTACGGTGACGGCATGAATGTGAGGGACTGGATACATGTCCGGGACCACTGCAGGGCAATTGACCTCGTTCTGCACGGTGGACGTGCAGGTGAGGTCTACAATATAGGGAGTAACAGTGAGAGGAGGAATATAGAGATCGTTGAGCTCATACTCAGGGAGCTTGGCAAGGATGAATCCCTCATAAGGTTCGTTGAGGACCGCCCTGGCCATGACAGGAGATATGCAATCGATGCAAGTAAGATAAGGAGTGAACTTGGCTGGAAGCCCTGTTACTCCTTTGAGGAGGGTATCAGGGAGACCATAAAATGGTACATTGATAACAGAGAATGGTGGGAGAATATAAAAAGCGGAGAGTACCTGAGATACTATGAGCGAATGTACGACGAGAGGCTGCGGGATTAACTGTCCCTTTTTTCATTAGAGATGAGATTCCTGGTCTCTTCCAGGTTAATCTCTATGAATTTCCTGCTTGATGGATCTGAAAGTATTTTTAGCTGCTCTTTTCCTGTTTTCCTGTGGGCTTCCCCAAGTATATCCTGGATATCAGAGACATCCATTTCAAGTATGGCCCTCAACCTCTCCCTGTCATATTCTGAAAGCTGTGAATAGCCATCTATTATCTGTGATCTGAATTTTGATGCCAGGTTTATCTCTTTCCGAACCCAGCGTCTTAGTAGGAATGATGGTACCCTTGTGAAGAGTTCCAGTGATTCAATAACATCCTTCTCGGTTATTCTCATGGTACTATCTGTGGCGATAATGTTTATATAACACTAACCCCATAATGTTAGTAAGTACTTACATAAGTGGTATCATGGTCTCCACAGAGAAGAGGATAACCGAAGCCGCAAGGGAACTTTTCATAAAAAGGGGATACAGGGGTACAACAACCCGTGAAATTGCATCCCGGGCCGGTGTAAGTGAAGTAACGGTCTTCAGAAAATTTGGATCCAAGAAAAACCTTCTCAAAAGGATAATGGATGAGAGCAGCGAAAGGATATCGGGGGTCCTTGAAGTCCTCAGGAGAGATGGTGACCCGCGTGATGTGCTGAAGGAAGTCATCCAGAAACTGATCATGGTCATGGTCCAGGAGAAGATCGACCTTCTCTTTTTGATGATGGTTGAAAGGGAACTTGAAGAACACGGTTTTGATGGGTGGGAAATCCATGATTCAACTGCCAGATTGATATACGATTCAATTGAGCATTATCTCAGGGATAAGATCAGTGAGGGCTCCATAAGGGTCGTGGATCCGGGGACCGCTGCAGAGATGATAATCAGTTACATCTCCCATGCAAGCCTCAGTTCACACTTCCGCGGACATGAAACACCAGCAGCGGAGAGTTTCATAGACATATTATGGAGGGGTATAGAAGGAGGTGGTATGATTAAGGAATAGTTCCAGACGAGACCTCAGGGACCTTATAGGCACATTCAGAAGGGTCTCTGAAAACCCCGCTTCAAGGGTTCTTCTGAAACATATGATGGGGGAGTGCCGGAGGGATGGATCTCCAAGGATAGAGAACGCCCTTAGACACTACCTCCATGACGAAGAATGCTGCTTCGAGTGCAGGCTACTATCCAGCATCATTGGCCTCATATTGAGCAGTGGAGCAGATGCCTTTGGCGTGAATGAAGAGGATCTGAGGGAACAGATGCATGATCCGCACTGGATGAGGGGCCTCATCAGCGTCCTCAAGGGGATCGGGTTATTCGGTGTTAACAGACCATTCATACCCGGAGCCCCCTTCCAGGTGGTATGGAACATTACAGGGCGTTGCAACCTCAAATGCAAACACTGCTACGAATACAACAGTCAGAGGCCACATGAACTGGAAGCCCAGGAGGGCCTCAGGGTCATAGACATACTTACAGATGCAGGCGTAACATCCCTTGCCCTTTCAGGTGGAGAGCCAAGCATGCACCCCGCCATAATGGACTACATATCCAGGTCCCATGAGAACGGCATGTACACCGCCATGGCAACCAATGGGTACATCTTCAGGGACAGGGACGTCTGCAGGAAATTCGTCGATGCGGGCCTGCAGTTTGTACAGATAAGTATCGATTCCATGAAGCCAGAGGTCCATGACAGATTCCGGGGTGTTGATGGCTCATGGGAGAGGGCATGTGAGGCCGTTAAAAACTTCTCAGAGTATGACATCTTTGTGGAGGTTGCAACCACCGTGACCTCAGAGAACTTCATGCACCTTTCTGAAATGGCTGAATTCTTCCATGAGCTGGGCGCAGACTGGTTCATGCTCTACAATTTCATCCCCGCGGGTCGGGGAAAAGAGAACCCTGAACTGGACATAGGCCCCCCGGAAAGGTACAGGGTCCTCTGTGAAGCCTACCACAGCAACCTCCATGGTAAAATCCAGGTCCTCTCAACAGCACCACAGTTCGCACCCATCGCAGCAGGCCTCAGCAAGGATAAGAGGATGATACCCACCCACTTCTATAACCCCGAATACACAGATGAGACCCTCCATCTTGCCGAATTTATAGGTGGATGTGGCGCTGGAAGATTCTACCTGAGCATCGAACCGGACGGCGACATCTATCCCTGCGTATTCTTCCCGCACCTGGATGACCTCTGTGTGGGCAACATCCTAGAAGATGACTTTGAAGAGTTATGGAAGACCAGCAGGGTACTAAGGAACCTCAGGGATAGGGATAAACTCTCAGACCACTGCGGATCATGCAAATCCAGATACATCTGTGGCGGCTGCAGGGCACGTGCCCTCTCCTATCTGGGGGACATCCATTCGCCGGACCCTGGCTGTGTGAACAACATTGGAGAATGGCGAAGAATTTCTGGAGAAAAACAAACCGGTGGTGTTTAATTGGACGTTGTACTCATAAACCCCGAGGACAGGACAGCGGTTAAGAATAAACTGGGCTTTGTTCTGCCACCCCTCAATCTGATGTACCTTGGAGCTGCCCTTGAAAGGGCATCCTTCACTGTTCAGATAATCGATGATGATCTCCGGAGAATGGGAGCTGAAGGGGTTGCCAGAATAGTTGAAGGAATTAACCCCCTCATTGTGGGGATAACAGCAACCACTGCAACAATAAGAACATCCCTTGAGTACATAAGGGCGATAAAAAATCGATTACCTGACGTCCTGACGGTTATAGGGGGCCCACACCCCACATTTCTCCCTGTGGATACACTCCAGGAATGCAGGGACCTTGATGTTGTTGTCATGGGTGAGGGAGAGGCCACCATCATTGATCTTGCAGAGACCTATGAAAAGGGAGGCCCCGGGTCCCTTGATGATGTTGCAGGCATCACCTACCGTGAGGGTGACAGGATACGGACAAACAGGGCCCGGCCCCTCATAGAGGACCTTGATGAGATACCCTTCCCTGCGAGGCACCTTGTACCATTCAGGGATTATGAAACCTCCAGTCAGGATGCCGGTGGAATGATAACCAGCCGTGGCTGTGTCTACCCCTGCAGGTACTGCTCATCATCCCTCATAATGGGTAAGAAGTTCAGGTTCAGGAGCCCTGAGAACGTTGTCGATGAGGTTGAGGAGCTCGTGGAGGTCTACGGCCTCCATGATATAGCATTCCTCGACGACACCTTCATGCTCCACCGGCGCCGGGCCAGGGAGATCGCTGAGGAGATCCAGAGGAGAAACATTGATGTGAGTTTTGTCACATCCTCAAGGGTGGACATGGTCCAGGAATCCCTTCTCAGGGACCTCAGGGCCGCGGGGATGAAAACAATATATTATGGTGTTGAATCCGGGTGTCAGCGCGTCCTTGATATGATGAAGAAGGGCATAACTGTTAAGCAGGCTGAAGATGCTGTGAGGGCTGCCAGGAAGGCTGGGGTGGAGGTAATAACCTCCTTCATCCTCGGGTATCCAGGTGAGAAACCCTCAGAGATGGACCGGACCATAGACTTTTCGATAAAACTTGACCCGGACTACAGCCAGTACTCCATACTTACACCATTCCCGGGAACCCCCCTCTACGCGGAGCTCAGGAGGCAGGGACTCATCGAAGATGACTGGGAAAATTACACCGTCATAAAGCCCGTTATCAAATACGAGAAGCTTGGTCTGAGCCGTGAACTCATCCAGAAAAAGCTTGTGAAGGCGTACCTCAGGTTCTACTCAAGGCCCTCCTATCTCCTGAGGCATAGTTACATGATACGCGTATTCCTTGAAACACTGTATAGGACATACATCGAGCCTAAAATTCCCTTCAAAAAAAATTAAGATGATTTATTGTGGTGTTACCGGCATCCTGAAGACACCCACGTTGATTCCGCCGAGTCCGACACTGTTCATCATCTGAAGTCCGCCGGCTGATTTCCCATAGGATGGGCTTTCAATTTCAAGGTAACTGGTTGAATTTCTTATGACCCTGAATCCCTCTGGTTGGAATCCAACAGCCCCATAGTCCACTGATCCTGTGACCCTGACGGCGTATGCCGGAAACAGGGCTATTGATGTTCCCCCAACCGTAACCTGAGTGCTCATATTACCTGTGGGCCTCACACCCTGACCGAGGTCCGCTATGTAGAATCCTCCGGTATTCACATTGAATGATGCGTTCCTGAAGCTTGTGTTTCCCAGGAGAACGGTTCCGCCGCCGGCGTACTGGATGGTTGAATTGATGCTGTCGATCCTTGAGTTATTTGCAAGGACCAGTGTAACCCCTCCAACCTTGCTCCTCATGGTTATATTGTACTGGTACCTGTTTGATAGGAGTATCCTTGCACCGCCTTTATCCATCTTAATGTTGAGATTCAGGGTATCCCCCTCAACGGTATAGTTAACCTCTGGTTTTTCATCGCCAGGGTCAGTCTCTGTCTCGACCATGTAAACGCTATCTGCATTATCTGTGAATCCAATATAAGTCCCGCTTGTATTGGATTCCATGTTAACATTCACGTACTTAACGCCCGAGACATCTGCAGAGTTCAGAGTGAAATTTTCAACAATGGCAGCATCATCCTGAGTCCCGGGTAGAAGCGAGGCTGCTGATGCCACGATGAACCCAGCAATCAGCACTATGAGGATTATAGCCCCTGCAATGTCGGTTCTGTCCATTACAATACCCCCACAAGCATCACAAGAAGTGCTATTACAATGGCTGGAAGTGCAAATACTGATAGAAATGCCCTCCCATAACCCATTTCATGTTCAGCGGCCACTGCAGCGGCGGCAATCATTATCGTCCAGATGTACATCACCACAAACAGCATTGATGATGTGAAGAATGTCCCGAGAAGTGTCATTGTTAGGAGGGCGAATATTCCCACCACAAAGGGTGCCGCTGCGAACCCCATCATCTTCAGGGTGCCTGCGAATGTCCCCTTACCCTCAAATACCACAGCAGCAATTATATGGGATATGAGAGCCCATACTATCAGTTTTATGAAGGATACAATAAGGACAGCCACTGCAAATAGCACGGGAACCATTATACCGGCGCCTGTTGCAGCCGAGATTACCCCTCCCAGCATGTAGCCAAGAAATGCTGATAGGAACACGTAGAGGTAAAGGCCCTGGTTTTCAACCCCCCTGTCTTTCGCCCTGCTTAGGGCCTTCTCAGGTGATGCCAGAACCCCCACAAGGTCCCTGGAAAAGTTCATTATCCTGTTCAAACCGTTAACCTCCCCTTTAATTGTGAAAAGAATCCAGAAACGATATCATGTCTGATTTGATAGAATGCATCCAAATTCCCTAAACCACTAAAAAGGTGCCAGATTCTGCAATCACCCCCTAGATAATAACAATTACTATATTTCCATCCATTCTATAAAAAATTGCGGGTTTCATCTGGGAACCGTATCCATCGTCTTTCTGGTGTGATATCAGATTTATTTCTTGCTTGATTCTACAGACCTGTCCAGAAGCCCCAGGAATTTCATGAAATGACTTTAATGCGGACCCTATGTTCGCAATAGTATCCTATAACGAAGTCAGTGCTGTGTAGGATTAATGGATTGCATGAACACCGCTCTCCGGTCAGGTGAAACCCATCACACTGCAAAGTATTTATGATGCCACAAGCCCAACTCTATAATGTGGTCCCCATGGAGTACGGAGAAATCATCAGGCTCAAGGAACTCACTCTTCTCATACTCATAATCCTTGACATAGTGCTCTTAAGCTACATATCATTCTACCCCTCAAATCCAGGGACCGTGAATGCCATCAACCAGTTTGACCTTTTCCTCTGTATCATCCTCTTTATCGAATTCTCCATCAACCTCAAACGGTCCGATGACAGGAAAAGATTCTTAAGGGAAAACTGGATGGATATAGTGGCCTTCATGCCTGTGGATTTCTTCAGGGCCTTCAGATTCATAAGAATAATAAGGGTTGTGAAGGTACTTGCACTCTTCAGAAAGTATCTCAAGAAGTTCTTCACATTCCTTGTGGACACTCACCTCGACCAGGCAGTGGGAATACTCCTCTTCGCAATTGTGGGGGGTACCCTTCTGTTTTACATGATAGAATCCGGTGTTAACAAGTCCCTCCATGACCCCGTGGACTCCCTCTGGTACAGCATAACAACCACAATGGTGGGGGAGGTGGTTATACCCCCAACAACCCTCTACGGTAAGGTCATCACAGGAATACTCATGCTTGTGGGTGTCACCTTCGTGGGTTTCCTCACAGCATCCCTTGCCTCCTGGTTCGTTAAAAACCCTGAAGAAGAAAAGGAGATCCATGACAGGATCGAAAACATCGAAAAAAGTATAGGAGATCTTAAAAGGGAGATCAGGGAAATCAAGGACTTAATAAGGGAGAAATGATGCGCTTTACATTGCTGAATATGATCAACGAACCGTTACTTTTATACAGAATGGGCCCTTAGCATAAATAAATAGATAAATCAATGAGGATAACATGGCAAGATCATCCTATATCATCATTGCAGCCATTCTCATATTCGGGGTCTACCTCTACGGTGTAACAGCCGTTAGCCCTGTGGAGCCTGTTGGGCGTCTGGCCTTTGTCAAACTTGCAAACCCTGACATGTACCCCGGCCACCCCCAGTCAAAGGTGCTTGCAGAGTACGCGGCCCAGAGGGGGTCAAAGTGTGCCCTTGTGGTCCACTATGCAGGTAGCTCAAACTACAGGCACTACAGGGAGGGCAACGTCACCATAATAGAACTCGCATATATCAGTTCAGAGTACAGGACAGACATAGACTGGACCGAGGTTCTTGAATCCTTCATATTCGGTGTGCCCGACGGCAAATACCGTTACCGGGCCGATGGATATGAATTCGACACCCTCGACGAGGCCATGGACTACGTTGAGAGGCTGGCAGCAGAAAAGGGTCAGCAGGGCCCCATGCCCATGGTCTTCCATGGGACCGTTAGGGAGGGCAACGTATTCATAAACCCTGGCTGTGGCTTCCCCCTCTATGTGCAGATAGTCTGGAGGCAGTACGGTAGACTCGGAGCCTACTACTACATCATAAAGGGCCTCATACACCCCTACCTCAACAACCCCTACACTGCATATGAGCTCACCCATGCATCTGACCTTCAGAGGCTCTACAATTCAGGTGCCCTGGACTACACAGGCTATGAGTAACCGATCAGGGCCCTCTGAGTTCATCTAAAAATCTTTTTTTAACCGTCTGGAGGTCCTCAAGTTTTTCATCTGTGAGGTACCTGTAGAGGAGCCTCATACGGGGATTCTCACCTATGTAAGTTCTCTTATCACTTAAGAATGTCCAGAAGAGGGAGTCCCATACCCTGCACCAGTCACCCCGTGCATGGTCACTCATCCTCAGGATGTAGTTCGACGATGATATGTAGGGCTTGGTTGCCATGAGGCCCCCATCCGCGTACTGGCTCATGCCATAGACGTTGGGGACCATCACCCAGTCGTAGGAGTCTATGAACATCTCCATGAACCAGCGATAAACCTCATCAGGGTCAGTGCCAAGGAGGAGCATGAGGTTACCTATGACCATGAGGCGCTCGATGTGGTGGGTGTAACCGTGCCTTAAAACCCTCCTCACGGCAGTGTCGTATGGTTCCAGACCGGTGCTGCCAAGGTACATTTTATGATTGAGTTTTCCCCTGTGGTTAAAGAAGTTCCTGGTCCTCTGATATGATCCCCTAAGGATGTAAACTGCCCTTATGAACTCCCTCCAGCCCATGACCTGCCTCACAAATCCCTCAACAGAATTGAGGGGGGCATCTGCAGATAGCGCTGCTTTCAGAACCTCCATGGGGGTTAAGAGGCAGATGTTGAGTGAGGAAGAGAGTACAGAGTGGAAGAGGAACGTCTCATCACGGGATATGAAGTCCTGATAGCTTCCAAAGTTCCTGAGCCTTCTTCCTGTGAAATCCCTCAAAAATATCCGGGCCTCCCTGTGGGTTGTGGGGTAGTTGAAGTGTTCCATGGAGCCCGGGTTATCATGGAAGCGCTCAGCCACGTAACTCCTGGCCTCACGCACATAACTGTTTTCAGGCAGTTCTATGGGTTCTGGAATATTAATTCCCCGCGGCAGCCTCCTCCTGTTTTCCCTATCAAATGTCCATTTACCGCCCTTAGGTCTTGAGTTTTCCATGAGAATGGAGAGCCTCCTCCTCTCCCTTATGTAAAATGATGTGAGGAAGAACCTGCCATCCCTGAAGTAACTGTCCATGAGCCTCCTTCTGAAGATGAATGGTCCCTCAATTTCAACGAGTTCTGTGCCGGTTTCACTGCAGAGCCGCCCCAATCTCCTCTCAAGTTCATGGTCAAGGAGTTCCAGTGTGTAGACCCTCTCATATCCCTCAAGGTGGTCCCTAAGGTACCCCATGTCAGGGTCCGGCGTGTAATCTATGTAGCTGACATTCAGGCCCCTTGATTTCAGGTGGTCATAATAGTAGCGCATGGAGGCCCTGTGCAGTAGGAGTTTATTCTTATGGAACCTCAGGTTGAATACAGGATCTCCGAAGAAGAGCTGGTCCTCCACCACAATGAAATCTGATGTCTTCTCTGCAGCTGGATGATTCTCCATGAGATGATGTGGGAAGACAACTGCCATAGATTCCCCTGGCATGTATAATATTATATCGGGAGGTGTCTATAAATCTGAAAGTTTTTTAAGGATAGCGTGACATAAATTGTCATGGTGTTTATATGGTTAAGTGGGGAGCTGTAATTACTGGTTTCATACTTGCAGTCGTTTTTCCGATCATTCTGAGTCCTTTCATTGACCAGGCCTCATTGCTGGGTTTATTCCTTGCCGGATTTGTTGTTGGCCTCATGGTTAAGGAGGGGGCCGTTGGGGGGTTCTGGAATGCCACCGTAGCCGGCGCTTTTGGTGGCATAGTGCTTGCAGTTCTCTTTACAGTCTTTGGTGCGGTCATTGGCGGATTTGGCGGTTTGTTCCTTGGTGCATTAGCCGGAACGCTGCTTGTAGTGGTGCTCATTCTTGTTTCAATGATCTTCATGGGCATCGGTGGTGCCATAGGGGGTTTCCTTGCCGGTGACTGATCATTAATTTTTTAATCCGTAATGAAGAACTGTGACCATGCTGCCAGATATAATAATTCTCTCCGACTTATTACTATTTTTTAAGTACTCCAGTAATAATAAAGATTTAAATATTATGAGATGGTCTTTATTAAAAGGTGATAGATATGTATGATGTTGGAGACCTTGTGGCGGAAAGACCATCCCTTGGTACCATGACAGATATAAAACTGTTCAGGATACTGAGGTTCATGCCCTACTCCATCATAGGGGAGGGGGCCAACGGTATCCTCTACAAGAGTGGTAAGGACCTTGGACGAAGTATGGGTTTGAAAAACACTGATGAGGCCGTGAAATTCCTCCATGATAACAGGGTCGGTGAGCTTGAGATTCTTGAAGAGAACCCCTACCGCCTTAGGGTTGATGAATGTCTCAGCTGTGCAGGGCTTCCTGCTTCAGGTAAGGCCCTCTGTCACTTTGAGGGGGGCCTCCTTGCAGGAATACTTGAATCAATGAGCGGGAGACTGGTTGACCTCCGTGAGGTCAGGTGCTGGGGCCTAGGTGACCGTACCTGTGAATTTGAGGAATTTGTTCGATAACCACCACCCCATTTATTTTTTCCTCTCATAATACCTTAGGGTATCGATACAGGTCAGAAATACAGATACCTCTGGAATCAGAGGGCAGCCCGACAGGGTACATTTTATTCCCAGCCCAGATACAGATCCGTCAGAAAACTTATTTTAAAAATAAAAAAGATATAGGACTGTGTAATCTTATTGCTTACCCGGCTGATATCAACCAAGAATCCATCCCATAATCTACATAAGGAGAGTGAGAATGCTAATAGGTGTTATATCAGATACGCACATCCCTGACAGGGCAGATGAAATCCCTGAGGCAGTATTTGAGGCCTTCAGGGACGTTGAACTTATACTCCACGCCGGTGACCTGACCTCCATGGAGGTTATGAACGACCTTGAAACCATTGCACCTGTTGAGTGCGTTCAGGGAAACATGGACCGCCGATATGGTGTAGATAACCCAAGGTCCAGGGTACTTGAGATCGGATCATACAGGGTGGGTCTCATACATGGGGAGGTCTACCCCCGTGGTGATACCCAGCAGCTTAGGTACCTGGGGCTTGAGCTTGGTGCTGATGTCCTCATAAGCGGACATACACATCAGCCATTCATAACCGAACTTGAGGATATGCTCCTCCTCAACCCTGGAAGCCCCACAGTGCCCAGACTCACAGATCCAAGCGTCATGATCCTTGAAATCGACGGTGAAAAACTTGATGCCAGGATCATCAGGACAGGGGCACCTGTCTGCAGATCACTGAACTTCAGGAGGTGACCCCATGGGAAAACGATGGCAGGCTGAAAGGAAAAGGGACCACTACTACAAGAGTGCCAAGAGGGAGAACTACCGTTCAAGGGCATCCTACAAGTTACTGCAGCTCAACAACCGCTACAGACTGATAAGGAAGGGTTACAGGGTCCTTGACCTCGGGGCCGCCCCCGGGGGATGGTCACAGGTCGCCCTTGAGAAGGTCGGTGAGGAGGGACTTGTGGTTGCAGTTGACCTCCAGAGGATAAAGGGTTTCCCCGTAGAGAACTTCAGGGCCATAATGGGGGACTTCACAGACCCTGCGATAAAGGAGAGGATAATTGAGGAGCTTGGTGGAAGGGCAGATGTGGTTATATCAGACGCTGCACCATCCCTTTCCGGTATAAGGGACATCGACCACCTCCGCTCGGTGGATCTCGTTGAGAATGTCCTTGATATAGCATACAGGGTCCTTGAAAGGAAGGGGAACATCCTGATCAAGGCATTCCAGGGCCCTGAACTCGATAAGGTCATAAAGGAGATGAAGAAGGATTTCTGGAAACTCAAAACAACAAAACCCGCCTCATCAAGAAAGGCGAGCGCAGAGATGTACATTGTGGGGCGGGACTTCAAGGGTAAAAGGAAATGGAAGAGAATCATCCACTAGGTCGGGCGGGACTTAGGGAAAAATGAGAAAGAATCATCATCAGTCTCACATGAGTGCCCTCAGATCATTCAGGGCCTGTGAGGCAACCTGAAGCTGATACCTGGCTGTTTTTATGCGACCATCAACCTCAGATTTTGGTTTGTTTGTCTCCAGAGCACTTTTAACATCGTCAATCGCTGATTTGGCCTTCACAAGCTCTATCTCAGCATTCAGGTACGTCTTTGTCAGGTTATCGTTGTTCCTCTGGTAGACCTCCTTTTTAACCGAGTCATACTGGACCTTGAGTGCCGAGTAATCGCTCTGAAGCTTTGCGAGTTCATCGTACTCAGCACCCTTCTCCACACTCCCTGATATGGCATCAGATATTGCGTCTACACCTATATATGCAAATATCAGTATGGTCCCTGCTATGAGAAGCACTCCCAGAATTGATATGGTCATTGATGTTACCTTAAAGAGGTTTATCCTTGATCTCTTCATGATATCACCTTAAATCCAGCTACTGTGAAAAAATGTTCATGTTCATACGATTAGAACCAAGTTTATCCCACTCAATAATGTTTTATAATGTCGTTATAATATACTTTCATGATGAAAACCGTGGATAAGAGCAAGACACTCACAAAATTCGAGGAATTCTTTTCACTCAAGAAGTACAAGGACAGGGTATTTGAGTCCATAGAGAAGTATCCCAATGTCAGATCCATTGAAGTTGACTACCTTGACCTTGAAATGTTCGATCCAGATCTTGCAGACCTTCTAATTGAAAAACCAGACGATGTGATAAGGGCCGCCCAGAAGGCCATAAGGAACATAGATCCTCTGAGGAAGAACGTTGACCTCAACATAAGGTTCAGTGGGGTCAGCAACGTCATACCCCTCAGGGAACTCCGGAGTAAATTCATAGGTAAATTCGTTGCAGTTGACGGTATTGTGAGGAAGACAGATGAGATAAGGCCCAGGATAGTTAAGGCCGTCTTTGAGTGCCGGGGCTGTATGAGGCTCCATGAGGTCAGCCAGTCCACCAACATGATCACAGAGCCATCACTCTGCTCAGAGTGTGGTGGCAGGTCATTCAGGCTCCTGCAGGACGAATCAGAGTTCCTGGACACCCAGACACTGAAACTCCAGGAGCCACTTGAGAACCTCTCAGGTGGTGAGCAGCCCCGCCAGATAACCGTCGTCCTTGAGGATGACCTGGTTGACACCCTCACCCCGGGGGACATCGTGAGGGTCACAGGTACACTGAGGACAGTCCGAGATGAGAGAACCAGGCGGTTCAAGAACTTCATATACGGAAATTACACCGAGTTCCTTGAACAGGAGTTCGAGGAGCTCCAGATAAGTGAGGAGGACGAGGAAAAGATAAAGGAGCTTGCAGCCGACCCCAACATATACGAGAAGATCATAAGGTCCACCGCACCATCAATACACGGTTACCGTGAGGTAAAGGAGGCCATAGCCCTTCAGCTCTTTGGGGGGACCGGGAAGGAGCTCGATGATAAGACCCGCCTCCGTGGGGACATACACATCCTCATAGTCGGGGACCCTGGTATAGGTAAGTCCCAGATGCTCAAGTACGTGTCAAAGCTGGCCCCCAGGGGGATATACACAAGCGGTAAGGGTACCTCAGGGGTTGGGCTCACCGCCGCCGCTGTGAGGGATGAATTCGGTGGATGGTCCCTTGAGGCCGGTGCCCTTGTCCTGGGGGATAAGGGTAACGTCTGTGTGGATGAACTGGATAAGATGCGTGATGAGGACCGTTCAGCCATCCACGAGGCACTGGAGCAGCAGACCATAAGCATAGCCAAGGCAGGTATAATGGCAACCCTCAACTCAAGGTGCTCTGTCCTGGCAGCCGCAAACCCAAAATTCGGGAGATTTGACAGTTATAAATCAATCGCAGAGCAAATAGATCTTCCATCAACCATACTGTCACGTTTTGACCTGATATTCGTTGTGGAGGACAAACCCGATGAGGATAAGGACAGAGAACTTGCAAGACACATCCTGAAAACACATAAGGAGGACCACACACCCTTTGAAATAGATCCAGAACTGCTGAGGAAGTACATAGCCTATGCAAGGAAGAATGTGAGACCCGTGCTGACAGATGAGGCGATGCAGGTCCTCGAGGACTTCTACGTATCAATGAGGGCCAGTGCAGCCGATGAGGACTCACCGGTCCCCATAACAGCAAGGCAGCTGGAGGCCCTCGTGCGACTCTCAGAGGCCAGTGCAAAGATAAAACTCAAGGAACACGTGGAGGCAGAGGACGCCAGGAAGGTCATAAAGCTGTCCCAGGCATGCCTTAAGCAGGTGGGGTACGACCCTGAGACCGGTAAGATAGACATCGACAAGGTTGAGGGGAGAACACCCAAATCTGAGAGGGACAAGTTCCGCCTGCTACTTGAACTCATAAGGGAATACGAGGAGGACTACGGTGGCAGGGCACCCACCAATATTCTTATAACTGAGATGATGGATAGATATAACGTGAGTGAGGAAAAGGTTGAGGAACTGATAAGGATCCTCAAGGACAAGGGCGCAATATTTGAGCCCGCCAGGGGATACCTTAAGGTGGTCTGAATTTTCCATTACACACTTTTTACCGGAGGTATAGATTATGGATGATTACGAAAAATTACTTGAAAGGGCCATAGAGCAGCTGCCCCCAGAGGTATTTGAAACAAAACGTTTCGAGGTTCCAAAGGCGTACTCAGTTATACAGGGAAACAGGACATTCATACAGAACTTCAGGGAGGTTGCAGATGCACTCAACAGGGACCCCCAGCACCTTCTGAAATTCCTTCTGAGAGAACTGGGTACCGCAGGTAACCTTGAGGGTGGAAGGGCCATACTCCAGGGTAAATTCACCCACTTTCTCATAAACGAGAGGATAGAGGACTACGTCAACAAATTTGTCATATGCCACGAATGCAACAGACCTGATACAAGGATAATCAGGGAGGGGCGGATATCCCTTCTCAAGTGCGAGGCATGCGGTGCCAAGGCACCCCTCAAGAACGTCTAGAGAAGATAGAGGAGCAGCTATAGAAAATGTTCTGTGTCAGATGCGGTAGTTCTGATTCTGAATTATATGATGGGCTATGCAGGGACTGTTTCCTTGAGGACTACACCATCCTCAGCATTCCCTCCAGAATAGAGGTTTATGTGTGCAGCCACTGCCATGCAAAACTGATAAGTGGTCAGTGGGTGGATGAGGGCCTCCCTGAGGAGGAAATAGTATACAGGGCCCTTGAGGAGAATATCAGCTGGGAACCCCCTGTTGAAAACCCTGAAATCGAACTGGAAATAATACAGCAGAGGGGCACCATCTACCAGTGCATGGTGGAGGTGGATGCTGAGGTCCTTGGAAGGATGGTGAGCCAGGAGTACGGGGTGGAGGTCCGCCTCACAAACACTGTCTGCCCGGCCTGCAGCAAACGGGCATCAGGCTACTACGAGGCTGTGATACAGTTAAGGGCCGATGGAAGGGAACTGGATGAATCAGAAATAGAAAGGGCTGACCTCACAGTTAAAAGGACCCTTCTGAAGCTCTCAAGGAGGGATAAGCTGGCATACCTCCCCCAGAGGGTTGAGGTTAAGGAGGGGGTCGACTACTACATAGGATCTCATAAATCCGCCAGAAAGGTTGTGAGCGCCCTCAGGGAGGAACTCGGTGGCATTGCCAGTGAGTCGCCACGGCTAATGGGGCAGGATAGGTCAAGCGGCAAGGGACTCTACAGGACATGGATCTCACTCAGACTCCCTGATTTCAGAATAGGAGACTTCCTCCTGCACCAGGATCGAACTCTCGCGGTCCTTGACCTCAGAAAGAGGGGGGTGAGCGTGAAGGACCTTGAGACCCGTGACGTGAGGAACATACTCTGGGGAGAATATGAAAATATTGACCTCGTTGCGAGGGCCGCTGATGTGAAAACAACAACGGTAACTGCGAGATCCCCTGGAAGGATACAGGTGCTTCACCCCGAAACATTTGAACCAGTGGACCTTGAAGCTGACAGTTACACATCAAAACTTGAGATAGGAGAACAGGTTCCTGTTATAGAAATTGAGAAGAGACTCTACATCATTGATGAGGCGGAGGAATGATCTGATGGATGATACGCTCGAAACCATAACCCGTGATGTTCTTGAGGTCATAACACCCGATGAACTGCTGGAGGTGCTGAAGAAGGATGAACCTGTTGTCTACACAGGCTACGAGCCCTCGGGTAAGGTTCATCTGGGACACGCCATAACCATAAGGAAACTGAGGGAACTGCAGGATGCTGGCTTCAGGGTCAAGATACTCCTTGCCGACTACCACGCATACCTCAATGGTAAGGGCAGCATGGAGCGGATAAGGGAGATGGCCGATTACAACAGGAAATGCTTCCTGGCGCTTGGACTCTCCCCTGATAGAACCGAGTTCATTCTGGGTTCATCCTTCCAGACTCAGCCAGAGTACACAGATCTGGTATACAGAATGGCCCTCATAACAACACTCCTTCGGGCCAGGAGGAGCATGGCCCAGATAACAAGGGAATCAGAGGACCACAAGGTTGCAGAGGTTATCTACCCCCTCATGCAGGTCATCGACATGGTCTACCTTGATGTGGATGTGGCGCTGGGGGGAATGGAGCAGCGAAAGATACATATGCTGGCACGTGAGAACCTCCCCAGGCTCGGTTTCGATGCACCGGTATGCATACACACCCCACTGCTCCACGGGACCGACGGTTCAGATAAGATGTCCTCCAGCAAGGGTAACTTCATTGCAGTGGACGACTCCCCCGATGAGATAAGGGAAAAGGTGAAGGGGAGTTACTGTCCCATGGGGGAGCTGGAGGGTAACCCCATCATCGAAATCGTGAAGTACTTTATAATGCCAGAATATGGCAGGATGACCATAAGGCGCCCGGAGAAATTCGGGGGCGACCTTGAGCTGGGACTTGAAGATCTCCTTAATACCTACTCCAGTGGAGACCTTCACCCGCTGGATCTTAAGAATGCGGTCTCAGATTACCTTATTGACATGCTGGGACCCGTAAGGGAATACATGGAAGGTGTTTAGATGCTGTACGACATGAGACTCCCGCCAGGTATAACACACACAACAATGGCTGAGATAATTGATGAATATGAGGTTGAACTGATACAGACAGACGATGGACCCGTGCTGAGGGGTGAGCTGGAGGAACTTGAAAGGGCAAGGGAACGTATCCTTGAGTCCATCAGGAAGAGGATAGAGGAACTCGAGAATCCAGGTTCCATGGAAAAATGAGTGTATCAATCCACTGAATCTATTTTATCCCATCAGGGCATATTCCAAGGTGGGGGGCGATTATCCTCCTTATATCCCTCTGGATGATGTTAACGCCCCTCCCCGCATCAACAATGTAAAATTCATTTTTATCGGCCAGTTCAAGGTACCTCTCCCTCACACGTGAAAGAAATGAGGGGTCCTCGAATTCATCGGTACCGCCACATCTCTCCATTGCCAGTTCAACATCAAGGTCAAGGAGTATGACCATATCAGGTTGTGGTGCAAACCTGTTTATCTCAGAAACCCATTCCGCGGGTTCCTGGTAAACCATGCTGGAATAGTAGCACCTGTCACTCACCACAACACTTCCACCCCATTCCCCCTCTATTTTGCCCCTGAGGGTCAGGCGGTCCGCTGCAAAGAGTAGTGCCAGTATCCTCTGCCCATCAGGGGTCCTGGCATCTGGACTGGAGAGCATCTCCCTTATGATGCCCCCTATCCTGGAGTCTGTTGGTTCCCTGACGGTAAAGACCCTGTATCCGTTTTCCCTGAGCCACTCCGCGGTGAGGACGGAATGTGTCGTCTTACCTGATCCGTCAATTCCCTCAAAGCATATGTACATAGAGATTAATCTATCGGTGAAGGTAAAATATCTTCCCCTATGCTTTGAATCACGACATGAAAGCATGACATAACTTTATAATGCTTTAGTTACAAAGTTGTTTAAGGTTATTTTAGTTTATAGAGGTGGAACATGTCAAAAGCCAAGGTCATGGTGGTTGAGGATGAGAGCATAGTTGCCATTGATATAAGCCAGCGCCTTGAAGCCCTGGGTTACCAGGTTACAGCCACAGTTTCCACCGGTGAAAAGGCCGTTGAGATGGCTGAAAAAACAAGGCCAGACATCATACTGATGGATATTGTCCTCAAGGGGGACATGGATGGTATAGAGGCTGCCGAGGAGATAACCAAAAGGATGAAGGTTCCCATAATCTATATAACCGCCTATTCCGACGAGGAAACCCTCAAAAGGGCCAAGATAACAGGATCCTTTGGATACATAATAAAGCCCTTTGAGGACCGGGAACTTCACAGCGTCATAGAGGTCGCACTCCACAAACACCAGCTGGAGAGGAGGCTTGCAGAGAACGATGAACTCTTCAGGGCCATAATCTCATCAATAAGGGATATACTGTTCACTGCCGACAGTGATGAAAGCCTAACCATGATATCACCAGGGCCGCTTGCAGAATACGGCCTTGATGCAGATGAAGTTCAGGGAAAAAAGGTTAGCGAGGTCTTCGGTGACGGGATTCACAGCGAAATGATTGAAAGGGCGCTCAGGGGGGAAACCGTTAGCTATGAGTGGGTCTGGAAGCCCAAGGGTAAATTTCATTTTGAAACAACCCTATCACCGCTCCGTGACTTTGAGGGCAATATAAATGGGGTTGTGGGTGTCCACAGGGATGTCACCGAAAAGGAACTTGCAAGAAGGGCGCTTGAAAGGGAGACTGCCATAAACAAAAGCCTTGCAGAGATATCAAAGAAACTCCTACCCCCCCTTCACTCGAGGAGATATCTGCGAGCATAATTGAAAGGGCAAAAAAACTGACAGGCAGCAGATACTGCATGGCGGGCTTCTTTGAATCAGATGGCAACCTGAGGAATTACTTCCCCTCAGAGGAGGTGGGGGAGGAATGTCATCCAGACGCCGAATCCACAGAGATGGGTGGTCTCTGGAACCTTGTGCTCAGGAAAAGGGAACCGGTTCTCGTAAATGATCCCTCCTCACACCCTGAATCCACTGGGGTCCCTGAGGGCCACATTGAAATAAAGAACTTCCTGGCATGCCCCGCGCTACTCAACGATGAACTTGTTGGAATACTCGCAGTTTCAGGGAAGGATGGGGACTACGATGAAAGGGATCTTGAGGTAATGGAGCGCCTTGCAGATATATATGCAATTGCGATTCACAGAAAAATTGAAGAGGACCGTGTCAGGGCCAGTGAGGAGAAGAACAGGGCCCTTGTACAGAAATTCCTCAAGATAGTTACCGAGGTCCTTGAGGAGATAAAATAAATCCTTATTCTGTTTGGAGGTAACAGTACTTGGAAATCCCGGAACTCCTTGCACCTGCAGGTTCACCTGACTCCTTCAGGGTCGCCATCAATGCAGGGGCCGATGCCGTCTACCTCTCAGGGAAGGACTTCGGTGCACGGCACTATGCAGAGAATTTCAGCCTGCAGGAAATCCAGGAGGCAGTGGAATACGCCCACCTGCATGACAGAAACGTGTATGTAACTGTCAATACCCTCCTAAGGGACTCTGAACTTTCAGATGTTGCTGAATACCTCCAGGAACTCTCCAGTGCAGGTGCAGACGCTGTTATCATACAGGACCCAGCACTCCTGGTTCTGAGGGATGACTTATCCCTTGACCTCCCATTCCATGCCTCAACCCAGATGACCATACACAACAGGGCGGGGATAAGATGGGCTGAGAAGATGGGCCTTGATAGGGTTATACCTGCAAGGGAGCTCTCCATTGATGAGGTCAGAGCCCTGGCGGCTGAATCAGACATGGAGCTTGAGGTTTTCATACATGGAGCCCTGTGCTACAGTTACTCTGGCCAGTGTCTTCTATCCTCATTTATAGGTGGTAGAAGCGGCAACAGGGGCCGGTGCGCCCAGCCATGCAGGAAGAGGTATGAACTCGTTCAGTTAAAACCCTCAAAGAGGAGTGTGCCGCTAAGGGAGGAGTACCTCCTATCCACAAGGGACATCTCAGCCTACATGCACCTCAGGGAACTGGTTGAAGCCGGAGTCCGATCCCTTAAGATAGAGGGGCGGATGAGGTCCCCTGAATACGTTGCCACAACAGTGAGCGTCTACAGAAGGGCCCTTGATGAGATAAAGAGGGGTGGGTGGAAGCCATCAAAGGAGGAGTTTGAAAAGCTAAGGCTTACCTTCAACAGGACACTCACAGGAGGACACCTCTTCAGGGAGAACTTCATGGGACGGGAATACCCTGGTGACAGGGGCCTCCCTGTGGGCCATGTTGAAAGGTACGCAGGTGGCAGGGCCCATATAAGGATAACCTCCCGTATAAAACCAGAACCAGGTGATGGACTCTTCTTCCAGGGAACAGGTAAAGGAATGTATGTCCATGACCATAGGTACGATGGCAGCTTACTCTCCGTTCCTTCAGGACCTGTAAAAGAGGGTACACGGGTTTACCTCACAGGGAGGAAGAGCCTACAGAAATTCACTGAAAAACTCAGAAGATCATCTCCAGGAAAGTGCTGGGATATTGAACTGAAATTCACTGCAGATAAAGAGGGAATGGTGAATCTAACCGCAGAATGGATGATGAATGGGTTGAAGCTCAGGGAATCGGTTGAAACACAGTTTGAGAGGGCCCTCAAAAGACCCCTCAATGAGGATACAATAAAGGACCACCTGCTGAGGGTCGGGGATAAACCATTCAGGCTTACCTTGACCGAATTCAGGTACCCCGGAGGGCTCTTCTACCCCATCAGCCGCCTCAACGCCCTCAGAAGGGAACTTCTGATGAGGGTCGAAAGAAGGATACTCAGAGAGAGAAGACCCCACCATCACAATCCCAAACCTGCATCTGATCACCCTGCCATGAGACTTCCAGAGGACCCCTGTATATCAGTCTATGTTGAGGACCTCAAGGCAATGAAATCCGCCCTCAGGGCCGGTGCAGGTAGGGTTTACCTGGAACCCCAGGTTCATGGTGACTTCAGAAGCTGTGACGGTGACGACGTCATCAGTGTTCTGGAGAGGGCCTCTGATGTTTCATCCAGATACGGTGCTGAAACTGTATGGAAGTGGCCTGACATAACCCATGACTGGCTCCTTGAAAGACTCCTTGAAATTGAAGGGGAACTCTCCATGGACCTCATGGTGGGTGGTTACGGTATCCCTGACCTGATAAACCGTGATGTGAAGTTTTATGGATCACCCGCCCTCAACATATTCAACAACCGATCAGCGTCCCTCCTATCAGGCAAGTTTCACCTCCTGACCCTCTCACCTGAACTATCCTGGAAGGATCTCCAGAGGATTCAGGTCCCCTCTGAAATCATCGTGCATGGGAACCTCACCGCAATGGTGACCCGGGACAACCTCTGGAAACTTGCACCCCATGACTTAGATACATCCACCGGTTCCAGGTGGGGGATCATGGATAGGAGGGGCGACGTCTTTCCCATAAATCAGCTCCTTGGCTGTGAAACGGTAATCATGAATTCAAGGGAGACCTGCCTCATTGACTTTTTGCCCTCCCTTCTTGATGCGGGCTTCAGGAACTTCTCCATCGACTGCCGTATTCAATCCCCCAGGAGGACCGGGTTACTTGTTGAATCATATGTGAGTGCCCTTGAATCACCCGAAAGGATCCCTGATATCAAGGAGCGCACTGTAATGGAAAGTCCCTCAGGGGTAACGGCATCACACTTCAGGAGGGGTCTTGCGGAATAATGGGTCCTTACAGATGCCCACCTGGAATACTTTCCATGTGCACTCTGAATTCATATATATTCCAGTACTCCACATAGTGGGCATGATGAAGTCCATGAATTCTGTCGGGGAAGCCCTCACAGATGTCAGCGGGATAGGGGAAAGGCTGGCGCAGAAGATAATAGACGAACTCGGGGGAGAAAAGGAGCTTTTAAAGGCGGTTGAAAACCTTGAAATTGATAGAATCGCATCAATTGAAGGTATAAGTCAGCGTAAGGCCATCGAAATAACCAGTGAGCTCCTGGGAAATCCTGTTCCATCCTTCCTGAAAACTGAAAGGGCGTTTCAGATTTACCAGGAAATAGTTGAGACCATCAGTTCATATGCCCATACCGACTATGCCCGTAACCGGCTAATGCTCCTCCACCCCTCAACAGATACTGATGCCATGAGGAGCCATATTGAAATGGTCATTGAATCAAAGAAAATTGTCTCTGAACTTCCTGTTGAAGATTTAAGGGATCTTCTGAAAAAAATTAAGAGGCCCGAAAACCCCCAGCCCCCATTCAATCCATCCAGGGCCATACTGGTGGAGACAAGAGAGGACTATGATCACATGATAGACATGGGCCTCAACCGTTACCATCCAGTGATAATGAACCCTGAACAGGGCGAACTCGATGAATACGAACTGATAATCTATGTCTACTCCGAGGGAATGATTGACCTTGAGGACACATTCAACACGGTAATGGTTACCGCAGATTCAGAAAGACATGAGATCGTGCCGGAGGATGTCCTCGGATATTTCAGGGAGAACACTGACCTCCTGCGTGGCGCCCTTGAAATCAAACGGATTCTGGGTATGGAAACCTGTCTTGATGAGGTCCTTGCAATAATGGACGAGCTGGGTAGTCTCGAAGAGGAAGAAGTTGACATTGATGAGGCCGTGAACTCTGTGAAGGCATGGGCTGATTCAGAATTAAGGGACCTCATAAAGGATATCGACCTTAAAGGCGAGGAGGTCCTGGCCCTCCTCAACCAGGGTATGACTGGTAAACTGGAGAGGATATTCGATGATGTCCTCAAAAAGGCCTGTGAGATGATAAAGAGAAAGACAGGTGTTGAGTTCGATCCCTTCATAAAGTCGTATCCCCTCAAGATCGATCAGCAGGAACTTGAAAGGGTTAAACGTCTTGAATCGGCATCAAGAAATATAAGGAGGTTTGAAAGGAGGGTCGATGCGGCATCAAGGCTCAGTGAACTCAGAGAGGCTGTTGAAAATGAAATAAGGGAGCTGATGGAATTCGACTACCGCTTCGCCCTTGGTCTCTTCGCCCATGATTACGGGCTCGTTGAACCAGAATTCGGTGATGAGATCATCCTCAGGGGGGCACTGCACCTCAGCCTTGTTGGATCAGAAAACCCGCAGCGAATTGACTACAAACTGGGTAACCCCGATAATGTTGTGCTCCTCACCGGTGCCAACAGTGGGGGAAAAACAACCCTTCTTGAGACACTTGCCCAGGTGACCATGATGGCCCAGATGGGGCTTCCGGTATGTGCCCTTGAGGCCATGGTAAGACCAGTTGAGGAGATTCACTTCATCTCAAAGAAGAGGTCCCTGGATGCCGGTGCCTTCGAGTCATTCATAAGGACTTTCACCCCCGTAACAATGAGTGGAAGCTCAAAGCTCATACTCCTCGATGAACTTGAGGCGATAACAGAACTTGATGCCGCAGTGAAGATCATAGCAACCTTCATAGAGTTCATAAGGGAATCTGAATCCATCGCAGTTATTGTGACCCACATGGCCCGTGAAATACTCAAGTACGTGGATGTGCGGGTTGATGGTATCGAGGCGCGGGGGCTTGATGAGAACTATAATCTCATTGTGGATAGAACACCCAGGATAGACTATCTTGCAAGGAGCACCCCTGAACTGATCATAAGGATGATATATGAGAAGTCATGTGACGAGGAGAGGATGGTTTACCAGAGGATACTTGAAAAGTTTCAGAAAAACGGATAAATCTGAAAATATATATCATTTACCATGATAACCCATCTCAGGGACTATCTCCTGGATCTTAAAAGAGAGCAGAAGGACATCCATGAGATATTCAACCGCATATACGATTTTGAATGTGGTGAAGGACACTTTAAGGTGAGTGAAGGCCTCAAAGAGAGGTTTGGGACAAAATTTATTGAATCCGCTGAAAATCAAAGGATAATAAGCACATACAACCGCTGGACTGGTGAAGGATCACTTTTTAATTCCATGCGCCTTAAAAAGCCCGTTACGGATACTGAAACCGCCAGAAAGGTTCTTGATGAACTTATCAAGGATAAAAAGAGGTGTGACTTCTGCAAACCAGAACTGTACACCCCTGAAGATAATTTCGGACGTGTTGTGGGAAGGCACTCCATTACAGCATCAAACATAGCCAAGTACGATGCATGGAGCGGCCTTCTGATATTCAGAAAACATGACCCCCTTGACTTCACCCTTGAGGAATTCTCAGATTACATCATGACAGCCTCAGAATGGTTTAAAATGGCAGAGAAATCCTCGGGATTTCATTTTCCATTCCTGGTATGGAACTGCCTTCCACGGGCGGGGGCATCCCAGATCCACGGTCACATGCAGCTTCTCCTGGGCAGGAGACCCTATGCAAGGATTGCATTCCTTGATGATGTCTCCAGGAGATACAGGGAACGTTATGGTTCATCATACCATGATGATGTCTTTTCAGTCCACCGTGCCCTTGGACTTGGTGCTGAATCAGGAGAAGCGCGTGTATATGCAACTATAACCCCCCTTAAGGAAAAGGAGATCATCATAACATTTAAGACAGATGCCTCCAAGGATTCTGATCTCCAGAATCACCTCTTCAAGATATTAAGGTGCCTGATAGATGAATGTGGTGTCTACAGCTTCAACCTGTCGATGCACCCATTTAATGCAGAAATGGAGATCCCGGGCATTATAAGAATCGTAGACCGCGGAAACATTGCATCAGCATCATCTGATATGGGTGGTATGGAACTCTTTGGAAGTTCAGTCATCGGAAGCGACCCCTACATCATATTTGAAAGAATTAAAGGTGCCCTTGATGCCTGAGTATTTATTTGATTTTCTTGATGAGCTTGAATACCTGAAGGATCCCCAGAGGACAGCTATAATCACCGACATCGATGGTACAATAAGTGAAATAGCTCCAACACCCCAGGAAGCCCATGTGGATGAAGAGATGAGGAAAATTCTCAGGAAAATCTCAGAACGCTACAGGGTACTTGCATTTATAAGTGGAAGGCCTGTGCATGAGGCACTCAGGATGGTTGGGGTCCCTGAGGCAATATATGTTGGAAACCATGGGCTTGAGTACATCATAAATGGAAGGTACGAACGCTTGAGAGAGGTTGATGACTACCTTCCCATTATCAGGAAATGTGCCATTGAACTTAAGAAGAAAACCCCCGATGAGAATATCATATTTGAGGACAAGGGTATCTGTTATTCCATACACTACAGGCAGTGCCCTGACCCGAAACTTACAGAGGAAAGGATAATGGATACCCTAAGAGAGATGCCGGAATCCAGAAGAATACGTGTGGATCACGGGAGAATGCTCGTTGAGCTCAAACCCCCAGTGGAGTACAACAAGGGCCTTATAGTTAGAAAAATCATAGAGGAATCAGACGTATCATCGGCAGTGTACCTTGGAGACGACGTCACCGATGCCGATGCCTTCAGGGAACTCAGAAAACTTGAATCTGAAATGATGATAAAAGCCGCATCTGTAATTGTACTTTCAGAGGAGATACCCGATGAAATAAAGGATTCGGCCTCCTTTTATGTGTCGGGGGTTCCTGAGGTCCTCAGATTCTTTAGGTGGCTCTTAAAATAGGTTACCCTTTTGTAATTTATATGTTCATTTTTTTAATGATATGCCCGGTTGGCTGAAAATACTTATTAGATGAGGGCAACATAATATTATCCATGACATCTGTGGTTGTCATGGCGGGGGGTAAGGGTACAAGGATAAGGCCTCTAACATTTTCAAGACCCAAACCACTTGTACCTGTTGCAAATAGACCTATGCTGGATTATATAATTCAGAGGGTCATTGATTCCGGTTACAGTAAGATTATAATGACACTGGGATATCTTAAGGGTCAGATAAGCTCATATGTCTCCTCAAGGTACCCGGACCTTGATTTCAGATTTTCATCCGAGAAGAAGCCCCTTGGAACCGCAGGGGGTGTGAGGGCAGCGGCAAGTGATATAGATGATACCTTCATCGTCATCAGCGGAGATGTGCTCTTTGACCTTGACCTCCAGCAAATGGTTCGGTTCCACAGAAAGAAGGATGCAATTGTTACCATGGCCCTCACACCAGTTGAGGACCCTTCACATTACGGCATAGCAGTTCTCGATGATGATAGAAGGATAACACGTTTTCATGAGAAACCCCGTCCAGAGGAAGTCTTCAGCAAAATCGCAAATGCAGGTATATACGTGATGGAACCTGAGATCTTCGATTACGTACCTGAAGGAAACTCTGACTTTTCATCTGATATCTTTCCTGCTTTGATAAATGAAAACAAGGAATTATACGGATTTGTTTTCACTGGTTACTGGAATGATGCGGGTAAACCGGACACATTCCTTAAGGCCAACCATGATGCTCTCAATGGCCAGATAACCCCCACGCCTGAAGGTGAACTTCTAAATGAGGTTCCTGGTCGATTTGGAGATATATGGGTAGGTCAGGATGTGCTTATAGGTGAGGGGGTTCGTATAGCTGGACCGGTGGTCATAGGTGATGGTACCATGATAGAGGATGGGGCATTCATAGGCAGAGGAACCGTGATTGGATCGGGAGTTTACGTGGGAAGTGATAGTTTTGTGAGGGGGTCCGTTATTCTTGATGGCAGCAGAATTGAGAAGGGTTCCCAGCTTGTAAACTGTATTGTTGATGAATTCTGCGATATCAGAGAGAACTGCATCGTTGAAAGGTGCGCCATGATCGGTCGCGGTGCCCTTCTGGAACCATCAACCATTATCAGATCCCACTGTAGCGTCAGCAACAACCTCAGGATACTTTCAGGTTCCCTGCTTGACTCAGATTACCCCCTTGTGGCTGAACAGTGATTCCAATGGCGAGGTACGTCCAGGATATAAGGGGCTCTGTTAACAGAGACATAGACTGTTCATTTGCCCTCAACCTTGGAATGTTGATAGGCGACTATGTAAGCTGCAAGCGTGTCCTGATAGGCAGAGACGCGCATACACCATCTCAGATGATAAAGAGGGCCATAGGGACAGGTTTGATGGCT
>NZ_CP042937.1:542500-1741029 GCF_008033705.1 Methanothermobacter sp. KEPCO-1
ATGATACTTCCCACCATAGGCTGCTCATGGGCCCTATCAGAAACCGGTGGCTGTACAATGTGCAGCTACATCTCTGACTCGTTTCTGGAACCTGTGGATGCAGGCGAGATCATCGAGATCTTCGATGGTATCATATCCCGTTACGAACTAGACATATATGAATCTAAAAATGGCAACATAATAAAGATCTTCGATGGTATCATATCCCGTTACGAACTTGAGGAAAAAACAGCTGTTAAGATATTCACCTCTGGAAGCTTCCTGAATCCTGAAGAGTTCCCCCAGGAGGCAGTGGAGCACATACTAAGCAGACTCGGCGCCATGGAAAATGTTGAGGAAATAATATTTGAATCCAGGCCCGAGTACATAAACCAGGAAGCTATTGCAAGATGCTGTGAACTTGCAGGTGATAAGATAGTTGAGATAAGCATTGGGCTTGAAACCTGCAATGAAAAGACAAGGTTAATGAAGATAAACAAGGGTTTCAGTAACAGTGACTTTGAAATAGCAGTTAACACCATCAGTGACCTTAAAGGGGATTTTAACGTCAGGGCAAAGGCTTACATCCTCGTAAAGCCGATTCTGGTCTCAGAAAAAAGGGCTGTGGAGGAAGCCATTTCCACAGCCATTTATGCTGAAAAGGTCGGTGTTGACCGCCTATCCTTCTGCCCATCAACAGTGCACCGGGGAACCATTATGGAGGATCTCTGGAGAAAGGGCTCCTACAGACCCCCATGGATATGGAGTCTCATTGAAATAATCAACAGAACAAGAGAAAAGGTTTCAGTACCTGCCATAATGGATACATCTGGTTTTGGGACATCCAGAGGTCCCTACAACTGCAAAAAGTGTAACAGAGACCTCAAGAATCTCATAATCAGGGCAAACCTTGAGCAGACCCAGGTACCCGCCTATGAATGCGAATGCAGATCACAGTGGCTGGCTGAGTTGAAGTTTTCAGAGACCACCGCATCCACGGATATAAAATACAGTGAATACAGCTAAAAACTCATGGACTGATGAGCAATGATTGGCATAAGCGCTGATTTTGATCCAGTACACCTCGGCCATGTGAGACTCATAGAGAAAGGTCGCGAAATAGCAGATGAAACAGGAGATGAGGTTGTAATTTACCTCAACAGGGATTTCAGTGCAAACCATGCCCCCTTTTTTGTTCCATACGAAGCTAGGAAGGAAATGGCCCTTGCAGCAGGGGCTGACAGGGTTGTCCCCATTGATGGACTCCACTACCGCCTGACCCTTGCATATACGGTGCCAATAAGGATAGCCATGATGATAGAGGATGGTGTGGTTGACTATGTTGATGCTGCAAATGTCTCGCCTGACCTCATAATCAAAAAGGCAAGGGAATTTGCATCAAGGGGCGTGTTCAGTGGTATACCACGCGACCTCCCCAACAGAAACGTAATACGGTGGTTTGCGGTTAATGAATTCCTTTACAGAAAGTACGGACGGAAAATGAAGTTCCACATAATCCCGGAACTTACCGTTGACGGCTCGAAAATTTCCGGGAGGGAGATACGGCAGGAAATAATTGATAACAATATGGAGATACCCCCCAGTGTCCAGAGGGTTCTGCCAGAATCAACCATCAGAATCCTTGAAAGGGAAATAGAAAAGGGAACCATACCCGGCAGGAGAAACCTTGAGGCTATAATGGAAAGAATGAACAATTTATCCCGCGGGGAACTGATGAAAATAGCCTACCTCAATGCAGACGCCGTCAAATCCATTGTGAGAAACAGGAAATACTACAGGGAGGGTCAAATATGGGCCGCCTTCCGAAAGGCCGGGTATGGCCCCGTGCTGACGAGACTTGCCATGAGTTCAATAGAGATGAATGTAAGGAGAGAGGCGGTAAGGGACCTCATTGAACACTACACCAAGAAGGGGTGGATTCCACCGGATCAGCGGGTGATTAACCTGATTGATAGGGCCTGGTTTGTCTCAGAGAAGGTCACTGAGGGTATGAGTTCAGGAAGGGCCAATGAAATGTTCCTCGAGGGCAGGCATGAAGTGAACGCCCCATCATCCTTTGAGGCAGGGTTGAGTCTAAGGAGGCATGAGGTAAGGAGCATCAGGGACGGAATGGATGCCCACATATACGTTGACCAGAACGATATTTTATCCTGCCAGATAAGGAATGGGGTCAAGATAAGAAGTCCTCTTCATCTTTCAGCCCAGATGGCAACCTATCTTCGACTCATAATAGATTCACATATAATACCTTTCCATGCGACGGTAAGAAAAAGGAAGAAGGGCTTCAGAGTCCTTGTGAAAATCAATTAACCTTCCATTGAATCTGGAAGATCTTTAACTTTATCTCTCTTCTCAACAACAGGGCATTTCCAGTCCCTGCAGAATGTCATCACTATCCTTCCAGAATCGGTGGTTATGTAGATTCTCCAGCATTTATCATCATGGGCCCTGAATTCCACGTCAACAACCCTTTTTCCCACAAGTTCCATGAGGTTTGCGGCACATTCACTTTCAAGGTCTGAGTTCATTTCCCCACCAGTGGATATTATATTTCTACCTGTTTATATCTTCATCGTCACGTGGTGGCTGATATTTCCCTGCCACCAGCCTGAGGAGGTCACTATAATCAGCATCGGAGGGGGCATCAATTTCATTGAGCCTTTCAAATACCCTCATGATGCATGATGGCATCGCGGGTTCAATAACCTCATCAAGCAAGCTCTGAACCTCCCTCATCTCCTCATATCTCCTTCCTGCATGGATTATGGAACTCCTCAACCTCGAAACCGTGGATTCCCTGAAATCCTTGCCCTCAGTGTACTCAAGCACCTCCATGACATCCTCCTCAAGACCCATCATGTGTGCTGAAAGGAGTGTCTCCCAGAGAAGCGCTGAAACACCCTTCGTGTAGCTGCTTCTGAGCATCTTGATTGCCGATGCATCCCCTGGCCTCTGGCCGCGGACCTCAATGTTCAAGCCATGCCTGTTAAGTTTCATGAAATCCTCAGCACCTTCACCCGCAGCTATTATGAGCACACCAGACCCCTTTCTCCTGACGCTCCCCATTATGGCAGCGTCAGCGAATCTGCCATTTTTTATGAATGAACTGGCCTTTCTTACTGTCCTGGGTGCTATGTTGTTTATATCAACGTACACCCCCTTTACATGTTCCCCTGCCTTCTTTGCCGCCTCAATAGCCACTGAAGGGGTAACAGCCGATATGACAATATCCGCTGAATATACCTCTTCCTGTGGCACATCAAGGACTCCTGCCTCTCCTGCAAGTTTCACAGTCCTTGTGCTCCTACCCTCAAGGGAGGTCACAACATCAACACCCTCCTCCCTTAGCCTTGAGGCGAGGGTGTATGCAACTTCCCCGAAACCTATGAATCCGACCCTCATAACCATCACCAAGATTTCTGTATATGTAAGTGTGCAGTTTTATCCAATCAGCTGGTAAAGCATGTAGATACCTGCAGCTATTACCATGAAACCTCCAAATTTTCTCAGATCTCCTGTCCTTTTCGCGAGCCTTTTAAATGGTCGCTCTGCCATTAAAACCAGGGCGATAAGTACCGCTGATAAACCTCCGGTGTAGAGGAGCAGGTTAAGGATAACCCTCCCTGTTTCCAGGGCAGAGTATGATATAACAGTTACCAAGTAGGGGCTGTAGCATGGTGACCAGGCAAGGGCCGTGAGGAACCCCAGAAGAAGGTGATTTTCGGTGGCTGGAACCCTGAATGAAAGGAGGGGTTTCTCAGATAGAAGCCAGACCCCCATGAGTATTATCACAATGGATGCTGGTATGCGCAGATAGAGGAGGTAGTAATTCACGGCTGCTGTGAATACGGCTGTTAACAGTATCACAGAAAGAAATACCGAGGCAAAGCCGGCTGAAAAAAATGCGATCTGTCTTTTATCCCCCATAATTGCCTCAGAGAACAGGATAGGTACAACAGGGATTATGCATGGGGATAGGGCTGAAAATATCCCTGCAGCAAATGACAGGATGTATTCATGCATGGCTTTACCCCAGATATGAGAGGAACTCCTCAGGGGACATGTATCCCTCTCTTCTTCCTATCTCATTTCCCGAGGAATCCAGTATGATGGTGGTTGGAATAACATATATACCATAAGTTGATGCTGCTGATGGGTCGGAGTCAACGTCAATCTTTGCTGCAATGTAGTTCTCTGAAATCTTCCCTAAAACATCCCGGTTCTGCAGGGTTTCTTCTTCAATTTTCCTGCAGGATGGACACCATGATGCTGAGAATATGAGAATAACCCTCTTATTTTGCTTTGATGCCTCATCTATGGCATCCTGGGGACTGTTATACCACCTGAACTCCTTATTCTGTGTCTCATTTTTCGCTGGGGTGTTATGCGACTGGGTTGAGTACATGAGAAGTATAACCATCAAACCCAGCAGAACACCCGAAATACCCCATTTCTTAATCACATCCACCCTACCACCAGCATATATTACCCTATATAACTATGAGCTAATTACATCAACACTTACGGCATCGGATCAGCGCAAACATACATATCAAAGTTTCACAGCCACATTATCCCCTTTTTCAACACCCAGATCCCTTGCAATTGCATGACACTTTGCATTTAGAAGGCAGAAAATGTCTCCTTGAGCATCTATCTCTGTAAGGCCCTCATAGTTACCCATCCCCTTGGCTATAACAACCTCGGCCTCCTCAAAGATCCTCATGAAATTTTCCGATACATCACTTTGAACCATTCCCACAGAGTCGGTGCCTGTTGTTACGATCTCAGCTACCTCATGAAGGCCCGCTTCAATGGCATCCTCCATGCATGCGTCGTTGAGGATGGGCTTACCCTTCACTGCAACCTTCACATCAACCCCGTACTCTCCAATCTTTTCAATGAGGGGCCTGTCAAAGAGTATCTCACCGGTATTATCCAGGAGATACAGGACCTCTGAGGCATCCTCAAGTTTTTTCTCAAGTAATGGCACATGGTTTATCCTGAGGGGGGCCTTCAGTGACTCCTCAATACCCTGATCATGGTTGAAGTCAAGTCCCAGGGCCCCGAAGTCTATTATGTTGCCTGTTATTGCAACCTTAACATGACTTTCCAGGTCGCCGTGTTTCTCTAGATACTCCTCAGCAAGCGGCAGGACCCTGGATGCTATCTCGTTGCACCGCCTCTTTTCCATGAGGTAGGGGTCCTCCGAGCCTGTCATCTCCTTTATGAGCCTGTGCATTGCTGTTCCGAGTTCATTTGATACCTGACCCTTCCTGAATCTTTCATTCAGGAGTTCAACTACCTTCACCATCACCTGGAGTTTGAGGTCCTCGTCGTCTGTTGCAAGGTCAAGGGCCTCCCTTGCCTGCCTCAGGAAACATGGAGCGCATTCATAGTATACCTTCATCTAATAACCCACCTAACCCCCATAGATTACCCGTATTATCTCAATAATATCCCCATCAGATATTTCCTCTTCCTCTATAACTATCTCGCTGTTCCTTTTAACAACGGCTGTCTCCAGTGGGATCTGAAGTTCCTGAAGGATCTCCTTAATCTTCTTTTTTTCTTCAGATTCCATTACTCTTTTTCCATCATCTGTGATCACTGTGAACTTCATCTTCATTCGCCCCTAATTCGTTTATGAATGTGCATGCCTTACATAACCTGCCCGATGATGGCTCACCGCAGCGTACACACGTCCCCGATTTCCTGCTGCCATCAATATCCCTTATAAGGGCCTCCTTTATTTTATCAAAGCCCCTGAGGGTGGAGTACATTATGGTGGGGCGTTTCACAGATATCTGCTTGAGGAAGTCCCCTATTTCCCTCCTGAATGAGCCTGATGCATAGGGGCAGCCTGCAAGGTGGACATCAAGGCCCCTTGCAAGGACGTACAGTCCAACTTCCCTTTCAGGTATCTCCCTGAGGGGTTTGATCTTTGGTATGAACTTCCCGCCTGCCGTGGATGTCATGGGGCCTATCCTTGTGAGGTTTTCAAGGTTCCCCTCCAGGTAATTCATGACTATGGCCTGGCACTCATCGTCCAGGTTGTGGCCTGTTGCTATCTTTGTTGCCCCACTCTTTCTGGCCTCCCTGTTAAGTATCCAGCGTCTGAAAACTCCGCAGTATGTGCATGCTCCCCTTGAGGGGTTTTTCATGATTTCATCCAGTGTTATGCCTGCATAATCCTTCAGCGTGACAACCCTGTGGGGTATACCCCTCTCGGCACAGAATCTTCTGGCAATCTCTACACCATCCTCCCTGTAACCTGATATGCCCTCATCGATGGTTACAGCCTCAAGTTCTATTATGTTTCTGTTCCTGAGTTCATCGAGGATGTCGGTGACCATGACACTGTCCTTTCCGCCTGAAAGCCCCACAAGGACCCTGTCACCCCTTTCTATAAGCCCATATTTTCTTATATCCCTCATCACCTTCTTTCTGGTGGTCTCTATGAAGCATTCGCTGCAGAGCATCTGTCCAGAGTATTTCCTGTTTATTATGACCCTTTCTGATCCACATCTGGTGCACTGCATCTAAACTCTCCCTTAGTGTAAAAACAAGCCATGAATCAATTTAATTAACGCTGACCATTTTCAAATAGCGCTGACCTCTCAAAGAGTTCAAAATCCTGAACATACCCCTTGCCTGTCCTCAGGGCTATTTCTGCCTTCTGTAATTCTGCTCCAAGGTAGGCTGCATGTTCAAGTCTGCTTACAAGTTTTCTATTTATAATCTCCTCATATAACCTTTTGGCGCTATCTGATGTGAAGGCAATTACCGGCTCTGTCTTATCATAGAGTACTGCCTTTATCCTGCCATCCTCAACCATGATCTTGAAGCTGCCGCACCTGTCTCTTACGAACTTCATACCCCCCTCTGCCTCAATGGTGGGTACACTGATTTCCTCAACTATCCTGCTGGGCTTTCTTTTATCCTTGAACAGTACAAGGTTTATTCCAAGGTCCTTGGGTACAGAACCCCTGTTTCTGGCCAGGAACATCATCTTTGATGCCGCCGAGAGTTCATGAACACTTCCTAGTGCTTTTCCGCTCTCCTCTGGTGTGAAGAGTATGCTCACACCAAGTTCCATTCCAAAACCAGCGAGAAGCGCATTCACCCCTGTGGAGTCAGCGTCAAGGAGTTCGGTTACGTTCCCAACACCAAAGAATACAGGGTCGGGGTTTCTCTCTGTGTACATTCTGCATGCCATCACAGATTCCACTATGCTCCTGCTGTTTACCGGATCAAGTACAGGGTCGGCTATTACATCTATACCCCTGCATTTTCCTTTGAGTTTCTCCAGGGCCTCAACCCTCTCCTCAACCGTTTCAGGGACCCATCCCTCGTTGTAGTCTGTTGGTAGGATCACTGCAGGTACACTGTTTTTTCTGAGTGACCGTATAACGTCCCTGTAGTTTCCAAGGTCCAGGCTCAGGATCATTTCCACGCCGCAATCAACTGCAGCCTCAATTTCAGGGGGGTTGAGGCTATCCACACTGAGGGGTATGTTCGGGGCAGCTGAGCGTGCCGTTTCGATTATTTCAGGAAGCAAATCTGAGTTGTCCTCGCCGGCCAGCATTCCAAGGTCAATCATGTCCGCGCCACTTCTTATGAAGTATTCAATTCTTTCCCTGAGTTTCCCTTCCTTCAGGAGGAGGGGTGCATTGGCAACCTCTGCAAGGACCCTCATGGGGAAGTCCCTTCCCACTGGGAGGTTACCTATGAGTATGTTTTCATCCCTCTCAAGCAGCCCCTTTCTCTTTTCAGCATCGTTCTCAAATTCCTCTATGAACTGGAGGGCCCTCCGCCTCTGCTCCTCCTCAATGAGTCTGTCGGCTGGTTTCCTGGTGGAGAGTTCAAGTTCATCAAGCATATCAAGAACTATGGGGAGGTCTGCGGCATCTGTTGGTCCCTTATAGGCAGGTATGCCTGTTTGTTCCCATACTACCTTTACGTCCTTTGGTATGAGGCCAGGTACGATTATCACGTCGGGTGCTCCATCCGAAAAGTTAATCTTATGGAGTTCAGATATTATTCTGCGTGGTGTTAAAAAGGCCGCTATGGGAGTGTTAACCACGTGAACATGAATCTCATGGCTTGAAGCTGACACTGCCTCCCTCACAATCCCTGATGCAAGTTTTCCTGTGATTATAAGGACTTTCATTTCATTACCCCTATTAATTTTAATTGACCAACATGTATATATATTAAAAATTTATAATGATTAACAATGAGAAATGGAGGTAGACTATGATCGAAATTCGCTTTCATGGACGCGGTGGCCAGGGCGCTGTTACAGCGGCAGAGATTCTAGCTAAAGCTGCCTTTGAAGACGGTAAATTCTCACAGGCATTTCCATTCTTCGGTGTTGAGCGTAGAGGCGCTCCAGTTATGGCTTTCACAAGAATTGATGATAAGCCCATCAGGAGACGGTATCAGGTTTACAATCCCGATTATGTTGTTGTTCTCGATGAGGGACTTGTTGATGTGGTTGACGTATTTTCAGGCTTGAAGGAGGATGGTGTGGTTGTACTCAATACTGCAGGCACCTTCACCTCAGAGAACGCCAAGGTCCACACCATTGACGCCACAGGCATTGCCCTCGAGAACCTTGGAAGACCAATCGTTAACACCGTAATGCTCGGGGCATTTGCAGGTGTAACCGGTCTTGTAAGCATAGATTCACTCATAAAGATTATCAAAGAAACATTCCCCGGGAAGATTGGGGATAAAAACGCAGAGGCTGCAAGGATAGCCTATGAAAAAATGAAACATTCAGGGTGAATATAATGGAATCACTTGGAGCAACCGTCAGAGAACCAGGAAGCACCCGTAAAAACAAGACGGGGAGCTGGAGAACATTCAAACCATTCCTTGATAAGGATAAATGTATAGACTGTGATAACTGCATCCTTTTCTGTCCCGAAGGCTGCATAGATAAGGAGCATGAGATTGACTACGATTACTGTAAGGGATGCGGGATATGCGCAGAGGAATGCCCTGTTAAGGCAATTAAGATGGAGAGAGAAAAATAGGAGAGACTCTAAATGGTTCTTAAGGTTATATCCGCAAATCAGGCCGTTGCAGAAGCAGCAAAACTTGCAAAGCCAAAGGTCATCCCTGTTTACCCGATAACACCCCAGACCTCAATATCAGAGTACCTTGCAAAATTCGTGGCTGATGGTGAACTCGATGCCGAGTACATAAGGGTCGAGTCAGAGCACAGCGCCATGAGCGCATGTGTGGGTGCATCAGGTGCGGGTGTGAGGGTTTTCACAGCAACATCATCCCAGGGCCTTGCGCTCATGCATGAGATAGTATATGCTGCAGCCGGACTCAGGAACCCCATTGTCATGGCAAATGCCAACCGTGCCCTATCAGCCCCACTCAGTATATGGAATGACCAACAGGATTCGATAGCTGAAAGGGACTCTGGATGGATGCAGATATACGCAGAAAGTGGGCAGGAAGCCCTTGACTCAGTTCTGCTGTCCTACAGGGTTTCAGAGGACAGGGACGTTCTCCTTCCAAGCATGGTCTGTCTGGATGGTTTCATACTGACACACACCGTGGAACCCGTGGACATCCCATCACAGGATGAGGTTGACACATTCCTGCCAGAATTCCAGCCACAGGCAGTACTTGACCCTGACGAACCAATGTCACTCGGTACATTCACCGATCCAAACTATTACATGGAGGCACGCTATGAGGTAGAAAGGGCAATGGAGAGGTCAAGAAAGGTTATTGCAAAGGCCTGTCAGGAATTCAGTGAAATGTTCAGGCGAGAATACGGATTCGTTGAGGATTACCGCTGCGAAGATGCTGAAATAATCCTGGTGGCCATGGGCTCAGTCTGCAGCACCCTGAGAGAGGTTATTGATGATATGAGGGATGAAGGCAAACCCGTGGGGCTCCTGAAGGTGAGGATACACAGGCCATTCCCTGCTGAGGAGATTAAAAAGGCAGTCAGTAATGCCCATAAGATTGCTGTTCTGGATAAAAATATAACTTTCAGTGTTGGTGGTGCTCTCCACACCGAATTAAAGGCCCTGCTACCCGACAAGGAGGTTTACGGGTTCATTGTGGGCCTCGGTGGAAGGGACATAACACCTGAACACATCATGGAAATCGTCAGAAAGACAGAAAACCCTGAAAGGACTGTCAGCTGGATCGGACTTAAGGAGGAATCACAATGAAAATACCTGAAGAAGAATTCCTGGCCCCTGGACACCGTGGATGTGCAGGATGCGGTGCTACAGTGGGTGTCAGACTTGCTCTCAAGGTTCTCGGAAAAAACACCGTTGCGGTCTCATCAACAGGATGCCTTGAGGTTATCACAACCCCCTACCCTGAAACAGCCTGGGAGATACCATGGATCCATGTTGCATTTGAAAACGCTGCCGCGGTTGCATCAGGCGTTGAGAGGGCCCTCAGGGCCAGGGGCAGGGGTGAAGTTAACGTTGTGGCATTCGCCGGTGATGGTGGGACAGCAGATATCGGACTTCAGTCTCTATCAGGTGCAATGGAGAGGGGTCACAACATAATATACATCTGCTATGACAACGAGGCCTACATGAACACAGGTATACAGAGGAGTGCGTCAACACCCTACGGTGCATCCACCACCACATCACCACATGGAAAGGAGAGTTTCGGTGAGGACAGACCCAAGAAAAACATGCCCCTCATAATGGCGGCTCATGGTGTCCCCTACGTTGCAACAGCATCAATATCATACCCCGAGGACTTCATGGAGAAGGTGAGAAAGGCAAGGGACATTGAGGGTCCAGCCTACATACACCTGCATCAGCCATGCACAACAGGGTGGGGCTTTGATCCCTCAAAGACGGTGGAACTCGGAAGACTCGCTGTTGAAACCGGTTCCTGGATACTCTACGAGATAGAGGACGGTGACTTCCGCGTAACCTACAGGCCAGTTCAGAGAAAACCCGTTGAAGAGTACCTGAACGCCCAGAAAAGGTTCAGGCACCTCACAGAGGAACAGAAGGCAAAGATCCAGGAATACGTTGACAGCGTGTGCCAGGAGCTCAGGATATAACGGGGGATTGAATTGCAGAAGATCATCATTCAACCGGAACTCTGTGACGGCTGCGGGGACTGTGAGGAGGCCTGTAAGAAACTCTACGGCGCCTCAAGGATAATGATAAGGGAACTTGAGGGCCTCTATTACCCCATCATATGCCAGCAGTGCGAGGACGCCCCCTGCAGGACAGTGTGCCCAACAGATGCCATCCAGGACGAGGTTGACCCTGAGAGGTGCATTGGCTGCGGACTTTGCATGCTGGTATGCCCCTTTGGAGCTGTTGTCATGGAGGATCGGAAGGCCCAGAAATGCAGCCAGTGCCCTGACCTTGACACGCCGGCATGTGTTAAGGCCTGCTCAAGACGGGCTCTGAGCGTCGTGGACACCGAGAAACTGAAACTTGAAAGGCAGAAGGAGTTCGTATCCAGAATGTCAGGTATAGGGAAGGGCCAGAAAGGGACTGATATCCTCAGCATACTGACAGCGAAGAGGAAGGCCCGGCAGAAGCTTGAATAGGTGGAATTCCATGAGAGAACTGGTTTCAAATCCGGAACTGTGCGATGAGTGCATGAAGTGTGAGAGGATATGCCCCAGGAACGCCATACGGGTCATTGATGGTGTCCCCATATTCTGCATGCACTGCGCACCTGAAAGGGCCCCCTGCCTCAACATATGCCCGGAGGATGCCATAGTTGAGGTGGATGGTGCAGTTGTTATCCTTGAGGATAAATGCATTGGATGCGGTCTCTGCCGGGACGCGTGCCCCATTGGTGCCATAACCATCAATGAGAGGGGTGTTGCAGTGAAATGTGACCTCTGTGTTGATCGTGAGAAACCCCTCTGCGTCATGGTATGCCCCAAGAAGGCCCTCAGTGAGAGTTCAGAGGATATTATGGCTGCCAAGAGGGATAAGATAACAGGGGAATTCAAACGTCTCAAAAATCTCATGAGATACTGACCAAACTATTTTTTGGGTGATTCCATGATCAGGCAGGAGATGGTTGAGGAGACAGTGTGCCGTCTGTTCAGGGAGGCCGTTATCAGAATCCCTGATGATGTCACCCTTGCACTGAAAAAGGCCTACCTCAACGAGGAGGACGAGATAGCCCTCCTGAACCTCAAGGCCATCCTTGATAACATTGAACTTGCAAGGAAGATGGAGGTACCTGTATGTCAGGATACAGGGCTCCCCATAGTGTTTGTGAGGATGGGGAACGTTGAGGTTGAAAACCTCTACGGGGGTATAGTTGCAGGGGTTGAGAGGGCCACACAGGAGGTCCCCCTCAGACCAAACGTTGTTGACCCACTCACAAGGGAGAATACCGGGACAAACACAGGGCATCTGATTCCACAGGTGGATGTTGAAATTGCAGAGGACCTTGATGGACTTGAAATAACGGTATTCCCCAAGGGTTTCGGATCAGAGAACAACAATGCGCTCCTAATGGGGCTTCCAGGTGATGGTGCTGAAGGTGTCAGGGACTTTGTTGTTGAGACCGTCCTCAGAGCCGGTGGAAAACCCTGCCCACCCGTGATTGTGGGTGTGGGAATCGGCGGCTCATCAGACCTTGCAATGAAACTTGCAAAGAAGGCCCTCCTTGGAAGGGTGGGGGAGAGAAACCCTGTAAAAGAACTCGCATCCCTGGAAGAAAACATACTTGGCTCAATAAATGAGGCAGGGAGTGGCCCCATGGGTATGGGTGGTAAAACAACGGCACTGGATGTTAAGATAAGGACAGCCCATACACACACCGCCGGCCTGCCAGTGGGTGTCTGCATACAGTGCTGGGCCGCAAGGAGAGCCACAGCCACCATCAGGGACGAGTGATTATAGGTGGAGGGCTTTTTCCTGGCAGATCGAGATGCGCCTCATGCAGAGTATGCAGTCTGTTCCATTGGTTCTCCTTTTACTATTTGATCTCATATCAACATCCATTGGGCATTCTGAAAGGCATTTCATGCAATTTCTGCATTTATTTTCATCAAACTTAACCCTAAGAACTGAAAGGTAGGATGATGCCTTAAGAAAAATGCTTACCGGGCATATGTACTTACAGAAGGCCCTGTTGTCACCAAGGGCAACTGCAAGGGCAATTCCAGTAACGTAATAGGCTACATTTCCTGCAATGAATGCCCGGAACATCACGGTATCAGGATTATTCGCTTTATTTAAAATCAAAAAAACGATTAAAGGGGCTATCAAAAACAGCATATATTTCACGTAGCCCAGAAAACGTCTTCGTGTGCCACCAGACCTCCGGTATGGTAGTAGATCAAGTATCATTGATGTCCAGCATGCATATCCACACCATCCCCTTCCAAAGAGGATTGGTCCAGAAATCTTTGCAATCGCATAGTGTATTACAGCGCCCTGGAACACTCCAAGGAAGATGTAGTACCAGAAGCCCTCGATCTGCATGTTTTCGGCTCTCAAAATTCCAAGGTAGAGCAGCATGTAGCTTCCAACACCCAGCTGGACCAGTAACCTGCCGTGCTGAAACTCTGCACCCATAAGATAAATTCCGGCAGACACCAGAGAGCCTATGTAGAGAAAATTGAAAAGATAGAATGGGTTGGCTGTCCATGAAAATAGAAAAAGTGCCAGTGCTAAAAATAAAAAGAAGATTATGGATGGGAGTAGCCATCTGGATGTGATCATGGCTTTTCACAGGTTATCATGAAAATTGTTCTATCCGCGATGCTAACAGCCCTGTCACCAACCCTCTCAAGGAATCTTGCTACGAACAGAAGGTTAACAAGGTAGGATATCGACTCCTTATCCTCAAACATGCTTGCTGTTACATGCTCCAGTGTCTGGTCAAAGAGGTCATCCACCTTATCATCGTCGTGTCTGAGCTCGCGTGCCATGTCCATGTTCTGGTCCAGGAATGCGTAGATACCCTTGGAGAGCATCATCTGGACAAAGTCAGACATGTGTTTGAGGTCCTCCATTGGCTTTCTGGGTATCTCCTCATCCTTCAGTTTCTCAGCGGCCTCTGCTATATTTGCTGCAAGGTAACCTATCCTCTTAAGGTGGCTCCCAACCTTGATGCATGCCTCTATGAATCTCAGATCACGTGCAACTGGCTGTTCAGCCGCTATTAAACTTATTGATTTTCTTTCAAGGTTAAAAACCATTTCATCAATTATCTTACTGTTCCTGATGACCTTCTCCTTCTTCTCATCATCGTATTCCATCAGGAGGTCAATTGCAGTCTTGTGTGTCTTGAGGGTTTTCTGGGAAACTTCCTCCATGTCCTTTCTGAGGTCCTTAAGCTTTTTGCGGAAGAGTATCCGCGGATATTTCTTCTCCATCTAAAAGTCCTCCTCGGATTTATAGTCACTGATAAGTCTTTCAATTGACTCATCACTTGGAACCCTTATCCTGTACCTTTCAAGGAGCTCATCCCTTGAGGGGACATCCATGAACATCTCATTGATTATTATATCTGCCTCAAGGGGTATTGAAAGTTTTGATTCATCGTTGAGTTCAATGAGTGTGCTGAAGAGGTCCTCGTCAGCCTCATAGACCTCAATGATTGAATCATCATTTATTTCTATCTTCTCCATTGCCTTGTGGCTGTGCGACTCCTCAAGTGTGCTGAGGTTGAGGTGCCAGGCCCCAACTATCATCTCCTTCATTATGAAGACTATGGCCTCACTTTCACCGCTTAAAATCCTGATATAGGAAAACTCAGGGAGTGATGAACTCCTGAGGGCCCTGTAATCCATTTTTTTAGGGTTATCAAATGGCAGCCACATTAAATCCCCCCAACTATTTCATGAGCACGCTGTAGAATACCTTGTGATGTATAACCCTCTTACCCACTATGAGGTATGCTATCCTGTCGTCCATCCCCATAACATGGTGCCCCATACTGAGAAGGTTCCTTGCAACCAGAACCAGGTTACCTGACTCCATGAACTCCCCCTGGGAATCATGGAGCTGGTTATAGAATTCCTGCAGCTGAAGATAATTCTTGGTGGACCTCTTGAGTAGCTGTATGTCCCTGTTCATGAGGGCTCCGAGGGCGTCATTTATCATGTCCTGGATGGTCTGTGACATGAACTCAATGTGGGGTGGTATGACGGTGTCGGTGCTGTCAATGGCGTACCTTGCAATGTAGGCTGAGAGTATGTTTATCCTTTCAAGTTCAATTGATGTTCTGAGTATTGCAGATGCGAGTCTGAGGTCCTTTGCTACAGGCTGGTGGAGTCCGATGATTTTTAGACAGTCATCCTCTATCCTGTAGCTCTCCTCATTAACACCTGATGTTTCCTCTATTATCCTTTCAGCGGTTTCAACATCCTTTTTAATATAGCTGGATACAGCGTTCCTTACTCTCTCAGATGTTACATTACCATATTCAACAGCCTCATTCAGCACCTTTGAAAGTTTGTTTTCAAGGATAACACCAATCAATTACTTCACCACTCAAGCTTTTCATCCAAACCTTCCTGTAATGTAGTCCTCGGTCCTCTTATCCCGGGGTTCTATGAATATCTCCTCGGTAAGGCCGCTTTCAACTATTTCACCGTGCAGGAAGAACGCCGTGTACTTTGAGACCCTTGTTGCCTGCTGCATGTTATGGGTGACTATGATTATGGTGTAATCCCTCTTCAGCTTGTGAATGAGGTCCTCTATCTTGGTGGTGGATATGGGGTCGAGGGCTGAGCATGGTTCGTCCATCAGTATGACCTCTGGCTCTATTGCTATGGTCCTTGCGATGCAGAGTCTCTGCTGCTGACCGCCTGAAAGGCCAAGGGCGGACTTATCAAGTTTATCCTTGACCTCGTCCCAGAGTGCCGCTGCTTTTAGGCTTTCCTCCACCCTTTCCTCTATGAAGTCCCTGTCATCGTAGCCGTGAACTCTGAGTCCGTAGGCCACGTTCTCAAATATTGACTTTGGGAAGGGGTTGGGCTTCTGAAAGACCATGCCAACCTTCTTCCTGAGCTCCACAACGTCCATCTGGGGGTCATAGATGTCCACGCCATCAAGGTATACATGTCCCTCGTGTCTGAACCCCGGGATGACGTCGTTCATCCTGTTGAGTGTCCTGATGAATGTGGACTTCCCACAACCTGAGGGCCCTATCAGGGCCGTGACGGTGTTTTTTGGAATCTTCAGGTTCACATCCTTGAGGATGTGTGCCTCGTCAAAGTAAACGTTGAGGTCTTCAACTTCAATTCTGTACATAAGATCACCTATCTTCCCATCATCTTCCTTCTGTATCTATCAACAAGAGTGTTCGTGAGAACCGTGATGAGGAGCACGATTATTACGAGGACCGCTGCGGTTCCATATGCATTTTTGAGTGAAAGCCCCTCTGTGGCTATTATATAGAGGTGGAGTGGTAGGGGTCTTCCAGGGTCAAATATGGAGATGGGCATTGCAAGCGCCGATCCAACAACAAACATTACCGCTGCCGCCTCTGATATCGCCCTTGCCATTCCAAGTATAACTCCTGTGGTTATACCTGGCAGTGCTGCAGGTACAACGACACGGTAGATGGTCTCCCATTTTGTGGCACCCAGTGCCAGGCTCCCCTCCCTGTATGACTGTGGGACGGTCTCAATGGACACCTGGGAAACCTGGAAGATTGTTGGAAGGGCCATGAGTGCCAGTACAAGGCCCCCTGAAAGGATTGACCATCCGAGACCCAGGAATACAACGAAGAATGCCAGGCCAAAGAGACCGAATACTATTGATGGTATGGAGGCCAGTGTCTCTGCACCGAACTTTATGAGCTTCACTATCCTTTCCTCTGTGGCGTATTCAGCCATGTAAACAGCCGCACCGACACCAAGTGGAGTTGCGATTATTCCTGCGATGAGGGTAACGTATATGCTTGATACGATCATCGGAGCTATCCCGCCTGCCCTTCCCGAGTCAATGGGTTCAGACAGCAGGAATTCTGGGGTCAGTGCTGGAAGGCCCTTGAGTATTATGTAGCCTATTATAACAATCAGGATGAGTATTGTTACGAGGCCTGATGCCCACAGCACTCCTGTCATTATCTTCTGACTGGTTTTTGGTGAGATTATCCTGAAAGACATTCTGAGCCTCCTAGAGGTATCCTCCGCCTATCACGATCTTCTTCTTGTAGTGGAAGTAGTTTGCAATAACCAGCAGGACCATTATCAGCGCAAAGAGTATGATGGCTGTTCCGAATAGGGCGCTGTAGTGGAGTCCCGTTGCATATCCCATTTCCAGTGCTATGTTGGATGTGAGGGCCCTTACAGGGTCCAGAATTGATGATGGTATCTGTGTAACGTTTCCTGCAACCATTATAACGGCCAGGGTCTCACCTATGGCACGGCCCATACCCAGTATGATGGATGTTATTACACCTGGAATCGCTGCAGGAAAAATGACCTTGCGTATGGTCTGCCAGTGGGTTGCTCCCAGTGCAAGGGATGCCTCCTTGTACTCGAGGGGCACCGACCTTATGGCGTCCTCTGATACACTTATGATTGTGGGCATGATCATGACCGTGAGTATGAGTGCTGCTGTGAGCATTCCAAAACCCGTGCCCCCTATGTTGGCCCTCACATAGGGTACCAGAACTATGAGACCAAAGAATCCGTATACCACAGAGGGTATTGCTGCAAGGGTCTCTATCACGGGTTTAAGGATTTTACGCATTATCTCAGGGGCCACCTCTGCCATGAATATAGCGCATAGGATTGATAGTGGAACCGCTATTGCAAGTGAGAGGAGAGTGATGCAAAGGGATCCAACTATCATCGTGAAGACGCCGTACTTACCATCAGACGGTGCCCAGTCCATTCCGAATATGAAATTTATCACACCATAGTCCTGGAATATCGGGATTCCCTCACGGAATATGAAGGTTATTATGAGCAGTATCGCGATTATTGAGAAGATCGCCGTTACAAAAAGACCCTTCTCAATGAGATTTTCCCTTGTCTTGCTGATCATTTTTTACCTCCTAGGTATCATCTGAGACATTTGCTATTGCAGGGACAACCTTCTGGCTCCTGACAATCGCCTGTCCCTCCGGTGAAAAGACCCAGTCAATGAAGTCCTTCACAACCCCCACAGGTTCCCCCCTGGTTATGAATTCAAATGGAACAACAAGGGGATAGGAACCATCGGCCACTGTGGTCTCAGAGGGGGTTATTCCGTTCACCTCAAGTGCCTTTACATCTGAACTCATATGGGCCATTGAGACAAAACCCACAGCATAGGGGTCACTCTTTATCGCCTGTTTAACGGATTCCGTGGACCCCTGGACAATTGCATCTGACCTTATCTTTTCATCCTTCATTACAAGTGATTTGAATGAGCTTCTGGTTCCTGAGCCCTCCTCACGTACTATAACATGTATCTCGGCATCTGGGCCTCCAACCTCTTTCCAGTTACGGATCTTCCCGCTGAAGATATCTCTCAGCTGTTCTGTTGTGAGGTCATCGACAGGGTTCTGGTGGTTGACAGCTATAACTATGCCATCCTTCCCTATAACATATTCCTTAAGCCCATCCTTCTCATCGGATTTGAGGGCCTTTGAACTTGTTCCTATATCAACAACCCCCTGCTGTACTGTCCTTATACCCATCCCAGAACCCCCGCCCTGGACGTTTATCCTGACATTTGGGTGGTCCTTCATGTATTCCTCGGCGAGTTTTTCAGCAACTGGCTGTACAGAGGTTGAGCCTGCAATTTCAATTCTCTCATAATCTGAACCAGGTTTGATCATGAAGTATGCGAGTGCGATGATAATGATTAGTATGAGAATGTTTCGTGGTTTTACATCCATCTCCATCACCTTCAGTTATCGATTTCACCTATTGGTTAATAAAGTTCACTGAAGGTGACGGAAAGAAAAAATTGTGGTTTTAATTAAAAACCACTAGGCCTTTGCTGGGACCACCTTTTCTGATTTGACTATTGCCTGTCCTTCTGGGCTGAGGACCCAGTCAATGAAGTCCTTGACTGCTCCCTGTGCGCTGCCCTTGACCAGGAAGAGGAATGGCCTCTGTATCTTGTATGATCCATCTGCAACTGTCTGTTCAGATGGGGCCACACCATCAATCTTGAGGGCCTTCACTGTTTCGTCGAGGTTTGCAAGTGATATGAAACCTATGGCGTTTGCATCCTGCTTAACAGCCTGCTTAACAGCCTCTGTTGAACTTTCAACTATGGCGTCCTTCTTTATCTTGGTCTCCTTACCCATCACAATTTCTTCGAAGGCCTTTCGGGTTCCAGAACCGTCTTCACGTGTTATCACTGTTATCTTTGCATCTGGTCCTCCGACCTCTTTCCAGTTGGTTATCTTTCCACTGAAGATGTCCTTAACCTGGTCCTTTGAGAGGTCTGAGACCGTGTTCTTGCTGTTTACAATTACTGCAATACCATCCTTACCTATGAGGTACTCTGTCAGACCTTTCTTCTCATCGGGTTTAAGTTCCTTTGAACTTGTTCCGATGTCTGCGGTACCATCCTGGGCGCTCTTGATTCCCACACTGGATCCTCCGCCCTGGACGTTTATCTTAACGTTGGGGTGCTTTTTCATGTATTCAGCTGCAAGTTTCTCGGCAACTGGCTGAACAGAAGTTGAACCAACAATGTCGATCTTTTCCTGCTGTCCGCCTCCTCCAAGTGCCAGGACTGCGCCAGCAATAATTACGATTGCTACGACTATTCCTATGATCAGTTTGGTGTCCATTTTATCACCTCAAACTTTACCTTGTTGTGGGAGTATTTAAAATTTGCTATTTTAGTGTACTTTATTACCTATTTAGTGAACTAAATTTCATTGGTGAAAAAATTTAGTTCACATAAAGAGAATATAGGTGCACCAAATGCATTAAAATTTAAATACTGAAAGTCAGATAGGGAAAGACATGATATCCGAAGGAATAATTAATGATATACTGAAGGTAAAAAATCCCAAGTGGAGGACTTCCATTACGAGGGTTGAGCCTAATCGGATTGTTACCAGGGGTTATTCTCAGGAGGATTTGATTGGTGGTGTTTCTTTTTCTGAGATGGTTTACCTGTTGATTCGGGGTGAGCTTCCTCCTGGTAATGTTGCGAGGATGCTTGAGGCTGTCCTGGTGTCTTTCTGTGATCATGGTGTGACTCCGCCCAGTACGCAGGCTGCCCGTATGATTGCCTCTGCTGGTTCTCCGGTGCATGCGTGTATTGCTGGTGGTCTTCTGGCCTTTGGTAAGAATCATGCCGGGGCTATTGAGAGGTCCATGAAGCTTTTCCAGGAGACGGTTTCAGGGTGTGAGTCTGAGGATGAGATTCCTGAGGCTGCTGTGAGGCTGGTGGATGATCATCTGCGGAGGAACCGGAAGGTGCCTGGTTTCGGGCACAGGTATCATAATGCGGATCCCCGGGCTGTGCGGCTCCTGGACCTTGCAGAGGAGTACGACTGTGTCGGCCCCCACACGAGACTTGCGGTTGAGGTTCAGAACATACTCCTTGAGCGTAAGGGTGTCAGGATGAACGTTGACGGTGCCAACGCCGGGATACTCTCAGATATGGGTTTTGACTGGCGCACAGGTGCCGGGGTGTTTATGATAGGACGGCTCCCAGGACTCATATCCCACGTATACGAGGAAAAGGTGCGTGAACCGGCCTTCAGAAAATTCTTCGACATCGAAGAAATACACTACGACGGCGAGGAGAAAAGAATATTAGAGACAGATTACAGATCCCTTGAAGGGGCAGAACTATGCAGGACGATGAATACGAAAGAGCCCGGAAGAGAGTAGATGAACTTAAGGGATTTTACATACACCTATCTGTTTTTGTAATGGTTAACTTCACCCTTTTCCTCATAAACCTTCTTTCAAGCCCGGGCATATGGTGGTTCTACTGGATAACAGTCTTCTGGGGAATAGGAGTCATATAGCACGCATTCGGTGTCTTTATTGGCGACAGGCTTCTTGGTAAGGAATGGGAAGAGAGAAAATAAAGGAATAGCTGGAGAAGAAAAAGAAATAAATTACGTGCCCTCCCTCTCACGCCTCCTGAAGCGCTCAGGTGTTGTTGTTCTCGGTATGTTCCTGTAATATTCCCCTGCAGTATCGAATATCTCAATTGAAATATCCGCTATTCTCTCAAAGGTCTTCACAACCCTTGAAAGGGATATGTAGTAGGTTGAGCGTTCCTTATCCTCAAATGGTGTTTCGGCCATCTGTGTGGCCACACAGTTAAGGGCGTTCTTCTGAACCCTGTGAATATCGTCCTCAAGGGACATGAGTTTTGCCTTGAGTTCAAGTTTCTCGTTGAGGAATGCGTCCATTGCTGTATTCACCATCTCAACGGCAATTGAGAACATCTCCCGGAGGTACTCCATCATGGCGGAGTCAACCTCATAGGACTCCTTAACTGCGAAGTTGGCTATTATTGCAGAGTGATCACCTATCCTTTCAAGGTCATAGGCAATCTCTGTGAATGCCATTGTCTTGCTGAACTCTGAGTAGGGGTTCATTGCTATGGCTGTATCAACAGAGGACCTCACCTTCTCGTGCATGGTGTTTGTTATGTAGTCCATCTTCAGGGCCTCATTTGCAAGGTCCTCATCGTATTCCTCAAGGGACCTGAATGACTTCCTGAGCTGCTTGCAGACATGCTGTGCCATGTCCCTGAGTATCTCCTTGATAAAAAAGCTTCCTGCGTATTCCCTGGACGTGACCTCCTCCCCAAAAAGCTCCGGGAATTCCTCAAATTTCTTTATATCCACAATGTAGGCCCTTCTCACAACACCCTCCTTTATTAAGGGCTGGAGGAGTTTGGTAACATATCTTCTTGTTATTCCAAGCCTTTCTGCAATCTCATCCTGTGTGGATGGGTTCTCATAGAGTATAACATCTATGATTGACTTGAGTGTTGCATTTTTTGTTTTATTTTTCATTCTCCAAAGACACCTCATCTTCCATTACAATGACAACAGATTCCCTGAGTATGGATACGATCATGTAGAGGAGTGTAACTATTACCAGCAAGGTTATCAGGACGTCGAACTCATAAAAAATCGACCTGTAAACCATTACCACAGGGGACTGAACATCCACAAGTCCCCTCAGGAGGACAATGAATCCCATGAGTAATAGGACATGTCCATATGATTTCTTTATGGTCTCAGGTTGCAGGAGGGGGTAGATCCCCATCACCATGAGCCCCACCCCTATTGACCTGAAGAGGTTCCAGTCGGTTGCCTCCTCAAGTAGGTAAAAGATATGCTGGGGTTTCCACTGGAAATTTCCAAGGAGGTATATGGCCTCAATTACAACTATTATAATGAGGGGTATTGCAAATACCACCCTGCTCTCAACCCTCTCTGTCTTAACATTCTTGAGGGGTTCCCTGAGGTAGTGGGAGAGAAGCTGATACAGCATTGAACCAAGAACAGCACCCATGACAGTTCCGCCTACTCCCAGCTTTGAGGTTGTGAATGCCACTATTCCTGAGATTATCCCGGCCATAAGTATATCAAATGCCTTGGTCAACGCTGTCACCTGCAGATTCTTAATGGTGAAATTAAGATCATATTATGCATATTTATTTTCTCTATTAGAGAACATTATGTGTGATGATATATTAATGTTTTTATATGAAAATGAAATTAGGGGTTAAAGGGAGCCTTCTGGATGTACATATGAACATATCATGTATTCTTCATCCTCAACCTTAACAGAATAACTGGCCATTTCCCTTTTAGAACCATTCTCGGTGTTTATAAGGTCAACAGAGATCCTATCATCATCGATCCTCAGCTGGTTATGTGAGGGGAAGGTCTCACCCCTCAGCTTCCTTGTTGTGGCTGTACCTGAATTCAGTGTAACCATCCTTTCAATCATCCAGACATTGGGCACATGCTTGTGTCCATTGAGTACAAAGTCAACACCATATGAATTGAGGAGTCTGAGGAGATCGCCTGAATCCAGCAGTATGTTCCTCTCACGTCCTGTGTTTGGTATGGGTAGCAGATGGTGGTGGAACGTAACTATCTTGCATAGGTGATCAGGAACCCTTTCAAGTTCCCTTGCAAGCCATTCAAGCTGATCCATCCCTATCTGACCGTCATTTATGTCAGGTTCAGATGAATCAAGACCTATAACAGCAAATTCTGAGTCATGGTGAACAAACTTCCTCTTACCTATCATCTTCTCAAAGTGCACCAGTCCAACATTCCTTGCATCGTGGTTGCCGGGAATTATATATGTTGATGTGATTGACCGAAGCTCATCTGCAAATTCAGCCGCAAGTTCATACTCGTGGGCATAGCCCTCTGTGGTGAGGTCACCTGAAACAACTATGAGGTCGGGATTTTCATCCTGAAGCTGTTCCAGAAGATTCTCCCTGAGCTTGCTGGAGAAATTCTTTTCACCGAAATGTATGTCCGAAATCTGAGCAATTTTCTTCTCCATTAAAACACCTTAAAATCAATGAAAAAGCCTTAGGGGGGATTCGAACCCCCGACCTATGCCTTACCAAGGCATCGCTCTACCACCTGAGCCACTAAGGCAAACAATTTTAATTACAGAACAGCTAAAACTCTAGTGCAGGGGAAGGGATTCGAACCCTCGAAGGCCTGCGCCAGAGGATCTTAAGTCCTCCCCCTTTGGCCGCTCGGGCACCCCTGCATGGTAATTGATAGTAGTAAAAAGTCATATATTAATTTAACGGTGGTCATTATCATATCCTAAGATTAATTAAACCGGGTGCCCATAAATCTAGTAGGTGGTTCATTGAAACACGATCCATCAAGGTGTATGCGCTGCGGCGCCTGTGTGAATGTCTGTCCATCAGGTGCCCTGGAACTGGAGGACACCCTCCTCATGGGGGATGGGTGTCTGGAGTGTCTTGCCTGTGCTGCAGTCTGCCCTGTGGACGCAATGGGGTGTGAGGATGAAGTATGATCTTGTTGTTGTCGGGGGTCGTGTGGCAGGCTCCATAGCAGCATACCACGCAGCAAAAAATGGTCTACAGGTCCTCATGCTCGAAGGAAACCCTGAAATAGGGACCCCTGTACAGTGCGCCGGGGGAGTGAGTGACAGTTTCTTCAGATCAACAGGTATAAAGCCCCTTCCCGAGTTCACATGTACAAGGATAAATGCTGCTGCGATCAACGGACCATATGGTGCAAGCATAACAACCAGAAACCCAATTATAAAGGGTTACATCATTGAAAGAAAGATTTTTGATAAATACCTCGCTTTGCGTGCCGCTGATTCTGGGGCGGATGTGCTTGCAGGTTCCCGGGTGAAGGATCTGATGTTCCAGGATGGATCCGTCTCCGGTGTTAAATTCAGGGGTCCCGATGGAACCCATGGGGTTGAATCAGATATTGTAATTGCGGCGGACGGCATTCAGTCAGGTGTTGGCCGTATGGCTGGGCTTGATACACGTTTCAGGCCAGGAGAACTGTGCTCCTGTGCCCAGTATGAGGTCGCAGGTTTCGATGTGGACGATGAAACCATGGAATTCTACTTCGGGAGTACCTTTGCTCCATCAGGTTACCTCTGGGTCTTCCCAAAGGGTGATGGGCGGGCGAATGTTGGTGTGGGCATAAGGAGAACAAGATGCTCCGATAACGGTCCGCTACACTACCTTAACAGGTTCATCTCCAGGGCAGGCTGCAGCAGGCTGGAGTTCAATGCTGGTGCTGTGCCCGTTGGAGGCCCCATCAGGAAGACGTACACAGACGGCCTGCTTGTCGTTGGTGACGCAGCTGGTCAGGTCGATCCCCTCACGGGTGGTGGTATACACGTTGCAGCAGAGTGCGCGATGATAGCCGCAGATGTAGCGACTGATGCGATTGATTCACAGAGAACCGATTCAGGCTTCCTCTCAAAGTATGAGGGCATATGGCGTGAGCGGATAGGTAAAAATCTTGAGAGATCACTTAAATTTAGGAAGGTACTTGATGGTTTAAGTGATGATGAACTCGATTCACTCATAAGATCCTTTGAGGGAAAAGATTTAAATTCCATCTCAAAAATATCACTCCTTAAGATTCTGAGGGATTATCCCGGGATCTTAAAGATGCTCAAATGTATGCTTTAATCAGGGATAGCATACATTATGGGGGGGTTTTTATATTCCTAGACATCGAGAAGCTTCTGAAAGAGGGGGATGTTCAAAGTCTCATGGAGGCTCTTGAAAGTGATGATTACACCGTAAGACTGGATGCTGCCCTTGCCCTTGAAGAACTGGCAGATAAGAGATCAGTGCCCGCGCTGATTGATACCCTCAGATATGAGGAATGGCAGAGGGACTACCCTATACTTGGGGGTGTTAGGGCCGCGGCAGCCAGGGCGCTGGGGAATATAGGTGATCCAAGCGCGATTGAACCGTTGATAAGTTCCCTTGAGGACCCCGATATTGATGTCAGAATCAGTGCACTGAAATCTCTTTCTAGGTTCCGGGATAAAAGGGCAGTTGATGCTGTTGAACGATATTTAAATGATCCCATTGAAGATATAAGAAAAAGTGCACTCATCACCCTTGCAGAACTGGACCCTGAGAAGGGGCTCAGGCAGGCACTGGCTGCGCTTAACGACAGGTCATGGGTTGTGAGAAAGGCCGCTGCACGGGTCATCAGAAATCTGGGTGATGAGAGGTGTCTTGGGGTTCTTATTGATAAACTCAACGACCCTGACATGGAGGTCCGGCGCCAGATTGTCCTTGCAGTTGTGAATCTTGGTGAAACAGCAGTTGAACCCCTTCTTGAAAAACTTTCTGATCCCTCATGGCAGACAAGGGCCGTCCTTGTTGAAGCTCTTGGGGAGATAGGGTCAAAAAGGGCTGTTCCCTACCTCAAAAGGATGGTCTCAGGCAGAAAAAGGGACAAAAACCGCTATGTTCGTGGAAAGGTGGCAGAGGCCCTGGGGCTTATAGGGGACCCCGATGCCCTTGAATCACTCATAGAGGCCCTCAATGATCCGTACCTTTTTGTTAGAAGAAAGGCCCGCGCAGCGATAGACCTGATCGATGTGGAACCATACCTGGAGAGATTCGATAATGGGGAGATAAGCTTCAGGTACCCCATTTTCTGGGACCTCCTGGAGGTTAAGGATGGTGAAAAACTTATTAAAGCTTCATGTAAGGAACATGGGCTTAAAATATCCGTTAAGAGAAAGGAAGCCGTCGGAGTGACTGCTGAAGAATTTTCAGATATCTTGATTGACGTTCTGAGCATGAGGGGTCTTTTTAACATCACGCGGGGATCCGTTACCGTGGACAGCGAACATGGATGCATGGTAACCGGTGAAACAAAGAAATACAGGATAGTGGCATTCATCTTCAAAAAGAAGGGCTACATATATTACATATACTTCAAAGGGCCAGTTGAAAACATTACTGAGTCCTACAAATATATTAGGGTGTTGATAAACACCCTTCACGTGGAAATCTAGTTAACCTTGCCCCTGTAGATCTTCATTGCCTCCTCAAGGACCTCACTGAACTCCATGCGATCCCTGAGATCAGCAAGGTCATCCACAGATACCAGTTTAAGGACATTCTCCTTACATGCATCCACACATGCAGGCAGCAGACAGTCGGCATCCATACAGAGCGTACACTTTTCTGCTGATTTCTTTTCAGAATCAAGAACTATCATTCCTGCGGGGCAGGCAACCATACACAGCTTGCAGAGTATGCATGCGTCCTCATCAATCACAAGCGCCCCATCAACCTCCCTTATGGCGCCAACAGGACATATCCTTGCGCAGGGGGCCTTCTCAGGGTGGCACTGAAGACAGAATACAGGCATCCTGTCGGCCTTCCTGACCCTTGCAACTCCATGGGTCTTTTTGCATGCATTTATGCAGTCATCGCAGCCACTGCACCTTGCAGGGTCAATTACCATCAGCATCTTCACTGGACCACCCCTCTACTCCGATGCCAGTTTTTCAAGGTAGTCAGGTATCCCTGAGGAATCCCTTGGCCCCACAAGCACCTTCCATCCTGTATCGTCTTCTATTTCACCACTTGCAGGTGCCGCAAGTCCAGGAATGATGAGAACCCTATCCTTTACCCTATCCTCTATACCAGTATCCTTTATAAGGTCAGCCACTGCGGTTCCCGTGAGCTGTCCTCCGGCCAGTGAGACGTCCACAGCCCTTCCCTCTGTGTCAAGCACAAGGAGATATGCCGTAACATCACCTGCCTTGAGGTCACCCTCCACTGTGTAGTATGTGAGTGAGAAGTTGGTTGTGAGTATCACAGGGGAGTTCTCATCAACGTCTCCAAACTCATATATTCCCGGATCAACAGTCTGTGGCTTCCTTGGATCAGTGTAGAGGCCCTGTCTGAGGGTGAGTATGGGCATAAGTTCCCAGATATCTGTTCCTCCGAGTATAAGAATGTCGGCGTAGCGGTTCATGAGTGTGGCTGCAACAGTGGCCTCCTTTATGTTATCCTCAACTGGATCCCCTCCTGAAAGCCTTGAGAGTGCTGGTATGCCCATGATGGGGAAGCGGAAGTCCTCATCCCTTTCCTCAACTGCAAGGCGCCTTATCATGACAAAGTTGTCTATGGTGTCACCTATTCCCTCACCTGTGAATGTTCCGGGGTCCAGGATAATTTCAGTAAGGCCCATTGCCCGCAGTCTTCTTGTGAGGTTCTTCATCTCCTCGAGGTCCCCCGGTGAGAAGAGCACCATGGGGCACCCGTATGAAATGGAAAGTTCAGCCATCTCCTGGAGGTTGTCCTTTGTGGCCGCATAAAGGAGGGGCCTCTGATCCCCCAGGACCTCGAGGGCAGCCCTCATTGCCTCTGGATCAAAGGTGCAGAGAACAACAGGGAAGTTGAGTTCAGCCAGGGCCCCTGCTGCCTCCGCAAATTTTTCAGGGCTTCCTGATTTGTTCCTGAGCGCGATGGCATCCAGGGTCAGTTCCTCACCTGTACGCTCGAATTTCAGATTCATGATATCACTGGCCCTCTTCATGATCTCCTCTGATGGTAGGTCATCTGGAAGATCAACCACAAGGGCTGTGGGATTGTAGTATGTGAGTTCAAACCTGTAGAGGACCTCATCACCCCCAACCACCACCGGGTTCTTTTCTGGGCCGAAGGTGATTTCCCTCACAGCCGGCGCAAGGAGGTCCTCGAGCTTCTGTCTTTCATCCCCACTGAGCTGCGGGCAGTCATCCAGTGTGAGTTCCTTTTCTATGAGTTTTGTGGCGAAGGCCATGCATGATGACTCATCACATTTACCACAGTTTGTTTTTGGAAGTAATCGGTATACATCCATGGCAGTTACCTGCAATTTAAACCCCTCCTCAATATTCAAGTTCAGTTATCCATTCCCGGAGATCAGGTGTTTCTGTCGTCATGTATTCCCTTGTGAAGGTTTCCCCTATCTCCCGCAGAAGCCTCACAGATGTTGGGTGGAGCATCATGAATATATCCACACCTGAGAGCATCATTGTAAGTCCGGTTACTATCTCCCATAGAGGGCCCCTGTAGTCTGTGGGTCCCCATTCATCCTTCTTCATCCAGGCCTCCCTTGAACCCCACGCGTTGGTTGTTCCAGAGGACATTGGCATCTGAAGGTCTGCATCACCCTTGAGGGCCGCGAGCCTTGTCCTTGTGATGACGTCTATTGAAAATTCTATACCGTAACCCAGTGCACAGGTCGTTGGGTCCATCACTATGTCCTCTCTACTAAGGCCCTCCTTCATGAGGTAACGGTTGAGGGTTTTCTGCATGTTGACGTCTGTTATGGCCCATGATAGGACCGCGTGGTTGTGGTCAAGGGCTGCCCTTGCAACCTTTCTGTAGTCAAGGTCCAGGTTTGCTGATGCCAGGAGACACCTTTCGCCCTCGGCGGCTTCGGCAGCCTTTTCAAGAACCAGCGGATCCTTTTCAGGGTCCCCTGAGCCCCCGATTACCAGGGGGACATCAACGGCCTGGAGGACCTCCTCAATGTCATTTGCAGCCTCCCTCGGTGACTTGTCCATTACCTTGGGTCCTGTTCCGATGAGGTGTATTGTGACCATGTTGGCACCATACTCCTTTACCGCCTTCCTGGCCCAGTCGCCGGGGTCCTCCATGACGTCGCTGAAATGTTCCCTTATCGGCCTTGGGAGACCCGGCATGGGTATGTCAAAGACGTCGAATGTCACCACCGGTGGGTTTGGCTGGGGTTCCTCAAACCTGTAGAGGGCCTTCTGACCGCCAAGGTAAACAGGTTTCCTTGTACCCTCGCCCAGTTTCACCTGGGCAACCTCACCAGGGTATGTCCTTACCGGTGGTTCAAATTCCTCCTCAGGGAGTGCCTCAACTGCCTCCCTAACCTCAACTGTTTTCTGGATGGCCTGCTGAACCACAGGCATCAGGTAGAGTTCAAGTTCGTCAACATCCATCCTGAACTCATTTATTTCGATGGATTCCGTGTTCTGAAGTAATTTCAGAAGTTCCGTTAATTTATCCATAAACACACCTCTATAGACTTAAAATTTTCCCGGCAACCTTTTTTATGGCCCTGAATGCTGCTGAGTCTTCAGGCAGCTCATATAGCGACCTGCCCTCCATGTCATACCTGGAAACAAGGGGATCCTCGGGTATAACGCCTATGACCTCAAGGTCCTCGTCTATTTCAAGTTTCTCAAGGTCCCCTTCATGGACCCTGTTAAGAACCAGGAACACCTTCCTGAATCTTATCTCAAGTTCCCTTGATAGTTCAAGTATCCTTCTTGCTGTTAGAATTCCCCTCTTTGAGGGGTCGGTTACAACCATCATAACGTCAACGTTCTGGGTTGTCCTTCTGCTGAGGTGCTCAAGGCCCGCCTCGGTATCTATCACTATGTAGTCATAGTTCTCTGCTATATTCTCGATTATCCTCCTCAGCATGGTGTTAACTGCGCAGTAGCATCCGCTCCCCTCCGGGCGGCCCATGACGAGCAGATCGAAGTCATCTGTCTCGGTTATTGACTCCATTATCCTGTAGTCAAGGATATCCCACTTGTTGGCTGATGGGGGGATTCTGCCCGCTGCTGTGTCCCTCTTAAGCTGTTCCCTCACCTCACCAACCGTCCCACTTACGGAAACACCGAGGGCCTCTGGAAGGTTTGAATCAGGATCAGCATCTATTGCGAGGACATCCGCCCCTGTAGCTGCGAGTATCCTCACAAGTGACGCTGAAACCATGGTCTTTCCTGTTCCACCCTTGCCACTTACTGCTATTATCACATGACCACTCAGGTTGATTATTTACGCTTTATTATTACCTTCTCAGCGTAGATCTTTGCGTTCTTGAGAATTATCCTGAATCCGCCCGCTGCTGGAAGGCTGATCTCGGGGGACGCCATTACAGGTATTCCCTCAGTGATGGGGGCCTCCTCAGCATGGGTTTCCTCTTCCTCAATGACTTCAGCTTCTTCAACTTCTGCTGGTGCCCTTTCAAGGACAGGGTGCCCCTTCTCCCTAAGGAACCTTCTGAGTTCCTTTATCGATGTTGCATCCACCTCTGTGGCTATCTTATCCCTCAGGTCCTCAGGGATGAAGTCAATGACAGATTCCTTGAGTTCCTTTGGCATCCAGATTATCCTTGAGTATCCCCCATCTGCCTGCAGGAATTTAGGTGAGCGCATGTACTCAAGGCTGAGACCTGAGAACCCTTCAACCTGTTTTCCGCCTGAGCACTGCCCTGCCATTGCAGAGAATGGTATTCCCAGAGGGGTTTCGCCCCTGAAGTCCCTGTTCACGATACCTATTCCGTCCAGTTCTGGTATGTAGAATGCCACTGCCTCAAAGCAACCGCATGATGTGTGTGGATACCCGAACACACTGTGGAGGTAAACCCTCTCTGTTGTACCCTGCGAGTTCTCTGCCACCGCAGCGTTAACATTCTCATATTCTCCCCTCTCCGGGTCAAGGACATCCCCCTTTTGAATTTCGAATATTGGGCCGTCAGGATCCATCTTGTAGGCTGCACGGCAGTCAAACCAGTTTATGGCACCACATAGGGCTGTCCGGTCTGGTGTGACGATGCATACATGTGTTGGGGCGAAGGACTGGCACATGAGGCACCCGTAGAACACGTCAACGTCCTCGTCTGAGAGTTCCCTTGCCCTTGAATCCCTTATCTCATACTTTTCCCTGGCTGTTTCAAGGAATTCTTTAACAGCGTCCTCATCGGTCATGATTGTCACTGATATTGATTCGATTATTGGGAACTCCTCCCTGAATAGGACCGACAGTGCCTTTCCAAGGTGTTCCAGCATGAATCCTGCGTCCCTTGCCTCTGTGCTTACACGGCACCAGATCTGGTCCCTCTGGTTGAGGTGCATGAAACCCTGGACGTAGTTGCAGAGTTCATGGAGCCTCCGCTCTATAACACTTTCAAGTTCCTCCTCGAGTTCGCTTCCTGCTATCTCCACGTTTATGGCGAATGGATAGATCTGGCCCTGTTCCATTTCACTTATCTCGGGCCCTATGACCTCCACCTTTCCATCCTCAACGCTATCCTTAACCTGGACCAGTTCGGCTCCAATGGATTTGGGCCCGGCAAGTTCAACGAACATGTTTGCTGATCTTATCCGCTCCCCCTCGTGCATGGGACTTACATCAACGGGTATGTCTTCAAACATTGAATTCCTCCATTATCATCAGTCAGTATACATCTTCTCAAGGTACCTGAACCATTCATCATCATCCATGTTGGGGAATGATGCATCTGCATTTGAGTGGAATGTCTTGCATATTGTGAGTGTCCTTATATGTGGTGCAAAGTGCTTCAGGGTTGATAGGCCCTGGGATGCTATGTAATAGATGCACCCTATGAATATGACAAGGTCATGCTGGCCCTTACCCCTGAGACCCTCCCAGTCTGGGTCCTTCAGGAGGTTGGTTATCTCCACTATCCCGTGGGGTTCTGACTCTACACCCGCATCCTTCAAAACCCTGTAGGTATCGGCGGTGGAGACCACGGGAAGGTCCCAGTGCCTGATTATTTTAACTGTGTGTTCAAGTACTGGCTGGCGCTTTGCAAGGGGCCCCACAACCATAAGTGGCCTCTTGGCCTTTTTTATCATCATAACTGCGGTTTCTGGTGTTACGAGCATTGCCTGTTTCGGGCCTGCTATAACAGTTGGCTGCCATGGTATTATACGGTCATTCACACCAATCACCTCTCAAGGAGTGAGGGTTCCTTTGGAAGCTTCCTTGGCTTCCAGTTCTTCTCCTCCAGTATCTTCATGATATCCCTCTTGTAGACTATGGGGATGTCCTTTTCTGTCCTTATGAACCTGTCGATGTCATCTGGAATTGTGCCGAAGTACTTTTTGTGGAGGTCTATGTAGTTGCTGAGTTTCATCTGGCGACCCTTGGGTGTGTCTGTTGGCCTTATGCAGAGCTTGGCCACCATCACCGTTGCCTCCTCCCAGTTCTCCGCTGCATAGAGAAGGTGTTCTGGCGCTGGCTCCCCATCAATGACCTCACCTGTTCTGAGGTCGTTCAGTTTCCACTTCTCCTCGTCATCTGCCCTTCCCAGGAACAGTCTGCGGTATTTTGATCCATGGGGTCCCAGGACGACGGGTATTCCCCACCTGTTCACACCGGTTGCAATGGCCGCCGCCTTCTGGGAGTATGCGCCCCATGCAACTCCACAGGCCCCTACACGGTTGAGTATGTAGTCCGCTATCTCCTCAAAGTTCCCCTCAAGTGGTTTCTGTGCAAATATGTTGGCTATCTTTATGGCGGCCCCTGATATGTGGGCGTTTGATACGCAGGAGCCCATGTTAACAAGTCCCTTTGCATCGAACTGACCACCGTATTTTTCATAGAGTGTCTTTCCATCCTCATCCCTGTATTCTCCTATGGACATTGCACCGCATCCAGTTGTGACCACGATGTAGTTTCTCTCAAGGAACTCCTTTGCCATGAGGGCAACATCCTTTCCACCCTCAGGGTAGTTTGAGCATCCCACAAAGGCTATGACACCAGGTATGTCCCCGAGGACTATGGGTGCGCCAACCCTCCTTATCTCCACATCCTGGGCAGGGCCACGGCCGGCCCTTATCTTGTATTTTTCTTCCTTTATACGCATTTCACCGGCCTTTGTCACCATGGACACTATGGGTATGTCCCTTTCACATTCCTGTTCACAGCGTCCACAGGTGTAGCAGAGCTCCTCAATTGCCATCTCCTCAAGTTTGCTCAGATCACCCTCAGCTGCGCTCTTAATGGCATCCATGACGGGGAGGCTGTTGGGGCAGACCCTCTGGCACCACCCACAGTCAGTGCACTCTGATGCCATTTCAATTATCTCATCGACCTCTGGCAGTTTTTTGAGGGATTTTCTCATTGGCGCGAGTTTCATTGCGGTCTTAACCGCCACCTCCCCCACCTTCTCGGGGTCAAGGATAAGCGCCCCCTCTATGTTACCGTTTATGAGGTCGTTCACGATTCTGTCGGGGTCCTCATCTGTCAGATCAGGAAGCCCCAGGCACATCTTATCGGTTGTTGCAATCACCGCTGACCTGTTTTTGAGGGCCTCCTCCAGCACGTCTGTCCTGACGCACTGCTCGTCCACCACTATCACATCTGCAACGCCACTTCTTATGAATCGGAGCTGCTTTGAGAGGGGCCCCACGACCTTGGCGGCTTCACTGTACCTTGTAACATCTATTGCCGCGCAGCATATACCGCATACCTCTATTTCGTCCTCAAGCTCTCTGTCGGTAACGTAGTCCACTATATCCGCTCCAGGGAGGACGTTGTGGCCTATGCAGAGTATCACAGGTTTGGTGTTGTCTATAGTACCGAATCCCAGTTCAACGAGGGGCGCGTCCTCATCACCCTTCGGGAGGTCCAGAGCAACGATCTGGGCGATATCAGCAACCTCCCTTACAAGGTCATCCATGAGTCCAGCGTGGAATGCCTTTGATTCAAAGTCCCTGCTGTCGCCCTCCTGTCCTGTGTGGCAGGCTGAGAGGAGGTGGGACGTCTGTTCCTCGGCGTAGTCCATAACCTCCCTCAGGTCGCCAAGTGTTCGCGGTCTTCTACCCATGACCGTCCTTGTTATGGGTGCCTCTATATCCACGTTCACGCCGAGATCTATTTCATGGTCCTCTCCCAGCTTCTCTATGAGGTGTTCCACAAGGTGCCTTGCGTGTCCCGCGTGCGCGGCGGTCCCTATGAGACATGCGAGAAGTACTATGCGTGCCTGCTGTGTGGCCGCGTCTATACCACATGCTCCCTTCTTACCGAGGAGGTCACATTTACCGTAGGTGCAGAGGCAGCACATGTCACAGAAAGGTGCATAGAATGGTTCGTATCTTTCAAGGAGCTTCATGTCCCATGACCTCAGGTCGGTCACATGGGGGCGGGGTTTTGGACCCTTAACCTCTTCCTGAGCTTTTTCATCAGTTATTATTTCTCCTATGGATATCTGGATGTTCTTGGCATCCCAGAAATCCCCTTTAAGGTCCTTGGCTTTTTTTGATTCAGGTGCCACATCTATCACCAGTATTACTAAGTCCCAGTTGACAATTATTAATGATTTATAATGATGTTTTTCATTTTATGAAATCCATATATAAACTTTGTGTATTGGTGCCGAACACATAATGATGGACATATTTTTAATAAGAATCCCTGCGCAGCCACCGCTGATACAGGATTACCCTAACCCATGGAGGGTATGTGGGAGAACCACCCCCATCAGTGGGTGTAATAATACCACAATATAAATCACTTCAAGAATCAGTAATAATTGCATCAAGCTTTATATTATATAATGTGCTGATATATTGCTGATTTTAGATACAAAAGTAAAGGAGGCGAATAGCTTGCACATTCCGGATGGTTTCATACCATTTCCACAGTACCTTGTGTACTGGATTATTGCCCTTGTAGCGCTGTACTTCAGCATGCAATGGGCAAGAAGGGATCTTAAAGAAAGACAGATACCCCTGTTTGCAGTTCTTGCAGCTGGAATATTCGCAATACAGGCAATGAACATACCGATACCCTGGGGTACCAGTGGCCACATGGTTGGAGCGGCCCTCGTTGCAATAGTCTTTGCAAGTCCATGGGCAGCTGTCCTTTTACTCTCAATTGTACTGATACTTCAGGGACTCATATTCGGTGATGGTGGTCTAACTGCGCTTGGTGCGAATATCTTCAACATGGGTATAATCGGAGGATTCACAGGTTACTACCTGTTCAGGGCAGTCAGATCAGCCGGTGAAATTCCTGCAGTCGCCGTGGCATCATGGGCCTCAATATTCCTTGCCGCCATTGCCTGCGCCATAGAGATGTGGATAGCTGGCACCTTCCCTCTTGTGGAGGGACTCTGGATGATGGGGCTCTACCACGCAGTCATAGGTCTCATCGAGGCTGCAATAACAGTGGTTGTTGTCCTTGCAATTGAAAACAGCCGCCCCGATCTCTTCAAGTTCAGTGAATGGGGTGAGAAGAAGGGGGTTGCATCAAAATGAATGCCCGGGATAAAAAATTCATGGCAGGGGGCATCCTGATTGCCCTCATAATAGCCATTCTGGCACCATTCCTTGCATCCGAAAACCCTGACGGACTTGAGAGCACAGCCGAGAAGGTGATGCCCAACCCTGAAACTGAACCGGTGGTTGAATCACCGCTGCCAGACTACACCATTCCAATATTTGGTGAAAGCAAGGTTGGCGGTTCCATAGCAATGGTGCTGGGCACTGCCATTGTGCTGGGCCTCGCCTATGGCGTCGGAGTACTGCTCCGTAGAAGGGAAACAGAACCTGATGAGGGGAAATAACCCCCTCCTTTATAATTTGTGGGGAAGCTGAATGGAAGACCTCATAAACATAGAGAGGGAAAGCCTTAAGGAGAGTTCAATACACAGCCTTGATGGGCGTGTCAAGCTCATAATAACATTTATCATAATCGTCTTTGCGGTTGCCACGCAGAGTATTACAACACTCATCCTCATGGAGATTTACCTTATCTTATTGATCTTCCTCTCAAATGTGTCACCATCCTATGCCATTAAAAGGCTCATTCTCATACTCCCATTCGGCGGATTCATAGCACTCTTCCAGCCATTCATAAGGCCCGGGGACGTGATCTGGGCAGGGCCGTTTGGATTTGACATGACCCTTCAGGGAATCATCTTTGGGGCACTGCTTCTCGGAAAGGTGACTGTGAGTGTGACCGCAGTTATACTTCTCTCCTCAACAACGTCAATGCAGGAACTTGTTGGCTCAGCAAGGAGAATCGGTGTTCCCTCCGACTTTGCGATGCTCTTAAACCTCACCGTCAGGTACCTCTTCTTCTTCTATGACGAACTTGAAAGAATAAGGAATGCCCAGAAAACCCGCTGCTTTGATATCTGGAACAAAAATGTGCCCTACCGGTGGAGGCTGAGGAAGGTGGGTGAAACCATTGCCATGATGTTCCTTCGGGCATATGAACAGGGGGAAAGGGTGTATCTCAGCATGCTTAGCCGCGGCTACACACCTGAAAGCAGGATGTACACAGCAGCCTCCAAAATAGGAAGAAAAGAAGTGCTGTTTGTGACTGCGAATATCATGATACTTGCGGTTCTTCACGTCATCCAGACGTCACTTCCGGTGATTAAATGATCCAGGTGAAGAACCTCAGCTACATCTACCCAGATGGCACCACAGCCCTCAGAAACATTAACATGGAAATAGGGAGAGGTGAACGGGTTGCCGTCATAGGCCCCAACGGGGCCGGTAAGTCAACACTCTTTCTGCACCTCAACGGGATACTAAGGCCATCAGCCGGCGAAATAATAATCGATGGAGAGAAAATCAATTACAGCAAATCTGAACTTATGAGGATAAGGCAGAAGGTGGGTATAGTTTTCCAGAACCCCGATGACCAGCTCTTCTCCCCAACAGTGAGGGATGATGTTGCCTTTGGCCCCATGAACCTTGGACTCGGTGAAGATGAGGTCAATGAAAGGGTCAGGGAGTCACTTGAAAGGGTGGGTATGTCCGGCTATGAAGAAAGGGCGCCCCACCATCTGAGCGGTGGTGAGAAGAAGAGGGTGGCCATTGCAGGGATCCTTGCCATGAAGCCTGAAATCATGGTCCTTGACGAGCCCACAACAGGACTGGACCCTGAAACCGCCGATGGGATAATCGAGATACTCCTTGAACTGAGCAGGGAGGGCATAACAGTTATAATATCCTCCCACGACGTTGAAATACTCAGCCAGTTCGCTGAGAAAATCTTTGTTCTAAACAGCGGCAAACTCATAGCCGAGGGAACACCCGGGGAAATCTTTGGAGAACCTGAAATAATAAGAAGGGCCAGTTTAAGGCTTCCCAGGACCGCTGACCTCATGAACCGCCTCAGGATGGCAGGCTTTGATGTTGATGTTAAACTAACGGTGGAGGAAGCATACCATGAACTCCTGCACCTTCTCGGGGCAGAAGCATACCACAGGCTGCTTCACTTTCTGGGTGAAGAAAAACAGCATAAACTCATGCACCTCCTCGGGGATGAGAAGTACCATGAACTTCTACATGTGCTGCGGGAGCGATGAATGCCGTATCACAAGATACAGCCACCCTCGGGGAAGATGATGATGTGTTTGATTTCCTGAGGGGAGCGATGAATGCCCTATCACAATTATCTAAAGTTTTGGCTCAAGCCTCTTGATCATGAAGGCCATGAACCCCACCAGCATTGGGAAAAGGAAGAGGTATATCAGTATAATGGCTATGGGTGGCAGGACTGACCCCATAACAGTGGATGCTGCCAGGAGCATTACAAGGAATATAACGGGTCCCAGAATCGCAAGGAACATGTAGATCATGGTGAAGGAGTTGAGCTTCTGGGAATAATCCTTGAGCTTCATCCTCATCTCATATGCAATATCATCTGCAATAACATTGAGTGTCTTTGAGAGATCCCCACCACTGTTGAGGGTCCTTGTGATCTGGTATACGGCCCTCTTGAGGCCATCGGATTCTATGCGGTTACTCATCTCAATGAGGGCACTCTCAGTGGTCTCACCATACTTGATCTCCTCAAGTGTCCTCGCGAACTCCTCAGAAAGGGCACCATAGCCTGACATTGCAACTGAACGCATACTATCATGGAGCCCGAGCCCTGATTTGAGTTCAGTGGCCATCTGACGGAGAGCAAATGGCAGTTCCCGGGAAGCCTCGCTTGAACGTTTGCCCTTCTGAAGGTTCGGGAGGAATATGATAATTATAGCCATGAAGAGAACAGCCAGCATCATTGCAAGGCCTATCTCGATCCCGAAGCCAAGGACGACCATCACAATCAGCAGCACCGCCCCTGAGCCCCCACCAAGTATCATTATGAGTTTGGGGTCGAGCTGCTCCTTCTCCTCCTCCTTCAGTATCTCCTCAAGGGACGCCCTCTGAAAGCTTTCACGGGTTGCGCTGTCCTCTCCCCTCTCCTCGAGCCTCTTATCTGCCTCTATAAGGCCCTTGAACACCTCTATCTCCTCAGGGGTCATCTTCATCCTGCTTATAACCCTCGCTGACCCCCTTCTTGAGAGAAAACCTGGCTTTGGTTTCTCAGATTCCCTCTTCAGGATTCCCCCTGGTTTTCCAATTGGGGGTGCCTTTGGCTTTATCTCACCTATCTTCTTAACGGGCTTCTGAACGCCCTCACCCACCTTCTTCGTGGATGTGAGAGTGATTCCCCCGAGTTTATCGAATATATCCCTGATTGAGACCATTGTATCTGCCTCAGAGTATGCTGTCAAGAACACCGTCCGGGTCCCTGTAGTACTCATTTATGTAGTGTCCCACCTCATCTATGGACCTTATGTTCTCATCGGCCAGGTATTCAAGGACAAGTCTTCTTCTTTCGATCTCCTCCTCTATCTCATTTATGCTTATGGCCCTGAGTTCAGCTATCTCCCTGAGGGTCTGGCTGGCTATTCCAACGTATTCCACCTTATCTGTTACGCTGTTCCACTCAAAGACCCTGTTGAGCTGAACATTGCCCTCCTCCATACCCACAACCTCGGCAACCTCTGTTATCCTCCTTATGGAACCCCCTTCAGGACGATACATCCTGTTCTGCATGATTATGAAGTCAAGGGCAGGTATCATTATCCTCGGCACGTTCATGGGGGGGTTTATGAGACGGGTTATTGTTTCCCGGGCCGTGTTTGCGTGAAGCGTTCCAAACCCACTGTGCCCTGTGTTGAGGGCTGTGAAGAGTGTTATTGCCTCTCCACCCCTGACCTCCCCGACTATCACCCTGTCGGGTCTCTGACGGAGGGAGTTCTTAACCAGGGTGTCCATGTCCAGTTCACCCTTACCCTCTATGTTTGGTGGCCTTGTCTCCATCCTCAGGACGTGGGTGTGGGGCAGCTGAAGTTCCAGTGTATCCTCAATTGTTATGATACGCTCGGTTGGGGGTACAAAGGCGGATATTGTGTTGAGGGTTGTTGTTTTACCTGAACCAGTACCCCCTGCAACTATGGCGTTGCATGGTTTCACCCCGAGCCCATCAGTACAGACCCAGAGGAAGGCTGCAAGATGTGAGGACATGGTCTTGAAGTTGATGAGATCGACTACAGTGAAGGGGTCCTTCCTGAATTTTCGTATGGTGAGTGTTGATCCGTCCGGAGATACCGGTGGTATTGTCGCATTGATCCTTGAGCCATCAGGCAGCCTTGCATCCAGTATGGGTGTCTGCTGGTCTATACGTCTGTTCACCTGCCTTGCAATGAGGTCAATAATGGCCTTTATATCATCATCGTCCTTGAAGACCACGTTGGTTATCATCATACCCATCTTCCTGTGGTAAACAAAGACGGGTTTGTTGACACCGATTACCATTATCTCCTCAAGATCATCATCCTTGATGAGTGGGTCAAGTTCGCCGTAACCCAGCATCTCCTGGGAGATCTGCTTGGCGAGCTTATCAACATTGCGAACCCCCTTCATCCTGAGAAATTCCTTAACCTCCGACATGAAGGTGGATTCGTCTATCCTGAAATCCTCACCCTTGGATACCGCAACCTCAACAAGTTTTTCACGTATCTCGTTGAGGAGTTCTCTTTCCTTCTCAGAGAACTTTGGAAGGGACACCTTGTATTTGGGTATGAGGTCGCCCTCAATGATTTCAACATCCTTTATATCGGGACCACGGGGGGCGGGCTTCGGTGATGGCTTTTCAAGCACCTTTTCAACCTTGAATTCCGATTCCGCAGGCCTCTCTCTTTTTTCTTCCCTTGGAGTCGCTTCCTCATCCGCTGCGAATTCTCCGAGAATTTCCCTCAGAATCTCCTTCCTCTTGTCCCTCATGTTACTCATCTTTTAATATGTGGAGGATAATATTTAAGTGTATGTCAGCAAGGTGTCCAGTCTGCGGAGAGGTTCTTCGTGCACATAACAAGCATGAACTGAGGGGTTATTACGACCCCTGTGAGGGCTGTGTAAACCCTGGTTTCAGGAAGTTCAGACCCATAATGGAACATGTGACTGAATCGGCCCTTGAAGAATGTGAATGTGGCAGAAGGCACCTTGATTCTGTAATGGCACAGGTATCCATGATCCTTATAGAGAATGGGGTCATCCAAAAAAATGCCAGGTTGAGGGACGCCGGTGTTCCGCTCATAACTCCTGCATTTCCCCTCAAATCGGTCCCCTTCCTGCCAGAGGATTCGCTTGTTCTTCTAACACCTGCCATCACTGGGAAAACTGCGGAGATGATAATAACTGATGTGCCCGAGGTTAAGGGTGTCATAAGGGGCGATCCCTCGGTGACACCAGGGGTTATGGATTCATCCAGGATTCCAGAGGTATACGATCTTCTTGCAGGCTGTGATATGAGGTGTGATATCATAGATACCCCTGCAGGTTCAATGTCCATATACCGGAGGCAGAGCAGGCTTCACATAGAATTTGCAGGTGCAAAAAACCAGAAAATAGAAACCGCTGCCAGGGAAATCCTATCAATTCGCCCAGAGACGGTTCTGGACGCCACCTGCGGTCCGGGCACCCTGGGAATATTTGCACTGATGGCAGGTGCAGAAAGGGTTGTCTTCAATGACATCTGGAGGGATGCATGTGAGATGACGCGCCTTAACCTTCAGATCAATGGCTTCAGGAAGGAAAGGTTCAGAATATACTCTGAGGACATCAGAAATCTTCCTGAAATCCTGGATGAAAAATTTGAGCTATGTATTGTGGATCCATTCCCTGGTGTGGAGGTAAAGGAGTTCATTGAGGCTGCAGTAAAACTGGCAGAGAGGGTTCTACTGATTCAATGAACTGGATGCTGGACCTCTACAATCTGGTTTAATTTTTGGGTGCCTATCTAACTGATATTCTGACACGATTAAAAAAATCAAATTCCCATATATATCACTACCGCAGGAATCACAAGGACCCCCATGAGATGTGACTTGCTTATACCTGCACAGTGGGGGATTATCCCAAAGGCAGTGGATGTCAGGAGCGCCACTGCAATGAACAGCAGGCTTACGCCCTCCATGATGGCGAAAAAGAAGATGGATGCCACCATAAAGAGCATTACACAGGCCGATACCCTTCTATAGTTGATACCTGAGAGGCCGCATGCAAGATGATCGCCCAGCTTTATGGAGGCTACTGCAGCGGCAGAGACCGCAAGGAGAGACGCTGATATGAAGAGTATGAGATGGGCCATGCTGACATCCTGAACAATCTCTGAAATGTAGACCGCAATACCGCTTCTGGGGTTTCCTATGAGGTAGAGTGTGAGGAGCGAGAAGAGTGCGTCTGATGTGTTCAGACCTGAAATTGCCATGATGAAATCCTCAGGTGCATCCTCACCACCTGAACCTGTGAGGGAGGCTGCTATCATCCCGCCCTGGGCCGGTCCAAATCCAGGAAGAAATCCAAGTAAAACAGATGCCAGGCCACCTGCAGATACCGACCTCAGGGTGTTCATGTTGAACTCTGTGAACTGAACCCTGCTCTGTTCAGGAATATCTGATGCTGAATTTAAACTGTAAAGGAGGGTGCTGAGTCCAAAAAACCCTGTAAAAAGTGTCATGAGCCCAAGACCCGGCGACAAGGGCGTCTGAAACATGAGCCACCCCATCGCGCCTGAGAAGAGAAAAAGCGCCGAAGCCCAGATAACGGCCTCGAAATTTCTGCTGAGTTTTATTATCATGTAAACAGATACCAGAATCAGAATCAACCATATATGGGGTCTGAGGAAATCGTATAGTGGTGGTAAAATCAGAAAGAGTGATGGTAGGAGGATTATCGTGATGAGAATCCCTCCAACACCACCAACCGTGGCCGCCCTTATGGCCTCCCCGGCCTTACCTTCCAGCACCAGCCTGTGAGCCGGGAGGACAGAGATGGCTGTTCCATCATCAGGCACCCCAAGAAGCGCTGATGGTATGAACTCAAGAAGGGCGTGTGCCACTGAAAGTGATAATAAAAAAACAGCGAGGAATTCCTCAGATACATGAAGGTGGGTTGATGATGCGAAAATGAATGCTCCCACAGTATTAACATGGATGCCTGGAATCAGGCCCGTTAATATGCCCGTGATGATCCCAAGAAAACAGGCAAAAAGGATATCGGTTATCCCAATCACCCGGAAAGGGGAGCTACATTAACCTTCTCACATCGGTTACCTCTATATTGCTGACACCATCAATACCCGCAAGGCTCTCCTCAGCGGCTTCGGTTCCGCCCTCGGCATCGCCCACAACAACCATCACATTTAGTGCAACGAGGCCAAATGCTATTGGCTCCTCCTCTATTTTGTGAAGCTCAGTACCCTCGGGTATCCTTGATTCTATTTCCTTCTTGAGTGCCTCAAGGTCAACCTCTGGACTTTCAGGCATAACCTTTATGGTAGCTACTACATCTCCCATGAAATACCTCCATACAGAATCTTGAGTAATACTAATTTATATATTTTTCCTATGGTCCCTCAAATCCACAGCTGCAGCGGTATGTGTGTCCGAAGGTCCTGCACTTCTGGCACCTGTAGATCATCTCACCACACATGGGGCATTCAAATTTCACATAGGTTTCAACCAGAGGTATCTCCTGCTTACAGGATGTGCATTCCATCTTTGTCATCTAATCACCTCTTATAACTGTACATATAACTTCTGAAGCACCTGCCCTTAAAATGGACAGCACCCTCTCGGGAAACTTCCCGTTTGCAACATAACAATCAGTTTTCAGTTTAATGAGAAGTTCAGGTAGTGCTTCGTCCACTGATGTCTCACCAAAAGATAGTAAGTTTTTAGCACTTATCTCATTTATAAGTTTAGCATCACTGGCAGGTGGCCTCTCCGTATATATACCATCTACATCCGTTGCTATTAAAAGTTTCGCCCCGAGCATGTGTGCTATTATGAGTGAGAGGGAATCCGAGGTCACCCTCCATGAGTGTTCCACAGGATCAGTAAAACGCAGGAGTTCAGATGGCAGTATCACAGGTGTCAGACCACTCCCGGCTACCTCCCTGCACTCCCCAAGTGTCCTCACTGGAACAGCAGATTCACAAAGGTCAGAAAGCAGTCTTCCAGTAATATCCATGCAGAGTATGGCCGAATCATGGGCCGCGCTTTCAGAAAATCCCGAAATCCTGTCGTAGTACCTCACTCTATCTGCAAAATCCCCACCGCCACAAACAACAGCAACCCCTGTTCCTTCAAGGCTTTTAAGAAGTTCTGCAGCATTTTCAGGGAATAAGCTACCCCCTATCTTAACAAGCCAGTCCATAATATCACCATATTCCAGCCTCAGAGAAGTTTGAGGTCGCCTGTTATTTTATCTATCTTCTCATCGTCGTCAGGGCCTATGCCCAGACATGTGATGGTGCCTGCAGGTATCTGGGTATGGCCGGCGTCCCTCACAAGATAGTATGAGATCCCCGAATCCTTCACAGATTCGTATATCTCCAGGAGCTCATCAAGGCTCTTAACTGAAACTATAACCTTCTTTGAACCATCAATTTCCCATCTTCTGATTTTATCAGGATCTGTTTTTTTGAATGAACCAATAGAAGCATGACAGGCCTGGGCTGCTATTTTACCCTTTCCCATCTTCAGATCAGACCTCACTATTATGACCTGTTTCATTTTCCCACCATCCGGGTCTATATTGGTTGATACTAATAACTGTTTCCAGCGCGAAAAAATGAAAAGTCATCAGTGCCCATCTCATGCGCACCTCAACTGGAGGTGCCCCTCCAAACCAGAAGGTTGGTGCCAGTGTTACAGTGACAATCTGCAAGGCTGGGAAGTATAGAATCATGATATGGATGGAAAAGAGTGCCGAAAAATCGATAAATTTAAATAGTATTTGTTTAAATATAGAATTGAGGTGATATTATGGCCGAATTACCCATAGCACCAGTTGGGAGAATAATAAAAAATGCCGGTGCCCAGAGAATAAGCGACGACGCAAGGGAAACACTTGCAAAAATTCTGGAAGACAAAGGCGAAGAAATAGCAGCAGAAGCTGTTAAACTAGCAAAACATGCCGGCAGAAAAACTGTTAAAGCATCAGACATAGAACTGGCCGTTAAAAAGCTATAAATGGCCATTTCTATTTTTATTTTAAATATCATACTTCAGTATCCCCGTCAGGTCTATGACCGGATGGGTTTGGAGGATGACTGAATTTTAAGTGTCATACTTCAGTATCCTCTGGACTGTTGACTATTTATTCCCGCTGCAACAATAATTCAAAGGGGTCTGAAGTTCTGAGAATGAATTTATTTACCACCCCACATACCATAATCAACCGAAACTGAATTTTCATCCTCATACCAATGGTGATAGAATTGACCAGAATCTCAATACTCGATCATGATAGATGCCAGCCAAAGAAATGCAACTACGTCTGCATAGAGTACTGTCCCGGAGTTAGAATGGATGAGGACACCATAACAATTGATGAGAAAACAAAGAAACCCCTCATATCTGAGGAACTGTGTTCCGGTTGTGGTATATGTACAAAAAGGTGTCCATTCAAGGCCATAAGTGTTATAAATCTTCCCGAGGCCCTTGAAGACCCGGTTCACAGGTACGGTCAGAACATGTTTGAACTCTTTGGTCTCCCCACCGTGACAGAGGGGGATGTGATTGGGCTGATAGGTCCAAACGGTATCGGAAAGTCAACAATCATAAGGATACTGTCGGGGGAACTCAGGCCAAACCTCGGCAACTTCCAGGACCCACCAGGATGGGATGAAATTATAAACCACTTCAGGGGATCCCAGCTGCAGAATTACTTCCAGAACCTCAGTGAAGGAAAGGTAACCGTTGTGCACAAACCCCAAATGGTGGATAAGATCCCGAAGTACGTTAAGGGAAAGGTTGAGGATCTGCTTCTGAGTATAGAGTCAAAAAGAACAGATGAAGTAGTTGAAACCCTCGAGATTGGGGAGATAATGGGTCGTGAGATATCAAACCTCAGTGGTGGTGAACTACAGAGTGTAGCAATCGCAGCTGCAGCTCTACGTGAAGCAGATTTCTATTACTTTGATGAACCAACCTCATGGCTGGATGTGAAGCAGAGACTCAATGCAATAAGGGTCATAAGGTCCCTTGCAGAGGCGGGGAAATCCGTTATGGTGATAGAACACGACATGGCCGCCCTTGATGCAATGTCAGACTACGTCCACATACTCTACGGTAAGCCAGGTGGATACGGGGTTGTATCCAACCGCCGCGGTGTCCGGGTGGGGATCAACACCTACATCAGGGGTTTCCTCAGGGAGGAGAACGTGAGGTTCCGTGATCATGAAATAGAATTCAAGGTAAAACCCCCAAGAGCCGGGGAAGAGGGTGAGGTCCTCGTGGAGTACTCAAATATGATGAAGTCCCATCCAGTATTCAGCCTTAATGTTGAGGAGGGCACGGTATACCTCAACGAGGTTATCACAGCCTTCGGACCAAACGGTATAGGTAAAACAACCTTTGCAAGGATCCTTGCAGGTGTTGAAAAGCCCGACGAGGGAAAGGTCAAGAGGAAGATAAAGATATCCTACAAGCCCCAGTACCTTTCATCGGATTATACCGGTACCGTGGAGGAGTTCCTGTATGCAAACGCCCCCTCATACGGATCGAACCTTTTCAAAAGCGAGATAATGAGGCCATTCAATCTTGAGGAGATACTTGACAAGGCAGTTAATGAACTGAGTGGTGGTGAGCTGCAGCGCCTTGCAGTTGCAGTTGCTCTCTCCAGGGATGCGGAACTTTATGTTCTGGACGAACCAACAGCATTCCTAGATGTTGAACAGCGCCTGCTTGCAGCCAAGGCCATAAGAAGGATAATTGAAAGCAGGAATGCGTCTGCCATGATAATTGACCATGACATAATCTTCATTGACTACATATCCGATAGGGCCATGGTCTTCAGTGGTAAACCGGGAGTTGAAGGACGTGCAGGAAGCCCCACAGAACTCAGGGAAGCTATGAACACATTCCTAAGGGAAACAGGAATAACATTCAGGAGGGATAAGGAAACAAAAAGGCCGCGTGTTAACAAGCCTGGAAGTTTCCTTGACAGGCAGCAGAAGGAGATGGGGGAATACTATTACCTGAAAACAGAATAATAATGAACACCCCCCTCTTTTCAAAACCTCCCTAAGATATCCACCAGATAATACCTCCCTTCTTTATTTTTCCAAGGAACCACTTATGCGCTCATAATCTGCGTTAATTGAAGAGAGAATAGCGAATTATCTACCAAAATTAAAAGCCTCAAAAAACAGATCCGAATAAAAATTACAGCTACAGATTATCTGCCAAATTAGCCAAAAAAGCACAGATTAAAAAAACTAAATTGTGAAATTATGATGGCCTCAGGAACTCCATCACATCCACAAAGTTCTCAGCGAATATCTCGACCTGCTCAGTTGGTATGGAGAAGCTGAGACGTATGTACCTGTCCCCGAATATCTTGCTGGTGTATGCACCCTGCCTTACAAAGATCTTCCTCTTAAGAAGGTAGTCTGTAAGGTCAACGGGGTTAACCCCGGTTTCATGTATATCTATGGCCATCATGTTTCCATTTGATGGGTAAACCGGAAGAAATGCCCCTTCAACCTCTTCAACAGCGTCCCTGATGATCCTCTGGTTTTTGAAGGTCACATCCCGTATCCTGTCAACCCACCTATCCTTTGATTTGAGGGCTGCAATTGCACCTGCCTGGGATACAACATTTGTACCGAGGTCATTTATAACGATGCTCTTCACTGACTCAACAATATCCTCAGTTGCAACAATTGCACCTATCCTGAGACCTGCCATCCCACATATCTTGGAAAAGCTGTACACTGTAAGTGTATGGTCGGGGGCGTAATCAGCTGCAAGGTGGTGTTCCTGTGCAAAGTCCCTGTAGGTTATATCGTGCAGAAGGTAAACATCATGGTCCACTGCAATGTCTGCAAATGCCTTTATCTCCTCCAGCGTATATGATGATCCCAGCGGATTCAGGGGGTCAATGAGTGAAATCAGGCGGGTGTTGCTGTCCATATTCTCAAGCACAAGGTCGGGTGTCAGTTTATACCCACATTCACTGCTGTATATTGGGACCGATTTGACACTGCATGCGAATCTGCTTGCAAAGTTGTCAATTATCAGGTAGCCGGGATCACATGTTATGGCATTGTCCTCAGGGTTGAGAATATCATTCATGCAGAGATACAGGGACTCCGTACCCCCAGCGGTTATGAGGGCCTCAAAGCCATCCCCCAGTCCCAGATCCTTCAGTACAAGTTCCTTGAGTTCCGGGAATCCCTCAGGAGGAGGATACTTACAGTAACTACCCTCATTTATGCAATCAATCATGGCTTCCGCTATTTCAGAGTGATCATGAAGATGGTTGGTGTTCTGACCCATCCATATCATTTCTTTGTCCTTGAAGACGTAGTTAAAAAACTCATTTGAAGTTTTAAAGCCGTTTGGCGGCACTTTTGCGGCTTTAGCATATTTTTTAGGAGAAATCATTTTATCACATCAGCACCAGAGTATCCTAATGAAAGAGAAGAAGGCTTCTCTTATCTACCCGAGGCTGAACCTCAACCATAGGCCACACTATTACCGTGTTCCATATCATATTAAACAAACCACTTAATAAACTTTGTTCAGCATCAGAGATTCTGTAATAAAATTCTGGGCCCATATCCTACTCTAAGGACCCAGATTAACCTCCCGGCGCCCGGCCAGATGATAATAGAAGACCTATCCTGGAAAAATTAAAATCCCTCAAGCTCAGACAATACCCTCAGGAACTATCCTGAAACTGGCTCTCAAACCTTCAGGTCTGTTTCTGTGCCTTCTGAGTATAGCAACTCTTTCACCTGGCCTATCACCCATTTCAAGTTCAACAATTGTTTTGGACCAGTACCTCAGGAGGGTCCCGCCAACGGGCCTCACCCTCTCCACCCCATCATCTCCCCTCAGGGAATATATCTGGTTGGTTATAACCACCGCAAGGTCAAATCTTCTGGCCATCTGCAGAAGAAGGAAAAGCTGTCTTCCAAGATCAACATTGAAATTAGATCCGTTACCCTCCTTTAGACGGTATAGGGCCACCGCGGAATCAAGTACAATCAGGTCAACTGAATCGCCATGGTTTTTCAGGACATTCAGTGTTCTTTGAATGGCTTCACCCTGCTCTTTGAAGCCAGATGGTTCAAAAACTATTATATTATCGGCAACCCTTTCAAATGAAGATCCTGAAACCTGTTTTATTCTTTCAACGGAAATTCCACCCTCGGTATCAATAAAAACTGTCTTTTTATCTCTCTTTGAAGTTTCAACTGCAAGTTTAATTGCGATGTTGGTTTTGCCAGAAGCTGGGGGCCCATAGAACTGGGTGATGGTTCCCCTCTCAACACCCCCTCCAAGTATGGAGTCAATGGATGAACCGGTGGGGAGCCTTCCGTTTTCACCGAGCTCCATAAGGGTCCTCATCTTATACACCTGAAAATCCTGTAGATAACTTCCGGGTCCCCTCTACCAGCCCTCAGAACAGCGGGTGGTTCAACTGTAAGATCAACAACTGTGGATGGTTCAGTGCTGTCACATTCACCTGCATCAAGCACTAGGTCAACCTCCAGATCCCCCATTATATCATGGGGGTTAGCTGATGGTTGCCTACCTGATATATTGGCGCTTGTGGCTGTCACCGGAAACCTTGCTGATATCCTTCTGCATACCTCATCATCAGGAACCCTTACACCCACCTTTGATGATCCCCCCGTGAGAATATCCGGCACCAGATCCTTCTTCTCAAGTAAAACCGTGTAGGGGCCCGGCAATATCCTCCTGATTATCTCCATGGCATGGCTTGATGGTTTTGAGAACCTCGGTATCTCGGATACCCCTGAGACACATATGGATACCGGTTTATCAGGGGCCCTTCCCTTTATCCTGAAGAGCTTCCTCACTGACTCCCCGTCAAGTGCATTGACCCCGAGGCCATAGATGGTATCTGTGGGGTATATCACTGCCCCGCCCCTCTCCATAACAGATATTGCCTCATCAATCGCCTTTTGTGATGGGTTTTCTCTTCTGATTTTCCGGATTATCATTGAACCACCAGATCCATGACCAATTTATATATCTGTAATCAATATAAATGAGTTCATGTTGAATCAGTTCAGACCGGCACTCAGAAGGTTCATAGACCCTATCGCAGAGAAGATTGGAATACCTGCAGATTATATAACGTTCACCGGTTTCCTGGTTGCATGTGCCTCAGCTGCATCCTATGCCACAGGGAATATTATTAACGGTGCCCTGCTTCTTGCATTAAGCGGATTCATAGACGTCCTTGATGGGGCTGTTGCAAGGAGGAGGTTCAGCCCCACCAGATTTGGTGGTTTCCTGGATTCAACCCTTGACAGGTTCTCAGATGGCATAATCATCATCGGTATAACAGCAGGGGGGTTCACAGGGATTCTCACAGGTATGCTGGCCCTCCACTCCAGCCTCATGGTCAGTTATGTGAGGGCAAGGGCCGAGTCCGAGGGCCTCGAATGCACTGTGGGTGTTGCTGAAAGGGCTGAGCGGCTCATAATACTCATTGGAGGGTCCCTTGCCGGATACTTCCTTGGCTTATGGTATATGAACGCTGCCATGATAATTCTTGTAATTGCAGGTTACTTCACGGTGATCCAGAGGATGATGTACGTTCGGGGGCAGATGAAAACATAGTGCCTCAGGAAAAGTCCCTGATTAAAAGATTGATGAGGTGTTTAAATGGAATGCAGGGAACGCATAGAAAAGGACCTTGATCTTCTTGAGAAAAATTTAATGGAAATGGAATCCATAGAATTCAAAGGGGAGGAGAGGGCCATCATTGAGAGGGCCCTGAACTACAGGGACGACTCCATCTACTACCTAAAGAAGGGGGATTACATCACATCCTTCGGGTGCATAACCTACGCCCACGGCCTTCTGGATGGCCTAAGAATGCTTCACGGAATTATATGATGGAGATAAAATGAAGTTTTTCATGAAAGAGGGTAAAGTTGAGAAGTATGGGCGCAAGCACCTTGATAAGGTCATGGAATGCTACCTGAAGCTGGAGGAGCTGATGGAGGCATTTTACAGTGGTGACTGCAGAAGTGTATCTAGACTCGCAAGGGAGATAGCGGTTAGTGAGCATGAGGCCGATGAGATAAGAAGGAAAATGGAGCTTGAATTCTATGAAGGGGCCTTTCTACCATTCGACAGGGAGGACCGTATAATGCTCGTTGAGAGCATAGACAAGGTTGCTGACGTTATTGAATCAACCGCATTCACTGTATCCCTTGGAAGGGTTTCCTTTCCCTCAGGGTTCAGGGAGGACTTCCAGAGGATGATGGATGTCACAGAAAAGACTGTTCACGCCCTTAAGGAGTGCGTGGAACTCCTTGAAAGGGACCTCGGGGAGGCCATGAGGAAGGTCCATGAAATTGAGGGCCTTGAGGATGAGGTGGATGCAATTGAGAGGAAGATCATAACTGACCTCTACTCTGCCTACAGGGAGAAGGAGATGGGTGTCATAAAATTCATGGACATGAAGGAAATCACCCGGAAGATCGGGAACATTTCCGACAGGGCCGAAGATGCTTCTGACCGTGCCCTCATAATAATAGCCAAGAGAAGAGGCTGATGACCCTTAAAATGGCCGTTGAGGACCTGAAGTACCTCCTCAACAGGGGTTACCGTAAACGCGTTGCGCTTAATTTCGTTGCAAACCACTATCTTCTCGGGAAGAGGGAAAGAAATTACCTTGCAAGGTACGTCTTCTCAGATGAAACCAGAAAGAGGAGACTCTCCCGGCTGGTAAGTCCAGATTCCCTCAGGGGTGCCACTGTCCACATTGATGGCTACAATGTACTCATAGGCACAGAAAGCGTTCTTGGGGGTGAAGGGTTCTTCATTGCCCAGGATGGGTTTCTGCGGGATGTAAGGAGTGTTTCAGGGAGTTACAGGATGGGTGAAGTAACCCTGAGGGCCCTGAATGCCATAATGGATTTCCTATCAGATTCAGGTGTTAAAGAGGTGTTTTTCTACTTTGACAGGAACGTCAGCCACAGTGGCAGACTGAGGCAGATCGTCGAGGAACTCATGGATTCCCGGGAACTTGAGGGACGTGCTATTCTCTCATCATGCGTTGACAGAAGGCTTAAGAAAAGTGGGGGTGTGGTGGCAACAGCTGACGGTGCTGTGATCGACTCTGTGGAGATGGTGATTGACATTCCCCATGAGATACTCAGGAGAATCAACAAGAAGAAACCAAAGAAGGGATAATGACAGGATAGACCAATCATTTAGAAGTACAGGATCAACGCCTGGCAGAATCCAGTGTTCAGAAAAAAATAAAATGTGGGTGGAAGCCCCTTTAATCCATGTCCTCAAATCTGTCCCCGAGTTTTTCAAGCACACCTGGAAGGGATGTGTACTCCATTTCATCTGATGGGAGTCTGTGGGGTTCGAATGGCCCGTGTCTTCTCATGTACTCTGCAATTTCAGATGCAAGCTGCCTTGAGCGATCAAATGATGGGTCATCAAACATGTCAATTGGGCCCACGAGTTTGCAGTCTGCGATCTGGAATCCCAGCCCTATTACCCTTGGAGGTCCGTCGAACCTGACGGGTGTTGCATCCCTCTGGGCAACAGGCATCAGTGGCCCGTTGTGTGATCCCCTCATCCAGCCACCCACAAGGTGCGGGAATGCGAAGGGTTCAACGACTTCTCCTGCTGCAGGGAATCCTGACTGTGCCCTTACGATTGCGACCGGGTCATCCTTTCCTATGTACTTTCCTGCCATGAGGTTCAGTCTTTCTGTGCTCACAGAGGCTGCTATTTCACCGTCGTCCCTTCTGTGTATCTTCTTTATCACGTAGCGGCTGATTGAACCCAGGAGGGCGAGGAGGTCGTACATCTCATCAGGGCATGCCATTGTAACCTTTTTGTGTTCAACAACATCAAAGACCTCGAATTCGTATCCGTTGTGAAGTGTTGGATCGATAACAAGGCCCGCGGTGTTGAATGGGTCTGCAAACATTCTGAAGAGGGGCAGGTTAAACGCTCCAGGTTCTGTCTTGTCGCAGCAGAAAATTATAACAGGATCGCTTGGCCTCTCCTTAAATTCCATTTCAGCGCACCCAGGGCCCATACCCTTGATGTTTCCTGAGAATGTGTCTGAGAGGAGGTCCTGCCCTGCACCGTAAAGTTTTAAGCCCCTGGCCACCTCTGTGGCTTCCCTGAAGGCGTTCCATGCTGTCTGGTGAACCTCCTCATTTTCTTCACCGTTTCTGTGGGTCATTATGAGGTCAATGTCATCTCCACAGTTGGTAATATAATAATCCTCAAGGATTCCTGTATCCCTGGCTTCTGCCAGTATCTCGTCGCACTTTTTCTTTAATGCCTCATGTGCGACTGCGTGACCTGCTACGCTTCCAACGTCTGCTTTAATTACACTAATGGTTGTTTTCATCATTACACCTCCAGAAGATAGTGAGTTAATTAACTGGATTCTTTATATAAAAGATGTGATCTGATTATTTAAAAAGTTATCCACAGAATCTGCAACGATCATTCAGGGCTTTCTGTTTCTGAAGCTGATCTGAATATCTTCTCAATTTCATCTTCAACCTGGATTTTTTCTGAGAGTTCCCTGATGGAGGCTGTATCCGCTGCCGTTGAGGGATGGCGGGGTACAGCACCGCATCCACCATCGGGTATCACCGAGATGTCATAGGTGCCTATCCTCTTTGCAAGGGCCTCTATCTCCACCTTATCCATGCCTATGAGGGGGCTGAGGACAGGCATCCTCACCGCCATCCTTGTGGCGAGGATGTTTGGAAGGGTCTGGGATGCCACCTGCCCGAGGCTGCTCCCATCCACTATTGCAAGTGCCCCCTCCTCCTCTGCAACCATCTCGGCGAGGCGGTACATTCCAGCCTTACATAGGACGCAGGTCATATTCTCAGGGGCTTCTCTCCTGCATTTTTCAAGGTAACTTCCATACCTGAAAATTCTGAGTTTGAATTCAACTCCAGCAGAATACTCCTCAAGTTTTGAAGCGATTTTCTCAACCTTATCAAGGGACTCGGGAGCTGTGAATGGTGAGTTATCGGTGTGGACCGCAACGACCTGGCATCCCCTCTTCATGAGGAGATATGTGGCAACAGGTGAGTCTATTCCCCCGGATAAAAGGGCAACAACCTTGCCCTGGGTACCGGCAGGCAGGCCGCCAGGACCCTGGATGACCCTGTGGTAGATGTATGTCCTGTTCTCCCTTATTTCAAGGTGGATCTCAAGGTCAGGGTTTCCAAGGTCCACCGGGGCCCCGATCTCCCTGACCACAACTGAACCTGCAAAGGCTGCCATCTCCTGGCTTGTGAAGTCATGCTGCCCAACCCTTCTGCATCTTATGGCAAAGGGTGTTCTCTCTGTGATGAGACCCTCCAGTTTCAGTTCACCCACATATTCCCGGAGCGCCACCTCTATAACATCAAAATCGGTTTCCACAGTCACCGCGGGTGAAAAGGATACCACCCCAAAGATCCTTGAAAGTTTATCAAGGGCCTCATCCATGTTATCAGGGAATACGAATATTCTTCCATGCCTGATTTCTGCTCTGCAGCTGAAAGCAGCCCTTATATTGCTGAGGAGTTTTTTTTCAAATCTCCTTCTAACAGCCGGCCCCTTAATTGCAACCTCACCGTATCTCACAAGTATAACATCATATTCAAGAATACTAACACCCCCCTATGAGGAAATTACCCTTTTCTATGAGTTCTTTGAGTTCACGGGCGAGGCTGGATGCCCTCACCCTGTCTGACTGTCTGCATACGATGGGTACCGTCCTATCACCAATCCTGACCTCACCTGTATCCATCTCATACGCCCCGTAGGGACATGAGAAGGCACATACACCGCATCCGAAGCACCTATCGGTGTCCAGTCCATCCCCTATTGCATGGGTTGGGCACCTCTCCGCTGCCAGGCATGGGAGGCAGTCAGCACACCTTTCAGGGTTATAGGTGGGTCTCTCGTCACCAGCCCATGTATCCGCATATGTCAGATCATGGATTATCCTTGATCGATCCCTCACGTCTGCAACAGGTAACCCTATATCTGAATTAAGAACCAGCAGTCTCTCAAAGACCCTCTCAGATGTCACGGGCAGTGGGACTGCGATGGTGTTGAATATCTCGGGTCCTGCGGCTGTCCTGAATCCCCCAATGTAATCAGGTTTCATATCATGCAGGTCCCCGCTCAGCATGAGATTTGGTCTTTCAGGGCTGCTCCTTGTACCCTCACCCAGCACGAGGCCCCTGGCACCATTTAAGAGTACGCTGGTTCCCCTCCTGATGGCCTCCATGCCTGGATCATTTTCAAGGGGATTGATGTCACCGCAGCCTGAGAATGAGAGGCCTCCACAGTGGGGTGGCATTTCAAATGCATTGAATATGGATCTTACAGGTTTATCTGATGGATTGACAATTGCTGTGTAGTTTCTGAATGCCATCCTTGTTCCTATGATCCTCGCTGTTTCAATATCCTTCAGGGTAACTGTGGATTCAATGGAAGTTCCATCCTCTGACTTTACAGTCACATCAACCTCAGATCCAATGAGAAGGTCCCTGAGAAGAAATCCGCCGCCATATTCAGGGTCCCTGACGCTTCTGGCTGTCCCATAAATGAAGAGGTCCACTGAACCCAGGTTTTCATTTGGACATGGGCCAGGATACGCTGGTATGCCATTCAGTTCAGCTGAAACAGCCTTCCTGAATGAACCAGGTTCAGATACCCTGAAATGCATTACCGCTGCTGTCCCGGACATTACACCGCAGGTGGCCGCTGTTACCACGTCAACCTCATCTGCAGATGGGGCCTCATCGTTGAGGACCAGCTCCTTGAGTTCCCCGGCTGTTAAAACGGTTGCTTCACCATCCAGTATCCTCTCATTTATTTCTGAGATGGTCCTCCTCAAATTAATCACCAGAAAACAACAAGAACAGTTATTTTACAATCCTCAAATTCATCCCCCAAAGGATTCAAGTGAGGATCTTGCCTCCTCAAGAGCCTCATGGATTTTATCCTTTCCTTTACCTGCTCCCTGTGCAAGGTGTGGCTTTCCACCACCTCCACCTCCAAGGACCCTTGCAGCTGATGCTATAACCTCATTTATCCTTAAACCCCTTTTGACAGCGTCATCAGAGGCCGCCCCAACTATCTGGCCCTCTGAATTTGCAAGGATAACTGCATCAGCTGATTCTGTGAGTTCAAGGGCCATGTTCTTCATCTCATCCATGTCAGCCTCAACAGTGTCTATGATGACCCTCAGGCCGTTGAGGTCCTCCACCCTATCCCTTACCTCCAGGATTTTGAGTGAAGCCATTTCCTCCTTGAGGCGTGAAACCTCATTTCTGAGGGCCTTCCACTCTGTGAAGAATCTCTCAGAGGTGCGTGGAAGCTGTGATGGTGTTACCTTGAATACATCTGCACTTTCCCTCAGTATATCCCGGTTTTTCTGCATGAGTTCAATGGCCGATGCCCCTGCAGAGAATTCTATCCTCTCAACACCATCCTGTATGCGTTCAGTCCGGTTGATCATTATGAGGCCTATGTCCCCGGTTCTCTTAACATGGGTCCCTGCACATGCCTGCACATCCACCCCTGGAATCTCAACGACCCTTATCATGGAGCCCGGAACAACGCCCCCCTGGTAGAGTATGAATCCATACCTTTTCTCTGCAATGTCCCTGTCCATCCACCTGACATCAAGGGGGATGTTTCTCATGACGTGTTCGTTGGCCAGCCTCTCTATCTCATCAAGTTCCTCCTGAGTTATCCTCCTGTAATGTGAGAGGTCTATCCTTGAACTCTTAACACCCTTCTGGGCCCCTGCCTGCCATATGTGGTCTCCAAGGACCCTCCTTGCAGCTGCAACTATCAGGTGGGTTGCTGTGTGGTTCCTTGTAAGCTGAAGTCTTCTATCTGAATCAATCCGACCCCCTACAGTTTCCCCTTGTTTGAGGCAGATTTCATCGTCTGTCCTGTGGAGTACCACATTACCTATCTTCTCGGCATGCTTTATCCGGATCCTGCAGCCTTCTGACTCAATGTATCCAGTGTCAGATGGCTGACCTCCTCCCTCAGGGTAAAAGAGTGTTCTATCAAGTATGACACCGTCCTCATATACCCCCAGCACACTGGCTTCGAATTCCAGGCCATCGGGTTGTTCATAGAAGAGGAGCTCTGTCTGGGGGTAATCAAGATGAAGGTCCTCCTCCGGGGTTTCAGTTTCAGCCTCATTCATCTCTGCCACGAGGGTGTAGAAGTTGTCCGGGATTTTAACGCTGAAGCCTGATTCCTCTGCTATCTCCTTTATGGTTTCAGGGGGGATTCCATGGGAGTCATATAGTTTTATAAGGATTTCAAGGGGCATCTCGCTCTTATTATCCTTCCTGAGGTATTTTATGGTCTTTTCCACAATCCTCCGGCCCCTTGTCACGGTCTTTGCATACCTGTGTTCCTCAAGGTCTATGATGCTGAGTATGTGTTCATGGTGCTCCCTTATCTCAGGGTAGTGGCCCTCAAGGAACTCCACCTGGATATTCATTATATCCTTCAGGGACTCCCTCATGCCGAGTTCCTTCATGAGCCTAAGTGTCCTCCGGATTATGAGCCTCGCGAGGTAGCCCTCCTTGACATTTGAGGGTATGACACCATCGGCAAGCATGAAGGCAAGACAGCGTGTATGGTCGGCTATGGCATAAATGGACTCCATCGGGGCTGCTGCACGCTCAAGTTCAGTGGCTGAGATTCCAAGTTTATCAGCAACCCTTTTTCGAAGTTCCCTGAGATCAGCATAGGTTTCTATATCCATCATCCCGGCTACACGGGCATTTTCTGCCAGTATCTCCTCGTTGACCCCCACGCCTGTCAGTTCAATCAGCTTCTCAATTACCGGGCCAAAACATGCGTCGTAGGCTGTGGGTGTCCCCTGGGATATCCAGGCAAATCTCTCAAGCCCATAGCCGGTGTCAACTATTTTAAGTGGGATCTCCTCCCTGCCACCATCTGGGAGGGTGCGGTACTGTATAAAAACGAGGGTCGCCAGTTCGACGCCACTGACACAGACCTCATAGCAGGGCCCCTCGTTTCCGCCGCCCTGCCACCATGATTCTATGAAGGTTATCTCAGATGGATCAATGCCTATATGAGTCAGGAATTCGTGGCAGTACTTTATTGTCTCTTCTTCCCAGTAAACTGTGTTATCCTCAGAGTTGAATGCATGATGTCCACCCATGGTGAAGCATGTGAGGTGTCTCCCTGTTCTTCCAACGTTATCAACGTCGTTGAGTCTTATTGACGGCTGTGCAACAACAAGAGGGTTTGCAGGTGGCTTCACAAGACCGGATGTCACCCATGGCTGAAAGTTGTATATGGATGCTCCAACAAGAAACACGTCGTCCCGCCAGCGCTTTGCAAGGACAGGATATCTTCTGATGGGCTCATGGCCCCTTTCAGCGAAGAATTCTATGAATTCATCCTGTATCTCATACAGGTCATAGCTCCTCGAGGTTGCGGGATTTCCTATAAAATCGTATTCATCACAGGGGGCATCTCCACATGTTCTGCGTTCCCTTATTGACCAGAAGGTATTCCCACAGGACTCGCATTCATATTTTCTGTAACCCAGTTCTTCAAGCTGACGAGACATGGTAATCATTGAAAACAGTTGTTTTTATAAATAGAATCAATCAGGAAAAATAAATTTTTTGCCATTTGTTATGGCAGGAAAAAATAGAAAAGAGTTTAACCGAAGAGTGCGCCGAGACCAGCGGCTGCTTCCTCTTCAGCTTCCTCTTCTTCCTCTTCTTCTTCCTCTTCTTCTTCAGCCTCTTCGGCTGCTGCTGCAGGTGCTGCGGCGGCTGCAGGTGCTGCTGCTACAGCTGTTGTTTCCATTGCCTCTTCAATGTCCACATCTTCAAGGGCTGCTATTAGAGCCTTGACCCTTGCATCATCCACTTCAGCGCCTGCTGCTTCAAGGACACTTTTAACGTTTTCTTCGTTGATCTCCTTACCGGTTGTGTGCAGTAACATTGCTGCGTATATGTATTCCATATGATCACCTCAAATTTTTATTTTTTTAGGTTAACTATGCCAGTAAAGCGTTTATCCGAAGAGTGCGCCGAGACCAGCGGCTGCATCCTCTTCTTCCTCTTCTTCTTCCTCTTCAGCTTCTTCTTCAACCTCTTCCTCTTTCTCTTCAGGGGCGGGTGCTGCTGCCCTTGAAGACAATTTATCCCTCAGTTCATCATCAACTGCTTCAGCGTTAACCTCTGCAGCTGCAGCGGCCAGTGCAAGCATCTGGGCATAGGCCTTTGCAAGCAACAGATCAGTTGTCTCTGAGGTGAGGATTGATGCATTGTATGCAAGGTTGAATGACTTCGAAGCAGCCTTCTGGATAATCGCAGGCATTGTTTCGCGTGTGTATATGACTGCGTTAACTGATAGGTTAAATGCCTGTGAAAATGCTTTCTGAATGTCAGATAAGGTTTTTTCCTCATCTATGGTCAGGATGTCTGCTGTGTAGACTGTCTGATTCTCATATGCTGCCCTGAGGTCTATTCCAACCTCAAGTGGCTGTATATCCAGCCTTGTTAATATTCCTGCCACCTTGGGGGGTATCTCCTCCCCGGCCTTCACCACAACATGGTCATTTGAAACCACGATCTTTCCCTTCTCGATCTTGGCGGGGATGCCTATCTGCTGAAGCTCCCCCAGGATTGGGCCCGGGGCAAAGCCGGTATCCCCCTTGGGGACAACTATATCTGCCGGAGCTATGGCGCCTGGCTTGGCAGGGGCAGGGGTTTTGCTGTCCTCAAGAATCTTGAAGAGTTTGAATGGGTTCATATCAGTGAATATGAGTGCAGGCTGGCCCTCCATATAATCAGAGAGGGAATCAACGTTTTCAAGTTCTTTGCCAGCTTTTTCCAGGGCAAGGCTGATCAGTGTCTTCTTTGACATTCTGATGAGTGCACTGTCACGGAGTGTCTGGCGCATCTTCTGTAGCTGTCTTGCAGGTATATCTGCAAGGTTAGCTATACCAACCACTTCATGACTTTTGATGAGGTCCTGGAGCTCCTGAACCTCCTTCTTCTTCCATTCAGCCACGTGAGCCATTTAAATCACCCTCACTACCGGGCCCATGGTCGTTTTAACGTACATGGACTTAAGCTGGTTTCTGCCCTTCTCAAGTTTGCGGTCAATTGTCTGCAGAACCGCCTCTATGTTCTCGGCAAGTTTCTCATCATCCATATCCTCTGTGCCAACCACGGTGTGAACCACAGGCTGGTCCTTGATTCTCACCTTGACAGTGTCCCTGAGTTTCTTGAGTATGGGCTCCGGGTTTATTGTTGCTGGCACCGGTTTTGGCATCTTCTTTCTGGGTCCAAGAACCGGTCCAAGGAACCGCCCCACCAGGGGCATCATGTCTGCCTGGGCCACGAAGAATTCATAGCTGTTGGCAAGTTTCTTTGCTTCCTTTCGGTTTTTGCCAAGTTCTTCAAGTTCATCCTTGGTTATCACAAGGTCGGCTCCAGCGTTCTTAGCCTGGAGAGCCAGTTCCCCATCGGCGATCACGGCGATTTTAACATCCTTACCGCGGCCGTTGGGTAGAGAAACTTCCTCGTCAAACCTGTTCTCTGGTTTGTTGACGTCAAGGTCCTTGATGTTAAGAATAACATCCATGGACTGTGTGAAGTTTCTCGGCCTTGAAAGTTCCTTGGCCTTCTTCACCGCTTCCATAATCTCCTGTTGCATTTCTGAATCCTCCATGAACTTCAAAAAATAAGTTCATATGATGGGGTTAGTTATGTGATTCTCAAGATTTATAAATTTTTATGATGTGAGGAGGTCATCATAGACTCCCTGATCAACTTCCCTCTGAACCTCCCTGGGGTCCTTGCCATTCACTGTTACACCCATGCTCACGCAGGTACCCATGATCTCCTTGACTGCCTGTTTGTAGTCGTTTGAGAGGAGGGCGTCGAACTTCATCCTTGCTATCTTCAGCACCTGCTCCATGGATATGTCTGCTATCTTGTCCATGCCCGGGTCCTGTGAACCCTTCTCGATCTTGAGTTCATCCATGATCAGGGCGGTTGTTGGTGGCGTACCAACCTCAACCTCAAAGTCCCTTGTGTCGGTATCAACTATGATCTTAACCGGGACCTTCATTCCCTCGAAATCCGCGGTCTTGCGGTTTATCTCCTCAACAACCTGCATCATGTTAATTCCAAGCGGACCAATCGCAGGACCCAGTGGTGGTCCTGGAGTGGCTTTTCCACCATCAATAAGAATTTCAACGGTTTCTTTAGCCATTAATCAGCCTCCTTTTGTATTATTCTAATCTGATCACCTTTAACTGTTACAGGAATTGGCACTGCAGCCTCTATGAGTTCAAGTACAACTTCCTCTCTGGATTCATCTATACGGATAACCTTTGCCCTTTCACCCTTGAATGGCCCTGAGATCAGCTCAACGATGCTACCCTTCTTAATGGATGATATTATGGGTTCAGGTTTGAGGAACCTCTTAACCTCCTCAAATTCTATCTTTGATTCACCCTCGGTTTTTCCCTCAACAACACCCCTTAAGTGGGGAACCCTTATGGCAGGGTTTCTCATGTCGATCTTTGAGGAGGACTCAACAAGGATGTAGCCCCTGAGGGACTCTGGAACAAGAATCGCGTTTATCTCAATACCACTATCCCTTACCTTCCTGGCCAGCATCCTTGCCACATTCTTCTCCTGACCCACCGAGGTCTTAAGGGCATAGATGGAATTTTTACTATCTTCCATTAAGAACACAACCTCATATATATAATTCACTGTGACTTTCCAGTAAGAGTTAATCAGCCACCCAGTAACTGGGCAATTATACTTATTATGAATCCTATTACACCTATTAATATTATACCGATACCTGTCACCTTTGACACGTTGAGGTATTCGTCCCTTGTGGGTTTCTTTGATACCTTCAATACCCTCTTTGACTGCTTGATAAAATTCAGAACAGAATCCCTGTATTTCATGATTTATCCCCGCTAGTTTATAATGATTAAAAACAAGGATGATAATCGGGATGAGTGATGGAGTAATCTATCCTTCAAGATTTATAAATGTTTTCATTGATGTGGGGGTGTGTGGAAGAAATATCAGAATACTCCATCTATAAATTCTTCCAGTACAGACTCATCCACAGAGTCCTTCTCCCGCTGTTTTTCCTCGAAGAACTCCTTCTCTGCAGAACCATGTGAGCCGTATATGTACGGCGACCTCACGCCCGCAACAACAATCGTTGTTCTTATAACATTCTGCAGTTCATCCTGAATCTGTGCACCCCATATTATGTTTGCATCAGGATCCAGTTCCTCGGCAACAACCTCAACTATCCTTTCGGCCTCCTGAAGTGTCAGGTCGGAGCTTCCAGAGATATTGATAAGTGCACCCTTTGCATTGGATATGTCCAGATCAAGTAGCGGGCTGTTAAGAGCCTCGTAAACTGATTCAAGGGCCCTGTCACCTGCCTCGGCTTCACCCATTCCAATCATCGCCATTCCTGAACCCTTCATTATGCTTCTCACATCAGCAAAGTCAAGGCTCACAAGGCCAGGCCTGGTTATGAGTTCCGTTATCCCCTTAACGGCCCTTCCAAGTATTTCATCAGCAACCATGAATGCCTTGTTGAGGGGAAGATTGGGTGCAACCTCGAGAAGCTTGTCATTGGGGATCACTATCACGGTATCGGCAGCACTCTGAAGTTTCTCCAGACCCTTCTCAGCATTCTCCCTTCTTTTAAGGCCCTCTGCACTGAAGGGCATGGTTGCAACTGCTATTGTGAGTGCACCGGCCTTTTTGGCCAGCTTGGATATCACAGGTGCCGATCCGGTTCCTGTGCCTCCCCCAAGGCCGCAGGTCACAAAGACCATGTCAGCCCCTTCAAGCTCCCTGCGGATATCATCCTCACTTTCCTCGGCACATTCCTCTCCAACTTCAGGGACTCCTCCCGCACCAAGACCTCCACATACATTCCTTCCTATGAGAAGTTTCCGGTTAGCAACCGTGTAGAAGAGGTCCTGGGCATCTGTGTTAATGGCTATTGTCTCAGCACCCTCAACTCCTATTTCACTGAGCCTTGTTACGGTGTTGTTACCCGCCCCGCCGGTCCCAACAACGTATATCTTTGCCCTGCTATTTTCGATTATTTCCCGAAGTTCCTGGTCGATTTCTGAGTTCATGGAGATGGAAGATGGCTTTTCCCTTTTCTCAGATTCCTTTATGGCATCGTTAATGAATTTCAATTACTACCCCCACATTTATCTATGAAATATGTTATTGTGATAAGACATATTTAAAAGCAACGGTTAAAGCGGCACCAATGACCCCATGGGTCCCGATCAAAATTAAAAATCAGTTTCTGTGACCTCTGAAAATACCGGTACAATGTTGGGGCAAAATGGAATTATGGTATGGCCACCAGGCCATGAAAATCATGAATTCCGGCAACCCACCCATACCATGCAGGTGCCGGACTATGGCCTTGGCACCGCAATGATCTCATGGATTCTCAGGTCAAATACGCTGTTCATATGCGCCGGTGTGAGAACCAGGGCCGTGTCAGCCCCCCATGCCGTGCCGCCTATGGCTATGACCTCCCTGTCAACAGGGATGAGACCGGCGTCAGCTGCCATTATCGATATCTCAACACATACCTTGAAGCCCTGTGAAACCATCCTGAGGGTTTCAGCCATCACCTCAACAGGTGTGACTCCACCGAACTTATTTGATATCCCCCTTCCAACACCGCTGAGTGCATGTGAACCTGCATATACACTGACACCCCTTTCAATCAGTTTCTCCCTCATGTCGGGTTCAAGTTCAAGTTTACCCTTCTCCCTGAAACCTGCATGGTGTGTTACAGAAACAATGTTTCCCTCAACCATCTCAGATAACCTGAGTGCTGTTTCACCGGATACCGAGGCTACCACAAAGTCCCTGATCCCAAGCTTATCTGCCCTTTCCTTAACAAGTTCAAGGACCCTTTCAGTGTTCTCCTTACCTGGCCTTTCAAAGTAACATATACTTTTCATCACATGTACCACCACCTATTAATATATAATAAGATCCCAAAATAGTGATGGGATTCAGATTGATTCCCATGAAACCTATTATAAGACCCACTATAAGAAAAATTATTTATAAAGGTAGTAAACATATGAATTTAAATTAATATGCCGTTGGTGTTTATTCTGACTCAATCCAGAAGGTGATAAAATGAACGCCTTTGACTTTCTCACACCTCCAAGGCGTGGGAAACCCAGAAAAAATGGAATAACCATGGTTCTCGATAAGGGAATGGGCATTAAAACAGCCCGTGACCTCATGGAGATTTCATCAGATTACGTTGATTTCATAAAGTTTGGATGGGGAACCCTCCCCCTCCACAGACGTGACGCTGTCATGGAAAAAATAGAGATGTACCGTTCATTCGACGTGGAGGCCTATCCCGGGGGCACCCTATTTGAGATCGCCTACCTCAACGATAAAATTCAGGAGTACTTTGACGAGGCAAGAAGCCTTGGTTTTGAAACACTGGAAATATCAAATGGAACCGTTGAGATTGAAACCGATGAAAAATGTGAACTTATAGAGAAAGCGGTCAACGAGGGGTTCCAGATCATATCAGAGGTTGGTAAAAAGGACCCGATAAGGGACAGGCTTCTCAGCCCGGAGGATCGGGTTGAACTTGTCAGGGCCGACCTCAAAGCTGGAGCCTGCATGGTGCTCATGGAGGCCCGGGAGAGCGGCCATAATATAGGTATATACGATGAGAATGGAAACGTAAAGGAGGAGGAATTCAACCACCTCCTCAATGAACTCCCACAGGATAGGATAATATGGGAGGCCCCCCAGAAAAACCAGCAGGTTTACTTCATACTGAAAATAGGACCAGACGTTAACCTTGGAAACATACCCCCCGAAGAGATAACAGCCCTTGAAACCATAAGAAGAGGCTTGAGGGGAGATACTCTCGGAAAGGTGAATCTTTAATGATAGAGAAAATCACAGTAATCGGCGGTTATGACAAATACGGAGAGAAGGAACCGGTTGAGAAGGTTGAAATAAGAAAAGGTGAAATTTTCGGTGTGGTCGGCCCAACAGGAAGCGGTAAAAGCTCACTTATAGGTGACATTGAACAGCTGGCCCAGAAGGACACCTTCTCCAAGAGAAAAATCCTGGTGAACGACGAAGAGCCAAGTTACGAGGACCGTACAAACCCCCAAAAGAAGATGGTAGCCCAGCTCTCCCAGAACATGAACTTCCTTGCGGACATGACAGTGGGAGAGTTTCTCAGCCTTCACGCCAAGTGCAGGGGTGCCAGTGAAAAGTGTGTGGATCGTGTGATCCAACTTGCAAACACCCTCACCGGTGAACCCATCAAAAAGGAGCACGACCTCACAATACTGAGCGGAGGGCAGTCAAGAGCCCTCATGGTTGCGGATGTGGCCATAATAAGTGACTCTCCCATAGTGCTCATAGATGAAATTGAAAACGCCGGTATAAGGAAACACGATGCGCTCAAGGTGCTGGCAGGACACGGTAAAATCGTTCTGGTTGTAACCCACGACCCCGTGCTTGCACTCATGACCGACAAGAGGATAGTGATGAAGCATGGTGGCATGCAGAAGATAGTTACAACAACACCCCAGGAGAAGAAGATATCCCGTGAACTCAACAAGATAGATGAACTCATGCTCAGCCTCCGTGAGAAGGTGAGGAGGGGAGAGCTGGTTGAGAGCATAGACCTCACAGAGATAATAAAAGAAAGCTGAAAGCTGCACCAGTTACAGAAGGGAAAGGATATGAGAATGGTAATAGTTGCTGGAACACCAGGATCCGGAAAAACAGCAGTCCTCATGCACACACTGAAGAGCCTCAAGGCGAGGGGATTCAATTCATCGGTGGTTAAAATAGACTGCCTATACACCGATGACGACAAGAAGTTTGAGAAGATAGGTGCGCCCACCCTTGTGGGCCTCTCAATGGATATGTGCCCGGACCACTACGCCATCTACAACATAGATGACATGATAAAATGGGCCGAGAAGAATGAATCAGACTTCCTCATCATTGAAACAGCAGGGTTGTGTCACAGGTGCGCACCCTACACAAAGAACTGCCTGGGTGTCTGCGTTATAGACGCTACAAGCGGCCCCAACACCCCCCTGAAGGTTGGGCCCTTCCTTTCAACCGCAGACATTGCTGTTGTTACCAAGGGGGATATGATATCCCAGGCAGAGAGGGAAATATTCAGGGAGCGTATACTTGAGGTTAACCCATCGGCAAAGATAATAGAGGCAAATGGTCTCAGCGGACAGGGATGCATGGAACTTGCAGAGGAAATGATAGAGAGCAGAGAGGTTTCCCTTGAAAACGAGGAACTCCGTCACTCAGCACCCCTTGCAGTCTGCACCCTCTGTGTGGGTGAGACAAGGGTCAATAAGAAGCACCACAGGGGAATACTCAGAAGAATAGACGGCTTCCAGACCTATGAGGGAGAATGAAAAGAGGGTCTTTCAGATGCCAGGAGACAGATCACTCAGAGAAAGGGTTACAGAACTTCTTCCCGGATACAACTGCGGTATCTGCGGCTATGCAAGGTGCGACGAATATGCCTCCGCACTCCTCAAGGGGCGGACAGAGATCGACAGATGCCACTTCATGTACCAGGAGCTTTTTACAGAAAACCTTCAGAAGCTCCAGGAGATCCTCAAGGAGGAGGACCTTCTACCGGAGGAGAAGAAGGTTGTGGGTGTCCTTGACGGTTACGAGGCAGATTTCATACTGAAGCCCCTACCCGATGAGGGTTCATGCAGGGAGGTACTCTTTCCATTTTCAAGGGCTGAACTCAAAAAGGGAGATATAATCCGTTACAGGCCCCTGGGGTGCCCCATAACCCACTTTGCAGAAATACTGGACGAAAACAACGGACTCATAACTGTCCACATCGTTGGGCCATGTCACCGCCTTGGCAGAGAGGACTTCGAGTTCAGGGACATCGGGGTCTGCCTGGTGGGGGGCTTCGAGGGCATGATCGATGGAGAACTCCCCAACATCGGTGACACCGTGAGATTCCTCCCGGCCCACTGCATGATGCAGAAGGTCCACTCAGGGGTCGTGGTACAGCTTGAAGGCAGGAGGGCCATCATAGAGGGCATAGACCTCAAGGTCTGGGCCCCGCCTGTGAGGGCCAGATGAACCTGCCCATCAATTTCTGAATGGTTAACTGACAGGAGCATGCCTTTGAGGACAGAACATGCCCAGAGATGGATACACCACGCTACCTGTGAGGACAGACTACATAAAGCCTGGTGAGGGTTTATCGAAAATTGTGGAGATGGCGGGTGAACTGGTCATCGATGGGGACTTCCTTGTGGTCTCTGAAACCCCAATCTCGGTTGCCCAGGGAAACCTTGTTGATGAATCAGAATTTGAAGCCTCCAGGACCGCCATCATTCTTGCAGACCTCTGGTCAAAGTACATCTGGGGCCATATACTCGGGCCCATTTTTGGAATAAAGGAAAGAACCCTGAGAAACCTCAGAAAGCTCCCACCTGAGGCAAGAAACCATAAGGAGGTTGTGCTCAGGTATTACGGCCTGAAACATGCCCTCAAACCGGCCTCAGAGGCCGGAATTGATTTGAGCAACGTCCCCGGCACATATGTTTCACTTCTTCCTGAAAACCCTGTGGGTGCTGCAAAATCCATTGCAGAGGCGATTCTGAGTAAATTCGGTGTCGATGTCACCGTGGTTGTTATTGACACCGACGCGACCTACCGAATCCTTGGGAAGTATTTCACATCACTTCCCACAGCTGCACCGGGTATAATCTCAGATACCGGGTTTCTGGGTTACATTGCAGGTAGGTTTTCCAGGAAAAGATGGCCAACCCCCCTTGCATCATCAAGGCACACTGCCACTGAGGTGCTCCTTGAGGTGGCATCCGTCGCCGAGGAGTACCATGAAAGACACAGCAGCAGAAAAACCGTGTATGATATGGCCAGTGAACTTAAAAGTGAACCCGAAACAGTTACAGTTGAAATGCTGTCCTCACTGGAACATGTGCCGGCGGTTATTGTTAGACTCCCGCTGAAGTGAGGGGCTCATGATTTTATAAAATTTTAAATAAGATTAGGCACATAAATTGGAGTGCACTCAAAAAATTTGATTGATTCAGCATACCCTGTATGCAGTTATTTCTCAAAGCTGGAGGATTTCAATTGATTGATGATCAGATGCTACAAGAGTTGATCCATGAGATTATCACTGAGGAGGAAGAGGAGGAGGCAGTGCCAGTTCTGGAGTGCCTCATGAAGGGTAAGGTAACAGATGAGGAGATTTCAGAAAAAACCCAGCTTAAACTAAACATAGTCCGGAGGATACTCTACAAACTCTATGATGCAGGGGTGGCAAGCTACAAGAGAAGCAAGGACCCTGAAACACAGTGGTACACCTACACATGGAAATTTGAACCAGAAAAGGTTACAGAGATGATAAAGAGGAAGCACGGAGAAATAGTTAAAAAACTCAGGGAAGCCCTGGACTTTGAGGAGAACAACATGTTCTTTGTATGTGTAAACGGCCATTACCGCTTCACCTTCGATGAGGCTGCTGAAGAGAACTTCACATGCCCTGAATGCGGCTCTGAAATGGAATTCATGGACAACTCTGAAATAATACAGCAGCTGAAGGATGAGTTGAGCCTCTACGAAAACAACGGTTTTGATACTGCCCACACCCATACTCTGAATTCCTAGAACTCACGAATTTTGATTAAAAGGGTGTTGTCTTGAGCATCCATCTACTTAAAAGTGCTGGATGTCCCGAATGGGTGGTGGACCACTCACTGGCCGTCAGAAAAAAGGCCCTTGAACTGGCAGAAAACCTCCCTGTTAACAGAGAACTTGTTGAAGAGGGTGCCCTTCTTCATGATATAGGCCGCTGCAGGACCAGTGGAGTTGATCATGCAGTTGAGGGGGCCCGTATCCTCCGGGAACTCAGTTACCCTGTGGAGGTTATCAGGATAGTTGAGAGGCATGTTGGTGCAGGGATACCTGATGACGAGGCTGATGCCCTGGGACTTCCGCCTGGAAACTACATGCCAGAGACCCTTGAAGAGAAGATTGTGGCCCACGCAGATAACCTCATAAATGGTTCAGATGAGGTTGATATTGATTTTGTGATTAAAAAATGGTCTGATCGTCTTGGAAAGAATCATCCATCAATAGATCGCCTCAGAAAACTTCATGAAGAACTCATGGAGATGTCAAGATAGTAGGGGCCTAGAGCAGCGGGCCGCACATCCCCATCCACACGTGTTTGCCAGACCATCAATATTAATTACAGAAAGACGTTATAACTTATTAAGAGCCAACTGCAGCAGGGGTTGTTATGAAGGAACAGAACAGGGAATGTTTATGCCCGGATTGCCCGAGTTATCCCGGTCACGGGGATGATGAGATGCTCTTCTGTGCCACCGGGAGCAGCAGATACGAGGTTAATGAAAGAGGATGTCTCTGCGCATCATGCCCTGTTTATCAGAAATATGGCCTCAGGGAACTCTATTTCTGTAACATGGAATCACTGAATGGCATCCGTATGAGGAGGGAAGGTCGCTCCGAAAGTCACAGGGACTACCTGAACATAATCCATATCAAGGAGGCTGCAGGAACAGGTGAAGCGCCCCTGGAGTCAATGGGATCTCAAAAGAGGCTGCCGCTTGGACTTGATGACATACACTTTGTACCGGCACAGGTGTCAGCCATACCACTAAACGCAGAGGATCCTGTGAAAACAGGTGTTACCATAGGGGAGATGGCAGACAAACCCCTGAAACTGAGCTCCCCCATAATGATAAGCGGTATGAGCTATGGTGCAGTCTCAAAAAATACAAGGATGGCCATTGCATCCGCTGCAGCAAAACTGGGGATAGGCTTCAATTCAGGTGAGGGGGGCGTCCTTGAATATGAAATGGAGAAGGCTGGAGATTACCTCATAGTCCAGTATTCAACAGGTAGATTCGGAGTCACAGAGGATATACTTCAGAGGGCCGCCGCCATAGAGATAAGATTCGGTCAGGGGGCATACCCCGGTAAAGGAAGTTATCTGCCCCCTGAAAAAATCACAGATGATGTGGCAAGGGTTCGTGGGCTTAAAGAGGGTGAGGGCTCATATTCTCCCGCACATCACCCTGACATCAGAAACCAGGAGGAACTCAGAGAGAAGGTATCATACCTAAGGGAACTCTCTGGAGGTTCTCCTGTTGGTGCCAAAATCGGATGTGGAAACGTTGAGGACGATGTGAAAGCCCTCCTTGATGCTGGTGTCGACTTCATAGCTCTCGATGGATTTGGAGGGGGTACAGGGGCTGTTAACCCGCATATAAGGGACAGCACAGGCATACCACTCATTGCTGCCATACCCAGGGCCGCCAAGGTTATGGTCAACGAGGGCCTTGAGGGTAGAGTATCCCTGATTGCAGGGGGAGGCCTCAGGACAGGGGCTGATATGGCCAAATGCCTTGCCCTGGGTGCAGATGCAGTTTACATAGGTACCGCGGCCCTTATTGCCATGAACTGCCAGCAGCACAGGCTATGCCACACAGGCATGTGTCCAACTGGTATAACCACCCATGACCCTGCCCTTGTGAAGCACCTGGACACCAAGAAGGCTGCTGAACGGCTTGAAAACTATATAATGGTTTCAACAGCCGAAATAGCTGATTTTGCAAGGATAACCGGAAAGGATGATATTAAAAAACTGAATCACGAGGACCTTGTAGCCCTTAAAAAGGATGTGGCAGAACTCACAGGTCTCAGATGGTTGAATGGTCTATAACCCACAGTAAGGAGTCATGATAAAATCATAACTGATAGGATGAAGGTTATATGTTCAATTGAAGAATCACTCCACCGCCCCGAGGCTGTGAGGTGGCGGGATAGGATGAAACTGATGAAGCCCCTCGGGGAGGTTGTGGTGGTGCTCCCATGCAGCATGAAGAAGCCCTACTCGACCTCAAGGTCCCACAGGAAATTCATGAGGGTCACCAGGGGATTCCAGGAACTCATACTCACATCACCCTTCGGCATATGCCCCCGGGAGATGGAGAATACACATCCAATATCATCATATGATGTTTCAACCACTGGGGAATGGTCCCATGAGGAGAAAAAACTTTCAGGAGAACTCCTAAGAGATTACGTGGGTGACCTTGATGTTATAGCCCATGTCGATGGGGGGTACCTTGAGGTCTGCGAGGAGTACCTTGACTCCTTCACCCCCACAGCCACCAACTCAAGACCCACCTCTCCAGAGGCCATTCATAGGCTTGGAAGGGAACTTGAAGGCTATGAAAAGATAGGGGCACGGAAAAGGATGCTCCATATGCTGCGCTCGGTGGCAGTATACCAGTTCGGAGAGGGTGCAGATGTTATCATCCCCGATGACTGCAGGGTGAGGGGGAGATACCACAGAAGGATCCTCACAAAGGATGGTTCAGAGATAGGCACCCTTATGATGGACCGGGGGCTCATCTCACCATCCTTTGAGGGTGCGGCATCCATTTACAGTCTAGGAGTGAAATGGGTTGAGATAGATTTCAGGCTGGAGAGCAACACCCTATTTGCACCTGGCGTAGTGGACGCCGACAGGGAAATAATACCCAACGATGAGGTTGTAATAGTCCGTGAGGGGGATGTTGTGGGTGTTGGAAGGGCTGTTTTATGTGGCGAGGAGATGGTAAAGGCAGAGCGTGGTGTTGCTGTTAGGTTAAGGCGCAGAAAAAGTTTAAAATAACCCTTATTTCATTATATGATGGCTTAAAATTCTTTTTCAGGGCGGCTGATAATGGACATGTTTAAATAGGGTTAACTTAAAAATAGAGAATCACAACAGTGATTATCAAAATACCAGCTGAGGTAATAATAATGTCAGAAGAACTCTTGGAAAAGGTTAAGGAAGCTCTCAAAAAGGTTGCAGACCCACACATGGGTATAAGCATAGTGGAGATGGGTCTTGTTGAAAACATCGAAATCGAGGAGAAGGGTGAAACCATTGCAAAGATAACGATCCGGCCCACAAACCCCGGATGCATGAGCGCCGCCAGGATGGCAATGGACGCAAGAACTGTTGCCGAAGAGGTTGAGGGCATCGACCGGGCCGAGATCACAGTGGAAGGCCATATGATGGCAGATGCCATAAGTGAAATGGTAAATAAATGATATCAGTCTCATGCCGGGTTTTCCAAAAACCATTGCCATTGTGGGCGTGCCAGGTGTAGGAAAGACCACCATATGCAGGATTCTCTCTGAAAACCTGGATCATGTCTTCATCAATTATGGGGAACTGATGCTTGAAGTTGCAGGGGAGAGAGGCCTTGCAGGTACACTGGAGGAACTTTTCAGCCTCCCCATGGATCAGCAGCACAATATCTGGCGTGAAGCCGCCCACAGAGTATCTGAAATGAAGGGGGTGCTCCTGGATCTCCACGGACTTGACAGGTCACCCATCGGTTACCTTGTTTCACTTCCGGTGGAGTTCATAACCCCTGATCTCATCATAATCCTCGAAGCGGATCCCCAGGATATAATTAAAAGGAGGATTGCTGACTCCAAAAGGAGAATGCATGATAATCCCTCAACCCTGAGGGAGCACATGGAGTTACTACGAACAGCAATGTTCGTATGCGCAGCCCTCATGGGATCCATTGTCAGTGTGGTTGAAAACAGGACCCCTGAAAGGACCGCATCTGAAATCACTGAGATCATCAAAGCAGCAGAGGACCTCGGGATTTTACGGGGTTGATGCTGAAAAAACTGCTGGATTCCCGGACAGAAAAGCATATATATGATGAATTCCAAAAGTTGGAATCACCCCACTGATTCTTAAATGCTTCATGGGCCCGTGGCTCAGGTGGTTAGAGCGCACGGCTGATAACCGTGAGGCCCTGGGTTCGAATCCCAGCGGGCCCATTCACTTTTACAGGTTCTGAGTGAAGGATGCGAAATCTTCCATTAAACGGAGTGCAGCTCCAGATTCAACTGTTTCTCTTGCAGCTTCTGTTCCACCTTCAAGTGTATCCTCCATTTCAGCAAGGTATATCAGTGCACCTGCATTTGCAAGGGCGATATCCAGGCGCGATTTCCTCCCAGGAGTATCATCAAGTCCAGCGAGGACATCCATGAACATTCTGAGGTTTCCATCAACAGTTGATGCCGCCTTCAGGTGCTGTAGCTGCCCAACATCAACACCGAAATCCGGTGGCATGAGCCTCTTAATCCCTATCTCATCATCCTCAAGGAAACCCACAAGTGTTGGGCCCACCGTGGATATCTCATCCATCGCAGGGTTCATGTTACCATCAAAGCCATGGACAACCATAGCCCTTTTAACACCAAGGTTTCTGAGGACCTCTGCAACTGGACCAACAAGGTAGGGATCAAATACCCCCAGGAGCTGTACCTCTGCTGATGCAGGGGATGTTAGGGGCCCCAGTATGTTGAATACCGTCTTAAAGCCAAGTTCCCTCCTTACGGGTGCCACCCTGGCGGTTGCCCTGTGAAAGAGTGGTGCAAACATGAAGGCTATTCCCAGAGTTTCAAGAGACCTGCATGCAGCTTCAGGTCCCAGCTCTATGTTGACACCCGCGGCCTCAAGTATATCTGCACCGCCGCATGAACCTGTAACCGCCCTGTTGCCGTGTTTTGCAACCTTAACACCGGCTGCGGCGGCTATTATTGCTGCTGCGGTGCTCACATTGTATGATTTGAACCTGTCACCCCCTGTTCCACATGCATCAACGACCCTCATGGATTCAGGGATTTTAACCTTCACTGCCCTCTCCCTCATTGCCCTTGCAAACCCTGTGATCTCATCCACGGTCTCCCCCTTCATTGCAAGGGCTGTGAGTAATGCGGCGATCTGCACATCCCCCATTTCACCATCCATTATCATCTCCATTAAATCGTGGGCCTCATCCTCACTGAGGTTCCTGAAGTCCATTATATCATTCATTATCCCCTCAAACCTCATCTGGACCCCCCTGCAGCGGTCTTCATTTTTCTGACCATTTCGTATATCTCCTGAAGCATCCTTTCCCTGTCATCAAGATTTTTGGATATCAGGTCTATGATTGCACTTCCAACTATAACACCATCGGCACCTGCGTCAGCAAGCATTCTCACATGTTCTGGCTGTGAAACACCAAAGCCGACCATCACAGGAAGGCTTCCTGCCCCCTTAACCCTCTCTATGAGTTCAAGTGTGCTCTCCTCAACCCTGGACCTTGCACCGGTGACACCCATAACCGATACAAGGTAGTGGAACCCTGATGAAACCTCTGAGATCATTTTGAGGCGCTGATTGTCTGTTGTGGGTGCAACTATGAATATCTGATCAATTCCATATCTTTCAGCCGCCCTGAGGGCATCGCCGGCCTCCTCCGGGGGAAGGTCCGCGGCAAGGATACCTGTAACACCAGCCTCGGCGGCCCTCCTGTAGAATTCATCAGCACCCATGCGGTATATCAGGTTGTAGTATACAAGAAGACCCACCGGTACTGAGGTGAATTCCCTTATCCTCTCTATCAGCCTGAAACAGTCATCGGTGGTCATCCCGGAATTTAAAGCCCTCAGATCAGCCTCCTGTACACTTGTGCCGTCTGCTATGGGGTCAGAGAATGGGAAACCTATTTCAAGGGCATCTGCACCGGCATCCACAAGTGTTCTTATGATTTCAACTGAGGTCTCCATGTCAGGATCCCCTGCAACCACAAATGGAACAAAGGCGCATCCCTCAACCCTGCTGAACATTTCAGCGTAATTCACACAGCCACCCCCCGAACAGCCCCAAACATATCGTTCTGAGTTACTCTGGCGTAATTCATACATCCACCCCCAGAAGGCCTGCTGCAAGGAACATGTCCTTGTCTCCCCTTCCTGAAAGGTTAACTATAACAGTCTTTCCCCTGTTTTCAGGTTTTGAGGCGTATTTTTCAAGGCATGCTATGGCATGGGCACTTTCAAGCGCCGGCATTATACCCTCACATCTTGATAGGAGTTTGAAGCCCCTGAGGGCCTCGGCGTCGGTTATGGGCTCATACATTGCCCTTCCGGTCTCCATGAGGTATGCGTGCTCCGGGCCAACCCCGGGATAGTCAAGGCCCGCCGAAACCGAATGGGCCTCATTTATCTGTCCATCGTCATCCTGGAGTACATATGAAAGTGAACCGTGCAGTACACCCTCTGAACCAGCCGATAGGGTTGCCCCATGGTTTCCTGACTCTATACCTTCACCCCCTCCCTCTGCACCTATCAGTTCAACATCATCGTCCAGGAAGGCTGAGAATATACCTATGGCGTTGCTACCGCCACCAACACAGGCTATTATGGTGTCAGGAAGTTCACCCTCAATTTCAAGTATCTGTTCTCTGGCCTCCCTTCCTATGACGCTCTGGAAGTGCTTCACCATGGTGGGGTATGGGTGGGGCCCCATGGTGGATCCTATCAGATAGTGGGTGTCCTCCACGCTGCTTATCCAGTCCCTCATGGCCTGGTTTATGGCGTCCTTAAGTGTCCTTGAACCTGAATCAACAGGTATGACCCTTGCACCTGAAATTTCCATCCTGAAGACGTTTAGTTTCTGTCTCTCAACATCCTCGGTTCCCATGTAGACATCAACATCCATCCCAAAGAGGGCGCCTGCTGCTGCAGTTGCTATTCCATGCTGCCCTGCCCCTGTCTCTGCTATCAGCCTCCTCTTACCCATATACCCTGCAAGGAGTGCCTGGCCTATTGTATTGTTTATTTTATGGGCCCCTGTATGCAGCATATCCTCCCTCTTGAGGTAGACCCTGCATCCAAGTTTCTCTGAGAGGTTCCTGGCGTGGTACAAACCTGTTGGTCTTCCTGCGTATTCCCTCAGGTAGTGTTCCAGGTCCTCATTGAACCTCCTATCCTTACTGTAGTGGAGGAATGCCGCCTCAAGCTCCTCAAGTGCAGGTATGAGGAGTTCTGGCACGAATATTCCCCCATATTTACCGAATTTACCATCCATTATCATGATAAACACCTATATTTCTTCAATTGCCCCTTTTCTGGTGGGGAGTCCCTCAATGTAATTCATGAGTTCAGCCATCATCTCATGGTCCTTTACACCCGGCCCAGTCTCAATCCCTGAGTTGAAGTCCAGGCAGTCGAATTTCGATACATATTCCCTGTTTTTCCTGACAAATTCCAGTGTAAGGCCCCCTGCAAGTGTAACCCTCAGGGAGGGATCCATTCCCCTTATAAGGGCCAGTAACTCAAGGGCATCTGAGGGGGGTATTATCTTCCCTGTGCCCCCTGTTCTTCCGCCTGAAGCCGAGTCAAGGATCAGACCTGATATTCCCTGAAATTCATGCCCGCAGATGTGGGAAGAAAGAGGGGGGACGGCGAGGGTCAGCTCCAGACTGTATCCCTCCGCATGGAGGGACTCATGGATTTTTCCCGCTGTTTCAGGACTTGCAGAGTGAAGCTGTATCCTTTCTATACCTGTTTTATCTATGGCCTCCATTATCTTCGCGGTTTCTGATGTCTCAATGACAAGAACCGCCTTTTCATCTGGTATGATGGATGATAGTTCCGCCACATCCCCCAGTTCAAGGTGCCTTGGTGACCTGCGTGCATGTATGAATCCCAGTAAATCGGCCCCAAGTGAATCCGCGAGGACAACGTCCTCCTCCCTTGTGAGCCCACAGATCTTGATCTTCATCTGACTCATCCCTGTCCCCAGAGATTGCTCATGCGAACTGTTCAAAGAATTCATCCCCTGAGTACCTCTTTCTGCCAGGTCTGCAGGATTTAACGGCTGCTATTATCTCATCAAGGAGTTCCCGTGGATCACTGGACAGCATGAGGGAGGTTCCTATGAGCAGTGCGTCTGCCCCGCAGCCTGCAAGGATCTCAGCATCCTCAGGCCCCATAACACCGCTTTCGGATACCAGGAGCAGCTCATCGGGTACCAGGGGGGCCAGGGCCCTTGTGCGCTCAAGATCAACCTCGAGTGTTTCCAGGTTCCTGTTGTTAACTCCTATGATCTCTGCCCCGGCCTCTATGGCCCTGTATATGTCGATTGCACTGTGACACTCCACCAGGGGCTCCATTGAGAGTTCCCTGCAGGTTTCAATTCCTGATTCAAGGTCAGGGCAAACCCCGGTTATGAGGAGAACCGATGATGCCCCTGATGCCCTTGCCTGGTATATTTGGTACTCGTCCACCACGAAGTCCTTCATGAGGAGGGGTATCTCATATTCTGAAGCCTCCCTGAGGAACTCGATGGAACCCTGAAAGTATCTGTTCTCTGTGATAACAGAAACAGCGTCTGCGCCCTCCCTGTACACCTCCATCATCTCATGGAGGCCTCTCCCATAGGTTCTTCCTGAGGAGGGGGATGCCCTTTTATATTCACATATGAGTGATACCCTGTTTCCTGTGAGGGCATCAGTGAAACTCAATGGTTCGTCCAGGGATGTTAATTCATCCCTGAGCTCCTCAAGGGGCTTTTTTCTGGATAAATTTTTGATCTCAAGTTTTCTTGACCTTATTATCTCCTGGAGTATGGACATCTGATCACATCCTGAGGAAATTTTCAAGTATGTCCCTCCCATGGGGGGTTCCCGCTGATTCCGGGTGGAACTGTAACCCGTAGACTGGATACTTCCGGTGTCTTATGGCCATTATGGTGCCGTCAGGTGCAGATGCAGATACCAGGATGTCCTCAGGCACCCCACTGCATTCACATCTCAGTGAATGGTACCTTGTGGCCCTGAAGGGATTTGGAACTCCCCTGAAGAGTTCTGATCCGTCATGGAAGACCTCGCTGATCTTTCCATGAACAGGTTCCCCGTAACCAACAACACCACCAAAGTAATGGAATATCCCCTGGTGCCCGAGGCAGACCCCCAGTATGGGTCTATCAGTGAATTCACCTATCACATCACCACATATGCCGAAATCTTCCCTCTTAATGGGGTTGCCTGGACCCGGGGAGATTATTATCCTCTCAGGGTCAAGGGCCCTAACATCATCAATGCCCACCTCATCGTTTCTCACAACGAGGATATCTGCAGAATCCATTTCCATCAGGATCTCCCCTGCCATCTGGTAGAGGTTGTGGGTGAATGAGTCATAGTTATCGATTATCAGGATCAACTTCTTCACCTTCCATCTCCATTGTAGGGCAGAGCACCCATCCCAGATTCACCTGCCATCTCCATTGACTTTAGAAGGGCCCTCGCCTTATTCTGGCACTCCAGATATTCCATCTCCGGGATGGAGTCATGCACTATCCCTGCTCCTGCCTGGATTCTCCCTGTTTTTCCATTGCATACCATTGACCTTATGGTTATTGCGAAGTCCGCGTTTCCATTGAGTGAGAGGTAGCCGAGTGCGCCTGCATAGGCATTTCTTGGAACACCTTCAAGGGACTCTATTATCTCCATTGCCCTTATCTTTGGTGCTCCGCTCACGGTGCCTGCAGGAAAAACAGCCCCCAGTGCATCAACTGCATCCATCCCATCCCTCAGTTTACCTGTTACATGGGAGAGTATGTGCTGCACATGGGAGAACCTCTTTATGGTCATGTATTCAGGCACCTCCACCGATCCGAACTCCGAGACCCGTCCTATATCGTTCCTGGCCAGGTCAACCAGCATGAGGTGCTCTGCAAGTTCCTTCTCATCAGATAAAAGATCAGAGGCTATCGCCCTGTCCTCCTCTTCTGTCCTTCCTCGAGGACGTGTTCCTGCAATGGGGAAGGTTTCAATCCTTCTATCCTCAACCCTGACAAGCATCTCGGGGCTTGAGCCGGTTATCTCCCTTTCACCCAGTTTAAGGTGGTACATGTATGGTGAGGGGTTGATCCTCCTGAGGGATTCATAGAATGCGAGCCTGTCTCCCCTCAGCCTGTAATCTGTGGCATTGGAAAGCACTGCCTGAAATATTTCACCCTCCCTTATCCTCTCCTTGGCCTCAAGGACCATGTCCATGTACCTCCTCTTTGAGAGGAGTGTTCTTTCCCTCCTGTATCCCAGGGTCCCTGTGGGGACCTCATCCCCAAGGAGGGGGGATATATCAGGTAGTCTGTTGCCGTGACGGCTGATGTAGCTGCATTCCCCTGTCAGGTGGTTGAACATGATACCATCAAGGAAGAGTCCAAATTCAAAATCAGGGAAATCACCTTCACTGAGCCTGATGGTGTCAAAGAATCTTGCGGCCTGATAGGATATGTAACCCACGAGTCCCCCGCAGAATCCTCCGGAGTTTTTTTCCATCTTCAGGAATCCCCTGAGGTCCTCGAATGGGTTTTTAGAATCAAACTCCTCCCTGGAATCACCATCATCAATCTCAATGGCCCCTTCACGGGCCCTTATTATCATCTCAGGTTCAAATCCAATGAAGGAGTACCTTGCAAGTCCAGTGTCACTTTCCATGGACTCCAGAAGGAATGAAGACTCATATTCAGAATAGATACTTTTGAATACTTCAAAGGGTTCTCTGAATTCCAGTTTTTCTTTTCTGGGTTTTTCCAGGTTTATAATGCCAAAAACATTCACTCCCATGCATTCCTATCACCTTAATTAATCCACAAAGTACTTATACATGAAAGTACTATTTAAATCTTGCCTGTATAATAATGTACATTGATGTGGTGTGGTTATGTGGAATCAGATAAAACACAGATTCGAAAGATACCCGTCGAGAATGGATGTTGCAAGGAAGATCATAGAGCTGGGACTCAGAATAGACCCTGATGGAAAGGTCTACTGTGATGACGTTGAAATAAATGATGTTGCCCTTGCAAGGGCCATAGGTGTTGACAGAAGAACAGTCAGGGCAACAGCAGAAACCATCCTGGAGGACGAAAAACTCAGGGGAATATTCCAGAACCTCAGACCGGCAGGGGCACTCCTGAGGGACGCTGCAGCCGAACTTGACTTTGGTGTGGTGGAGATAGAGGCAGAGGCCCGTAACCCCGGGATACTTGCCGCTGCTGCAGAGCTGATATCCAGTAGTGGTATAACAATAAGGCAGGCCCATGCAGGGGACCCTGAACTGGATGAAAATCCGAAACTTACCATAATAACAGAAAAACCAATCCCCGGCAGTCTACTCAGGGAATTCCTGAAAATAGATGGTGTTAAAAGGGTGTCAATATACTAAGGACTTCAGTAACCAAAACAGCAAAAAATATACCAGAACCTTTAAAATTAAATGGAATCCTGGAACTTTAAATCTCCAGGTTATCCTCCTCTTCAAGGGCCTTCAGGAGTTCATCCCAGGCCTCCAGGGACTCCCTGGCCGCCTCATCAGACATGACCTCAATGGCGTAGCCTGAGTGAACAAGCACATACTTGCCCTCCTCAACGTCATCCACAAGATCAAGTTTCACCTGTTGCCTCACACCACCAAAGTCCACGGTGGCAACATTAGCCTCACTGTCAATTTCAATAATCTGAGCAGGTGCTGCAATACACATTCAATAACCCTCTCCAAATTAATAGGATCAAAGTCAAAAAATTACACTGTCAGTAATTAGATAAAGATTTGTGACATATAAAGATTTGTGGGAAATAACCATTCAGAATTAATACAGGTGCGTCCTATGAAGTGTGTTGTGATAGGGGGAGGTCCCGCAGGAAGGGCCGCAGCCATGGAACTTGCAGCCCTTGAAAACGACGTTACAATCCTTGAAAGGAAATTCATTGGGGGAACATGCCTTAATGAGGGATGTATGGTTGTGTGTGGTCTGAACGACGTTGCAAGATTCCTGGATGAAGCCCACAAGCTCAGGGATCTAGGTGTCGTTGACCTTGAATACTCTGCAGACTACAGGAGAATAGCGGCTGGTGTTAGGAAAACACTCAGCAGGATAAGGCATGTTACAGAAAGGGAGACACTTGATGCTGGTGTTGAGATAATATACGCCGACGCAGAGGTCTCAGAGGATAGAGTAATCGCAGGGGATGATGAACTCCCCTATGACAGGCTCATAATAGCAACAGGGGCCAGGCCCAGCATCCCCCCCATTGAGGGTGCTGAAAAAGCCATAACCTACAGGAACGTGCTGGATCTTGAGAGAATCCCGGAAAAACTCGTGATAATAGGCGGGGGTGTAATTGCAGCTGAATTTGCAGGTATATTCTCCTCCCTTGGATCAGATGTGACCGTGGTATCAAGAAGCGAGTTCCTTGGCAAACTTGACCCCCTCATCAGGGATTACGTTATGAGTAAACTTCTGAAAGACGTCAGAATCCTTGAGAATACATCCACAACCACAATAGATGAGGATGGTGCCGAAACATCGGCCGGGCGCATTGAGGGCCTCACCCTCCTTGCAACAGGTCAGAGGCCAAACTCAGAGTTCCTAGATGGGTTCGTTGAACTCAGAGAAAACGGTGCAGTTAAGGTTAATGAGCGCATGGAAACCTCAAGAGAACACGTCTACGCGGCAGGTGACGTTACAGGTGGTCACGGGACAACGCCCGTTGCAAGGATGGAAGGTGTGGTGGCCGGGCTCAATGCAGCGGGTGTTGAAAGGCGAATTGACTACCGGTACCTTCCCTACGCAATATCACTGGGATACGATGTTGGCTTCATTGAAACTGGGGATCCAGAGGGTAGGGAGGCTGTTATACCGGGCCTTGCAGGTCCTGGTTCATTCTGGAGTGTTCTTGAGGGGAAAACAGGGTTAAACAAGGTTAGAATCCAGGATGATGGCACTGCAACTGCAGTGTACTCTGTTGCACCGGGTGCCAGGTTGATAATGCCCTACCTTTCACTGCTCATGCGAATGGGTGTTTCAATGTATGAATTTGAGGACTTCGTGGAGACACACCCATCAACGGATGGTGTATACAAGCTCATGAGGTTCCTCTCAAGGTACTAACTTAACCATCCTCAGATGAGATCCCCAAACACACCTCAAACTCAAGACACTGACTTAACCGCCTCCTCAGATGAGATCCCCAAACACACCTCAAACTCAAGACACTGACTTAACCGCCTCCTCAGATGAGATCCCCAAACACACCTCAAACTCAAGGCACTGACTTAACCGCCTCCTCAGATGAGATCCCCAAACACACCTCAAAGTCAAGACACTGACTTAACCGCCTCCTCCTCTATAATTTCAGCTATCCTGTCTGCAGCCCCTATTACATCACCACTGTAGGCCTCAGCGGCCCTCCCCATATCATCTGAAGCCTCAAGTGCCCTTAAAATAGCCCCCTCAATACCATCAAGGTCGGTCTCCAGCACGGCACCTCTGAAGACAGCACCCATGTTATGGTACCTTCCATACTTGACACCCCTCAGTGCCACCACAGGCACCCTCATTGCAATGGCCTCATGGACCATCACCCCATCATCAGAGAGCACCGCAAGGTCGGCGAGGCTGTAGAGGTCACTGACCCAGTCTATGTAGCCTAGGTTGATTATCCCATCACGGTCCAGCATCCGCCCGTATTCCTCCCTGAGGGGGTGACCCACAACCGTAATGTTTGCACTGACATCTGATTCTGCCATTTTAACCGCGGCCTCAGCCATCATCCTGAAGAGGGATGAACCTGAGGAGAAAACAATGGTTGGTTTCTCAGGGTCAAATTCAGGGGGCATCCTTTGAATGGCCCTTTCAGGATCCCCCAGTGTTATATCCGGGCTGATGGGTGAATATACACTCTCAACTCCCTCAACGTCCTTTCCAAATAGGTTGGACTCTGGAAGCGCCACGTTCCTGTTAAGGCGGGTGCAGACCCGTGCATCGGTTGGGGTTATGAGAACACCCACAGCAGGCACTCCGGTAATTTTTGCGGCAAGGCAGCCCACCACCGCACCCCCTCCTATCACACCAACAACCACATCCGGTTTGATCTTCCTTATCAGTCTTCCTGTCTCGTAAACCGCCCTCAGCGTCCTGAAAGCAGCCTTCAGTAGTTTCAGCCTGCTTGCTGCGTGGCCCCCGGCCTGGGGTATCCTGACCCTGTGCCAGTCGATACCCCTCTTCTTAAGGAGTATCCCGGGGGCGCTGTGATCAAGTGCAAATTCGCATTCAAATCCTCTCTTCTCAAGTGCACTGGCTATGTTTAGTGCTGTTATTGCGTCTCCACCCATTCCCCGACCTGTTACAGTGAAAAGTGCCTTCATATGATCACCATGATTTCAGTGAAAAACCCATGAAATGTAACTGGAGATTCTATATCTGCAAAATAGGTTTAAATATTATACATTAAATAAGTGGTTAATATGAACATACCCCCCTATAATAAGAGGCCAGACATGGGGCGCCTCAGGGAGATAGTAAGGGTAATGGGCAAGTACCACTTCGGAAACATACTTGAGGCCATAGGCCTCAAAAACAGGTTATTTGAAAGCCTCAAACTCTACATAAGGAGCCCTGAGGAGATCCATGAACCGGCCCCCGTACGCCTCAGACTTGTCCTTGAAGAGCTGGGGACGACCTTCATCAAGCTGGGCCAGGTGCTGAGCACCAGGGCGGACCTTGTGGGCAGGGAAATAGCAGATGAACTGGCCAAACTTCAGGACGAGGCACCGCCGTTCCCCTTCAGGGACGTCAGGAGGGTTATCGAATCTGAACTTGGAATGCCCCTGGAGGATATCTTTTCCGAATTCCAGGAGGAGCCCATTGCATCGGCATCCATAGGCCAGGTCCACAGGGCGCGTTTGAAAAGCGGGGAGGCTGTTGCTGTTAAGGTGCAGCGCCCGGGTATAGCCGCAACCGTAAAGAGTGATATTATACTCATGAAGTACCTTGCAAAGCTTGCAAATGACCGCATCCCAGGTCTCGAGTACTATAATCTCCCGGGAATAGTGGCGGAGTTTGAAAGGGCCATCAGGAAGGAACTGGACTATCACCAGGAAGCCAACAACGCTGAGAGATTCCGGGCCATGTTCCTTGATGACGAAACCGTTTACGCCCCCTACGTCTACAGGGAATACTCCACCAGCAGGGTGCTGACCATGGAGTATGTTGAGGGGGTTAAACTCACAGAAATCCTTGAATCAGACATAAAATTCAATGCAAGGACAATAGCAGAGCGGGGTGCCCGTTGCTACTTCAGGCAGATATTCATACACGGCTTCTTCCACGCCGACCCCCACCCAGGCAATATACTCGTCCAGAGGGGTAACGTGCTCTGCTTCCTTGACTTCGGGATGATGGGTCACCTTGACCGTTCATTCCGGGATAAACTGGCTGAACTCTTCATTCTACTCATGAACTATGATGTAAACGGTATAGTGAACCAGCTGAGGTACATGAATATCCTCACAGAGGATACAGACCTTGAAGAGGTCAAGTATGATATAATAGACCTCCTTGATCGCTACTATGGCGCAGACGTTAAGAAGGTTGGGGAGATCCTCACAGAATTCACAATGCCTGAGATGATAATGAAGCACAGGATAAGGATCCCCCGGGACTTCGTGCTCCTTGCAAGGGTCATGAGCATGGCAGAGGATCTTGGTGAGCGCCTGGATCCCAGATTCAATGGACTTGAAGTTGCATGGGAGATGACCTACAGTCTCATCAGAAAACGCCTGAACCCCCTGCGGAACCTGGACGAGGTCCCCTCCACCCTAATAGAACTTGAACACATAGTGAACGATCTCCCACGTGGCATGATAAGGGCGCTTCAGCGGCTGGAGGAGGGCAAACTCAAGATGGAACTTGAGCACAGGAACCTCGATGAGATATCAAGGAGAATTGAAAGATCAACCAACAGGATATCAGTGGCGATGCTGGTCTCGGCCCTTATAATCGGCTCATCACTGGTTGCAATCCCCAAGGAGGCCCTGATACTCCAGAAGTTCCCCTTCCTGGGGCTTTTCGGTTTTGCTGTGAGTTTCCTCATAGCCCTTGCACTCATAATTTCAATCATAAAGTCAAGAAAGATGACCTGATGGAATCAGGACTCGGGGAGCCGGGATGCATGGGGGTTGAAAAGTAGCCTCCTGAACCCGAGCGAAATCAGAAGGGGGTTCCGGATTCTGAAAGCCCTCCTACCAAGTATGATCCTCCTTAAAAGATCCCCGAGACCTCCACCTGTCATGACATCCATATAAAGATCCCCGAGGGTGGGGTTCTCAATTTTAAGTCTCTTCTCAAGGAATTCTGAGAGATTATCCCTCCTTAAAATGGCCGTTACAAGGGGTGTCAGGAAAAAGAGCGCCAGGAGAAGCCACGGTCCCCCTGAAATGTAGAATAGGAGTCCAAGGGCAACTGCAAAGTTGTGGTTTCCAACCTCCCCCATCATTATCCTCCCCATGTAATCAAGTGGTGAGTACGCCAGTGCCACCACCATGATGAGAAGGGTAAGGTGAATGCCTGAACCTGTTATGATTGCTGCAGGCAGTGCCAGGAGGGACATGATGACCGTCACGGTGCAGGCCACACCAGGCTGCATGTCGGCAATGTTCAGTGGCTGTACCATGAGTGCCACAAGGAGTCCCCAGGCCCCCATGAAGGGGTAGGTGATGAGGGTGACTGCCAGTATACCCAATCCCCTTGAAAGCTGCCCCCACTCAATGGGAAGGTTCATTATCCTCCTTCTTCCAGCAAGGTCATCAATAAAGGCCAGAGCCCCCATTACAGCAACTGGTGCGTTAAATGGTGGGGGTGTGAATATCGAGAGTGCTGCCCATGGCACAATACCGGCACCTCGGGGTGTGCCACCCCTCACATCAGTGTAGAGATTTGAATTTTTAAAGAGGGATATGATGGCCGCAGCAGCAGGTGTCAGTACAAGCACAGCGAGAGCCACCAAAAGCAGGGTCCAGTCATAAATTAACATAACCAAGTTCTCACGCTCCCTCTGTGATCATCCTATGAACCCCTCAGATGTCTGGACAATTACCCTTCTGAGGCCCCCGTCAAGCATCAGGTCACGAACCCCAAGCATTTCAGAAACCGGGGGCCTCTGTATATTTTTAAGTCTGAACTCGGGCCTGTAGTCAAGGAGGGTTACCTGGACGTCTGGACTGACAGAGGCTATCTCAGATGCCATTTCAGCAATCTCCCCGGTGGATATGAGTGCCCTGTTGTAGGGGACCCCCAGGCCCATGAATATCCCATCATGCTCCTCAGATATGTACCTGAAGGCATTCCAGGAGTTTTCAAGGTACACCCTGGCTTTTTCAGGGTCACTGAGCCCTGCTATCCCCATGAAGGTCTCCAACCTCCTGCCCTTGAGGTCAATTCCTATCCTGTTCATGCCGGCCTCAACAAGTTCATCAATGTATCCCGGGGTGAGCACGGTGCCATTTGTGTCCACGTGAATGTTGATCCCCCCATCAAGTTCCCTTATCCTCCTGACTGAACCAGAGAGCCATGACCTGTTAAGTGTGCATTCACCCCCTGAGAACGTCACTGTGCCTGTTCTGTAAATCGATTCAACACCAAGCAGTATCATTGCGGTTTCTTCAGGGTCAAGCAACGTGTCACCCCTGGTGAACGCCACCTGGCTGTTCTGGCACTGGGGACACCTCAGGTTGCATCCATGGGCGAAGCATACCACCTCAACCGGACCATCCCCCTTTTCACTGAAGGGTGTCCCCACTCCCCCCGCCGTGTGGGGGCCGAAATTGCTCACATACCTGAGTGGTGGTTCGGGTATGGTCTCTATGACCATCCCCTCCTCAAGGGGTGTTACACAGGACTGCACCGCCCTGCCATTTGCTGATACAGTGCAGGCCCAGCATCCGCCTGTACCGCATGGTGAGAATAATTCTCCCTCGCCGGGGATGTCACTTACCCGGATACCTGCGGCCTCAAGGGCATCCCCCACGGTGCCAGTGGCCCGGACATCTTCACTGTTTACTGTCACCCTGTACTCTGTATCATCCCTTCTCCCTGGAACAAGTGCTCCCTCAGGGCATACCAGCTGGCAGGCCCCACACCCTGAACATTTTTCGCTGCACTGGAGCATCCTGCATCTCCCGCAACCGGTGCATTTATCCTGGAGAATCCTGAACACCTGATACCCCCATCATGAAATCCTGAACCTTAAGATCCCCGCAAGTCCACCGAGGGATTCCAGCTGTTTGCCGCCCTCGTGTTCACTGCTTATGAGAACCACGGAACCCCCCATGCTCTCAACGCTATCAAGGTATCCCTCAATATCCTCCCTGCTTACAATCCTGTCAAGGACCAGCAGCCTCTCAACAGCCCCCATATTGATGGCTTCCAGCACCTTCTCCCTGCCATAGACCACGGTTTCAGGGTCCCTCGCCAGCCTCTCAAGGACCTCATTCACATTCCTTACCTCTGCTGCCACCCTGTTCTCTGATGAAACCCTCTCCACGGTGCCCTTCTTCAGAACCTCATATATTCCTGACCTTCCTCCGGTCCCTGTATTCTCAACCACGGCCTTCCTTCCAATTTCAGGGTGTTTCTCCAGCAGGTATTCATGGAAGTCCGACTTGTAGAAGCTAGGGCCTGCAATTATGATTGTCTCAAGTTCACCATATTTTTTGAGGGCGTCCACTATACTCTCATAGAATTCAAGTCGCAGTTTACCCCGGTCCCTCTGCTGCATCCTCTTACCCGGGATGTGGCCTGTGATGGGGCCCTGGTATTCCACACCATACTGTCTTATGACCCCAATGTCTGCCACATCATCCTCAATCACAACTATCACTGCCCTGATATGCTTTGATGCCTCCACCGCCTCCTGAAGCCTCTTAAGTGTCCATCTGCTCCAGGAATCCTTTTTGATCCTGAGGGGAGTGTTGAGTTTAACCTCAAGGGTATGGTGCGACCCGAGGGGAACCAGGTCCTCAGGGCCTCTCTCTATAACCCCTGTTGCTCTGAGTTTTCCTGTGTAGATGTGGAAACTGACAGTTTCGACCCTTATACCCAGATAGAAGGTTTTCTTAACTCCCCTGTCGCTTCTTATCTTCTCTCCGCTGGTATCCTGTATCCTCCTTGTTGTCCTTGCAGAAAGCAGATCCCCCTCCTCAATTATATGGGAGAGGTGCCAGAGGTCGTCAAGGGTTTCTGGTACAACTTCTATGACGCCGTTTTTCTCATCCTCATGTACTATCCTCATCTCTTCACCCTGGAATCAATTGGAAGATGATTCTATATGCTGAATGATCAATGATAATATATATGCATGCTTTTATAAATTAAGAGTCAGCTAAAGGCGAGGAGTGTAATCTGATGGGTGACTATGAATCAGGCACTGCAATTTTTCTGAGCATCATCGTGGGCTTCATCCTGCTATTCTTCATTGACGGCCTCTTTGTTTACACCTTCACGGGGTTCCTGGCAGCCTACCTCACAAGGGCTGAAGTGAGAAGTGCGGGTGGAGGGGCTGCTGCTTCACTCATCCTTGCGGTTATAAGTTTCTCATCAGGGATGATATTCGGTCCCCAAATGCCCGGTAGGATTGCAGGTCTTGCCGCACCTGACATATTCACCTTCACCACGGGTCTTGTAATCATTGGGGGTCTGAGCCTCCTGCTGGGTGGTATAGGGGGCTACATTGCTGTTAAGGCCTTCAGGGAGTAGGCTGGTGGAAATGATTGTGAGCATCATAGGGGGTACGCGTGGGCTTGGATACTGGATAGCCAGGTTCCTGAAAAAGGAGGGCCTGAGGGTCATAATCACCGGAAGGGACCATGATGCTGGAATGGAAGCCGCATCAAGGATCGGTGTGGAATACTGTGGTGACAACGTCCAGGCGGCATCCCGTGCAGATGTCGTGGTTGTTTCTGTGCCGATAGATGTAACCGCAGATGTTATAAGGGAGGTCGCCCCCCAGGTCAGGAAGGGGGGCCTCCTGATGGACGTCACATCTGTAAAGGAGGAACCCGCCAGGGTCATGGAGGAGTCCATAGGGGATGGCGCCCACCACCTTCCAGCCCACCCCATGTTCGGGCCCAGGGTCTCCTCCCTTGAGGGACAGGTAGTTGTCCTTACACCCACACAGGAAAATCCCTGGGTTGATACCGTCATTGAGTTCCTTGAGAAACATAAGGCCCGTGTTATAGTAACTGATCCTGCAACCCATGACCGTATGATGAGTGTTGTTCAGGTGCTGACACACTTTGCCTACATAAGCATAGCATCCACCCTCGAGGCAGAGGGGGTCGATATAAGGGAGTCGAGGAAATTTGCAAGCCCCATCTACAACCTCATGATAGACACCATTGCAAGGATAGTGGCCCAGAACCCCTACCTGGCATACTCCATCCAGATCCACAACCCCCATGGACAGGATATGCGTGACAGTTTCCTGAGGACGGCCTCTGAACTCAATGAGATGCTCAGTGATGGCAGGATGGATGAATTCGTATCAAGGATGGGCCTTGCAGCCAAGAACATCGATGATGTTGAGGCGTCCCTGGGGAGGTCTGATAAGGCAATAGAAGCCCTCAATGAGGAACTTAAAATTCTGAAGGATTCTGTTGGAGGGGAAGTTGGTCTGAGGCACATCTATTCAGGTAAGGTGCATGTTGGGGTGCTTGAGTCGGTCACACCGGATTATGCGACCCTCAGGGAAGGTAAGAGGCTACTCAGATTCAAGATCTCCAACATAAGGGTTCTATCTGATGATGAACTTCAGATGTGGAAGGCTGAAAACCTTCCCACACGTGTTTATGATATATCGGCTGTTTTTCCAGATACAGTGGCCCCCCATGTTATTGAGTACCTTACAGGGCTTCTTGATGGTGTTGCTGGCTCAGAGGTCGTTGATGTTTATAGTGGCCCGCAGATACCCGATGGTCATGTGAGTTTAACCCTCAGGATTCGTGTATTCAAGCGGGAGGACTACGAGAGGGTCAGGGAAATCCTTGAGGGTATGGGGGCCAGGATAAGATAGCAGCCACACCTCTCCTAGAGATTGCTAAAGTGGACCGGCGGGTATGATGGAGGGTGCTGTTAATTCAGCGCCCCCTACCTCTTAGAGATTGCTAAAGTTGACCAGCGGGTAAGTATTAATTGCTTCTGCTATTACTATATAAATATACCGAAAACTTTATATATGATGACTTACTTCAATATTATAGTAACTTAAGTTTACTAAAATATTCAGTTAAATTATAAATTTAACCAGAATCATAATAATTACACAAAAGAGGTGGGTTGTATGGCAGAAAAGGAAATAAAATTAAAGGTTGCAGAGGCCCTCGCCCAGCAGGACGTTGGTAGAGGTATAGCCCGTGTGGACCCCGCATGCATGGAAAAACTGGGTCTCTCCGATGGAGACATAATCGAAATAGAGGGTAAAAAACTGACCGCTGCAACCGTCATATCATCACAGTCCGACATAGGCCTCGGAATCATAAGGATAGACGGATACCTCCGTAAAAATGCAGGGGCATCCATCGGCGAAGAGGTGACAGTGAGAAGGGCAGAGGTAAAGGACGCCCAGAAAGTCGTCCTGGCACCCGTTGACCAGGAGGTGATCATACGTGGAGATATAAGATCAGCATTCCTCAACAGGGTCCTCGTCAAGGGGGACATAATCGTATCAGGGATAAGGCAGCAGATATCCGGTGGAGGGCTCTTCGATGAGTTCTTCAGGGACTTCATGGACCTCTCACCCCTGGGGGAAATAAAACTCGCAGTCGTATCAACAAGCCCCGCGGGTGTCGTGAGAGTCACGCCCACAACCCAGGTGGAAATGCAGTCAAAACCCGTTGACGTCAGCAAACTGGAGGGCGTGAAGAACCTAGTCGACGTTACATACGAGGACATCGGAGGCCTCAAGGAGGAGGTCAAAAAGGTCAGAGAGATGATAGAGATCCCCCTCAAGAGGCCCGAACTCTTCGAGAGGCTCGGCATAACACCACCAAAGGGTGTCCTCATGCATGGACCACCAGGTACAGGTAAGACACTCCTCGCCAAGGCAGTCGCCAACGAAAGCGACGCCCACTTCATAGCCATAAACGGTCCCGAAATAATGAGCAAATACGTTGGGGGATCAGAGGAGAGACTAAGGGAATTCTTCGAGGAAGCAGAGGAAAACGCACCATCCATCATATTCATAGACGAAATAGATGCAATAGCACCCAAAAGGGAGGACGTGAGTGGCGAGGTTGAAAGGAGAATAGTTGCCCAGCTCCTCACCCTCATGGACGGCCTGAAAAGCAGGGGCCAGGTTGTGGTCATAGGTGCAACCAACAGACCAGACGCCCTAGACCCTGCACTCAGAAGACCCGGCAGATTCGACCGTGAAATCGAAATAGGCGTCCCTGACAGGGAGGAAAGAAAGGAGATACTCCAGATACACACCCGGGGTATGCCACTGGCAGAGGACGTTGACCTGGATGAACTTGCAGAGATAACCCACGGCTTTGTGGGCGCAGACCTGGAATCACTCTGTAAGGAATCCGCCATGAGAGTACTGAGGAGGGTTCTGCCTGAGATAAAGGCCGATGAGGAGATACCCAAAGAGGTCCTCAAGAAGATGATAGTCACAAGGGCAGACTTCAAGGAAGCCCTGAAAGAGGTGCAACCATCAGCACTCAGGGAGGTCCTTGTACAGGTGCCCAACGTCTCATGGGAGGACATAGGTGGACTGGAGGACGCCAAACAGGAACTCAGGGAGGCTGTGGAGTGGCCCCTCAAGTACCCCGACAGGTTCAAGAAATTCGGCATAAAACCGCCAAAGGGTATCCTGCTGCATGGATCACCAGGTACAGGTAAGACACTCCTCGCCAAGGCAGTCGCCAATGAGAGCCAGGCAAACTTCATAGCCGTGAAGGGCCCTGAACTCCTCTCAAAATGGGTGGGCGAATCTGAGAAGGGTGTTCGTGAAGTCTTCAGGAAGGCCCGTCAGACAGCGCCAACCGTGATCTTCTTTGATGAGATAGACTCAATAGCCTCAGTGAGAAGTGGAAGCACTGCAGACTCAGGGGTGACCCAGCGTGTCGTGAACCAGCTCCTCACAGAGATCGATGGACTTGAGGAGCTACAGGACGTTGCTGTGATAGCCGCAACCAACAGGCCAGACATCCTGGACCCTGCGCTCCTCCGACCTGGAAGATTCGACAGACACGTGAAGGTCGACGATCCAGACAGGGAGGCAAGGCTCGCCATATTCAAGGTGCACACCAAGGATATGCCGCTTGCAGATGACGTGAACCTTGAAAAACTGGCGGATAAGACAGAAGGATACGTTGGTGCCGACATTGAAGCCGTCTGCAGGGAGGCCGCCATGCTGACACTCAGAGAGAACATGGACGCGGAGGATGTCCCGATGAAACACTTCCTTGAGGCCATGGAAAAAATAAAACCAAAGGGTGGCGTTGAGGAACAGGTTCAGTACCATTAACCTCTCTAAATTTTTTTAAATGAATTTATACACATTTTTAATTTAAAAGCATCTTTTTTTGAAAATTCACAATAAAGCATTACAATCACTTCGACCTGATTTTAAATGAAACCTGGTTTCAAGACTAAGAGAATGGCCCAATTCAATCATAATCTATTTAAAACTATCATGCTCCAAATATCATGCTCCCAACGAAGAAAAGCAAAAACAAAAAGAATAGAATTAAAAATATACATCCCTGTATTTCCTTAGTCTTATCACTCACCAATCTAACCACCTCTCATCCACTTTAATTTCAATCCCATTTTGGTCTGATTTTAACAATAGAAAACAGCAACTTCAAACCCTACCCGGCAGTAATATTTCAATCCCATTTTGGTCTGATTTTAACCTGCATGGCATGAGCCATGCGACCCTGAAGCCCCTGCAATTTCAATCCCATTTTGGTCTGATTTTAACCGTAGGCCCTTGAGGACAGGGCCTCAATTTTTTCCTGCTGAATTTCAATCCCATTTTGGTCTGATTTTAACAATACAATACAAATTTGAGGTGAAACAAAATGAGATTTCAATCCCATTTTGGTCTGATTTTAACATTACTGCATGAGATTAGCGGAGGAATCAATAAATAATTTCAATCCCATTTTGGTCTGATTTTAACTATAATACTTCTTACGGGACTCATGAACACGCACAGTAATTTCAATCCCATTTTGGTCTGATTTTAACGGCGTTTTTTGAGAAAATACGGGTTATACGGGCTTAAAAAAATAATTTCAATCCCATTTTGGTCTGATTTTAACACTCATCAGTCATCATACACCCCTCCCATTAAAGTATATTTCAATCCCATTTTGGTCTGATTTTAACTCATAAAGCCTCTTATTATAAAAACAATTTACAATAATTTCAATCCCATTTTGGTCTGATTTTAACTAATCGCATACGAGGGGACCCGATGATTGCTGAAGAATTTCAATCCCATTTTGGTCTGATTTTAACCTGAGAAAGGGGGTTTCGAGAAAGAAGGGGAAAAGGAATTTCAATCCCATTTTGGTCTGATTTTAACACACTTGAAGAATTCAACAAAGTCGTCCATACAATCGTAAATTTCAATCCCATTTTGGTCTGATTTTAACATGACCCCGACGCCATCTTCGGGGTGATAGTTGACGATTTCAATCCCATTTTGGTCTGATTTTAACTTAGCGATAGTCAGAAATCTGGAAGAGATCGAAAAGAATTTCAATCCCATTTTGGTCTGATTTTAACTGTAAATACTCATCAATAAAATCCCCTAGGTGCCGAATTTCAATCCCATTTTGGTCTGATTTTAACTGTGATAATACTTTTTGTTGTGATAAGTGTAAGTATATTTCAATCCCATTTTGGTCTGATTTTAACACTCATCAGTCATCATACACCCCTCCCATTAAAGTATATTTCAATCCCATTTTGGTCTGATTTTAACTCATAAAGCCTCTTATTATAAAAACAATTTACAATAATTTCAATCCCATTTTGGTCTGATTTTAACTAATCGCATACGAGGGGACCCGATGATTGCTGAAGAATTTCAATCCCATTTTGGTCTGATTTTAACATGACCAGGAAATAGTAATGTGGATCCGTTTACAAGTATATTTCAATCCCATTTTGGTCTGATTTTAACTTGTTAAGGTTATTCCAGCCATATAATAAACAATTGAATTTCAATCCCATTTTGGTCTGATTTTAACCTATATATTCCTATAACGAACAGGAGGTGATACAAAATTTCAATCCCATTTTGGTCTGATTTTAACGCATGGTGGGTTTGTGGTGGGGTGGCCCTGTTTTTGATTTCAATCCCATTTTGGTCTGATTTTAACCATAATGGCCACATAGAGGCCCTTTCATGGGATAATGATTTCAATCCCATTTTGGTCTGATTTTAACTCGATGAATCATTAATCGAAGTCCTCGAAAACATCCTCGAATTTCAATCCCATTTTGGTCTGATTTTAACCTGGGGTCAAAGGAAGGCAGAAGGCACCTGTTGTTATTTCAATCCCATTTTGGTCTGATTTTAACAGAGCTCCGATAGTATCTCCGCTGCAACCTCCTTCGCATTTCAATCCCATTTTGGTCTGATTTTAACGCGTTTGACGCGCGAGAGGAGGATTGTTGAGCATGTGATATTTCAATCCCATTTTGGTCTGATTTTAACCAAGATACTCAAGATAATGTAAAATATCATACAAGTTATTTCAATCCCATTTTGGTCTGATTTTAACCCCTTCTGTAGTGGTAGTCGGGGCATTCGCATCGTAGTATTTCAATCCCATTTTGGTCTGATTTTAACGAACAGAAGCCATGCTCTGATGCCAGTAGAAGCTGGAGATGATTTCAATCCCATTTTGGTCTGATTTTAACTAGGTCCTCGTCAGGTAGAGATAGAATGGAGTCCCATTTCAATCCCATTTTGGTCTGATTTTAACACAGTCACCGAAACCTGCCGCCGCTGCGGCGAGGTACATTTCAATCCCATTTTGGTCTGATTTTAACAAGACTACAGGTAAAATTCCATCGACAGTTAAAAATTTCAATCCCATTTTGGTCTGATTTTAACTCATCCACACCCTCCATCGCTAAGGTTTCACCATCCCACACATTTCAATCCCATTTTGGTCTGATTTTAACATGGACACCGTATTCATTGAGATAATAATCCTAATGATTTCAATCCCATTTTGGTCTGATTTTAACGTAATGGTAAGGTTTATCTCCTTGATATTGTCCGATTGCATTTCAATCCCATTTTGGTCTGATTTTAACCTGACTCTGAAGCACTCAATGTCGTTGGGAATATCGATTTCAATCCCATTTTGGTCTGATTTTAACCCAGAGGGTATGAACCGACGATCCGGGCCATCATACATTTCAATCCCATTTTGGTCTGATTTTAACTTCTTTGGTTTGGGGTTCCCTGGTCGGGGTTGTCCTGATTTCAATCCCATTTTGGTCTGATTTTAACCCACACCCTCCATCGCTAAGGTTTCACCATCCCACACATTTCAATCCCATTTTGGTCTGATTTTAACGAAGACAAAGAAGATGAATGTCACCCCACTGACAGATTTCAATCCCATTTTGGTCTGATTTTAACGCATATGGGTCGGGACCGTAATAGCCCATGAGAAATTTCAATCCCATTTTGGTCTGATTTTAACTTTTTCACCTCTTCTTTCCTTTTTCTTCTCTTTTTTTTATTTCAATCCCATTTTGGTCTGATTTTAACCTATTTTTTTTCCAACCCAGGGCCTGGGGGTGGTTTTCGATTTCAATCCCATTTTGGTCTGATTTTAACCTGTAGTAGTGAAAGTGCCCTTCAAACCAAAAGTTGTATTTCAATCCCATTTTGGTCTGATTTTAACTATGGGGCCCCGAAAATCCCCATTTACATCAGGAAAATTTCAATCCCATTTTGGTCTGATTTTAACACAGACACAATAGCAGATTACAGGACAGTGTATAAGCATTTCAATCCCATTTTGGTCTGATTTTAACACAGGGAGCCTATCCTCGAGGACTTCCTTGATAAGAAATTTTCAATCCCATTTTGGTCTGATTTTAACCTGTGAGGATGGTGATATTCGGCTCTGATCGTATCTATTTCAATCCCATTTTGGTCTGATTTTAACCGGTAGGAAGAACGGGTACTGGCTCCTCCCAGGCATATTTCAATCCCATTTTGGTCTGATTTTAACACAAGGTTTCCCTAATGGTCTTCCCGTCTTCGTCGCATTTCAATCCCATTTTGGTCTGATTTTAACTCGTGAGGGTGAGGACGCATCCGCCAATGTTGATGCATTTCAATCCCATTTTGGTCTGATTTTAACATGAGGACCATGAGCCGCTCTGAGCACTCGTATATGATTTCAATCCCATTTTGGTCTGATTTTAACCCGCTACAGGAAAACCGTTGAGGATCTAATAAGAATTTCAATCCCATTTTGGTCTGATTTTAACCCAACCCCTGTCAGTAACCGTAAGAGGTGAAAAATAATTTCAATCCCATTTTGGTCTGATTTTAACCTGGTCTGGTTGTCACGGATCTTATCACCTTCGATTATTTCAATCCCATTTTGGTCTGATTTTAACTTGATCATGACCTCAACTTTGACGTTGTTGATTAATTTCAATCCCATTTTGGTCTGATTTTAACATACTATCCATCCTTGAGGGTAGGGAGTACGTATTTGATTTCAATCCCATTTTGGTCTGATTTTAACAATTGCATCGGCGCCCGCTTCACACCACCAGAGTACATTTCAATCCCATTTTGGTCTGATTTTAACACGAAGTAATCGGATGCACTCTGACCCAGTAACCTGATTTCAATCCCATTTTGGTCTGATTTTAACCAAGATGACACAGGAACCACACCCTGAACTATCCAATTTCAATCCCATTTTGGTCTGATTTTAACGCGAGAGCAGTGAAGTGAAACAATTCAAAGTCTCAAATTTCAATCCCATTTTGGTCTGATTTTAACTGAAACCGGTGCTGGCCTGCCGTGTTCCTGTGCTGAATTTCAATCCCATTTTGGTCTGATTTTAACCCGGTGACTGCTGATTGGGTCTGCCTAACAGTTGAATTTCAATCCCATTTTGGTCTGATTTTAACAGGAAGATCACCACCGCCATGAGCTACCAGATAAACAATTTCAATCCCATTTTGGTCTGATTTTAACTTCTTCCAGAACCCTACTTGCTCCTCATATCCATAAATTTCAATCCCATTTTGGTCTGATTTTAACGGTGGATGATTGAAGGTCGAAGCTGAAGAGTATATGTATTTCAATCCCATTTTGGTCTGATTTTAACGGGAGAAGCGGGGACTATGTGAACCTCGCAACATTCAATTTCAATCCCATTTTGGTCTGATTTTAACTTATTTGTCTCCGGAATCTCAGATGAGTACCTTGAATTTCAATCCCATTTTGGTCTGATTTTAACGGATAGTGCAACGGGGGGTTGGGCTTCCACTATCCTCGATTTCAATCCCATTTTGGTCTGATTTTAACCAAACGCATACCTCTCAAATGACGCGCATGTGAAGCTGCATTTCAATCCCATTTTGGTCTGATTTTAACCATCTATGAGAGGGTTAAGGATACGATGATCATTGACATTTCAATCCCATTTTGGTCTGATTTTAACCTTCCGTGGGAACAGGCTTAATCCTTCAATTTCCAAGATTTCAATCCCATTTTGGTCTGATTTTAACCCGAATCCAGCGATAGCCCCGCCAATCGCCCCATTCATTTCAATCCCATTTTGGTCTGATTTTAACCCCGGAGACAACACAGGAGCACTCGAATCATATGAAATTTCAATCCCATTTTGGTCTGATTTTAACCCGAATCCAGCGATAGCCCCGCCAATCGCCCCATTCATTTCAATCCCATTTTGGTCTGATTTTAACCATAAATGTTACCAGTTACTGAGGCATTTGAGACTTATTTCAATCCCATTTTGGTCTGATTTTAACCAGTCATAGAATAAGCCAGGGCTTTACAACCCTATGCAATTTCAATCCCATTTTGGTCTGATTTTAACGTATAGTATGAGAAGGATAAAATCCTTCAAGTAAAAACATTTCAATCCCATTTTGGTCTGATTTTAACCCCTTGAACTTGACACAGCGATACTTAATGACCAGATTTCAATCCCATTTTGGTCTGATTTTAACAGGATGACCTGAAGCAATTCATCCAGTCAGATTCAACATTTCAATCCCATTTTGGTCTGATTTTAACCATCGAATCTGCGGAGGAAGACGGGGTGGCTTGTGAATTTCAATCCCATTTTGGTCTGATTTTAACAGGGCGGATTTTTTCTCTATTTGGCCTGTATCACCCTGAAATTTCTCCTCTCAGACTTATAAATTTGTCGATCCCCAATAATGCAGTTCATTTATATTGACAGACGACTTGTTGTAGAGCTTTATAATTAAAAAATAAAGATCATGAATAATTTAAAAAATTAAAATCAAAATTTTAGCGAGATAAAAAGTTAAAAATGAATTATTAGACATTTTAATGATAAAATAAGCTTAAAATAACATAGGGTTATTATAAAAGGCTGGCTGGAAAATGGTCAAAAACTTCTGGAGGATATCACTTCAATGGCCCGAAAAAATAATTTTATTTGATTAAAATCTTTAAAAATAATTTTTAGTGTGATATAAAACTATTGGAATCATTAAGGCTGTTTTATGATTTCATAGAGTTTATTTGAATTTCCATCACTGAATCAAAATCTTTTAAATCATTATAATCTAAAAAAACAAAATTTAAGAAATCATATGGATCATTAACAGCCTTCTGTTGTGGATTGAGAAGGTGAAAAACCAATAATGAAGAGTCACCAGAAAGCCTCTTCATAACTATTTTTAAGTGGTCACTCCAACTATTTATCTAAAGTCAATGAATTAAGTTAACCTGGTGATACCATGCCATATAATGTTAAAGACATTTCACTTGCCCCTCAGGGCAAAAAGAAGATCCTGTGGGTTCAGGAACACATGCCTGTACTTGAAAGGATCAAGCGGGACTTCTCAGAGGAAAAACCATTCGAGGGGATCAAGGTGGCCTCATGCCTCCATATAGAACCAAAGACCATAAACCTGGGACTCACCCTCCTGGCGGGCGGTGCAGAGGTTGCCATGACAGGGTGCAACCCACTATCAACCCAGGACGATGCAGCCGCTGCTGGAGCAAAAATGGGCCTCAACATGTACGGCTGGCGCGGTGAAACCAATGAGGAGTACTATGAAAACATACACCGCGTCCTGGACCATGAACCTGACATCCTCATAGACGACGGGGCAGACATGATATTCCTGGTCCACAGGGAAAGGAGGGAACTCCTGGATGGAATAATAGGTGCCTGTGAGGAGACAACAACAGGGATACACCGGCTAAAAGCCATGGCAGCCGATGGTGCCCTCGAATTTCCAGTCATGGCCGTGAACGACGCCTACACAAAGTACCTCTTCGACAACCGCTACGGGACAGGCCAGTCCACATTTGACTCCATAATGGGGACCACCAACATGCTCATAGCAGGCAAAACCGTTGTGGTGTGTGGCTATGGTTGGTGCGGGCGCGGAATAGCCCTGAGGGCCCAGGGTCTTGGCGCAAACGTCATAGTAACCGAAGTCAACCCCATAAGGGCACTCGAGGCCCGTATGGATGGATTCAGGGTTATGAGGGTCTCAGAGGCCGTTAAACATGCAGATATACTCGTAACTGCAACAGGAAACACCGATGTGGTTGCGGGGGATGACTTTATGAACATGAAGGACGGCTGTGTGATGGCAAATGCAGGTCACTTCAACGTTGAAATAAACAGGGAGGACCTTGAAAGGTTATCAGAGGAGAAAAGGCTGGTTAAGGAGGACATAGAGGTCTTCATCATGCCTGATGGGCGCAAATTATACCTCCTTGCCGAGGGGAGACTTGTGAACCTTGCCTCAGAGAGGGGTCAGGGCCATCCCGCAGAGATAATGGACATGAGCTTTGCAATGCAGGCACTATCAGCGAGACACCTACTCAGTGAAAAACCTGAACCCGGCGTCTACAGGGCCCCTGATGAGATAGACATGCGGGTTGCGGAGATGAAACTGGAGGCCATGGGGATCCAGATCGATGAACTGACAGAGAAACAGATAAGGTACCTTGAAAACTGGGAAGAGGGGACATAGGAGGAAGAACTTGGGTTTCTTCAGGATGATAGATAAGGGCAAAGGTCCTGTAAGGCTCTTTGTTGGTGGTGTGCATGGAAAGGAGGGCTTCACAGCTATAAGGGCCCTCAAGAGGCTTGGTTTCAATGACATCAGGAGGGGAAAGCTGATAATATACAGCTGCAACCCCACAGAGTACCTGAGCACCCTTGACCCCAATTATTACAGGAGCCAGCAGGGAATGGAAATAATAGGGCTCATAGAGAAGTACCGGCCATCAACATACCTGGAGGCCCACTGCTACAGAGAGGAAAGCTACGACAGATTAACGGATCCCTCAAGGAGGAACAGGGACGGTGTCCCTCCCCTCATAGAACTGGAGAAGGGTGTTCTGATAGGGTCGGTGTCACCCCACATACGCAAGAAACTCTTCAGACGCGAGGATATCTGCCTGACCATTGAGATGCCCTGTCTAAGGAGCCCCATGGACGAAGCTGATGGACTTGAGGTTTACGTGAATTTCCTGAAGACCGTTGCCTCATCAGAGACCCGTGAAGAACTGGAAGAGCGCCTTGGCAGGAGATACCCTGAGCAGGTTGAAACCGCCAGGAGATACGCCAGGGAGTTCTTTGGGGAATACCCCCCTTTCTAGATGAATGGAAAATCATTTAATGAAAATGAGGTACTGGATTACCTCAGGTGAAATCCGGGGTGGATACTATCAGTGTGAAATCATACATAAAGAGGCTTATTAAACTTGTTGAGATGGAGAGGGAGGCGGAAATAAACGCCATGATGAATGAGATAAGGAGGCTGTCCCCCCAGAAGCGTGAAAGGGTAGGGAGGGCCATAAATGGCCTTAACGGTAAGGTAACCGGGCGTGAACTTGGATTCCATCTCGTGAAATACGGGAGGAGGGAACCCATAGATACCCAGATATCAGTTGGTGACCTTGTCCTGATAAGCCGTGGAAACCCCCTCAGAAGTGACCTCACAGGTACCGTGGCGGCGAAGGGTAAACGATTCATTGTGGTGGCACTTGAAAATGTCCCCCGCTGGGCCCTGAGGAACGTCAGGGTGGACCTCTACGCCAATGACATAACCTTCCAGAGGATGATAGACAACCTGAAGGGTGCGGGAAGGAATGTGTTCAGGGTTTTAAGGTTTCTGCTGGGGGATGAAAAGCCATCTGGTCACCAGATCGTTGAATTCGAGCCCGTGGACCCTGAACTCAACAGGTCCCAGAGGGAGGCCATAATGAGGGCCCTGGGGTCAGATGATTTCTTCCTTATACACGGACCCTTCGGTACAGGAAAGACCCGTACACTCCATGAACTCATAAGGCAGGAGGTCAGGAGGGGTAACCGTGTCCTTGTGACGGCTGAGAGCAACGCTGCAGTTGATAACCTCCTTGAGGGAATCGCAGGTCATCTGAGATGTGTACGTCTCGGACACCCCCAGAGGGTCTCCAGGACCAACCTGCAGGAGACACTTGCATATAAACTTGAGAACCACCCCGACTACAGGAGGGTCCTCGAATACCAGGAGAGGATTGACAGGCTCATTGAGGAGCGTGAAAGGCACCATAAACCCACCCCCCAGCTGCGCAGGGGGCTCACAGACAGTCAGATAATGATCAACGCCACAAAGAGGAGGGGTGCCCGTGGCATATCCCCAAATGTGATGATATCCATGGCCCGCTGGATAGAGGTCAACCAGCAGATAGATGAACTCCACAGGAAGATGCAGGAGATTGAAGTTGAAATCGTTGAGAGGATAATCCGTGACAGCCAGGTTGTCCTTGCAACCAACTCATCTGCGGCCCTCGAGTACATAGATAATGCGAAGTTTGATGTTGCAATTGTTGACGAGGCATCCCAGGCCACAATCCCCAGCATACTCATACCACTCTCACGGGCACCAAGGTTCGTGCTGGCAGGGGACCACAGGCAGCTTCCACCAACCATACTGAACCCTGAGGCCTCTGAACTGGAGGTGACACTCTTTGAGGAACTCATAGATTCATACCCTGAGAATTCATGGATGCTGAACTGCCAGTACCGTATGAACCCTGCCATAATGGAGTTCCCAAACAGGGAGTTCTATGGTGGAAGAATAAGGGCCCGCCCCTCACTTGAGGAAATCTCAATACTGGATGTTATATCCACTGAGATCCCCGACTCCATGCCACACAGAAAACTTGCAGAAAGGGACCCCGTCCTCTTTATTGATACCTCAAAGGTTGGGGTGGGTGAGAGGAGGCTGAAGGGATCAACATCAATCCAGAACCCCCTTGAGGCTGACCTTGCAGTTATAATCGCTGGTGCACTCATCAGGATGGGTGTGAAAGAAGAGGAGATCGGTATAATAACACCCTACGACGACCAGGTGGACCTGATATCCTCCATGACCTGTGTTGAGGTTAACAGTGTGGATGGTTTTCAGGGGCGTGAGAGGGAGGTCATCATCATCTCAATGGTTAGAAGTAACAGTGAAGGTAACATAGGTTTCCTCAGGGACCTCAGGAGGCTCAATGTTTCACTTACACGGGCAAGGCGCAAACTCATAATAATAGGTGATACCGGCACCCTCTCATCCCACCCCTCCTACCGGAGGCTGATTGAATTCTGCAGGGAACGGGGATTCCTCTATGAACCATCAGCCGGTGATCTGAGGGAGTGGAGTCCATGATCCTCAGAACCAGTCCTATGACAACCTCCACTATTATACCTCCATGACCAGTGGATCCCATGATCCTCAGAACCAGTCCTCAAGGCTTTTCTGTGTGAATGAAGCCCCTTCAATTTTTTTAAGAGCAGCCATCACCCTTTCCTCTGAGAAGCCATGCTCACCGCAGAGGAACTCTATGACCCCATCCCTATCAGGTTTCCTCCATTTCAGTTCATAGTCCCCGGTCACGTCAGGTTCAAGGAATATCCCCCTGAGGACCTCGGGGTCGCCTCCGATGTCCCCATCCACCTCATCAATTACACTGAATACGTCACCCTTTTCCTTTATGAGTTTGAGTCCCCTCCTGGCACCTATCCCCTTTATTCCATCATTGAAGTCTGTGCCAACGAGGAGTGCCAGGTCCACCAGCTGTTCATGGGTGATTGAAAGATTCCTGAGGGCAGATTCCAGTTCAATTATCTCTGGTTCCTCCAGTTTTCCGCTGAGTGTGAGATTTCTCACGACCCTGGGGGCTCCGAAGAGGAGGCAGTCGTAGTCCTGGGATGCCACTGCCCAGGCATCACCCCTCCTAACAATGAATGATGCCTGCGCCTCGCCTTCTCCCGGTGCCTGAACGTATGGGATCCCTAGGAGTTCAAGGAGCCTTTTGGAGCTTTCAACTATATCCTGTGACATCCTTGAGGACCTCACAGCATACTTCCTTGCCCTCTCGATGTCCCCCTCCTCAAGGGCCCTCCTCCATTCCACTTCAGATTTCTTCCGGGTCTCAATACGCCTTGTTACTGTTTCGCCCTTCAGGTGATGGGATTTCCCATCAAAAACATAGGCCATCCTTATATCCCTCTCCATCACCGCCGCTGTCCTGTAGAGTATGCCGCTGAGGTGGGATGTCACCCGCCCCTCTGAGTCCATGAGGGGTGTTCCATCCCTCTGTCTTATGCTTGAGAGGAACTGGTATATGCTGTTGGCTGCATCAACTGCAACGGTGCGCCCCCTGAGATCATCAAGCCTTATCTTCTCTGCCGATATTATATCCTTTAATTTAACTCCCATGAAAACACCGTTACCGGAATTCTTCCCTGAACCAGTCGAATGGGAAGGTCTCCTTTATCCTTATGAGCACCTCGTCCTGGTGGATTATGTTGTAGGTCCTTGTGAGCATGGGGGAGTCTGTTTTGAATATTTCCCTGAGTTCTCTGCTGGGACTTTCTATGTCAAGGATCTCTATCTCCCTGCGGGATTCTATGCTGTGCTTCTTCAGTATCCTCCCTATGGGTATATCCGCCCTTATGAGGTCCTCTCTGAATCCATCATCAAGCCTTGATAGTGGTATGTATGATACCGCGTGTATTAGCGGTTCATTATTCCCTATCACAACCACCCGGTGATTAACCATTTCCCCGGGTGATATCCTGAGTTTATCTGCGATTTCTGGAGTTGATGGTATGAATTCCTGTTTTATGGTCCTTATGGTCACTGTTCCCCTCAGCACGTCAAGTATCCTTGTTACCGAGCCGTCTGTTGATAGCAGTATCTTCTGGGTGTTTGAGAGCCTCCCTATTATCCTCTCGATGCGTTCAATCTCCTCCAAGACATTGACATCCATTTCCTGCCTCCCTCATAATGCGGGTCTTCCCATTTTTTTATTCAGGTGCGCTGATCACATGGTGATGGAATCATATCACTTTAAGAATTCACCTTATTTTCTATTCGGGTGCACTGATCACCCCTTTAATTGCTGATTCAGCCACAACCGCCGGGTTGGCCAGGTAGACCTTTGATGATGGGTCACCCATCCTTCCCCTGAAGTTCCTGTTGGTTGTGGCTATGCTAACCTCCCCTGGAGCCAGGACCCCCATGTGGGCCCCGAGACAGGGCCCGCAACCTGGGTTGCAGACTATGGCCCCTGCCCTTAGGAAGGTCTCTATTATCCCATCCTCCAGTGCCCTGAGGTAGATCTCCCTTGAGGCGGGTGAAACTATGAACCTCACATCATCATGGACCCTTCTATCCCCAAGGACCTCTGCTGCCATTTTGAGGTCCTCGTAGCGGCCGTTTGTGCATGAACCAAGGAATGCCTCGTCTATGTGGGTTCCCTCAACCCTGTAAACAGGTGCCACATTATCCACGTCGTCGGGGCAGGCAACCTGTGGTTCGAGGTCAGAGACATCGAAGTGGTGGTCCTCCACGTACTGGCTGTCCCCATCTGAACGGTAAACCCGGAAGTCTCTCCCTGTCCTGGACTTTACATACTGGATTATCCTCCTGCTGGGCTCCATTATACCGTTTTTGGCCCCCATTTCAACTGCCATGTTGCAGATGGTCATCCTTCCGGCAACGTCCATTTCATCAACCGTGCTTCCAGTGAACTCCACAGCCCGGTATGTTGCACCATCAACGCCTATTTCCCCTATGATTTTCAGTATAACATCCTTTGCTGTGGTGAACCCCTGCAGTTCGCCTGTAACCTCGATGCGCATTGCCTCAGGCACCATGAACCAGGTTTTTCCTGTGGCGAATACCATTGCCATGTCCGTGGCGCCCATTCCAGTTGCGAATGCACCGAATGCCCCGTATGTGCAGGTGTGTGAGTCTGCACCAACTATGACCATTCCTGGGCGTACAAATCCCTTCTCAGGGAGGACCTGGTGGCATATGCCCTCAGCGTTCTTGAAGATATTATTTATTCCCTGCTCAGATGCGAATTCAGATGTTACCCTCTGGAACTCTGCTGCCCCTATTGTGTTGGGTGGTACGTTGTGGTCGAATACCATGACCATTCTTTCAGGGTCCCATACCCTGTCGGGGCCTCCCCTTGAGGCTATCTCCCTGAATGTGCGGATTGTTGGGGGTGATGTGCCGTCGTGGGTCATTGCAAGGTCAACCCTGGCCTCTATTATCTCGCCGGGTGTGACCTCAGCCACTCCGGCTGCATCTGCAAGGATCTTCTCTGTGATGTTCATTTTAACCACCTGAAAACTATCTAAGGATACCTTCAATCCCTTCGCTTATGTTCATTCCAGCCACCTAGAAGTCAACAGGCCCCCTCACAGACCTTACGATCCTGTAGAAGAGTTCATCGTTAATGTATTTCCCCTTCTCCCTGTTTTTCTTTACCTCCTCCACTATCCTGCAGAGTTCCTCCCTTGTAACCTCTATACCGTACTCCTCAAGTTTTGCCTTGACTGCCCTGCACCCTGAGTGTTTGCCCAGTACTATCTTGCGCTGGTGGCCTATCATCTCAGGGAGGAACGGCTCATATGTGAGGGGTTCCTCTATCACCGCGTCCACGTGTATGCCTGACTCGTGCCTGAAGACGTTCTTTCCAACAATGGGCTTGTTTTCAGGTACCTTCATGCGGGTGTGCTTCTCAACGAGCCTTGACAGCTCATAGAGGACGCTGATGTTGAATCCGAGGTCAACGTCATAGATTATCCTCAGGGCCATTATAAGCTCCTCAAGGGAGGTGTTCCCGGCCCTTTCACCTATACCGTTAACTGTGGTTGAAACTGCGGTTCCGCCTGCCAGGAGCCCTGCTATTGAATTTGAGAGTGCCATGCCAAAGTCATTGTGGCAGTGCATTGCTATGTCCACTTTTATATCCTTTCGAAGTTCCCTTACAAGGTAGTCCATTCCCTGGGGGCTTATGGCACCCACCGTATCTGCTATATGGACCCTGTCTGCCCCGTAGCTCTCAGCCTTCCTGTATATCTGCTTGAGGAAGTCCAGGTCAGTCCTTGTGGCATCCTCTGCTGAGAATGCCAGGAAGAGGCCGTGGTCCTTTGCATACTCTATGGAGTTAAGGCACACATTGAGGGCCTCCTCCCTTGTGAGTTTGAGTTTGTGTTTGAGGTGGAGGTCAGATGTGGCCATGAAGGTTATGACGCCATCAACGTCGCAGTCAATTGCAACGTCTATGTCCTCCTTCTTTGTCCTGCTCAGGGCCAGTATATCTGCATTGAGGCCTTCATTGGCTATTGTCTTTACTGAAACCTTTTCCTGCTTTGATACGACTGGAAAACCACTTTCTATCTGGTGTATGCCCAGTTCATCCAGTTTTCTGGCTATTTCAAGTTTTTCCTCGGTTCCAAGGCATACCCCAGGGGTCTGTTCCCCGTCGCGGAGTGTTGTATCATAAATCGTGATCTTATCAGGAAATTCTAATTCAGCTTCCTTATTGAAGGGACTGACGAAGTATTTCAAGGGATTACCACCTTAACTGATTTATTAAAATGAAGACTCTAGCATTTATTTAAATTTGATATTTAAGTATAAAAGGTTTGAGAGTACAGCCGTCTTCCGGCCCCGCATCTTTTATCTGGTGGTGGTTGTCCTGGCGCTTGCAGCTGTAGATGGTGGGCAGTTACGGAGGGTGCTGGTTTTAATTGTCTATGGTTGTCCGGCGCTTTTCAGCCTCCATGCTCATGAAGTGTAACCATCTTCAGCTCAAGAAGCCCAGATTACCCAGATTCTACCTGACCCAAAGCACCTATTCACCTTTAGCCTCAAGAAGTTCAAGGTAGGATTTTCTCTCGAATTCCCCGCTTACCCCAAGTTTTCTGTAGAGCTCAAATATCTCGCCGAGGGCATCCCCGTAGTCACTGCCATCAGGTAGGTCCGTCTCTATTTCAAGGTAGGTCCCGAGGCCCCTCACGGTATCAATGGATAGGGTGAAATCCTCAAATGAGTAGGTCCTCCTCTCCTTGAAGACCTCCCTCACCCTTCGAAAGCCAAGGGACTCCAGTATCCCTGCTGCTGTTTCAGCGTCTGCAACCTCAACTTCCAGTTCCTTTCTGGTCTTGCTTCTATCATCAATCTTGGGGCCCTTGTAGGTTATGAATGTCCTTTCACCTGTTTTTCTTATTCTCAGCGCTTCGTCGGTCTCTGCAAAGTCCCTGTGGGGGGCATTGAAGTATATGTCAGTCTGTTCCTCATCTGAAATATGGCGCCCCCCAAGTGATACTATGCGTTCGCTTACCTCATCTCCACTGGAAATTTTAGCCTTAACCTCAACCTCTATCAAACTCTACCACCCTTCAATACCACTGGATACAGAGGTATCCTCAAGTCCAGCGTATTCCTTTAAAAACTGTGCCGATTCATCAAGTTCTTCAAGGAGGGCATCTATGATCCTGTCAACACCCTCATATGGACCGAGGATATCATCCCTTTCATCCAGGATGCTCTTTCTCTTGCGCAGGGCTCCCTTCACCTCAGGGTCCCTCATTCTTTCAAGGTACTGCCTTCTGATGATCCTCATGTCCATATGGAGATTGTACCTTATCCTCTTAAGGTTTTTTATGTATCCTTCAACCTCACCCAGAAGCTCAAGGGCCTCCTCCCTGTTTGAGGGGTTTATTTCAAGTCCCTCAACTCCAAGTTCCTCAACCTGTTCCTTGTAGATTCTCGGATCGATAACCACATCATCCCCCCCAGCAAGGACCCTGGGTCCTAAAGAATGCTGTATATGCTATCACTATGAAAATCAAATTATTTAAATTGTGTTATAAAGGGGTGAGCAATTTTACAGAGAACAGCCAGAAGGGTGTGAATGATTTCAATGCACCCTCTGAATTATTAAATATATTATTATCTATAATAACTAGTTTTTTACGTCAATATTAATATAGGTGCATTTAAATTTATATGTAGGTTTAAACTTCACCGGGAGGTATCTAGTTGACAGATGTGGATATCAAGATAGAAAATATTGTTGCTTCTGCAACCCTTGGGAAATCCATTGATCTTCAGACAGTTGCTGAAGCCCTTGAAAATGTTGATTTTAACCGGGAACAGTTTCCTGGTCTTGTATACAAATTAAAGGAGCCTAAAACTGCTGCTCTGATCTTTGGATCAGGTAAACTGGTATGTACGGGTGCAAAATCCATTGAGGATTCCAAGAGGGCCATAAAACTCACAGTTGATATGATGAGGACCATGGACCCTGATATACCTGAGGAATTTGAGATAAAGATCCAGAACATTGTTGCCTCGGCAAACCTCGGGAAACCACTGAACCTTGAGGCCGTTGCCCTGGGACTTGAGAACACTGAATATGAACCTGAACAGTTCCCTGGCCTTGTTTACAGGCTGGATGAACCCAAGGTTGTCCTGCTGCTCTTCGGTTCAGGGAAGGTTGTGTGCACAGGTGCCAAGAGTGCTGAGGACGCTAAGCTTGGAGTTGAAAAGACCAAGGCAAGGCTTGCCGAGTTAGATCTGATTTAATGGTGATATTTTTGATTAAACTTGTAGTCTTTGATCTTGACAATGTCATTATTGATGGGGAAGCCATAGACGAGATAGGAAAGATCGCTGGAGTCGAGGAGGAGGTAATGGAGATCACCGAAAAGGCCATGCAGGGTGATGTTGACTTTGAATCCTCCATAAGGGAGAGGGTGAAACTCCTCAAGGGAACAGCGGTTGAGGATATAAAGGCAGTTGCAGAGGAATTACCCCTCATGGAGGGTGCCGAGGAGACCATCAGGGCCCTCAAGGAGAAGGGTTACCGTGTTGCGGTTATAAGTGGAAGCTTTGACCTGGTGGCCGAACCCATCAGAGATAAGCTTGGTATTGATTACCTGTTCTGCAACAGGCTCCATGAAGAGGACGGTGTGCTGACCGGTGAAGTGAGCGGACCTCTTGTGGAAAACTCGAAGTATGATGTTCTCTGTAAAATCCTCGATAAGGAGGGTATAAGCACCAGCGAATGTGTTGCTGTTGGTGATGGCGCCAACGACATATCCATGATAAAGGCATCCAGATTGGGGATAGCATTCAATGCAAAGCCTGCACTCAGGAAGAAGGCTGACGCCGTGGTTGAGGGAAGAGATCTCAGGAAAATATTGCCGATAATCGAGGAGATAGCTGAGGTGGATGATAAGCTGGATAAACTCGGCTACGATGAGGTGATGGACCTTAAAAATGAATACGAGGAGAAGCTCTCAGGCCTGGCATCTGAAAGGGATGAACTGAATAAAAAGGCCCGTGAAATGAAGGAACTCAGGGATAAACTCAACACCGAACTTCGTGAAACCCTCAACAGGGCTGTTGAACTCAGGGACAGACGTAATGAGATAAATGCAAAGGTTGAAGAGAACAAGAAGCTCAGGGACGAGATAAACCAGGAGATAAAGAAGCTTGAGTGGTCATCCGGTGGGCGTGACAGGATAAAGATAGAGAACGAGATCCGGAGGATAGATAGGATCATAGAAACAAGGGTCCTTGACATTAACAAGGAGAATGAACTGGTCAAGACCGCCAATGAACTACGTAAGAAGCTCATGAAGATCCAGGAGGATGAGGAGACCAGACAGAAGGCCCTTGAACTCAGGAAGAAATCAGAGGAATACCATGAGAAGGTGGTCTCACTTTCAGAGGAGGCCCAGAAGTATCATGAGGAGATGCTTGAGTACTTCAGAAAGACAGACGAGATACGTAAGAAGGCTGATGAGGCCCATGAGAAGTTTCTTGAATTCCGCAGGATGGCCTCGGAGAAACATGAGGAATTCAAGTCAACCCTTGGCAAAATTAAGAGGATAAACGAAAGGATCAACGCCCTCAGATCAGAAAATAGAAACGTTAAAAGAAGGGCCACCCGTGAAAGGGATCTTGAGGAGAAGGAGAGGGCCCGTGAAATATATGAGAAATTCAAAGAGGGCAAAAAGCTTACAAAGGATGAAATCCTTCTTCTTCAGAAGCACAGGATCGTTTAGGGGATCATATATGTGTGAAGGGAAGTCCTCAGACGAAGAAAAGATAGAAGTGTGCTTCATATGCCATAAGAAGTTCAACATAAACGCCGATGACTCAAGCCATTATCATTACGGTAAGTACCCGATGTGCAGTTACTGCAGTGACTTCTATGGATTCTACAGGTGACGGTTCTGAGTGGTAAGATGCACGAAGTTATAATATGTGAGAAGCCCAAGTCATCAGAGAAGATCGCAGGAGCACTCTTTCCAGATGCAGAGAGAAAGAAGTACAGAAAGGTGTCCTACTGGGAATATTCTGAAGGCGATAAAAAGGTGACCATCGTATCAGCGGTTGGGCACCTCTATTCACTTCGCCCGAGTAAACCCGGAGAAGAGCACTTCTTTGACCTTGAATGGGCACCCCTTCATGAAATTGATAAGAAGAAGAACTACGTTAAGGATTACCTCAATGTAATAAAAAAGTTCGCTGCCGGCGCTGACCGCTACATACATGCCTGTGATTACGACATAGAGGGGACGCTCATAGGTTTCAACGCCATCAGATATGGTTGCGGCAGGGACGCGCTCCAGAAAACCGTCAGGATGAAGTTCTCAACCCTCACACGGGAGGAGATAAGGAGCGCATATGAGAACCCCATAGAACTTGACTGCGGGCAGGTGGACAGTGGTGCTGCAAGGCACATCCTTGACTTCATATTCGGTGTTAACATCTCAAGGTCCCTCATGAAATCCGTGAAGGAGGCCACCAACCGCTTCATTAAATTATCTGCTGGGAGGGTTCAGACCCCCACCCTTGCGATACTCGTTGAAAGGGAGAAAGAGATACGGGAATTCGAGCCGGTCCCCTACTGGATAATCCAGGCAGAACTGGAATCGGGGATCGTGGCAGAGAGCAGAAGGGGTAAGATATTCCAGAGGCCCCTTGTTGATGAGGTCCTTGAGAGGTGTGGTGGCGGCGATGCCTCGGTCAGAGGTGTGAAGGTAAGGGACACAGTAAGGAAACCGCCTGTGCCCTTTGACCTTGGGTCACTCCAGTCAGAGGCGTACCGTGTATTTGGATTCAGTCCCAAGAAGACCCAGACCATCGCACAGAACCTCTACACCGAGGGTTACACCTCCTATCCCAGGACATCATCCCAGAAACTCCCTGAAAGCATAGGTTACCGTAAGATACTGGACAGGCTTTCAGAGGACCCCCGGTTCGGTGCGCACATTGAAGGGCTCAGTGAACCCCTCAAACCCCACGAGGGTAAAAAGGTTGATGATGCACACCCTGCAATACACCCGACAGGTCTTCTCCCATCAGATCTTTCCAGTGATGAAAGAAAGATCTATGAACTCATCGTCCACCGTTTCATCAGTGTATTCGGTGAGGATGCCGTTCTACAGACAATGAGGGTCGGCCTTGAAATAGGAGGAGAGGAGTTCAGTTTCTCAAGAAAGAGGGTGAGCAAGAGGGGATGGATGGATAGCTACCCCTACACCCGCATTGAAGATGATGTTTTTCCTGATATATCCGAGGGCGATGTTATGGGCGTGGTGGGAGTATCCGCCCTGGAGAAGGAGACAAAACCTCCGGCCAGATACAATGAAGCCTCACTCATAAGGGAACTGGAGAAGAGGGGCCTTGGAACCAAGTCAACCCGTGCCGATATAATAGCCAAACTCTATGACAGGAAGTACATTGAGGGTAAGAAGATACGTGTGAGCCCCCTGGGTGAGAACATAATTGACACCCTCACAAAGTACTGTGAGAAGATAACCAGTGAGGAACTCACAAGGCAGTTTGAGAGGGAGCTTGAGGAGATCATGGAGGGGAAGATAAGCCGCGACAGGGTGGTGGATGAGGCCATAGATGAGGTTAAATCCATACTCAGTGATATTGAGGGGAACATGAAGGACATAGGCAGGGACCTCTATAAAGCCTATCAGGACAGCAGGGTTGTGGGTGAATGCCCTGCATGTGGCAGGAACCTTGTGATAAAATATTCCCCCAGAAATAAAAGCACCTTTGTGGGGTGTTCAGGCTACCCTGATTGCAGAACCGTGTATTCACTTCCCAGGGGCGCCAGTGTACTTAAAAGTCGCTGCGAAAAATGTGGCCTTCCAATGATATCCTATGGCAGGCCGCGTCAGAGGGCTTGCCTTGACCCATCGTGTGGGAAGAAGGAGTCCACGGGTGAAGAAATCGTTGGTAAGTGTCCTGAGTGTGGATCCGATCTTATAAAACGTTCAGGGCGTTACGGCGAGTTCGTGGGCTGTAAGGGATTCCCCAAGTGTCGCTTCACCTGCTCGGTTGACGATGTTCCAGCTGCATGATGGGTAAATTTTCGCCGGGACACTGCCTCAGCCTGTAGACAGATCAAAGTTTATAAGTATTTACTGAACTAAAGAGTATATATCATCCATAAGTTCCTGAATTTATTACCAAGAAGGTAAAGAGGCGGTTAAATGGATATCAGAAATTTGCTTGAAAAATTGAAGCCCTTCATAATAATTATAGTGCTGTTCTCAGCCGTATTCTATATAAGGGCCGAGGCCAGTAACATTGGAGGGGTCCCTGCTGATGCAAAGGACTTCTATGAGGACTCGGATGGACTGCCATACTTCAGTGAGATGGACTCCTACTACAACTACAGGCTCACAATGAATTACCTCACCAGGGGCATGATGGGGGATACCCTTGTCGATGGCAAACCCTACGACCTCCACTCCTACTACCCCCCTGGAAGACCCGTTGATTACCCCCCACTCATAGTTTACGTAACCTCCGCTGCCTACAGGGTGGCCAACGTCTTTGGAGACTTCAGCCTCAAGGAGGTGGCTTTCTGGATGGGGGCCCTGATAGGTTCCCTCTGCGTCATCCCTGCCTACCTCTTCGTCAGGAGAATCACCAATGACTACGGGGGCATCGCTGCAGCCCTGGTGGTTGGGCTGGTCCCCACCTACGTTGCCCACACCTACGCCGGTTTCTTTGACACCGACATGTTCAACTTCGTTCTTCCACTGCTGGTGTTCTGGTTCTTCACAGAGAGCATGCTTGCAGTGGATCTGAAAAGGAAAACAGCCTATGCGCTTGCAGCTGCAGTTTCAGTGCTTGTATTCTCGGCTGCATGGGTCGGTTACATATTCTATCTGGCCGTTCTGGTGGCCTTCATCATAGTTTACTCCGTGATCTCAAGGTACGTTCTGGGTGAGAAACCAGATAGGGAGTTCACTGGTAAGGTTGACTGGCTGCTGCATCAGCGCGAGATATTCCCACTTCTGGTTCTCCTCTTAGGTGGCGGGATTCTCATAGGCATATTCGGAGGATTTTCCAGCCTGGCTGGTGCCGTGACGGGCCTTGTGAGCACCACCCAGATACAGGCAACGGCCCAGACAACAGCCTACCCCAACGTGTATGTGTCAGTTTCAGAGCTGCAGATCCCTGAATTCATAACCACAGGGGCCGGGGCAAAGAACCTCTTCATGCCAGGACAGGGATCAGTTGTTGGTGGTGTTGGTGGGCTTCTGGTATTCCTTCTCGGTGTACTCGGTGTCGGAGCCCTCCTCTGGAAGTACAGGGAGCCAGAGGTTCAGGTAAAGGAACCTGACAGGAAGCTTAAGGCCGGCAAGAAGAGCAAATTCATTAAAAGGCAGAATAAAAAGAGGACTTCCGACAGTGAAATGAGGCACCGTTATCTCCTATACGCTGTCCTCATGGCTGTATGGCTGGTGATGAGTGGATACGCTGTCACGAAGGGTTCAAGGTTTATACCGACCTTTGCAATACCCCTGGGACTTTCAGCAGGGATATTCACTGGATTCCTGGTTGAATACCTCAGGGAAAATATTAAGACAACATCCTCCATTGCACTGGTTGCCTTTGTGGCCGCTATTGCCATTGCAATGCCCTTCGGTGTCTCAGTTGCTGTTAAGCTCCTTGCAGGGGTGATTGCAGCTGGATTCATATATGTGGTCAGAAAGCCAGAGGTGAGGGCCCCTGTCATGATGGCCCTTGTTGTCCTGGCGGTGGTGGCCCCCTCTGTGAGCGGAGCACATTCACTTACATCAGGTGTTGCCCCGGGCACAGATGATGGGATGTGGAAATCAATGGAGTGGATCAAGAAGAACACCAGCAAGGACACCGTGGTCATGTCCTGGTGGGACTTCGGCCACCTCTTTGCTGTTGCAGCCGACAGGCCCGTGACGTTCGACGGCGGTTCACAGAACACTCCAAGGGCTTACTGGATCGGTAAGGCGCTGACAACCAGTAACGAGACACTCTCAAGGGGCATACTCACAATGCTATCCTCCAGCGGTGACCTTGCCTATGAAACCCTCGACAACTACACAAACGACAGTGGTAAAACCGCCGAGATACTGACATCCACCCTGGGACTGTCAAGGGATGATGCCAGGGCAGTTATGACGGGACGCTACGGCCTCACAGAGAAGGAGGCTGACAGTGTACTCAGATACTCACACCCATCAAAACCAAAGCCCTTCGTGCTTGTACTCAGCTCTGACATGCTCGGAAAGGCCCCATGGTGGACATACTTCGGTACCTGGGACTTCAGGAAGAAAACAGGGTCAAGGTACGGCTACTATCCCTCACTGGGAAGTTCAAAGCCCCAGGTTGTGAACAACACAACAGTGATCCAGACCGTCAACACCATGGTGGAGGACAACCTGGTTGGAACCATCATAGAGAAGAGGGACAATACGACAAATGCAACGATAGCCATCGGCAACAACAGGACAGTTCAGAGGATAAAGCCCCACAAACTCATAATAATAGAGGGTAACCTCCTTGTCAGGAATGAGATTGTGGACGGCAACGCCCAGCTCAGTTTAATTGTCATTGGAAGTGGAAACCAGTACACAACTGTGATAATGAACAGGGAACTGGAAGACGCGGTGTTCACGAAACTGTTCCTGCTGGGTGGATTCAACCAGACATCCTTCAAGTTCCTTCATCAGGAACCAGGTGTGCTGCTGTGGACAGCAGCATAACCATTATTTATAATCCAAATCAACAAGTAGAAAAATAATTTCAAACAGCACATAACCATATTTATAATCTAAACAATAAATTCGTCATTCAGATTGAAGAAAAATTAATTTTTCAGTAGCGTTTGGCCATCTTGGCTCTGAGTATGTCTGTTGCACTGACCACACCGATTATCTCGTCATCATCCTCAACCAGGAGGCGCCAGACAACGTTCTTGACCATCCTCTCAGCGGCCTCCTTCAGGGTTGCCCCGGGCGGGACTGTCACAAGGTCCCTCTCCATGACCTCCCATACCTTGACCTCTCCAAGATCATCCCCCTCGGCAATTGCCTCAAGCACGTCCCAGGTGGTTACAATTCCAACCTTGACACCATCCCTGACAACAACCGAGCTACCCTTGCCGTTCTCAACATAGTTCCTGAGAACATCCTCAAGGCTGGCCGATATGTCAATGGTGTCAACATCTGTAACCATAACGTCCTCAACCCTCATAAAATCACCGTGGTATATTATGAATCTTATGATATAAAATTATAAGGGAAAATATTTAATAATGTGGATTAGAGAACATTGAATGATTACACTGATTTTGCCCCGCTTCAACAATGTTCATGTGAGTATTATGGATATCGAGGAGAAGATCAAAAAGATAGAAGAGGAGATACAGAGGACCCCCTACAACAAGGCCACAGCACACCATATAGGGAAACTGAAGGCAAAGATCTCCCGCCTGAAGGAGGAGGCCCTCCAGCGAAGGTCGTCCTCAGGGAAGGGGAAGGGATTCCATATAAAAAAATCAGGGGACTCCACCGTTGTACTCATCGGTTTCCCCTCTGTCGGTAAATCAACCCTCCTCAACGAACTCACCAATGCAGAGTCAAAGGTTGGGGAGTACCAGTTCACAACCCTTGAGATAGTGCCCGGTGTGATGGAGTACCGGGGGGCCCAGATACAGATCTTCGACATACCCGGGATAATAACCGGCGCCTCCCGGGGTAAGGGCCGTGGAAGGGAGATACTTTCGGTTGCAAGGAGCGCTGACCTCATAGTCATGGTCCTTGATGTCTTCAACACGGACCACATGGATGTGATTCTACGTGAACTTCGTGATGTTGGCATAAGGCCCAACGAGACGCCCCCTGATGTGACCGTGAAGAGGAAAAAACTTGGTGGTGTGAAGCTATCATCAACCGTTGAACTGACCCACCTGGATGAGAGGATCATACGCTCTGTGCTCAATGAGTATGGCATCCACAATGCCGATGTACTCATAAGGGAGGACATAACCGTTGACCAGTTCATAGACGTTATGGAGGCAAACCGCGCCTACATACCGGCCATCACAGTTATAAACAAGATAGACCTTGTGGATGAATCCTATCTGAACCGTGTAAAGCATGAATTCCCTGACGCCCTGCTGATATCCGCAGACAGGAACCTGAACATTGACGAGCTCAGGGAGGAAATATTTAACCGCCTTGGGCTTATAAGGATATACATGAAGCCACAGGGACAGAAGGCAGACTACAGTGAGCCTTTAATAATTAAAGAGGGTTCAACCGTTGGTGACGTGTGTCAGAAACTCCACAGAGACTTTGTCCGTAAATTCCGGCACGCCAGGGTCTGGGGCAGCTCGGTTAAATTTGACGGTCAGAAGGTCGGAATCGACCATGTCCTCAACGATGAGGATGTGCTGAGGATCATCATAAAGAAGTGAACTCCCATCCGGGGAACAATTAAAATGTGTATCATGAACACATATCATTTGAAGGTGTGAAGATGAAACTTGATGATATAAAAATTTCAAGAGCCATTGTTGAAGGATACATGGAGGAACTCCTGGACTACATGGACATGGACGTTGCGATTGGTGGAGGGGGACCCTCCGGACTTACAGCAGGTTACTACCTTGCAAGGGCGGGCCTGAAGGTTGCCCTGTTTGAGAGAAAACTCTCCATAGGTGGGGGTATGTGGGGAGGCGGTATGATGTTCAACAAGATCGTTGTCCAGGATGAGGGTAAGGAGATCCTGGATGAGTTCGGTGTAAGGTCAAGACCCTATGATGAGGGATACCACGTTGCAGACTCTGTTGAGGCAACATCAACCCTCTGCTCAAGGGCATGCCAGGCAGGACTCAAGATATTCAACCTCATGAGCATAGAGGATGTTATGATCCGTGATGAGGGCATAACGGGTCTTGTGCTTAACTGGAGCTCTGTTGAGATGGCCGGACTCCACGTTGATCCCCTCACCGTGAGGGCGGGGGCGGTTATAGATGCAACTGGCCATGACTGTGAGATAGTGAAGGTTGTGGAGCGGAAGATAGGCCCTGAACTCAACACAGCTGATGGCAGGATACAGGGTGAGAGGTCAATGTGGGCAGATGTGGGTGAGGCCGCCCTCATAGAGAACACCCGTGAGGTTTACCCCAACCTCTATGTGGCCGGTATGGCGAGCAACGCAGTCTACGGCGCCCCACGTATGGGCCCCATATTTGGGGGTATGCTGGTCTCAGGTAGAAGGGTTGCAGAGATGATAATTGAAAAGCTGAAATAATGAGGCCCATCTGCATAACAGGCACCCCCGGTGTTGGTAAGAGTACAGTGGCTGAAATTCTCAGGGATTCCGGTTTCAGGGTCCTTTCTGTGGGTGAACTTGCGCTGGAGGAGGGTTTCATCCTTGGAAGGAACCCTGACCGTGGTTACCTTGAGGTGGACATTGAATCCCTCTGCAGCCACGTTAAGGGCCTTGAGGGTGACGGTGCCATACTCGAGGGTCACCTCTCCCACCTCTGCAGCTGCTGCAGTATGGTGATAGTGCTGAGGCTCCACCCCAAAATCCTTGAGGGGCGCCTTAAGGCAAGGGGTTACCCTGAGGAGAAGATCGCTGAAAACCTTGAGGCCGAGGCCCTGGACGTCTGCCTGGTGGAGGCTGTTGAGATCCATGGTGATAGGGTCCATGAGGTTGATACAACCGGCAGATCAGCCAGGGAGGTTGCAGAGATCATTATGGATATTATAAGTGGTTCCAGGGTGTGCCCGCCGGGTGGGGTTGACTTCTCAGGATGGCTCCTTGGTTGATGGAAAAGCTTTTTAAATATGGAAACACAAACCACTTATAATATTCTTCTTGTGCTTAAGTTACAACACCATCTTAATGTGCAAGATCAGGGATGTTCTATTCCGTTGTGAGAGGTTAAACCTTGAGGAGAGGAAAGAGACCCGGATGGATGCTGAAGATTGCCCGTGAGAGAATAGACATCCTCTTCAGAATGGCTGACCGTGAATTTGCAGCCAACCCGGGGAGATCGCACAGGTACACCGAACTTGCAAGAAACATATCCATGAAGTACCGTGTAAGGATTCCCAGAGAGTGGAGAAGGAGGTTCTGCAGGAGGTGTTACAGCTTCCTCAAACCAGGTTCAAACTGCACCGTCAGGATATCCGGTGGGAAGGTTAATTTTAGGTGTCATGAGTGCGGTCACATCATGAGATTCCCCTACATTCAGGAAAAAAAGGAGAAAAGGAGAAATAAAATTGAGTCTCACACCATCAAAAAAGGAGCTGATGAGCCGGTCACTTTCGGCGCTCACAATAAACGTGGGAAAGGCCGGGGTGACTGAAAGTCTCATTGAAGAGGTCAGGAGGCAGTTAAAGGCAAATGAACTTATAAAGGTAAGATTTGCCAGGACAGTGGCCTCAGAAAAAGAAAGCTATATTACCGAGATAGTTGAAAAAACAAATTCTGAGCTCATAGATTTAAGAGGAAATGTGGCAATAATTTTCAAAAAAAGATCTTAGGAGGATAAATATGACTACAGTTTATGATGTGCCAGCAGATCTGCTTATAAATAAGGTTGCCGAGGACCTTAAGGATGGTAAGGTTAAATCCCCTGAGTGGGTTAACTTTGTCAAGACAGGTGTCCACAAGGAAAGAAGGCCCGAGAACCCTGACTGGTGGTATGTGAGGGCAGCTGCCCTTCTGAGGAGGGTCTATATCGACGGGCCCGTGGGTGTTAACAGCCTCAGAACCCACTACGGTGGTAAAAAGGATAGGGGTTCACGTCCAGAAAGGTTCAGAAGGGGAAGCGGTGCGATAATAAGGAGAGCCCTTCAGCAGCTTGAGGAATCAGGCCTCATAACAAAGGAGGATGGTGGGAGAGTCATAACACCTGAAGGCCGTTCATTCCTGGATAAGGCTGCTGCTGAAGTAAAAAAAGAAGTTGAAGGCCTTGAAAATTACTGAAAACCTGAAGGGGCCTGGGAGGTTTTCTAATTGACAGACCTCGAAGAAATACGTCGCAAAAAAATGCTGGAACTCCAGCAGAGGGCACAGCAGCAGGCAATGGAAACTGAAGCCCAGGAGCAGATGCGTCAGCAGCTTGAAATGCAGAAGAAACAGATAATGATGCAGATACTCACCCCTGAAGCCCGCAGCCGTCTTGCGAATCTGAGGCTTACAAGGCCAGAATTCGTTGAGCAGATAGAACTCCAGCTGATACAGCTGGCCCAGATGGGTCGTGTGAGGTCAAAGATAACAGACGAACAGCTCAAGGAGTTGCTCAAGAGAGTTTCTGGCAAAAAAAGGGAGATAAAGATCAGTAGAAAATGAATGCATGCGTACTCTACAGTGGTGGTAAGGACAGCTCACTGATGGCTGTGATGCTCCAGAGGATGGGGATCCAGGCTGAACTTGTAACTGTGAACTTTGGTGTCTATGATTCCTGGAGGCCCGCATCCATGGCGGCAGATGCCCTGGGCTTTAAACACAGGGTCCTTGAACTCAGTGGGGATGTGCTCAGGGAAGCCACTGAAATGATAATAAATGATGGGTTCCCCAATAACGGTATAATGCATATACACAGAAGCGCCGTTGAGGCCGCTGCAGTTGAGTACGATCTGGTTGCTGATGGAACGCGACGTGACGACAGGACCCCCAAGCTTACAAGAAATGAAATACAGAGCCTTGAAGACCGTAGGGATGTTGAATACGTGAACCTTGATGGTTTTGGTCACAGGACCATCAACAGATTCGCTTCAGAGTTATTCACGCTTAAAAGGGAGAAGAGTAATCCTGAAAACAGCTCCGACTATGAGGTTGAGGTTCGCCTCCTCATGGAGAAGATGGGCTGCAGATCAGAGACATTCTTCCCCGTTCACTTCCAGACCAGGGTGACTGGCTGGAAAGATTCACAGCAAGGAGGATGCTGAATGAGTAGAAACAAACATGTTGCCAGAAAACTTAGAATGGCGAAGGCTAACAGACAGAACAGAAGGGTGCCCGCATGGGTGATGGTTAAAACCAATTACAGGGTCAGAAGCCATCCAAAGATGAGGCACTGGAGAAGGACCAAACTCAAGGTGTAGGAGGGATCTTAACATGGAGAGAATTTACGTTATACCCCTTAGGAAGGCAAAGGAAGTTCCAAGAACCATAAGAGCACCGAAGGCTGTTAAGATTGTCAGGGAATTTCTCATGAAACACATGAAGACAGACACTGTTAAAATTGATGAATCCATCAACGAAAAAATCTGGGAGAGGGGTATCCAGAAGATTCCCCCCAGGATAAAGGTCAGAGCCGTCAAGGATGAGGACGGCGTGGTGGAAGCCATTCTCGAAGAATAAAAAAATGGTGGATTATGATCAGAAGGATCAACCTCAGCGGAAACCCCAACCTTGGAGTCTACATCTCTGTAACTGACAGTGTGGCCCTCATACCTGTGAATGCATCCCCAAAATTTGAGGATGCACTGAGGGAGGCCCTTGAAGTTGAAGTCCTGAGGACATCCCTCAGTGGCAGCAGCCTCAACGGGGCGCTTTCAGCCGGAAATTCAAACGGTTTCGTGGTTTCAAACCAGGCCATGGACCGTGAAGTTGAGGCGCTCATGGCTGCAGGTCTTGAGGTTACCCGCATCCCCGACAGGTTCACAGCAGTTGGCAACCTTGTTCTGGCCAATGATAATGGTGCTGTTGCAAGTCCACTGCTATCAGAGGATGCCCTGAATGTTATAGGGGATGTTCTTGAGGTTGATGTTAAGGTATCCACAGTTGCAGGCCTCAACATCATAGGATCCCTGGGGGCTGTGACCAACCGCGGAGCACTCCTGCACCCCCACACCTCAGAGGATGAAATGAGGGTTATTGAGGGGGCTTTGGGAGTGGAGGCAGATGTTGGCACCGTCAACCATGGGGTAGCACTGGTAGGTGCCTGCTCAGCAGCCAACTCAAATGGTGTCCTTGTGGGTGAAGAAACCACAGGACCTGAACTTGCAAGGATAGAAGAAGCTTTAGGTTTTCTTGAGGGATGAAAAATGAAAACGAAGATATTTAGGGTTAAAGGAAAGTTCCAGATGGGTGATAAACTTCAGCCATTCACAAAGGAACTCAAGGCAATAAAGGAAGAGGAGATCTACGAAAGACTCTACTCAGAATTCGGAAGTAAACACAGGGTTCCGAGAAGCAAGGTTATGATTGAGGAGATAGAGGAGATATCACCCGAGGAGGTAGAGGACCCGGTGGTCAGGGCGCTGGTCCAGAGGTGATCCCATGGAAGACCAGCAGAAACTTGAGGAGATAGTTAACCAGCTCAACATTTACCAGAACCAGGCAGAACTCATCCAGCAGCAGATGGAGGCTGTCCGGGCAACGATCAGTGAACTGGAGATACTTGAAAACACACTGAAGGACATCCAGGAAAAGGAAGGCTCTGAAACCCTTGTACCTGTTGGTGCCGGTTCCTTCATAAAGGCAGAACTCAAGGAGACAAGCGAGGTCATAATGAGTGTTGGTGCTGGTGTTGCCATAAAGAAGAACTTTGAGGACGCCATGAAAACCATCGACTCGCAGAAGAAGGAACTTGAGGCAACACTCCAGAAGATGGGTGAGAACCTCCGCAAGATAACCGACATCATCCTCAAGTTATCTCCTCAGGCAGAGGAACTCCTTAAAAGGGTAAGGGGAAGTGAGGAGTAAGTGTTTGAATCTCTGAAGAAAAAATTCACTGAAACAGTGGGGAAGATCACCGAAAAGGTCTCAGGTGCTGAAGCCCCATCTGAGGATGAGAAGGTTTCCCCAGAAGATAGCCGCCCTGAGCCTGTGGCAGCTACTGAAACCGAGAAGACAGAATCTGAGACTCCCATTCCAGAATCAGAGGATGATAAAACCGATGACCGGAGCGATGAAGAGGGCTCAGGTTTCCTTTCATTTTTCAGGGAAAAGAAGATATCAGAGAAGGACGTTGAGGACGTCCTCTGGGAACTGGAAATGGCCCTCCTTGAAAGTGACGTGGCCCTTGAAGTGGCTGAAAGAATCGTTGAGGAACTCAGGGAGGAGCTGGTTGGTAAAAAGGTTAAGAGGAGCACCGAGATCTCAGACTACACAAGGGAAGCCCTTAAAAAGGCCGTCATGGATGTTCTGAGTGTTGATGGAGTTAAAATCAGAGAACTCGTAGAAAAAAGGAAGCCCCTTGTTATAATGTTCGTGGGTATAAACGGTACAGGTAAGACAACCACCATCGCCAAGGTGGCCAGGTACTTCATGAGGATGGGCCTTGAACCTGTTATGGCTGCAGCAGATACATTCCGTGCAGGGGCGATAGAGCAGATACATGAACACGCAGATAAACTTGGTGTTAAAATTATAAGCCACCGCAAGGGGGCTGACCCTGCTGCAGTGGCCTTCGATGCCGTATCCCATGCTAAGGCCCAGGGTAAGGATGTTGTCCTAATAGACACGGCGGGGCGAATGCAGACAAACGTCAACCTCATGGATGAGATGGCCAAGATAAAGAGGGTTGTGAAGCCTGACCTCATAGTATTTGTTGGCGATGCCCTTACAGGTAACGATGCCATTGAACAGGCGACAAAATTTGATGAAGCAGTGGGCATAGATGCCGTTATCCTCACCAAGGCCGATGCCGATGCCCGTGGCGGTGCAGCATTATCCATTGGTTACATGATCCGTAAGCCCATAATATTCATCGGTACGGGACAGGGCTACGATGACATCATGGAATTCCAGCCCGAATGGATGGTCAATCAGCTGTTTACCTGACCTGATTTTCATTTTATTAGCAGTCATCCCTCCACATTATCCAAAAATTTTTATACAATGTGATCTATTTTTATACAATGCGATCTCCATTTCCCATGAGGGGGTTTCCAGATGACTGCAAGGATACTGCTGGTTGAGGATGAGGCAATAACTGCAATGGACCTCCAGAGGAAACTGGAATTCCAGGGTTACGATGTAATCGGAATTGCCCACAGCGGGGAGGCTGCAGTTGAACTTGCAGAGAAACACCGTCCAGACCTTATTCTCATGGACATAATCCTCAGGGGTCCCATGAGTGGCGTTGAGGCTGCAGAGAGGATAAAGGATCTTGATATACCTGTTGTTTTTCTATCGGCACACTCCGAGGAATCCACCAAGTATGGGTTCCATGAGGGATACCTTGAATCCATAAGGGTGAGCTGGGGTGAGGGCAGGTACAGTGAGGGGCCCACAGGAAGGTCCATAAAGGAGGGGAAACCCGTAATTATAAGGGATACAGAGAATGATCCATCATTCGCGCCGTGGAGGGATGAGGCCATTGACAGGGGGTACATGTCTGTTATGGGACTTCCCATCAGGGTCAGGGACGAGAACATAGGGGCCCTTACCGTTTACTCCTCAGAGAAGGGTTCATTCGACCCTGAAGAGGTGGAACTCCTAGGTGAACTTGCAGGTGACATATCATTCCGCCTTGAATCTGAAATTGTCCTTGGTGAAATGGATAAAAGGATAACTGAACTTGAAAGAAGGGAGGAATTATTCAGGGAAATTTTTGAATCAACCCCTCTGGCCATACTCAACTTCAGGGTTGGGGATGGTATCCAGCTTGATGAACTCAATAGAGCAGCCTCAGTCTTAACCGGCCTGGAGACTGCAGGTGGTGAGCGTATTGAGGATGTGCTCAGCGGTCTTCATGAGGATGATTTAAAAGAGGTGGTCAGGGCAGCTGAGAGGGGTGATGATTCCAGGTGGGAACGTCTTCAGTACTGTAACGGGGATTCTGTGAAGTTTCTGGAATTGAGAACCGTTAAAACCTCAGAGGACACTGTAACAGTATTTTTAATTGATCATTCTCCAGCTGAAAATTAAAAAAATCTGTCAATCTCTGTCAGAGAGGAGTATCCCCCCAACACCAACATCCTCAGGTGGGACCTCCCTTATGAGTACTGTTATGGTTGACTCTGGAAGGCCCATCACCTCACTTGAGACCTCTGTTATGCGTTTTACAAGTTCCCTCTTCTTTTCCCTTGTCAGCTTGTTGCAGCTTATCTGAATAACAGGCATGGTACCACCAGATATAACTATGGAGTCACATCTAATAAGTCTTAAACTGGATAAGCTTATATCACAGTATCAAACAGAGAGGAATGAAATATGATCGGAGAAAAGGAGTTAATAAGACTTTTTCCGGATTTCAAGGAACTGGTACAGCCGGCTGGGATTGACCTCCGTGTTGATGAGGTTTACCGGCAGGCAGGTCCAGGTTCACTGATTGACGATGAAAAGAATCTGCCACCCCTTGAAAGGCTGGATCCTCCTGTATACACACTGGAACCAGGGAAATCCTATCTTGTGAGTGTTGATAGAAGGATAGAGATACCTGAGGGTTATGCAATGCTTTACCTTCCAAGGTCAACTCTGCTGCGATCCTTTGTATCGGTCCACACCGCGGTTGGGGACCCTGGATTCAGGGGGACGCTCCAGTTCCTTGTCCAGAACTGTGGTGAATATGAGTACAGGATCAAAAGGGGTGAGAGGATAGCGCAGGGAGTTGTATTCCCTGTCAAGGGTTCTGGGAGGTACAGCGGGAGCTACCAGGAGGACTGACTGGATTAAATTGTCTGAAGCCTCTCCTCAAGCATCTTCACAGACTCGGGGTTTGAGAGTGTGCTCAGATCACCGGTGTCTTCACCCCTTATAAGGGCCTTTATAACCCTCCTCATTATCTTACCTGAACGTGTTTTTGGCAGGTCCTCAACGAATTCAATGTAACTCGGACTTGCTATTGGCCCTATTTCCCTCCTGACGTGCTCCCTCAGAACGCCCTTGAGGCGTGGTGCCGGCTTCACGGTGCCCCTGAGTGTCACGAATGCCGCTATCTCCTCACCCTTCAGTATATCAGGTTTTCCGACCACCGCTGCCTCAACAACGTCAGGGTGGCTTACAAGGGCCGATTCAACCTCTGCGGTGCTTATCCTGTGACCTGCGACATTGAGGACATCATCCTCCCTTCCCTGTATCCAGAAGTAGCCATCCTCGTCTATCCTTGCAACATCCCCGCTGAGGTAAACCCCCGGGAAGGTGCTCCAGTATGCCTCCACATACCTCTCAGGTTCCCTGAACAGTGTCCTGAACATCGCAGGCCAGGGTGTCCTTATAACCAGGTGCCCCCCGCTTCCACGTATGCTCTCACCGTTATCATCAACCACATCAGCCACCACGGTGGGAAAGGGCTTTCCTGCAGACCCCGGCTTGAGTGGTGTTACAGGAAGGGGTGTTATCATGTGCATCCCGGTCTCTGTCTGCCACCAGGTATCCATCACTGGACATCTGCCACCACCAATCGTCCTGTAGTACCACATCCATGCCTCAGGGTTTATGGGTTCACCCACGGATCCAAGGAGCCTGAGGGTGCTGAGGTCATACTTTTCAGGCCACTTGTTCCCGTACTTCATGAAGAGCCTGATGGTTGTGGGGGCGGTGTAGAATATGGTCACACCATACCTTTCAATCATGCTCCATATCCTTCCAGGGTCAGGGTAATCAGGGGCCCCCTCATACATAACCGATGTTGAGCCCTCAATGAGGGGGGCATAGACTATGTAGCTGTGACCTGTTATCCACCCAATATCAGCTGCGCACCACCAGATGTCCCTTTCCTTCACATCAAAGACAAACCGGTAGGTGGAACTCACACCAGCTGCGTAACCCCCATGTGTGTGCACCACCCCCTTGGGTTTTCCTGTGGTGCCAGATGTGTAGAGTATGAAAAGGGGGTCCTCCGGGTCAAGCTCTTCACAGGGACATTCATCACTCATCCCCTCAACTGCATCCTCCCAGCGCACATCCCGCCCCCCAACCATGTTCACATCCTCCCCGAGCCTGTCAACAACTATGACCCTCTCAAGTGATGGTATGTCATCTGCTACCATATCGAGGGTATCCTTGAGCCTTATTACCTTACCCCTCCGGTAGAATGCATCTGCAGTTATTGCAACCTTTGCCTCTGCATCTGCAGCCCTCTCACGGAACGCCTTGGCCCAGAAACCGCTGAATACGACGCTGTGAACGGCCCCTATCCTTGCGCATGCCAGCATCGCAACCGGAAGCTCCGGTACCATGGGAAGGTAGATGCTCACACGGTCCCCCTTCCTGACACCCATGCCCTTCAGTGCATTGGCAAGACGGTTAACCTCACGGTAGAGGTCATAGTAGGTGAGTTTTCTGACGCTACCATCCTCACCCTCCCATATATAGGCGACCCTGTTCTTTTCAGGGCCAGCCACGTGCCTGTCAAGTGCATTGTAGGTTATATTGAACCTTCCGCCTGTGAACCATCTGGCATGGGGTGGTTCCCATTCAAGGACCCTCTCGTATGGACTGAACCATTCAAGTTCAGATGCCATTTCATCCCAGAACCATTCAGGATCTGACCTTGCCCTCTCAAGGAGCTCATCATAATCCCCTATGCCATGTTTATCCATCCAGATCCTTATATTGCTGTTTCTAACTGTCTCATCATCTGGATTGAAAATTCGTTCCTCCTTAAGGAGAGAATCTAGCTGCCCGCTCATAATAAACCCCCACTTATGGTAATTTTTTTATTTCATGATTTAAATAGTTGGCAGAATATACTTGAAGTCATGAAGGTGTGCGCAGAGATCCTCACAGAGATGCTTGAGGAGGTAGGTTTCACCCACATATTCGGGCATCCCGGTGAACAGATACTCCCCCTCTATGAGGCCCTCAGAAAATCGGAGATTCAGCATGTTCTCATGAGGCACGAACAGGGAGCTGTCCATGCTGCAGACGGCTACGCCCGGGCCTCTGGAAGGCCAGGTGTATGCGTGGCCACCGGTGGCCCCGGGGCCCTGAACCTTGTGATGGGCGTGGCTGCTGCAAACACCGATTCTGTGCCCCTCATAGCCCTAACAGGGGACCTGCCCCGGGGTGAAGGTGGGGGCAGGTTCCAGGAAGCAGACATAGAGGGTGTCTTCAGTCCAGTTGTGAAGAAAAGTAGAACCGCCCGTAATGGGGAGGATGCTGCCCTTGCACTCCTTGATGCCCTCGATGCATTTGAGAGGGGAGTCACCGGGGTGATGCACATCAACCTCCCCAAGGATGTGCTTGAGGAGGGGGTGGGGACCATTGAAAAACCCCCCAGCACACCAGGTAAAACACCATGCCTTGATGATGTCATTGAAGTTCTGAGGTCAGCAGAAAAGCCCCTGGTCCTGGCAGGTGCGGGTATAATCTGGGCCGGGGCCGTTGAGGGGTTCAGGAAGTTTATCACTGAAAACCTGCTCCCGGTTGTGACGACCTACAGTGGGAGGGGTGTTCTCCCTGAGGACCACCCACTCTGCCTTGGAATGGCGGGGACAAGGGGGACTCCCACAGGAAACTATGCTGCAAGGGAATGTGATGTTCTCCTCGTGCTCGGCTCAAGGCTCTCGGACAGGACCTCAGCGGCGATTGGTAACCCCCGGATTATACACGTGAATACAGACCCCAATGTCCTGAGGGGCGATTTCAGGTTAAATATGAATGTAAGGGACTTCCTGATGCATGGTATTCGCGTGAAACATCCTGTGAGATGGTTAAGGGAACTTTATGGCTTCAGAGTCAAAAATCCTCCCCTCTATGATTTACCTGCTGGCGAAGAGAAAATCCTCAGGACCTCCTCAGCCGTCCGCAGCATCCTAGATGCGGCTCCAGATGCGGTTGTGGTCAGTGATGCGGGAAGTCACACAACCTGGGTCACCCTCCACCGGAGGGTTCTCAGGGAACGCGGCCTCCTCTTCTCCGGGGGCTTTGGACCCATGGGGTATGGCCTGCCTGCTGCAGTGGGTGCCAAAATTGCAAGGCCAGACGACGATGTTCTGCTGGTGGCAGGGGACGGGGGTTTCCAGATGACCATACAGGAACTCGGGACCGTGGCTGAACTGGACCTTGGAATCACCATGTGCATACTGAACAACGGGCAGCTTGATGTTATAAGGCAGTGGCAGGAGATGAAATACGGTGAAAGCTACTCCGTTAAGATGAGGAACCCTGATTTTGTGAGGCTTGCAGGTGCATATGGTATATGTGCAGAGAGGGTTTATGAAATTGGTGAAGTTGCAGGGGCCGTTGAGAGGGGCCTTGATTCAGGAGAACCCTATCTCGTGGAGTTAATGGTTGAAGAGGAGAACATACCGCTTCCAGATCTAGATCCTTAACTGGAGAAAAAAAGGAATTTTTGGCCTGAAAAAGAATTAAAGAAAAATAATCCAGTTCAGACATCCTCAGGGAGGTAGGTGTCAGCAACCGCGGCCACTGCCTCTCCCATTTCAAGTTCAAAGCCCAGCTCCCTTAGGGTCATCTCCAGGGCTGAGAATGTTGTTATAAGTTCCCTGTGGGTTATGTTACCCATGTGACCTATCCTGAATATCTTGCCCTTGAGGTGGTCCTGGCCCCCTGCGAGTTCAACGTGGTACTTGTTCCTCATTGTCCCCCTGAGTTCCCCATCGGTGACGCCCTCAGGGAGATTAACGGCCGTTACTGTGGTTGATGATACCGATTCATCAGGGAAGAGTTCGAGGTTGAGGGCCTTTATGGCATTCCTGGTTGCCTCAGCCGCCAGCTTATGCCTCTTTATCCTGTTGCTGAGTCCCTCCTCCATTATCACCTGAAGTGCCTCATGCATTGCGTATATCAGTGAGACTGCGGGTGTGTAGGGGGTTTCAGGTGGCTCGGCATCCCCGCTCTTCCTGTACTTCTTGAGGTTCAGGTAGTATGTCCTGGGGTTATCCACTGATTCAACAACCCTCCAGGCGTCGTCGCTGAGTGTTATGGCTGCCATGCCAGGCGGGGCTGCAAGGCACTTCTGTGAGCCGGTCACGCAGATGTCTATGCCGTAGCCGTCAACATCAACCTCGTCCCCACCAAGAGACGAGACCGTGTCAACTATGTAGAGGGCGTCGTAATCCGCCATTATCTTACCTATCTCCTTTATTGGGTTTGCAACACCGGTTGATGTCTCATTGTGGACAACGGTAACTGCCTTTATATCATCATTCTCCTCAAGCGTATATCCAATCTCATCGGGGTTGACGGCGCTGCCCCACTCCACATCTATCCTGATTGGTTCCCCGCCAAAGGCCTCAACTATCTGTGCAAACCGCTGGCCGAATTTGCCTCCAACAACGTTCAGGACCCTGTCACCTGGTTCGATGATGTTTGCAACCGCCGCCTCCATGGCAGCCGTCCCCGACCCTGTTAGCAGGTAAGATTTATTGTTTGTCCTGAAGACATCTGACATCATCTCAGTTGTTTCAGTGAGTATTTTACCAAACAGTGCGCTCCTGTGGTTAACAATGTTCTCTGACATTGCCTTAAGGACTCTCTGGGCCACCCGTGTTGGCCCGGGGATCATAAGCAGTGTTTCATCCATTTCCAAAAAACCTCCAGATTCAAGTGGATTCTGTAACCTGTACTTATTTTTAATCCGTGCATTTAAAAAGATTTACACATGTGATGATGCCATAAGGTTCAAGTTGGAGGACCACGGAGGTCACCGGGCTCTGCCATTGGATGGAACCAGAAAGTGTGTGTCTGATCAAAAGAATCATATATCCCCCCTGATAGATTCGTCCCATGGAAATGGAAGTCTGGCTCGAATGGTATGGGCGAATACTTGATGACTTTGGATTCAGCAGGAAGGCCGATGAGGAGTCTGCATCCTACCTGGAATCCTTCCTGAGGGAACATGGCTGTCCGGGCCCCGAAAGCCTCACGGTTCCCTCACTGGACTTCATCGTATTCGGTGCTGGGCCATCACTCAGGAAACACGTTAAAAGATTCAAAGAGGTCAGAGGGAATGTTACCATAGTGGCGGCAGATGGCGCGACAACAGCGCTTCTTGAGGAGGGTTTAATCCCCCATATAATCGTGACGGACCTTGACGGTAGAATGGAGGATATAATTGAGGCCAACAGGAGGGGGGCCTCCCTGGTGGTTCATGCCCACGGCAACAACCTTGAGGCGCTCAGGAAGTATCTTCCACGCCTCCAGAACCTTATAGGGACAACCCAGAGTGTCCCCTATGGATGCATATACAATTTTGGGGGCTTCACGGATGGTGACAGGGCCGTTTTCCTTGCAGAGGCGCTCGGTGCAGAAACCGTGGTACTTGCCGGGATGGATTTCGGTGAGGTTGTAACCAGGTACTCAAGGCCTGATATGGGTTCTGAAACAGGAAGGGCAGATCCAGTTAAGAGGCTCAAACTTGAATATGCTGAGAGACTGATAGAGTGGATTGAAAGGAATGGAAGGATTCAGATAGAGAAATGGTAGCTGCTTTATGGAAGCCACACAGGTACCCATGTCAATTGAAATATGAAAGAAATGGCCAGATACTATGTCTGCGAGCATTCTTTACGGTTATAAATCATACGTTTATGAGGGTCTGAATTCATGCTGCTGTGAGGGCCTGCAGTTCATCTAACAACAAGTTCAATCAATAAGGTGAGTCTAATTATTGATTTTAAATGATCCAGCATATCTTCTTATAAGCGGGCTGATCCAGATAAAACCTTATTAGGTCGTTACCAGATAAATCATTCTGAGGATCCTGATGTGCTCCTGCAAAAAATCTACATGCCCATTTAAAATAAGCTGTGAAGGATATGAAGGATATAAGGGATATACTGCTTCATGATGAAACCATCTTCAGGGACATGAATGCCTTTGACCCGGACTATGTCCCTGAAAACTACAGGTACAGGGAATCCCAGATGGAAGCCCTTGCAGTCTGCATAAGGCCCGCCCTGAGGAATGGAAGGCCCGTGAATGCCGTCATACTGGGGTCCTGTGCAACAGGTAAGACCACCGCCATCAAGAAGATCTTTGAAATGGTTGAGTCAACATCCGAAAACGTTGTCTGCTGCTATATAAACTGTCAGCTTCACACCACAAGATTCGGTATCTTCTCACAGATCTACAGCAAAATATTCGGGCATCAACCCCCTGAAACAGGTGTGCCGTTCTCCAGGATCTACCAGGCAATAATGCAGCACCTGGCCAGTGAAAACAGGGCGCTGGTGGTGGCCCTGGATGATATAAACCACCTCTTTTACAGTAAAAACGCCAACAAGGTCCTTTACGATATACTGAGGGCCCATGAGGTGTTTGAGGGTGTTAGAACCGGTGTATTTGCGGTTTTATCTGACATCGAATTCAGGTACGCCCTTGATAAAAACGTCAACTCCATATTCATACCCCAGGAGATCATATTCCCACCGTACACCCGCGAGGAGATATTCAATATCCTCAGAGATCGTGTGAGGGTGGGCTTCTATCCAGGCGTGATCTCAGATGAACTCATAGAGAGAATAACAGATCACACCGTGGATACCGGGGACCTGCGCTACGGCATAGACCTCCTGAGGGTATGCGGCAACCTTGCAGAGGCCGATGCATCGCCTGTAATAACAGAGGAACACCTTGAAAGGGCTGTGGGGAGCGCCGGGCCGGTTAACCTCATGCACACCGTGAGGACGCTCAGCAGCCAGGAAAGGGAGTTTCTCATTAGTATGATTGAGGCCAAGGATGACGACATAACCGCCGGCAGGCTCTATGAGCTCTTCCATGAGAGGACAGGGGCAAGTTACTCGTCATTCAACAGGACAATTGAGAAGCTTGAATTTCTGAGGCTCATTGACACGAGACTGACAGGTAAGGGTGTTCGTGGTAATTCGAGGATTGTGATCCCCAGATTCAGCAGGGATGAACTTAAGAGGTGCCTGGGCTGATCAGACCCCTGCAGGGCAGTTGGAGTTGGCCCCTGCCGCCACCATGAGAAGGCCCCACACTATGACAGAGATCACAACTGAGATTAAGATGAATGACCTTGGATCAACACCGGCCACCGTCAGCAGCCAGAACCTTCTCCTGATACTGTTTGGTTTCCTGAGACTGTGCATACTACCACTCCACTATCATCTTCACCAGGAATTTATTTAAAAAAAGAGATAGAGACCATCTGAAAACTAATCAGTGGATGAAATAATCATTGCCCCTCTGATAAATGGAGAGTCCCCCATGAAAAGGTTTGAATTCTTTGACGTGACTGCAGATGCAGGATACTGGGCCTATGGCCGTACACCCGAGGAGGTGTTTGAAAACGCCGCCCTTGCAATGTTCGAGATAATGACAGACACATCACTTGTCAAAGCAGAGGAAAGCAGGGGTGTGGAAATAAAATCCGAGGATATGGTTTCGCTACTCTATGACTGGCTTGATGAACTCCTCTTTATACATGACACTGAATTTATTTTATTCAGTAAGTTCAAAGTTAAGATAGATGAAGATGATGATGGCTTGCGGCTTAGAGGTAAAGCCTCGGGAGAGGTGATCAAGGACCACCATGAGAGGCGTGATGAGGTTAAAGCCGTGACCTTTCACATGATGGATATCCTTGAAGAGAATGGCTTGATGAAAGCGAGAGTTATTCTGGACCTGTGATTTATAATTAGAGAGGATGATGCATATGGATATAAGGGAAGATCTGGTTAAGGTGAGAGAATCCGTCTGGGAAGTTCCAACTTCATACAAGAAGGGAATGAGGGTTCCTGGAAGAATATTCCTGAAGGATGAGGCCCTCAGGGATCTTGAGAAGGGTGCGGTTGATCAGGTGGCAAACGTTGCATGCCTCCCAGGGATCCAGAAGTTCTCAATTGGACTTCCAGATATACACTTCGGATACGGGTTCAGCATAGGGGGTGTGGGTGCATTCAGCGCCCGCACAGGAGTCATAAGCCCGGGGGGCGTTGGATTCGACATAAACTGTGGTGTCCGCATGGTCAGGACCAATCTGGACCATGAGGATGTGAGGCCAAAGATAAAGGAACTCATAAACACCCTCTTCACCAACGTGCCATCCGGTGTTGGGAGCAAGGGAAAGATAAGGCTCAGACCCGGTGAAATTGATGAGGTTCTTGAAAACGGCGCCGAATGGGCTGTTGAAAATGGATACGGGTGGGATCAGGACCTTAAATTCCTGGAGGAGAACGGGAAAATGGAGGATGCCAGTGCAGATAAGGTCAGTGATAAGGCCAAAAAGAGGGGCATACCCCAGCTGGGATCCCTTGGATCAGGTAACCACTTCCTCGAGGTCCAGATGATAGATGAGATATTCCATGAGGAGGCTGCCGCCGCCTACGGTGTGAGCCCAGGCAAGGTCGCCGTTATGATACACTCAGGTTCACGGGGCTGCGGCCACCAGGTATGCTCAGACTACCTTAGGATCATGGACAAGGCATACAGGAGGTACAAGATAAACATACCTGACAGGCAGCTTGCCTGCGCCCCTGTGGACTCTGATGAGGCCATGGATTACTTCCAGGCCATGGCAGCCGCAGCAAACTATGCCTGGGCCAACCGTCAGATGATAGTCCACTGGGTGAGGGAGTCCTTTGAAAGTGTCTTCGGAATGAGTGCAGAGGATATGGAGATGGAGATCGTCTATGACGTGGCACATAACATAGCAAAGAGGGAGGTTCACACTGTAAAGGGACGGGATACAGAGCTCTTCGTCCACCGTAAGGGAGCCACAAGGGCCTTTGGGCCGGGCAGAAAGGAGATTCCTGGTGAATACAGAAAGATCGGTCAGCCGGTCATAATTCCAGGTACCATGGGGACATCCTCCTACCTGCTCCACGGAACAGAGGTTGCAATGGAGGAAACCTTCGGTTCGACCGCCCACGGGGCAGGGAGAAAAATGAGCCGTGCCGGTGCAAAGAAAACCTACCGTGGAGAGGAGGTTCAGAGGAAACTCGAAAGTGAGGGCATCTATGTGCGGGCAACATCCATGCCAGTGGTTGCAGAGGAGGCCCCCGGTGCCTACAAGGATGTTGACCTGGTGGTCAGGACAGCCCACGAGACCGGCATATCCAGGCTTGTTGCAAGGATGCTTCCTCTGGGAGTTGCAAAGGGATAGTCTGGCGGTGAATCAATGATAGGGCTCATCGGAGGCACAGGGGTATACGAGATAGTGGAGCATGGAAGAATAATCGGAAGGGAATCTCTGGAGACACCATACGGCAGAACACCTGAAATATCAGTTTTCAGGCTTCATGACAGGGATGTGGCATTCATGCCAAGGCACTCCAGGGGCCATGAGAGCCCACCCCACATGGTCAACTACAGGGCAAACATCTGGGGCCTGAAGAAACTGGGTGTCAGACAGATACTGGCAACAAACGCTGTGGGTTCCCTTGAAGAATCCGTAGGGCCCGGTGAATTTGTCGTCCCGGACGACTTCCTGGACTTCACAAAAAATAGGCCCTCAACATTCTATGATGAGAGGACAGTCCACGTGGATATGACAGAGCCCTACTGCAGGGACCTTCGCTCTGCACTGGTGGAGTCCTCAGATGCCGTTGATGGGGGTGTATATGTCTGCACCGAGGGGCCGAGGTTCGAAACAGCCGCCGAGATAAGGATGTTCCAGTCACTTGGGGGCACCGTTGTTGGGATGACCGGAATCCCCGAAGCTGTGCTTGCAAGGGAACTCGAGATGTGCTATGCAAGCATATGCCTGGTATCAAACTACGCTGCATCTATATCCCCCTCAAAGCTCACCATCACAGAGGTCTTTGAGGTTATGGAGGAGATGAGGGAGGATCTCATAGACACGCTTGAGGGGGCAATTTCAAGGCTCCCCCAAAACCCTACCTGTAGCTGTCAGAGTGCCCTGAGCGGCGCTGATGTTAATGAAAATATGGAGGAATGCCCTTGAAGGTTTTAATGATATCTGCAAGTCCAAGGAAGGAAAGCAACACCATGATGGTGCTTGAGCACTGCAGGGATGCGGTGGAGAGTCATGGTGTTGAATGTGAGATAGTATCCCTCCGGGGGATGAACATAGAGTCCTGCCGGGCCTGCCTCAGCTGTGCAAAGAAGCACCGCTGCAAGATCGATGATGGCCTCAACGAGATAATTGACATGATAAGGGAGGCCGATGGGTTAATAGTTGCAACACCGGTATACTTTGGCACAGCCAGGGGTGACCTCATGTCAGCCCTGCAGCGTATCGGAATGGTTTCAAGGGTCTCAGACGGCTTCCTGAGCTGGAAGGTGGGGGGCCCCATCGCGGTTGCGAGGCGGGGAGGCCACACAGCAACGATACAGGAACTCCTCATGTTCTACTTCATAAATGACATGATAGTCCCCGGTTCAACCTACTGGAACATGGTATTTGGATGGGCCCCAGGTGAGGTTGAGGATGATGATGAGGGAATCGAAACCATAAGGCGCTTTGGGGAGAACGTGGCCGAACTCATAAAGAGGATTCACAGCGGGGAGTAATATGAGGATAGCAGTCGCCTCCTCCAATGGGGAGGAGGTGGACCTCCACTTTGGAAGGGCATCAAAACTTTTAATATATGACTACAGCGATGGAAAAATGGAATTCGTGGAGGAGAGAGCAGTTGATGTCACCGAAGGTGATAAGCATCAGTGGAGAAAGGTTCTCGATTCCATAATGGACTGTGATGTTGTAATAGCCGTCCAGGTGGGCTTGAAAGGGAAGATGGGAATCGAGGATGCTGGTTTAAAATTTGTGGCCGAGGAGGGGTCGGTTGATGAGGTCCTGGAAAGGTGGGTGAGGCACTTCGAATTCATGAACTCTGCCATCTGAAGATCCCGGACGCACCCCACAAAAGTGGACCCCGCACAGCAGTGAATCCCTGCTTAAGGTGAACCCTCTACCCCCATGATGTCAAGGTTTAAATACTGCCTCATCATAATTATAGACTATTCATAACTGGCGGTGTAGAAACTTCCTATCATGGTTTAACCAGTTAAGATGAATTTTTTGAATTATATTAAACCAGCTGTTTTTACGGTGTTAAATTTAAGGTGATATAATGGCAAAGGCTCGAAGAAGGAGAGTACGTGATACATGGAAAGAGAAGAAATGGTATGTGATAAAGAGTCCTAAAATGTTTGGAGAAAACGATATAGGAACAACACCATCAAGGGACCCTGATTTCCTCCTCAAGAGGAGGGTTGAGGCAACAATGAGGGAACTGACAGGCGACTTTTCAAAGCAGTACGTCAAGCTGAAGTTCCAGATAAACAACGTTGCCGGAAGTGAGGCGACCACCAAATTCATAGGTCACCAGGTCACAACAGACTACGTCAGAAGCATGATAAGGAGGGGTACAAGCAGGGTCGATGCCCCTGTTATAGTTGAAACAAAGGATGGCTACAAACTTAAGGTCCATCCACTGGCCATAACAATCAGGAGGGCCAAGTCCTCACAGCAGAAATACATGAGGCAGAGCATAGAGGAACACGTAAAGGAGATAGCCTCTGAAAAGACCTTCGAGGAGTTCGTTGAGGGCATTGTAACAGGAAAGATCGCCTCAGAGATATACCACCAGGCAAAGAAGATATACCCCCTCAAGAGGGTTGAGATAATAAAAACAAGGGTTCTAGAGGAACCAGCCTGAAACATGGACCGGGACCCCCATGACAGACCTTAACATTGGATACGTGCTTCTGTGCGTATTCATTGGATTTTTAACATACCAGAGAGGTGCGCTTGATGTATGGGGATCCCTCTTCATGGTCCTTATGGGCTTGCTCATAATATTATCTGCCGGTTTTAACTGGTTGATCCTCATTTTTATTTTTCTGATCCTTGGCCTTCTTTCAACAAAGTACAGGCATGAATACAAGAAATCCATTGGAGTTTTTGAGGGAACAAGAAGTGCCAAGAATGTTATATCCAACGGAATAGTGCCCTTTGTAATGGCTGCCTTTGGATACTATGATGGATTCTTCGGAGGTTTCATAGGATCCGTTGCAACAGCGACCGCTGATACCATGGCAAGTGAAATCGGTGTTCTGCAGACACCACGCCTCATAACAACACTCCAAAGGGTGGAACCCGGAACAGATGGGGGTATATCCATTGTTGGAACCGCCGCAGGGATAGCAGGGGCCGGTATAATTGGTTTATCAGCGTTTCTGCTTGGTGTCTGTCCCGATCCATTTAAATCAATGAAAATAGCCGTGATTGCAGGTACTGTGGGCTGCTTCATGGACAGCCTCCTGGGGGCCGTCCTTGAGAGAAGGAAGTACCTCAACAATGAGCATGTTAACCTCCTTGCAACGGTAACAGGGGCAGTTATAGGAATTTTATTAGCATAGAGATCCATAAATCTAGGAAGGTGGGTGAATCATGAAAGGGGTAATAATGATAATAGATGGAATGGCCGACCGCCCCATTGAAAGCCTTGGAGGTAAAACACCTCTTGAGGCCGCAGAAACCCCTAATATGGACAGGCTGGCCAGTTCAGGTATCAATGGTATAATGGATCCCATAAGACCAGGGGTCCGTGCAGGAAGCGACACATCACACCTCTCCATACTGGGATATGACCCCTACAGTGTATACACCGGAAGGGGTCCATTCGAGGCCGCAGGTGTGGGGCTGGATGTGAGGCCAGGGGACATTGCATTCAGATGCAACTTTGCAACCGCAGACGATGACCTTGTGATAACCGACAGAAGGGCAGGGCGAATAAGGTCAGGGACATCCCAGATAGCAGAGGCCATCAACTCAATGACCCTGGATGGATTTGAGGACGTTGAAATAATCTTCAGGGAGTCAACAGGCCACAGGGCCGTCCTGGTCCTCAGGGGCCCCGGGCTGGGTGATAATGTATCAGATGCAGATCCCAAGACTGAAGGAAAACCCCCTAAGAAGGTGAAAGCCCTTGATGGATCCCCTGAATCACAGAAAACCGCCGATATACTTAACAATTTGGTGAGGGAATCCTATGAAATCCTCAGGGACCATCCCGTGAACACCGAAAGAATCAGAAATGGAGAGGCGCCTGCAAATATAATACTGCCAAGGGGTGCGGGTGCTGTTCCTGACGTTGAAAAATTTGAGAAACGCTACGGTCTTAGGGCGGCCTGTATCGCTGAGACAGGCCTCATAAGGGGTATAGGGCACATCACAGGAATGGATGTGATTGATGTTGAAGGGGCCACCGGTGGTACAGACACCGACCTGGAGAGTATAAAGAATGCGATAGAGGCTGCCCTTGATGATGAATACGAATTTCTGCTCATAAACATAGATGGTGCAGACGAGGCTGGTCATGATGGGGACCTTGAGGGTAAGGTTGAGTTCATAGAGAGGGTTGACTCCATCCTCGGTGACCTTATACGCGATGACATCTACTTCATACTCACTGCGGATCATTCAACACCGGTATCTGTCATGGACCACACAGGGGACCCTGTCCCCATCACAATAAACGGGCCAGAGGTCAGGGTTGATGATGTGAGTGTATTCGGTGAGAGGGCCGCGGCTGCTGGTGGCCTCTGCAGGATAAGGGGATCTCATGTCATGGACATACTCCTTGACCTCATGAACAGAAAGGAAAAATTCGGGGCTTAAAATGAAGAAGGAAAAGCGATTATTCGGGACATCTGGCATAAGGGGCCGTTTCGGGGAGAAGGTGACGCTTGAACTTGCGGTGGATGTTGGAAGGGCCCTTGCAACCCACCTGGGGGGAGGTAAGGTCGTTGTTGGCTACGACACGAGAACATCCAGCCAGCTCCTTGAAAGTGCCCTGATTGCAGGGATAATCGAGTGTGGCTGTGACGTCATCAGACTCGGAATGGTGCCGACGCCCCTTGTTGGTTACGCGACTTCAAGGCTGGGTGCTGACGCCGGTGTAATGATAACGGCATCCCACAACCCCGCCCCCTACAATGGCATAAAGCTCTGGAACCCTGATGGAATGGCCTACAGCCCATCTCAGGAGCGCATCATAGAATCAATAATTCATTCTAGAGAATTTAATAGGAGGGGGTGGGATGGCCTCGGCTCAGTGAGGGAAGTTGACCTCAGGGATGACTATGCTGATGCCGTCGCTGGAATGGTCAGCATTGAAAGACCCCTAAAGGTGGTAATTGACTGTGGGTGCGGTGCAGCCTCCCACCTATCACCACTCATATTCAGGATGGCTGGCTGCAGTGTTGTGACCCTTAATTCCCAGCCTGATGGGTTTTTCCCTGGTCGTGACCCTGAACCTGTCCCTGAGAACCTCTCTGAGCTCATGGAGACTGTCAGATCAACCGGGGCTGATCTGGGGATAGCCCATGATGGCGACGCCGACAGGATGGTCGCGGTGGATGACAGGGGAAGGTTTGCAAGTTTCGATAAACTCCTGGCCCTCATGGCAAGGGAGATAGGGGGCAAGATCATCACAACCGTGGATGCATCCCTCTGTGTGGATGAATGCCTTGGAGACTGCGGCCAGGTCATAAGGACACGGGTGGGTGATGTCCATGTGGCAAACTCCATCGCAGAGGAGGGTGCTGATTTCGGAGGAGAACCCTCAGGGACCTGGCTGCACCCTGACTTCTGCATGTGCCCCGATGGAATACTCTCAGCCCTCAGGGTGGCCGAGCTCATCTCACGGAAGGGCCCCCTTTCGGTGCTACTGGATGAGGTGCCATCCTACCCCAATATAAGAGATAAGGTTCCCTGCCCAGATGATAGGAAGGGAGCCGTCATGGAGAGGGTGGCCTCTGAACTCAGCCGTGAGTTCACCGACTCTGCAGAGATCAACACGATAGATGGAGTCCGTATATCAATGGAGGATGGAAGCTGGGTTCTTGTGAGGCCCTCAGGGACAGAACCCTATATAAGGATAACCCTTGAGGGTAAGACCGACGAGGAGGCCCGTCAGATACATGAGAAGACCCGTGCTTACCTTGAAAATATGATAGGGTGATGATATGGAGGCTGTCGTCCTGACTGCTGGTGAGGGTACAAGAATGCGGCCGCTCACACTTACAAGGCCCAAGACCATGCTGCCGGTTGCAGGCAAACCAATGGTGGAGTACAGTGTGGATGCCCTCAGGGATAACGGTGTCAGTGAGATAATCATGATAACCGGTTACCGTGAGGATGTGGTGAGGTCCCACTTCGGTGACGGATCCGAATTTGGGGTCAACATAAGCTACGTGAAACAGGATGAACGCCTTGGAACAGCCCATGCAATAGGCCAGGCCACGGGTATGGTGAGTGACGAGTTCATAGTCCTGAACGGTGACATAATAACCGACCCACAGCTTGTGGGTGATCTGATATCCGCCTACAGTGATATGAAACCCGAAACCCTGATGGTTCTCCGTGAGGTTCCCGACCCGAGTTCATTTGGGGCTGTCAGGCTCGAGGGTGACTGTGTACGGGAGATAATCGAAAAACCGTCCCCTGATGTCGATGCCGGGAACCTCATAAATACCGGTATATATGTGTTCAGTCCAGCTGTCTTTGATTACATAGAGCAGACCCCCCTATCCCGGAGGGGAGAGTACGAGATAACAGATACCATAATGATGCAGGTGAGGGATGACCTCCCAGTAAGGGCCATAGTATCAGAGAGGGAGTGGATAGATGTTGGAAGGCCATGGGAGCTCCTGGATGCCAGTGAAAAGCTCATGAAGGGCCTTGAGAGGTCCATCCATGGGGAAGTGGAGGATGGTGTGACCATCCACGGTCCGGTGGTGGTGGGTGCTGGAAGCATTATAAGGTCAGGTACCTACATTCAGGGTCCTGTTTACATAGGTAGAGACTGCGACATTGGACCCAACTGTTACCTCCGTGCCCATACATGTATAGGGAATAACGTGAGCATCGGTAATGCTGTTGAGATCAAGAATTCCATCATAATGGATGGTACCAACGTTAACCACCTCAGCTATGTGGGTGACTCTGTCATAGGGGCAGACTGCAACATAGCCGCCGGTACCAATATAGCCAATCTGCGTTTTGATGATGGACCGGTACGTATGAGGGTTAAGGAGGAGTCTGTGGACACGGGCCGCAGAAAGCTTGGAGCCGTTTTCGGGGATGGTGTGAAGACCGGTATAAACTCAAGCTTCAACCCCGGTGTCAAGGTTGGGAAGGGTTCCCGTATTGGTGCAGGCTGCGTCATATACGAGGATGTGCCCTCTGATAAACTTGTGATACTCAAACAGGAGTACATTATAAGGGACTGATGGTGGTTTTACTGTGTCTTACCGTGTATTTGAAGGCGCCAGAATAATCGGGGACGTGGAGATAGGTGATGGCTCATCTGTATGGTACAACGCTGTTTTGAGGGGTGACATAGAACCCATAAGGATAGGATACCGTTCCAATATTCAGGATAACTGTGTTGTCCATGCAAGCAGCGGCTACCCTGTGAAGGTGGGTGATTACGTCTCTGTGGGTCACGCTGCGGTTCTCCATGGCTGCACCATACAGGATAATGTGCTGGTGGGCATGAATTCAACCATCCTCAACGGGGCCCTTGTGGCTGAAAATTCAATTGTCGGTGCAGGTGCGGTTGTTACCTCAGGTAAGGGTTTCCTGCCCCGAAGTCTCATCATGGGTGTTCCTGCAAGGGCCGTCAGGGAGCTCAATGATGATGAGATAGAGTCCATAAGGGAGAATGCAGAGAGGTACTTCCACCTTGCGCAGGAATATAAAGACTGAAAATCGAACAGGGTCTATAACTGTAAACATGAGTTGAAGAGTGATTCTATGGTCAGAGTTCGTCCGGTAATTGATAAAATGGAGCCATATGTACCTGGAAGATCCATAAAGGAGATAGCAGAGAATTATGGCCTCAGAGAGAGTGATATAATCAAGCTGGGGTCCAATGAGAACCCCCTGGGTCCATCGCCAGCCGCGGTTAAGGCGATGGAGAGGGAACTCGAATCCGCCCACAGGTACCCTGAATCAAACCTTGAAGACCTCCATGAAGCCATAGCAGATTATGCCGGCGTAGATGGAGACCAGGTCATAGTGGGTGGTGACGGTGCAGATGAGATCATTGATGTACTGGGTAGAACATTCATTGACCCGGGAGAAGCCTTCGTTGTGCCGATGCCCTCATATATGTACTATGAATACACCCTCCAGGCGCATGATGCAAGGCCAGTCCATGCGCGGTGGGATGTTGAGGAGAACCGCCTTGACCTTGAATCGGTCCTTGATGCGATTGATGACTCAACCCGCCTGGTCTTTCTATGCACACCCAACAACCCCACAGGCGGTCTTATAGATAAGAAGGATATAAAGGCTGTTGCAGAGTCCACAGAAGCCCTTGTGGTTGTTGACGAAGCCTACTTTGAATTTTCAGGTGTCAGCAACGTGGACCTATTATCTGACCATGAGAACATCTTTATAATGAGGACCTTCTCGAAGGTCATGGGTCTTGCAGGCATGAGGATAGGTTACGGCCTTGGAAGCCCCGAGGTTATAGAGTACATGCACCGGGTTAAACCTGTATTCAGCCTCACAAGGCTATCCCATGCAGCGGCTCTTGCAACCCTCCAGGACAGGGAATACCTGGAAAAATCCGCAGAGTACTCCATAAGGAGCAGGGAATACCTGTATGGGGAACTTAAGAATTTTGAAAGCCTCAGGGTATTTGAATCATATGCAAACTACATCCTCCTTGATGTGAGGGGTACAGGTAAAACCGCCGCTGAACTCTCAGAGGAGCTCCTAAGGAGGGGGATCATCGTGAGGGACTGTACCTCATTTTCAGGTCTCGATGAGTACTGGATAAGGGTGAGTGTTGGAACCCTTGAGGAGGATAAACGGTTCCTTGAGGTTCTCGCCGAGATCATTTCGTGATTTCAATGAAAATAGGTTCAATGGCAGTTTCAACCCTTGAATATCCAGGTAAACTCTCCCTTGTGATATTCACAGCAGGGTGTAACTTCAGGTGCCCCTACTGCCATAACCCTGAACTCATAGATGGCGGGGTGGAGGCTGATCTCTCAGATATCATGGAGGATATGGAGAAATACACAGACTTTGTTGATGCCGTCGTGGTGAGTGGTGGTGAGCCTCTCCTCCAGGTGGACGATGTTGAGGTAGTACTAAGGCACGCACGTTCCCTGGGGCTCCATACAAAACTTGACACCAACGGTTACTCCCCAGGGGCCCTCAGGAGGTTGCTGCCCTTACTTGATTATGTTGCAGTGGATGTGAAGGCCCCCTTCCACCGTTACATGGAACTTGCCGGTGCGAGATGTGATGGTGTTAGGGAGAGCCTCCGTCTTCTTGCAGGCTCAGATGTTACGGTTGAATGCCGGACAACCTTTGTGCCTGGTCTCATGGACGGGGAGGACCTTAAGATTATCGCAGAATCCATAGACTGTGACATCTACGTTATCCAGCAGTTCAGGAACAGGGTGGTCCTGGATGAAAAACTGAAGGACCTTGAGCCCCCATCACCACGCATGCTCAGGGAACTTGCCCTCAAGATTAAAAAATATTTCAGGAAGGTTAAGATACGTACCGAGGAGTTCGGAGAGGAAGAAATTCAATAATCGGGGGAAATACCAAATTGCCCATACTATCATTCAGCAGCAGGGACATTGACCTTGTAACAGGAAAAAGGACCATGACCATACGCAGAAAATGGAAGAGACCCCTCAGGGTGGGTGATCGCCTTCACTGTTACTGGAACCTTGTCTCCAAGGACCGAGAGAAGGTATTCGAGGCTGTGGTCACAGACGTTGAAACCGTCAGGTTCGGTGAGCTCAGGAAAAACGATGAACTGGCAAGGGAGGATGGTTTCAGGGACGCCAGGGAACTGGAGGAAGAATTCAAAAGGATGTATCAGGGTGAGGTGGATGATGAAACCGAATTCCAGGTTATAAGGTTCAGGAAGCTTCCAGTGGAGGAATGGGAGGGTAAAAAGATCGATGAAAAGGCCATGATAACCAGGAGGGCTGACATACTCTTTGATTCGGGAAAATTCAATAAATCCCACCTGTGTTATACTGCAGCCCTACGCATTGACCCTGACGATGTTTACGTGCTCAACAGACTGGCAGACAATCTCACAAGGCTTGGGAGATTCGATGAAGCACTTGAAAACTACAGGAGAGCCATAAGAATAGATCCCGAAAATCCATATATATGGAACAACATGGCCATAACCCTCCTTAATGCGGGTGAAGTGGATGAGGCACTTGAGACCAGTTCAAGGGCCCTGAAGATAAGGCCCCATGACCCTGCCCTGCTTTACTGGAGGGGTGTTATGCTCGAGGTGGCTGAAAAACCGGTTGAAGCCCTTGAATTCTATGAGAAGGCGATTGAAAGGGACCCCCGGAATGCTGAATTATGGACAGCAAGGGGAAACCTGCTCTCAGAACTTGGAAGGATGGAGGATGCCCTAGAATCCTATAACAATGCCCTTGAACTGGCCCTTGAAGATGAACAGGACCCAAATCTCTGGAACCGTAAGGGCAACGCCCTTCTTGAACTTGAAAGATTTGAAGAGGCCATTGAATGCTACAGAAGGGCCATTGAAATGGATCCAGAGAATGATGTCTACTGGACCAACCTAGGTGTTGCACTGCTGGAACTTGAAAGATTTGAGGAGGCCCTGGATTCATTCAGCAGGGCCCTCCAGTTAAACCCTGAAAATGAGGATGCAGAGATACTGCTGGAGGAATGCCTTGAAAACCTCTAGACCTTCCCGAGTTTCTCAATAGCCTCTTCCACCAATGATATTCCCCATTCAGCCATTTCAGTGGCATTTTCCTGGGTGTCTGACTCTGCAAAGCATCTGAATATTGGTTCTGTACCTGACGGCCTTATTATAACCCAACCACTGTCCCTGAAGATTTTAACGCCATCGGTTGTATCTATATCCCTCACACCAGGTTCAGTGCTCACCATTTCAGCCACCAGTTTCATGACATCCCCCTTGATTTCATCGGGACATTTTACCTTCTTTTTCTCGGAGTAATATGATGGCAGCTCTGACACAAGTTCAGAGAGGGGCCTTCCTTCATGTGCCATTATCTCAAGGATTTTTGCGGCTGTAAGGGCAGCGTCCCTTCCATATACAAAGTCAGGGAATATCAGACCACCGTTCTCCTCGCCCCCAAACAGACCCCCTGTCTCTTTAAGTTTTCTGGCCACAAGGAGGTCCCCCACAGCGGTTGCAATCACCTCACCGTTGTTCTCCTCTGCCACGTCGTATATTGCTGAGGATGTCGCGACTGTCGTAACTATTATTCCACCGCCGTTCTCCTGGAGCATCCTCTTCTCAACAAGGGCAAAGGTCCTATCACCGAGGACGAATTCGCCCTTCTCATCTATACATATTGTTCTATCGGCGTCGCCATCATGGGCTATCCCCAGATCAGCCCCGGTTGATCTGACAGTCTCCATGAGCTCAGAAAGGTTCTCAGGGACAGGTTCAGGGTCACGACCAGGGAAAAACCCATCAGGCTGGGAATTAAGGGTTACAACACTGCACCCCAGTTTCCTGAGGATGTATGGCATTGTGTAGGATCCAGCGCCGCAGCCACAGTCAACCACCACCCTGAAGTTTCTCTTTCTGATGGCCTCTGCATCGACCCTCCTTATAACCTCCTCCTGATACTCATCTATTATGCCCTGATTGACTGTTAGATGGCCTATCTCATTCCATGAAGCCCTCTTAAATTTTTTCTGGAAGAATATATCCTCTATTTCCTCCTCCATATCATCAGGGATCCCTATACCGTCACCGTCAACGAATTTTATCCCATTGTACTCTGGGGGGTTGTGGGAAGCGGTTACGATAACACCCCCATCATAGTAATTCCTCACCGCATACTGGACCGCTGGTGTCGGCAGTATCCCAAGGTCAACAACATCACATCCACTTGATAGAAGGCCGGATATAACAGCATTTTTTATCATGACAGTGGATGTCCTTGTATCTCCTCCAACAGCAATTTTTCCATCTACAATGGAACCATATGCTGCTGCAAGTTTAGATGCGAATTCAGGGGTTAAAACCTCATTTGCAAGTCTCCTAACACCAAATGTACCGAAGAGCCTCTTCATTTTTATAACCTCATATGATTATTGATCGCAAGGAGCCTGATAGACTTCCGCCACATAAACCACAAAATATCCTAAACTTCCACTCTATAAACCACAAAATCCATGTTTCTGTAGACCTTCCGTGAATACGGGGGCGTTTTCCTGTTTTTAGTGTCAAGAATTATATAACCTACCCTATCTATTCTGATGTCATCCTCTGTATACTCAAGGGTGACGGTGTATTTCCTGGCATCAATCGTGCCTCTAGATCCGGGGGCATAGCCACCTGCAGATACCGGTTGCCCTGCAATAGAAACGATTAAGGGCTGAATATGGTAATCAGATACAACAACGGTTTTATGGTCCCCGTTATACTTGAACCACTGGGCAACTTCCAGTTCAGATTCAGAAACCTCCGGTTTCACGGTACCTGCAATTCCATAGCCGCTGCAGAGGGAGTAAACTGAGATAAAAAGAACCAGAACATAAACAGGCCACCTGCTATCAGCCACCTTCATTGAATTGAATATGCTGGCCCCCATTGCTGCTGCAGGAAAGAGTGCAAAGTACAGTATTCTATCCGATAGGACCTTCAATCCAACAGTGTAACCAGTACTCACGGCCAGGACAAATATGAACCAGCTGGCCATAAGGATATCCGTCCTATCCCTCCTTTTAAGTGCGCAGATTAATCCTGTCAGTGCAAGCACTGTGAGCAACGCCCCTAAATGGTTCAGGTACCCCACAATGGAAAGTGGATCTGCTGGTGGTGGCCTGAAGAAAAACCCATATTTAACCATAAGAGGCGCATACCAGATCATCGCCAGCATGAAACCACTTAGGATAATTAAAAGGAGATTTCCAGGTTTTATAATGTGCCTGCTGATTCGGGAAGCCAGTGTTGAGATTAAAACCACTGCAAGGGCCATTGCAGCGGATAATAGGTGTGTTAACATCAGCACACCAAGAATGATACCGGTGAAGACTGGATAAAATTTAGAATCATTTTCCATGGAAATGCAATAACCATAAACAAAAAAGGGCAAGAATATCATGGCCAGGGATTCTGGAATGGGCATGATTATTCTTAAGAAGAATAGGCTTGAAATTGAAAGCATTCCTGTCAAAAATCCTGCCAGAGATCCGTAGAACCTTCCTGCAATATAAGAAAATGAGAGGATAATCAGGAATGCCATCACAGGCTGTATGAACCTTGCCACAGTTAAAAAGCCAAGACCGGTGATTTTAACAAGGAGAGTCAGCATTATATGAAAGAGGGGTGGATAACAGATGGGTCTCCCGTAAGGGGCACATGTAAGTGGATCCCAGAACACGATACCCTTCTCCATGTAAAGCATAGCGTTATGTATATGGTAGTAAATATCCCATGTAAGTGGGATGTTGTACCTCAGGGATGGTAGGAGTGCGAGGAGGAATGCAAAGACCGGAGGTAGAAGGGTCAATATCACAGTGGCGTTCCTCTTGACAATCTCCATGGGTATCCCCCTTACGTTTCTCAGTGGTACAGAATGAGGTTGGTTATCATGGTTATTAAGGATATCCTCTCTGAAAACAGAAAATTTGTTAATGAAGAGGGACCCCTTCTGAACGCAAAACCAGCAAAGGGTCTCTGCATCATCACCTGCATGGACTCAAGGCTCACAGGATTCCTTGAGGAGGCCCTCGGGATAGGCAGGGGTGATGCAAAGATAATAAGGAACGCAGGTAACATCGTGGATGATGGTGCTGTGAGGTCAGCTGCAGTGGCCATATATGCCCTTGGTGTACGGGAGATAATCATAGTGGGGCACACAGACTGTGGTATGACACGCCTTGATAGGGACCGCATAGTATCAGAGATGAGGAAACTTGGCGTTGATGAGGATGTCATTGAAAATTTCAGCCTCAGCATACTGAACCCCATAGCCGATGAGGAGGAAAACGTGATTGAGGGCATCAGGAGGCTGCGTTCATCGCCACTTATACCTGAATCAGTAAGGGTCCATGGCCTTATCATTGACATAGCCACAGGTGAACTGAAATCATTGCACATCGATGATTAAACTAGCTCCCCAATGATTTTGGCATGATGGCCGATGGTTTCTCAACAACGATCTCCAGTGATCCATGATACTCCTTAACCCTTCCTGTTACCTGGATCCTCATTCCACTTAAGATTTCAGGACTCAGTTCCATGTCCTTTGAGACGGATTTAAATGCAACAGCTGTTACCGTCCCTGTCCCATCATTTATTTTTAAAAGTAAAGTCCCGGATTCGAGTTCATGAACCGCCATCACTGTACCCTCAACCGTAATCTCCCTGTCCATCATGGCCCTGTCCAGATCTGACACTCTAACGACGGGGGGTGTGAGTGATGCTGATGATACTATCATTCCAATAAACCCGGCGATTCCAAGTAAGACCGAGATGATAAGCAGTGCCCTGTCATCCAGCATGAAACCCATGATATTATGTAATACATATGAATATTTAAATATTACTGGAGTTCCGCATCAAGCCCTGAACATTGACTCTATACGGGAAACCGTATCAATGTCCTCAGGGCTTAGATCGTCCCTTATGCGTTTTACAACAGGAAAACGAAGGGAGTAGCCGCTCTCATACTCAGGGCTCCGGACTATTTCACTGTAGGCCACCTCAAGTATTATCTCAGGCCTGACACTCAGTTTCCTGCCCTTCCGCTCAATGGCAAGGTTCTCCATCCTCTCTGAGAGTTCCTGGAGGGTTTCATCATCCAGTCCCGTTGCAACATGAGCCACCGTCACAAGCTCCCCTGTATCATCATCCCTTGCAGCCAGAAGGTATGAACCAATAAGGTGGGCCCTTTTTCCGCGGCCATAGGTGCCACCAACCACAATGAGGTCCAGTGTTTCGGGTTCGGCCTTGAATTTAAGCATCTTTTTACCCCTTATACCCGGTATATATGGTGACTCTGTGTCCTTTATCATTATACCCTCATGACCCTCCCTTATTGATTCCCTGAAGAGCCACAGGGCTTCATCAACGTTATCAGGGCCCACATCAACCATCCGGCTCGCCTCAATCTCCCCTGGAATCTCAGAGATGATTGACTCAAGAACCCTCCTCCTCTCCCTAAGTGGTTCGTCGATAAGGGGTCTTCCATAATAGAGGACGTCAAAGAGGAAGAGGGAAAGGGGAACCTTCCTCCTCAATCGTTCTATATCATACTTTCTCCTGACCCTCTGGAGTATGTACTGGAAGGAAGCGGGTCTGCCCTCAATTGTAACGATGATCTCACCCTCAACTATGTAGTCTTCATCCGGGAGCGCCCTTTCAACGCCCTCAAGGATGTCAGGGACCGCCGCGGTTATGTTTTCAAGTCTACGTGTGAAAATGGATATCTCGTCTCCCTTTCTGTGTATCTGGACCCTTATCCCATCATACTTTGTCTCACAGAATGCCCTGCCAAGTTCTTCTATCGCAGATTCTATGCTTTCAGCAAGCTGTGCAAGCATTGGCTTTACAGGCCTTCCAGGTTCAAGGTTCAGTTTTTCAAGGCCCGAATTACCATCCTCCATTGCAACTGCAGCCACCATACCCAGGTCATTGGTGAGCATGTGGGCCCTCTCAACAAGCGCCGGGTCGGCTCCTGAGGCCCTGGAGATGGCATCCCTTATAATTCCCTCTGCAACCCCCACCCGGAGTTCCTCAAGGACCGTCCTGGTGATGTAACGTGCCTCAAGGGGCTTTGCCTGGGATAATACCTCAACGAGTATCCCTATTTTTCTTGCCTGAGCCCTTTCACCTGTTACAGATGCCAGTGAGCGCAGTTTATCATAAACAAATTCAACCGTGAGTGGTTGCGAAAAGAAGGTAGTCTGGGTTTTCTTTGAGAAGAGTTTCTCGCTCGCAAGTCCGATATCCCCCTCCTCCCTCATTGCATCTTCTATTTCATCAACCGAAACCCCCACGACAGTTGATATTGCCCTCATGAGAAGTTTTATGCCAACCCCGAGTTCCTCCTCACTCCAGATTGGGAAAACCCTTCCAAGCATGAGGAGAGTCACCACAGGTAAAAGGTCCCTTTCAACGCTGCTGAAGAGCTCTGCAAGGATATCTGTCTTTTCTAGGCGCTTTGTTGTTGATTCCAGTTTTCTGTAGACCTCTGCAAGTTCAATATAGAGCAATCTATCCAACTCCATCGTCTGTAAAGTGTCTGAAGAGGCTCCATGCCCATTCAATTGCCTCATCATCCCTTGAAAAGAGGAACCTTGATGGATCATAAAGGCCATCTGATAGGAAAAGAGATAGGGCCATTGAACCCTCCGTTATTATGAGGCTGAACTTAAGCTTCGCTGGTATGGAATGAATACTGGCATTTTGAGGCAAATCAGTTCCAATGGAGGCTATAAGGTCCTCTGAAAGTATTATCTCAGCCTCCGCCCCTGACCTCAGGAGATCCTCATAGAAGGGGTGATATACCCCCGATAGGACCCAGACCCTCTCTGAATTCAGGGCGTTCTTTTCCACCACCTCATATGGTTCTGTGAGGTTCTCTGGCTTTGATTCAAGAAGAGTGGCCCCTGCAAGGGCTTCTATGCTTGAGAGGAGGTGATCTGGTATTGATGATAGATCGTGGTCAAGAAAGAATTCCGACAGGTTTCCAATAGCAAGAAGTGACCCTATGATACCCTGCACCTTGAGGGATATTATCCTCCCCGTTGCTGAAAGCTCATACCTGCGGTTGGTCCTTGAGACCATTCTCTTTTCTTCCAGCTGGTATATGGCATGTAGAATCGTTGATGAGCTTGATCTTATAACTGACCTCATCTCAGATAGCTCCATGGGACCATCCATGAGAGCAAGCAGGACCTTCAGTCTCACCTCAGAGCCAAAAATGAACCTGAGATCCTCTTTGACTTCACTGTAGCCTTCCAGCAAGGATTCACCTCACCATCTTCTATTCAAGGAAAACATCAAATTTTCCGCTGACACCACATATGGGGCACGGTTCGGGTGGTGCCTTCCTTGCGCAGAGATAACCGCATACACGGCACCGGAGTACCGGGATCTTAAGGTCAAGTTTACCCCCAGGGATTTTCTCCATATTCCTTCTCTCAGGGATTGATTTAAACTCCACATCCTCATCCGCAACGTAAAGGCCGCAGTAGCAGGTCCCATACTCCTCAAGATCATCGTCCCTGTAATCACAGGGGCACACTATATCACTGTCATCCTCTGGATTGCCGGATGCAAGCCTGCAGGGGCAGGAATCATAACCATACCTCTCACGGTTGGTGAGGATCCCCCGCAGGAGGTCCATGACAAATTCCCTGTCAGGGTTGATTTTATAGCCTGATTTCTCTGCAGATTCCCTGATCTCTCTGTAGAGTGCTTCAAGTTCACCAGCCATGATGATCCCCTACCTGAGGGCTGATTTTATTGAGAGTGCATCAAATCCCACAATAACATCCCCATCGTCTATCACAAGTGTGGGGAATGAGAGGGATGGGTTCCACTTCCGGAGCTCACTGAGGGCTTTTTCTCGTTCATCACCATGGAGGAGGTCGACGTATATGTAATCATAGGCCACACCAAGTTCATCCAGCAGCTCACGGGTTTTTTTGCACCAGCCACACGTGCTCAGGGCAAAAAGCCGGATCTCTGCCTTTTCGCTCCCGTCGACATGTTCAAATTTCATTGGACCACCACTGTAATTTCTGTTAATGGTCCATATTAACTGTTGGGGAATAGAACAGCACAGTAGATGAAGCTGTTCTGTCCCCCTGCCTCAGACCTGGGGTAGCACAGACATTCCAGAGACCATGTTCAACAGTGCTTCAATCACCTCTGAGGATCCTGAGGGCGCAGTATTCCCCGCACATGGTGCACATCTCTGAATCATCGATGGGGCACTGCATCCTGTACTCTGCAGGTTTTCTTGAGTCAAATGCCATTTCAAACTGTTTATCCCAGTCAAAGGATTTCCTTGCATTTGCCATTTCAAGTTCAGATTTCCAGGCACCCGACAATTTGCTTGCGGCGTCCGCGGCCTGTGCAGCTATCCTGGAAGCCACCACCCCCTCAATAACATCCTCCACACCGGGTATGGCAAGGTGCTCTGCAGGTGTTACATAGCAGAGGAAGTCGGCCCCGTTCATTGCCGCAACTGCACCACCTATGGCCGCACTGATATGGTCATACCCTGGGGCCATGTCGGTGACTATTGGACCGAGGACATAGAATGGTGCACCGTCACAGACAGACTTCTGTATCTTCATGTTTGCTGCGATCTGGTCGAGTGGCATGTGGCCAGGACCCTCAACCATGCACTGTACATCTGCATCACGGGCCCTTGAAACGAGATCTGCGAGGGTGAGCAGTTCCTGGATCTGGGGTATATCCGATGCATCTGCAAGGCAGCCGGGTCTCAGGCCATCCCCTAGGCTCAGTGTTACATCGTACTCATATGCCAGTTCAAGGAGGTAGTCATAGTTACTGTAGAGGGGGTTTTCCTCCTGGTTGTGGATTATCCACGCCGCAAGGAATGCTCCGCCCCTGCTCACTATACCCATTATCCTGTCTGATCGCTGGACCCTCTCAACTGTCTCAAGGGTTATCCCGGAGTGCACTGTCATGAAGTCAACGCCATCCCTGGCCTGGTTCTCTATTGCCCTGAACATGTCATCCTCATCCATGTCCACAACCGAGCCGCTGGATCTGAAGACCTCAACGCCTGCCTCATAGATGGGTACTGTTCCAACGGGTACGTCTACGGCTTCTAGTACGGCCCTTCTAACTTCCCGGAGCATAGGACCCGTGCTGAGGTCCATGACCGCATCTGCACCATATTCCACGGCCGCCATTGCCTTTTCAACTTCTAGGTCAATGTCCTCCATCTTTGAGGATGAACCAATATTGGCATTTATCTTCGTTGAAAGGCCCTCCCCTATGCCGCATGGTGATGAACTTCTATTAACATTGGATGGTATGACAGTTCTACCATCTGCAATGCTTTTTATGAGAATCTGAATATCAATGTTCTCCTTTCGGGCTACCTCCTCCATTTCAGGAGTTATATTGCCCTTTCTTGCATCTTCCATCTGAGTCACTTTGATCCCTCAATCTTAATATATGGACATCAATAAAAATAATTTCATGATTAGAAAGCTCCGTGCAAGGGACATAATGCTGCGTGATGTTATTGTGGCTAATCCAGAAGACCTTGTGGCAGCTGCAAATCTCAAGATGGTCCGTGCAAATGTTGGCGGCGTCCCTGTTGTGGAGGACGGCAGACTTGTTGGCCTCATAACCCACAGGGATATTCTGCTTGCCGGTGGTGAGGCCCTGAAACTGCGGGTGAAGGATATCATGAGCAAGGACCTTGTTGTTGTCCATGAGGATACTCCAATAAGCAGGATAAGCAGGATAATGGCAGATACCGGTTATCAGAGGTTGCCTGTTGTAAAAGATGATATGCTCGTGGGGCTTATAACTCAGAGCTGCATCATAAAGGCTGTTGCGGACCACCTTTAGAGTTATACAAGGGGTTCAGGTGACAGTGGATTTCTTTCTGAACTTTTCTTCCCCGAAGCCCCCATCATCTCCAATCTGAGTTCAATGAATCTTTTACCCCTTTTTGTGCACGCATATATGGGTATTGAGGAGCCCACCTTCAGCAGCGCCCTTCTATCTGCTATTCGCCTTATGTACTTTGATGCACAGGCTGTTACAACATCACATGTATTGATTATTCTCTCTGCGCCCCTGTAATCTATTCCTGTGAGGTGAACCGCAAAGAGGTATATTTCTCCATCACCGATTTCCCTTAACTGCTCTGCCTCATCTGGATCCTTGACTGTGACTGCAACCCTTCTGTAACCCATTTCAAGAGCCCTTTCAACGCCCTTAAGCTGGTCTATCGTTGCCTTTTGAGGGTCAAGGACATTTTTGGGGCCAATTTTTTCTATAACATCCTTTTCAGGAGAGGTGCTGATGAAACCTGATATCCTTCCGCCTATACCCTGTGCAAGTTCTGGTTCTGTTACAATGACGGTTCCTGCCCCATCGCAGACCATCACGGCTGCGTCCACCTCCCCCTCGGCAAGGAGTGTTGAGATAATCTCTGAGATGCCAAATGATAGAAAATCCCTCATCCTTAATTCACGGTTGGCTGTGCACATGCCAAAATCCTTGATGCGAAATTCAATATTCTGGCGGACCGCCTCAGATGTGATCTTTTCAATGCCACGATACTTATGGAACAGGGGGCAGTAGTGGATCAGTGGCTCTGATACATGGACCACCTTACCGTCCCTCACTGTAACCCGGGTTTTGCCCAGGGCCTCTATTACATGTTCACCCACAGAGAACACCTCAACGCTGGGGATATGGAAATCCTTCGGCAGGATCAGGTTTCAGGATCAGTGAAGCATCTGACCTCAGAAGCGCATTTACAGTTGCACTGAATGAGCATAGCGTCCCTATACCACATGCAACCCTCTCATCACCAGATATGATATCCACAGTTATATAATCTTCCATTCTTACATTTTCCCTTACACCTGCCCTGCCCATCCTGTGGAGGATCCTGTTGCCCAGGGCCCCCATGGACCTGTCAAGCCAGAAATGTTTGAGTGGGCAGAGGTCACAGTAATTCCTGAAGAGCCTGTTCCACTTACTGCTTCCAAATCCTGCATCGATTTCGGCCCTTATGGTAGCATATGCTATGCAGCACCCCCAGTTCCTTCCGATAACCTTTCCATCCTCAATAAGATATGAGTGAACCCTCCTACCCCTCCATTCAAGTCTTCCGGTGATCCCCCTCTCATATTTCTCCATTCCAGTGTTCCGGGACCTTCCTGAGGCAATTTCCTTTCTCAGTGAATCCACCCTCGAAGCCGCTATGTTGATTGCGCAGACCGGGCAGAACCCTGAGGCTGCGGATACAGTTTCTTCACCACTTTTGGAATAGAGAACAACCTTTATACCTGCCCCATCCCTTTTAACCTCAACAGACCCCCCCTCTGACCATATCCGTGATATAACCATGGATGCTGTGTTGACAACCCTTCCATACCCTGCCATTTCTGCAACGCGCTTCTGGTCCCTTTTATCTGTAAGAAATGGTTTCAGGACATCTGAAAGGTCATCATCAATAAAGCCCGCGTTTATCTGTGCGTCGAGAACTGCCGGGGCCCAGGTTATGTCTGAACCCTCTCCAGCCAGCTCTCCTGAGGGGTCCAGTATACGTGCCCTGACGCCCTCAGGGTACTCTGAGGTTTCAATGATGAATTCCTCCTCTGAGAGATGCCTGAGTACCCGGTGGCATGCACCACATGCACCCTCTGAAAGATCAAGATCCCTGATCTGCATGGACCTCCCCCACTGCAAGTGGCTGATTGTATCTATGTTACCACCCAGTAATAATGGTTGCATCGTGGTGGCTTTCATGCATCGCAGGTGTTTAACAGAAAAGTTTAAATTGGATGAAAACTGATTTTTTATAAGCTACGCCGGGGTGGCTCAGCTGGTTAGAGCGCACGGCTCATAGGGTATTAAGCAGTGCTCTGACTTTTTCCTGGGATACCGTGAGGTCGCGGGTTCGAATCCCGCCCCCGGCATCTTGAAACCACTTTTTTTATTATACGCTGATGATCATCTGTTTTATGGTAGCAATATATCACCAGTCATTTACAGAGTCCAGTTAATTATGCTATTCAGTGTCCTCAGGGCCACATCACCAGTCATTTATCGAATCCACTTAATCTCCTATTCTTATGCGGCAAGCCACATCCACCCACTTCAATGCAGTGCCGGGTCATGATGTGACCGCTAAAACCTGTAAAAATCATTAATATAATTCAGTGACATACATATACTGCGATAGGATTTAAAGAGGGTTGGAATGCCTAGAAGATATGAGAGTATGGCATACTGGGAGATGGTCAGCCGGCAGATGGGCTTCATTTCAAAGGCCGAACAGTTAAGGCTCAGGGATTCAACTGTTTCTGTAATTGGATGTGGTGGTATAGGTGGGGCTGCAGTTGAGATGCTTGCGAGAATGGGTATAGGCAGAATCCGGATAATAGACAGCGACGTATTTGATGTCTCAAACATCAACAGGCAGCTCATGAGCAGTTTCAGCGCCCTTAAGCTCCCCAAGGTTGAAGTTGCAGCAGAACGCATCAGGACCGTGAATCCCTTCGCTGATGTTGAGGCATTTCATGAGTGTTTCACGGAAAAAAATGCCCCAACCATAATTGATGGTAGTGACGCCGTGGTGGACGCCCTTGATAACATAACCTCCAGGGTCATGGCGTCAAGAAGATGCAGCAAGGAGGGCATACCCTTCATACACGGAGCCATACATGGATCCATGGGTCAGGTGAGCGTCTTCACATCTGATTCTCCATCCTATGAGGAACTTTTCAATCTACCATCTAGGGGTCTTGACCTTACAGGGGATGTTAAGGCTAAGCTTAAAGAACTATCCTCTGAAACTCCGCCGGTCATAGGGCCTGTGGCCAATGTTACCGGGTGTTTGCAGGCGGCTGAGGTTTTTAAACTGATAACCGGGAGGGGCGATCCAATAGTCGCGCCGAAGATGCTGAAATTTGATCTGCTCCTGGGCGAACCATTCAAAATTGTTGAACTATAATGGCCAAAAAATATATAAACCAGTAGAAGGAAAGTTACTTCCGGTGACAGTTAATCTCATGCCACGGAGGCATAACCCATGTCAGATAAGATTGGAAAAATAATAGCTAAAATGGATGAATGCGGAGTAAAATTCGTCCGCCTTCAGTTTGTGGACATACACGGAAAACCAAAAAACATGGCAATACCCCTGGTAAGGCCAGACCAGATAGAGGACATAATAAAGGACGGTCTCCTCTTTGATGGGTCATCAATTGAGGGATTCGTCGACATAAACGAAAGTGACCTGGTCCTCAAACCAGACCCTGACACCTTCTCAACACTCCCCTGGAGGCCAGAGGAAAAGGGTGTCTGCAGATTCATCTGTGACATATACTGGCCAGAGGGAAAACCATTCGAGGGAGACCCAAGGTACGTGCTCAAAAGGACCCTTGACAAATACGCCCACCTGGGCTACGAATACAACGTCGGACCCGAACCCGAATTCTTCATCCTGGACCAGGACGAGGATGGGAACATAATACCCCACGACTGCGGCGCATACTTCGATGTGGAACCAGTGGACCAGGGTACAGACTTCAGGAGAAAACTCGTGATGGACCTGGAGGCCCTCGACTTCGATGTTGAGGTAAGCCACCACGAGGTCGCCCCAGGGCAGCATGAGATAGACTTCAAATTTGACAAGGCACTTAAAACAGCAGACGCCGTCATAACCTTCAAGCAGGCGATAAAGGCTATAGTTGACAAGATGGGTTACATGGTAACCTTCATGCCAAAACCATTCTTCGGTGAAAACGGTAGCGGTATGCACTGCCACCAGTCACTCTTCAAGGACGGTGAAAACGTATTCTACGACCCCAACACCGAGACCCAGTTATCAGAAGAGGCCATGTACTTCATAGGAGGGCTCCTCAAGCATGCCCCGGCACTATCAGCGGTATGTGCACCGACAGTCAACTCCTACAAGAGGCTCGTGCCAGGCTATGAGGCCCCTGTGTACATCGCATACGGCCTCAAAAACAGGTCAACCCTTGTAAGGATCCCTGCATCCCGTGGTAAGGGAACACGTGTGGAACTGAGGATGCCTGACCCCTCATGCAACCCTTACCTTGCATTTGCAGCCATGCTGGAAGCAGGTATGAACGGTATACAGAACAGAATTGACCCCGGCGAACCAACTGAAATCGATGTATTCGAAAAATCCATTCCTGAACTCAGGGAAATGGGAATCGAAACCCTCCCATCAAGTCTCTGGGAGGCATACCATGCCCTTGAGGAGGACGATGTCATCAAGGGAGCCCTCGGGGACCATGTCTATGAGAAGTTCATGGAGATAAAGCACAAGGAATGGGACGACTACCGGGTGAGGGTCTTCAAGTACGAACTTGAAAGATACCTTGACATCTAACCCTCCTTTTTTTATTAAACTTTAAATAACCCCCCTCCCTATTTTTTATATGGTGTTTGCTGATGGCTGAAGAGACCAACCAGAAGATGATGGAGATCCTGAGGATCCTTGCAGAGCACGACGACGTCCTTGGGGCAAAGATAATAGCATCAGAACTTAAAAAGAAGGGCTACGACCTAGGAGAACGTGCTGTCAGATACCACATGCGCATACTTGATGAAAAGGGCCTTACAGAAAGGGTTGGTTACGCCGGAAGAAGGATAACAGAAAAGGGGCTGCAGGAGATAAACCGTGGCCTCGTCTACGACCAAGTGGACTTCATATTCTCAAAGTTTGAGAGTATGATCTACCGTACAAGTTTCAACCCTGATACCCTTGAGGGGAAGGTGGTTGTAAACACATCAAGGATATCCCCTGAATCCATCGAAACCCTGAAATATGTTATGAAAAACGGTTTCTGTTTGAGCCCCCGTGTCAGGCTCGAAGAACACGATGGGGAGTTTGTAATAAGTACCATCTGCGGAACAACGGTTGATGGTCTTCTGCTCATGAATGGAATCCCTGTAATACCCCAGTTTGGGGGGCTTGTGAGGTTCGAGGAGAGCAGGCCCGTGAACTTCAGGGAACTCATAGCATACAAGAAAACATCTATGACCCCCCTGGAGGCATTCACATCCGAGAACATGACCTCAGTTCTGGATGTCATTGAAAACGGAGAGGGGACCGTACCTGCAAATCTCCGTCTCATACCTGGAACCGCAAGGGAGGAGGCCATGAAACTCTTCAGAAAACTTGAGGGAGCCGATATATCAGGCGTCCTCAAGGTGGGCGATCCAGGGGAGGATGTCCTAGGAGTCCCTGTGGCTGATGGAATGGTTGGGGTTGCCATCATAGGAGGAATAACTCCACTCTGCGCAATACAGGAGGCAGGTTACATGGCTGAGATCAAGCTGGCAGAGAACCTCATTGACTTCAGAAACCTGGAACCCCTCGTAAAACCTGAGGGGAGTTTGATGGCATCTGCACCTGAAAGGGGTGTCAGGGTCAGATTCCTGCTTTCAAAGGCCTGGAACCTCATAAACAGGGTTGATTTCAACCACAGGGATTTTTCTGGGAGGATAATTGCAAACATATCCCTGGTTAAAAGAGAGGATCTTGATGAAGCCCTCGAGATCATACGTGACGTCCTGGGGAAGCGCCCCGAATTTTCAACCCTGCCACTTATAGGAATCACGGATGAGGGTGAAATGGCTGGAATTGCAACTGTCTGCAGCCTCACCCTGGACGGGATACTCATAAAGAACGGAATCATGTCCACACCAAAGTATGGGGGCCTCCTTGAGGTTGGAGTTAGGGATCCCCGCTTTGTTGAGCTAACAGCCTACAGCGGCTCATCCCTGGACCCCCATGAGATCTACGTTTCAAAGAATATGACTGCAGTTCTTGAAGCCCTTGATGGTCCGGGCAGGGTACTTGCAAGTCTCCGTGAGGTGCCCTACCTTGCAAGGGATCACACCACAGACCTCATTGAAGATCTATCAGAAGCAGGTTTCAGCATACTGAAAATTGGCAAACCCAGTGAGATAGTCTACAACGCCCGTGTGGAGAAGTACCATGCGGGGATAGTGACCCCTGGAGGCCTGAATCCCCTTGCAGCTGTCCGTGAGGCAGGTATCGATATAAGGATAAAGGCCGTTGAGGGGCTCATGGAACTTAAGGAATTCATGTATGTTGACGAGGTGTAAACCCTATTTCATAGGACTAGAACCCCTGACCCTGGAACTCATCATGACTGGTGTAAAACTTATTTTATAACGATCATAAGACTATATAATCAGAGGCAAAGGTGATTTATTTGAAAAAGGAAAATAGAATAGCAACCTGCGATGAACTCTGCAGGTACATAAGGGAAGAGGTTAAACCAGGGGATACGGTGAGATTATCCCTGGGTCGCGTATACATTCCTGGAAAGGTTGTCACCAACAACGCGGGCGTCATACAGATAAAGATAGACAGTGACCTAATAAAGGGTCTTACAACGATTGACGTTGAGAAGCTGAAGGAATACCTCATCGAACTGGAGCACGAATGTGAGGGTGGGGTATGCGTAATTGAGGCTGTTGATGAATGAGGTGATTGGATGTTGGCTGTGGTAGAGATAGTTTCACTCATAGTGGCTGGATTTATAATTGTGAGTCTGATGGCCCATCTACTCAACAGGAAACCTGCATGAGATCTCCTTTTTAATTTTAGCTCTATCTGTTGAACTCTATTATTCAGTGAGTTCACCCTCAATGACGCTTTTTAATTTTTATTCTGGTCTCATGGTAGGGTGTTCCATGGCCCCTCTCTGTCTTTCCATCCTCGATTACGGTATTTATACACCCGCCCCTTGAGAGCCAGGTGCCCCTGAATGACAGGGCGCATCCAGGATACACCTTATCAGAGGACCTTACAGTTGCACATGTTCTGCCCGCACCTGATTCAAGGGTCACGGTTTCACCATCTTCCAATCCTGTTTTTAATAGGGTCTCTGGATGTATAAAGACCTCCAGTAGCTTCTCTTCATCATATGGTTCTCTGGATCCTATCCACTCAGAGTTCATTACTGTTAAAAGTCTAAGAGATTTTTCATCCGAAATTCCGACCTCTGAGGGGATTTCTGATGGTAAGATGAACCTTCTGCTCTCTGTATAGAATTTGAAATCCTCAAATGGAACCTCTGGAATTCCAGGCACCCGGTATGGTCTTTTTAGAAGATCCTGGATCTCTATTCCATGGTAATCAAGGAGGGGTGCTGCTATAATTTCAAGCCATTCCATTAGGGATCCCTCCAGGTTATCAAGGCCCATGAACTCTGATAGTCTCTTTAAAATCCAGAATTCTGACCGGCATTCCCCTGAGGGCCTGACTGCCGCATTTACCGGAGAGATATAGGGGTGGCCGTAACTGCCCACCAGATCTGTTTCCTCAAGGAAGGTTGTTGCTGGAAGAAATATGTCGGCAGCATATGATGTGTCGTTGAGGAAGTGGTCGACCATGACCACAAGATCCATTTTTCTGAGGGCACTCAGGGTTTTCATTGAATTAGGGCCCAGGTTCACCGGGTTGCCTGCAGTTATGAAGACGCATTTTGCCTCTGGTGAATCCAGATTCTCAAGGTCCCTTCCAAAAAGCGGCATGGATATTTTTCTTCTGTCTTCAAGGCAGACCGATTCATCAAAACCGCCGTATTCATCAAATCCGCTGCTGACGCCCCCTCCCCTGATCCCTATATTGCCTGATATGGCGGCGAGTGCATCTATGAACCTGCAGGTTATGTGGGAGTTGAAGTACCGCTGCAGCCCCCAGCCAATGATTATGCTGCTCGGACCATCCGAATAGGTGAAGGCAAGTTCATACACCATTTTTTCGGGAATCCCTGTGATCCCTGATAGTTCAGAGAGGCTGAAGGCATCAAGGACGTTCAGGTAGACATCGGAGTTCTCTGAATGATTATCCATAAACTTCTGGTCGTGAATTCCCTCCTCCACGATGATCTTTGAAAGTGCAATTGCAAGGTACATATCGGTGCCAGGTTTAATCTGGCAGTGGATATCTGCTCTGGCTGCTGTCTCGGTCCTTAGAGGGTCAACTGTGACGATGGTTTTCCCGTTGCGCTGGGCCCTCCTTATTATCCTCCAGAGGTTAAGGTCGGTAACTGCCGGGTTACGTCCCCAGATGAATATGTTTCTGCTGTTGAGGTGGTCGCGTGGTTCATGGGATACCCTTTTCCCGAAATCCATTTTATGGGCCTCTATAGCTGTACCTCCACAGAGCGTTCCCTCAAGGGTTGTTGCCCCCAGAGAATTGAAAAATCTCCTGTTAAGAAGTCTAAGGGCCGTTCTTGCCCCGAATCCCTGATAGTAGATTATGGATTCCGCGCCGTATTCATCCACACATCTGTTCATCACATCAGCTACTGTTTGAAGAGCCTCATCCCAGGATACGGTCCTCCACTGATTTCCATCCCTCATGAGGGGTTTCAGGATCCTTTTATCTGAGTAGAGCCTCGTCCTGTGGTAGCTGGCTGTTTTTCTGCATAAAAATCCCCTGCTGTGGGGATGTCCTCTGTTTCCACCTATGGACCTGACCACTCCCCCCTCAACTCTGACTGTGAGACCACATGCGCCTGGACAGTCCCTTGTGCAGGTTGTGAAGACTCTCATGGGAGACCCATTATACTCTGCAGGATATGTTCAGTTCCGTGAGTGATTTCAGTATTGCCGCAGCTATTCCATCATCTGATTCAAAGACTATAACACCCCTCCTTTTGGCCTCCTCAAGGGGTTTTTCCCCTATCCTTCTGCATATTACGATTTCACAATCATCAATAAGGTCCAGGACCCGCCTCCATCTATCGTCGTGCTTCTCTATTTTTCCCCCATCCAGCTTTCTTATTTCAGAAAATTTGATTTCATTATCAATCCTCTCAAAAACTATGAAGGCATCTGCATCCGCGAAGTGTCTGTTAACGTATCTGCCGTCATCAGATGCAACAGCTATCCTTATCACATGTATCACCATCAATTTCATATCCATCATCATAGTGGCTCTCAAGTATCAGGTTTGTGAGGGAGTCAACAAAGGATATCCCCCCGCCGTAGCCTGCTATTCTTATTCTCTGGGACCCCACCCTGTCGTAAACCGGGAAACCCATCCTCAGGAGTGGTACTCCAAGTTCCCTGGCGACCCTTGCGCAGTGGGAGTTTCCTATAAGGACATCGACCTCTCTGCCAGCAAGGTTCTCCTTTAAGCCAGATATGTCCACTCCACTTTCTGCCGGGAATTGAAATCCCCATTTTCTCTGAAACTGGCTGATTTTTTCATGGAAGTATCTGCTCCTGGAACCTGTGAAAACATATGGTTGCATTCCCATCTCAAGTACCAGTGATGTTACCGCAACAACATAGGATGGGTCGGCAAATATGGCCACCCTCCTCCCTGAGGTGTACTGATGGGAATCTATCATTGCATCCATCAGTCTACCCCTCTCCCTCCTGATTGAGCGGGAAATATCTGAATGGAAAAGATCCAGGAGGACCCCTAAAAATTTATCCGTCCCTTCAAGGCCTGCAGGGATCGGGAGTTCAATGTTCTTAACCCCGTATTTCTTTTCGAGGAACTCACCTCCACCGTACCCCCCAAGGTTTAGGGTGGCCATGGAGTCACCTGCCGTAGCTATGTCATGAATGGATGTTCCATGACGTGTTATAAAATAGGGGTCGCCATCGAAGGGTTCGTCAAGGGACTCGGAGTTATCGGTTATCATGAGGAAATCCACACCCATTCCCTCAAGGATATTCTTTATCTCTGAGGTGTCTGCAGGGCTCATGATACCATTTATAATGTTTATTCTATCCACAGGTTCAGCATGCTCCATAACAAGTGATCTGAGAATGGATTTAACAGCGGCCTCATATCCATCCACGTGTGAACCCCTGAAACCAGGTGATGAGACAGTTATAATCTCAGATCCCCCACTTTCCCTGTGTTTATCCACTATTCTATCAATGTCATCTCCTATGGTCTCTGAGAGGCAGCCTGAAATTACACCTATAACTTCAGGACTGTACTGTTCTTCAACTGTCTTCAGGGCTCTTAAAAGGTTTTCTTCTCCGCCATATACGACTGTGGCTTCACTCAGAGAACTTGAGGCTATATTTACAGGTTCTCTGAAGTGTCTTGTGAGCTGAAACCTCATATATGTGCTGCAACCCTGTGAACCATGTATGAGTGGCATTGATCCCCTGATACCCAGGAATGCCATGACAGCGCCCAGGGGCTGGCAGATAATTCCAGGGTTTATTATGGTGCTTCTATGCTTCACCGGACATGCCTCCTGGTCCTGATAACCTTTTTTTGCTGGCCAGAGTCCATATGGGACTTTCCAGAGTCCTTTTAACTTCCTCTACAAAATTCAAGAATCCTCCAAACCCTGAGAATGGTTTTATCCTGTCATGGTTAAATTCACAGAAGGGTATTCCAAGCTTATAGGAGAGGTACTTTTCCTTGGCCCCTGAGACAACCAGATCAGGCCTGTATTTCCGCAGGAGTTCTGAAAGTTCAACTGGATTTGCATCATCAAAGAGTATCAGTTCCCTTCCTGACTTCCCCATTATCTTCAGGTAGTCTTCAGGGAGCCCGTTCTGGGTTCCGCTCATTATCACCTCCATTCCAAGGTCCCTGAATGCCCTTATAAGGGACCATGCCTTGTTACCGCCCACGTATATTGCCACCTTTTTTCCCTCAAGGGCTCTTCTGTAGCCTCTGATCATTTCATGTGTTTTTTCTGCCATTGAGCTGATCCGTTCCTCAGCATTGAGATCAAAGAAATCTGAAATCGATAGCAGGGAATCCATGGTCTCTTTTATCCCAAAAAAATTGACATTTATGTAGGGTATCCCGTATTTCCTCTTCATCTCCTCTGCAATGTAACCTGATGATTTGCTGCACTGTACAATGTTAAGCTGCGCTGTGTGGGCTTCTGAGATTTCAGCCACCGTTGAATCGCCGGTTATGGATGAAACCACGTGAATACCCATTTTCTCAAGTAGACCCTTTATCTCCCAGAGGTCCCCTGCAACATTGAACTCTCCCACAAGGTTAACCGAGTTTTCCCTGACTTCAGCATCTCCACGTCCTATTATGTGCCTGAGAATAACATCGCAGGCTAGCTGGTGGCCCAGTGACTTGTTGAAGCTTCTGAATCCCTCAGACTGCACCTGTATTACCCATTTTCCTGTTTTGTTTTCTGCTGTTCTGCATACAGCCGCTATGTCGTCCCCTATGACGCCTGAAACACATGTGGAGTAGACGAATATGGCTGAGGGGGAGTGGATTTCATTTATCTCCAGTATACATTCAAGGAGTTTGTCCTCCCCACCAAACACCACATCCTTTTCCTCAAGGCCGGTTGAGAATCCCATCCTGTAGAGTTCAGACTTTGAGCTTCTGCTTCCCCTGATGTCCCAGGTGCATGCCGCGCATCCCACTGGTCCATGCACAAGGTGGGCTGCATCCGTTATGGGCATGAGAACAACCCTTGCCCCCCCATACACGCAGGACCTCTGGGTTACCATGCCTGGAAGGGATTCACGATTACAGCGGGGCCCTCCCCCGCTGCAGCTCCTTGTGAAGTGTTCTCTTCTGGGGGAGAGCGTGTTTATCACCGCTTCAGGGACCTCCTCAACCTTTAAATCTGCTGTGGTGTCCGCTGAAAAATTCTCTTTACTGCTGCAGTTTCCAGTGCTGTGGTTCATAGTATTCCCTGAGTACCGTGTTTGTTATTCTGTTGAGGAGATTCACAGCCCCCCTGTAACCTGTGATGGGCACCCTCTGATAGCCCACCCTGTCATATACCGGGTAGCCAACCCTCACAAGGGGTATCCCGAGGTCTTGGGCTATGAGTCTACCATCTGAGTTTCCTATCATCAGGTCAACTGGTTCCTCTGAGAGTCTCTCTTCAAGTGCCCTGAGATCTGATTTTACCATGACATTTATCCGTTCATCTGCCTCGGCTGCCACCGTCTTCATCCTGTCAATGAAGAGTTCATTATCTGTGCCGGTGCAGGTGTGGAGTGGTGTTATTCCAAGTTCGCAAAGGAACCTTGATATTCCTGCCACCATGTCCGGGTCCCCGTAGACCGCGGCTGTTCTTCCAAATAGGTACCTTGAACTGAGGTCTGCCATGGAGTCAATCAGTATGCCTCTTTCATCAAGCAGTTCATCGCTCACATCCTTTTCTGAAATCCTGGCTGCCCTGCGGACAAATTCATCTGTATTGCGGACCCCGATTGGCATAGAGTATTCCCCTGGAACCCTGAATCGTTTTTCAAGTGTGTTCAAGGCTTCATCCCCGTACATCGTCAGGCTCAGTGTTCCCATGCTGTTTGATGAGTCCTCTATTTCAGGAACAGCTGTTCCTCCAGGGGGGTAGAATGGCATCTGCTCTGTTTTTGATGGTCTGAGGGGTGAATCAAAGGGGTCTGAGGTATCGGTGAGTATTATGGGAGTTATGTCCATGAGGCCAAGCATGTGCCCTATCTCCCTTATGTCGCCGGGGTTGACTATACCTGGTATTATGTTGAGTTTGTGGTTGCAGTCACCGTCCTCCCTGGCCAGGGTCTCTATGAATGATTTTATGGCGTTTCCATATCCCCTGAAGTGGTTTTCAACGAAGCTGGGTGTTGATATGTGAACCAGTTTTGTCTGGAACCTGTCTCCAAGTTCCTCGCGCAGTTCGGTTTCAGCGACCCTCATGAACCCATCCACGTCATCCCCTATTATTTCACTTGAACAGGTGGTTACAATTCCCACAAGGTCGGGCCTGAATCTCTTCACAAGGTTTTTAACACCGTTTATTATGTTACTTCTACCCCCAAACACAGCTGCGTCCTCATGGAGCGATGTGACGGCTATCTCTGCGGGTTCTCTGAAGTGTCTGTTGAGTCCGTATCTCACAAAGGTGCTGCAGCCCTGGGAGCCGTGAACCAGGGGCAGACCCCTCCTTATACCCAGGGTTGCGAACATTGCACCGAATGGCTGGCAGGTGACGAGGGGGTTTACCACAAGCTCCCTTCCCCTCTCCATCACGTTTATTTCTGGCATCAGTTAACATCCTCCTCGAATTCAAGCAGGTCCCATACAGGATTGTATATTGCCGCGTACATGTCCCTCGCCAGATTAAGGAACCCCTCAAAGCCGATGTATGGCCCGTTTTCATATGAGTGGATGAGTATGCAGGGCACTCCAAGTTTATGGGCCAGGTATTTTTCCTTTATTCCAGACAGGATGATGTCTGGCCTGTATTTCTCGATGATCTCCTCGAGTTCCAGTGAGTTGGGGTCATCCACTATCACTGTACCCTCCCGTACCCTTTTCTTGATCTTCTCGTAGCCGTCTTCGTGTTCGAACATTGTTGAAACTGCAACCACTTCCATTCCAAGTTCATCCTCAAGTGGGCGGGGTAGATGCCAGTTTTTGGGGCCCCCTGAGAAAACCCAGACCCTCTTACCCCTGAGTTTATCTTTGAAATACTGAATTTCTGGACCTATTTTTTTCATTCTATCCTCTATCACCCTCTCTGCCCTCTCGGGTATTCCAAAATATTCCCCTATTGCCATGAGGTTTTTTCTGCAGTATTCTATTCCAAAGAAGTCAACCTTCATGTAGGGAACACCATATCTCTCCTCAAGGAGCTTTGCAATGTAGTTTGCTGATCTCTGACATCTGACCAGACTCAGCTTTGCCCTGTGCATCCACTTTATCTCGTCGTGACAGCAGTCGCCTGTGAATGTGCTCAGGACGTTTATCCCCATCTCCTCAAAGTATTTTTTCAGAACCCAGAGGTCCCCATCGATATTGTACTCCCCTATGAGGTTCACGTCATATTCTGTGGTTCTGGGGGGCTCCGCGGTTCCCACCAGGTCCTCAAATAGTGTGTAGTTGGCAACCTGATGTCCCTTTGACTGTGTTGGACCTGCAAATCCTGGAGCGTTTATTGCAACAACATCCTTACCTATCTCCTCTGAGACCTCCCTTGAAATTGCATCAATATCGTCCCCTATGAGGCCTGTTGTACAGGTTGCGTAGGTGTAAACTGCGTTTGCCTCAGGGAATTCCCTGACCGCCTCCAGGATGCACCTTTTGAGTTTGTCCATACCACCAAAAACCACATCCGACTCACTCAGATCCGTTCCTGTTATGTATTTTAGGTTGAATTTTTCTATGGGGAACATGCTTCCATCGGGCATTTCCTGTGATGTGGGGTACCTCTTTGTACCGTAACCATATGCTGTGCATCCAACCGGTGAGTGGATAACATGAAGCGCATCCTTTATTGCCCCTGTTATCACACCCTTTGCACCTGCAAATGCGCATCCCCTCTCTGTCATGCAGCCAGGGATCGTTGTTGTGTTGCATGCTGGTATGTCTCCCTCAGGATCCCCCTGCTTCTTTACATAGATGTGCTTTTTTCTATCGGGTATTTCAGCATCGACGCCAAACAGTTCAAATGGCATTTTGAATCATCCTTTGATTTATACGGGATAACTAAAGCCCACTCTATCCATCTCAGATACAGGTTAAAGTGCTTCAGTCCCCCTATCACCTGTCCTTATCCTCATTGCATCGTCTACCGGACATACAAAGATCTTCCCGTCTCCAATTTTTCCCGTGTGGTTGACCTTCATTATGGCCTCCACAACCAGTTGCACGTCAGAATCCTCCACGGTTATCTGGATCATCCTCTTGGGAATGTATCTCATTGTTCCCCTCACCTCATCAATTTCAGGAGATGGAGAGGGGATGGTGACCTCATCAATTATGGCCCTCTGCTTGCCCCTCCCGAGGACTCTTGTGGCGTTGAATGACGGGAACCCCAGGGATTCAAGGACATCCCTGGTTTTCTTCATATTCTTTGGTCTTATTATGGCGATTACTTCTTTCATTCAGACACCTAAAGACCTTCCTCTCTTGTTCTGACGGTGTAGGCGTTTTCCACGGGGCTTATGAATATTTTACCATCCCCAATTTTGCCTGTGTATCCGCTTTCACTGATAACCGAGACCACCCTCTCTGCATCAGCATCATCCACGACGATGAGCATCATGGTCTTGGGTATCTCATCATAGTAGATTTCATCGAACCGTATGCCCTTCTGCTTACCCCTCCCTATAACGTCTATCTTTGTGAGGGCCGGGAATCCTGCGTCATCCAGAGCATCAGCCACCTCTTCAGACTTTTCTGGTCTTATTATGGCCCTTATCATCTTCATTTTTAACACCTAGTCCAGAACCCCGTATTTTACAACGAGGTCCTCCATTTCATCCATTGTCATGGGTTCTGGTATTACAAAATCTGTGTTTTCAATTATTTTCCTTGCAAGTTCCCTGTACTCCTGTGACTGGTTGCACTCGGGGTCGAACTCTATGACAGATTTTTTGTTGAATTCTGCCTTCTGTACGATGTTATCCCTTGGCACGAAGTGTATCATCTGTGTCCCTATTCTTTCACAGAATTCTTCAAGGAGTTCCCTTTCGCCATCAACGTTTCTGCTGTTGCATATTATCCCCCCAAGTCTGACGCCACTCTGCCGTGCATATTTCACCATACCCCTGCAGATGTTGTTGGCGGCATAGAGTGCCATCATCTCACCTGATGCCACGATGTATATTTCCTCCGCCTTTCCGTCTCTCACCGGCATTGCAAACCCCCCGCATACCACGTCACCGAGCACATCAAAGAATACAAAGTCCAGGTCGTTTTCATAGACCCCATGCCTCTCCATGAGGGTTATGGCGGTTATAACACCCCTGCCTGCGCATCCGACACCCGGTTCTGGACCTCCTGATTCAACACACCTTATACCTCCAAATCCTGTTTCTATAACCTTGTCTGGTGTGCATGCACCTTCTCCCAGTTCACGCAGGGTGTCCATCATGGTTGTCTGCATTTTACCGCCCAGTATAAGGCGTGTGCTGTCTGCCTTGGGGTCGCATCCATGGATCATCACGTTTTTTCCATGGAAGTAGCTCATTGCCGCTGCAGTGTTCTGCTGTGTTGTGGATTTTCCGATTCCACCCTTACCATATATTGCAATTTTACGTACCATACATCAATCACCATCTCAGTCGGAAGTATGCTTCCTTATTCCGACACTCTATTATTTGAGGGTATCATATTTAAACTTTTCGGCACATGGCTGAAAATTATGCGCTCAGATATCCTTAAACATGAACAGAAACCAGATCAAAAACAGAACCACTGAAATATTTCAATGTGCTTTAAGTACCCATAAAAATCAACAGAAACCAAATCAAAAGTTTTAAAATAAATAGAAATAGGAGGGCCTGATTACTTTGAGGCCCTGTATTCCCTCACCTTTTCAAGGAGTCTCTCCAGGATCTCCCTGTCTGAGAGGAGGTCTGAGTCAACAACCTTCTTCATCCTTATGGGGACACCCTCCATACGGTAGGCTGTACCCTCAGCCTCCATACCCACGATGGCCGGTGGAATTATGATGTCAGCCAGCTCGGTTGTGGGGGTCCTGTGGGGCTCGATTGCAATGACCGGGATCTCAGCCATCCTCTCAAGTGCCCTCTGTGGGAAGTGGGCACCAGGGTCAGAGGCTATGACCATCATCGCATCGGCCTCCCTATTCTGGAGAAGGTCGTTTGCACCGGTCTCCCCTGGGTTGTACCTTGGCTCCCCCTCTGAGAAGTCAACACAGTATGGGTATCCGCTCTCCCAGGTGCAGACCTGGTTGAAACCTGTAACGTTGTAGTGTCCCCTCATGGGTATGAGTGTCCATTTTGCATAGTCATTGAGGTCCTCAACCATCATAATGGCTGTGTCAATGTTCCTGTGTTTACCCCTGCTGTGGGTTATACCCATACCGAAGAAGAGTATACCGAACTGTGCCTTTTTGAGCACCTCAACAGCCTCTTCGATCTGCTCCCTTGGTACACCTGCAACCTCATCGTAGAGTATCTCGTTTCCAAGGAGGTATGCCCTCATTGCATCGAGAAGTTCATAGTCACGGTCAAAGTCCAGCTGGAGGTGTATGTCTGCAAGCTTTGCGCTGTCAGTTTTCCTCGGATCAACGACTATGAGTGTCCTGTCTGATCTTCCCCTTTCCCTGAAGAATCCGCGGGCAAATACGTTCCTTGACATGTGCCTTGGGTGGGCGTGCATGGGGTTGCATCCCCAGTAGACCACCACGTCAGCCCTGTTTTTGACCTCACCGAAGGTACAGATAGGATAACCCACGTCCTGGAGGGCAAGGACTGATGGTCCGTGACAGACTGATGCTGTGTTATCGATTACTGCACCGGCCTCCTCTGCAAGTTCAACTCCAACAGCCTGTGCTTCACACTCTGTACAGCTCCACCCGTACATGAGTGGTCTCTTTGATTCTGCAAGAATCTTTGCAGCCTTGTCTATGGCCTCATCGTAGCTTACCTCGACGAATTCGCCATTCTTCCTTATGAGTGGTTTTTTGTACCTCACTGCACCCTCTGCATGCACGAACTTGCTGTGACCTATCCTGCATGCATTGATGGTTCCGACAATCTCGTTGTCCTCAACCTTACAGATGATATCATCACAGAGGGTTCCGCAGAAGGGGCAGACCACATTTTTCACGTATTCCATGATAATTACCTCCAGTTAGGGTTCTATGTGGCCGTTGCATCCGACAGCCGCATAGACTATACCCTTAGCTCCCTTAATTGCGTGATCTCCTTCAAACTTGTAGAATGCTCCAGGGAAGGTTTCCCCGTTAACCTCTATGTCCTTTTCAACACCAAGGTACTTGAATCCTGGAAGGAATTCCTGTATCATTCCCTTTACGATTATTGTTCCGCCGGCCATTTCACCGCCGACCCTTGCAACGGCGTTGCCCTCGATGATTATGAGACCGTTGTTCATGTGTATGCCAGGCATTATGTTGACGTCGCCCTTGATGATGATCTTACCGCCGTTCATGTACTCTCCGATCTCGTTTCCGGCGTTTCCATGGACTGTTATGACGCCACCACTCATACCTCTCCAGTCACCACGGTAGGATGATCCAACGTAGTCAGCCGCATTTCCAAGGATTTCAAGTTCTCCTCCCCTCATGTCCTGTCCGGCCCATGAGGCTGCGTTGCCTTCAACTGTGATCCTGCCGCCTTTCATACCGGCTCCGACGTACATGTTCACGTTACCCTTCACCAGGATTTCGCCGGCTGTCATCTCCTGGCCTATCCTCTTGGTGTTGTATACGTCGCCGTCGATGATGATCTTGATGTCTGATGCTGCGTCTGCTGGTTCTCCGCTGACCTCGAAGAAGTCTCCCAGTTTAACGACCTCGTTACCATACATTATCTGGATGTTTTTGATCTCGTCTATTGACTTTCCTGCGAATACATCGGGTTTGATGTTGGGTGCCTCCAGTGGCACTTCAGGCTGTTCCTTTGGAGTTAATATTATTTCACTCATAGCATCACCCCTTTAACTGGAGCGGATTTTGGCAGGTACTCGTCCTGCACAGGGTAGTTTGCAAAGTTAACAGAGTAGTACTGTTTGAATTTGCTCTCCACCTTGGCAAGTACCTCGTTGTAGGTTGACTCATCAACCCGGGTGTCAACCCAGTAGGTTCTTCCATGTGGTGAGGCCACTACTTCTCCGTCCTTAACCACTATTTCTCCATCCTTGAGGACGTATGCTGCCCTTGAGAATCCTTCCTCAATTGCCATGTAATCGACTGATGGGTCGACTGTTTCAGGGTTGATGTTGTATACCGCGATGTCTGCATCTGCACCGACTCCAAGGTGCCCCTTGGTTTCGCTGAGACCCAGGACCTTTGCAGATGTTGACCTTGTGATCTGGGCTATCTCTGAGAATGTGTATTCCCTGTCAACTGTTGCTATGGTACTCTTCCTCTGGGCCCACTTGTGGAGTTCTCCCTCGATGAGGTTCATCCTGTACTTGTTGCTCATGAGCCAGGCTATGACCCTTGGGTACCTTGTGAATGGACCGGCGTTTGGACTGTCTGTTGTGAGACAGACCTTTGCTGGGTCGTCGATAAGCAGGAATAACTCCATACCTATTGCCCACTGGACAGCTGGGACAGGTGCCCTTGCTGAGTATATGAATGGGACGACACCTGAACCTGTTTCGAGTTCCACGTCACAGTTTGCCCATTTGAGGCCGTTGAGTGAGTGGAGGTCGTATTCCATTGGGCCGTCGGCTGTCATTGTTGTGGTCTCATCAAGGGTTATCTGACCAACGTCTATGACTATGTGGTCATTTTTGTTGACGTAGTCTGCGATCTTTGGTGCCTCTGATACGAAGTCCCTCCATGTGGTTCCGCCGTAGCTGTGGAACTGGACGTGTGTGGCGTATAAAACTGTATCCCTTTCACCTGTTGCAGGGTTTGCCTTTATGTTCTTTGGCACGTCGAAGGATGCAAGGGTTGTCTCATAGTTTCCAGGGTGTCCCAGGTCGTTACAGTGGAGGTGTATTGAGTGTGGTAGCTGGAGTTTCTCGTTAACCTCTGCGAGTCCCTTTATGATCTCTGCAGGTGTTATGTCAAAGTATGGAGCAGGGTCATGGATTCCATGGACGTTTCCACCCCATCCCCAGGCCTCTGTACCTGCGGGGTTAACTATCTTTATTGTGTAACCCTTTGTTGCCTTGAGGAGCCATGAGGCGTAGGCTGCGCATGCATCCACGTCTCCCTCCTTGAGGTACTCCATCACGAACCAGTTGTTACCGAAGAGTGGGTATGCCGCATGGTCTATTATGGGTGTGTCATGGAACTCCTCATGGGTGTGCCTTGCAAGGAGTGGTGGCATGGCCGCCTCCATTGCGGTGGTGTAACCCATCTGGGCGTACCTGTAACCTGTCATGAAGGTTGATGGTACTGAGAAACCGCTTCCGGCCCTTCCTGCCTTGAACTTTTCAGCGTCCCTTCGGCTGTCTTCTGGCCTGTACATCCTTCCCACGTTGACCTTTGCACCTGCTATGTGGGAGTGTGGGTCGACACCTCCAGGCATCACAATTTTTCCAGATGCATCAATGACCTTTGCGGAGTCACTGACGCTCTCAACTATTTTACCATCCCTGACGCAGATGTCCATCTTCTCTCCATCGACGTTGTTAAGAGGACAGTAAACAAATCCGTTTTTGATTATGTATTCCATTTGAATCCTCCCGCTGAACCAATTAAATCTGACCTACCTTACCGTAGACCTTCATGAGGGTGGGCATGTCAGGAACCTCTTCATCGGTGGGTATGATCTCCACCGGTACATTCTTAAAGCTGGGTGTTGCTGTTGAATCTGTATCTGGTCTTATGACCCTGTTGGCCCATGGGCCCATTGGTATGTAGACCATTCCATCTGGTAGTGGTTCCTTTGCTTCAACAGCCTTGACAACCACATCTCCATATTCTGATATGACCTTGACGTTGTCTCCTTCGTTTATCCCGAGCTGCTTCATCATGTCAGCGTTCATCTGAATTATTGCAGCTGCATCCACGTACATTTTAAGATCCTTACCTGATTCTATGGCCTGTCCCTGCCATATTGTCCTTCCTGTGTTGAGTATGACCATCATTCTAACTCCTCCAGTCTTATTGCGTCCACAGGGCAGCTTTCAACACATGTGCCGCATTTTCCGCAAAGGTCAGGGTTTTTTATGTTTACAACCCCGTCCTCCACTATCATGATGATCTCAACATCATCTGTTGGGCCCTTTCCACCGGCAACTTCCGGGCTTCTGAGGGCGTTCACGGGACATGCGATCACACAGTTTCCGCATCCATGGCAGAGTTCAGGGTATGCCTTAAGTCCAATTGCCATCTGATTACCTCCATTTATTTGAGTAGTGATTCAAAGGCGTTCTTCCATGCCTTTGATTTGATTGGAGTTGTATTTATTCTGCTCCTCTTAACCTCTATGGCGTTCACAGGGCATGATCTCTCACATGCTCCGCAGTATATGCAGAATCTTTCGTCCTTGTAGAGCTTGGTTGGTTTTTCACCGGATTTCTCTGGTTTCGGGAATGAGAGAACGTTGCATGGGCATGCCATCACGCAGGTCTCACATGCCTGACAGGTATCCTGGTCGATTATCAGTTCTCCCTCGAATGGCTTAGTCACTGTTGCAGCATCAACAGGGCAGATCTCCTGGCACCAGCCGCAGTTCACACAGAGCTCAGGGTCGATGTAGGAGGTTCCTGTAACCTCAGGGACCTTTATCTCGTATTCGCCGTATGGGCAGATCCTGCAGACCTGCATTATGGCGTCAACAGGGCAGATCCTCTTACATATTCCGCAGTGAACACATTTGTCCTCGTCCACGTTGATGTCGGTTGCAACGGTTGGGCTTGATGAACTTGGTATCTGGTGTTCTATCTCTATGGCATCAACCGGGCACATTTCCTCGCACATGCCACAGTATATACAGGTGTCCTTGTCTATTTCGATTTCACCTGTGATGAGGTCCTTCCTTTCTGGAAGTTCCCTTGTTATGGTTATGGCGTCCTGTGGACATGCTGTTTCACATGCCTTGCACTGTATGCATGTTTCATCATCAATTTCGGCTGATTTAAGGATTTTAGGGTATTCTGCAAGTTCTTTTATGGATGTTCCATCGATCTGAAGGTCAAGAGCCTGGAATGGGCAGATTGAACTGCACATACCGCAGAGGACACATTTGTTCTCATCGATAAGTATCTTTGACTCGTCCTGTTCTGTTCTGACCATTGCACCTGTTGGGTTAACCTCGATTGCACTGACCGGGCATATCTCGCCACACAGTCCACACACAGCGCAGAGGCAATCCTGGAAGATCAACTTTCTGTTTTCTTCGCCGGTCCGCTCCACGGTAATATTCTTACCTTCAATTACTTCGGTCGTTTCCATCAATTTCTACCTCCTTTATTTCTATAGAATCAGTTGGACACATATCCACACAGATGAGACACCCGCAGCACCATTCGGAATCCACATGTGCCTTGAGGTCTCGGAGGGTTATGGCCTTCATGAGGCATGTGTCCACACATAGCCCGCACCCAATACATGAGTTCCTGACGTTTCCCTTGAATTCCCTCTGCTGGCATGTCTTCACTATCGTCCTTGTCATCTCTGTGTTCTGTGTAAGGGAGTGGGTGAGAAGAAGGAAATCCCTTGGACACATCTCTGTTATTACCCTTGCAATCTCTATTGACCTCCATGAGAGGTTTCTCCCGTTGAGGTAGTGAGAAACAGTTGATCTGTTTATCTTCAGAGCTTTGGCTATCTCTCTCTGTGAATGGCCCTGTTTTGTTAGGTTTACGGCTGCTATGTATTTGAGTCCAGAAACTATATGTTTCGGCATAGGGTCACCATGTGTGTTAATCACACATTTAACCACTATGTATATAATAATTTTCTACAAAAAACAAATAGAAAAATATATATATATTGGTGTGTTGTTAGCACACGTCCCTGGTCAGCCAGCAATAGATAATAATATAAATGAGTGTTTTGGTGGCACACATCTTATCTTAGCTGGACGCGACACACCCTGACCGGTGTGAACTTGAGTCCAGGCATCCCTGAAAAGGGGTCCCTGTCTCCGCCTGTGAGGACATTTGCAGGGGCATCTGCAAAGTGGAATGTCATGAATACCACGCCCTCCATCACCTCATCTGTAACCCCTGCCCTCACCCTGAGGGAGCCCCTCTCTGATGTGACCTCAACAGTATCCCCCTCCCTTATACCCATAGAGGAGGCGTCAGCGGGGTTCATGAGAAGCTCCTCATGGTCTGAGAATGATTCCAGTTCCTCCACCCTTGCAGTCATGGACCTTGTGTGGTACTGGTAGAGGTTTCGCCCTGTCACAAGGACCAGGGGATACTCCTCCGGGACCCCCCTGAACTGGTAATCAGGCAGCAGGAACGATGCCCTTCCTGTGGGTGTTGGGAATTCTTCAGAGTGAAGATATCCTGTTCCAGCGTCCTCCTCTGATGTGCAGGGCCACTGTATCCCTCCAGATTTCAGCCTTTCATGGGAGATGCCAGCATATGAGGGTACAAGTTCCCTTATCTCATCGAATATTCTGGACGCTGATTCATAATCAAAGTCCTCCCTTCCCATCCGCCCTGCAATCATGGAGATTATCTGCCAGTCAGGGAGAGCATCCCCCGGGGCATCCAGCGCCTTTCTCAGAAGCTGAACCCTTCTCTCGGTGTTGGTGAATGTCCCGTCCTTCTCTGCAAAGGATGCCGCGGGCAGAACCACATCGGCAAGTTCGGCTGTCTCTGTGAGGAATATATCCTGGACCACAAGGAATTCAAGGCCCTCAAGGGCCTCCCGGGTCCTTTCAATGTCAGGTTCGCTCAGAAGTGGGTTCTCACCCATTATGTACATGCACCTTATTTTTCCGTCCCTTGCGGCATCAAACATCTCAGGAAGTGTCAACCCTGCCGGGGGGATAGGTGAACCCCATTTCTCAGAGAATTTCCCTGCAGCCTCACCAATGCCCTGATACCCCGGGAGGAGGTCGGGAAGCGCCCCCATATCACAGGCCCCCTGAACGTTGTTCTGACCCCTCAGCGGGTTGATGCCGGCTGATTTTATACCGATGTTACCTGTAAGAAGCGCCAGGTTGCTGAGTGCAAGCACATTGCCAGTCCCATTAACGTGCTGGGTGATGCCCATTGAATATATTATGGATGCCGGGGAATTGGATGCGTACATTATTGCGGCTCTCCTTATGTCCTTAACGTTAACCCCGGTTATCCTCTCCACCTCATCAAGATCCAGGGCCATGACAGCGTCTCTGAAGTCCTCAAATTTCTCTGTGCGGGAATCTATGAATTCGCTGTCGTGGAGGCCCTCCTCCAGTATGAAGCGGCACATTGCCATTAAAAGTGGGATGTCAGACCCCGGTCTGTTCTGGAGATGGATATCTGCAAGTTCTGATAACCGGGTTTTCCTTGGATCCACCACAACCAGCCTTGCACCTGACCTCAGGGCCCTGATTACCCTGTAGGAGGTTACAGGGTGTGTCTCTGTTGGGTTGGTTCCCACTGCCAGTATACACCCGGCAGCCCCCAGTTCAGATATGGAGTTGGTCATTGCACCGCTGCCCAGGCTCATTCTGAGACCGGCAAGTGATGGGGCATGGCATAGCCTTGCGCAGTGGTCAATGTTCCCTGACCCCATAACGGCCCTTGTGAACTTCTGCAGCAGATAGTTCTCCTCATTGGTGCACTTGGCAGAGGCCACAGCCGCAAACTCTTCCCCAGTGTATTCAGAGAGCCTTTCGGCCACAACTGAGATGGCCTCATCCCATTCTACCTCTACAAACTCCCCATCAACCTTTATCAGGGGTTTTTTAAGTCTTTCGGGACTGTTTACAAATTTAAGGGCGAACCTCCCCTTCACGCATAGCCTTCCCTGGTTAACAGGGCTATCAGGGACACCCCTTGAACTCACAACCCGGTTCCCCCTCACCCCAAGGTATATCTCGCAGCCGGCGCCGCAGTAGGGGCATACAGTCCTCACCTCGGTGGAGGGCCTCTCAGTCCTGGGTAGGAGGGCGCCCACCGGGCATGCCTCGACGCATTCACCGCATGAGACGCAGCTTGAATCAAGTATATCCCTGTCCATGAAGGTGGCTATCCTTGTGTCATGGCCCCTGTATGCAAAATCAACCGCCTCTGCACCCACCCCCCTGCAGACACGGACACATATGCCGCAGAGGATGCACTTATCGTGGTTCCTCAGGAAAAACGGGTTGGATTCATCCACATCAATCCCTGAAAGCTCAGGCCTCAGCCTCTCAAGGTCCCCATCAGATACGTTGAGGTACGATGAAAGCTCCTGGAGTCTGCAGTCACCTGATGCGGGGCATGCAAGACAATCCCTGCTGTGGTCAGCTATTATCAGAGATAGAGTGGTTCTTCTGATCCTGTTTATCCTTTCAGACTCTGATATGAACTCAGAACCATCCTCTGCAGGTGTTTCACATGCCGTGACCAGACGCCCCTCGTTGTTCTCAACCAGACAGAGCCTGCAGCCCCCAAATGGTTCAATACCCTCCCTGAAACAGAGGTTCGGTATATAGATGCCGTTTGCAAGGGCTGCCTCGAGAACCGTCATCCCCCGGGCTGCCTCAACTTCCATTCCATCGATCCTGAATTTTACAGTCCCCTTCATGTTATCTTCAGCTAATTTTTTTATAGTGAAATTTATCCCCACATAAAATAAAGTTTATGAAGAGGTGAAAGTATGAGGATAGTAGAGATAACAGGCACCAAGGACACCGGCAAAACCGCCCTGGTTGAGAAAATCGTCAGGAAACTCGTGGATGCGGGTTACCGGGTCGCGACCCTCAAGCACACCCATGGGGGATTTGATTTTCCAGGCAAGGACACTGACAGGCACCGGAAGGCCGGTGCAGAGATAGTTGCAGGAACTGGAAGGGAAACCTTCTTCCTTATCGAGAGGGGGATGGACCTCCCTGAGGTTGTGGGTGTCCTTGAGATGCTGGACGACATCGACTTCCTTGTGGTTGAGGGCTTCAAGTCAATGGAGTATGCCAACATATCAACATCCACACCGGGAGAATTCACCCTGAAGGTTGTTGATCCATTCAAAATCGATGAAGTGGATGACCTGATTGAGCTCATAGAAAGAAGAAGCTACGGTCTCCTTCAGGACCTCAACTGCGGTAAGTGCGGCTTTGAATCATGCAGAGAGTTTGCAAAGGCAAAGGTTCAGGGCGAGGCAGATGGTACAGACTGTAAGAGCCAGCCTGATAGGGTTCTCCTCAGGATAAATGGAAAACCCATCCCCCTGAACCCCTTCGTCCAGAACTTCATAGCAGGTACTGTTCTCGGCATGGTGGATGCCCTTGATACAGAAAGCCTTAAACATCAAAAGGTTGATCTCATCATAAAAAGACCAGAGTAATATCGAGGTAGAGAATGCAGGTCCATGATAACCACAGAAGACCGCTGGTATCACTGAGAATATCTGTAACGGGGCGCTGCAATGTCAGCTGTATCTACTGTCACCGGGACGGAATCGTGCGTTCAGAGGAGGAGATGAGCCCAGAGGATATAGAGAACATATGCAGGGTGGCCTCTGACCTTGGTGTGAAGAAAATAAGGCTTTCAGGTGGCGAGCCCCTCATAAGGGAAGATATTGTGGAGATAGTTGAGAGGATAGACAGTATCGGATTCAGGGATATCTCCATAACAACCAACGGGACCCTCCTTGAGGACCTCAGCGTCCCCCTGAGGGATGCCGGGCTTGACCGGGTCAATGTCAGCTTCGACACCCTCAAACCTGAAACCTACCGGTTCATAACCAGGAAGGACTACCTTGAGAGGGTTAAGGCGGGAATAGAAGGTGCCGTTATGGCCGGCCTCGACCCTGTCAAGATAAACATGGTGATACTGAGGGGTGTCAATCACCATGAGATATGGGACATGTTCGAGTTCTGCCGTCAGCAGGGCGCGGTGCTGCAGATAATAGAACTACTGAAAACCGACAGCTGCCCTGATAATGGGGTGGAGAGGTACCACTGCGACATAACCCCCATTGAGGCTGAACTGGCAGAGATGGCTGACCGTATAATGACAAGGAAGTTCATGCAGGACCGCAAGAAGTACTTCATCGGGGACGGGGAGGTGGAGGTTGTGAGGCCCATGGACAACACGAGGTTCTGTGCAAACTGTACAAGGCTGAGGGTAACCCCTGATGGGAAGCTTAAGCCATGCCTCCTCCGGAATGACAACCTGGTTGACACCAAGGAAGCCCTCAGCTCCGGTGACCTTGAGGGTCTCCGTGAACTCTTTCTTGAGGCCATCAGAAGAAGGTCCCCCTACTATCAGTCCTGATTGGCCGGGGAGTATGGTCCTGGAACCCTCAGAACAGCATCTCTCTTACATGTGTCGAGGCAGGACCCACACTTGAGGCAACTTTCCTGATCTATAACATGCACCTCATCCTTTGAACCCTCAATGGCGTCTGCAGGACATGTCTTCAGGCATGCCATGCATCCATCACATTTTTCCGCTTCTATGAGGTAGTGCATGAGCTGGCTGCATGATGCTGCGGTGCATTTTCCGTTTATGTGATCCCGGTATTCCCTTTCAAAGTACCTGAGTGTGGTTAGAACAGGGTTGGGGGATGTCTGGCCAAGGCCACAGAGGGAGGCTGCCCTGACGGTTTCTGCGATGTCCCTCAGAATCTCCAGGTCCTCCTCTCTTCCTGAACCCTCAACTATATCATTGAGTATCATGAGCATCTGCCTTGTACCCACACGGCACGGGACACACTTTCCGCATGATTCCCGCTGAGTGAACTCAAGGAAGTACCTTGCAAGTTCAACCATGCATGTATGGTCAGATAAAACCACGAGGCCCCCTGAACCCATTATTGCGCCGGCAGATGTCAGTGAATCATAGTCTATGCCCGTGTCAACAAGTTCGGCCGGGAGGCATCCGCCTGATGGTCCCCCTATCTGGACGGCCTTGAGCTCACCGTCCCTTACACCCCCACCAATGTCGTGGATGACCTCCCTCAGGCTTGTGCCCAGGGGGACCTCTATGAGCCCGGTTCTCCTCACATCTCCCACAAGGGAGAAGGTCTTGGTCCCGGGACTCCCCTCCGTTCCCGGGGTGTTGAAGTACTCTGGACCATGCTGCATTATCATTGAGACAGCTGCAAGTGTCTCCACATTGTTTATAACAGTTGGCTTCCCCCAAAGGCCGCTTGTTGTTGGGAATGGTGGTCTGGTACGGGGCATCCCCCTTTTACCCTCAATGGATGCTATGAGGGCTGTCTCCTCTCCACATACAAATGCCCCTGCCCCCTCCTTTATCCTTATATCAAGGCTGAAGCCCGAGTCAAGGATGTCCTCCCCTAGGAGTCCGAGATCCCGGAGGTCAGATATTGCGGTTCTGAGTCTTTCAAGGGCAAGGGGGTACTCTGCCCTGCAGTAGATGTAGGCCTCCTCTGCACCCACAGCATATGATGCTATGAGTATCCCCTCCAGGAGGGAGTGGGGGTCCCCCTCTATGAGTGAACGGTTCATGAAGGCACCCGGGTCGCCCTCGTCGGCGTTGCATACCAGGTACTTCACATCGGATTCCTCCTGGCGGCAGAGGCTCCACTTGAGCCAGGTGGGGAATCCTGCCCCCCCACGGCCCCTGAGTCCGGAATCCTTAACCTCTTCAATGATATCCTCAGGTTTCATCTCCAGTGCCCTGAGGAGCCCCCGGTATCCTCCTGTCGCCAGGTAATGATTGATGTTCTCAGGGTCTATGAGACCGCCTCTTCTGAGTATCCTCCTTGACTGTTTCTCCATGAAGTCAATGCTGTAGGAGGGTTCAAATGAGTCACCATTGAAGGCCACATTAAGAGAGCCAATGGCTGAGAATTCTTCACCATCAGCGAGCTCCTGAATTATCCTCTTTGCAAGTCTCCTGTTCACTGGTCCATAGATGGCGCCACGGGTATCACCGTTGAATACGGTAACCATGGGTTCGGCGTAGCAGAGGCCCATGCATCCAGTGTGTACAATGCTGCATTCAACTGAGAGCTCAGAAGCCCTCTCAAGCAATACCCTCTCTATTTCATGAGCCCCCGCGGATCTTCCACAGGTTGCTGAACCCAGGAATATCACCGGTTCGTCCCTGAAGAGGGACATGTATTCATCCAGTGCCCTTCCTGCAGTATCTTCAAACATTTTAAACACTCTAAGACTTTTTTGGGAAAATTTTGCTTACCCTTGATGGCTTTATGCGTGATACAACCTCATCGTTCACCATGGCACATGGAGCCAGGGAGCAGCAGCCGATGCATCCCACAGATTCCAGGGAGTACTCCATATCCTCTGTGACGTCCCCCTCACCGATGCCAAGGTGCCTCTCAAGGGCATCCAGAACCTGTTCGGCCCCGCTTACATGGCACGCTGTTCCGGTGCAGACCATTATGTGTTTTCTTCCCTTTGGTTTGAACCTGAACTGGGCATAAAAGGTTGCAACCCCGTATACATGTGTTTTACTGACCCCTGTGAAACCAGCAACCTCCTCCAGGGCATGCTCCGGCAGATAGCCGTAGACATCCTGAATATCCTGGAGGATGGGTATGATCTCTGAGGCATGGCCTGTGTAGCCAGAGAATATCCTCTCCAATTCCTTATCCATCAGAAACCTCCACTTAAATGTGAGATCCATTTTAGTGTCGCATTCATATTAATTAGGATGAATGATTAAACATCTGTTTAACTGTTAAACCAGGGAAAATATATGTTTTTAGATGATAGGTGGTGGATGAATGTCACTTTACAGAGAGGTTGAGGCGTTCCGTGTGGATGACGAGATGCGGAGGGTCCCTGAAAGAATCGTGAATGACCTTGAGGTGCGTATAAGGATAAATGGGGGTCTGGAGCAGCGCTTCACTGCAAGTCCCGCTGCCCTTAAGGAATTCGCAACAGGCTACCTTCTCGGCGAGGGACTCGTGGACTCGGTGGATGATATAAGATCCATGGATATCACAGAGAACCTCATCGACGTTGAGATAGAATCAGAGGACCTTGAGATAAGGCGTGAGCTTGTGATGGGCTCTGATTGCTTCGGTGGATGGAGGCAGAGGGTTGAGATGGTGGAACCAGTTGACTCAGACTTCAGGGTGAGGGCTGAGGACATATTCGATGCATTCAGGCGGATGGTGAAGGCAGCAACCGTGTGGAGGCTGACTGGAGGTACGCATGTTGCCGCCCTTGTGACCGGGGATGAATTCAGGGTGTTTGAGGATGTTAGCAGACATGTGGCGGTTGATAAGGTCCTGGGCTCCGGGGCCATGGACGGTGTTAACTTCTCCAGGAGCTTCATGGTCTACAGTGGCAGGATGCCCGCGGATATGCTTATAAAGGTTGTGCGTGCCGGGGTTCCCATCATAGCATCGAACGCCGCCCCAACATCATCAGGGTATGAGGCTGCAGGGAAGACCGGTCTTACAATGCTGGGATTTGTAAGGGGCAGAAGGTTCAACATATACAGCCACCCTGAGAGGATAATACTTGATTAGGACATTTTCCATTGAATTCTGAGCTTTTCGGATGCTAAAAACATAATTTTATTCAAACACGCTGTGTCTCTCGTTGAGGTCCTCCTCCCTCTTATCAAGCCTGTGCATGAGTTCAGCTATGAGGCCGTCCAGAAAGACGAGGGCTGATATCTCAAATAGTGTACCCAGTGGTGTCCTTGAGTGATGGTTGCCCCGTATCTGCCTCTTCATGTAGTTCTTCTCACCATCGATCTTTGTCCTGCCCCTCACGGTTACGGTGAGGTCAGCTATCCCTCCAAGTTCTGATTCTGGATGTGAGGTTACAGCAACGACCTGGGCACCCCTCTCCCTGGCTATCCTGGCAGCGCTGACTATGTAGCTTGTCCTCCCTGAACCTGATATTGCAATCAGTGCATCACCCTCATTTATTGCGGGTGTTATGGTCTCACCCACCACGAAGACGTTTATCTCAAGATGCATGAGTCTCATGGCGAAGGCCTTTGCAACTAGCCCCGACCTCCCCAGTCCAAGCACGAAGACGTTTCCTGCGGATGTGAGGGTGTCTATGAATCTATCAACTGTTTCGGCGTCAATCTCCCTTTCCATCTTCTCCAGATTATCCACTATATCCCTGATGGCCTCTCTCATTATCATTGCAACACCTGTAATCTAATATATGGATCATGAGATATAAAGAGTAAAAAATAATTCCAGCCCAGCTGCCCATGCTATAGGCAGATGATGTTAGGGGGTGGAAATTCACCCAGATTAGAGGTATCCCCATGGATATTGAACCCCTCCCTGGAATGAAGATCAACGGCCATGAACTGGATCACAGATTCCTTGAGACCCTCCGTGTAATCGGGGAAACCTTCTCCCAGAGGAAGGCTGCAAGGATACTCGGTGTGACACCACAGGTTTTAAACAGGAGGGTTCTGCGGGCAGAATCTCTCCTGGGTGTTAAACTCGTAAAAAGCAGTGGTGCAGGATCAGAACTCACACCCGAGGGTATGGAGATCCTCAGAACCTACATGCGCCACCTGAAAGTCCTCAGTGGTTCAGGGAGGCTCATGGTCGCGGCGGGTTATGTCTCATCAAACCTTGCCGAGGTCCTCATTGATGGTTCCGGAGTGGAGGCATCCCTGTTTTCATGCTGTGATGATGACCTCTTCCACCTTGCAGAAAGAAGCATGCTTGATGTGATCTTCCTTGACGATCCCCTGCAGGCCTACCAGAGGGGCCTGGACTTCGTGCCGGTTGCATATGACCACCTGGTGCTGGTGGGTGGCGATGCAAGAACCATGAGGGAACTCGATGACTCATCATTCGTTGGCGTTAAAGGTTCAGCCCAGAGGCTGGCCTGGGAGGTGCTCTCAGATTCCGGTGTCAGTTTTGAAATTGTGAGGGATGTCCGGTCCCCATACCATGCCCACATGATAGTTAAAAACGAGCAGGAACTCAGGACATTCCTCAGTGCAAGCCAGTTCAGTGGCTCTGAAATCCTCAAGAATGAGACCCGGCACGTTATAAGTGCCGTGGTCTGCCGGGAAAGTGAAGGGGTTGAGGAATTCATGGATTTCATAAGGGGGGAAGGCCAGGAGGCTGTGCTGGAGGCGGGTTTTGAACCGCTACACTGATCTGTTTAACGAATAATCAATGATGTTATAAGTCGCCGTGACAGAGTTAATTTATATTTCAGGGTGATTCCATGAATGAAGACAGAGACCTTCTTGCTGTTGGACATACCGCCTTTGACTACATAATACAGCTTGATAAATTTCCCGAACCCAACTCATCAACGGCCATAAGGAAGATGAGGAATCTTCATGGTGGAGCAGCCGCCAACGTCGCCCTGGTGGGGTCAAAGCTGGGGCTTAGAACATCACTTGTATCAGCCGTTGGAGGCGACTTTGAGGGATCAGAGTACAGGAGACTCCTTGAGGCCAGCGGCATAGATATAAGCTCCATGATTGTGGTGAAAACTGAAACAACACCAACAGCCTTTGTGATGACAGATGCCGACCACAACCAGATAAGCTACTTCTACTGGGGTGCCGCAGCGCAGTTCAGGGAGAGCGAGATCCCGCGCAGAGTGATAGAATCTGCCAGGGCGGTCCACCTTGCAACCGGAGACCCCTCCTTTAACTGCAGGTGCGGTGAATTTGCAAGGTCACTGGGGAAGACCATATCCTTCGATCCCGGACAGGACCTCCACATGTACTCCAGGACCCAGCTCGAGAGGGCTGTGGGGGTATGCGACATCCTCTTCGGTAACCACCACGAGATAGACCGCATATGCTCCAGACTGGAGGTTGATGTTGATGGCCTCATAGAGATGGGTCCGGATGTTGTGGTTAAGACCTACGGCAGGGATGGAAGTATTATCTATGCCGATGAGGTCATTAAAATCGATGCAATACCCCGGGAGGCTGCCGATCCCACAGGGGCCGGTGACTCCTACAGGGCAGGGTTCATGAGGGCCTACATTGCCGGTGCAGATCTCATGAACTGTGGCAGGTTTGCATCTGCAGTTGCATCCTTCATAGTCGAGGAGGAGGGGACCCAGACAAACATTCCAGATCTGGAATCTGCTGTGAGACGCTTTAAGAGGCACTGGGGCTATGACCCCCCAATATAAATTTAGCAGGAAAGGACCCTCATTGGTTCAGATAAAGTATGAATGTTCCAATATTCTAAATGAAGATCCCTGACATCAGAGGCCATGAATTTTTATTAAGAAAATTAAAACCCCATAGTTTTTATAACTGGATTGGACCAATATAAGATGCGCATGAATCTCATTCCAGCTGATCCCAATCATACCCGCACGGGTTAAAGGGTCAAACCAGACGGTGATTGTATGACTCAAATGGATGAAGCTAAAAAAGGTGTTATAACAGAAGAAATGAAGGCGGTGGCAGAGGCGGAGAATGTCACCCCAGAATTCATAAGAAGAGGAGTTGCCAGTGGGAGAATAGCCATCCCCAGCAACCTGAACAGGGACGATGTTGCCCCGGTAGGTATAGGTGAGGGTTTAAGGACCAAGGTCAACGCCACCATAGGGACATCCACCGACATCGTGGACTTCGAAATGGAGCAGAAAAAGGCCCGTGTTGCCATTGAAAACAAGGCAGACACCCTCATGGAGCTCTCAGTGGGAGGGGACCTCGACGAGATAAGGAGACGCATACTGGACCTTTCACCCATACCCGTTGGAAGCGTGCCCGTGTATCAGGCAGCCATCGAGACCATAAGGAAGGAGGGCGCTGCCATCTACATGGACGAGGAAGTCATGTTCAAAGCCATTGAGAAGCAGGCAAAGGATGGTATAGACTTCATGGCCATACACTGCAGTGTCAACAGGGAGACCCTCAGGAGACTCAAGAGGCAGGGCCGTGAGGGTGGCCTTGTGAGCAGGGGAGGGGCCTTTGTATCAGCCTGGATGGTTGAAAACGGACTGGAAAACCCCCTCTATGAGAACTTCGATTACATACTGGAGATAGCCAAGGAACACGACTTTGTCATGTCCATGGCCAACGCAATGAGGGCCGGTGCCATTGCAGACTCAACCGACCGTGCCCAGGTCCAAGAACTCATAGTGCTGGGTGAACTCATCGACAGGGCCAGGGATGCCGGTGTCCAGACCATCGTTGAGGGGCCGGGCCACATACCCCTCAATGAGATAAAGGCCAACGTCATACTCCAGAAGAAACTCTGCCGTGGAGCCCCATTCTACATGCTGGGACCAATAGTCACGGATATAGGGGCCGGCTATGACCACATAGTCTCATCAATAGGTGCCGCTGCATCTGCGGCTGCAGGTGCGGACTTCATCTGCTATGTTACACCTGCAGAGCACCTTGCACTCCCCTACCCTGACGATGTGAAGGAGGGGGTCATTGCAACAAGGATCGGGGCCTACGTGGGTGACATGGCCAAGGGAATCCACAGTGGGGAGAAGGACCTTGAAATGGCCAACGCCCGTAAGAAGCTCAACTGGGAGGCCCAGTTCGATGCAGCCATGTGCCCTGCAGAGGCAAGGCGCATAAGGGACGAGCGTCCACCTGAGGATCCAGACACCTGCACCATGTGCGGTGAGTACTGCGCTGTTAAGATTGTCAACGAGTGGCTTGACAGTGCAGATACCAGGATCTTCGACTGAACCCCCACTCCTTTTTTAGAGAAGAATTAATATATTTTGAAGTTCACACATTTTTTACTGCACTGATTCTATCACGCTTTTTACAGGTGATCTTCTTGAAGCACTGGATTGAAAGGATAGCCGATGAACTTAAGGACAGGGATGTTGATGAGCACGTTGTTGCAAGCGGAACATCCATATCAGGCTCGATACACATAGGAAACTCCTGCGACGTTTTCATAGCAAGCTCAATATCAAAGTCACTTGAAAAGGATGGGTTCAGATCAAGGACCGTCTGGATAGCAGACGACCATGACCCCCTCAGAAAGGTCCCCTATCCCCTCCCAGAAAGTTACGAGAAGTACCTGGGAGTGCCCTACTCCATGATCCCCTGCCCTGAGGGCTGCTGCGAGAGTTTCGTGGAACACTTCCAGAGACCCTTCCTGGATGCCCTTGAAAGGTTCAGGATAAGGGTCGAGCACCACTCAGGGGCTCTGATGTACACCGAAGGGGCCTACAATGACTACATAAGAACCTCCCTGAGGAGGGCCGGTGAGATAAGGGAGATATTCAACAGGTTCAGGGAAAGGCCCCTGAGGGATGACTGGCTCCCCTACAACCCCATCTGTGAGAGGTGCGGGCGTGTGAACACCACAGAGGCATATGATTTCAGCGGGGACACAGTGAGGTACCGCTGTGAATGTGGATTCGATGGGGAGATGGACATAAAGTCAGGGCTCGGTAAACTCACCTGGAGGGTTGAGTGGGCCGCGAGGTGGAAGATCCTGGGCGTCACCTGCGAACCCTTCGGTAAGGACCATGCCGCAAGCGGTGGCTCATATGATGTGAGCAGCATAATCTCAGAGGAGATATTCGATTACCCTGCCCCCTACCCGGTCCCCTATGAGTGGATAACCCTCAGGGGGGAGGCCATGTCCAAGTCAAGGGGTGTATTCTTCACACCAGGCCAGTGGCTTGAGATAGGACCCCCCGAGAGCCTCAACTACTTCATATTCCGGAGTAAACCCATGAAACACAAGGACTTCAACCCTGACATGCCATTCCTTGACCTCATGGACCAGTTCGACAGGACAGAGAGGATCTACTATGGTATGGAGGAGGCTGCCTCAGAGAAGGAGGAGCAGAAACTCAAAAGGATTTACCGGGTCTCAATGATAGACGGCCCGGATCTCCCGCTGAGGCCATCCTACCGCTTCATGACCGTGGCCTACCAGATCGCAGGGGAAGACCTTGAAAGGCTCTACGGTATCCTCAAAAGGAACTCACAGCTTCCAGATGAGTTCATGGACAGGGAAATTGAAGATTTAACAGACAAACAGTTAACCCAGCTGAGGGAACGGGTTGAAAATGTTAAAAACTGGCTCAAACTCTATGCCCCAGACTTCGTGAAGTTCCATGTCCAGGACGAACTCCCCCAGGTTGAACTCTCAGAGCCCCAGAGGAAGTTCCTAGAGGAACTTGCATGCGTCCTTGAGTCAGGGAATATGAGCCCGGAGGAGCTCCACGACGAAATGTATAGCATACTGAGAAAGCATGGGCTTAAACCCCAGAAGGCATTCCAGGCCATATATAAGGTTCTGATAGGTAAGAAGATGGGTCCAAGGGCTGCATCATTCCTCCTTTCACTTGAAAGGGACTTCGTGGTAAAAAGGCTCCGCTTGAAGGCCTGACATGATGGTGGTCAGATGAAGGTGAAAATCATTGAAAGGGAGGTTATGGACCCCCTGGCAGACACCAGTATGGATGAGATCCCTGTTAACAGTATAGGTGATGCCGGGACCATATCACTCTTTGATAACACAAAGCCCGGTGCAGACATCATACTGAGAACTCTGGAATCAGAGCTCAGTGGCTTCAACTTTATCTGGTCAGAGAAACCCGCAGGTGCCCCGGCAGAGGCTGAACAGATAGAGAGGGCTGCCAGGGGTGACCTCTGCATCCTTGCCCTGGGTGACTGTGGCTCCTGCACCACATGGGTGATCCTTGACGCCATCCGCCTGGAGGGTATGGGCGTCCCCACCATCTCCATCTGCTCAGACCGCTTCAGTGAATACGCCAGAAGGCTGGCATCAGCCCACGGCATGCCGGGTCTTCGAATAGTTGAGGTGGAACACCCCATAGCGGGTCTGGAACCCGAAGCTGTGAGGAGAAAGGCTGAGAAACTGATACCATCCATACTGGACCATCTGAGGTGATACATTGGTTAAAATCGATAAATCATGCGGATGCCTCATAGAGGACCTCATGGAGGATGAAAGACTGTGCAGCTCATCCCCCGAGGATATGAAGGTCATTGTCGACCCTGACCCCGAGAGGATAAGCCTGGAGTTCTATGAGAAGAGGATGACCGATGGACTCCCCATCATACCACCCACAGAGGGCCGTGTCAGGAAATTCTACAGATACACCCCCAGGAAACCAGAGGACGTTATAGCCACACTCCCCCCGAGGATGGGGATCGCCACCGTTGAGAAGGTGGCGGTGAATGCGGTGATGGCCGGCTGCATACCCCCAATGATGCCGCTCATAGAGGCCTGCATCGAGGGTGTCGGACGGGATGAATTCAACCTTGCAGGTATAAACGCCACAACACACCCTGTGGCTGTTGCGGTCCTGGTCAACGGCCCCGCTGCAGATGAAATTGGCTTCAACTCAGGTGCGGGGTGCCTTGGACCCGGCAACCTTGCCTGTGCCACCCTTGGACGTGCCCTGAGGCTCTCTCTCATCAACATTGCAGGTGCGGTGCCCGGGGTGGGTGACCATGCAACAATGGGCTCACCTGCAAAGTACAGCTACTGCTTCGCGGAGAATGAGGATGAAAGCCCCTGGGAGCCCCTGCACGTTGAGAGGGGTTTCGGCGCTGAAGAGAGCGCGGTGACCGTGATTGGAGTTGAGGCGCCGCACAATGTGAATGACCACAGGAGCAGGACCCCCGAGGACCTCCTTGACACCATTGTGCACACCGCCTCGACGGCCGGCTGCAACAACAGTCACGTTCCAGGGGAGCTACTGGTTATAATGAGCCCCGAACATGCAGAAACCGTTGCATCCCATGGATGGTCCAGGGAGGATGTTAAAAATTATATACATGAAAATGCAACCGTGGAGGCTCGCCTGGCTGACCGTGGAGGGAGGAAGCTGGATGAAAAGCTCGTGACCGATGGGATGGTCCATATAACTAGAGGTCCCGAAGATGTAATCCTGGTGGTTGCCGGTGGCCCCGGGAGACACACCATGATAGCCCACGGTTTTGGAGGATCATCAGAGTCCCAGACGGTGCCTGTGAGGTTCAGTGGGGATTAACTGGTATAATTCAGTACAAGACCTCCATTCTACTTACTTTTCTGCATTTATGGTTAAGTGTATAACATCCTAAACTTATCACCCAAGAACTTCTCAATCCAATCCTTCGCAAAAGATGTCGACCTTGTTAGCTTTCTGAAAGCCTTTGAAATCGTCTCCTTCAACTCTTCTACATTCAAAGGAGACACTTCTGAAACAACTCTTTTAACACTCTTCCAGACGTTTTCAATTGGATTCAAGTCGGGAGAGTAAGGAGGAAGGTAAACCAACACAATATCCAATTCCTCAGCTTTCTCTCTAACTTTCTTCGCATGATGGGTTCTGAAATTATCGAGAATAACAACAATCCTTTTCTCGGGGTTGGCATTTCTTATCTTCCTGAGAAAAGATACGAAGTCCTCAGCTTTGTTTCTCTCAGGAAACTCTATAATGCTTTCTCCGTTTATGCTGTAAAACCCTGAAACCTTGGCTTTAATGTAAGTGGCTACTCTCTTAAAGGGCTTACTAAAACTCCACATTCTTGCTGTATTTGCGTTTGCTTCAACTGCCATCTCATCTACGAATCCTATAATGTCTGTTTGGTTAAATCTAATCTCTTCTAAGTTTTTTTAAAGTCTCTTCAGCGTTCTCGGGCCTTCTATAGTCCTTCTGATAGGGTTTAGCGTACTTCATTCCAAAGGATTTTAGAATTCTCCTGACTTGCCAGGAAGAGTAGTTAACTCCAAACTTATCCTCGATGAGATCCTGAACTTCTTTTGTAGTCCAGGAGTCCTTTCTCTTGAGCATTTCTTTGAGTTCTTCCTTCTCATCCTCTGTAAGTTTTGAGGGTCTTCCACCTCCAAATTCAGGAATTAAACCTTCATAACCTTTAGAATTCCATCTCTTGAGCCATGCGTAACCTGTAGCCTTGGTTGTCCCTGCTAAGTCGGCAGCTTCCTCGACGCTCATTCCTCTGTAAAGGTGTCTTATGAAGTACAGTCTTTGAAGCACTCTAGTGTCTTTTTCGAGTTTTTTAATTCTTTTATCGAGCTCTTCTGCTGATAGATGCTTAATTACTTCGTAAACTCGTTTTCTTCCCATGTAATCTTTGTTGACATTTTAGTATAAATAGTTTTGCTCAGGACAATAAACCCGCAATCCTCTTATGGGAACTGGTACTTCCATCTGATGAAATACTCAGAAAGGGAAACCATACTATTTATCGCCAGACACTGAAGACTCCGATACAGGAGCTTCAGCAGTTTAGGTGCTTGATTAAAAAAGAAAGCTCTTCAAGTTGCAAGAAAATCAATTAAAAGAAAAATACAACCAGAAATACATTTCTGGATAGAGAACTGAGAGGTCAGGCTCAGATGTTTATTCTCCTTCTATCCAGAAGTTCCTGCTGTTTACCCCTGTTCCAGCCGCCACTTGAGGACTTGGCCCTTCCGACCTGCTGCACGTAACCTGTGATCCGGTCATACCATTCAACATCATCCCTTTCACCGCAGCGGGCGCAGGAGTCCTGAAGCCCCCTCATGAGGGTTTTGCACCTGAGACAGAAGCTAAGGGCGTTGCTGTAGGCCCAGAATCCTATGTCACTACTCCTGCAGATTTTCCTTGTGAGGCCCTCAAGGGCAGCGGGGTCGGGTTTTGCCTCGCCGAGCCAGGCGTTGAATATGTGGCCTCCCGGTGTGAGGGGGTGGTACTTCTCCTCGATCTTTATCTTCTGTACAATATCCACCTCTGCATTCACGGGTGTGTGGCTTGAATTGGTGTAATAGTATGCCCCCTTGGTACCCTGGAGCACCGCCTCCTCAGGGTAGTGCTCATGGTCCAGCATCGCGAACCTGTGGGCAGTGGACTCTGCAGGTGTCTGGAGCACGCTCCACCTCCAGCCTGTCTCCTTCTTGAGTTCAGCTGCGCGTTCATTTATGTGCTCCACAACCCTCAGGCCAAACCTGTTCGATTCAGGGTCCTCTATACCTGAGCCCAGGTGGTACTCCAGCATCTCATTGAGTCCTGTGAATCCAAAGCTCATTGTGGCATTCTCTATCCTGTAGTAGCGCTCACCATCTATCTCCTGGGACAGGAATGGTAGAAGGTGGTAGTCATCCAGACAGTGGAGTGCCTGTTCCCTCCTTATCCTCAGGACCTCCACCGCCATGTCAATGTACTCATCAAGGTACTCAAAGAGTTCATCGTCATCCCTGGACTGGTATGCCACCCGTGGGAGGTTCAGGGTTATGTAGGCAAGGTTACCTGTCCTTAGGCAGTCCTCCTCCCAGTTACCTGTCCAGTTATCTGCGAGGCTTGTTCTGCAACCCATGTAGTTGGCCATCTCACCCCGGTAATCTGCCAGCATGTTTATGAAGTAGGCTGTCCCGTACTTGGATGCCAGTTCATGGACCAGTCCAAGTTCCTCATGGAATTCACCCTTCAGTGTCTCCCGCCTTATGGTGTAGATGGTGTTGGGGAAGAGGTGGGGTTTGCCGTCTGCATCCCCCTCAAGGAGGACCTCCGTGAACGCCCTTGTCAGTAACCTCGCCTCCTCTGCGAAGTCACCGTACACACCCACGTGCTCACCCCTGGGTCCATAGGCTGGTTCATCCTCAAGGAACTCAGGGACCCCAAACTCAAGGTTTATGCTTGTGAATGGCACCTGGCTGCCCCTTGCAGCGTAGGCCATGTTGAGGTTGAATATGAACATCTGGACAGCCTGTTTGATCTTCTCATAGGGAAGTCCAGAGGCGAAGGGTGCCACGAAGACGTTCCATAGGCTCATTGCCTGGCCGCCTGACATGTTCTGCTGGGATGCCAGCATTATCTCCCCTGCATGGTTCATGAGTGTCTCCAGGTGCTTTGGTGGTCCTGCCACAGATGTATGGTCACCTGTACCGTCCACCCGGAGGCCGTGCCTTATGAAGAGCCTGAGGTCATGCTGTAGACAGTTAAGGGGCCTTGCAGCAAAGAATTCAAGGTCATGTATGTGTATGTCCCCTGACATGTGGGCGTCTGCAAGCCTGGATGGAAGTATGTGGAGGAGTGCGTACTGCTTGAGGGCCTCGTCGGCCACGTACTTGTGGACGGTCTCGGGGTTGTGGATCATGTTGGCGTTGTCCCTGGAGCCGTTCTCTATGAGGTTTGTTATGTTGTAGACAGGGATACCGAGACGTGTGTACCTCCTCCGGAGGGTTTCAAGGCCGTGTTCTATGAGTTTGGTGTTCACGACCTCCCTTATCATTGGGGCTGTGAGGTACTCCACGTTGAGTTTCTTGAGTTCCCTCCAGACATCAGATGCGATTTCCCTTGCAACCTCCTCAGAGGCCCCGGCCTCCCTTACAAGGTTGTCCTCAATCTTTTTCTGGTCAAAGGTCTCTATCCTGTCCCTGGATGTTCTCACCCTCATTCTGTTGGCTGCAAGGTACCTGTCCGCCAGTTCCTCATCAACCTTCTTGAGGGCATCATAAACCAGGATCTTTATCTCCTTGGTGGTTATTCCATTATAGACTGACCTTGCAACCTCTGAGGCCACATTTTCGGAGGTCCATAGGCTGGCCCCCAGGTTCAGGAGGGATTTTACAAGTTTTTCATGGCTGAATTTTTCCCTTATGCCATTATTTTTCAGGACACATGTTTCTGCCTTTGTTGGTATGGCAGCCAGAAGACGTGAATCATCAATCACAGGATCACCATATAGCTCCTTTTGAAGTAATCAGATGGTTAGTTATTATGTTTCTCATCATATATTAAATTCAATCATAAAATCCAATTGACCATATAAAAATGGCCCTTGCAGACATCTAATACTCCAAAGTGCTCAATTAAAGTATTAAAGCCTTTAAATTTTGAAACTGTTCGTATAAAAGAAAAAGAAAGGGTTGTTTCTACTCCATTCTTATCTGCACGGCCCCTATCCTTGGTGCCAGGACATTGTAGAACAGTGCTGTCAGTGCATAGACTATGAAGGCATAAAGGAATGCCCCGATGGTCACAATCACCAGTAAAATTAGCCCTGTGACGTAGTCCCCCCCGATGGCTGAAACTATGAATGTTATGATCCCTATGATGAGGCCTATAACAGCAGAAATTGACCCTGTTATGAGTCCAAGTGGTATGGCCTCTATCCTGTCTATGCTCATAAAGCCATCGCCGGTCTCTGTGAGTTTCAGTTTTATCGCTGTGATTTTCCCTGAGAGGAAGTTGTAGAGGAGCAGTACAATGGCCGTTCCTATGAACGCTACTATGAAGGTCATTATGGGTGTTATAACGATGTTGACGACGGTACCAAGTGCCGTTGCAGAGCCGACCGCGGCCATGCTTGATGCTGCTGATGGTTCAACTGTCCTTGCAATGCTGAGGATTGCGTTGAAGAATACCCACTGAAGGGGGGATACAAGGAGCTGGTATATTAATGCGAGGATGGCACTGACTGCTGAGAGTATGAGTGCTGTGTTCACGATGTCAAATGATTCTATCTGCTCCATGTCAATGAAACTGAGCCTGATGCCTCCAAGGCGGGGCGTGAGGCCGTTGTAAATGAATGCCCTCAGGAATGATTCTACTATGCCAAGCAGAAAAGCTCCAACAGGCAAAACAACCAGTCCAACAACTGATATTCCAGTGATTAACCCCTTCAATACTTTCATTTCAGCTGGAAGTACTGACCCTATTGCACCGGCGAAGATCAGGATCAGAAGGGCGAAGAGGAATGCCCATACTGCCCCTATCGATGAGTTCATAATGGTGTAGGGGACAACCCTTACAGATTTTATTTCCTTTGGCTGCATATTATCACCGGCCATATCTATGTGGTCATGAAACATATAAAACTTATGAAAACTTTATTTCGGTGTATTAAACACCATAATGCCCCTATAGTCCATGAATGGTTCAGAGCCAGTTCTCTGACTCCTCAAGGACCCGCTGGACGATCCTTAAGGCTGAACCGATGTAGGTTTCAGGGTTCATTATCTCCTCAAGGTCATCCTCTGTAATGTGCTCCATGATATCCTGCCTTTCAAGGACCACGTCCTTTAGGTTCATTCCCTTCCTGTTTGCCTCGATGGCACATTGGCGTACAGCGGCGTATGCTGTCTGCCTACCCATACCCCTCCTTGTAAGCTCCGCCATGAGCCTCTCAGCCATTATAAGGCCGCCTGTGAGCTCAAAGTTTCTTTTTATGTTTTCAGGGTAGAATACCAGGTTGTTGAGCACGTCAAGTGTCAGTTTAAGTATGTAATCGGTTAGTATGCAGGCCTCAGGGAGGATTATCCTCTCAGAGGACGAATTTGTGAGGTCCCTTTCATGCCAGAGGGGGTTGTTCTCGAGTGCAGCCACAACGTAGGACCTTATAACCCTTGCTATACCGCAGATCCTCTCAGCTGTTATGGGGTTCATCTTATGGGGCATTGTGCTGCTTCCGACCTGCTTCTCAGGGTCGAATTTTTCACCCACTTCCATTATCTCCGTCCGCTGGAGGTTCCTTATCTCCAGGGCTATCTTATCGAGGGTTGTGGCTATGTTTGCAAGGACCATCATGAACTCTGCATGGTTGTCCCTCTGGACAACCTGGTTGGATATGAGGACCGGTTCAAGTCCAAGGATCTCAGATACCCTCTCATGGACCTCGAGGCCATCCTCGCCCAGGGCGGCTGTTGTACCAACGGCACCGGTCATCATGCCCACGCAGAGCCTTTTTCTGCAGGCGTCAAGTCTTTCAATCTGTCTGTGTATCTCATCTGCCCACAGGGCGAATTTCATGCCATAGGTTGTTGGGAGGGCATGCTGGCCGTGGGTTCTCCCCATGCACACCAGGTCCCTGTTCTCATCTGCCAGTTTCAGGAGTACCCTTAAAACCTCAACCAGTTTATCCCTCAGAACCCCTATGGATTCCCTCAGGAGGAGGGAGTTGGAGGTGTCAACAATGTCATTGGATGTTGCACCGAAGTGCACGTATTCCCCTGCATCCCCCTCGCACTGCTCTGCCAGGGCCTTCACAATGGATGCTATATCGTGTTTTGTCTCTCTTTCGATTTCGTTAACCCTTTCAGGGGTAACGAACTCTGTGCTGGCCTTCCTTGCGATCTCGGCTGCAGCCTCCTCTGGTATGATCCCCAGTTCACCCTCTGCCCTTGCAAGGGCCGCCTCCACATCGAGCATCCGCTGGAGTTTGTTTTCGGCCTCCCAGATAGCCTTCATTTCAGGGGTCCCGTACCTGAACTCAACAGGATGAATGGCCATTTTAACACTCCTCAACCAGAGAACCTGAGCACAAGGCAGAATACCGCCAGTATTATGCTCATCACGACGACCTGTTCAGGTGTGAGTTTCGGTCCCTTCGTTTCCTCTTCAAAGTACCTTACAAGACCTGCTCCACTTGGTGGAAGTGTCTTTTTATCCTTCTTTGCCATGAAAAATCACCATGAGTACCGATAGATAATCATATTATATCTCTGACAGTACCATATAATATAAGTTTAAGTTTACAGTCGGATAACAAGGAGGAACTGCACCCCTGTGGATGCGTGATTGACCATGATTGATTACTTCAATGAGCTTGAAAGGGAGACTGAACGCCTCTATGAAATTGCAGGAAAAGCCAGGGCTAAGGGCCTTGATGTGAGCACCAAACCTGAGATACCCCTGGCCAAGGACCTTGCTGAACGTGTTGAGGGGCTCGTGGGCCCTGAAGGTATAGCCAAGAGGATAAAGGAACTTGAAAGGGACAGGGGACGTGAAGAGGTTGCGTTCCAGATAGCATCAGAAATAGCATCCCAGCCCGTCCCTGATGATGACCCCGCCGAAAGGGAGAGACTTGCAGATCAGGCCCTAAGGACCGCCCTTGCAATACTGACAGAGGGTGTGGTGGCGGCCCCTCTCGAGGGTATAGCGAAGGTCAGGATAAAGGAGAACTTCGACCGTTCAAGGTACCTCGCAGTCTACTTTGCAGGACCCATAAGGAGTGCCGGAGGTACCGCAGCAGCCCTTTCAGTCCTCATAGCCGATTACATACGCCTCGCCATAAACCTTGACAGGTACAAACCCATCGACAGGGAGATAGAGAGATACGTGGAGGAGGTTGAACTCTACGAATCAGAGGTTACAAACCTCCAGTACAGCCCCAAACCCGACGAGGTGCGCCTTGCAGCCAGCAACATCCCTGTGGAGGTTACAGGGGAGCCAACAGACAAGGTGGAGGTATCCCACAGGGACCTTGAGAGGGTTGAGACAAACAACATACGCGGAGGGGCCCTCCTCGCCATGGTTGAGGGGGTCATACAGAAGGCCCCAAAGGTACTCAAATACTCCAGACAATTAAAACTTGAGGGCTGGGACTGGCTCGAAAAATTCTCAAAGGCCCCCAAGAAGGATGGGGGTGAAGATAAGGTTGTTGTGAAGGCCGACAGCAAATACGTGGAGGATATAATCGGCGGCAGGCCCGTTCTGGCTTACCCCTCAAGGAAGGGGGCATTCAGGTTAAGGTATGGGAGATCACGGAACACTGGGCTTGCGGCAATGGGAGTTCACCCAGCCACCATGGAGCTGCTGGAGTTCCTGGCGGTGGGGACCCAGATGAAAATTGAAAGGCCAGGTAAGGGAAACTGTGTTGTCCCGGTGGATACAATAGAGGGCCCCATAGTTAAACTCAGGAACGGTGACGTCATCAGGGTTGAGGATGTTGAGACCGCCAGGCGGGTGCGATCCGATGTTGAGGAGATACTCTTCCTGGGGGACATGCTGGTTGCCTTCGGGGAGTTCCTCAGGAACAACCACGTCCTCATGCCCGCAGGATGGTGCGAGGAGTGGTGGATCCAGACCCTGCTCTCATCAGATAATTACCCTGAAAGCGACCCCCTGAAACTTGCCCGACACAGGTACAACTGGAATGATCTCAGATTGGGGGCTGAGGAGGCCTTCAGGATTTCAGAGGAGTACGGTGTGCCCCTCCATCCACGCTACACCTACTTCTACCATGACGTGACTGTTGAGGAACTCAACAGGCTCAGGGAATGGTTAAAAACCGGTAGATTAGATGATGAACTTGTCCTGGACCTTAAACCAGAGAAGAGAATACTGGAGATACTTGGTGTGCCACACAGGCAGGGGGAATCAGGGGTTATCATTGGATACAATGACGCCTTCGCACTCCTCAACACGCTCAGAGAGCCCCTTGAAGATTCAGATGACACCCTGGAGGCCCTTAACAGAGTCTCGGGTGTCAGGATAATGAAGAAGGCCCCCACCTACATAGGTACACGTGTCGGTCGGCCAGAGAAGACCAAGGAGCGCAAGATGAGGCCCGCGCCCCATGTGCTCTTCCCAATAGGAAAGTACGGTGGAAGCCGGCGTAACATACCCGATGCAGCAAAGAGGGGTTCCATTGTGGTTGAGGTGGGGAGGGCCACCTGTCCATCATGCAGGGTCAGTTCAATGCAGTCCATATGTCCCAGCTGTGGTTCAAGGACAGTGATAGGTGAGCCCGGAAAGAGGAAGATCAACCTTGCATCCCTCCTTAAAAGGGCAGGTGAAAATGTATCTGTCCGTAAAATGGATGAGATAAAGGGGGTTGAGGGGATGATATCCGCTGATAAATTCCCTGAACCCCTTGAGAAGGGCATACTGAGGGCCAAGAACGACGTATACACATTCAAGGATGCGACAATCCGCCATGACTCCACCGATCTCCCCCTTACACACTTCACCCCCAGGGAGGTTGGTGTCCCTGTCAGTAAACTGCGTGAACTCGGGTACACCCACGACTACCAGGGGGAGGAACTTGAGAGGGAGGACCAGATACTTGAACTCAAGGTCCAGGATGTGGTCATATCAGAGAACTGCGCCGATTACCTTGTAAGGGTTGCGGGGTTCGTTGATGACCTCCTTGAAAGGTTCTATGGCCTTGAAAGGTTCTACAACGTTAAAACAAGGGATGACCTTGTGGGGCACCTCATAGCTGGTCTCGCCCCCCATACATCTGCCGCTGTTCTTGGAAGGATCATAGGATTCACAGAGGCCTCTGCATGCTACGCCCACCCCTACTTCCACTCAGCCAAGAGGAGAAACTGTGACAGCGACGAGGACTCGGTCATGCTCCTCCTGGACGCCCTCCTCAACTTCTCCAAGTCCTACCTCCCGAGCACCCGCGGAGGCAGCATGGATGCCCCCCTCGTTCTCTCAACAAGGATAGACCCCGAGGAGATCGATGATGAATCCCACAACATAGATGCAATGGACATGATACCCCTTGAGGTCTATGAGAGGAGTTTTGAGCATGCTAAACCGACAGATGTGCTCGATGTTATAGATAACGTTGAAAAGCGCCTCGGAAAGCCCGAACAGTACAGTGGACTCATGTTCTCCCATAACACCTCCAGCATACACGCAGGTCCCAAAGTGTGCCTCTACAAGTTACTCCCCACCATGAAGGAGAAGGTGGAATCCCAGATAAGCCTAGCAGAGAAGATAAGGGCCGTGGACCAGAGGGCTGTTGTTGAGGGGGTCCTCATGTCCCACTTCCTCCCTGATATGATGGGTAACATCAGGGCATTCTCAAGGCAGAAGGTGAGGTGCACCAAGTGTAACCGCAAGTACCGCCGCATACCCCTCGGCGGGGAGTGCCGGTGCGGTGGTAACCTCGTCCTCACCGTCTCAAAGGGCTCGGTTATAAAGTACCTTGAAATATCAAAGAACCTCGCATCAAGGTACCCCATAGACCCCTACCTTATGCAGAGGATAGAGATACTGGAGTACGGTGTGAACTCCCTCTTTGAGAGTGACAGGTCAAAGCAGAGCTCCCTGGACGTATTCCTCTAATTTCTTTTAAAGCTCCCGCAACCTTCTTGCAGGTGGGGTGTACCCCCTGAGTGAAAGTGAAAGTGAAACCACGGTGACTGAGCTCAGGGCCATTGCCAGGCCGGCATACTCTGGCCTGAACACCACCCCAAGCGGGTAAAGGGCGCCGGCAGCCACAGGTATGAGTATCACGTTGTAGGCGAAGGCCCAGAAGAGGTTCTGCTTTATCCTTGAGATGACCTTACCTGCAAGCTGAAGGGCAGCTGCGGTATCAAGCGGGTCATCACCAACAAGAACCACCTCCCCGGCCTCCTTTGCAACATCCGTTCCCCCTCCCAGTGCAATCCCGAGATCTGCCTCTGAGAGGGCGGGGGCATCATTTATACCATCACCCACAAAGGCAACTCCCACGCCACGTGATCTGAGGTCAGAGACCCTTGATGCCTTATCCTCAGGCAGGACCTCCGCGATAACGGTGCTGATTCCCACCTCCCGTGCCACCTTCTCAGCCGTCCTCCTGTTATCCCCGGTGATCATTGCCGTTCTGATCCCCATCCTCTCAAGTTCCCCTACAGCGGCTGCTGCGCCGGGTTTTATCCTGTCAGAGACCGCTATAACCCCCCTAAATTCTCCATCAACTGCAACCATGACCACTGTCTTCCCCTCTGACTCAAATTTCTCGGCATCTGCTGGAATCTCCACCCCGAATTCATCCATGAGGGCCCTGTTACCTGCAATCACATGTTGGGAGTTGATTTTACCCTCAAGACCCTTTCCTGGAATGGCCCTGAACTCCTCAACCTCAGGTATCTCCAGACCCTCCCTCATGGCCCTCTCTGTGACCGCAACTGCTATGGGGTGCCTTGATCTGGCCTCAAGGGCAGCTGCATACTCCAGAGCGTCTCCAAAGATGTCTGTGACCTCGGGTTTCCCCTCTGTAAGTGTACCGGTCTTATCAAAAAGGACACAGGATATTCTACCTGCAACCTCAAGTGCCTCGCCCTTCTTTATGAGTATTCCAAGTTCAGCCCCCCTTCCTATGCCAACAGTCACCGCAGTTGGTGTTGCAAGTCCAAGGGCGCAGGGACAGGCCACAACGAGTACCGAGATCAGTACAGTGACAGATATTAGAAGACCGGCCCCCTCAACAAGGTACCAGAATAGAAATGCTGCCAGTGCAACCGTGAGGACTGATGGTATGAAATAGGACACTGCCCTGTCGGCGATCCTCTGAACAGGTGGCTTTGATGCCTGGGCCTCATCAACCAGCCCTATGATCCTTGAAAGGAACGTTTCATCTCCTGTTCGCTCAACCCTGAACCTAAGAACCCCATCGGTGTTTATGGTCCCTGCGATAACCTCAGATCCCCTGGTTTTAAGTACAGGGAGCGGTTCCCCTGTGATCATGGATTCATCAACATAGGATTCTCCATCCAGAACCCGGCCATCCGCGGGTATCCTGTCACCTGGCCTCACAACAACCTCGTCACCCTCAACCAGCTCATCAGCCCTGACCTCAACCTCCTCTCCACCCCTGAGGATGGTGGCGGTGTCGGGCTGGAGTTCCATGAGCCTCCCTATCGCCCCTGATGTCTTTCCCTTTGCCCTTGCCTCAAGGTACCTTCCAAGTGTCAGGAAGGATGCCAGCATCAGGGCTGTCTCATAGAACATGAAACTCGATGGGAGAACCCCCACGGTGCCAAGTAAACTTGAAAGGAAAGCCACCCCTATACCCAGGGAGTACATAACATCCATGTCAAGTGTTCCTGATCTCAGGGACCGCATTGCACCCCTGAATATTGGTCCTGATACATATGCAAATGGTACCACAGAGACCAGGAGCATGAAGAGGCCCTCATTTACCGGTAGGTGTATGCCAAGGTACATCATGGCCATGAGTGGCAGTGAAACACCAAACCCCACAGCTATCCTCCTCAACTTTGGACCCTGGTCCTCCTGAATCTCCCCATCACCCTCGGCTCCCATGAATTCATAGCCGAGATCCTCAATGATCCTTCTGAAATCCTCTGCTGATGCAAGGGATGGGTTGTAGGATATGTATGCCTTTTCGGCTGCAAGGTTGACCGTTGCATCACTTACACCCTCAAGTTCCTTCAGGGCTGATTCTATCCTCTGTGCACACATTGCACAGCTCATACCCCCTACAAGAACAGTCAGGTGTTCATTGATGACGCTGTAACCCGCTTCCTCTATGGCGGCCTCCATTGATGGGAGCCCCACAGTTTCAGGGTCATATTCAACAGAGACCCTGCCCTCCACAAGGTTAACCACGGCATCAGATACTCCCTCAAGCTTCTTAAGTGAGTCCTCTATCTTGAGGGCGCATGCTGCGCACCCCATTCCACCTATACGTATCGTTATCCTCTTCATCCAGGACACCTTCACAGTAAGCAGATATCAGTCGTCCGGGGACCTGTAGATCATACCATCCCGTATAACCCACTGAATATTCCCGGGGTCTGAAAGTTTTTCAATCTCATCCACCGGATCGACACCGGTTATAACAATATCCGCGATTTTACCCCTATCCAAAGTTCCTATACGGTCTTTCCAACCCATGCACTCTGCTGCATGCACAGTTCCAGCCCTCAATGCTTCCAGTGGCTCCATTCCGATTTCTGTGAGATAAGAGAGTTCCATGAGATTCCTGCCATGTTCAATAACCCCTGAATCGGTTCCCATGACCATCCTAACCCCCTTTTCGTGGGCTGTTTCCATGTTGTCCCTGTGGACCCTGGCGACTTCAATGGCGTCCTTTCTGCTGTATTCAGGGATTTCACCGCGCATTGCCCTTCTGCAGTTAATGCGGGTCACAAGGAATGTTGGTACAAGGTAGACACCCCTTTCAGACATCTCAGCTGCTGTTCTTCCATCGATGTATGTACCATGTTCAACAGAATGCACACCCGCCCTCAGGGAGTTCCTTATCCCCTGAAGTCCATGTGCATGGACCATCACCCTTTTTCCTCTGAATGATGCCTCCTCCACCGCCGCAGCAAGTTCCTTAACCGTGAACTGTGTGTCCAATGGAGAGTCGGTGCTGCTCATGACACCACCGGTTGCCATGACCTTCACAACATCTGCGCCTGCCCTGAGGACCTCACGGGTCTTTTTCCGCACATCAGAGACACCATCACAGATACTTGAGGGAAGACCGGGGTATGTTCGCTCAATGTTCATTCCCGAGCGGGTGTGGAAGTCAAAGTGTCCTCCAGTAACCGATAGGGGCGTGACACTTATCTGCATGCGGGGTGACTGGATCATGTGGGCTTCAGATGCCATTCTGACGCCCAGATCAGCTAGTCCTGCATCCCTTACCGTTGTAACACCCGCATGGAGTGTTTTCCTCATGTTCTCAAGTGCCCTGTAGAAGTAGAGTGAGAGAGGATCCTCAAGTTTGCTCTCCACCCTGAATCCATCCTCCATGATATGCACATGGAGGTCTATGAAGCCCGGTAGAATGAAGCTGTCTGAGGCGTCAACCACATCAACGCCTTTTACGTGTCTCTCAACAGACGCTATTTTTCCGTTATCGATCAGAATGTATCTTCTCTCATGATCCCCTGATTCAAGGTCTAAAAGTTCCCCCTTTACCGCGAATCTCATTGGAACACCTGTTATAATAATATGAACCTCAAGAAAATTATATATTTTGATTGGAACTTATTAATATATGACAGGGGGTGATACTATGGGTCTTATCTCATTCCTTGTTGATGAAGAAGGGCAGGGTGCAGCCGAGTACATCCTCCTATTTGGGGGTGTGATCATTATTTCAATTGTGGCGATACTGATTTACAGGTCATACTTCCAGAGAAGCGCTCTGAACTCTGCACAGGATATTCGGGATGTCAGAAAAAATATTAATGACTCAGATGCAGCTAAAAATGCCGGTGCAAATAATTCAACATCCCCGGGGCCTGTTCCAGAACCAAAACCCATAGAACCACCGGGCAAACCCATAAAGCCACCAGTGGTTCCACCTGTTGAACCCAACCCAACAATATAGGTGTTAAATTGATTGAGGATGAAGCAGGACAGTCATCATCAGAATACATCCTGCTATTATATATCGCTGCAAATTCAATTATCTGTGGGTGATCAGTAATGGAATTGAGATTCAGCTGGAAGGCAGTTGCTGCAGGCATATTAATAACAGCAGCCCTTGGACCCGTATTCAGATTTGTGATTCCATCATTCACAGGTATACTCTCAATAATCGTGGCGGCAGTGGTATGTGGTTACATTGCAGATAGTGAGTATCCAGGCGGTGCCCTCAATGGGGCCATCATGGGGGCCGCCGTGGGATTGATAAATATCCTGATTGTTTACCTTAAAACCGGGTCAATGAATGCGGCCATCCTCTCAATACTCATCTACGCCCTTGCAGGGGATGTAAGTCTCGGGATACTTGGCGGGGCTTCAGGTAGCGTCCTGAGATCCGCCATTGAATCATGATCCTCTATGGTGGGTGTAACCCCCTAGACCCTGATTTTCCCCTCAACCGCGTCCACCTCAACCTCCAATGAATCTTCTAGGATTTGAAAAAGATCGGCCTCTGGCCTGTCAACCATGGGTATCCCTGCCATTATGGCTCCAGTGGCGATTATTGGCTCTGCATTTGAACATATTATGGCTGCTGGCGCCGTTCCATTCTTTGACATCTGGAATATGACATAGGATCCAACCGTTGAACCCTTACCACCAGGTATCACAAGGACCTTTCCGCTCATGCTTCTGCCGTGCAGGGGGTGCCGGGGGTCAATAACGGTACCTGTCCCTGGGTCAACACCGCCAAGGAAACTCAGGGGCTTATCTGAAATGATCACAGGACCCTTTCCCCTTCCCCTTGAAATGATTCTGCAGCTGATCTCCAAATTAACCATCTCCATAAGATCTAACACTTCAGGCAACGTCCTTCTTCATTATCTCCCTTAAAACAGAGGTTGCATAGCATCCCTTCGGTATTGAAAACTCCACTTTGATTCCCTCAGGGTTTAGGGCGGCCGAAACATCCCATATCCTGAACCTTATGGCCCTCCTCATGCCATGACTCCCAAGCTTAGGGACCTCTATGGAGTTGAAGTCAGGGAGTGAAACACCCTCCTCCTCCAGTATCCTCCTCTCGATCTCACCGGGTTTTCCATCTGCCAGTGGCACCTTGCTACCGTAGAGTGGCGCTGTTGGGTGTGCCTCAAAGTTGATGATCATCTCCTCCACCTCCCGTGGATCCGGGTCATGGATTATGTGCTGCTCATTGTCTATGATGATGTCACCCTCAAGGTAGCTGTTTATGCCAAGAGCCGCCCTCTCACTGACCACCCTGTTGAATAGGTAGGACTGGTATGCATGGACAAACATCCTCTTGAGGGGCTTTGGAAGTGCATGTACCGCGGTTATATAGGACTTTTCAGAGAGTTCTCCCTTTCCGAGATCCCTGATGAGAACCCTGAGCATCATCCTCTCATACCTGAGGGAGGCCGGCATGAGTTCATATGCACCCTCAAGGTCCCCCATATCATATGCCCGTCTCGCCCGGGATACAAGCTCGGATTCCCCCTCAATTGGGTTTCCAATGTAGGTGTCCACCGCACCCTTCACATCACCATGCACCAGTGCCCTGCCAACGAGGTGTGTGATTGCCCTGGGGCTTCCGAATCGCTGCCATCCATAGTAATTTGGAACACCCTTCTCCTGAAGCTCAGCCAGGGTCTCCCGGGTCTTCTCAAGGGGGTCATCAGCTTCAGGGCCCCTTATGAGAATCCTGAATCTGTTACCCCTTAGCTGGCCCATTCTGAGCTTTTTTTCATTGGATGTGACCTTGAGGAATCTGACATTCCTTATTCTATCCTCTATTCCCTTAACGTCCTCGGGGTCTGTGTTGCTGACGCATATCCACTGCCTGGTTACCGCGTTCCTGTCCTTCATCCCTGCGAATCCCATTCTCCTTCGGTCCAGGTGCAGTTCCCTTGCAATGTCCAGAAGGACGTCCAGGGTTGTTCTGTCCTCCTTCTCCATCCATATCCAGGTGTTGGGCCCGCTTCCGCTTGGCTCCATGAGCGGTAATTCCTCAACCTGGAAGTCCCTGTTATGCACCCGGATCCTTCCACCGATCCCCTCTGTTGATGTGACGTAGGTTTCTGCGTTAAGCATGATTGTACCCCAAAGCCTAGGCTGAAATTGAATTCTATCCAGCGTTATCTTCTATCAACTATGCGTTTTGGTCTTCCCTTGACCCTGTAGAATTCAAGCTCCCCGGGACCTGTGAAGTTGAACAGTATCTCAAAAATGCCCTCTGTATATGCCTCGTAGAGTTCTCTCTTATATTTGAAGAAGGCCCTTATAAAGTTCTCCCTTACTATATCCATGGCACAGTTTTCAGGGTCCTCACACTCCAGTGACACCCTCATTGTTATTGGCCCCTCATCCTCATCGCCATAGAGGAAGGCCTCGTATTCACCTGTTAGATAATCCATATTCTCCCTCTGGAACACCGCTGCCTCAACATCGACCCTGTTGAAGGGGTGCCCTGCCACCCAGAAGGTCTCGGCCTCCCTTTCAGGGTTCATTATCCTCATATGGGTCCTTCCACATTTGCACCTATCCCTTGAGATTACAACCGTGGTGTCCTCGGTGTCATAGTTGAGGAGGAGGGTCCCCGTTTTCTCACCGACAGGAAGAAGGGTTGTGAGGACTATTCTGCCGCACTCCCCATCATCAACAAAGTCCCTCATGGCTGGATCATAGACGTCCAGGTGCACCAGGTCCTCAGGGACATGCAGGCCCTCCTTGATGTGGCATTCTCCGCACATGGTTCCCTCGGTGCTTCCATAGGTGTTGTAGACTTCAACGCCCCATACTTCCTCCACGTACTCCCTTGATTCGGGTGCGAAGCTTTCGCCGCCTGCAACCAGTCTCCTTATACTTGACTCCCTGGGATCAAGGCCCTGTTCCTTCATGCGCCTCGCGAGCCTCAGCAGTTTGAATATGCTTGCAACTATACCTGTGGGACGGTAGCTCTCTATTATCCTCACAGGAAAGGTGCATTTGCCCTCAGGGATTATGGTCATCCCTATCTTCTGTGCTGCCAGGGTCATGGTATTTGCACCCACATTCATGCCATAGGAGGCACATACAACCACCCTGTCACCCCTCTCAAATCCCTGGGACACGAATGACCTTGCGTACTTCTCGGCGTACCTCTGCCAGTCCCCCCATGTGAGGAAAAATGACTTCGGCCTTCCGCTTGTACCGCTGGTCTCATGTATGGTGTATATGTCCTCCAATGGGGCGCATCTGAATTCGAAGTCATCCCTTTCAGGGGGCTGGTTTTCCCTAACGGTTTCACCGGTTATTATCGGGAGCTCCCTGAGGTCCTCATGGCTCCTTATGTCTGAGGGCCTGATACCGTTTTTCCTGAACCATTTACTGTAGAATGGGGAGTTCTCGTAGGCATAGCTCACGGTATACCTTATCCTCTCCTCCACGAGGGCGTCCAGGTCCTCCCGTTCCATGGTCTCTATTTCAGGGTTGAAGTAGTTCCCCATGACAAGCACACCTCCAGTTATTAGATTGGAGTGCATTGGATAAAGTTTTAATGTGTTCATGATGCTGAATCATGGGGAAGTCATACTGCAGTTAAAGTGTCAGTGAACCATCATGACATGATGAGAAATATTTGAAGGCCCCTAAATCCCTTCAAAACTGAAAATGGATGCCCTGACCGGGACTTGAACCCGGGTAATAGGATCCGCAGTCCTACGTGATATCCGCTACACTATCAGGGCAAAATGAGATCAATAAAAGATTGGGCAATCAACTATTAATATTTTTCCATGCCAGCAGTCATCTCCACACATAAAGCCTGAAGATCACAGTGCCCCGGCAGGCCACAGCGGTACCTATGTCTTCTGCATCCCCCATTGAACCGCGGGAGGCAACTGTAACCTCTCCTGAACCATTATCCATGGTCAGATTGTAGTTCATCCCCTCAAGGGTCCCGTTGAGGAACCCTGATGCCAGTGTGGAATTAGGGGACTCTGCAAGTTCCTCAAGCAGCGGTTTATCTGCAGGGTATGATGCCATTGCATCAAGGACATCTGAAGCTTCCAGGGTGTCATCCACAGGAGCTGTGCCTGTGTTAAGAACTGATGCCGTCAGTATGAAGACCACTGCAAGTCCAAGGACCGCGTCCAGGGTTGATATGTAGCCCCCATCATCCATATGGACACCATTCACTTCCCTATGAGTTTAACGACCATGTCCTTCTTCTCTATGGCCCTCCTTGCGGCCTCCTCAACCTTCCTCTTCATCTCATCAAAGTCCTGGGGTGTTTCGTCACCAACCATCTTCTTTATCTGTGTGTAGGCGGCCTCACGGAAGAGGGGTCTGAGCTCCTTCATCACACCATCCCCTATGAGGAGGGGAACACCTGAATCGGTGACCCTTCCCACCTCGGCTATGGGGACACCTGCACCTTCAACTGCCCTTATGATATCCTTGGAGACATCTTCAGGTGCTATTATCATGAGGGAGTCAATTGACACCCCCAGGGGGTCAATTTCAAGATCCTCAAGCATTTCAAGTACCCTTGGGTTTACCATTGACCTCACAGCCTCGGCATCGAATTCAAGGCCCACTCCGGTGGTTGATGATATCTCATGGGCATCGCCCCTGAGCCCGCCATTTGTGACATCGGTCATTGCATGGATCACCTCAAGGAGCCCTGCCTCCATTATGGCCCCGGATGCCCTTATGAAGTTCACATCAAGGGTCTCCCATACAACATCAAAGAGTCCATGGTAGATGGCAGCTGTTGTGATGGTACCCCCTCCTGAGCCTTCTGTAAGGAGTACAACGTCACCTGGCTCGGCCCTCTTCCTAGCCGTTGGGGGTGTCCCTGAAACTCCAATGGCACCCACCGCACTCACGAGCCTGTCACCGAGGACCATGTCACCACCAACCCTCAATGTGCTCCCTGCAACCACAGGTACATCAACCAGTTCAGAGACCGCCGCTACACCCGCTGTGAAGTCAAAGAGTTTGCCAACATCCCCATCATCTGCTAGGTGCAGGTCGCTTATGAGTGCAACTGGCCTGGATCCCATGACGCAGACATCCCTCAGGGCGGCCCTTGTAACATGGAAGCCCCCCAGGAAGGGGTACTCGCTGAGCCTGGAGTGGATGCCATCAACGGCGGTTGTTATGTAGACCTCCCCCTTATCGGTGTCTGTCCTTACAACACCGCCATCATCCTGGGCCTCGGGATTTATGAATGCCCCGGTTTCTGTGCTTGATACTATATCAGCGATTTTCCTGTGGACAAAGAAGTCCCCCTCTCCCCGGGATCCCACACCCATCTCGCCCATTCCAACACCGGCGAGGGGATATGATATTATCTCCCGCAATCCATCATCCAAGCCATCCGTCCCCAGTGTATTTCTCACCTCATATATCACCGCATCAGCCATCCTCAGGGACCTCTCGGTGTCTATATCCTTGAATTCCCGTATACGATCCGCCAAGATGCTTCGCAGGGATTCCTCGTCCATGTGGTCTATGTTGCGCCTTACAAATCCCTCTATGTCCATTAAAATTTACCCCCTGATTATTTCCCTGAAGTTTCTCAGGATATCCAGTCCCGCCTCACCGCTCTTTTCAGGGTGGAACTGGGTTGCATATACGTTATCTGCCTCAATGGCCGCTGTCATCTCAATACCATACTCGGTTGTTGCCGCCACAACGTCGTCTGCCGGTTCTGCATGGTATGAGTGGACAAAGTAGAAGTACTCATCCTCCACGCCTTCAAGGAGTGGGGAGTCCCTCCTGGAAACCAGCTGGTTCCAGCCCATATGTGGCACCTTATTTCCAGGTGGTATCCTCACCACCCTGCCGGGTATCACATCAAGTCCCCTGACACCCGGTGATTCCTGACTCTCAGATAGGAGGACCTGGAGTCCCAGGCATATGCCCAGGAAGGGTTTACCATCCTCTATGTTCCTGATTATTGGGTCCCTTAAATTCTCAAGTTTATCCATTGCACTTCCAAAGGCCCCCACCCCTGGAAGCACAAAGGCGTCTGAGTCATTGATGGATTCTGGACTTGATGTTACCTGAACATCGGCCCCTATCTTCCTGAAGGCGTTGGAAATGCTCCGGAGGTTCCCGCTCCCATAATCTATGATGGCTATCAATGGATCACCTGGTATAGTAGTCCTTCACCCTGACGGTGTCATCAAGGTGTGGCGTTGATACCTCATGGAGTACCGTGTTCTCCATTGCCACGATTGAATGCCTCTCACCGGGCTCAATTCTGATGGTGTCGTTCTTGCTGAAGTACTCCTTCCTGTCCTGGAATTCGATGTACCCTGAGCCAGATATTATGTACATGGTCTCATCCTTCTTCTCATGGTAGTGGAAGGATGTCCTGTAGCCCTCCCTTATAAATAACTCCTTTGTGAGGTACTTCTCCGTGTTTATGAGTACCTTCTCATAGCCCCAGGGCTTGTCCTCCCTGTTGCGGTACTCCTTGCGTATCTCCTCCAGCTCCTTGGATGTGTCTATTGCCATCCAGAAGAGGCCGTCCTCCCGGTAGTAGCCGAGTTTGTTTTCACTGGCCATGAGCGGGAAGAGTGTTTTCTCAATATCACCTGACTCGAAGTCCCCGAAGTCCAGCTGCCCCTTGGAGAAGTACACACCTGCATTTATGTAATAGTCAAGGAGGGGTTTTTCCCTGAAGCTGATTATCTTGTCCCCGCTGAGTTCCACTATACCATAGGGTGACTGCATCTTGGTTATGAAGATAGTGAGGGGGTAATCGGACATCTCCCCAAGGTGTATCATCTTCCTTATGTTCAGGTCTGCCACCACATCCCCGTTACGTATTATGCACTGTTTATCTCCATCTATGGCCTCCATACCAATCCTTATTGCGTTGAGTGTTCCCAGGGGTTTCTCCTCCCTCACATATTCCAGTTTAAGGCCCTTGTACTCATCACCATACCTCTCCTCTATCTTATCTCCAAGGAACCCTGTGAGGAGGTAGGTCTTCTTTATACCTGCATTTTTGAGGTCAAAGAGCTGTTTATCCAGGATGGTGTAGCCCTCTTTTATTTCTATGAGTGGTTTGGGTATCTTCTCGGTTAAGGGTCTCAGTCTCTTTCCAAATCCTCCGCAGAGTATCATTCCAACGGTTTCAGCCAATTAAATCACCTTCTCAATGTTTCGCCTCAGGGCATCTCCAAAGTCTGATGCGACGGTAGTGCTCTGTCCCAGGGTCCTTGCATGTGCATCCAGTTCAGCCACCACATGGGTGTATCCTAGCTTTCTTAGTGGTTCCACGAGCCTCGGCCCGTCTGTAACGGCTACGGATTCCAGTTCCAGTTCCTCAACAGGCAGGGCATGGGGAACACCGGATACAACTGCAAATTCTATTTTCTCATCCCTCAGTATCTCCGCTGCCCTTTCACCCGTTACCGGGTATTCGTCGAGGCCCCCTGTTATGTAATCAACACGGTTGCCTGCATCCTCTATTTCCGCAAGTATGTTCACTGCATGTCTGCGTATCCTTGGAAGACCCGTGTTCCTGTCAAGATTCGCGATTATAAGAGGGTGGTTATCAGGGTTTACTGAGTGAAATGGAAGTTTCAGAGGATCTGCAAAGAGATATGATGTCTCCTTCTTGGCGTTAAGCACAAATGCAACTCTTTCACCATCCTTTATGGCCTCAATGACCCTTAATGCCACCTCATCCTTATCATCACCATATGAGGGGCGTATGTAGTCGCCCTGTGCCATTCCCCTTGTCTTCTCAATCTCAGTTGCAAGTCTGAGCATCTCTATCTGCCTCTCGGCCTCCTCATGAGGGATTATTCCCTGCTCTGCAGCCGCCTCAAGGACTATTATGGCCCCCTCGGTGTTGTCACCCTCACCGAATCCCCCATGGGATTCAACCGTTAGAACCCTTGCAGGTATGTCTGCCCTCTGGACCGCCTCCCTGAGGTCCTCGCCTATTATCATGCTGGCGCAGGTTCCAACAACACCCACAAGTTCAGGTGAAAACATTTCATTGGCCTTTCTGAGTGTCTCTGCCAGTTTATCCGAGGCCCCGAATATGAAGTCCTGCTCTGACATTGCAGTGGTCAGCACCCTGACCCCGTCGGTTTCAAGGAGCCTTCCTGTTCTGAAGCAGCACCCATGGGGGCCATGGAGAATTATAACGTCAGCATCGAGGTCTCTGAGTGTGTAAAGTGATGCTGCTATTGGGCTGGGTCTTGGATGCAAATTCTCTCACCTCATAGTTCATATCCATGGACTGATTGATATCCATCAACACAGCGGGTTCTCACACCCCACAGTTCATATCCATGGACTGATTGATATCCATCAACACAGCGGGTTCTCACACCCCACAGTTCATATCCATGGACTGATTGATATTCATTTAAGTCAAATTAGTATATAAGGATGGTTACCATGATCATAGATAACCCTCTGATGGGAATATACCTTGAAAGACCCAACAGGTTCACCATGGTTGTTGATGTGGGTGGTGAAAGGAGGCTGGCCCACCTTAAGGATCCAGGTAGACTAAAGGAGCTTCTTATACCTGGAAATGATGTTATAGTTAGGAAAGCCACTGGAAAAGAAAGGAAAACCGAGTTTGATGTCATAGCGCTCAGAAGGGGGGATGAGTGGGTCCTTGTGAATTCCGGTTTCCACAGTGACATCGCAGCCAGCATAATAGAATCAGGCCTTGTTGACGAATTCCGTGGTTTCAGGGTGAAAAAAAGGGAGTACAGATTCGGAAAAAGCAGAATTGACTTCCTTCTCTCATCAGGAACTGAAGAAATGCTTGTTGAGGTTAAGGGCTGTACCCTTGTAAATGGTGAGGTGGCACTCTTCCCTGATGCCCCCACAGTGAGGGGTAGGAGGCATCTTGAGGAGCTTGCATCTGCGCTCTCCATTGGCTATAAAAGCAGCGTCCTTTTCCTGGTTTTTGGTGAAAATTCACGTTATTTCTCACCAAATATTGAAATGGACCCTGAATTTTCATATGCACTGAAAGAAGCCCATGCTAAAGGTGTGAATGTGATAGCATATTCCTTCCGGACTGTTCTTGACGATTCTGTGCGTGTTGAGCCCCTAAGGCGGATACCTGTTATATGGCCGTAATTCCGTGATTATGACCCGATGTATTCCATCAGGCGATCTATCTCATGGTTTTTCCCTATCCCCAGGATTATATCCCCCTTCTGGAATACGTAATCCCTGGGTGGGTCTATTATGAGTTCATCGCCCCTACCCACGCCGATTACTATCACACCAGTCCTCTCATGGATGTCCGCGTCAAGGACCGAAATGCCCTCAATGGGACTTTCAGGGGGCACCGGGACCTCAACCATCCTCCTTGTGGATCCCTCTGCAAGTACGTCCTGTACAAACATGGCCTCATAGCCATCGTCGATGCTTTTTGACATAAGCCTGCCCGATATAACAAATGGCGAGATTACCTGGTTGGCACCGGCCATCCGTATCTGCTCGATGTTCTCATAGCGTTCGGCCTCGGCTATTATCCTAACAGTGGAGTCAATTTTCCTTATCCCCAGTATGCAGTGTATGGTCTCTGAATCAGACCCCATGTCCACTATAACCGCCCGCGCACCCTTCACATTGGCCTTTTCAAGGTCAGATATCCTTGTTGGGTCTCCATGCACAAAGTTAGCACCATTCTTGATGACCGTCTTCCTGACACCCTCATCCTCAGCGAGCACAAAGACCTCACTTCCACCGAGCTCCCTCAGACACTCGAGTGTGCTCTCACTCCACCCGCATATAACCACATGTTTTGATTTAACCACGTCTATCAGCCCCATAAGCCTCATCTGCTGTCTCTTTATCAGGAATTCAAGGAGTGTCTCAACTGCAATGGCAAATGTCCCTATACCCAGGACTATGAGGGTCACGGTGAAGTACATCCCCAGTGGTGTTGATGGGCTGTAGTCTCCATAACCCACAGTCCCTATGGTTACAAAGGTCCAGTAGAATGAGACCGTCCATGATTCACCCTCAATGAAGTGGAATCCAAGGGTTCCGTAGGCGATGACAGCTGCTGCAAGGAGGAATATCCGCGCAGCCGGGACCCTCATAACCCGTGGAAGGTGTTTCCTTATTATCTCAACTATGAGCACCATTTACATTACCCTGCCTTTATGGGGTTCCGCGCCTTGTGAAGAATATGTATGCCAGAACCACCACAACAATCAGAACAATTACAATAGCTGCAAGCAGCCACCAGCCGCCGGAGCCCCCATCATCGTCATCATCATCGTCAAGATCGGTTTTGAGCCTCTTTGATGAACTCTTAAATCCGCTGAATCCACCCCTCTTGATTGTGGGTTTCATGGGATCTGAGTCGTATGCAGCGCATGCTTCAAGGGCGCCGGCAAGAAATACCATCAAAAGCATAAGTGCAATCCATCTCATTCAGGCACCTCCTCTGCAATACGTTTCTAATTTGCATTATTAAAAAATTTCTGAAAGAGTCCTGATAGCCAGATTATGATTAAGTTCCCATTCTCATCTCTGAGGAAAAAATATCTGATCACCCAAGCCTCCTCTGAATTAACTTCCTCGCCTCATCTGTAAGAAAAACCAGTGGCGCAAAGAGGATGATCATCAGCCATTCAACCGGTTTCAGTGGCTGTGTCCCGAAAACCGGCTGCAGTGGGGGCAGGTATATGACCATCAGCATCACAATAACCGCAAATATCATGCCAGCGGGTATCCACCTGTTCCTCAGAAGCCCCACCTTCAGTGCTGAGGAGCGGGTGGTCTGTGATGAGAGGAGATTGCCCATCTGGGCCATCACTATACCTGCAAAGACCACAGTTGTGGCCCTCATGTAGAGGGGGTCATCTGCTGGGAGGCTCTGGCCTGGCACCCATCCCCCTCCTGAAAGCACAAGGAAGTATGCCATCATCACAAGAAATGCCTCAATGGATCCAGTGAACAGGTACCCCCTGAGGAGGACCTCAAGGTTAAGTAGCCTCTCCCTAACCGGTCTTGGTGGCCTCTGCATCACATCAGATTCAGGTGGAGATCTCCCCAGAGCAAGGGCGGGTAGTGTATCGGTACCGAGGTCTATTGCAAGTATCTGCATTATTGTTATGGGTAGGGGTATTCCAAAGAGTACCATAAGGACAAATGGGACTATCTCTGCGGTTTCATGTGAAAATATGTAGGTTATGAATTTTCTTATGTTCTCATATACCGTTCTGCCCTCCCTCACCGCAGTTACAATGCTTGCAAAGTTGTCGTCGGCGAGTACTATGTCAGCGGCCTCCTTTGCAACGTCGGTGCCGCTACCCATTGCAACGCCAATATCTGCCTTTCTGAGGGCAGGAGCGTCGTTGACACCGTCCCCTGTCATTGCAACTATCTCCTCGGCGCCCTCAAGGACCGATGCTATCCTCATCTTGTGTTCAGGGACTGCCCGGGCAAATATTATGTTCTCCTCCTCAGAAAGTATCCTTAAAAGTTCAGGGTCTTCCATTTCATCCAGTTCCCTTCCCTTTATCACCCTGTAGCTGTCGCCCTCTATGATTCCAAGTTCCTTTGCTATGGCTGCGGCTGTTAGACCGTAATCCCCGGTTATCATTATTATCCTTATACCTGCAGTTCTGCACTGCCTCACAGCCTCCTTCACACCCTCCCTGGGCGGGTCATGCATTGCAGCCATTCCAACCAGTGTCAGTTCCCTTTCAACATTCTCTGGCGTGTAATTCTCAAGGTCCTCCGGGAGTTCCCTGTAAGCGAATGCAAGTACCCTGAGACCCTCAGAGGCCATTCTGTCGTGTATCTCTATGATCTTCCTTTTTTCATCATCGTCCAGCGGTCTGGGCCTCCCATCCACTGATATCCTCTCTGATAAATCTATTATCTTTTTTGGGGCCCCCTTGACGTAGGCCACCCTTTTACCTGATTTTTGATGGATGGAGGTCATCGACTTTCGCTTTGAATCAAAGGGGAGCTCCATTACCCTGGGCATCCTTTCAAGTTCACCCTCAAGGTCAAAGCCTATCTTCTCTGCGGCCACGAGGAGTGCGCCCTCTGTTGTGTCCCCAATCACGTGCCAGCCCTTTTCGTCTCTAACAAGTTTTGCATCGTTGCAGAATGACGCCGCCCTCATGAGGAGCCTTATCTCCCTTACCTCCCGGTGGGTTACGGGTTTTCCATTGCAGAGGAATTCCCCCTCTGGCCTGTATCCTGAACCTGTGACCTCCACGACCCTGTAGGGTATCCAGATCTTTCTTACTGTCATCTCACCCCTTGTCAGGGTCCCTGTCTTATCTGTACAGATTATTGTTGTGGATCCCAGGGTCTCTACACTGGAGAGTCTCTTCACAAGGGCGTTCTCCCTGGCCATCTTCCTTGCTGATGCTGCAAGCGCCAGTGTTACGCTTGGTAGAAGGCCCTCAGGTACATTTGCAACCATGAGCCCTATTGCAAAGATCAGCGCAGTCTCGAGGGGGAGTTTAACAATGTAGAGGTTGACTGCAAAAAGAACGATGCCCATTGAAACTGCCAGAATGCTTATGATACTGGCAGCCCGGGATATCTGCCTCTGGAGGGGGCTTTTCTCCTCCCTTACCTCCTGTGTCAGGGATGCTATCCTGCTGAATTCTGTATCCCCTCCTGTTGCAAATACTATGGCCCTTCCTGTCCCTGATACCACCTGTGTACCTGCAAATACGATGTTATCGATGTCTATATAATTATCGAATTTTTCAACTGGATGGGATACCTTTCTGACAGGCTTTGATTCGCCTGTGAGTGTGGATGCGTCAATCTTAAGCTGGCTGGATTCAACAAGCCTTGCATCTGCCGGGACCGTGTCACCCTCCTCCAGAAGGATGAGGTCACCGGGAACCACCTCAGCCGCCGGGATCACAGTTTCATCTGAACCCCTCAGAACCTTAACCATAACCGGCAGAATATCCCTTAGGGCCTCTGCAGCCTTCTCGGCCTCATATTCCTGCCAGAAACTGAAGACCGCGTTTATGATTATTACAAGTACAATCGCAACTGCAAGCTGGGTGTTGCCTGTGATGAGTGACAGGGCAGCTGATACCCAGAGCAGGATGGCCAGGACATTGTAAAGGTTGGAGAGAAAGAGAAGTATGTGTGGTTTACCCCTGACCTCCTCAAGTTCGTTGGGGCCATATTTCTTAAGGCGTCTTTCAGCCTCCGGGGGGTCAAGGCCAGAGGGTGACGTCTCAAGTCTCCTGAAAACCTCTTCCTCATGAAGCTCATGTATACCCCCCATCGTCCTCACCATCAATTACACTTGAAACTGACCACTCAATTTAATAACTTTCAGTAATACCATGATTTCCTGCAGCATACTATTCATGGCAGTAAATACCACACCACTTACACTTGAAACTAACCACCCATGTTATTAACCTTATGTAATACTATCTGCTGCATATTATGCTTATTATGTCACCATCCTCAAGTTCATGGTCCGCAGCAACCCTCATCCCCTTCCTTGCATCCACCGCGTGCATGAATGAATCCCCTATCTCGGTGTGTATCAGGTAGGCGAGGTCCCTGGGGCCTGAACCACGGGGCACCAGGAGTGCATCAGGGAGAACGTTGCCCCTCTGATCCGTGAAGTGGTGTTCATCCTCAACCGGGAAGACAACTATCATGTCCAGGAGATCAAATACCGCCCTGTTGATTGCCTCCTGGACACCAGTGCTTCCATAGACCTCCAGGACGTTTTCACGGATATAATCAAGGGCCGCCCTCTGCCTGTCGGTGAGACCTGATCCATCAATGATCTCAAATTCCCCTGCACCTGGAGTGTAATTAATAAACCCTGCCTCTGATGCCCTCCTGAGGGCAAGTTCAGCCTCTGCAGATGCCGGCACCACATGGGGGTAGGAATCCATGAGGCGTTCAATGTTTTTCCGCGCCACTGGAATATCGGCCTTGTTTGCAACTATCAGCATGGGCTTCGCTATCCTGAGAAGTTCATCGAGAAATTCCAGGAGTTCATCCTTACCCCATGAGTAGATATCTGCCTCCACCTTCCTTGATGCCTCGATGATATCCTCGGGAGTTATCCCTGTCCCTGAGAGCTGTTCATGGATTATACGATTCATATCAAGCTTCTCTGATGCTGCCTTCCTTAAAAGTCGGTCCCAGTTCTTCTCAAGGATGCCATAGAGCCACATGGTTATTTCTTCCTCAAGGAACTGCACATCCTCCAGAGGGTCATGGCTCCCTGGCTCAACAGGCCTTCCCTCCTCGTCTGTCGAACCCGATGCGTCTATTACATGCAGGAATGCCCTGGCCTGTCTGAGATCATCCAGGAACTTATTTCCAAGGCCCCTGCCCTCATGGGCCCCCGGGACAAGACCCGCCACATCGATGAGTTCCACCGGGATCAGTCTGGTGCCATCAATGCATCGTGAGTTTTTGGGGTTGCACTGAACTCCAAGCTCCTGGCAGGGGCACCTGCAGGATGCATAGGCAACTGCATGATTGGCGTCGATTGTGGTGAATGGGTATGATGCCACCTCTGCCTCGGAGAGTGTGGCTGCATTGAAGAAGGATGATTTTCCAACGTTGGGTTTTCCTGTGACTGCAATCTGAATCATTGTTACCACATTAATAAATGGTCATGGAACAATTATATATGTTGGTCCTGAATAAGATCCAGTTGAACTGAATGCGCTGGTTGTGGATACTCATGGTGCTTTATATAGTGGGGATAGGTCCCGGTTCATCTGATTACATCACACCTGCCGCAGCTGCTGCTGTGGAAGATTCTGAGACTGTATTTGGGAGTAAAAGGGCCCTTGAACTGTTTCCCGATGTGAATGAAGCTGTCGTGCTGAGTGCTGGGGATATGGATGAAAAGCTTGAAATGGCAGCCGATCTTGCAGTTTCAGGTAGGGTTTCGGTGCTCTCAACAGGTGACCCCGGGTTTTCAGGTGTTCTGAAACCCATTAAGAGGATAATATCAGAAAAGAAGCTTGATGTTGAAGTACAGGTCATTCCCGGTGTGAGTTCCGTCCAGCTATGCGCTGCAAGGCTCCTTATCCCCTGGGATGATGCTGATATAGTCACGTTTCACGGCCGCAGCGAGGAGAATATAGTGGATATAATTGATAACGGAAGGCCAACAATAATTCTCCCATCAAGGACTCCCTCTGAGACCGCCCGGTTCCTTATTGAAAATGGTGTGGATCCAGAAAGGTGTGCTGCTGTCTGTGAAAGGCTCAGCTATCCCGATGAAAGGGTTGTTAAACTGAAACTCAGGGAAGTGGCGGTCTCTGAATTCAGTTACATGTCAGTCATTGTTGTATTCTAATTATTGAACCTTCTACCAACCGAATCTTTTAAAATTAGCTATAATGGACCAGACACTACACTGATATTGGTGTAGAATGGCCGCAGCTTTTCTGCGCTTACTGATCACAGATAACCGTACCCCCACCACAGTTCAAACACCTATCCATTGAGACCAGAGTACTCCAGTAAGTCAGAGCGCGCCCTAACTCTATTTTATTCAGATTTCAGTCAGAAAGTTATTTAATAGCTGATAAGATGACTTAAATTCTTGAAAAAATCAAATAAGTTCCCTTTTATCATGATAATGAGCATATAATACATTTAAGTATTCTTTTAACAAAAATTCGCACTTTAAACTTATATTTCAATGTTTAATAGATTCTAACAGTTCTAAATAAATATATTTCATTAGAGATCTCTTTTTTCAGTTTTAAAATTAAATAGTAAACTATATTCATTGTAAGTAGAATATAAACTGTAATGTTTTCGGGAGGTGATAATCATTGATCCATATAAAAAGTTTTCTGCTCTGATCTGCGGGCTCCTTCTCATGCTCGTCCTTCAGGGCTCAGCCTTTGCTGAATCAAATTACACCGTGGACTACTCAACCTATCTCGGTGGTGATGTGGTTGATGAGGCCCGTGACGTTTACGTTGATGAATCAGGCTATATCTATGTAACCGGTTCAACGCACGTCAATGGATCCAAGAACGTCTTCGTGGCCAGATTCAACACATCAAGAAAGATCATATACTACACGACCTTCGGCGGAGCTGGAGACGACTGGGGACACAGGATAATCGCAGATGCAGATGGATACGCCTATGTTGCAGGCGAAATAAGTAGAGATGGTGTCGAGGGTAAGGATGCATTCGTGGCACGGATAGACCCCCTTGGCAAAATCGACGGAATTAAATATATCGGTGGATCCAAGTATGACGTTGCAAAGGGTCTTGCAATGGACGGGTCGGGGACCCTCTATGTGAGCGGATACACAATCTCAGAGGACCTTCAGGTGACAGATGACGCCTACCAGAAAATCAATAAGGGTGGTTATGATGCATTCATCGCCAAACTTGACCGGAACCTCACCGTTACTTACCTTAGCTACCTTGGAGGATCCTGGGACGACTACTGTCAGGGACTTGCCCTTGACAACAACGGGAACATCTACATTGCAGGGTACACCTACTCTGATGATTTTCCGGTAACCTTCGATGCGGTTTCACAGTATAAGAGGGGTACGAATGATATCTTCATATCAAGATTCACCCCACAGATGAGCTTTGACTACTCAACCTATCTTGGAGGCTCAGGACAGGACATGTGCCACGCCATTACCTCCTATGGTGGCCTCATCTACATTGCAGGTAAAACCAACTCCACGGACTTCCCCGTAACGCTGGTGACTGCATACCAGAGGACAAAGAAGGGCCTTTCTGATGGATTCATCGTGGCATTCGATGGAGAGGACGTAACATACTCAACCTACTTCGGTGGAAGCGGTGATGACGCAATATATGGAATCACAGCAGACAAGTATGGTAACCTCTACCTGACAGGTACAACATCCTCATCTGACTTCCCCCTCACAGAGGGAGCATTTGACAGGTCACTGAACGGTGTGGATGCCTTCATCACAAAATTCAGCATCCCACGAAGCGTCCTCTACAGTTCCTATCTCGGTGGGATCGAAGCAGACCATGGCTATGCTGTTGCTGTTGACCCCTACCAGAACGTCTATGTTGCCGGGAAGACCTGGTCAAACAATTTCCCTGTGACATCAGATGCCATCAAAATGAAACTCACAGGACTATCAGATGGTTTCCTAACAAGGTTCACACCCTTCTTCATAAGTAACCTCAGTGTAACACCGGTGAATGGAACAGCACCCCTATCAATTACAGTTAACGGTAAAATCACCAACTTTGGGGATGCCAGCGGATGGTACCGCCTCGGGCTCTACGTTAACGGATACGAGGTCTTATGGCAGTGGATAGAGGTGGCCTCCAAAGCAACAAGGGACTTTAGCTTCGAATACCTTCTCAGGAGCAGCAGAACATATTCTGTTACCGTGAACAACTTCCAGCCATTCACTGTGAGGGCATTCAGCGGCCCGCTCATAATCCCTGAAAACCTCACAGTACTACCGCGTGCCGGCACAGAACCCCTCAGGGTTAACGTGACTGCTGATATTGTGAACTACGGCGATCTGCCTGACACATACACCGCTGGCCTCTACGTCGATGGAATCCTCATTGATAGCAAGAATGTGACTGTTGATGCAAAATCAAGGGTCAAGATATCCTTCAACAGCACCCTTGCCGCCGGTGTGCATGAAATAACCATCAATGACCTTGAACCCCTCACCGTCAATGTGATGGAGGGTGAAAAGTTCCTTGTGGACGGTTTCAGGCTGACACCTGAAAGTGGTCTTGCACCACTGAATGTCATGGTCACCGCGAATATCACCAACATAGACTCAAAGACAAGGAGTTACACAGCCATAATCTATGTCAATGGAGTGGATGTCCATGAACAGACATTCGATATTCCCGCAGGAAGCACGGTACCGTTCTCTGCCATGATAACACTCCCCGAAAGTGGAATTTACACCATAGCACTCAACAACGCCACTTCAGGCACAGTCAGGGCCCTCAGTGCAGCCAGCTTCACCCTCACCAATGTAACCGTAACGCCACTGGAGGGTAAGTCACCCCTCAATGTCACTGTGAACGCCACAGTCAGGAACCAGGGAGACCTTCCAGGTGATTTCACCGTTACTGTCTACCTTGACGGTGTTGCATGGGACAGCCGGACGGTTACCGTTCCGGGAAGGTCAAGTGTTAAGGTTTCAATTAAGAACCAGATCATTGTCCCCGGGGAGTACAATCTCCGTGTTAACTCCGGTGAAGAGGTTAAAATCAGGGTGCTTGACCCTGACCCTGTATTTGGAGGCTTCAGTGTTACTCCCGTAACAGGAGTGGGTGCACTGAACGTCACAGCGCTCCTCAACGTGACAAACCCCTATGATATGGTCATAGGGTTCACAGCAAGGTTACATGTCAACAACCAAACCGTGCAGGAGAACACGGTCAGCCTAAACCCCGGTGAAACAAAGGAAATATCAATGAAAACAACACTGTTACCCGGAAACTACAGTGTTGGAATCAATGGATTCACAGGGAATGTCATGGTCCTTAAACCGGCAAATATAACCGCCTCAGATTTAACCGTCACCCCAACATCAGGCTTCAGCCCCCTTGACCTTGCAGCATCAGCTAAACTCAGAAATACAGGGGAGGTTGATGGGGAGTACACCGCAACCCTCTACATAAATGGTGCAGCTGTTGATACAAGAACGGTGACAGTTCCCGCAGGCGGAACATCTCAGGTCAGGTTCAACCACACCCTTAATACTCCAGGAACCTACCTTGCCGGCATAGGGGCACTTGCACCTGTAACCGTGAGGGTGCTCAATGAACCATTAGTCTCAAACCTCAACGTAACTCCAGGTTCAGGTGTTTCACCACTCATATTCAACGTTACAGTAAGAATCAGCACAGCTGAGACTGGAAGCGGCAACTACACCGCAAGGCTCTACATAGACGGAGTGAATGTTCAGAATAAGACCGTGCAGCTTACCGGACCCGGCTCCTCCACGGTACTCTTCAGGGTGGAGCTCAGTGATCCGGGAATCCATGATGTCACGGTTAATGACCTTGCACCGGTGACCGTGAGGGTCCTGAGGCCTGCCACATTCGTAGTGGACAACCTGCTGGTTTCACCACACGAGGGGGTTCTTCCCCTGACCATTGAGGCATCTGCAAGGATCTCCAATGTGGGTGACGTTCCAGGTAACTACACCGCAAGGCTCTACATAGACGGGGTACCTGTTGCATCAAGGACCGTGAACGTGGCTGCCGGTGGAGAGACCACCGTAACATTCAGATACACCATAACACAGCGGGGCAACCACACCGTTACCGTTGACACGCTACCTGCTGCAAATGTCAATGCACTGAAACCGGCCACACTTGAAATAGGGTCCATCACTGTGACACCATCCAGTGCCGTGGGATCAGCCACCGTAGAGGTTGAAGCAGAACTCCAGAACACCGGTGATGTTGAGGGTGACTTCACAGTTCCAGTCTACCTCAACGGCAATCTCATCGGTACCTACACGGTGAGAGTGGGGCCCCATGAGGGTGCAGTCCTGAGATTCCAGAGGTACATTTCATCCCCAGGTACGTACACATTCAGCATCAACAACCTGAAAACCGCAACGGTTTACGTGAACCCCCCAAAAAGGACCTACAGATTCACATTCAAAAACACCGGAAGTTACACTGCAACGGTGACCTACTATGTCACAGTTTACTCATCAGACGGTTCGAAACTGGCATACAAGACCTACAGATTTACACTGAAACCCGGAGGCTCCTACACTGCAACCATCGGATACTACCCGTACGATGCAAGAATCGTTACAACAAGGAAGATCTACAACCCAAGCAGGTACACAAGGACCATAAGGTTATCTGAGACCTTCAGGGCGGATACACTGTCAGCAACCCTCAGCCACACAAAGACAATCAGGGGTTACAGTTACGTGTATATAAGCAGGACATTCAGGGCGGTTGATATGAGAATAACCGTAACCTGATTTTTATTTATTTTTTATTTGAATTGCTTCTTAAATAATGTGAATAACCGTTAAAACTGATTTTAGTCCATCTAAAAAGCAATCACTTCTTAATTTCTCTTAAAATAGTTAAAAATAAAGGTTTTATTCGAACATCTTCCTCATGCACCTTCTTATGGTACCCTCTGCTGCCTTTCCACCCATGAGGTTCTTGAGTTCCTTTGCAAGGGCCTGGGCTGCAACGAGATCCGTGTGCCTGATCTCACCCTTATTTATCCACTGGGTAACCTCATCATCAAGGTCAGAGAGTGTGTTGATTGCAGCATCCAGTTCCTCCTGCTCCTCAAGGAGGTGCATTGACTTTGCACTCCTCACAAGGAGTTCAGGGTTCATGGCCTTGAGCATTCCATTAACACCTGATGTTTCAACAAGGGATGCTATTGTCTGGAGTGTCATGAGGATCTGCTTCTCAACCATCTCCACAGGTGCCTTGATTATCTGGGTACCCACGTAGTAGTAGTCAAGGACACCTGAAAGTGTTACGGCAGTTACAAGGGATCCCATATCAGCAACTGCGCTTGATACGTCTGCAGGTACAACGTAGGGTGTCTTACCACAGCTTTCTGCAAGTTCAACACACCTTGAAATCTGTTCATCGGTTGCTATGTCCAGTTCACTGCTTGAGTGTCCACCTATGACGTAGTGACCGTGCTGTGGTGTTCCAGGGACAGCTGCAGGGTGCATTGATGCTATACCCAGGTCCTGACGGTCCCTTCGGAGTTCCCTTTCAAGGACGTAGTAGAGGACCACCGGAGATACAGTACAGGTGTTGGCTATCACAGCACCCTCTGGAAGGTGCTTGGTTATGTCCTTTGCTATATCGAAGGTCTTTTTACCGAATGGTGTGAAGAGAACTGCCACCTCTGCCTCGCTGGCTGCCTCAGCATCACTGTCTGTTACGGTTACACCTGCATCCTCAACCACCTTCCAGTGTGCATCATCCAGCATTTCCCTTGCTGGCTCTGCTAGCACAACATCATGACCTGCCTCTGCAAATTCAATTGCCATCCTGCTTCCACCGTAGGGTGCCTCACCCCCGTATTTTTCAGGCAAGTTCAGCTGGTCCACATAAAGTTTCTGATTACCCGCGCCATAAACTGCAACTTTCATAGTGCTCACCTAACGTTAATATATTGTTAAGTAATTTGAAGGAATATTATAAATTTTGGCATTTGATTCTTTAAAAAAAATAAGACCTAACATCACTTTAAAATGAATTTAATCCACCAATATAACCTGAAAATCTGATAAATCATAGATTAAAAATTTTATCGATTTTTAAAGCCTTCAGACAGGTTTTATCTAAATAATTGTGTTTGAGGTTAATTATTTTTTAATATTATAAGCCCCAAACATATTATATTCCAATCAGGCTGGCTCAGGTTCACCATAGAGCTGCCTGGCGATCTTCTCAAGGGTGTCGATACCCTTGGCCTCCTCCTTGAGGAGTGGAACCTCTGCAACCACCTGGTCGCTGAACTTCTCACGTATCTGCTTCAGCCTCTCCTGCTGCAGTTTCCTCCTTGCATTGCAGAACTCACAGTCACTGTCCTCTGGCAGCACCTGGTTGACTATGACACCATCTGCATGTATGCTGTACTTCTCAAGGGCCTTCATTGCCCTCTCGGACTCATATATGGACATCTCCTCAGGGATCACAACCATCTTGAAGGAGGTCCTCTCAGGGTCTGACATGACCTCCTTTGCAGCGTTTATCTGCTTCTTGGTGGCCTCCATGTCCTGGAGGGCCCTGTCCTCCTCTTCCTCGTCACCCATGAATGGGAGTATGTTCTTGAAGGCCTTTGCCATGCTGCCGATCTGCCTCCTTATCTTGATCATCTTCCCAACCCATGAGTCCATGAGTTCAGGGAATGAGAGCAGACGGAGTGTGTGGCCTGTGGGTGCAGTGTCAAATATCACGATATCGTACTCATCGGTTGTCATGTACCGCAGGAACTGGTCGAAGGCTGCGGCCTCATCGATACCAGGTGACATTGACGCCATGTCCATCTGGTCCTGGAGCATGTCAAGCCCCATTCCAGGGTTCATTGACGCCTGTTCCCTCAGCTTTGCCTGATACTCCTCCATTGCAACCTCAGGGTCTATTTCAACCGCGTAGAGGTTGTCTGTTATCAGGGTGGGTGTGTGACCTATCTCCCTCTCAAGGGAATCTGAAAGTGAGTGTGCAGGGTCTGTTGAGATAACCAGTGTCTTCTTACCTGATCTGGCCATCCAGAGTGCTGTTGCAGCTGATATGGTTGTTTTACCAACCCCTCCCTTTCCGCCTATGAACACGAATGTTGTTTTGCCCTTATTGAACTTGAAAAGATCCTTAAATGCCATTGTACTCCTCCTGTAAGAATCCGTGATGCTGATGAACACCTTCACATGTTACCTTACATTGATTTATATGGTTATATAAAATATACCCTACTTACTTTTAACCATTGCTACTTCGAAGAGGGTGGTTCCATGAGACATGTTCCAGGGCTTGGTCCCCACGTGAGGGAGAGGATAGAGGAGTTCATAAAGGCCAGGGTGGATGATAGCAGGACAGAGGGCGTTGTACTGGGTCTCAGTGGGGGTGTGGACTCTTCAACGGTCGCCTACCTTGCAGCAGATGCCCTTGGCCCGGATAGGGTTCTTGGTATAATCATGCCGTCTGCCACAACACCCCCCGACGACCTCAAACATGCAGAGATGGTTGCAGTGGAAACCGGGATAGAATATGAGACCGTGGACATTGAACCCATCCTGGAGTCATTCAGTGGTATATGCGGTCACCGGGCCAGCAGACTCGCTCTGGCAAACCTCAAACCAAGGGCAAGGATGATGGTCCTCTACTACCATGCCAACTCCATGAACCGGCTTGTGGCAGGTACCGGTAACCGTACGGAGCTCCTTGTGGGATACTTCACAAAATACGGTGATGGGGGAGTCGACATACTTCCAATTGGGGGCCTATACAAAAAACAGGTCCGTATGCTTGCAGAGGAGCTTGGTGTTCCATCCGAGATAATATCCAAGGCCCCGTCAGCCGGCCTCTGGCCCGGCCAGACCGATGAGGAGGAACTGGGGATAAGTTACGACGTCCTGGATGAGATCCTCTTTCTGCTGGTTGATAAAAAAATGGGGGTTCCTGAAGTCGCATCTGAACTTGGAGTGCCTGTTGAAGAGGTTAAGAGGATACAGGGGATGATAAATGCGGCAGGGCACAAGCTCAGGCCCCCGGAAATAGCCGATCCCGGGGTGATCTGATGTTCACGCTGATATACATAACGACCTCCGGCCAGGAGGAATCGGCAAGGATCGGGCGCAGACTTGTTGAGGAGAGGCTCGCAGCCTGTGTGAACATCATACCCTCCATAAAATCATTCTACCACTGGGAGGGCTCCCTTGAGGAGGATGAGGAGTCGGTGCTTATTGTTAAAACAACCAGTGAACTAACCCAGCAAATAATTAAAAGAGTTAGGGAACTACATAGTTATGATAATCCATGCATAATTTCAATTCCCATAACAGGGGGATCCCGTGATTACCTTGAATGGTTAAATAATGAAGTCAAAAAGCCATGATGGCGGTGATTCAGTGGATATTGAGAGTAAATGGCGCGATAAGTGGAGAGATGCAGGAATATTTCATGCTGACCCCGATGACAGAGAGAAGATCTTCCTGACAGTTGCCTATCCCTACCCCAGCGGTGCCATGCACATAGGACACGGAAGGACCTACACGGTCCCGGATGTCTATGCACGTTTCAAGAGGATGCAGGGATACAACGTCCTCTTTCCCATGGCCTGGCACGTCACAGGGGCCCCGGTAATAGGGATAGCCAGGAGGATACAGAGACAGGACCCCTGGACCCTCAAGATCTACAGGGAGGTCCACAAGGTACCCGAGGAGGAACTTGAACGCTTCAGTGCCCCCGAATACATAGTTGAATACTTCAGCAGGGAGTACCGTTCTGTGATGGAGGATATGGGTTACTCCATAGACTGGAGGCGTGAATTCAAGACCACGGACCCCACCTACAGCAGGTTCATACAGTGGCAGATAGGGAAGCTCCGTGACATGGGCCTTGTGAGGAAGGGCGCCCATCCAGTGAAGTACTGCCCTGACTGTGAAAACCCGGTGGGTGACCACGACCTCCTTGAGGGGGAGGGTGTGGCCATAAACCAGCTCACGCTCCTCAAGTTCAGAATGGATGATTCATACCTTGTTGCGGCCACCTTCAGGCCCGAAACAATCTACGGTGCAACCAACCTCTGGTTGAACCCGGAGGAGGAGTATGTGAGGGTGCGGACAGGCGGTGAAGAGTGGATAGTAAGCCGTGCATCCCTTGATAACCTCTCCCATCAGAAGCTGGACCTTGAGGTTGAGGGTGACGTGGACCCTGAGGAACTCATTGGAAGGGAAGTTGAAAACCCTGTGACCGGAGAAAAGCACCCCGTACTTCCAGCCTCATTCGTTGACCCTGAATACGCCACTGGAGTTGTATTCTCTGTACCTGCCCATGCCCCTGCAGACTTCATAGCCCTTGAGGACCTCAGGAAGAACTCTGAACTGCTTGAGAGGTATGGTCTCGGTGATGTGATTGAGGGCCTCGAACCCATCAATGTGATCACCGTTGAGGGTTACGGAGTGTTCCCTGCAGCAGAGGTGATCCAGAAATTCGGGGTTGAGAGTCAGGAGGATGAACGCCTGGAGGACGCCACAGGGGAACTCTACAAGATTGAACATGCCAAGGGTGTTATGAGCAGCCACATCCCTGTTTACGGTGGGATGAAGGTTTCAGAGGCCCGTGAGGTCATAGCAGATGAACTGAAGTCTGAGGGCCTGGCCGATGAGATGTACGAGTTTGCAGAGCGCCCTGTGATATGCCGCTGCGGTGGAAGGTGCGTTGTGAGGCTCATGGAGGACCAGTGGTTCATGAAGTACTCCGATGAGGAGTGGAAGGAACTGGCCCACAGGTGTCTTTCCAGCATGAAGATAATACCCGAGGAGGTGAGGGCCAACTTCCAGTACTACATTGACTGGCTGAATGACTGGGCATGCTCCAGGAGGATTGGTCTCGGTACAAGGCTCCCCTGGGATGAGAGGTGGATAATAGAGCCCCTCACCGATTCAACCATCTACATGGCCTACTACACCATCGCCCATAAACTGAGGGAGATGGACCCTGAGAAACTGGATGATGAGTTCTTTGACAGTGTCTTCCTTGGTGAATCCATAGCGGGGGATGAACTCAGGGAGGAATTCAGCTACTGGTACCCCCTTGACTGGAGGCTGTCTGCCAAGGACCTCATAGGCAACCACCTCACATTCCATATATTCCATCACTCCGCCATATTCCCTGAATCCCGCTGGCCCCGTGGTGTTGTTGTATTTGGAATGGGCCTCCTTGAGGGTAACAAGATGTCCTCATCCAAGGGTAACGTGATACTGCTGCGGGATGCAATAGAGAGGCACGGAGCAGATGTTGTGCGCCTGTTCCTCATGTCATCTGCAGAGCCCTGGCAGGACTTTGACTGGAGGGAGAAGGAGGTTATAGGAACCAGGAGGCGCATCGAGTGGTTCAGGGAATTCGGTGAAAGGGTCTCTGAGATCTGGGATGGCAAACTGGCCCTGTCTGAGCTTCCTGAATTTGAGCCTGAAAGTTTCGCTGGTAAGTGGATGATCTGCCAGCTTAACCACAGGATACGCGAGGCCACAGATGCCCTTGAGTCATTCCAGACCCGTAAGGCAGTGCAGGAGGCACTATATCTCCTCAAAAAGGATGTGGACCACTACATGGCCCGTGTTGATGGCCGTGCCGACATGGAGGTTAAAATGGTGCTTGCACATGTTCTGAGCGCCTGGATAAGGCTCATGGCACCATTCACTCCCTACACAGCCGAGGAGATGTGGGAGAGATACGGTGGTGAGGGTTTCGTATCGGAGGCTCCCTGGCCCAGGTTCAGGGAGGACGCCATAAGCAGGGAGGTCCAGGTTGCAGAGGAGATGGTCCAGAACACCGTCAGGGATATTCAGGAGATCATGAAGATACTGGACGCCCGGCCTGAGAGGGTGCACCTCTACATATCGCCACCCTGGAAGTGGGATGTCCTGAGAATAGCATCTGAGGTTGGAAAGCCGGATATGGGTGCCATAATGGGGAGGGTTTCAGCCTCCGGAGTCCACAGCAACATGAAGGAGGTCTCAGAATTCGTGAGGAGGATCCTCCGGGATGCGGGTAAATCTGAGGTTGTTGAGGTGGACGAGTACAGTGTACTGGTTGATGCCAGTGACTACATAAAATCAGAGGTGGGGGCCGATGTGGTGATCCACCGTGATGCGGACTACGACCCTGAAAACAAGGCCAAAAATGCTGTTCCCCTTAAACCCGCAATATATCTTGAGACATGAGGTTAAAGGGGACATTTTAATTTTTTTGTTTATTCAATACCTGACCCTTTTATTGAAAAAATTAATATACTGGCTTGGGGATTATAACGCTTATTTTATCAGATGCTGGCTTTCACTGGATGTTATCTGAAGATTCAACCCTGTTTTCAAGTGTCCCCACGCCCTCAACGGTGGCCCTTACGGTGTCTCCTGGTTTCATCTCTCCAACGCCGGGTGGTGTGCCGGTTGCAATGATATCGCCGGGCTCCAGTGTCATGATCTCTGATATGAACTCAACCAGTTCCTGGACGGTGAATATCATGTTGGATGTGCTGGATGACTGCCTGAGTACCCCATTGAGTTCAAGGGATATATCAAGGTTGCTGGGTCTGATATCAGTTTCTATGAATGGCCCTATGGGGCAGAAGGTGTCAAAGCTTTTTGCACGGGTCCACTGGCCGTCACGCCTCTGTAGGTCCCTTGCAGTTACATCATTGAGGACCGTGTAACCTGCTATGAATTCATCCGCCTCATCTGAATCAACGCACCTCGCCCTTTCTGATATAACCGCTGCAAGTTCAACCTCATGGTCAACCTCCGAGGACATTGCAGGGTAGACTATTGCATCTCCATGGCCTATGACCGCTGTTGGTGGCTTGAGGAATATAACGGGTTCATCAGGTATGTCCATTCCAAGTTCAGCTGCGTGGTCCCTGTAGTTGAGACCCACACATATAACCTTTGAGGGTGAAACCGGTGGGAGGATCCTCACTTCCCCCATATGATATTCCGAGATGACCTCAGGGTCTTCAAGGAGGTAGCGATCACTTTCAACCTGAAATACCTTCTCTCCATCTGTAAAGCCGCAGAGAACCCTTCCGCCATCTGAAAACCGGAGGAACTTCATTGATAACACCTCAGGGGATTATCCTCTCAATTGGCACAACCAGTATGTCCCTTGCCCCCACGGACTTGAGCCTGTTCACCAGGTTGAAGACCTCCTTCTCATCCACAACCGCGTGGACAGCCACAACACCGTTATCCGAGAGCACCTCAGAGACCGTGGGTCCCGTCATCCCTGGCATGAGTGCCCTCACACGATCCAGGTTTTTCCGGTCTATGTTCAGCATTACGAGCCTGCGGCCCTCTGCATCTATAACTCCCCTTATACCTGTTCTGAGCTCCTCTATCAGCTGCCCCTTGCTTCTGTAACTTTCAGGGTTTGCTATGAGTTTCACTGAACTCTCAAGGAGTGTGTCAATGACCTTGAGGTGGTTCATCCGGAGTGTGGTGCCGGTGCTGCTGAGGTCGGTTATGAGGTCCGCCACCCCTATGAAGGGTGCTATCTCTGTGGAACCTGTGAGTTCAACTATCTCGGCCCCTATGTTCCTTTTCCTGACGTAGTCCTCTGTTATCCTGGGAAACTCTGTTGCTATGACCGCACCGTCGGGTATGTCCTCTGGTTTCTCGATGGGGGAGTCCTCAGGGGCTGCCAGGACCAGGCTGGCCCTCCCATAGTTGAGGTCCTCGAGGATTTCAACCTCACTCCCCCTCTCCACTATGAGGTCGTACCCTGTGATACCAAGGTCAGCCGCCCCATCTGCAACGAATTCGGGTATATCGGCTGCCCTGCTGAACATGACATCGATCTGGGGGTGCTGCGTCTTTGAAAATAGCTTCCTGTTAATTGTATCCTTCAGCCCCACACCTGCATTTTCAAGTAGCCTTATTGCAGGTTCGCTTATCCTTCCCTTTGAGGGAACCGCTATTCTTATCTTCATTCAATCCCTCGATGACTCAAATATTTACTGTGAATGCCGTACACATCAGTATCTCATCTGCAGAATCACATCACTTATATCTCTTTTTAAGGAACCTATATAATAGCTTTAGATTCATCCCAGATTATAAGTTAAAACTTATAAGTTATAAGGTGATCCTATGGAGAATGAGAGCATACTGATACATGGCGCCCAGGTCCTCGACGCAGCAGGCCCCCGCAGGGGATCGGTTCTGATTGAGGGTAACACCATAGAGGAGGTTTCAGACGCCCTGAGTCCCGGTGACGCTGACACCGTCATTGATGGCCACGGAAAACTCCTAATCCCGGGTCTTGTGAATACACACACCCACCTCTCAATGACACTGTTCAGGGGTATGGCAGATGACCTCCCCCTTGACAGGTGGCTGAATGACCACATATGGCCAGCCGAGGCCCACCTCAACGGGGAGTACTGCCATGCAGGGGCACTCCTTGGATGTGTGGAGATGATAAGGTCAGGTACAACAGCCTTCAATGACATGTACTTCTACATGGATGACGTGGCCCGTGCAGTGGATGAGGCTGGACTGAGATGCGTTCTAAGTCACGGGATGATAGACCTTGGGGATGATGATAAAATGCGGGCTGAAATCAGGGAGAGCCTCAGGATAATCCGTGAATGCCACGGAATGGCAGATGGACGCATAAAGGTTGCCCTTGGGCCCCACAGCCCCTACACCTGCTCAGAGGAACTCCTCCGAGAAACCGCTCGACTGGCAGCTGAACACGGTGTTGGTATCCATATCCACGTATCTGAAACAGAAAATGAGGTCAGGGAGGTCTCAGAGGCCCACGGAATGTCCCCTGTTGAGTACCTGGATTCGACAGGTGTCCTTGGGCCGGGGACCGTGGCAGCCCACTGCGTCTGGCTGAAAGAAAATGAAATGGAGATCCTCTCAGAGAGAGGGGTGAAGGTCTCACACAACCCCTCAAGCAATATGAAACTGGCATCAGGCATCTCACCTGTACCTGAACTCATGGGGCGGGGCGTCAACGTCTCCATCGGGACAGACGGGGCCGCCTCAAACAATAACCTGGATATGTTTGAGGAGATGAAGACCGCCTCGCTGCTCCAGAAGGTCAGCCTCCATGACCCGACGGCACTCCCGGCAATGGATGTATTCCGGATGGCGACAGTGAATGGTGCCAAGGCCCTGGGAGTCAATTCTGGCCTCATAGAGGAGGGCGGGTTGGCGGATATTGTGGTCTTAAACACCCGCAGACCCCACCTCACACCCTGGAGGAAGCCGGCCTCACACCTCGTCTACTCTGCCAGTGGCGCGGATGTTGATACGGTGATATGTGACGGGAGGATTCTGCTACTGGAGGGTGAATTGAAGGTGCTGGACGAGGAATACGTCATGGAACTTGCAGAGGGTGCTGCAGAGGAGCTTACCTCAAAACAGTAGGTTGGGAAGATGATCGCACTATTCGACATCGACAAAACCCTCATACACCGCTCAGAGGTCCATGAAGAGGCATTCAGCTATGCTTTCAGGGAGGTCTACGGTGTTGAGGCCACCGTTGACCTCATAGACTACCATGGAAAAACAGACCCAGCAATAGCCAGGGAGGTCCTCAGCCTCCTGGGCCTGGAATCAGGGGATATAGATGATGGGATGGACGACTTCCTCCATGAACTCGTAGTTTATGTGGGAAAAAACATCCGGTACGATGATATAAGGCTCATAGATGGTGTTATGGGGTTCCTTGAGGCTCTAAGATCCAGCAGTGCCTGCATGGGAGTTGTCACAGGTAACCTGGAGGATATAGCCTTCATGAAGCTTGAGAGGGCTGGAATTGCAGGTTACTTCTCATTCGGGGGCTTTGGGAGTGACAGCAGCATAAGGGAGGAGCTCACAGAAATCGCGGTTAAAAGGGGACTTGAGATGGGGGCCTCAGGAAGAATCGTCCTCTTTGGTGACACACCCTACGATATGATGGCCGGGGCCCATGTGGGTGCCCTTAAGATTGGAATAGCAGCCGGAAGGTACGGGGAGGCAGAGCTCAGACGGGCCGGGGCTGACCATGTCTTCAGGGATTACCGCAGCCCTGAGATAATGGATATAATTACTTGTGAGCAGTTTTAAGTTACCTGCTCATCTCTCTATGAACTGAGGCTCCCCTTTCCTGTTTAGTAATATGCTCCTTTTCCATTCCGGGCGTGTTTCCGGGAAATCCTCCCGGTAGTGGGATCCCCTGCTCTCCTCCCTTATAAGGGCTGAGCGGGTCACCAGTGAGGCTGTTATGAGCATGTTCTCAAGTTCAAGGGCCTCCAGGAGGTTGCTGTTAAATCCTCCTGTTTCAGGGACATCAAGGTCCCCCAGTTTATCCATCAGCGTGGAAATCCTGGACATTGCAGATTCAAGTGACCTCCGGCTCCTCACAATTGCAACATCACTCCACATCGCCTCGTGGAGTTCATCCCTTATCTCAGCCGGCCTTATGGATCCATCGCGGACCAGGCCCTTTATCCGCTGCTCCTCCTCCTCAATGAGTGACCTGACCTGTCTCCTGGATGAACTCATGGCGTTTTTTGCAGCCGATATGCCCGCCCTCCTTCCGAATACCTGGGTATCGGCCAGGGCATTTCCTCCGAGCCTGTTGGCACCATGTACGCCTCCTGAAACCTCACCTGCTGCGAAGAGGTTCTTGAGATTGGTCCTGCCCCACTCATCTATCCTTACACCCCCCATGAAGTGGTGTGCTGTGGGTGCAACCTCCATTGGCTCGGACCTTATATCCACACCCACATCCAGGAACTGGAGTAGCATGGTCTCAAGTTTCTCCTCTATAACCTCATCAGGGAGGTGGCTCACATCGAGGTAGACGCCGCCGTTCTCTGTCCCCCGGCCCTCCATTATCTCGGTGTAGATGGCCCTTGCAACAACGTCCCTTGTTGCAAGTTCCCCGCGGGGGTCATAGCGGCTCATGAACCGTTCGCCCTCACTGTTGAGGAGTATGCCGCCCTCACCCCTCACGGCCTCCGTCACAAGGACCCCCCTCCGTGACTCAGGGTAGACCATGCCTGTGGGGTGGAACTGGACCTGTTCCATGTCTATGAGGTCAGCCCCCGCCTTCCAGGCTATTGCAAAGCCATCACCACCCTTTTGCATGGTGTTGGAGGTCACAGGGTATATGTGGCCTGCCCCTCCTGATGCCAGTATGGTGGAGGAGGCCCTGAAGGCCACAGGCTCTGAATTCCTGATGGATACGCCCATGGCGCCAAGAACGCTGCCATCCTCAACAAGTAGTGAGGTTATCATCACCTCATCGATGGTCTCTATGTCCCTCCTTATAACCTCCTCCTTGAGGGCCGTGATCATCTCATGGCCTGTCCTGTCCCCATGGTAGCAGGTCCTCCTGTAGGTCTGGCCTCCGAAGGGCCTCTGATCCAGGAGGCCTGACTCCTGGCGGTCAAAGAGTGCGCCATATTCTTCAAGGTCCCTCAGCCTGTCAGGGGCCTCGTCCACAAGTATACGGACAAGTCTGGGGTCGTTGATGAATCCGCCGCCCCTCATTGTATCCTCAAAGTGGACATCGGGACTGTCCTCTGGATCAACACATGCGAATGCGGCGTTGTATCCGCCCTCAGCCATTCCTGTGCATCCTGATTTAAATGATAAACCCTTTGAAACTATGATTGGTGTCAGTTTGTGTTCAGAAACCTCAATTGCTGCCCTGCAGCCGGCTCCGCCTGAGCCTATTATGAGAACATCACATTCGTAAAGCTCGCTTTCCATGGAGATTATTTTCAACATTCATTATTATAAGGTTTGGCAGTCAATATGTTAAGGTGATGAATATGGGAAGTGAAAGATCACCCTTCCTGTTGAAGGTGTGATGGGAAAACTGAAGGCGCCTTCAACTGGCTAATTTAACAGAAGAATCTCCTGAGGGGTGATAACCCGGCTCATCACACTGATGATCCCGATTACATATACATAAAGATCACGGGGGTTCCATTTGAAGAAGAAAGATATTGTTAAACTATCAAGGAGGGACTTTGAGAGGGCATGGCTTGAGAGCGGGAAGCTCCTTAAAAAGCCCCACCATGACCTGCAGTATCCACGCCTGAGGTTTGGTGTGGGAAAATCCCACGTCCTCTATGACACCATCTGGATGATAAGGGAGGCCTACCTCAGGCTGGGTTTCAGTGAGATGGTGAACCCGGTATTCATAGACGAGGAGCACATATACAGGCAGTTTGGCCCCGAGGCCCCGGCGGTCCTCGACAGGTGCTTCTACCTGGGGGGGCTTCCAAGGCCAGACATAGGCCTTGGCCTTGATAAGATCCGGATGATAGAGGAAATGGGAGTTGAGGTGACAGAGGACAGGATCCAGGGCCTCAAGGAGGTCTTCAGGTCCTACAAGAAGGGTGACATCTCAGGGGACGACCTCGTCCTTGAGGTATCCGGGGCCCTTGAGGTTGAAAGCCATGACGCCCTCAGGATCATCGAGAGGGTGTTCCCTGAGATAAGGGACCTCAAACCAGTTGCAGGTAGGACAACCCTGAGGTCCCATATGACCTCCGGGTGGTTCATATCCCTGCAGAACATACATGACAGGTACCCCCTCCCCCTGAAACTATTCTCAATTGACCGCTGCTTCAGGAGGGAGCAGAGGGAGGATTCAAGTCACCTCATGACCTATCACTCAGCCTCATGCGTCGTTGTGGATGACGAGGTTCCCCTCGACGTTGGGAAGGCAGTGGCCGAGGGCCTACTTGAGCACTTCGGCTTCTCAAGGTTCAAGTTCCTGCCTGATGAGAAGAAATCCAAGTACTACATTCCCGGGACCCAGACAGAGGTCTACGCCTACCACCCGGGCCTCAGGGACTGGGTTGAGATTGCAACCTTCGGGTTATACTCCCCCATAGCACTCTCAATGTACGGTATAGACGAGGAGGTCATGAACCTTGGGGTGGGTGTTGAGCGTGTGGCCATGATACTCAACCAGGTGGATGACGTCCGGGAGATGGTCTACCCCCAGATCCATGGACCCTGGAGGCTCACCGACAGGGACATCGCCGGCATGCTCAGGATAAACCTCCACCCGGTAACCTCAGATGGCAGGATGCTCATGGAGAGGATAATTGAAACCTGGAGGGCCCATGCAGACGCAGAGTCACCCTGCAGCTTTGAGGTTTACAGTGGGGAATTCCTTGGCAGGAGGATCAGGGTGGAGGCAGTTGAGGATGAGGACAACACACGGCTCCTCGGACCTGCGGTCTGGAACACCATCTACATCCACGATGGCAACATACTGGGTGTTCCACCCGGAACGGAACTGGACAACGAACTCATAGCCAGCGCCCGGCGGGATGGCCTCAACACAGGGATAACCTACATGGATGCCCTTGCAGCCGAGGCAGCCTACAGGGTGGAGGAGATGGCTGTGAGTGGCGCCGATGAGGTTGAGGTGAGGAGCACGATAGCAAGGTCCCTCTCTGACCTGAACCTCATCCTGGATGATGTGGCCATGAGGTACATAACAGGCAGGAACCGTGAGATAGACCTGAGGGGTCCCCTCTTCTCAACTGTAAGGGGCAGAGTGGAGTGAGAGGATGATCATAACCGGAAGGGTCAGTTCAGGTTTCGGTGAGGGCGCATACTTCATGACAAGGGACGTCTACCTTGAACAGTTCAGGGAGAAACTGGGTTTCGAGCCATTCCCCGGCACCCTCAACATAGAAACCGGTAACCCTGAAATCGTCAGAGAACTGCGGCTTAAGGCTGATAAAATACATGGTGGGGGTGGTTTCGGGGATGTGCTCTATGTGAGGGCAGTCCTGAACGATGAGGTTGATGGCGCCCTTCTGTTCCCTGTTAAAACCCATCACAGGGATGTGTGCCTTGAATTTGTTGCCCCTGTAAACCTCAGAAAAACCCTTAAATTAAGAGATGGAGATACTGTTAGCCTAAAGATAATGGATGATGAATCATCAGATTAATTGAGTGATACAACAGAGTCGTGATCATATGATTCAGGAAGCCCTTAAAGCACTCAGAAAGGGAGAAATGGTTCTTGTATTCGACGCGGACAACCGTGAACGGGAAACAGATATGATTGTTGCTGCTGAAAAAACAACCCCTGACCATATCAGGGTCATGAGGAACGATGCAGGTGGCCTCATCTGTGTACCTGTATCCTGGGAGAACTCAGAAAGTCTCGGGATACCCTACATGACCGATATAATGAATGAGGCCTCAGGCCGCTACCCGGTACTCAGCAGGCTCTCACCCCACGATATACCCTACGATGAAAAGTCGGCTTTTTCCATAACAGTGAACCACCGGAGGACATTTACAGGAATAACTGACAATGACAGGGCCCTGACCATAAGGGAGCTTGCAGAGCTCTGTAAAAACAAAAAACACCATGAGTTCGGGGATCTTTTCAGGTCACCGGGCCATGTCACCCTCCTGAGGGCCGCTGATGGCCATGTGACCAGGAGGAGGGGCCACACCGAGATGAGCATAGCACTCATGGAGATGGCTGGACTTGAGGGAGTTGCGGTCTGCTGTGAGATGATGGATGACAGGACCGGTAATGCGCTTTCAACGGATGATGCCATGAAATATGCGGAGGAACACGACCTCATATTCATGAGCGGAGCAGACCTCATTGACTCATACATGGAATTCAGATCTTAGAGGTGTTTCTTATGGATAGGCTGAAGATAGGAATCAGTGGACTTGATGACACAATAGGCGGCTTCCCCATGGGCAGATCCGTCCTCATAACCGGGGAACCAGGATGCGGGAAGACAATCTTTGGATTGCGTTTTGCAATAAGCAGCTGCATGGAGGGATACAACACGGTCTATATCACAGCCGAGGAGGACGCCAACGACCTCCACATCCAGGCAAACTCCTTTGGCTGGAACACCCAGGAACTTGAGGAGAGGGGACTCCTCAACTTCATTGAACTGACCGGCATAAGGGCCAGGATAACAGAGGCCGAGCTCAGCATGGACATGGACCCCATGAAGGGTAACTTCACCAAGATAATACATGACATCCCCCCTGAGGCTGAGGTAGTTGTGATAGACAGTCTGGGGGGCTACACAGCCAAGTTAACAGCATATGAGTTCAGGAACCAGTTTGACCTCCTGGTATATGAGCTCAAGCAGAGGGGTATAACATCTGTTATCATACTTGACAGCGCAACCTCCAAGGAATTCAATGAACTTGCCCTCTTCTCGGTCTATGGTGCCATAAAGCTCGGCAGGAGGGAGAACCCCTACACAGGTCGAAGGGAGCGTATAATGGACATAGTTAAGATGAGAAGCACCAAGACACCCCTCCAGTTCCTCACCTATGAGATAGGCGGAGAGGAGGGTATAACCATAACAGAGGGGGAGGAGATCCCTGAGGAGGATCTTGAAATTTAACCCCACCACCACTATTTTTTATCACCTGAAAAAATAACCTAATTTTTTGAGGAGGATCTTGAAATTTAACCCCACCACCACTATTTTTTATCACCTGAAAAAATAACCTAATTTTTTGAGGAGGATCTTGAAATTTAACCCCACCACCACTATTTTTTATCACCTGAAAAAATAACCTAATTTTTCCTGAATCTTCTCATTATCTCCTCAAGGTCAGTGTATCCCCTGAATTCTGGTTCTGCTGCTTCAGATATGAGAAGATCCACGTCAAGGTTCTCCTCAACGGCCTCCATGGCCCTCATGCAGAAGTCCTCAAGTTTTATCTCAACCTCAGGGGTGCCGCCCCTCATGCTCATCTTAACCCGGGGCAGAGCCAGGTACCTCCCCCCTGAGGCCCTCTCAAATATATCCATGTCATAGACCCTGTTGAGGATGGCGTGGGGGACCTCAACCCCAAGCCTCTCAAGGACACTTATATGGGCGTCCAGGTCAACGGCCGCTGACTCCACCCCTCCCCTGCTGCAGCCGGCCACCATTATAACAGGTATCCCAGCTGCAAGTGCGATTTCGGCCCCTGAGTAGGGTACGGTTTCATTGAGGAGTCCTGTTAATATGCTCATAACACCCTCGATCAGTATTATATCATACCTTCCCCTCACCGATTCCAGGGCATCCTCAAGGTCCATCCAGCCCAGGTGCCCTATTCTTATGGAGGAGTGCTCCTCCATTGGCTCCTTTATGAGGTAGAGGGCCGGTACTATGTCCCTGACATCAGGGCCCACCTTCATGACCCCCACCCTGAGACCCCGCCTCCTGAGGGCGCCTGCAAGGCCGGTGACTATGAAGGTCTTCCCTGCATCCGAGCCCGTGGATGCTATCATGATTGCCGGCGGGGTATTCCTGGTCTCGCTTCCTCTTTCCTCAACGTTTATACCTGTTTCCACACCTATCTCTGACCTCAGGGTTTTTCTGAGTTCCCGGTTCTTCTCCATTATCCTCTCCCTTGAATCCTCACCGGCGCCCAGAAACTCCAGTATGTTCTCCACAAGGGCGGGGTTCTCATCCAGTGCCCCGTGGACCATGGTACCTGCGACGTTTCCATCGTCACTGCAGACACCCGAGGTTACCTCAAGCCTCCTGTCCCTGTAATCGGCCCTCCTTATTATGGAGCGCATTATCTCAGGAGCGTCCCCCCTTATCTCACCGTAGGTGTGGCAGTGAAAACCGGTTACCCTCTCACCGGTTAAACCTGCGGTGAGGAATGACTCCCCTGTGACAAGGGCCTCCACACGGTCGTTGCTTATCATGGGGTGGAATGATACATTCAGGAGCCCCAGACCCTCCCTGTATATGGGGCAGGGCGATTTTCTCCCTATATCCGTCCTCTCTGCCAGTGCCTGGAACCCTGAGCAGATGCCAAGGACAAATTTTCCCTCAGCAGCCATCCTCCTTATCTCTGATCCAAGGTCCGCTGATAGACTCCCTGACTCAACTATGCTCCCACCGGGTATTATGATGCCATCCAGGACCCTGTGGGCCCTCTCACCATTCACTAGGCCATTCTCCTTAACCAGGTCGGTGGGTAGAAATCCAAAATCCTCAAAGGCCGGTACAGAGCCCCTCAGGTATGCGAGTCCAATCCTCATGTAAACTCACTCTAAAGGGAGGCTATACCCCTCATTGCAGAGAGTATCATTCCATCGTCCCCTGGCTTTGCCTGGAGCTGCAGGCCCACAGGAACCCCATCCACGTCACCTGCAGGCATGCTTGCAGCGGGTATACCTGCAAGGTTGGCTATGACCGTGAGGACATCGTATGCATACATCTCCATTGGTTCAAGTTCCTCTCCAAGCCTGTGGGGGAGTTTAGGGACTGTGGGGCCCAGTATGATGTCCACGTCCTTCAGGAGCCCCTCTATCTCCCTCCTTATGAGTGACCTTGCCTGGAGGGCCCTCCTGTAGTATTTACCAGATAGTTCCTTCTGGCTGATGTAGGAGCCCATGTGTATCCTCCTGAGCACCTCAGGGCCGCATACGTCCTCTATCCTGTGGCCATACTTCCTGCCATCGTACTTCCTTGTGGCTGAGAAGAACTCAACATAGTTTATGAGGTAATAGGTTGGGAGGCAGAGGTCGATGTAGCCAAAATCAAGTTCCACTATCTCAGCCCCCTCATCCCCTATCAGGTCAAGTTTCCTCTGGATGGCAGCATCTATTGAGTCATCGGTGACCTCAAGGAACTCCTTCACGACACCGAAGCGAATATCCTTGAGTTCCCGATCCACGCCGAGTTCCTGGTCCTCTGCAATGGTTGTTGGGTCGGTGGGGTCCTGGCCTGATATCACCTCAAGGGTCAGCTGAAGGCCGGATACGTCAGCTGCAAGGGGCCCTATCTGGTCGAAGCTCATGGCAAGGTCAAGGAGCCCCTGCCTTGAAACCAGCCCATAGGTCGGCTTGAACCCCATGACACCACAGTGAGAGGCCGGGTTCCTTATGGATCCCCCTGTATCTGATCCCAGTGCAATGTCGCACATCCCGGCTGCAACGGCAGCGGCGCTTCCCCCACTGGAACCACCGGGTATCCTTCCAGGTGCAGAGGGGTTGTCTGTGGGGCCGAAGAATGAGGTCTCTGTTGAACTTCCAGCTGCGAATTCGTCCATATTGGTCATGCCGATTATTATCCCATCCTCTTCCTTTATGCGCCTTATGACGGTTGCATCGTAGCTTCCAGTGTAGTTCTCAAGGGTCCTGGATGCTGCGGATACCGTGAATCCCTCCACGTTGATGTTGCTCTTAACACCTATAACCAGACCTGCGAGTTTACCTGTCCTCTCCCCCGAGGCTATCCTTGAGTCTATCTCCTCAGCCCTCTGGAAGGCCTCCTCCCTGACCTCTATAAATGCGTTTACGTCATCATTTTTTGCCCTTATTGTCCTGATGAACCTTTCAAGGTTCTCTGATGCGGTCATGCCATGATCCTTAATCATTTCAACCTTATCCATGATTTCCATTTCCAAACACCCGTATCCTATCATTGAGTAAACCTATTATCCTGAAGAGCTGCATTTGAGGGCCCCTGGCTTTCCATGATGGTTATCCTGAGGTATCTGCAGGTGCCCGGTCACCCTATTATCTGGGTTTAATTTCATTTTCAACATTAATAAATGTGAAGATGACCAAGATCTAGGATATGGAATGGATGGAAAGGGTGAAGTGATGGAGAAAACCATTATACTCAAAAAAAGTGATGTTGAGGGTCTTCTGACCATGGATGACTGTCTGAAGGCTGTTGAGAACGCCTTTGTCCAGGATGCCCTTGGCCGTGTCCAGATGCCCCCCAAGATGTACCTATTCTTCAGGAAACACGATGGGGACCTCAGGGTGATGCCCTCCTACCTTGAGGAACTTGAAATGGCGGGTGTTAAGTGCGTGAATGTCCACCCCTCAAATCCCCGTGAACATTCCCTCCCAACGGTCATGGCTGTCATAGAGCTTGTCGACCCAAGGACCGGGTTCCCCCTTGCACTCATGGATGGAACATATATAACCGATATGAGGACCGGGGCAGCCGGCGGGGTCTCCGTGAAGTACCTTGCAGATCGGGAGGCCTCAACACTGGGGATGGTGGGTGCCGGGAGACAGGCCTGGACACAGCTGATGGCCATCAGCAGGGTCGCAGACCTTGAGGAGGCCTGCGTTTACTGCAGGACACCTTCCCAGCGAGAAAAATTCGCAAGGAAGGCCTCTGAGGTCTATGGGTTCAGGGTCAAACCTGCCCTGGATATCAGGGAGGCTGTGGAGGGGAGGGACATAGTTGTAACTGCCACCCCCTCAAGGAAGCCCCTGGTGAAGGCTGACTGGATAACACCCGGGACCCACATATGTGCCATGGGGGCAGATGCCCCTGGAAAGCAGGAACTGGACCCCCTCATACTCAAAAAGGGGAGGGTCTTCTATGACAGCTGGGAACAGGCATCCCACAGCGGAGAGATAAACGTACCCCTCAGTGAGGGCCTTATCACAGAAGAGGACCTCCAGGGGACAATAGGGGATGTAATAACAGGTAAAATTGAGGGTAGAAGATCAGGTAAGGATATAACAGTATTTGATTCAACCGGACTCTCCCTGCAGGACGTTACAACAGCCTGGATGGTCTATGAGAGGGCTGCTGAGTCAGGCAAGGGCCTGGAGGTTGACCTGCAGGGGTGAGAAAAGATACTGCAAAACTCTGATCCGCGGGGTTTGGTCCTTCACTGCCCCCAGGAAAAGATGCTATATAGGATGGTGAACACAGTTAGTTACCGGAGCTGTGATATCATGTACCCCACCAGGACATCAATGCATGAACTCCTCGTAAGGATGGACCATGTGTTTGAGAGGATAAGGATACTCGGGAGGACCCGGGCCCTCAGGAAGGATGAGATAGAGGAGATTGATCGTCACCTCACTGAGATCATGAAGATACTTAACAGGTACAATTAGGCTGAAAGAATGCTCAGTGTCATCCTATTTACCGTAACATCCTTCATAATAGGCCTCTCAGGGGCAATGGCCCCTGGCCCCCTTCTCACTGTCACGGTCTCGGACTCCATTCAGGGGGGTTTCAGGGCAGGGCCCCTCCTTGTCACCGGCCACATCCTGAGTGAGACCATCCTGGTTGTTCTGATATTCATGGGTATGGGCTACCTCCTCTCATCAGAGTCCGCATCCTCATTCATTGGGATTGCAGGTGGCTCAGTCCTCATCTGGACCGGCATCAGGGGTCTGAGGTCTGGGGGCGAATCCTCAGGGGATATTCCAGCAGGAGGATCAGTACTCAGGGGTGCAGTGATAAGTTTTTCCAACCCCTACTTCTTTATATGGTGGGGTGCTGTTGGGGCCGCCCTCATGTACAGTGGAGTTGAACTTGCAGGTGCTGCTGGACTTGCAGGTTTCCTTGTGGGTCACTGGTCATCCGACCTTGCCTGGTACAGCCTGGTATCCTTTCTATCATCCAGAGGGGCATTTGATACGTCCGGGAAGGTCTACAGGGCAGTTATGGCAGTATGTAACGGGTTTCTGATTATGGTGGGAGCCTACTTTTTTGTAAATGCTTTAACTGGGATATAATACAATCATGCCTCAAATCATTAATACCGTGAAAAACATAATATCAGGTGATGAAGGCAGCTGTTTTTGATAACTCAGGGACACTCATAAGAAGGTACAGGGCCCTCAAGAACCTTAAAACAGGTAAGATATGTGACAGGATGAACTCACTTGATATTGTGGATTACAGGGATAGAAGGGCCCTTGTTGTGCTTCAGACCGACCCCGCAACCTGTATTGTAAACGCAAAACCCGACCAGACCATATATGAGTTCATAAAGAGGAACCGCATAGACTTCGATGTCAGCTACGCCAACACCGCGGTTACCTCTGATGAGATCATGGATATCCTCAGGGATGACCCAGCAACTGTCAGGGACATACAGGACACCATAGATGCCGTTTCCAGTAAGAACTACAACATACAGATATGCAGTGGATCCGGCTTCATAGTCAACATTGACAGAAATATGGTTGACTTCACAATAACCGCAGGTGGAAAGCTCTTCCCGGAGGTCCCGGAGGTTGTGGAGGAACTCAGGAAAAGAAACATACACATATACATTGCATCAGGAGACCGGAGGGGGTCACTGAGGGAACTTGCAAGGATCATCAGGATACCCCAGGAAAACGTCTTTGACACCGCCGACACCGAGAGGAAGGCAGAGATAATCCAGGACCTGAAGCGAAGGTACAGCAGGGTCATGATGGTGGGTAACGGCCTCAATGACATTCTTGCATTGAGGGAGGCTGACGTGGGGGTTTTAACACTACAGCAGAGGGAACCTGTTCCTCAGAGATTGATTGATGCTGCTGACCACGTTGTTGATAACATAAGGGAGGTTCTGGATATAGAATTTTGAGGTTCTAGGTTCTGGATATAGAATTCTGAAATATGGGGGGCTGATATTGAGTGAACTTTGCATCGTGCAGGTGAATGACACCCACGGCTACCTCAAATCCCACCCGGAACTCTTCTGGGAGGGCAGAAATATAAGATATGAGACCCTGGGGGGCTACCACCACATAGCAGGCCTTGTGGATGGTATACGTGAAGAGGGACCCACACTACTATTTGACTGTGGTGACACCATCCACGGCACATACCATGCCGTGAAGAGTGAGGGCGCCGCCCTTATACCCATCCTCAATGAAATGCGCTTTGATGCAATGACAGCCCACTGGGAGTTTGCCTATGGACCCAGAAGATTCATGGAAATATCTGAAAAACTGAATCATCCGGTTCTTGCAATAAACTGCTACCATGAGGGTACAGAACGCCTTGCTTTTAGACCATATGAGATAGTGGAGAGGGGCGACCTCCAGGTGGGAGTTGTGGGGATAGCATCCAATATAGTGGATAAGGTGATGCCTCCACGGTTCAGTGAGGGCCTTGAGTTCACCCTTGGACGTGATGAACTCCCATACTGGATAGAGATGCTCCGTGATGAGGAGAGGGTCGACCTGGTGGTGGTCATATCACATCTTGGGTTCCCCCAGGAGTGCCAGCTGGCAGCGGATGTTGATGGCATAGACGTGCTTCTGAGCGCCCACACCCACAACAGGCTCGAGAGACCCTTCATTGTCAATGACACCATCATAATACAGTCAGGGTGCCACGGCTCATTCATTGGACGCCTTGACCTTGAGGTTGATGGTGGTGTCCGGAAATTCAAACACGAACTTGTAAGGGTCAGGGGGCCGTCAAATGAGGATGTTGAGGAGATGGTCATGAGGGCGGCTGAGGTGGACAGGGACTACCTTGAGGCCACCGTGGGTTCAACCAGGACGCACCTCAACAGGTACACAATACTGGAGTCAACCATGGACAACCTTCTCCTCAGGGCAATAATGGATGTGGGTGACTCTGAAGTTGCATTCTCCAATGGATGGCGCTACGGTGCCCCGCTACCCCCAGGGGATATCCGGGTTGAGGACCTCTGGAACATGATCCCTGTTAATCCCCCGGTATCCCGTGTTGAACTTCTGGGGAGGGAGATCCTGGAGATGATGGAGGAGAACATTGAGCTCACATTCTCCAGGGACCCCTACAGGCAGATGGGGGGCTACCTAAAGAGGTGCATGGGCCTCGAGATCTACTTCAAGATAGAGAACCCGCCGGGTAGCAGGATACAGAAGGTATTCGTGAACGGGAAGCCCCTTGAGCCGGATAGAACCTACAGTGCAGTCTATGTAACCAGTCAGGGTGTGCCATCACGGTACGGTGATAACCACGAGGAGATGGACATGAGGGCTATTGAAGCCCTGAGAGAGTACGTTGAGAAGAACAGCCCTATTGACGCCGAGCTCGATGGTAGGATAACACCTATATGATTGTCCTCACGCGATGAATACCCTGTGAATTTGTACTGAAGTCATTAGGGATAGCACTATATGACTGTCTTCAACTGTAATTGTGAACCAGGGTGATCGTGATGGATGATGAGAGGATTTACCGTGTGGTCTTCCACCTTGATGAGGATGACGATGAGAGGGGTTTGCTGCTTTTTGCCAATGCGAGGAACCTGATGGCCGACATTCAGAATGTTGAGATTGAGGTTGTGGTGTACTCAAAGGGTGTCAGCGCCCTCATGAGGGACTCAAGGTACTCAGATATGATCGGTGAGCTCCTTGATGATGGTGTCAGATTTGCTGCCTGTTCCAACACCCTGAAGGCGTGGGGTATAACCTCAGGGGACCTTGTTGATGGTGTTGATACCGTATCCTCGGGTGTGGGTGAGATTGTCAGAAAACAGTGCGATGGATGGGCCTATATAAGGCCCTGATATCTAGAGGAACTCAAATATCGCCGTGGTGCGCCTCACCGATTTCATGCCTATATAAGGCCCTGATATCTAGAGGAACCTCTTGAAGAACATGAGTGTATAGGCAATAGAGCTGTACTCGGGTGTGAATGATGTTATCAGGAGCGCCACGATTGCTGCAAATGGCATCAGAAGTTCCTCTTAAGTGACCTAAGGTACTGGTCCCTTTCAACATCCATGAGTCCATTTCTATATGCATAGAACCGGCTTGCAGATAGTAGGAGGCCTATCATCAGCATGTTAACATGGAATATGACATTGGATGTTACAAGTCCGCCATAGTCTCCTGTGAGTTCCGTTGAGAAGGGCACCATGGCCACGAACATCAGCCAGAATATGTTTATCCACAGGAAACCGTGTCAACCTCCTTCAGGTTTTCAAATTGCATGTGGTTAACCGCTAGAAAATCCAGAGGAGGAGGAAGCTGAGGCAGTAGATGTGGATCCTGGGGGCGAGGAGTGTGAGGTATGAAGCCATTGAGGACTCTGTTATGATCCCCTCTGGCACTTCAATATCGAGAACAAGGAGCGTCATTGCAATGGCAAATATTCCATCCACAAGGCCCCTCAATTCTGTTCTTCTTCATCTTTCATGCCTCAATAAAAGGATTCCAGGAGTCTCCTGCTCTTTATGACTCCCTCATAGTTATTCAGTTCTATCACCCCACGGTCTATCCCCCTAAGGAGTTCAAGGTCAACCGTACCCTCCCCAAGGGGGAGGTGCTGGTCCCTTTCACCGTTGTTGTCGCTCAGATGGTGGTGGGCTATTCTCTCCATCCTGAGGAAATCCTCAAGGAAACCTGTGGTGTTTGCATGGCCCACATCCACAGTCACATATGATCCGCATTCCTCTGAGAATTCCTCAAGCTCACTGGGGCTGTTGCAGAGGTATGAGAACCTTCCCGGCATGTTCTCAACTGAGAACCTTACCGATGAATCCTCTGCATGGGCCACGCAGTTTCTAAGTGTTTCAGCTGCGAATTTAAGGGCCGCGTTCCTTATCCTCTCCTCCCTCCTGTGCACAAGACCGGGATGGGTTGTTACGGTTGTTGCCCCTATCCTTGATGCGAGTTCCACCGTCTCAATCATCTGTCTTTCTGTTTCCTCCCTTACGCCCTGGTTCATGCTGCCAGGGTTCAGGTCTATGGTGGGGGCGTGGAGGAGTATCTCAAGGTCAAAGGATTCAAATACCTCCAGTGCTGCCCCATCTTCAAGGAGCCTCCGGGGCCAGTAGGGTCCCTCGCAGAGTATTTCAAGAAGCTGAAAGCCGTCCTCCTCTGCTTTCTCCAGGATGTTCTCCATTGGTTCCATGAAAAGTGCCAGGGTTGAAAATCCGAGCCTCATATAGATCCCGGTTGGTTTTCTATTCAGCCGGCCTTATGAGTGTTTCCATTCCCTCTGAAAATGAAAGATACTTATAGGTGCCTGGATCTGCAGGGTCCCTGCGGTGTGAAAGGCGTTTAGAGTGCCCCTGCACTATAGAATGAATGGTAAGTGCATTCCCGTTCACAGTGACAATCTGTGGTGATCACCACTGTTTTAGTGTTATCCTGACTTACTTCCATCACACCACCAAAAAGTATATATAAAACAGGATATATCAGAAAATTGATATATCATTCTGGAGATGTCCTGATGTGTGCAGAAAATGGCCCCCATGGAGAGGGGGGACAGTTCGATGAGAAGATAATAAAGAGTTTCATGAGGGGATTCGGAAAAACAATGATCCTCTGGATGATAAGCAGGGAAAGGATCCATGGATACGAGATAATGCGACGACTTGAGAAGTTCTACTCGATCAAGGGGATGCACTGCCAGGAGATCAAACCGCCCGGTCCAAGCGTCATCTACCCAGTACTCCACGACCTGGAGAAGAAGGGACTCATAAGGGGTTCATGGGAGATGCACGGGGAGAAGAGGGTCAAGTACTACGAGATAACCCCACTGGGCAATGAAACAATAGAGAGGATCCGTGATATAATGAAAAACCACATCTCAAGGATATGGGAGGACTTCTGGAACGACATGTTCCCATGTGAGAGGGAGGAAGAAGAATGAAATACGCCATAGAGACCTACGACCTCACAAAGGTCTACGGGGACTTCAAAGCAGTTGACAGCCTCAACATGAAGATAGAGAAGAACTCCATCTTCGGGTTCCTGGGGCCCAACGGGGCAGGTAAGACCACAACCATAAAGATGCTCACCTGCCTCATACCACCAACTTCAGGTACAGCCCGTGTCGCCGGATACGATATACTGGAGAACCCCGACGAGGTGAGACAGCAGATAGGTATGGTCCCCCAGAAGGTCAGCCTCTACGAGGACCTCACAGCAAGGGAGAACGTGGAGATGTGCACAGACTTCTACGGGATGCCAGAGGACCTCAAGGAAACAAGGATCGATGAACTCATGGAGCTGGTTGACATAAAGTACGCGGCAGATAAACCCGTTGGACAGATGTCAGGGGGACAGCAGCAGAAGGTTTCACTGGTTGCAAGCCTGATACACCAGCCAGACATACTCTTTCTCGACGAACCAACCATAGGTCTGGACCCGACAACAAAGAGGGTGCTGTGGGACCTCATCGAGGAACTGAACAGCAGCGGCCACACCATCATACTCTGCTCCCATGACATGTACGAGGTTGAACTCCTCTGCGACTACGTGGGTATAATAAATCAGGGTGTCCTTGCGGCCTTTGACACGCCCCAGGGCCTCAAGGACACCGTTATAAGGGAGGAGGAATCCCTCAGGGCACGGGAGATTGGCACCATACTCGACAGGATACAGGAGGAGACCCCTGAATCCGAAAAAAGGGTCATTGAGGAAATGAAAAAATCCGGGACCTGCGCCGGTAAGGAGCTCAGCATGCTGATCACCGACCTCAGTGATGAACTCATAGCTGAACTTGAATCCCTCCCGGTTACCTTGGAGGTTAAAAGGCACCACACCGGCAGGATAATACTTGAACTGGATGAGAGCTGTGACACTGCCATAAATGATGTGCTCGGGGCAGTTATAAGGAACAATGCCAGGATCAGCTCAATTTCAACCAAGGACCCCTCACTTGAGGATGTATTTATGAAGGTTACAGGGAGGTAACCGTTATGGAAATGAAGAAGGTAATGTGGATGCTCAAGAAGGACCTCATAGTCCTCTGGAGGCACAAACCCCGCCTCATATCAATCATACTGTTCCCCATACTCATGATAACCCTCTTCGGTTACGGTATGGGCGGTACGCTGGAGAACATACCGGTGGTTATAGTTGAGCAGAGCAGTGGCCCCCTCACAGACCAGACCGTCGCTGCAATGAGGAACATGAGCCTCTACGATATTAAGGATATCATGAAGGACCCTGAAACCGCAAGGGACATGGTGGATGCAGGGGAGGTCAAGGCGGCCATAATACTGCCCCCCAACTATGACAATCTCACAGACGAGCCAACAGTGGTCATGTACCTTGACTCCTCTGACCAGCTGGCAAGTCAGGCCCTGGTACCTGCAACCCAGGCACTGTTCAGCAGGCTTTCAGGTGAAATAGCGGTTCAGAAGATGCAGAGCCCCGCTGTGAATATTCAGAACCAGAATTCAACCCCCGGGGAAACGGGCTTTCAGAGCATCGTGAGCACGATAAACTTCCAGGTTGACAGAATCTACGGGGACGTCAAGTACATGGATTTCCTTGTGCCCGCGGTACTTGCAATGACCATAATGTTCTCCTGCATGTTCGGTATGGGACAGTCAATTGCAGGTGAAAGGGAGAGGGGAGAACTCGCACGTCTCTTCATGACCCCCACAAGCGTATCAACAGTTGTTGGGGGTAAAATAATCTCAAAACTGGTTATAGAAAGTGGAAGAGCATTCCTCCTGCTCTGTGTGGCCATACTGCTCTTCGGAATAAAGATCAACGGCAGCATGCTCCTTACGGTCCTTCTACTTGTACTCACAGCACTGTGCTTTGTGGGATTCGGAATAATGATATCGGCGAGGGTGGGGACCCAAGAGGACTACATGCAGATGGTTATGCCCTTTGCAATGCCCATGATGTTTGTATCAGGGGTCTTCTACCCCATCGAGACCATGCCATGGGTGTTCCAGAAGCTGGCCTACGTGGTGCCCCTCACCTATGCCAACGACGCTCTGAGGTCAGTGATGCTGAAGGGTGCGGGTGTCGGGGACATCTGGCTTGACCTGGCCGTGCTTGTGGGATTCACACTCCTGTTCTTTGCAATGGGGGTTACCAGGTTTAACAGGGACATTTAGGTGGTAAGACTAAATTTCAGGTGGTAATATGATGAGGAAAGGTTTAATTGCGGCACTTATAATCATTGGGATGGTTTTAAGCCCTGTATCAGCTGCAGACTGGCCTCTCTTCCATGGGGACCAGCAGCGCACAGGTTTCTCTGAGGAGCCAAGCGACTTCTCAGCAAGGACATGGTATCTCTCCATCGGCGGGATAAAGTCATCACCCGCAATATTCAACAAGGTTGCCTACATCGGCTCAGTCGATGGGAAGGTATATGCAGTGAACCTCGAGACCGGTTCAGTTGTCTGGAGTTACCTGACAGGGGGTGCGGTTGTATCATCCCCCGCTGTGGTCAATGGCACCCTTTATGTGGGTTCAGGGGACGGATACCTCTACGCCATAGACACAGACACCGGTGACCTCGAATGGAAATTTAAAACAGGCAACCGGATAGAGTCATCTCCTGCAGTTAGCGGAGGCACCGTATATGTGGGGTCAGACGACTGCAGGCTCTACGCAGTTGATGCAGATGACGGGTCAAAAAAGTGGGAGTTCTATGCCGGGGAGGCTGTTAAATCATCACCACTTGTAGTGAACGGAACCGTCTACTTTGGATCATGCAACGGTAATGTCTATGCCCTAATCAGAGTCCGACGGGAAGGAGAAGTGGAGCTACACAACCGGTGACCAGGTCATCTCATCACCGGCCTTCTGGAACGGGACCATCTACGTGGGGTCAGATGACGGGAACATGTATGCCCTATCTGAGTCCGATGGAAGCGCGGTCTGGAGGTACAGCCTCGGTGATAGAGTCAGGTCAACACCAGCCATTGACACAGAGGAGAACAGCCTCTTTGCTGGATGTGATGATGGCAACGTGACCTCACTTGACACAAGGACAGGTACCCTGAAATGGTCATTCAAAACAGGAGGGGCCGTGAGATCAGCGCCAGCCATCTTCGAGAACATGGTGGCTGTGGGCTCAGATGACGGGACACTCCACATCCTCAACAAGTACACAGGGAAGGAGGAGTGGAGCTACTCACCGGGCTACTACCTTTTCAGCTCACCGGCAAGTTCATCACCCGTAGTCTACGGCAAAACCATCTACTTTGCAACCGAAAACGGCTACATCTACGCCCTTGACTCCAAGAAGAAGGAGGGCCCAACATCACCATTCGCATACTATGTGGCTGTGATAATCATAGCCATCATAGGGGCCGGGGCTGTGATAAGAAGGGTTGCAAGGAAATAAACTCTTCTTTTTTATTTAAAAACTGAAGGTGAAGGTATGTTCAGGACACTCATAATCTATGAGAGCACCTACGGCTCCACAGAGGAGGCCGCATCAGCAATCGGGAGAATACTCGGGCCCTCAAGGTGCTGCACCACAGAAGAGTTTCAGGAAGACTGCAGGGAATTTGACTTCTTCGTTATTGGTTCCGGGGTTTACAGGGGCCGTTTACACGACAGAATAACCGATTTTATAAAGAAAAACCCCTGGCTTCGTGATAAACCCGTGGCGATATTCTCAGTTTCCCTGAGCCCGGATGATGGTAGAAGGGCCCTCAGTGAGGCTGAAAAACTTCTTGGGGGTGCTGTCCATTCAGCCACCCTTGGTGGGCGCATGATCCTTGACAGACTCTCTGATGGTGATCTTGAGGATCTCAGGAGGTTCTCCGAGGTTGCTGGAATTGAAATTAAGGATTCTGACCTCTTTGATATCTCAGAGGTGATTGAAGTTGCCCTTGACCTTAAAGAGATCAGGGACTCACTTATGACTGACATTGATGAGGATAAACTCCGTGAATCCATTGATGAATTTCTGAGGTCCCATAACACATGTGTCCTTGCAACCTGCCATGGTAACCGACCAAGGGCAACACCCCTTGAATACGTGTATGACGGTGAGTCCATATACGTGATCACCGAGGGTGGGGAGAAATTTGCCGGTATCCTTGAGAACAGCAACGCCTCTGTTGCAGTTTACGAGGACTACACATCCATGAGCAACCTGGCAGGGATGCAGATAACCGGTGCTGTGGATATACTGGATGAAGATGAATCAGAGAGGATCTATAATCTAAGGGGTCTCAATCCTGAGTCCATGAGAAACCTCCCCGTGGATATGAACGTCATAAGGATCTCCATCCACAGGGTTGAGTTCCTAAACAGCAGGTTCAGGGAGGCCTCATCGGGCGCAAAACAGGTGTTCTGGTTTAAAGAGAAGGTCTAAATTTATGAAATCCTAGAATTATGCACTCTAAAAAAAGTTTTATGGAATGCCTAGAGCATTCCATTGTTGTATTTATCCAGCATACTCATCCACTGGAGGACTTTCTGCTGATCCTTTTTGCTGAGGCTGCTCCAGCTTGATGTGTCATGGATTGCGAGGAAAGCATCTGCCTGGGCAATCACGCTGAGAACCTGTGGGGAAGCATAGGCTCCGTTGAGTATATTCAGTTTTGCTGCAAGTAGCTGTGCATATAGCTTGTTTATTCCATTGGATGCTGAGCCATTAAAGCTTAGGATTCTCACAGCCTGTTCAGCGGTGGTGACAAGTACACTCCTATCTCCACCGGCAGTTCCAAGCCATAGACCCGTGCCAAGGAGTGGTGTGACAGCATCCTGGTTGTTTCCATTGAAACCGGCGTGTGTCTTCCAGTAACCTATTGTCAGTGTGCCGTAGGGGCTCCTCACATATACATCAACCAGCCATGAGTCTGATCCCCCGGTGCTGGTATCACAGGTCACAAATGATGCCTCGTTAACCTCTGTGTAAAGTCCAGGTGCATTGTAGGGTCCATAGGTCACAGAATAGTTGAAGGTGTAGGTTTCTCCAGGCATTATGTCACTGCCCACAGTGATGACTCCCAGGTAGCCCCATCTGTCGTCGGATACAGTTACAGATTCATCAACAAGTTCTGAAGGTTCACCGAATTCCACATCAGCCATTGCAGTGTACTCTGTAGATCCGGCCATATCTGAACTGTCCAGGTAGCGGTCATGGTTCTGCTGAACCACCGTTGCAGTGTTAACCCTTGAAGAACCATCAGGTAGACGTCCCATGTAGTTGAGGACAAGTGTCCCGCCTGGCTCAAGTACATGGGGGAACGTTGCGCCGGTTAAATTCATCAGAAGTCCCGGTGATACGGTATCAGAGATGGAGTTTATTACAGCGGCGATGGGTGCAGGGTTGAACACTGTGATGGTGCCCCCCACCATCCAGTCACTGTCTTTTCCTGTATCAACTGAAATGTTAACCGTGTAGTTCACGGTTGCAGTGTCCCCCATGTTCACGGTGACCTCTCTTAAGTCGGCCTCCTTGCTGATGTTCCAGGTGTAGGTCCTTGTGTAGGAAGTTGTGGCATTCTTGGAGACCATCAGTTCATATACGTTAACCTGGACAGATGCACTGGCACTCTGACCGGTTTCCCTTATCGTGGCCGTGTTGTTGTATGTTCCAGCCCCGGTGAACCGCCTGGTGTATGTAACTGATCCTGAGTCGTTAAAGAGCCATGACTCTCCACTTGTGTCATCAACATGTATGCACTCATTCACCGTCACCGGTGATGCAGGGAGTGTTGCCGTTGCTGATGGTCCCGGTCCAAAGGGTGTTCCGAGGCGCCCTGAATGGTTTGTGATTGTAACATTCGCAGTCACCTTGTAGTTACCCCCTGCGTGTACCTGTGCCGGTGTGAGGTAAATCCTGTAGGGGTATGTCCCTGTTTCTCCTGGATCAAGAACAGGATTCGCTGATATATCCAGTGGATAAATCCCTAAAAGGTCATCTGGTGGTGGTACACCATCCCTCAGCTCCAGTATAACCGAGAGGTTCTCTGTGGAAACACCCCCACCATTGTGTACAGTCACGTTGCCCTCAATCCATGCCCTCTCTGTCGGGTTTTCCCTCTCAACACCTACTGTGTACTCTGAGGTGGCTGAGTCTCCCTTAAAGATGTCCCAGCTATCGGGTGTGACGTTCTTGTGGATCTGCCATGTGTATTCCTTCACATAGCTTGTGTTTGCAGTGACACTTGCTGTGAGTGTTGTTCCGGCCTGACCTCCGCTTTCCGCAGAGGATGTGCCTGTGAGGGCCAACACTAAAAGAAGTGCCACCAGACCTAGACCTACCGGTCCAATGGACCGGGAGGCCCTGAATTTCCTATTCATTCATCCCCCCTCCTTTTTCAGGAAAAATAATTTTCAGTCCCCTCAATTATAAAGTATTGAGGAGTGATTCTCTGTATGTCCACACTGCCATAAATAGTTTAGTAAAATACTGAAAAACCTTGAAAAAATAATCATAATCTTCAGAATATGTGAATAAACTATTACAATCCTGTGAAAATTAGATATTACATTGAGGTCAGCTGAAATGGTATGAAGACCCTCTTAATTTCTGATAAAGTATTGTGCTGGGGTTAAGTGAGAAGTCAATGACTGTTCTGAATCCCCTGATAAAGAGTAAAGTTCCTGAAAATTCAGTGCATATAAAATATAAAAGAATGGAAACCTGTGGCTTCCATCTTTTATATCCCTAATCCTTTCTGAGCTGGATTTCTATTGCTGAAACATTGGTAGCGGTTCCCTCGTTACCAATGATCTCCTCTGTACATATGTCAATGTTCTCTATCTGTATGTCTGGTATGAAACGGTTCCTGACAATCTCCGCAACGTCAACAGCCCTGCTTATAGCTCTTCCACGGGCTTTAAGGATCACTTCACTGGTTCCACCGTTCATCTGAGTCACTACGGCCAGAACATAGTTCATTACAGGCTTGTTTCCGATGTATACTACATTCTCCTCTGACATCACTTAACCTCCAAGAGTGTCTGTAATAAAGATAGAAACCCCTGATTATATAAAGTTTGTGATATGCTAATTAAAAAATTTAATAACTTCTGGACTTAACAGCTTCAAGTATCCTTCCACCGGTTACACATGCACCCCTGAACCCTGCAGTGAGGGCAGAGCCATGCATAACATCGATTAGCGGCGCCCCCAGTGATTCTGAAAACCTTGTCTCTGCAACTCCACCGAGTATGACCTCAGGTTCATTCCTGATAAGCGCATCCTCCAGCTCAGAGAGATCAGCCCCAACCAGGACCTCAGACCTCACACCAGTTCCAGAGAGGTTCTCAAGTGTGTACTCACCAATCATGTCCATTGCCACCACAGCAGGTTTCATTCCAAGTTCAGTTACAAATCCAGCCAGTGCAACGGCCCTTGTGGGCCCTGAAACTATACCGACCCTCACACCCTCCAGTTCCGATCTCAGACGATCCCTTTCCTCAGCGTATTCACTGACTTCATCCTGAAGGGTGTAATCAATGCTGAGGTGTTCAAGTATCACCTCATAGAACCTCAGGGTGTTTGAAAATCCGAGGGGAATTGGGTGGTGGATGAATGGAATCCCGAATTCCTCCTCGAGAAACCTGCAGGGCCCTATTCCTGATACATCACAGAAGGAATAGTTCAGATGGGCTGACGCGATTCCCTCAATGTCACCGACTGTGCTCCCGGATGTGAGCACACAGTTCACAGAAACACCCATCCTGCCAAGGGTATCCACAATATGGTTGAGGTCGGGGCCGCCCCTGAACTCCCCTATGATGTTGATTGATGGCTCATCTGATGGTTTTGCATCAGCTGCAATGGACTCAATGAGTGTCATCATGACCTCAAGGTATCCTTCGCCCTGGTTTGACTCAAAGCCCCCTGCACTGATGGTTATGATTTTAGAGTCGATTTCCCCCTTAACCTCCTCTGCAGCCCTCCCTATATCCTCACCTATTATGCTTGTTGCACAGGAGCTCATAACAGCTATGAGTTCCGGTTTAAGGGTTCTGTCGGCATCAATTATGGCCTTTTTGAGTTTATCGGCTGCCCCAAATACCACATCTGATTCAGTGAGTTCTGTTGATAGAACCCTTATTCTCTTACCTCCCCTTGCCGTCAGAAGGTATCCGATGTGGTATGCGCAGCCCCTGGGGCCATGGATGAGTGGTACAGCATTGCAGATGCCTGAAACAGCCCTTACAGCCCCGAAGAGTTTACATGTTGATACTGGCTCCATCGGCACACCTATTTGAGGCTCAGGATCTTGTTGATTGCATCGAGGACCGCCTCCACACTCGCCATCACTATATCCTCCCTGGTGGATCTTCCTGTTGCCTTGTTGCCGTCGGCGTCGCTCATGACAACGAAGACCTCTGCAAGGGCGTTGGTACCGCCTGTTATTGCCTCTATGTTGTACTCATCAAGTTCTATATCTGCTGTTTCACTTACTAGGCTCTGTATGGCGTTTATGGCCGCATCAACAGGCCCCACCCCGGTCATTGATGTTGTCTTGATCTCATCTCCGATCCTCAGCTTCACTGTGGCCGTTGGCATCACACTCTCACCTGTCATCACCGCTATGCCCTCAAGCTTCACAATCTCCCTTGTTGCCTTTCCAAGTATCGTGACGGCCATTGCCCGAAGATCTGCGTCGGTGATCCTTTTCCCCTTATCTCCTAGTCTTTTGACCTGTTCATAGAGGGTGCAGAACTGGTCCTCGTTCATATCTATGCCATATTCCTGAAGCTTTGATCTGAGGGCGTTGGCCCCTGTGTGCTTGCCGAGGACTATCCTCCTCTTGTGGCCAACCATCTCGGGGGTTATGGGTTCATAGGTCTCTGCCTTCTCAAGAACCCCATGGACGTGTATGCCTGCCTCATGTGCAAAGGCGTTTTCACCCACGATTGCCTTGTTGGGGGGCATCCTTACCCCCGTTATCTTTGATACGAATTCCGAGATGTTCACAAGTTCCGTTGTCTTTATGGTGAGGGGGAGGTCATAGCGGGTTATGAGGGCCATCACAACCTCCTCAAGGGCTGCATTCCCTGCCCTTTCACCGAGCCCGTTGATGGTTGCATGCACCTGTGATGCGCCTGCCTCCACCGCTGCAAGGGAGTTTGCAACGGCCAGTCCAAAGTCATTGTGGCAGTGGACGCTGATGGGTGTCCTGACCTCATCCCTGAGACCCCTTATGAGGCGGTTCATGGCCCGGGGTATCATCACCCCCACAGTGTCCGGCACATTTATCATGTCGGCCCCTGCATCCTCTGCGGCCCTGTATACCCCCACAAGGTAATCAAATTCTGTCCTCGTGGCGTCCTCGGCAGAGAATTCCACCCTGAGCCCATGTTCAACCGCATATTCCACCCCAAATACCGCCCTGTCTATTATCTCCTCAGGGGACATTTTGAGCTTGTACTTCCTGTGGAGGGGTGATGTCCCTATGAAGGTGTGTATGTAGTCAGCGCCGCAGTCAATAACAGCGTCTATGTCCTCCCTTAGCACCCTTGCCAAACCACAAGTATTCGCATCAAGATCAAGGTCAGCTATCCTCCTTACTGAGTCCATCTCCCCTGGGGAGGCTGCAGGAAACCCTGCCTCTATTGTGTCAACTCCAAGGGAGTCCAGTTTCCTTGCTATGCATATCTTCTCATCCACCGTGAGCGCCACTCCAGGTGTCTGCTCACCGTCCCTGAGTGTTGTGTCAAATATTCTCACCGTCTCAGGTAGCTTCATTTCCGGTTTAACCTCTTCTATGTACATTTAAATTCCCCGTGGTCTGGCCTTTTATCATGATCTATATGCTGCCACAATTAAAAGCTTTTACACAGCAGACTTATAAGTTATAAGTTATAACTTAAAAGTCAGAAGAAGCGTTCTGCTGCCAAGAGACGAGGGGTCCCGGATATACTTTAAACCGCCATGCTGAGACTCAGAAAGTTCCTGAGGCCCGGTGCTAGGCCAAGTATGAATATAACAAGTTTAAGTAGAGCCGAGTCCCCCGGGTCCTCAACGTACCTGTCAATGGCATATAGACCCAACAGTATGACCGCTATCTTTAGGGGGAACATCACAAGGGCCGTGCCAGTCAGGGCCGTGAATGCCGATGGCAGGACATGCTGCTCAGCATAGCCATAGAGGTCAACCGCAACATAGGTTGAGGATGCATCAAAAAGGTGCGCGTACACCACGTAGAGATTCATCCTCTCCCTTAGAAGTTCCCATTTAAGACCTATTATATAGAAAAGGAATGCAGATGCCATGAATACTCCCAGTACAGAGAAAAAGGGTACGGGATTAATTTTCTGCATGCTTATGATGTTTGGAATGGAAAGAACCGCCCCTGTAGCAAATACAAGCTTTCTGTAATCCCATCCATAAAGTTTCTCAAGTTTAACCGAGACGAGGAGCGTTGCTATTGCCGTGAGTCCCACAAGGACATATATGCCAGGGGTCACAAGGAGATGGGTGAGTGGATAGATCCCATTATCAACAAGGGCCCTTGCACCTGACCCGAGAAATATGAAGGGAAGCAGTGGCACAAGGAGTTCCCTGGGGTCCTTTTTAAGCCACCTGAACATTCTGAGTATGATGAGAACGGCAAACCCGAGTACAAGGCCAAAAACAACCGTGTTGAGGGGCGTGTAGCCAGGGTGGAGGTAGAAGAAGTTGCTCTCCAGGAACTTCTGAAGCTCAGATATCATTTCTCATCCTGCCTATGAGTTTTTTGTTGATTACCTCCCTCACAATCAGGGGAAGGGGTGTCCTTCTTCCCTCAGGCCTGGTTCTACCCCTTCTTATACCTTCAATTATATCATCAGCTGTATTTTCAGACTCCACAAACGTGAATGAACTTCCAACAGCCTCCACAAAGTGTGCGTCGCTTGCACCTATCTCAGGGATGCCCCTCTTTCTTGCGAATTTCCTTGCCCTCCAGTTGGAGTAACCAACTATGTAGCGGGAGTTGAGGGTTTCAACTGCATCAACACGGAGGTTTCTCTCGTTCACAAAGAGTCCCTGTCTGTACCTGACAAATGGGTGTGGTATTATGGCAAGTGCGTCCTGTGAGTGTATCTCATCCATGGTCTCTGCAGGGGTGAGACCCCTCTGTATTTCCTCCTGCACACCCAGTGCCACTATGTGACCGGCGGATGTGCTGAGTTCCACTGCAGGGACCACCGTGACCCCAAACTCTGCTGAGTCCTCCATTGCAATCAAGGATCCCTTCATTGTATTGTGGTCTGCAATCGCAACTGCATCGAGGCCCACAAGGGATGCCCTCTTCAGCACATCCCGTGGCGTTCCCCTTGCATCCCCTGAGTATACCGTGTGTATGTGGGGGTCAATCCTTATCATGAAACCACCTTAACAATTGCCCTCATGTTCCCTGGACCCATCAGTGCATCACCCTGTATTCTATGCTTCCTATGAGCCCCACGGGCCCTGTCATCATGACGTCCCCTGCCGGTGCAGCATGGTGGACCCTGAGGGATGTTTCATCGAGAATACTCCTCTGTGGACCAGTTGCAACAACCACCTCAGGCTCACCCACCCCTCCAAGGACATGGGCACCATGACCTCCGTCGCCATGGACCTCCCGGTGGGTTATCTCCCCATGGGCGAGTTTCAGGAGGAGTTCCTCAAGTTTTTCAGGGGACAGCATCTTTGTGTGGTGCTCCATGACCCCATGTATCCTGCCATCCAGTACGCTGGCTGCCAGGGTGTGGCCGTTACCCACATCAACAGCGACTAGCGGCCCAGCTGAGTTCACTGCGGGGTCAAGGAGAGCCCCTGCTATTGAGGCGAACTTGGAATCCATCAGAAGGAGGGGGTGCTCAGCTGCCCCCTCAATGGATTTCATCCTGGTGAAGTAATCTGGGACATTGCCAAGGTATGAGAACTCCTGAGGTTTCACTGGTTCTCTTAGTTTCTCCCTGATCTTCATGAAGCGGAAGTTTCTATCACCCATATCACCACCCGCACCATGGTCCTGAACAGCCACCCCCAGGAAGTCGATTTCCAGTTCAACGTCAAAGTGTCCGAGGGCCCCTGCTATGGCCCCGAGATCAACATCCGTTAACTTCACCCTCCTCAGGCCAGGGTCCCTGTCTGATATCTCTATCCCCATCGCCCTGACCCTTTCAAGGTCATCCCTGATGGTCCTTGCTGCCTCATGGGTCATTACAACCCTGTAACCCCTCTCAAGGTGCTCAATTATGGCCCTGCTCACGGGTCCCCCTCCCATTGTCTGGCCATGAATGAAGACGTCCTCACTGATTCCCCTGATCCTTTCTGCGATTATCCTTGTGGGTGAGGGCAGTACCATCTTTATGGAATTTTCAATTCTATCAACTGCAGTATCATGGTACATTATATCCTGGGTCCCTGCCCCCACATCAACTGCAAGTATCTTCATGTGGGAATCATATCTTCCCCCCATTTATTAACCATTTCCTAAATGTACAGATATGTACTGTAAAGTTTTAAATAGTTCTTTAAAGAGACATCATGCATGTAAATGCTGATGATAACATGACCTTATCATGAAATCTAAGGTGATACCATGAACAAGATTGTTCTTGACGAAAATGAAATACCAAAAAAATGGTACAACATCAACCCGGACCTGCCATCACCACTACCAGAACCCAGAAACCCTGAGGGCGGAGAGAACATAGAGAACCTTCCAAGGGTGTTCTCAAGGGGGGTTCTTGAGCAGGAGATGTCAATGGAGCGCTGGATAAAGATCCCCCGTGAGGTCAGAGATGTCTACAAGATGATCGGAAGACCCACCCCACTCTTTCGAGCAAAGGGCCTTGAGGAGATGCTTGACACCCCCGCCAGGATATACTACAAGAGGGAGGATTATTCACCCACAGGAAGCCACAAGCTCAATACCGCGATAGCACAGGCATACTATGCCCGTGAAGATGGAGCTGAAAGGCTCACAACAGAAACAGGCGCTGGACAGTGGGGAACCGCCCTCTCACTTGCATGTTCACTCATGGACCTCCAGTGCAAGGTCTACATGGTCAGGGTTTCCTTCAACCAGAAGCCCTTCAGGAAAACAATAATGCAGCTCTATGGTGGCGAGGTTGTCCCATCACCAAGTGACCATACCGAATTCGGAAGGAAAATACTCAGTGAGGACCCAGAACACCCGGGCTCCCTTGGTATAGCCATATCAGAGGCCATGGAGGAGGCCCTCCAGTATGAAAACGTTTACTACTCCCTTGGAAGCGTCCTCAACCACGTTCTGCTACACCAGACCGTGATAGGTCTTGAAACACAGAAACAGCTGGAAATAGCAGGTGAAACACCTGACGTCATGATAGGATGTGTGGGTGGGGGCAGCAACTTTGGCGGGGCGGTTTTTCCATTCATAAAGGATAAACTTGATGGTAAGCTCGACTGTGAATTCATAGCAGCTGAACCAAGATCCTGCCCGACCCTCACCCAGGGAGAATACCGGTATGACTTTGGTGACACTGCTGGTATGACACCACTCCTCAAGATGTACACACTAGGCCACGACTTTGTACCCCCATCTGTACATGCAGGCGGTCTGAGGTACCATGGAATGTCACCGCAGGTTGCACTGCTGGTGAAGGAGGGCATCATCAAGGCCCGGGCCGTAGAACAGCATAAAATATTTGAGAGCGGTGTTAAATTTGCAAAGGCCGAGGGGGTTGTTCCTGCACCAGAGACCTGCCACGCCATAAGTGTTGCCATGGATGAGGCCAGAAAGTGCAGAGAGACCGGTGAGGAAAAAACCATAGTCGTAAGCTTCTCTGGCCACGGGCTCCTGGACCTCAAGGGTTACGGGGACTATCTTGAGGGCAAAATCTGATAGCCCCGATTGAATTCATGGGGATTTATGGCTGAAACTCCATGATACATGGAACTCCACTGGATTTCAGCCATGAAAAATCCCGTATCTTCTTCTTCAATACATATAAATACCATCATCACCTACACTAAATTAGTTTATATCAATCTCATCAAGGTGATCTGATGGACTACAGAAATATCGTTATCGGTGCCATGATCCTTATCATAGCACTGATGGTCGGTTTCAATGTTGCCCTGTACATGGGGGCCCAGGAACAGAACGTGACCCAGCTGGACTGGGCTGACAACGCAACAACGGATATGAGTTTTGCAAATGAATCCCCTGCACCGGTCAGCACCGACAACACCATAAAAACCACAAAGAGAACCAGGACAAACATCACACCAGGTGAAGGAAACACCACAGCACCTGAAGAACCCGAACCACCGGCTCAAAATCAAACCACATAAGGAGGATAAAGATTGTACAGAATAGGTGAAGCACTCATAGGAAGCGGCAATGAGGTTGCCCATATAGATCTCATCATAGGTGATAAGGAGGGAAACGCGGGGGCAGCCTTTGCAAATGGCCTCACCAGCCTTTCCCTTGGTCATACACCACTTCTATCGGTTATAAGGCCCAACCTCATGACAAAACCCGCAACCCTCATAGTACCCAAGGTTACGGTGAGCTGCCTTGAGGACGCCGACAAGGTCTTCGGGCCGGCTCAGACAGCGGTTGCCCGTGCAGTTGCCGATGCGGTTGAGGAGGGAATAATCCCCGAGGAAAAGGTTGAGGACCTCGTGGTAATTGTCAGTGTATTCATACACCCAGAGGCAGAGGACTACCGCAAGATATACCAGTACAACTACGGGGCAACCAAACTGGCCCTCAGAAGGGCCATGGAGAACTACCCCTCAGCAAGGAAGGTCCTCAGTGAAAAGGACCGGGGAAGCCACCCAATCATGGGTTTCAGGGCAGTCAGACTGTGGAACCCCCCCTACCTGCAGGTTGCCCTTGACCTTGACAGCATTGAGGAGATGGAGAGGATCATTGACGCTCTCCCCAACAGGGAAAGGATACTCCTCGAGGCCGGAACACCCCTCGTCAAGAAGTTCGGTGTTGGTGTCGTGAGCAGGATAAGGGAGCTTCGAAGGGACGCCTTCATAATAGCCGACCTCAAAACCCTTGACGTTGGCAGAATAGAGGTTAAGATGGCCGCAGATGAGACGGCTGATGCAGTGGCCATATCAGGTCTTGGAACCGTTGAATCCATTGAGAAGGCCATCCACGAGGCCCAGAAACAGGGCATATACTCCATACTGGACATGATGAATGTTGAAAACTTCGTTGATAAACTCAGGGGCCTCAGATATAAGCCAGACATCGTCCTCCTCCACAGGAATGTGGACCTTGAAACCCTCAGGGCAGAGCGTGGAGAGGATATTGGTGAAATGAGCGAATGGGGCAACATCAGGGAAATAAAGGATATACTTGGCCCCAGGGGTCTTGTGGCCGTTGCAGGCGGTATAACCCCATCCAAGATGCAGGAGGCCCTTGATAGCGGCGCCGACATAATAGTGGTTGGAAGGTACATAATCGGCTCAAGGGATGTGAGGAGGGCCGCCGAGGACTTCCTGGAGCACATGCCCCAGGACCCCGACACCATGAGACTGCCCCTTGACGAGGACGAGTCAATCTAGCCGGGAAGGGGGTTGCGTATGATAGTGGGTATATGTGGAAGCCCCAGGAAACAGGCCACCCATTACGTGCTTGAGAGGGCTCTTGGAACACTGGAGGATGAAGGTTTTGAAACAGAGTTCTTCACTGTAAGGGGTAAGAACATCTCACCCTGCAGGCACTGTGACTACTGCCTCAGGAACAGGGAGTGTGTGCTGAAGGACGACATGTACCCACTCTACGACCTCCTTAGGGGGGCCCAGGGAATCATAATTGCAACCCCTGTCTACAATGGCGGTGTCAGCGCCCAGGTGAAGGCCATAATGGACCGCTGCCGGGCGCTTGGCGCAGAGGACTACGACTCCCTGAGGGGAAAGGTGGGCATGGGTATAGCTGTTGGTGGTGACAGGTGCGGGGGGCAGGAACCCGCCCTCATGCAGATACACACCTTCTACATCCTCAACGGAGTAATACCAGTAAGCGGGGGGTCCTTCGGAGCAAACCTGGGTGCGTGTCTCTGGTCAAGGGACACCGTCGAGGGCGTTAAGGAGGACTCCTACGGGTTTAAAACCCTTGATAAAACCCTCAAAATGTTTAAGAGAATTCTGAATTCCCGGGCCCCATAAGCTATTTTTTTATCATGGCAACTTCGACCCAAAGGCTTATTTAAGGCGCTATCAGATTTATTTTTCCGGTGATTCAATGGCATCTTCAGGTACCTCCAAACTTCTAAAGGGCAGCTTCTTTATAATAATCGGCAACCTCCTTTTCAGGGTGGGTGGATACATCTACCGGGTTCTAATGACACGTCTCCTCGGACCCGAGGGCTACGGACTCCTGGGACTGACACTCCCATTCCAGGGGATATTCCAGATACTGGCCGCCGGGGGTCTGCCGCCGGCAATAGCCAAGTATGTGGCCCAGCACCGGGCCCTCAAGGAGGATGAGATGGCCAGGCAGGTTGTTGTAACCGCGCTGAAGGTCATGATATTTCTTGGTCTGACGTTTTCCCTCGTAATGTTCTTCACAGCCCCCTGGCTTGCAAACCAGTTCTTCCATAAACCAGCAGCCCAGTACCCCCTGCAGGCTGTTGCACTTATAACACCCTTCAGTGTTATAGTGGGTGCCTTCAGGGGCGCATTTCAGGGCATATACCGGATGGAGTACGTCGTGGTTACAAGGGCGGTTGAGCAGGTTTTCATGATAACCCTCGCAGTTGTCTTTGTGATGGCTGGTTTCTATGCAGCAGGGGCGGTTATGGGTACCGCCATGGGTTTTCTTGCCTCGGCCATATCAGCTATCCTGATATTCAAAAGGCTGATGAACAGCTACTTCCCGCCTGCTCCCCCAGAAAAGAGGCTGACCCTCAGGGAGGAGCTGGGGCTTGTGAAAGTGCTTCTCTCATTCTCCATCCCCGTTATAATCACCGCCCTCTCTGAGATGGCAATATATGATATAAGTGTATTTGTGATAGGGGTTTTCATGGCGACAACCTCTGTGGGGTACTACACTGCGGCTGATCCTGTTGCAAGGCTTCCTCTTGTAGTATCACTCTCTGTGGCAACTGCTGTTCTTCCTGCGGCCTCAGAGGCCTTCGCCCTGAATGACAGGAAGCTCCTTGAAACCTACATTGTACAGTCATACAGGGTCGTGACTCTCCTTGTACTTCCCATGTGTGTTGGCATAGCCGTCTTCTCAGAACCCCTCCTTGAACTCCTCTTTGGGAGCAACTTCATCTTCGGTGCCGGGGCCCTGAGCATACTGGTTGTTGGGATGAGCTTCTACACCCTCTTCATGATATCCTCAAGCATCGCCCAGGGGATAGGTTACCCCCGTCTTCCAATGTACGTGCTGGTTGCTGGAACTGTCATAAACCTTGCACTGAACGTTGCCCTCGTACCATTACTTGGAATCGAGGGGGGAGCCCTTGCAACAACAATCGCAGCACTTATCATAATGATCATCATCCTCTGGAAGACCTCAGAGATAACCGGTGTGAAGCCACCTGGCCTCTCACTTCTCAGGATAGGATTCGCATCAGGGGTTATGGGTGTCTTCATGCTGCTCCTTCCCCAGACCATAATGGGGCTCCTTCTGGCAATAATCCTCAGTCCCCTGGTTTACGGTGCGAGCCTGCTCCTTATAGGTGGTGTTGAGAAGAGGGACGTGAGGCTTTTGAGGAAGTCTGCATCAAGGATGGGTCCCCTCTCAGGAGCCATGAACAGGGTGGCTGACCTCATGGACCGCTGGGCAAGGTGATGGCATAAGAATATAAAGAACAAGATCCATAGGTTCTACAATGAGCTTCAGCTGCAGAATTGCCATTGACGGAACCGAAGTCCCCGTGGATGAGAGAAGGTTCAGACTTCTCAGGCTGATCCAGAGCAGGGGTTCCATAAGCAGAGCAGCAGAGGAGGCTGGTATCCCCTACCGCAGCGCCCTTGCCTATATAAAGAACCTTGAGGAACTCCTCGGTGAAGAGGTCGTGGAAACCAGAAGGGGCGGTAAAGGTGGGGGTGGAGGTAGCAGGCTCACAGAAACAGGCATCAGGGTCGTCCTTGAGTATCTTAAATTAAAGAGGGCCCTTGAAAGGCAGATTTCCAGTAACGAAATCAGGGGAACTGTTGAGGAGATTTCAGGGGATGGTTCAAGGATAAGAGTGGGGAACTCCCTCATGGAGGCACCAATGGTTGAGGGTTTATCCCCTGGAGATGAGGTCATACTCCTCGTTGACCCTGAGGACATTGTGCTCATGGGTGAAAGGTACGATACCAGCATGAGGAACATCATTCCAGGAACTGTTACAGGCCTTGAACTTGATGGGGACACTGTGACTGTCAGGATCAATGCAGGGGACATTAAACTCAAGACCCGCATAACACGGGAATCTCAGCGTAAAATGAAACTGAACCCTGGATCCGATGTATATGCTGGTTTTAAGGCTGTTGCTGTTACTGTTCTTAAGATATGACGGATTGGTGGTGATTTAATTGAAGATCATTGTGGATCCAGATAAATGCACCGGATGCGGTGAGTGCCGTGAGGCCTGTCCCAAGGGGGGAAGGATATGGGCCATAGACAGGAGAAATCCTGCCCGGGCCTCAAACCTTGAATTCTGCCACCAGTGCATGATATGTGCAAGTAAATGTCCTGAAGGCGCCATAAGGATCATAAGGGATGATAACTATGAGAAGAAGTCTGAAGACCCGGGAAACCCTTGAAACCCATGTGAAGGTTGATCTTAACCTTGATGGTAGTGGAAGGTCAAATGTGAATACAGGTCTTGGATTCCTTGACCACATGCTTGGATCACTGGCCCGTCACGGGCTCATGGACCTTGAGGTGGAGGCAAGGGGAGATCTGGAGGTTGACGACCACCACACGGTTGAGGACGTTGCGCTGACACTGGGCGAGGCTCTCAGGGAGGCCCTCGGTGATGGAAAGGGTATAAGGAGGATGGCCCATGCTATGGTCCCCATGGATGAGTCCCTGGCCACCGTTGCACTGGACCTGGGTGGAAGACCCTACACAGTACTTGAACTTGATTTCAGCCGTGCAAAGATTGGGGACGTATCATCAGATAACATAGGGCATTTCTTTGAATCATTTGCGGCTTCTGCGGCCATTAACATCCACGCATCTGTGAGGGGAAGTAACGACCACCATAAGGCCGAGGCACTCTTCAAGGCACTTGCAATGGCACTGAGGGACGCTGTACGGGTTGAACACGATATGATTCCAAGCACAAAGGGCAGATTGTAGAGAATCTGTGGATGGCGACGTGCACCTTAAGGTCATTTCATTACTGGACCTAGTATTTTCGCATATGGGAGTCCAGGACATGCCATATCATTGTAGATACGCATTTAGGTTATGGATGCAATTTATGAGGTTTTCGCTTAAATTAATCTAATCTGCCGTCTAAGACCTGATATTGACCTCAGGCTGCATCACAATCATCACAGAAGGATCTCATTACAAAATTTAAGGGGAGTGATTGGTTTGTGTGAACTTCTGGGGTTCTGTTTTAACCGGAAGGTGAAACCATCCTTTTCCCTCAGGGGTTTCAGGATGAGGTCAGAGGATAACCCTCACGGCTGGGGGCTGGCCTTCTATCCAGATGAATCGGTACAGGTTTACAAAGAGCCCTGCCCATCAAAGGAGAGTCCGCTGTCCCAGTTCCTGGAGAACTATGAACCCATAGGTTCCAGGATCATAATATCCCATATACGTCGGATAAGCAGGGGGGAGGAGTCCCACAGGAACACACACCCCTTCCAGAGGGAATGGAATGGACGGGACTATGTGTTCGCCCACAACGGTACCCTCTATATTGATAACCCTGAGGGTGGAAGGTATAAGCCCGTTGGAACAACTGACTCCGAGATCGCATTCTGCCACATCATGAACCGCATCAGTGAGGAGGGCGTTAAATTCAGGGATGACGAGGATTACAAGTGGCTCTGGAGTGTCATGAATGATATCAACGGCTATGGAGATTTTAACTGCCTCCTATCCGATGGTAAGCATCTTTTCTCCTATCATGACATTGAGGGATACAAGGGTCTCTACCAGTTGCATCGAAAGGCGCCCTATGGTCCTGTTGAACTCCTTGATGACGATTACCAGATAGACCTCGCCCATGAGAAGAAGCCTGATCAGGAGGGTTACATCATTGCAAGCAGACCTCTGACCAGTGAAAAATGGGAGGTCTTCATTCCAGGAGAATTGAGGGTCTACAGAGATGGGAAGTTAATCTTCAGGGTCAGTGAGGAGAGTATCTGACGACGGTAAACGACAGCCCATTTCAACCAAGATCCATGCCATCTATAATTTATAGCATGGGCCGCTGGACCAGTGATATTAAGCATCCTGAATATAAACCATGCTCTGGAACGTTGCAAAGGTGAGAATTAGATCCCTATTGAAAGGCTCATATATCAGAAAAAATAAGTGGTTGAAGGTCTATTCTGGCTTGGCCAGAAGATCCTTCTTGCTAAGTGTTTCGCCTTCCTTACCGTGTGGTGTTCTCAGCACGGTGTCGTTGGCCTTTTCGATTTCCCTTGCTTCAACTGCAAGTCTGGCAGCTGCAGATAGCATTTCGTGTGCTGAGGCAACGATTGGTATGTACTGGTCAGGGTCCTGTACCATGAAGCAGCCCCTGACGTCTATGTCAGCCACCTTGGTTGCTATCTCATATGCGGCCATTGCCTTGGCCTTTGCATATGGGTTGGTGTAGCCTGCTGCTTCAACCGCCTTATCTGTGTCTATTACCACCTGTGGAAGTTCAGGTGCCTTTCCGGCTTCAACATCTGCAATCATTGCATCGATTGTGTTCTGCACAACCCTGTATGCTCCTGTGAATGCAAGGACCTTTATAACGTCGGAGTTGAAGGATGCCATCTCTGTTGGGTCCAGGAACTCCCTTCTTGCCCCTATCATCGGGTCGGCCTTTACTATTATGTATCCAAGTCCCTGCTCCTCGATTTCATCCTTGACCCTGAGGCCTGGTGCGTCACCTATGATCATGGCTGGAACATCAGCCGCTGAAAGGAGCTCCCTTGCCTTTGCAGGGCCAGGTGCACCGGGGTTTGGGCTTATGAATATAACAAAGTCCCTCTCCATTTCAAGCATGGTTGGTACTGCCCTTTCGATTTCATCGGGGTTCATTTTTGCACCTGAACCCACGACACAGACATCTATGTTTGGCCTGTCTGCCCTCTCATCAAGTAACAGGTCCAGCACAGGTGAGGTCCCGATGTTACCACATTTTATTATACCAATTTTTACAACCATTAGATCACCAGAATCTTATTATTTTGCGCCTTATTAAGTACTTTATGATTTAAAGATTATGATTAAGCTTTTATACCAGTAGTATATTTTTTACCCTTTCTGGGATCATAATGATTAAAATTTAAATTGTAGTTAATATCTTAATCATTTAATTTAATATCAGGTTTATTAATCCTCATCCCTTTCAACCACAAGAACATTGCCTGTGAATATTTTTGAGAAGATCTCCCTCCTTATCCTGATCCTCCCCATGGCAGGGTCAGCCAGGGTGATGTTTCTATCATCAACCGCGAGAACAACGGTGTAGTGTGCCGTGTCACCGTACCTTACGAATGCGATGTGATTCCTTCTCAGATCTGATATCTCCATCCTGACACCCCTTGCCCTCAACCCCTTCGAGGTTGCTGCGAGTATCAGCCCATACATGGTGGTCCCTGATTCGTCTGTACCTGCAAGCGCGGCCAGTTCTGCCTCGCTGCAGTGAACTCCAAGGTTTCTGAGAACCGTGGCAAGTGCCGCGGGTCCGCAGCTGTATCCGCTGCTCTGCCTCACTATAACCTCATCACCCAGAGACGATTTCATATCAAAAACCTCCACTTTAATACCAGTTTTCATAATAAATTATTAATTATTATTAATAAATGTATGTGGTTGAGGTGAAACAGAAACCCATGAGCTCATATAACGCACGGTGGTCTTGCTTCAAATGAAAAAAGAGCTTGAATGAGCAGCGAGCAAACGCCCTAACCATCGCCAAGAATAGGGGTTCCCCAAGGAATCAATGGCCTGAAGGTACCCATCAGCTACTTGAAACCTTTTCGGGCATCCCAGATGCGCTTCATAGACCTCAATCCGCCCCTGGGACCCGCGACCTCATGGAAATCATCAATGAGCCCTATCAATTTTCTGACGGCCCGCTCAGCATCCCCTACAATTCCTGATGATTCAGGTGGTTTCACATCATCCGCCACCTCACTGAGGCTAGCAGAATCAACCACAGGTATCCCCACCTCACCTGCAAGGTCCACACTCGCGTGTCTCTCATGGAAACCCCTGAGCTTAATTGCCGGAACACCCAGCACCGCGGCCTCGATGGTGAGGCCCATTCCTGCCCCGTATATAACAAGGTCAGCGTAGGCCATGAGGGATGGAAGATCAACAAACCCCTCAAGGACCTCCGTATCCTCTGAACCTACGAAACTCCTCACATAATGTGGACTGAAGCGGAAGGGTACCACTATAATGCGTCTTCCAAGTGCTTCAACTCTCGATATGAGGCCAGGTATATCCTCCCTTCGCAGGTCGCCTCCAAGGACCAGGAGCGTGTAATTCCCAATACCTGGATCCTCAGTCTGGAGGCGGCTCACATAGAGGGCATGGGGGTAGCCACCTATGACCTCAACATTCTCAAGGAGGTACTCATCCTCAAGGTAATCCCTGTAGCGGGTGGATGGTGCCGTTACAATGTCTGCAAATGCTATCATTTCAATGGGGTTGTAGATGTCCTGTTCAATATGAAGGACACCCTTCCCTCTGAGATATGATGCTGCGATGGCCTTCCTCACATCCCCTGCATTCCCGCATGTGAGCACAAGATCCGGGTTTATTTTTCCAAGGTGGCGCCAGGTAGTTGCAATATCCCTCAGGACAAGGTATGCGATTTCCATCTTACCCCCCGATCTGCTCCTGCTGGTTCCCATGGAATAGTACTCCTGGCAGAGGTTCCCAAGGACATCCCCCACCCCCCCACCATGGCACAGGCAGTGGTACTCATGTCCAGATTCCTGCATGAGTGGATGGAAGGTCTTTGCAGGTGCAAGTTCAGCCGCAACCGCCAGTTTCAGGATAACACCTCCAGAGGACGTATATAATTGATATGACAGCGACCATGTAGAACAACCAGACCACAAGGTCTGTTGGGCCTGTTTCAACCCAGATTAGGGTATGGGCCAGAATCACTGAATAGATACCTGTGAAGATTCCATTCAGCGATATCTGAATCCTGTGCATTAATCCAAGAATCAGACCCAGGAGGAACATCTGGATAACCATTGCAGGAAGCCCGAAGTCCAGGAGGGGGGGTCCGAATATGAGTGATGTTGTTGAGTGCCTGTAGCCAAGCACGGCCTCACCGACGATTGCCCGTGGATCCGTTGAGTGCAGGTATCCTGTAAGGGTGTAATAGAGGAGTTTACCTGCAGTTGCCCCCTGATGGTCCAGAAGCCTGTCAAATACCATTAGGGTGTAGCCTGCCCTGTAGAGGAGGAGTTCCAGTGGATTGAGGGTCCAGGTCTGCCATTCAATTGACTTAACAGCAATGTAGCCAACTGATATTGCCACAATGGCAAGAGCTGATAGTAGGAGGCCCATCTGGCGGGGGGATGGCCTTGCAGAGTAGTAGATGGTTATGATACCGCTCAGGAGTATAACCACAACGGTTGTCCTGTAGCCTGTGAGGGCAAAGAGTGTGGCGCCAAGTATAAGTGGAATACAGTACCTCCTCCTGGGATAAGCTGCAAGAAGCATGTTAATTGATGGGAGAAATATGAGGTATGAGAGAAGCCATATCTTCGTGACCGCCCTTGCCTTGAGGTAACCGCTGAGGAGTGGAATTCCCCCCAGAAGATAAAGGTTCAGTGCCTGTAGAATGATTCCAAATGTGACAAGAAGGACCAGAAGTGTTTCCCGGGGATTTCCTGGACTGGCAGGTTTCTCTGTTCGTATCCTTCCAGACATATATGCTCCAAGGATGAATATGCTGGCACCCAGGACCATATAGAGAACTGAAAGCCATGATGGAAGTCTCAGGCCCCTGATGCCCATCAGTGTCCCTGAAAGGGCAAGTACAAGGTATATGAGTAGTGCTATGATGACAGAATATGGGGAGAATATATCAAACCTCATCCTGGAGCTCCCATGCATTCCTTGTGAAGTTTGCGGCAAAGGTGGGGCATGATGCTGCATGTATGTGCACGTAACTTGCAAGGGCCGATCCAGAGGTTATTCCATCCATGGAATCCATTATACCCCTTCCCCTGAGCACCCTGAAGGCAAATTGCGCATTTCCGGTGACTGAGACCCTTGAGTAGTGGAACTCATGTCCCCTGAATACATCCCCCTCCTCTGTTATAAGGTTGTCAGAGACCGCCTCAGAGATCACGTAGCTCAGTCCCTGGACGTTTTTAGTCATCTCAGCACTGTATGGGAACACACCACACATTTTACGGCCATCAATGGACTTCATCAGGTACATCAGGCCGCCGCATTCCCCAAAGATGGGTCTGCCGTCTGCGTGAAACTTCCTCACCGACATCCTCATGGATCTGTTGGATTCGAGTTCCCCTGCAAAGACCTCAGGGTAGCCGCCACCTATGTATACCGCATCAACATCAGGCAGCTCCTCATCATGGAGGGGGCTGAAGTAGACAACCGAAGCCGCGTTATCCTCAAGGGCCTCCATGTTCTCCCTGTAATAAAAGTTAAAGGCCTCATCAAATGCCACGCCTATTTTAACCTTCCTTTTATTTCCTCTCTGCCACAGGGGTTCCCTTTGTCCATCAATTTTCCCTGCAGACGCCATTATATCCTCAAGGGCCTCAAGGTCCAGGTACTCCTCCATTGCACTGCCCCATCTCTCAATGTAGGATGCTATCTGTTCCCTTTCGACGGCAGGTACAAGTCCAAGGTGTCTCTGCTCAACCTCCAGTTCTGCACTCCTTGGTATCCCCCCCACCACCTCAGTCCCTGTGAGTTCCTCCACAGCCTCCTTTGTCTTGAGGTAGTGTCTCCTGTTCTTAACCTGGTTCAGGATAACCCCCCTGATTTTAACCTCAGGGTCAAGGGACCTGAAACCCAGCACCATGGCCGCTGCGCTTTTAACAAGGCTTCTTGAATTTATTATGAGAACCACAGGGGATTTAAGGGCCTTTGCAACTGAAGCTGTGCTTCCAGTGTCCCCGGTTGCACTTATACCCTCATAAAGTCCCCTGACGCCCTCTATTATACCCATTCTGGCTCCAGATATCTTCATTGCCCTTGTGAAGGCCTCCCTTATCTGGGCATCTGTCATGAAGAAGGAGTCAAGGTTCCTTGAGATGTTGCCTGTGGCCATGGTGTGATATGATGGGTCTATGTAGTCCGGACCCACCTTGAAGGGCTGGATGCCCCTATCTGAGAGTGCCCTCATTATCCCGGTTGCTATGGTGGTCTTGCCAACTGCGCTCCCTGTCCCTGCAAGTACAAGTCTCATATATGAAACTCGATGCTACATTTATTTAAATTTTGGGAGAATAGCAGCTTTCCTCTGTTTTCCCAGAAATTAAAAAAAGGATTTGTCAGAAATTTCATCTGAGAAGGTATCTTGCCCTTGATGTGTGTGACTTTCCATGGACAAGGCAGAAGTCGGCGTCGCATCTGCTGCAGAACCACATCCCCTCTGGACATGTGGGGCCCTCTTCATACCTCAGTGTTCCGTGCCTGCCACAGAAGGGGCAGTAATTCCTGAACCGTGATTTATGCTCTCTGTAATCCCCATGGAGTGAACATGAACACCTGCCACTGGCCTCAACGTAATCCGCAGTTACAGTGTGGAATGATGCTCCCACATCCCTTGATGTGCGTCTGTAGGCCCTCACATGTTTCCTTTTGAGGACCCTCTTTTTATAGTATGCCTTTGTGTGGATCCTCTTTTTGGTGTACTTCTTATTATACTTCTTCGCATCCACCTTCAGGGGTTTTGCGCTGATCTCAGTTCCTCTATCCTCCACCTCAGAAGCGGTTATGCCCGCTGCAGCTATGGAGAATAGAAATAAAGATGCAATAAAAAGTCTCTTAATTTTACCGCCTCCAATCCAGAAAGATATTTGCTGCTCCCTCTGGATGTTAGGAATATAACTGTGACATCATATATAAATATTTTGCCTCAGAATTGAAAAATAAGATGTTTTAGAACTCTTTTTTTCAATCAGAGCCTTCTAATTACTTTTTAAAAATTGAAGTGATGGGTGTGATCTTTTAATTTCTTCTTTAAATCACTGTGACACTACTATTTCCTTTTTTCAAAAAATAAGCCATATTAAACCGTTTTTTAAATTGAATGATCTGATGGTTTATTTAAGGGAGTGCAGAGGCGCCATCCTGAGAGGATGCGCAACATGAAAAAAGACCCGTCTTCATATCAGGGGACTAAATGGATTATTTTGAATTTTAAATATTTTTTTGTGGTTAAAAATTAATTTAAATCTTTTTTATGGCTTAAAAGCAATTATAATCCTTTCAGATCATTCATACTATCTCCCCCATCAGAATCACTGCGGATCCCACGAGCCCCCTGATAAAATTAGTTATAGAATCATGGACATACTATTCACCATGAGTCTTGCTGAAAGGGTCCAGGTGCTGAGTGACAGTGCCCAGTTTGACCTCTGCGACTACAGTGCAGATCCCTCCCAGAGGAACCCCTCGGTGCCGGGTATCTACTACACAAGTTACAGGGGCTGCAGGGTGCCCCTCTTTAAGGTTCTGCTCACCAACAGGTGCTGCAACGACTGCAGGTACTGTATAAACAGTGCAGAGAAAGAGCCTGTTGAACTGAAACCTGAGGAAATTGCAGGGATATTCCTTGACTACTATGAGAGGCGCTACGTTGATGGACTCTTCCTCAGCTCCGGGGTGAGCAGGGACCCTGATGAAACCATGGAGAAGCTCCTGGAGACACTCAGAATCCTTAGGCTTGAGGGCTATGGCGGCTACATACACCTCAAGATCATACCGGGCTCATCCATGGACACTGTAAGGAGGGCCATGGAACTTGCAAGTCGTGTGAGCATCAACCTTGAGACCGCGACCAGGGATGGTCTTGATGAACTTTCATCCACCAAGGACTACACTGTTGACATCCTGCGGAGAATGAGGTGGATCAGCAGGTTCAAAAAGAGATACCCCGAACTTGCAACCTCAGGCCAGAGCACCCAGCTGATGGTGGGGGCTGTTGATGAAACAGATGAGGATATAGTTAAACGTGTTAAGTGGATCTACGATAAATATTCCCTCAGAAGGGTGTACTTCAGTGGTTTTCAGCCCATTGAAGGGACTGAGCTTGAGAAAAGGGCCGAAGCAGATCCCCGGCGCGTCTTCAGACTTTACCAGACAGACTCCCTCATTAAGTCCTATGGTTTCGGTGTTGATGAGTTGAGGTTCAGTGGGGGCTACCTGGACACCTCTGTGGATCCAAAGTACGCCGCAGCCATGGAGATGGATATCTTCCCGGTGGACCTCAAGACCGCCCCCTATCATGAAATCATCAGGGTCCCTGGAATAGGACCCAGGTCAGCCAGAAAAATAATTGAACTGAGGGGTAAGGTTAACCTCACCCAGGATATCCTGAAGGGAATGGGGGTGAGACTGGGCAGGGCCGAGCCCTTCATATACCTTGACGGATCCCAGACAACCCTCAGCAGCTGGAATAAGAGTGATTGAATTACTGGAGTTCAGAGAACATCTCCCATATTTCAGGGTACTTCTCCTTCACGGCCCTTTCTATGAGGTCCGATGCCTCCCTGCTTATGCTGAACTCTGGCTGTGTCTTTTTCAGGTACCTGAGTACCGCTGCAGACCTTGCAGACCAGAGGGTTATGCGGGGGTTGCGTTTAACCTCCCTTATAACAGCCTCAACCTGCACATCTCCACCCACTGAGTCGGAGGTCTCCTTCAATTCCTTCCTTGTCCTTGACTGGATGAGTGCATCGAGTCCCATTCCAAGGCCCTTCTTCTGTGTCATCATATCACTCCATATCCAGTATTTCGGCTGCGAGTTTCATGTAGGCCCCCGTTCCTGTGCTTTCAGGGTCATAGGTGATGCATGGTTTTCCATGGCTGGGGGCCTCTGCAAGGCGTACGTTTCTCGGTATCCTTGTTCTGAAGATATTCTCCCTTTCACCAAAGAACCTTTCAACCTCCCTCTGCACGTCCCTTGCAAGGCGTGTCCTGGAGTCGTAGAGGGTTATGAGTATCCCCTTTATGGGGCAGGGGCTCTGGAGACGTTCCTCAACAAGGTTCATTGTCCTTAGGAGATCGGCCATTCCCTCCAGGGCATAGTACTCTGCCTGTATCGGTATTATGACGCTGTCGGATGCCACTAGGGCGTTGAGTGTGAGGATCCCAAGTGAGGGCGGGGCGTCTATGAATATGTAGTCGAATTCATCCCTCACATCCCCCAGGGCCTCCTTGAGGATGGCGTGGTATCCTATCTCGCTGCTGAGTTCGATTTCTGCACCGCTGAGGGATATGTTGCTCGGTGCAAGGTACAGGTCCTCAAGTTCGGCGGGCAGTATCACATCCGTGAGGGATGCCTTTCTGCTGAGTACTGTGTAGATGGTTGAGTCCAGTTCAGATTTATTCACACCGAACCCTGTTGTTGCGTTACCCTGGGGGTCCATGTCAACCACCAGCACCTTCCTCTCAAGTAGTGAAAGGGCTGCCGAGAGGTTCACTGCGGTTGTTGTCTTGCCACAGCCCCCCTTCTGGTTTATGATTGAAATTATCTCTCCCATTTAATCACCTGATTTAGGATGATCACTTGGAACTTAGAATTTAGAACTTATAAATTATATCTTATAAGTTATAACTTATAAGAAGATGGGTCAAAAAATATTTTTAGAAGTTGATTCTCTCTGAAAGCCTGACAGGGAGGGGCAGCCTTCTGAATGGCATCCCCCGGGTCTCTGATCTGACGAGTTCGATGAGCTCCTGGAGATCCATCTGAACCTTTTCACCTGTGCTCCTGATGTTAACTGTGAGTTTGCCCTCCAGTTCGCTGTCACCCACAACCACAACATAGGGTACCCAGTCCTGGGCAGCGTTCCTTATCTTCTTACCAAGGGTCTCTGCCCTGTCATCAAGGTCCGCCCTCACATCATTTGCAGTCATCTCTGATACAAGGGACTCTGCAAATTCAAGGTGGCGCTCGGCAATTGGAAGCACCCTTACCTGTGTCGGTGAAAGCCAGACAGGTAGCATGGGTGGTTTCTCATCCATCTCAATGGCCGTCTTTTCAAGTAAACTGCAGATAACCCTCTCTATGCTTCCTGTTGGGCTGCAGTGGAGGATTATGGGGTTGACCTCCTCCTCATCACTGTTAACATAGGTTATGCCGAATCGTTCCCCGCTCTCAACATCTATCTGCACTGTTGGATTCTCTATTGGCCTTCCAAGGTAATCTATGGCTGCAAAGTCCATCTTGGCAATCCAGTAGTGCTTCCTTGAGGGCAGAAGTTCAAGTAGTATCGGTTTCCCTATCCTATCGGCCACTGAGTGCACCCAGTCAGAGTACTCCTCATAGAACTCCCTGGTGGCCCTGAATATCACCTCATAGTTCACCTGGAGGTCCTCACCGGTCTTCATGCACATCTCCACCTGCCCTGCAAACTCGGTGAGGGCCTGTTCAAGGTCGGCGCATACAGTGTGAAGGTCGGGCATTGTAAAGCCCCTGAGCCTTTTGAGGCCAACCACCTCACCCTTCTTCTCAAGCCTGAAGCTGTAGGTGGAGAGCTCATATATTGAGGCGGGGAGATTCTTCCATGTGAGGAAGGAATCTGAGAGTATCCTGAAGGCCCCAAAGCAGCATGCGTATCGCAGCATGAGTTCCTTCTTGTTCTTCATTCTGTACTGCCTTTCACCGAACTTCTCTGCATGGACCCTGATGGCCTCGTCCTCAAGGTCATACATTATGGGGGTCTCAACCGGCATGGCCCCCTCACTGGTTACGAGCATGTAAACGTAGTCTGCAAGAAGATCCCTTATCAGCCTTCCCCGGGGGTACCATCTGAGGTGTCCCACATCGGCTGATGGCTCATAATCCGCCAGGCCCTTCTCCCTCATGAGTCTAACGTGTGGTGGCTCCTCGCCGGATGATTCAAGCTCACCCAGTTCATACTTCACAAGGTTTTCAAGGTCCCTGCTGGTGAAGTCGAATTCCTCCGGTCTGATTTTCTGGCCCCTATGGAGTATGAACCACTCTGATTCCTCTGATTCCTCCTCCTCTTTGAGGGGCTCCGGCCTTATGGTCCTTGAGAGCTCCGATAGCGGGTGGCCCTTGCAGGATATTCTGAACGCCTTGTACCAGCCGAAGGGGACCCTTGAGACCTCAAGTCCCCGCTCCCTCAGTGCCTCCTCCATTCCCTCAAGAACCCTGCGGGCTGTCTTTGGGGAGCTCAGTGAGGAGCTGAGGTGCGCATATGGATATATAACCACATTATCAGCCTTAACGTCGCCAAAAACCCTTACTATTTCATTTACCGCATTTTCAATGACTGAATCCGGGTTCTCCTCATCCTCAGCCTCCACCGCTGTGAAGACCACAAGGGACTCGGTGAAGTGTCCCTTCATTTTATCTTCAGGTATTTCCTCCGCTATCCCTGTTTTGTTCTTTGTCTCGTATTCCAGGTAATCAGAGTGAATTAACAGTATCCTCATGCCATCACCTTGTAAGAATAATATAATGTTATTGTTTTAAGGCGGAGGTTTTTAAATATTGCCTATGGCAACAGTGATAAAACTCCGCAATACTGCATATCCTCTGAGTCTGTTCTGAAGACATGCAGATTGCTGTAATAGGTGTTGTGGTTAGATACCTCCGGTGCCCCCATTGGATTTCCCGTACCATATGCTGTCAAATATCCTTGAATAGTTCTCTGCTATCTCAGGGTACTGGTTCCATATACCCATTGCAGTCTCAGGTATCGGGGACCCCTCAGGTGTGAACCTGGAGAATATCCACATCATCTCCCCCGAATCCCTCACAAACATCCGGACAGGCGGCATGCTCACGACCCTCACCTCACATGGGAGATCAAGGTCCTCCGGGGCCATTATCCTTACATCAGCACCTCTATCCACTATCCTCTCAATTGCGGGGCGCAGCTCCCTCAGCTCACCCCTGAATATGAAACCCATCCTCATTTTGAGTTCGGACCTTGTCCTTGATATTATCTCGAGTTCCTTCTTCATTATCTTCTCCTGTCCGTGTATGAGCCATACCGGGGCCGGTACCCTCGCAACCTGGTCCTCGTAGGTTCGCCTGAGCTGGTGCATGGCCTCATCCAGTTCCTTCATTATTCTCCTCTTCTCCCTCCTGAAAACCTCTGCAGGGGGAACCACATGATACCTGAGGGGTTTGCCGCGCTCCACCTCCACAAATCCCCTGTCTGAAAGCTGCCTCAGTACCTCATAGATCCTTGACCTTGGGATTCCCGATGCCTTGGCGGCCTCCGATGCCCCCGCAGATACCAGTGACACCATTGCAGTGTATGCAGCCGCCTGATAGTCCGTAAGTCCCATGAGTTTAAGTGCCTTCATTACCTTCCGTTCCATCCAGACACCTTTTTTGTTACATTTTATACTCAAATAGTGACAAAAATTATATATAATTTGCTGTCAGTTTTTAATATGGTGATTGAAATGAAGTACCGCTGCAAGGTATGTGACTACATATACGACCCCGATGTGGGTGACCCCAGATCAGGTATAAAACCAGGGACGCCCTTCGAGGAACTTCCAGAGGACTGGCTCTGCCCGGTCTGCAATGTGGGGAAGGACCAGTTCGAACCCCTCAAGGGTGAAATAAAACACGTGCGACCAGAGGATATAGACATGTTCTGCTACCAGTGCTCCCAGACCGTCCGTGGAAAGGCCTGCACAGTAAAGGGAGTCTGTGGAAAGGAAGCAACCGTGGCAAGACTCCAGGACAACCTTCTATTTGCAATTAAGGGTATCTCGGCTTACCTCTACCATGCCCGGGAACTCGGATACACCGATGAAGTTGTGGATGCCTTCCTTGAGAGGGGATTCTACTCAACACTCACCAACGTGAACTTCGATGCAGAGGAATTCGTAAGCCTAGCCCTTGAGGCTGGTGAGATGAACCTCAGGACCATGAAGCTCCTCAAGAAGGCCCACATGGATACCTACGGGGAACCTGAACCCGCAGAGGTTAGGGTTGGGGCCCTTGATGGTCCCGCCATAATAGCAACAGGCCACAGCCTGAAGGCGCTTGAAGAGCTGCTCAAGCAGACTGAGGGTTCCGGTGTGAATGTGTACACACACTCGGAGCTGCTCCCAGCCCATGGTTACCCTGGCCTCAGGAAGTACCCGCACCTTGCCGGGCAGCTCGGCGGCCCCTGGTTCGACCAGAGGGAGACCTTCTCACGCTACAGCGCCGCGGTGCTTGGAACCTCAAACTGTGTGCTCCTTCCACGTGACAGCTACAGGGATAGGATGTTCACCTGTGGTGTTGCCCGGCTCCCGGGGGTTGAACATGTGGATGGCTACGACTTCAGCCCGGTGATAGAGAGGGCCCTTGAGCTTCCACCCCTTAAAGAGGAGGACTCCGCGACACTAACAACAGGGTTTGGGCTCTCAACAATCCTCTCACTTGCAGATAAAATAAAGGAACTGGTGGAGGAGGGTAAAATCAGGAGGTTCTTCCTTGTTGGTGGCTGTGATTCACCCCTGCCACAGGCAAAGTACTACACCGAATTTGTGAGGAAGCTCCCTGAGGATACCGTGGTTCTCACACTGGCCTGCGGCAAGTACCGTTTCAACTCAATGGATCTGGGTGACATAGATGGAATTCCCCGGCTAATAGACCTGGGCCAGTGCAACGACTCCATAGTGGCAGTGGAGCTTGTGGAGGCACTGAGCAACCTCTTCAGTATGGACGTGAATGAGCTGCCCCTCAGCATAGTCCTCAGCTGGATGGAGCAGAAGGCCGCTGCAATACTCTGGAGCCTCCTATCACTTAACCTCAGGGGCATGTACATAGGTCCCATACTGCCTGGATGGGCCAACGATGACATCATAAATGTGCTCGTTGATAAATATGAACTCACACCAATAGGTGACCCTGAAGAGGATATAAAGAAAATGATGGGGTGATGAACAAATGGAGATTAAGGGAAAGGTTCTGAAACTGAATGAACTGATTGACTACCAGGACGATTCAGTGGTGAGCAGGGAGATCATCAGAAAGGACACCGGTACCGTGACCCTCTTTGCCTTTGACGGGGGTCAGGGTCTCAGTGAACACACTGCGCCCTTTGATGCCATGGTCCAGGTGATTGAGGGTGAGGCGGAAATTACAATAAGTGGAGAGAAGAACCGTGTGGCCGCAGGGGAGATGATAATAATGCCGGCCAATGAGCCCCATGCGGTGATGGCGGTGGAACCCTTCAAGATGCTCCTCACCATGATAAGGTCATGAGTGTGTGCTGGATTCAAATTAAGAAGGGGCGTCAACACCATCAAGCCTGACAAATCAAAAATAACTAGATCCCCATAAGGCCAACCGCCACGAGACCTGTGAGCACAATGACAAGGAAGAGGGTCCCCACCCTTTTCCCGAACATTTTTGTGCCGAGTGCAAAGGCTATTCCGCCCTTTATAATTGTGTTTGAGACTCCAGCGAGGGTTATGGCAGCTGCAGCTGTTGATGAACTTACAGAACCACCTGCTGCCAGTAAAGACATGCTCACAGTTATTGCATCAACATCAGCAACCCCAGAAATCACAGCCGCTGCCAGGACACCCCCACGACCAAGGTAGACGTTCGCTGCCTTGGATAGGAACAGAATTGCCAGGAAAATCGCCCCGAATATGATTGCAGGCTTAACAGAGAATGGGTTTTGAATTTTAATATCCTGATCAATCTTCGATGGTGACCTGATGAACAGAACACCCAGGGCCATCCCGGTTACCCCCATGGCAAGCATTGGGGGTGCAACGTACCCCATCAGTGAGGGGTTTATAACGGAGACCTCCAGCAGGATTCTGAAAAACATCATTGAACTTGAAACAACCGCCGCAAACACCGCTGGCATCATGAGATCACCAGATTCCCTCACACGCCCCGCCATTGCCGTAACCACAGCTGTACTTGATACAAGCCCCCCTATTATTCCGGTGGCGCTAAGGCCCCTGTCTGGCCCTGCTATCTTCATGGCAATGTAACCTGCATAGCTTATGGCTGATATGAAAACAACCATCAGCCAGACCTGATAGGGGTTGAAAACCCCCCACGGGCCAAGTGATGTATCCGGAAGAAGAGGGAGAACCACAAAGGCTATTACGAGGAATTTTATTGTATCTATCATCTCCCTCTCACTTATCCTCCTTACGGCAATGTGAATGTACCTTTTGAGGGCAAGGAGCGCCGTTACAATGATGGCAAGCATTGCTGCAAGTCTGTAATCACCTGAAAAACACATGGCCCCAAGCATGAAGGTTATAAAAGCTGCGACCTCCCCTGTTATCCCGATATCCCCATCATCCCTCGTGCTCACAATGTAACTTGCGGATACTATGGCAACCAGCCCCAGAAAGGCAAGAGGAAGCATCAGAGGGAAAATCCCTGATAGATACGCTGAAAGGGCCCCCATGAGTGATATCAGGATGAAGGTCCTTATACCCGCAAATTCAGTCCCCTGGGTCCGCCTCTCCCTCTCAATACCCACCAGGGCCCCTATGGCAAGGGCTATCAAAAACTTAATTACCGGGAAATCCATGTTATAATATATGACAGTTAAATTAATATTATTTATTCCATGATAATTAATAATAATCAGGGTGATGATAATAACGGTGATTCCATGAAAAGTGATACCATAAAAAGGGGAATACAGAGGGCGCCCCACCGCTCCCTCCTCAGGGCATGTGGCCTGACAGACCGGGACTTTGAAAAGCCATTCATAGGGATAGCCAACAGTTACACGGATATCGTGCCAGGCCACCTCCACCTTCGAGAACTTGCAGATGAGGTCAGGGCTGGAATCAACGCTGCAGGTGGAGTTGCATTTGAATTCAACACCATGGCCATATGCGACGGGATAGCCATGAACCATGAGGGCATGAAGTACTCCCTCGCATCAAGGGAGATAGTCGCAGATACCGTGGAGAGCATGGCAATGGCCCACGCCCTTGACGGACTTGTCCTTCTCCCAACCTGTGACAAGATAGTCCCTGGTATGCTGATGGCCGCTGCAAGACTTGACATACCATCAATAGTGGTCACCGGCGGCCCCATGCTACCCGGAGAGTTCCAGGGAATGAAGGTTGACCTCATAAATGTATACGAAGGTGTAGGCGCAGTGAGTGCAGGTGAAATGAGTGAGGATGAACTCGCCGAACTCGAAAGATGCGCCTGTCCAGGTCCAGGTTCATGTGCCGGACTCTTCACAGCCAACACCATGGCCTGCCTCACAGAGGCCCTGGGTATGAGCCTCTCTGGATGCGCAACCGCCCATGCTGTAAGCTCAAAAAAGAGACAGATTGCAAGGCTCTCAGGCCACAGGATAGTGGAAATGGTGAATGAAAACCTCAAACCCACAGATATAATGAGCAGGGAGGCATTTGAGAACGCGGTGATGGTGGACCTTGCACTTGGGGGTTCAACCAACAGTGCACTCCACATCCCGGCCATAGCAGCTGAGATAGAGGGCCTTGGCATCGACCTTGACGTCTTTGATGAGCTGAGCCGTAGAATACCCCACATAGCATCAATATCACCGGCAGGTGAGCATATGATGATAGACCTTGATAGGGCAGGGGGAATACAGGCTGTCATGAAAACCCTCAGGGATCACCTCAACACCAGCTGCATCACCTGCACAGGAAAAACCGTCGCTGAGAACATGAAAGATGCCAGGGTGAGGGACGCCACGGTTATAAGGCCCCTGGATGACCCGGTCCACCATGAGGGTGGCCTCGCCATACTCAGGGGTAACCTGGCACCCCGGGGCTCCGTGGTGAAGCAGGGAGCCGTTGCAGAAGATATGCTGGTCCATGAGGGTCCAGCCAGGGTATTTGAAAGTGAAGACGAATGTGTTGAGGCAATATTCGGTGGGGAGATAGCCGAGGGAGATGTTATCGTCATAAGATACGAGGGACCCAAGGGCGGCCCTGGGATGAGGGAGATGCTGAACCCAACCTCTGCAATTGCAGGTATGGGGCTTGAAAGGGTGGCCCTCATAACCGATGGAAGGTTCTCAGGCGGTACCAGGGGGCCATGCGTGGGTCACGTATCCCCTGAGGCAATGGAGGATGGACCCATAGCAGCTGTGAGGGATGGGGACACAATAAGGATAGATATACCCTCAAGAAAACTTGAGGTTGATCTGGCAGAAGATGAGATCAGAAGAAGGATTGAATCTGCAGAAAAACCGGAACGCCACGTTAAGGGATGGCTTGCACGCTACAGGAAACTCGCAGGTTCAGCAGATACAGGTGCCATTCTAAGATAGGTGTAAGTATGAGTGACGATAAGAGGGAATTGCTTGAGGCAGCAGCATACATTCTCCTCCTCTTACTTGCTGTTGTTGCATCACAGCACATGAACGTGGTTGTATCAGGAAGCATGGAGCCCGTCTTCTACAGGGGAGACATAGTGATAATCGAAAAGAGCAACTTTTTCGGAATAAAGGAACTGAACCCTGAAAACGTACAGAAGGGTGACATAATAATCTATGACGCCACATGGTTCCCTGAACCGGTCATACACAGGGTTATAGCCGTTGAAAAGGATAAATCAGGTGAAAAATACTACATCACAAAGGGTGACAACAACCCATCACCTGACCCTGCACCTGTGTACCCATCACAGGTTGAGGCGAGGGTCATAACTGTGGGTTCAAATCCACTAATGATACCCAAGGTGGGCTACATAACACTCTGGCTTAAGGGACTCTGAAGGCAGGTGAGGAAGTTGTTCAGATACATTGAAAACAGAGCAAGGGATTCAATAATTGAAGCGCTTGAGAAGCTACAGCTACCGGTACCATCAGAGATAAAACTGGAGGAACCACCAAACCCCCAGCTGGGTGATCTTGCATCCACTGTGGCCTTTGAACTTGCAGGTGAACTCAAAAGGCCGCCAATGGAGATAACCTCAGATATAATGTCAGTGATTGAAACTCCTGAGATCTTTGAGGCCGTTGAATCAAAGGGGCCCTACATAAACTTCTTTGTTGACTATGGGAAGCTCTCAGGGAAACTCCTTGAAATCATGGATGACGACTACGGGTCCCATCCAGAGAGGGGTGAGATGATAATCCTTGAGCACACCTCTGCAAACCCCAACGGTCCGCTGCACATAGGGCATATAAGGAATGCCATCATAGGGGATTCGCTTGCAAGGATACTCAGAAAGGCAGGATACCAGGTTGAAACCCAGTACTATGTCAATGACATGGGGCGCCAGATAGCCATGATAGTCTGGGGCCTCCTGAACCTACAGAAAAACCTGGATGACTACCCCGGGGATAAGAGGGATCACCGGGTTGGAAGGCTCTACCTTGAGGTTAACCAGAAACTCAGGGAGGATCCTGGTATAAAGGACGAGGTGGATGAACTCCTGAGGAAATACGAGGCCGGTGAGAACGAGGACACCTTCAGGGAGGTTGTGAAGTACTGCCTGGATGGGATGAAGGAGACCATGCAGAGGCTCCATGTCCACCACGACAGGTTCGTGTGGGAGGGGGAACTGGTGAGGGATGGGACGGTTGGTGAGGTTATAGAATCCCTCAGAAAAACTGGACTCACCAGGGAAAATGAGGTCCTCTACCTTGACCTTGAGGATTTCGGCATTGAAAAGGAACTTGTGCTAACCCGTTCAGATGGAACCTCCCTCTACTCAACAAGGGACATAGCCTACCATCTCCAGAAATCCCGTGAAGGGGATATTCTCATCGACGTCCTTGGATCAGACCATAAACTTGCAGCAGAGCAGGTGGGAATCGCCGTGGATCTCCTGGGTGGTAAGAAACCAGAGGTCATATTCTATGAGTTCATAACACTCCCCGAGGGCTCAATGTCCACCAGGAGGGGTGTCTTCATATCGGTGGATGAACTGATGGATGAGGCCCATAAAAGGGCCCTTGAGGAGGTTAAAAAAAGGAGAGAACTTCCAGATGACGTTGCAGATGAAATCGCCGAGGCCATCGGCAACGGGGCCATAAGGTACTATATAGGACGCCTTTCCCCCGAGAAGCACATTGTGTTCAGGTGGGATGAGGCCCTCAGCTTTGAACGTGGCTGTGCATCAATACAGTACGCCCATGCAAGGGCGTGCAAGCTCCTCAAGAAGGCATCCTTCAATGGTGATGAGGACATCGAAGACGCCTGGAAACCTGAAGAAGACGAAAGGGAACTTGTGCGTCTCCTTGCCCGTTTCCCTGTGGTTGTTGAGGAGGCCGCCATGGCAAGGAGGGTTCACCCTGTGGCGCAGTACGTGCAGGACCTTGCAAATGCCTTCAACAGTTTCTACAGATCCACACCTGTCATAGGGTCTGAATTTGAGGGTGCAAGGCTGAGGCTCGTTGATTCTGTTAGAATCGTAATCAGGAATGCCCTGGGTCTTCTGGGTATACATGCCCCGGAGACCATGTAAATTTAATTTTTGGTTAACTGGTATTCAGAAAAATTGCTGGGTGCCCCACAATGTATTGAAGTCTGGCATTCAGTCGGCGTTGGATAAAAGAAGGATGCTATGAACAGAGAGGCCCTCCTTGGACTCCAGTTCATAACTGCCTGAGCAGTCCATCACAGGCAACACCCTCAATCATCCCATGAGCCAGTGCATTATCGCCTTCTGTGCATGTAGCCTGTTCTCTGCCTGATCCCAGACAACTGACTGCGGCCCGTCGATGACCTCAGAGGTTGTCTCCTGCCCCCTCACAGCAGGAAGACAGTGCATGAATATGGCATCAGGGGATGCGAGTTTCATGAGCTCTGAGTTCACCTGGTAAGGCCTGAATACCCTGAGGCGTTCATCCGCCTCTTCCTCATAGCCCATACTGACCCAGACATCGGTGTAGACAACATCCGCGCCATCAACAGCTTCCCTTGGATCATGGAGCACCCTTATCTCCGAACCACTTTTTCTGGCGATTTTCTCTGCCATTCCAGTGATTTCTGGGTCGGGTTCATAGCCTCCTGGGCAGGCAACGTCCATGTCCATCCCCAGCATTGCTGTTATGAGGAGCAGTGAGTTGCAGACGTTGTTACCATCACCCACAAATACCAGTCTACCACTGAAGTCCCCCAGTTTCTCCCTTACAGTCTGCATGTCAGCCAGCGCCTGGCATGGGTGTTCAAGATCCGTAAGGCCATTTATAACAGGGACAGAAGACTCTGATGCAAGTTCAACCACGTCTGAGTGCCTTATGGCCCTTATCATGATCCCATCAACGTATCTGCTGAGGGTCCTTGCAGTGTCTGCTATTGGCTCCCCCCTTCCAAGCTGCAGGTCCGATGCTGATAGATAGAGGGGCTGTGCACCCAGCTGGGATGCTCCAACCTCAAAGGAGACCCTGGTCCTTGTTGATGATTTCTCAAAGATCATTGCAAGGGTCTTACCCTCAAGGACCTTCCCTGTGATTTCCCCTCCCTTGTAGTCATCTGCAAGGTCAAGGAGTGCCACCACGTCGTCCATGTCACATACAGATAGAAGATGCCTCATCTGCCCAACTCCTCAGGACCGGAGGTCCTCCATGTGCTTCACCCTCTTCTCGACAAGCTCCCTGGTACCTATATCTCTCCGGTGGTAGAGTTTTCCCTTCACGTATCCTGTGGCGTTCTCACAGAGCTCCTCTGCAGAGTATATGTCCTCTGCAAGGGCCACCAGTGCAAGTGCCCTGGATGAAGAGGTGTATATGGTGCTGTTCTCCTGGTTAACCGCTGCATAGTACGTTATAACCCCCATGTCCTCTATCTTATCCTCTTCAACCCTTATTTCAGAGCCTGCAACCCCCTTATCAGGGTAGCCCTCAGGTACAAGGTACTTGCATACCGTTGCAAGGTTCCTGAACCTTGCCCCGCTGAGGTTTCCGTCCACGATTCCCTCACAGATCTCAAGCATGCTGGACTCAAGTAGTGGGAGTACATTCATTGCCTCAGGGTCCCCGAAACGTGCATTGTACTCTATGAGTTTCGGTCCGCCGGCTGTAAGCATGAACTGTCCATAAAGAACTCCCTTATAGGGCCCTGTCTCACTTTTAATTGCATCGATTGTCTTCTGCATTATCTCAACTGCTTCATCATAGTCCTTCTGTGTCAGGAACGGTAAAAGACCATCTGAGTCTGAGTAGGAACCCATCCCTCCTGTTATTGGGCCCTGGTCACCCTCATATGCGTGGGGGTGGTCCTGTACTGCGGGCATTGGTACGATACGATCGCCGTCAGAAAAGGCCTGGACAGTGAATTCCTCCCCAACAACCCTTTCCTCTATAACAACGCTTGCATGGCCACCTATACGATTATCTATTACCTCGCATGCGTATTCGATTGCCTCTGAGTTGTCCTGGAGGTGTTCACCGACTATCTTAACACCCTTTCCGCCTGTGAGTCCCACCGGCTTTACCACAGCCTCGCCCTCAAAGTCATCCATGAATTCCCTGAGTTCATCTCTGTCATCGAAGACACGGTAGGTTATTGAGCCGGGGATACTGTAACTTTCAAAGAGTCTGCGCATGAATGACTTGTCTGTCTCAATTCTGGCAGCCTCCCTGGTGGGCCCCACCGATGGTATGCCTGCTTCCTCAAGGGCATTGACCAGCCCTGCCTCAAGGGGTGCCTCAGGACCTATGAATGCCATATCAACGCCCTTACTGGATGCGAAATTGACCACCCTTTCTGTGTCAACCTCAGGAGCAACCATGAATTCACTGGCAAGCCTTGATATGCCGGGGTTCCTGTTACCCATCACAGAGTATATCGTTGCCTCATCTGCCAGTGCACTGCATATGGCATGTTCCCTTGCTCCTGTTCCCACAACAAGTATTTTCATCGGATAATCCTCCCTGAAATTGATAAACTTAAATCTCCCTATTGTTTTATATAACCTTACCACTTACCTTTATTATGTATTTATAAGAAATATGTCATTAATAATAATGATAGATTTTCAAGGTGTTTCCAATGAAAGGTGGCCAGGCAATAATCAGATCACTTCTGGATCAGGGAGCAGACACCGTATTCGGATACCCCGGTGGACAGTTACTGCCACTCTATGACATGCTCTATGATTCCGAACTCAAACACATCCTTGTAAGACATGAGCAGTGCGCAGCCCACGCCGCAGATGGATATGCAAGGGCCTCAGGCAGGGTGGGGGTCTGCATAGCAACCTCAGGTCCAGGGGCCACAAACCTTGTAACAGGTATCGCAACAGCCTACATGGACTCCTCACCCATAGTTGCAATTGCAGGTCAGGTCCCCACCCACCTCATCGGGAATGATGCCTTCCAGGAGGTGGACATGATAGGCATAACCATGCCCATCACAAAGCACAGCTTCCAGCCAGCGGATGCAAGTGAAATCCCTGCAATGTTAAGGGCAAGTTTTCACATAGCAAAGACAGGACGCCCTGGCCCCGTTGTCATAGACCTTCCAAAGGACATACAGGAACAGGAGGTCCAGGACCCCCTTGATGAGCTGGACCTTCAGGGCTACAGGCCAACCCTCCGGGGCCACCCGCTCCAGATAAAGAGGGCTGCAGAGCTTATAAGGAGATCAGAAAAGCCCGTTATACTTGCTGGTGGTGGGGTGATAATATCAGGTGCCTCAAAGGAGATCATGGAGTTATCAGAACTCATAAAGGCTCCTGTGACCACCACACTCCTCGGTAAGGGTTCTTTCCCTGAGGACCATCCTTCAGCCATGGGTATGCTGGGTATGCACGGCCGCAAGGTTGCAAACCTAACAGTGGATGAGTGTGACTGCCTCATAGCGGTTGGATGCAGATTCTCAGACCGTACAACAGGTAATGTTGCAGAATTCGCCCCCAATGCCAGAATAATACACGTGGACATCGACCCGGCCGAGATAGGTAAAAACGTGGCCGTTGATGTCCCCATCGTGGGTGACGCCAGGAATGTCCTTAGGGAGCTTATAGAAAAACTCAAAAAACACGGTGAAAGGGATGATGAGTGGCTGAGGGGAGTTCAGAAGTTCAGGACGGACTGCATGCCAAGAATGAGTTATGATGATGTGCCTCTGAAACCCCAGCAGGTTATAAAGGAGATAAGCCAGGTCCTGGATGATGAGACAGTTGTTACAACAGACGTTGGACAGAACCAGATGTGGATGGCCCACTTCTACACATCAAGGGCCCCCAGAAAATTCATATCATCAGGTGGCCTTGGGACCATGGGTTTCGGTTTTCCTGCAGCCATAGGGGCAAAGGTTGCTCTTCCAGAGAATGATGTTGTGGCTGTCTGTGGCGACGGCGGATTCCTGATGGTCTGCCAGGACCTTGCAACCATAAGGGAATATGACATACCCGTTGTGATATGTGTCATGGACAACCGCCACCTTGGTATGGTTGCCCAGTGGCAGCGCCTCTTCTATGATGAGAGGATGTCCCATACACACCTCGGTGAGGTCCCGGATTTTGTTAAACTGGCTGAATCATTCGGAATCGATGCTGAAAGGGTCGAAAAACCGGGTGAAACATCTGAAGCCCTTTCAAGGGCCATAAGATCAGGTGAACCTGCCCTGCTGGATATAGTTATAGACCCAGAGGAGATACTCCCAATGGTCCCACCAGGTTGCGGTCTCACCGAAATAGTGGGGGAGTACAGGGTTGAAAGGGAGGATCCCCAGGAAATAAGATACTCTGGAGTGAAGGCGGACGGTGATTAAGATGAAAGCAGATACACACATCATCAGTGCCCTTGTTGAGCACAGACCCGGTGTCCTTCAGAGGGTTGCAGGACTGTTCACAAGGCGTGGATTCAACATCGAAAGCATCACTGTAGGGGAATCCGAAACCCCTGGAATCGCCAGGATGACCATAATAGCCAGGGGCGACGACCGTGTGCTTGAACAGATAACCAAGCAGCTCAATAAGCTGATAGACGTTATAAAGGTCCGTGACCTTGAACCATCATCCACCGTTAAGAGGGAGCTATGCATGGTTAAGGTACACGCCCCATCAGAGAAGGAGAGGTCAGAGATAATACAGTACACCAACATCTTCAGGGGGAGGATAGTGGACGTGAGCAGTGAGGCGCTTACAGTTGAGGTCACCGGGGACTCAGAGAAGATAGACGCCTTCCTTGAGCTCCTGAGGGTCTTTGGAATCAAGGAACTTGCAAGGACCGGGCCGACTGCAATGTCCCGTGGTGGCAGAACCATCTGAATCCAGATGAACACAAATTTTATTTTTAATGATCCTGTTAATTAGAGATGAGGAGGTTTTTCATGAAGATCTACTATGAAAATGACATTGACATGGAGATACTGGCAGATAAGAAGATAGCCGTCATAGGTTACGGCAGTCAGGGAGAAGCCCAGGCCAGGAACATGGCCGACAGCGGACTTGATGTTATAGTTGGGCTCAGAAGGGGCGGAGCATCCTGGAAGAAGGCCCATGATGATGGTATGAACGTAATGACAGTTGAAGACGCCTCAAGGGAGGCCGACATCGTACACATACTCATACCCGACGAGATACAGGAAACAGTATTCGAGCAGTCCATAAAACCCTATCTCAGGGAGGGCAACACAATATCCTTCTCACATGGCTACAACATACACTACGGCTACATAAGGGCCCCTGAAGGGGTAAACGTCACCATGGTGGCCCCTAAGGGTCCCGGTGCAATGGTGAGGAGAACCTACCTTGAGGGTTTCGGCATACCTGGTCTTGTGGCTGTTGAGGTGGATGCAACAGGAGACGCCCTTGAACAGGCCCTTGCAATGGCAAAGGCATGCGGACTTGCACGTGCAGGTGTCCTTGAGACCACCTTTAAGGAGGAAACAGAGACCGACCTCTTTGGTGAACAGGCCGTGCTCTGTGGTGGCGTAACAGAACTCATAAACACCGCATTCAGGACCCTTGTGAAGGCCGGGTATCAGCCGGAGATCGCCTACTTTGAGACATGCCATGAACTCAAACTGATAGTGGACCTCATCTATGAGCGGGGATTCCAGGGAATGTGGCACAATGTGAGTAACACCGCCGAGTTCGGGGGCCTTACAAGGAGGAAGAGGGTTATAACAGAGGAAACAGAGAAGGAAATGCAGAAGATACTGGAGGAGATCCAGAACGGTAAATTCGCCAAGGAATGGGCCCTTGAAAACAGGGCCGGTGCCCCGATGCTTAAAAGGATGAGGGCCCTTGAGGGCGAGCTGGAGATAGAGAAGGTGGGCTCAAAGCTCAGAAAACTCTGTGGCCTTGAAAAATAAACTCCGCCGATAAATCCCATATTTTTTCTTTTAAAAGGTGATTGGCTTGGTATTTGTGGGTATGGACCATGGGACAACAGGAGTGTCCTTCACAATCCTTGGGGATGAGGTCGAGCACTTCAAGATAGGGAGGGAGGAGCTCTCGGCGGGCAGGGTTTCCGCCCTTGAGGAGCTTGAAGGAAGGGTATCCCCTGAAGAGATAGAACTCATGGCAATAACCTATGCAATGGGTGATGGTATAAACAGGATAAAGCCCATTGATCGGGTGAAGAACAGGGGTATCATCTCCATTGGAGGGGCCGGTAAGGTCACAGGTGGCGGGACAGCCGTTTACAGTGAAATAGAGTCCTCGGGAATACCCACCGTACTGATACCTGGCCTTCACCGCAACACCCCCTGTCTTGATGAGAGGTTCCGGGCAGCCTACTCCCACCACGCAAGTCCCGAGAAGGTGAGCATATGCTACAATGCATACCTGGAGACCGGCTGGGAGAACATGATAGTCTCCGATATAAGTTCCAATACGGTAACCATGCTCATACAGGACGGGAAGATAAGAGGTGCTATGGATGCCTGTATAGGTGCCATGGGGGTTATACATGGGCCCCTTGACCTTGAAATGCTCAGGAAAATAGATGATAGTGAAAAAACAGCCAACGAGTGTTTTTCACATGCCGGGGCTGTTAAGATAGCCGGCATAGATACGAGGGTATCCCGTGCAAGGGATGAACTCCTTGATATGTACCTTGAGGGAAGGAGGGAAGCGGCCCTTGCACTTGAGACCATGATAATGACTATAGCCATGGAGATATGGGGGCTTGCAGGCATCTCAGAGCGTCTTGATGGAATCGTTCTCACCGGATCCATGGGTGCCATGAGGGAACCCTACGATTTCCACGGAAAACTTGCAGCTATGGTGAATGAACTGGCCCCTGTGAAGAGGCTGGATGCAACCTCCGGTTCCATGGGAAGTGCCCAGATAGCGCGTGATATACACGGGGGTAAAAGAGATATTCTTGGGATAGAGGTTGATATTTAATTATTCCATTGCAATGAACGCTATCTTGGTTCCCTTAATGAACCTGATGCCATCCTCAGTCTGAAGAACTGTGTTGAGGTAATTATCTATTGATATGAGTTTTCCCCTTGCCTCTTCATTGTTTTTAAGTGTTAGAAGAACATTCCTGTTTTTAAACTTCAGGAACTGCTTGTTAACCCTGAACTCCTTATCATCGCCTTTCATCAGAATCCCCTTAAAGATTTAGTAATGCTATAATGATTCGCCTATATATACTTCACATATCCTCATCCTTCAGTTAAAGTGCAGGGCTACTCCCAGGTTATCCTGAGGAGAACCAGAAGCGCGCCAAGCTGGCAGAGGTTAACACTGAGAACAGGAAATCCCAGTCCATGTCCCCTGAAGCCCTCCCGTGTCAGCATGAAAATTATGAATATGATGTTCTGCAGGAGCAGGAGCAGCGAAAACCCGATAAGTCCCAGTGTGAAACTGGACCGGATCTTCCTGTAGCTTGAAACATAGACCCCAAGAAGGATGAGGAGGACGAACACATTCAGAATCCCAACCACAACCGCCAGGAATGTGAGCCCGGGATCTGCCATGAAATTACGGTCATGAACTTCTCTCATACATCAACCCCCTGCATCCTATCCAGTATATCCTCAAATAAGTCGTAATTCTCCTCCATTGCATCTGAAAGAAAGTACATCTTTCCGTACCTCTCACCTGACGATACTATGATTTTATTCTTCTCAAGAACACTTAAGTGATGCTGAACAGTCTTATAATCCAGTTCAAGGGCCTCTGCCAGCTGGTTGGTGTTGTATGGCCTCTCATGCAGCATTCGGATTATCCTTGCACGGTTCACCCCCCCACGTGTCGCTGCAATAAGCCACCACAGGAGCCTCTTCATGGAACCACGCTTATACCTATGGGGATAACCATGGATAATTTTTTGGCACTGATCCATCCAGTGATTTACCTTTGAATACATGAGAGTCCACACATGATGCCTAAATTTTAATGGTGGGGGTGGGAATTCTGAAGTCCGTCAGGATCCTGCAGTGGTGATTTGCTTCACCATCAGGATGCGCCCCTCACCAGCTGTCTGAACATGCCCTTTAACGGCTTCCAGTAGATTTGGGCATGTATCAGGGTACCTATAACCATCAGAATTGCCAGTTCAGCATGCCAGTAGGTCACAGATGGATTCAGGGCAGTTTTTATACCAAGGCGTATGAATATGAGGAGGAGTATGCCTGTAAGTCCTGTCCCGGCATATCCCGCGGTCAGTAGCACGTTCCACAGCCTTCTGTACACTGAACCCCTTATGTAGCCGCTGCGCATGAGGTAAAGCGTTAGGAGATACGCCCCCACCATAATGAGGCTCACAGGTATTAAATGGTAATCTGTTTCATGGCCGCTGAACTCTCCACTGGTACCGCCTGAAACATCTCCGCTCACGTTATGTTCAGGGGCCTGATTCTGTGTCCTGTTGATTTCAGAAGTTTCTGGTGGACTGTAATCATCGCTACCACTGGATGAAGAATCCTTCTGGTCAGATGAAGAAGCTTCCCGATCCTCAGATGCTGCGTAATCGTTTGAGACTGATGTCTGTGAGAGGTCACATATGCCGTCACCGTTGAGGTCCGTGAACCGTGGGCACTGCCCGGGGTAGGGGTCGTTCACAAGACCATAGGGACATGAAGCGGCGCATGAAATGCCAGAATTGGATATTGCAGCTACGAAGGGTAAAATTCCAGTCAGAAACTTAAATCCTTTCCTCAGGTTCATCTACCAACCCCCAGGATTCTGTTTAAGCTGCCTGTGTAGCAGTGGAAGTGAAAAACCGTTACAACCACCAGTGCCAGGCCAGCCTCCACATGCCAGTAGAGAAGCTGTGAGTTCAGGGAAAACCTTATACCGTTCTCCAGAAGAAAAAGTAGGACGAAACCTCCAATTCCTGATATCAAAAACGCAATGAGTATGATCAGGTTCCAGAGGTTCACATGAAAACTTCTTCGTATTCTACCATTCCTGTAAAGCGTATAGGTTAATATATAAAGCCCTATTAATGGAAGGGTCACGTTAAAAATAGTGTATTCCATTTTAAGGTCCTCCAATCTTTTATTTTAAAATTGGACCTTCTCTTAAAAGAAATTTTTCCGAATTTACACCCAGATCTCCACCAGATTCATGGAGACCAAAGTAAAAAGAAATCCTTCCAATTACGTCCAGCTCAACAAAAAAACAAAAAGAAATTCTTAGATCCAGAACTCAGGAGATATTCAGAGATCAAAAGCGTGGATGTATGGTCAAAGGGAGTTATCGAGGATCCCCAGCCACTAATCAAGCCATTCCCTCATTGAGTCAAGGGGCGCGGTGCAGTCAAGGGATACCGGTGTGAGGGTTGCAGTGTTTTCAGCCTTCAAGGTATGGACATCTGTTCCAGGGGCGTCCCTCCCTGCAGGGTCACCATCAATCCAGTAGTAGGGCCTCCCCCTTGGATCCAGCCTCTTCTTGATGTGGACATTGTACATCCTGTCCCCGAGTCTTGTGATACGTATATCATTTCCTGAGGGGTGTGATGGGATGTTAAGATTGAGAAAATCAACACCATCAGGTAAGCCCTTCCTGAGTATCCTGGATGCAACCCTTTCCGTCAGCTCAGATGCCAGTGAAAAGTCCACATCCACATGGCCATCATGAAACTTGATGTCCCCCCTCCTCACCTGGAGTGAAACTGCAAGGGAGGGTACACCATGAACCGCAGCCTCCATTGCGGCACCTATTGTCCCTGATGTTGTAAGTTCAGATTTTCCGAGGTTTTCCCCCATATTTATGCCGGATATTACAAGGTCAGGTTTTTCATCCATCAGTTCGAATATCCCTATTATCACGGCGTCTGTTGGTGTCCCTGAAACCGCGTAGGCCTCTGAACCGTCCCTGAGTGTGACCTCGCTAACCCTTATGGGTTCAAAGAGGGTGAGGGCATGGCCTATGCCACTCTGCTGGGTGGCTGGAGCCACTATAATGGTCTCTCCAAGGTTTTCAACAGCCTTCCTGGCCGCCAGAATCCCGGATGAGTTCACTCCGTCATCATTTGTTATGAGAATCTTCATCGGTAACCATCTCTATCCTTTAATAGCATTTATATCAAATTTTAAGTATATCTTATAACATAGCTCTATTAAGTCTAACCCCGGAGGGTGGAGGAATTGAAGAAGCAGAAACTCGTGGATTTCATCGCCAAAGTCATGGAGGATTCTGGTTTCAAGGTTTACAAGGATTTCAGAACCTCCCAGCACATAGTGGACATATATGGTATTCTCCCCACCACCCTCGGGGATATAGGGGTTGTGGTGGCCTGTAAGAACTATGATGAAAACTGGAAGGTTGGTATGGACGTTTTAAAGGAAATGGAAATGGCTGCAAAGACCCTGAAGGCCTCCAAAGTCGTGATTGTTACAACATCTGATTTCTCATCCCAGGCCAGAAACTATGCCATCAAGAGAAACATGAAGTTGATAGACAGAAATGGCCTCATAAAAATTGCTGAGGAGTTTTCAAAGAAAATTCAGGTCCCTGAAGAAGAAGAGGAAGAGGATGAATACTACGAGGAGGAGGTTGAGGTATACGGTCCCCCCTCAACCATATTTCACACAGGGCACACAGGGTCCCAGCGGGGACTTCTATCAAGGAGGGAAAGACGCCAGCCCATTACCCCCATCATAAGGGGTCTTCTGCAGAACACCATCATACTCATAATAACCGTTGTGGCGGTTTCCTTCCTGATTGCAACCATACTGCAGATTGCCGCGGGCCTGGGGACAAGCATCACGGGTATCGTGAAGATAATGATTGCCGCCGCCCTCTCCTATGGTATACCCTACCTTGTTGAGGATGATGGCGCTGTTATAATGATAAAGGGGACAATAGTGTTCTTCAGTTCTCTCCTCCTCCTTGTCATACTGATACTGATCTAGTAATCTGAATAAGCGACCTCTGCAACTTAAAACTGAATAATAAGATTAGCTGACTGATCCAAAAAAATAAATGGTTATCTTCTTGAGATAACCAGCCCCGCGCCAAGGATGAATATCCCTGCCACGAGTAATCCTGCGGATGCACCTGTCTCCTGCATGGGAACCATTTTTGCTCCTGTTACCTGTTCAGGCCTTTCAGATGATTCCGTAACGTCGATGGTTGCCGTATCCTGGTTATTGCTGACATTTATATCAGGTAGATTACCCGATATGGTTGCAGTGAACTGCGCTGTTCCAGTTGCCACGGCCCTCTGGTGTACAACGAGTTTATAGACTGCGCCAGCTGGCAGGTTCCCTATAGTCCACTCACTGGTTGAAGGATTGTATGATGGATCATTGTAGATCCATGTGCCCCCATTGTCCCAGGATACCTCATGTTCAAGGTATTCAAAGGGATAATTGCTGCTCCTTGTGATGGTGACCTTCACTCCGGTTGCAGTTGATGGTAAATTGTTTGTGACTGCCACTCCCTCAAAGACCTCATCTCCAACAGAGGCGCTGTTTATAATATTTTCATCAAGATCAAGGTATTCTGCATCCACTGCAAGATCCGATGCGATCTGTACATTGTCCTCTGTTTCCTGGGCACTCACAGTCCCCAGTGCCATGAATAGCAGAGCAAGGACAAAAAATCTGTGCATTCTCACCCCCCCTCAGTTCAGCATCGACAAAGAAAAGAAATTCGACACTCTATTTGTTTTATGTTTTTCACCGGTGATAAATGTTCTGAAAAAAATTTCAGGTGTGGGTTTTAATATGATAAAACATTGAAACTCATGGAAAATTAGCTGCTGCATTCATGAAATAAATCCAGTGGGCCGGACGAGATTCGAACTCGTGACCACCTCGGTGTGAGCGAGGTATCATACCCCTAGACCACCGGCCCCCCAGGATCCTTCAATAATCAGATGGGCCGGACGAGATTCGAACTCGTGACCACCTCGTTGTAAGCGAGGTATCATACCCCTAGACCACCGGCCCTCAGTGTGACTTTAAATTCTTACCCTATATAAAGTTTTCCGGTTATGGGGGTAATATATAAACCTTGGAGTATAACTAAGGTAGTGAATATCATTCTGAGGTTATTCTCATGTCATGCGAAGCCAGTGGAAAGATATGGTTCAACGGTGAAATGGTTGATTGGGAAGACGCCACTATACATGTACTTTCACATGTCGTGCACTATGGATCCTCAGTATTTGAGGGAATAAGGTGTTACAGGAACAGGAAAGGATCCGCCATTTTCCGTTTGCGGGAGCATGTAAGGAGGCTCTTTGATTCTGCAAAGATATACAGGATGGAGATCCCCTACACAGAGGAGCAGATATGCGATGCAATAACTGAGACCGTCCGGGAGAACGGACTCGATGAGTGCTACATAAGGCCAGTTGTCTACAGAGGGTACGGAGAGATGGGCGTTAACCCGGTTAACTGCCCTGTTGAGGTTGCCATAGCTGCCTGGGAGTGGGGGGCCTACCTGGGGGCAGAGGCCCTTGAGGTGGGTGTTGATGTGGGTGTTTCAACCTGGCGGAGGATGGCCCCAAACACCATGCCAAACCTTGCAAAGGCCGGTGGAAACTATCTGAACTCCCAGCTGGCCAAGATGGAGGCTGTTAGACATGGCTATGACGAGGCAATAATGCTGGACTACCATGGCTATGTCAGTGAGGGCAGTGGCGAGAACATATTCATCGTAACTGACGGTGAACTTCAGACCCCACCTGTATCCTCATCCCTCCTTAAGGGGATAACAAGGGATTCTGTGATGAAGATAGCCAGGGCTGAGGGTGTCCCTGTCCGTGAAGAACCTATTACAAGGGAGATGCTTTACCTTGCAGATGAAATCTTCTTCACAGGTACAGCCGCAGAGATAACCCCTGTGAGGTCCGTTGATGGTATAGAGATAGGTTCAGGTCGACGGGGGCCTGTGACAGAGATGCTGCAGAATGAGTTCTTCAGGATAATCAGGGCCGAATCAGAGGACAGCTTCGGCTGGTTAACCTACCTCTAGTATTTCAGCATTATAAGTGAAAACTTGGAAGTTATAAGTTAAAAGTTATAAGTGATTTCCATGGATGTTCTTCAGGCAATAATAATCGGAATTGTTCAGGGGCTCACAGAGTTCCTACCAGTAAGCAGCTCAGGTCACCTTGTGCTCGTACCTGAAATAATGGGTGTTAAATCCAGCCTTGCATTTGACACCCTGCTCCATGTGGGAACCCTGGTGGCTGTTGTCACCTACTTCTGGAGTGACATAGTCCACATGATAAGGTCATTCATCTCAAGTCTTACAGATATTCCCGGAGGCAATTTCAGGAATGGGATAGATGAGGACCCATATAAGAGGCTGGCCTGGATGGTCATCATAGGTACCATCCCCGCTGGACTTGCCGGCGTATTATTCAAGGACTTCTTCGAATCCCTGTTCAGCAGCATAACAGCCGTTGGATTTTTCCTTATAGTAACAGGTCTTCTCCTGTGGGGTTCGGAGAGGATCAGCGCAAGAATAAGGGAAAAACTTCCTGTTGAAAAACTGGGTGTCAGGGATTCCCTCATAATAGGAGGTGCCCAGGCACTGGCAATAGCCCCAGGTATATCCCGTTCAGGTGCAACCATATCTGCAGGTCTCTTCCTTGGATTTGAAAGGGAGCTTGCAGCAAGGTACAGCTTCCTTCTCTCAATACCCGCCATACTGGGGGCTGCAATCATCCAGGTGAAGGATATCAGTGCAGGTATGGACCTCCTGGGTGCCAGTATGATCGCGGGTTTCGTGGCATCCGCTGTATCAGGTTACATTGCAATAAAGTTCCTGTTGAAGCTCATAAGGGAAAGAGATCTCTATGTTTTCGCCTCCTACTGCTTTGCAGTGGGTCTCCTGGTCCTCGGGGTGTCAATTCTCTGATTTATAGGACATCCTATCCTCTTTTTCCCCCGAAAAATCACAGACACCCCAACTCAGTTTCTATACATTAAAGTCACGGCTGTACTCCTGATCCAGAGTCTCAGATCTACTTAAAGTCACAGCTCCACGGAGGCAACATGGCTGTGGAAGTAGGTCCATGAAACCTGTCTCTCTGTGAATATATAGACCCACCAGGTGCTCCAGAAAACCTCAATAATGGCCGCCATTGCGAATATGATAGCGATCAGTACTATCAGGGACAGAAGCCTTTCTTTTATGGCGCCTATCAATGGTTCTGCGGATCCTCTTGATATGGACTCCAGTATCGAACCAATAAAAACCCTGGCGGCCTGCAGTGAGAATATACATCCCATAACCTCAAGGTGGAGGTGCACCGTACCTGCATAGATCAGAAACCCCCTGAATCCCCACGTGGATACGAGATTGTGGAGGAGCGCCCCTGATAGAACAATTACCTTCAAAACCTGAATGGTGGTTGCAAGTGTGAATATGAAAACCAGTGCCTGGGTGATATTTGATACGAATATCCAGAAAGCTGTTGCGCCCAGATAGTCAATGAACTGCTCCCTGAAGCCAGGAAAGGAGGAAAAATGAACCACCATATTCCCGTTGAGAAACCCATATGGCGGTGACATGCCAGAAGCGTCCAGAAAAAGACCTGAAATATAAAGGAGCACTGCTACCATGAGGATTGCAGGGCCCGGTATCATACCATCCAGACCCCCCCTGCCCATGGATAACAGAATATCACCCCTTAATCAGAGTATTGTGTTGCAGAGCTCCTCAACCCTGTTCCTTATGCTCTCAACAGATATTCCATGAAGAAGTGCCAGGAGCATTGCGCCCCCTGCACCCACGCCCTCCTTGACCGAACCATTTAGGTACTCGTGAAGACCCCTGTGGGATGCCCTCTCAAAGCCGGGGTCAACTGCGTAGATATCGATTTCACCTATCTGGTCAGCGATCCTGTTTATATCTGATGTTTCATCCTCTGCAACGAATATGGTTGTTGCAATTGCCGTGCCTGAAAAGTCGAATGCAGGATCAATTGCCTTCATGAGGGCGCATACCGCGGTCATCTGGGTCCCCCCTGCAAGTGTTACAGGGACACTGCTTCCCATGCACATACCTGCAACGGCGGGTATCATGGGGTCACCGACTGCAGCAACAGCCCTGAATGGATCTTCACGGCAATCGCCCTTTTTAAGGCCTGCATTCCTGAGGCCCTCCATTACAACATCCCTCTTGAGATTGTGGGGATTTTCAGGGAGACTTGCGCTGACCCTGAAATCAGCGTCGTAACCAAGGGCCGTCAGGACCCCCAGGGCGGTTGTTGTACCGGCCGGTGTGCTTTCGCCAACCACAAGGTGCTCTGTAAGTTTCGAGAGCGTCCTGCCAACCATGAACCCCCTTTCATATATTCTCTCAGGATTATCCACGGCTCTTCCTGTTCTTATATCCCCCCCATGCCCTGAGTTGATGTTTATATAGGGCACGTCGGGTTTCACCGATGCCCCTGCATCCGCAACCATGAAGGGTACCTCAGCCAGTTCAAGGGAGGCCTTTGTTATAACCGCAGGTGTGGGTGCAGATTCACCCTCCACAATCGTCTGGGGTATCTCAGGAAGACACCTGGGGGCGTCATGTACTATTAGTTCAACATCAGCCGCAGGTGTGTACTCAGTCAGGTCTGGCCCGGCCCCGGCCCCTGTTATCCCCGGAATCCTTGATGTCTCGGTTGTTGCAACTGCACATATGAAGAGGGATTCCCTGTCAAAAACCCCCTCCAGGTAATCACCTGATCCATAAATCCTAAGTCCATCAAACATTTCCATTCACCTTTTCACCGATACAATAGTTATAACCGTGAATAAATAAAGTAGTTACAGTTTTGGACCAAGCACCTCAACCGGTGGTGATCAATAAAATGTTGTGTCTAGGTATAGAGGGAACCGCAGAGAAGACAGGTGTTGGTATCGTTGACGACAGTGGAAGGGTGCTCTCGCTCAGGGGCAGGCCACTCATACCTGAAAGGGGAGGCATACATCCCAGGGAGGCCGCTGAACACCACGCCCGGTGGATACCGGTGCTTGTGGAGGAAGCGCTGGAGGATGCCGGGGTGGATATGGATGAAATAGGACTCATATCATTCTCCAGGGGGCCTGGTCTGGGGCCAGCCCTCAGAACAGTTGCAACAGCCGCAAGAACCCTGGCAATTTCACTTAAAATACCAATAGTGGGTGTGAATCACTGTATAGGTCATATAGAGATAGGTAGGCTAACAACAGGTGCATCAGACCCTCTTTCACTCTATGTGAGTGGTGGGAATACCCAGGTCATCGCCTTCAACCAGGGCAGGTACAGGGTGTTCGGTGAAACCCTTGATATCGCGGTGGGAAACATGCTGGACCAGTTTGCAAGGGAGGCCGGCCTTGGTCACCCCGGGGGTCCCGTCATTGAGGGACTTGCAGCCGAGGCATCAGATTACGTGGAGCTTCCCTACAGTGTCAAGGGGATGGACATCTCATTCTCAGGTCTTTTAACGGCGGCCATCAGGAAACTGGAGACCGGTGAAAAACTTGAGAACCTGGCGTACAGTCTGCAGGAGACAGCCTTCTCCATGCTCGTTGAGGTCAGTGAGCGTGCTCTTGCCTACACAGAAAAGGGAGAGGTCCTCCTCTGCGGAGGGGTTGCCGTTAACAGAAGGCTCCGTGAAATGATGAAGACCATGTGCAGAGAGCACGGTGTGGACTTCCATATGCCACCCCCTGAATACTGCGGGGACAACGGGGCCATGATAGCCTGGCTGGGACATCTTGTCCACAAACATCAGGGCCCCCAGAGGATAGAGGAAACATCTGTTGTGCAGCGCTACAGGACAGATGAGGTGGATGTCCCCTGGATGCGGGAGTCAGAACATGTGGTCAGACTTCAGGGAAACCTCAGGGCCAGGGGTGCCGAAGCCAATATCTACAGCGGCGAGTGGATGGGAAGACCGTGTATTGTTAAGGAAAGAATATCAAAGGGTTACAGGATCCCTGAAATCGACCATAAACTCAGATCATCCAGGACAAAGAGGGAGGCCCGCCTCATCAACCAGGCAAAGAGCGCCGGTGTACGCACACCCATACTCTTTGACGTGGACACCGAAAAGGGAACCATCATCATGGAGGAAATTGAGGGTACAAGGTTCAGGAACGCTGTTGAAAATAAGGAACTCTGCTCAAGAATCGGTGAGGCTACTGGAAAACTGCACCGTGCAGGTATAATACATGGAGACCTCACAGGGTCCAACATAATCCTCAGGGGGGATGAGGTGGTCCTCATAGACTTTGGCCTGGGCATGTTCTCGGATGAAATCGAGGACATGGGGGTGGATCTCCTTGTGCTGAAAAAATCCCTGGAGAGCACAAACTACCGGCTTGCATCAGACTGTTTCAGGAGCGTGCTTGAGGGCTACAGGAAGTTCACAGACACTGATATCTCATCAAAGATAGATGAAATAGAGGCAAGGGGTAGATACACAACCAGGGACAGGGATGGGTGAATCTTAGAAAATGAGAGAAAACCCGAAGGTGATTCCCATTGAAGGTAACATTTATAACAGGCAATAAACACAAATTATCTGAGGCAGAAAAGATCTTCCATGATACCGGAATAGAACTTGAGCATGCTGATCTGGGCTACCCTGAACTTCAGGGAACCCTTGAAGAGGTGGCCCGGTACGGTGCAGAGCATGCAGCCAGGATCATGGACGGTCCTGTTATTGTAGAGGATGCAGGACTATTTATAAGGGCCCTTAAATGGTTTCCAGGACCCTATTCTGCCTATGTACAGGATACCATTGGAAACAGAGGTATCTTAAAGCTCATGGAAAATGTTGAAGACCGCTACGCTGAGTTCAGGTCGGCTGTTGGGTTCTGCGCCCCCAACTCCGAACCCGAGGTTTTTCTAGGCGTGGTGAAAGGACGTATAGGTACTGAGGAACGTGGAACCAGGGGATTCGCATTTGACCCCCTGTTTTATCCTGAAGGTATGGATAGGAGCTTTGGAGAACTCAGTACCATCGAAAAGAACAGGTTTTCACACAGGAGCAGGGCCCTTAAGAAATTTGCACAGTGGTATACTGAAAATTATGAGGTGATTTAATGGCTCTAAAACCTGAATGGGTTGAATACTCAAACGAAGAAATCGAGGATCTCATAGTAAAGTTATACAGGGAGGGTAACTCCACAAGCAGGATAGGAATCATACTGAGGGACCAGCACGGCATACCAAGCGTTAAGGCCGTCACCGGACTCAAAATAACCCAGATACTCGAAAAACATGGTATGAATCCTGAATACCCTGAGGATCTCATGAACCTCATAAGAAAGGCTGTCAACATAAGAGACCACCTCAAGGAGCACCCCAAGGACCTCCACACAAGGAGGGGTCTGCAGATTGTTGAATCAAAGATAAGGCGCCTTGTGAAGTACTATGTGAGAGAAGGTGTCCTGCCTGAAGGATGGAGATATGACCCACAGAAAGCAGCCCTACTCGTTAAGTAAACTCCCCGACTCAATCTTAAAGAGGGGGTCAGAGGCCTCAAAACTCCTTGAGGAGCACCTGGAGAAGGGGAACATAATACGGGTCATATCCCACAACGATGCCGACGGCCTGTCGGCCGCAGGAGTTGTTGCACGGGCCATTTCATCAAGAAACGGCCAGTTCCACATCTCCATCCTTTCAAGACTCAGGAAGGAGTTCATAAAAAAGCTTGGAAGGGAGAAGTACTCCCTCTTCTTTTTCTGTGACATGGGAAGCGCCTACCTTGAGGAGATATCAAGGCTCAAGGCCGATATCATAGTTGCCGACCATCACCAGCCCTCTGAATTTGAGGCCGATTCCAACGTTGTACACGTGAACCCCCACCTTCATGGCCTTGATGGGAGCAGGGACCTCAGCGCCTCGGGTGCAGCCTACCTGGCAACCAGGAACATCAGCAGAAATACGGGGCAGCTGGCCCTGGTTGGAGCCCTGGGCGATATGCAGTACAGTGATGGTTTCACAGGTGCAAACCGTTTCATAATGGATGAGGCGATTGAAGCAGGGGTCCTGCAGGTTCACAGCGACCTCAAACTGGCATCAAGATACACCGAGCCCCTTTACCGTTCCATTGCATACACATTCAATCCCCCTCTCCCCGGATTAACAGGGGACATTGAGGCTTCAAGGGGTTTTCTTGAGCGTATAGGAGTCTCCTATGGAATAAAATACGCTGACCTCTCACCCGAGGAGAGGGACATCCTCAAGGATGAACTATCAAGGATAAACCCCGATATATTCGGTGAGGTTTTCATTTCAAGGGAGTTTCAGCCAGCCGTTGGTGACCTGTCTGATTTTGCAGGGATTCTTGATGCCTGTGGAAAGAACCGTAAATACGGTATTGGAATAGGCCTATGCCTTGGTGAGGGTGAAGGTGCCCTTGAAGTGGGCCTTGAACTCCAGAAAAACTACCGTGAAGAGCTCATAAGGGGCCTTGCATGGATCAGGAGAGAGGGCTCCACTGTAATGGAGAATATACAGTACATTTACAGTGAGGACAGGGTCTTTAAGGGGATAATGGGGACCATAGCAAGCATATCACTCTCCCTGAAACTGCTGAACCCTGATATTCCACTCCTTGGTCTTTCAAGGATGGACCAGCATGTGAAGGTATCTGCAAGGACCACGAGACCGGCTGTTGAGAGGGGTGTTAATCTCGGGGCCGCCCTCAGGGATGCAGCATCCAGTTTTGGTGGTACAGGTGGCGGGCATGATATAGCGGCCGGTGCCATGGTACCCTACAGGGATATGGAGAGTTTCCTCCAGCTGGTGGATGAAATAACAGGTGCACAGATTAAATCGTGAGTGCTGCCATTGGTGTTGATTATGTACCTTGATGGAATCGAAGAGAAGATGTATGACGGCGAATTCGGTGAAACCATCCAGAAGAGTATGGAAGTACTGGTGGCCCTGGGTGACATCTACGGGGCTGAGAGGATGGTTGAAATATCATCTGCCCAGATCTCAGGTGTGTCCTACAAGACCATAGGAGACGCAGGCCTTGAATACCTGGAGGACCTGAGTGAGGGTGGTGCCAGGGTCAGGGTCCAGAGTACACTAAACCCTGCCGGCATGGACCTGGAGAGATGGAGGGAGATGGGTTTTTCAGAGGAATTTGCCAGGAGACAGCTCAGAATAGTGGAAGCCTACTCATCAATGGATGTTATGAACACCTGCACCTGCACCCCTTACCTCATAGGGAACGTGCCCCTCAAGGGGTCCCATATTGCATGGTCAGAGTCATCTGCGGTCTCCTATGCAAACTCGGTTCTCGGTGCCAGAACAAACAGGGAGGGCGGGCCGGGGGCCCTTGCAGCTGCAATATGTGGAAGGACACCTGAATACGGTTACCACCTTGATGAAAACAGAAAAGCCACCCTTCTGGTTGATGTGGAGTGTGACCTCTCAGGTGCAGACTACGGTGCCCTCGGTTACATTGCAGGGAGGATTGCGGGGGAGGGTGTCCCTTACTTCAAACTAAGGGGTTTGCCAGCACCCGAGGATCTGAAGGCCCTTGGAGCCGCCATGGCGTCATCAGGTGCTGTTGCACTCTACCATGTTGATGGCATAACACCTGAGTACAGGGATGCTTCCCTGGAGGAGGTGGATGAAAGGATCAGGGTGGATGCCGGTGACATATCAGAGGCCCGTGAGGAACTTTCCACCACCTCTGATAGTCCTGATTTAATCTGCCTTGGATGCCCCCACTGCTCCCTTGATGAGATAAGAAGGATAGCATCCTTTGTGGGTAAGAAGGGCGCTGACTGTGATCTCTGGGTATGCACATCTGCCGCCATAAAAAGTGCTGCGGACCGTATGGGCTACACAGATGTGATAGAGGCTGCCGGGGGGATGGTAGTATCCGACACTTGCATGGTTGTGGCTCCTGTGGAGGAACTGGGCTATGAGGTCCTTGGTGTTGACTCTGCAAAGGCAGCCAACTATGTCCCGGGTATGTGCGGCCTTGATGCGGTCTATGATGACTGGATGAATCTCCTTAAATTGTAAACTGCCTGGAATAACTGCCCGGCACTCTAACCCTTTATTTTTCTGATGGCACTTCCAAGCTGAAGCCCAATGGATGAGATATTTTCAAGGCTTATCCTGTTATAGGGCTTCACACTGTAACTTGCAAGGTTCAGTATCCCGATTATTTCCCCTGAAAACCTGATTGGAATCATTAAAATAGTTCTTATATTATTTTTACGTATTGAATCGTGTATCATGCGGTATTCGGGGGATTCAGCGGTTATATATATTACCCGCTCATCCTCAATTGATCTGCTGAAGAGGTCCGTGAATACCCCGGCCATGCACATACGGCTGAGGGTCTCGGGCAGGTTCTTCTGGACCCTGAGTTTGAGTTCCATTTCCTCTTCCATGAGGTAGATGCATCCCATTTCAAATTCAAGGGTATCTATAACCGCTTCAATTGATTTCTCAAGTATCCTGTTCTCTTCCTCATCGCTGTTTATAATCTCAGAAACCCTGTTCATTGCAAGGAGTGTTCTTATAAATTCCTCGTTCTCCCTTCTGAGCCTCTCAAGTTCAATGTACTCTGAGACCTCATCGGCAAACATTTCCACGATTTCAAGTGCCCTGGATGATATGGAGTCATCGGGTACCTCAAGTATCATGGCCCCCCTTGCCCTTTCATCTGTTATGAGGGGAACCGATAACATGAGGCCCTTATTCGAGCTCCATGAGACAGTTTCAAGTGTTTCGATGCTTCTGTATATGAAATAATCAAATTCTTCAAGTTTAATTGCTGATGGGTGGTCATAGACCCGGTTTAAACCTGATGCGTCTCTCAGGACCACTGATATCTGTTTGATATCCAGAACTCCTGCCAGTTCCTCCCTTGCAGACTCAAGAAAGTCCTCCAGACTATCGGATGATGTCCTTAGCCTTGTGATTGTGAGTAGGACTTCAAGTTCATTCTTTGAAAATGATGAGCTTGCCATGTCCCTTGCGATGATCACCCAGAAGTTATTCACCGGGCTTATAAAGAGGCTGTAGGTTCTCCTTATACCATCCCTCCCCTTGAGATCCGCCTGTATTTTACCAGGAGCATGCATTCTGCTTTCAAGAAGTATTATGCTTTCCCTGTCCATGATATCCTCAAGGTTTCTGGCGCCAGGGAACATTCTCCTGAATGATTCATTGGATACAACTATGTCAAGGAGTGTGTTCACTGTGAAAACCAGTTTATCAGGGTCATCTATTTTTCTTTCCAGTTCCAGTAGCCTGATAAGCGTCTGGTGAATCTCCGAGGCATTCTTTATTATCTCTGAGTCCCTTGAGGTTTCATCCCTGTATTCTACTGTCTTAACATCTGCATCCTTTGATGGCATCCATAGTTTACTTCTGCCTACCATTTTATAGGTCACAAGCCCCTTTGCCTCCAGGATGTGGAGGTATTTGAGTACGGTGGCCCTGCTGCGATTTATGCCCCTGGTTATCTTATCCAGCATGCACTCCTCTGGCGGGTTCGACTCAAGGTAGGACATTATCAGCTTCTCGGTTTCAGAAAGGTTCTCCACGACCTCACCCCATTTACCTATGGTATAACCATGAATTATAATTTTATAGAAATATTTAAATATAAGTTTTTTATACTTTATTGTATAGTTATACTATAATGTTGAGGTGGTTGTATGGATTACCGTGAGATCGCAGGTGAACTCAAAGAACTCCTGCAGATGGAGGGCAGCCCCGTGGCTGTCAAACTTGTTAAGGCAGATGAAGAAACATCAGGTCCCAGACTTGAAAAAAGGAGGCACTGCGAATTCATACAGGAGGCCAGATTAAATGGGTTAAAGGGCCATGCAACAGCAGAGGAACACCTCTGTAAGGGTGGAGCCGCCGCCATGGGCCTCTGCAGCCTTCCAGCGCCTGTTGCAGATGGGAGCATGTACCACAAACTCGGGAACTACAGCACCCCTGAAGCGGCCCATGAAACCGTGAAGGCTGTGCCAATGCTAGATGAGGAATATTATGCCTCAGAGTACGCTCCGCTTGAGGATGCTGACTTTGAACCCGACGTGGTTGTGCTGATACTCAAACCTGCCCAGGCACTGAGACTGAGCCAGGCATACCTCCACGAAAGGGGTGGCAGAATCACAGGGGACTACTCAGGTATACAGTCACTCTGCGCAGATGCAGTTGCTGCGGTCATTCAGAGGGGCCTTCCAAACATTACAATGGGATGCAACGGGTCAAGAAAATATGCCGGAATAAAGCCAGAGGAACTCGCAGTTGGAGTCCCTGCAGAGGAACTTGAGGGAATAGTGTATGCCCTCAGAAAATTCAGGGAGAAATGGGGGTAACCATGAGGATCAACCTCAGAGGAATAAACAGGTACGCTGCAGCCATAATCACAGACAACATCCTGAAGAATGGCCAGGAAAACATCCAGTTAATACTCAGGGAGAACTATGAAGAGATTCAAAAGGTTGCAGCCAGTTACGGAATGAATTATTCTGCTAAAAAAGGACCTGATGGAGTGGTGGTTGATATTTCACGTGGAGAGATTGAAGAGGTGGACGTCACCGGTGAAACCTGTCCTGGACCCCTTATAATCGTGGGCGAAAAACTATCATCAATGAAACAGGGGATGAGAATAAAAATAAAGTCCGAAAGCCAGGACGTTATCGATGACCTTGCGGTTTCAGCCCCTGAAATGAACGCCAGGGTGATAGAAAAATCAAAAACCCACCTTATACTTGAAAAAATAGAAAAGACCGAGAAAAAGGAATTCACAGGAAGGGACAGGGTCCTGGTTGTTCAGAGCAATGGAACAGGTAATGCGGAGAGGGCCTACGCCACATTCATATTCTCAAAGGCTGCCCTGAGCATGGGTAAGGACGTCACTGTGTTCCTTCTGATGGATGGTGTGAGCCTTGCCAGGAGGGGCGCGGCAGCAAAGGTTAAACACCCGGCCTTCCCTGCCCTCAATGAACTCATGGAGGAGGTAATTGAAATGGGTGCTAAAGTCTATGTCTGCGAGATGAGCGCCCAGTTCAGGGGGCTCACAGAAGATAAAATAACAGAAGGATGTAAAATCGCAGGGGCCGCCACATTCATAACACTCCTGAGCGACCCCAGGTACGCCGTAGTGAACTTCTAGAGGTGATAGGATGTATCAGGTTATTGTGTTTGCTCTGCTACTTGCAGGGATCCCCTCAGGTTTCATAACATTCCGTATAATGGGGATGAGGATGGCACCCCACTTTGGGGTCCTCATCCTTGCGCTCATTGCAACAGGACTGAACCTTGTGATGGGTGGTGGGAATCTAATGTATCTTGCTGTGGCCCTCCAGATCCTGGCGGGTATATCAGCCTACACCCAGTTTTTCCCGGTACTCAGGGATAACTTCCAGACCGCTCCCCTATACGCATGCCATCTCAGCACCATGACCACAGCGGCGGTGCTTGCAGCTGCATCGGTCCTTGCATAACTTTAAGTCTCCTAATTTCTATTTTTTATTTCCCCATGTGGGTACCGGAAATTTAATTCTACTTTTACATCTCGCTCCAGCATATGCATTAACAGCGGATGCCATGATTAAATCATTAAATAAATTGATCACCAGATAGAAGACCATGGCAAGGTACATAGAGCACCCACTGATAAAACCAGGGACAGTCGAGGCAAGGACCTACCAGCAGTTACTGGCAGCAGACGTCCTAAGGAAGGGCAACTCAATGATAGTGGCTCCCACGGCCCTTGGAAAAACCATTGTTGCCGTTCTGGTGGCTGCAGAGAGACTGCAGAAATACAGGGGGTCCAGGGTGCTCATTTTATCACCCAGCAAACCGCTGGCCATACAGCATGAGGAGAGCTTCAGGGACTTCCTCCTCGCACCATGCACCTCACTCACAGGGAGTATAAACCCTGAGGAAAGGGTGAGGCGCTGGGATGAGTCCAGAGTCATATCTGCAACACCCCAGACAATAGAATCAGACATCCTGACCGGGAGGTACGACCTAGGCGACGTTTCACTCCTTGTATTCGATGAGTGCCACCGTGCCGTTGGTTCATACTCCTATGTCTTCCTTGCATCCAGTTACATGCAGACCGCGAAAAATCCCCTTATACTTGGATTGACAGCCTCCCCCGGTGCAGATGAGGACAAAATAAAAACCGTCTGCAGTAACCTCTTCCTCAACGAGGTGGTTGTGAAGACAGAAAAGGACCCGGATGTCAGGCCCTACCTCAAGCCCATCAGGATAGAATGGGTCAGGGTTAAGATGAAGCCTGAACTTGAGGAGATAAGGGACCTCCTGAAGAAGGTTTTAAAGACGCGACTGAAGATGCTCAAGAACCTTGGAGTTATAGAGACTGTGAGTGTGGGTAAAAGGGACCTCCTGAAGGCCAGGGGCCGTGTTCAGAACAGGATCGCGCGCTCATCAAATCCGCCAAAATCATGTTACAGGGCCATATCACTCATAGCAGCCTCAATAAATGTTGAGCACGCCCTTGAACTCCTTGAAACCCAGGGGATCCATCCACTTCACAAATACTTCACCCGACTTAAAAAGAAGAACACAAAGGCTGCCAGAAGCCTCATTATGGACCCTGACTTCACAAGGGCCATGTACCTCACCCGAAAGGCCTCTGTTTCAGGGGTTGAACACCCAAAACTTGACAGGCTCATTGAAATACTCAGAAAGGAACTTGAAGGGGGAGACTCAAGAATAATAGTTTTCACCCAGTTCCGTGACACCCTTGAGGAAATATACCAGCGCTGTGTACGTGAGGGGATAAACGCCGTTAAATTTTATGGGCAGAACAGTAGAAGCGGTGAAAAGGGCCTCACCCAGAAACAGCAACGGGATATAATCAAGTCATTCAGGATGGGAAACCACGATGTTCTCATATCAACCAGTGTGGCAGAGGAGGGAATAGATATACCCTCAGTTGACCTTGTGGTCATGTACGAGCCTGTCCCATCAGAGATAAGGATGATACAGAGGAGGGGAAGGACAGGAAGAAGAAGATCAGGAAGAATGGTGGTCCTCATGACAGAAAAGACACGGGACGAGGCCTACTATTACTCAAGTATCAGGAAGGAAAAAACCATGAAGGAAAGCCTCAGGGGGGGTTCCATGAAAATTGAACTGACGCCCCTTGGGTTTCCTGAAACTGACGGTGAAAGACCATTCATCTACGTGGATTCACGTGAGGTTAACTCAAGGGTTCTCCGGGAGCTCAGGAAGATGGGGGTGGACTTTGAACTCAGAACACTCTCTGTGGGTGATTATCAGGTCAGCGATGACACTGTGATTGAAAGAAAAACCACCCAGGATTTCCTGGGGTCAATTATGGATAAGAGACTTTACCGGCAGGCCAGGAATATGGTGGAAAACTTCAAGCACCCTGTGATGATAATAGAGGGTGAGGACCTCTACTCGGGCTTCATGAACCCCGATGCTGTGAGGGGTGCCCTTGCATCAGTTGCGGTGGACTTTGGAATACCCATAATCCCCACAAGGTCCCCTGCAGATACGGCTGCAATGATAAGGAGGATAGCCCTTAGGGAACAGAGGGAGGGAAAACCTGACATGCGTATCAGGACAGACAAGAAACCCCTCACCCTCCAGGAAAAGCAGCTCTTCATTGTGGAATCACTTCCTTACATTGGATCCAAGTATGCCAGAAGGCTCCTTGAAAGTTTCGGTTCTGTTGAAGCTGTTATGAACGCATCAGAGAAGGAGCTCATGGAAGTGGAGGGAATCGGTAAAAGGATAGCATCCGAGATCAGAAAGGTTATTGAAGCAGAATTCAGGGATTCAGAAAAAATGAGAGGGTGATCAATTGCGTATAATCATGGATGAAAGGGGTAAAAAGTACCTCCTGAAGGCAGGGGAGGACTTTCAGACTGACATGGGGATCATCCAGTCCCGGATGATAGAGGAGGCCAGACCAGGGGATGTTCTCAGAACCCACCTTGGAAGGGAGGTTTATGTCCTTAAACCCAGCCTCTCCGATTACCTTGAACTCATGGAGAGGAGGTGCTCCATACTCCTTCCCAAGGACATAGGGATGATCTGTGCATACACAGGAATAGTGAACGGCTCAAGGGTTGTTGATGCAGGTACCGGTGCGGGTACAGTTGCAATGTACCTGGCAAATGTGGTGGGTGAATCAGGGCATGTTACAACCTATGAGATACGGCAGGACTTTGCAGAGGTTGCAGAAAGGAACATCAGGGACTTTGGATTTAAAAATATTGAGGTAAAAAACAGGGACATAAAGGAGGGTATAGATGAGGATGACCTTGACCTGGTATTCCTTGATCTTCCCCAGCCCTGGGAGCTGATGGAGGATCTGCATGAATCCCTTATTAGAGGAGGGTGGGCTGTTTTCTACAACCCATACATTGAACAGGTAAAAATTCTGCACAGGGTCGGCTCAAAGCTGGGATTTGCAGATATGAGGACATCCGAAATAATTGAGCGTGAAATTGAGGTCAGGAGGCAGGGTACGCGCCCCAGGACCAGAATGGTTGGACACACAGGATACCTCACATTCATGAGAAAGGTCTAGAGGGATTTGATGTTTGAAAATGTTATCTCAATAAAGGACTTTGGAAAGGATGATATAGAGTTCATTCTGAGGGAAGCAGAAAATATGGAGCCAGTTGCCTCTGGAGAAAGGCCCTCCAGCGTTCTTACAGGAAAGATACTTGGGATGATGTTCTATGAACCATCAACAAGGACACGACTTTCATTTGAAACTGCAATGAAGAGACTGGGTGGCAGTGTGGTTGGATTTGCAGATACAGGCGCGACATCCGCTGCCAAGGGCGAAAGCCTAACTGACACCGCAATGATGCTTGCAGGCTACTCCGATGCAATTGTTATAAGACATAACCTTGAGGGGGCTGCCCGTTACATCTCAGACATTGTGGATGTCCCTGTTATCAACGCAGGTGATGGGGCAGGTCAGCACCCCACCCAGACCCTCCTTGACCTCTACACAATGAAGAGGTTCTTTGGTAAAATAGAATCCCTCAATGTTGCACTTGTGGGTGACCTGAAGTATGGCCGGACAGTGCACTCACTGGCCTATGCACTTGCTGTTTTCGGTGTGAAAATGAGTTTTGTATCGCCCCCCGAGCTCAGAATGCCCGACAGTGTCATACATGACCTTGAAGGTAGTGGTGTCGAGGTTACAGAGACCGAGAGGCTAGATGATGTTATAGATGATGTGGATGTCCTCTATGTTACAAGAATACAGAAGGAACGTTTTCCTGACCCTGAGGAATATTCAAGGATCAGAGGGGCCTATCATATAGACAGGGACATGGTCGCCGGTAGGGATCTCATCGTCATGCACCCACTTCCAAGGATAGATGATATATCCCCTGAGGTTGATTCGCTTCCACAGGCGATGTATTTCAGGCAGGCGTTCTACGGTGTGCCTGTGAGAATGGCTCTTCTTAAGATGCTGATAAGAGAAAGATCAGACTCCCCAGAGTGAGTCCTCCAGGAGTGAAGTTTCGCACTGGAGGTCTATGATATTGGTGCGTCCCTTTCCCCTTCCCCTGGAGACGGTGTTGGTTGATATGAGTCCAAGCATTTCGAGTTCATTTATGAAGTCAAATATTCTTCTGTATGAAACTGAATCGCCCTTTGATATCTCCTTGTAGACCTCATAGAGCCTTCCTGAGGTTATCTCCTCCTTTCTCTTTGTGAGGTAGAGTATTGCCTCAAGGACCCTCTGCTGCTGGCTGGGCAGTGTCAGTATGATGTCTGTGATTTTGTTGTGCTCTATGTAGTCCTTGGCTTCCCTCACAAAGTCCCCCTTAACCATATCAGAATCCCTTTCATCTGCAATTTCACCTGCTGTCCTGAGAAGGTCAAGGGCATACCTTGCGTCACCCTCCTCCTTGGCTGCAAGTGCTGCGCAGAGGGGTATTACATCGTCATCAAGTGCACCCTCCTTAAAGGACAGTCTGGATCTTTCCTCAAGTATATCAACAAGTTGCTGGGCGCCGTAGGGTGGAAAGACTATCTCCCTGTCCCTCAGACTGCTCCTCACGCGTGGTTTTATGAACTTTTTAAATTCAACATAGTTACTTATGGATAGTATAGAGACGTTATCTGTCCTTGTGAGGGTGTAGAGCAGGCCGTCACCATCATTCCTCAGGAGTATGTCTATCTCGTCAAGGACAACAAGGAGTATCATGTCCTGGCCAAAGGCATTTTTCTTGAACATGTTCCTGAATGTGTTGACTATCTCGGCCTTTGTCCAGCCACGGTAGGGGACATCACGACCAAGCTGCTGGCAGAGCCTTGCTATGACCTGGTACTCTGTTGTGTAATCTGTGCAGCGGATGTACTCCGTCCTTATGTTAACATCACAGTCCCTTGATGCCTCCTTGAGCTGTTTCATGGCGAATTTGGCAACCGCAGTTTTCCCTGTCCCTGTTTTTCCATATATTGTGATGTCCGGTGGTGTGACTCCATTCAGTGCTTCAACCCAGTACTTGGCTATTGAACGTATCTGTTCCTCCCTGTGAGGCAGCCTGTCAGGTAGAAACCTGTGGTCAAGATATTTTTTATCCTTAAAAACAGATTCTTTGTCCCCTATCTCATCAAAAATGTTCATAGTACCACTTCAAATAAGGCTTTAGAGAAAACTGCTGCTTGAATTTATTATGAAGTCCTCAAAACTGGAATGATAATCATTTCAGGTTTTTGAGGTTTCCCTTTTAATACTGGCAGTGCCCCTTTAGATCACCCTATAAACAGGGTGATAAGTTTCAAGTGTAAATTTTCTTATTCTAACTCTTAGATAAAAGTTTTTATTAATATCAATCCGTTTCATAATAATGACAGTGAGACATGCATTTCAAGTGTAAATTTTCCCCGGCAGTCTGCTGGATGTGAAGGAGGGACATGCGTTTCAAGTGTAACACTTATTTGTCCACTCAGTCGTGAATGGGAGACATGCATTTCAAGTGTAATGATTCCTGAAATGTTGGATATTGTAAGGGAGACATGCATTTCAAGTGTAAATCCAGGATTTGGCTGCTGTTATGTTGGGGACATGCATTTCGAATGTAATTAAATGTGAAGATAGGATCTCCCAAGCGAATCTGACCAGGAAACATCTAATACATTTACAGTTGAAATCAATGTCGCATTTTAATTTCAAAGTTTAATATTGTAATAAAGATTTCACTTGAAATATACCTCTCCCTCACCTCTCCCTCAGTATTGTACACAAATTACAGTTGAAATGCACCTCTCACCCATGCCCCATAATGTACTGGAACAGATTTACACTTGAAATAGACGTCCCTCAAACCAGATTCATGACACAAAAAACAATTTACAGTTGAAATCCATCTCTCCCAGATGCTCAGAAGCACTTCATAGATGTTTTCACTGGAAATGAACCTCACACATACATGCTGTCGTGTTCAGGTTTATCATCGCCGAAACGTTCCTGTATCATCCACATGACATGAAGTTTAGCCCTGAAAACATTTTTTATACTTGAAATCAATCTGTCCTTTGAGAGGCCATCGGAAAATATTTCAGAGGTTACAAGATAACTGTTCAGAACGTTCTCTGGATGATCGAGCTGGAAATCAACTCCAAAACTGTTCAGGGTAAAACGAACCTTCCATATGAATTCAGTCCTTTTCTCCATGCTGAGCGCACGTATCCCTGACTGGTGCTCGGGACTAACACTGGTTGCACAGGCTATAAGAATCATGTCGTTCTTTCCAGCGGGCTGAATGATATCAATGACATGATCCTCTGGATAGTTTATCACATAATGGAACAAGGCGTTTTCGTCAGGGACCTCCATCCTCAGAAAACCCTCCTCCTCAAGCCATTTTTTTATCTTCTTCTCTGGCATGGTATCACACAACTAATTATATCCATCCATGAATATATAACATGGTGAAATTATTACATGTCACTGGTATATAATGAATCGCAACAAAAAGGGAAAACATGAATGAAATCCCTGTCCTGTTACTTGCAGTTTCAATTGATATTATAATCGGAGAACCCCCAACCATACTTCACCCTGTTGTACACATGGGGTCAATCGTTGCATGGATGAAAGGAATACTCAGTAAAACGCGTCTATCAGGAATAATAATGACTCTAGTGGTTGTCTCGGTATTCACAGCACCAACCCTACTCATAGGGTACTTGAATGAACCCCTATACACTCTGATAGCTGCAGTGCTCCTGTCAACGGTAATATCCATAAGGATGCTCTTTACATCTGCCCTGGATGTTGGAAGATCACTGGATGACAGCATTGATGAGGCAAGGGAGAAACTTTCCTATCTTGTAAGCAGAGATACCACCACACTCACAGATGAGCAGATACTCTCAGCAACCATTGAAACACTCACAGAAAACCTTACAGACTCTGTTACAGCGCCTCTTTTTTACTTCATCCTACTTGGACTTCCTGGAGCATTCCTTTACAGGGTCGTTAATACACTTGATGCAATGGTGGGATACCTTGATGACGAAAACAGGGATCTGGGATGGTTCCCTGCCAGACTTGATGACATACTGAACTACATACCATCCAGAGTGACAGGTTTTATGATTGTTCTTGCAGCGTTTTTCCTGTCCATGAACTGGAAAAATTCGCTGAGAGTACTCCTCAGGGACGCCAGACGCACCCCCAGTCCAAACTCAGGATTCACAATGGCTGCAGCGGCTGGAGCACTATCCGTTCAGCTGGAAAAACCAGGAGTATATGTTCTTGGGGATCCCAGAGAGTTCCTTTCAACTGAAAAGCTTAAAGATGCACTGAAACTGAGTTCAATATCTCTTGTCCTGTTCATCGTGTCTGCAACAGGAATAATGCTGGTGATACCATGAGAGTGAGTATACTGACACTCACAGAAAATGGCAGGAAACTTGGTGAGAGCCTGAAGACAGGTCTTAAGGACGATCCCACCATTCTCTCAGTTGAAACCCTGCACAGGGATATAGATTTCAGGGAGGTGTTTTCCAGAAGCGACATGATAATTGGTATAATGGCAGCAGGTATAATGGTGAGAAAGATCGCCCCGCTTCTTGAAAACAAATTCTCTGATCCAGGAGTTATTGTCATCGACGAAATGGGAAGGAATGTCATAAGTCTCCTTTCGGGACATGCAGGAGGTGCAAACGATTTTGCAGTCAAAATTGCAGACATACTCAACGCAAACCCCGTTATAACAACAGCAACTGATGTTAATGGTCTTGTGGGAATTGACAGCTTTGCAGCAAGATACTTCTACGTGATACTTGACAGGCACCTCGTGAAGCACTTCAATTCCTCAATTGTGGAGGGGCACACTGTGGAACTGCACTCATCAAGGAACCTGGGGCCCCTCATTGATGGTGAACTGTCCAGAACCTACAGGTACATGATGGATGGAGATGAGATTGTAAGGGCCCAGTGTAACTCTGAGGTCATGAGACTGGCTCCCCTCAAGGTTTCAGTGGGTATAGGGACAAGGAGGGGAGTTGAGTCCAGCCGGGTAACCGGTGCAATTGTGGAAGCACTTGGACTCTTGAAGCTACCCCCCGAGAGGATCGATGCACTGGCAACAGGTTACATGAAGAAAAATGAAAGGGGAATAATTGATGCAGCAGAGGATCTGGGGGTCCCCCTGGAAATCATACCTCTGCAGGAGCTCAAAGCACAGGATACACACTCATTTTCAGATTTTGTCAACGAAAAATTTGGTGTTGGAAGTGTATGCGAAGCCGCGGCTCTTAAAAGTGCAGGAACCGGATCAAGACTTGTTATAAGAAAAACAACGTCATCAGGAGTTGCGGTTGCAGTGGCGGTTTCAGGGACACCAAAAACTTTTTAACCCAAATGATATAAACCAAATTGAATATAAACATTATTCTGCATTCTTCAGGAATTCAGCAGGGAGGACCCAACATGAGTAACGAAACATTTGATCGCGTTTCTGAAATTTTAAAGCATATTATGGAAGATAATAGTGTCCCAAGGAACATCAGAAGGGCTGCCGAGGAATCAAAGGAGATCCTCAACAACCCTGATGAGGACAGCACAGTGAGGGCGAGCACGGTCATATCAATTCTGGATGAGATAAGCAACGACCCCAACATCCCGATACATGCAAGGACACTGGTATGGGAAATACTCAGCGAACTTGAATCCATAAGGGAATAAATCTCTGTTTTTTATATCCTATTTTGTCTGGTTTAAACGGTTCCTAGGGAATAAATCTCTTCCATAACTATTTAAACAATTAATTTAACTATTTCATGAATTTCAGGACCTCAGCAATGAACCGGGTTTTTGCCAGCTCCTCAATGAACTCTGCAAGCAGGAGGGCTTCCTTAACAGTTTCACCTGCACATACCACACCGTGGTTTTCAAGGACAGCCGCATTTTCATTCACCATCGTCTCTGCACAGGCTGATGCAAGGTCCCTGCTTCCAGGGGGATAATATGATACTACAGGAAGATTTCCCTGTCCGAGTCCCCTGAAGCCCTCCATTTTCTCAATCTCAATCCCGGCAACTAAAAATGCCCTGGCATATGGTGAGTGGGTGTGCACCACACCATTGACATCAGGCCTCCTCCTGTAGACCTCAAGATGGAGTTCCAGTTCCGAGGATGGTCTTCCGCCCCTGAGGATATTCCCTTCAAGGTCAACCATTGCAACATTCTTAAGTGTCACCTGGTCAAGGGGGACCATTGTGGGTGTTATGAAAACCCTATCATCCACCCTTGCACTCACGTTTCCTCCAATGCCAGATACAAGACCCCTCCTGTAGAGGTGGACCGAAACATCAACAACATCCCTCAATGGATTCAAGTAATCACCTGCCTGGACTAATTGAACTCCAGAAGCTTCATTACCCCTCTGTTGAGCACCGGGACCTGGCCACATGTTGGGACAATGTTGTATATCTTCTGAAACTCCGTCTGCGACTGGAATGTACCTGAATTTATAAGGTGAATACCCTTGTATTTTTTGTATGCGTTTATATGGACATGTCCCGTATGAAGGATATGGGGGACATCATCAATCACAAGGTGGTCCTCTATTTCAGATGCAAGGGGGGTCCTTTCACCGTATATAGGTGCAAGGTGTCTCTTCTCAAGGAGTTCCTCCATTATGAGATCGGACCTTTCATGGGAAAGCCCGTTCACGCTCATGGCCATATCGTCAAAACTTCTGCCATGATATATGAGGGTTTTTATACCGTCAAGACTCACCATGGACGGGTTACTCAAAAATTCAACATTTTTTAGGCTGTAAAGCGGCTTCGCATATTCCTCGGGTATTGCGGGCTGGGGCTCAGCGATCCTCGATGCATCGTGGTTTCCAGGGATCATCACAATCTTTATGTCATCCCTTATCTCTCCAAAAAGCCTTGCAGCCTCCTCATACTGCTCATTGATATCCCTTATGATGAGTTCCTTTTCCTGTCCAGGGTATATCCCGATACCATCAACGATGTCACCTGCAACCACCAAGTACTTAATGTCAGCCGCGATATTCATCTGGTCCTCCGTCCCAAAGTCCCCGTTTATCCATTTAACGAACTTGGTGAATGCATCTTCAAGGAAGGTCTGGCTTCCTATGTGGACATCAGATATGAAGGCAACTGAAAAGTCCATTTCCTTCTCCTGTATTCGTGGTACACCAGGATGGAAGATCTCGGAGGCCACCACAAACCTCCCCTTTTTCGCACCCTGAACACCTATGACCTCATCCCTAACAAGCTTCTCGGACTTTTCAAACAGTTTATGGTTTTCATTGTGAACCACCACTGTTATTTCCCCTGTATCATCCTCCAGTTCAAGCATTCTGTGGTTGTTCTTGGTGGTTCGTATCTCATTGATGATCCCTATGATGCTCACAGCGTCGTCCCCGCCGCGAAGATCCGCAATGGGCACATGGCTCTTAAGTTCAGGGCGTCTTTTGAGGAGATCCCTGAGGCAGCTGAATCTGCTGTTGAAGTAGGAGATCATGTCACCTATCTCCCCACTGGTGTATGATCTCTTACTGGTATCTGTGATGACCCTGAAGTCGAATTCCCTCTCCCTTGGAACATTGATTGGACCCCTCGCCTTTATTTCCGCGGGGTTATCTATTTCCTCAGTCAACTCAAAGAGGTCATCAAGCATCTCCGAGGTCAGAAGAGTGAATTTACCCCCACCATTCTTTTTTATCTTAACTATAATCTCCGAGGAGGCTGTTGCAGGATCATCCATTTCTTTCAGCCTGAAATATGCGTTATCCTCTATTAAAATTCCTTCCCTTGCAAATTTTCCTATTATTTCATTCATTTCAATCATACTGCATGAACTGGTTAGGGGAATTCAGAAATCTTTAAAATGGGTTCACGGTTAAATATTTCATTGAGTTCATATATTCTTATCGAAATAGTAGTTTACCCTTTGGGTCCATTCACAGAAAAAAGGTGATGCATTGCCAAGGATCATTAAATTATTCCTGTTCCTCATAATATTCCTGGCCTTCTTTGAGGCCGGGCTCATAAGTTCATACACACTTGTAACGTCAAAACCACCGGATGTGGAAAAACTTATTGAAATGCAGATAGACACCGTATCTTCATTTCTGGATTCAGGTAAGAATATAACCTCCACAATCACTGGAGGGCCTGAGGAGATCCGGATAATAAACAATGCAGATGTTGCAGATGCCCTTAAAGCCCGTACTGGCCTTGATGGAATAAACATCCGCTCCCTCAATGCGACAACAACAGAGGACACATCACTTGAGAACATCAATATCAACATAACAGCGACCGGGTACCGTGAAAACCAGACAGGAAGCGGTCAGATAGTCATAAGGCCAACCGAGCAGTTCACTGTAACTGCAGCTGCAAGGGCTGAAACTAGGTCATCAGGGGTATGGGTCGATGTCAGGACCCTTAGAATCATTTCAGTAACCAGGATTTACTGAGCATCAATTGGGAGGTAAATTCATACATGGAAATCCGCTGCAGTGGCTTCACATCACTAAGCTCCTGATTCACCTGAAGGTGTTCTCATGATAAGGATAATAGGACTTGGACCCACAAGGGATGATATAACAGTGAGGGCCCTCCGGGCTCTTGAAGAATCCGATGTTGTCATAGGATATGTTAGGTACATAAAACAGATAGAGGACCTCCTGGAGGGCAAGGAGATAATAAAAAGCGGAATGGGGTCTGAACTTGAGAGAGTGGAAAAGGCCATCGAGAAACACCTTGAAGGTCTCAACGTCGCACTGGTTAGTTCAGGAGACCCGGGTGTCTATGGGATGGCCAATGTATTCTTTCAGATATTTGATAAGTATTCTGGGGTTGAATTTGAGGTTATACCCGGCGTGACCGCGGTCAACTATGCAGCATCCCACCTGGGGGCACCTCTCCATGACTTTGCGGTTATAAGTCTAAGCGACATCCTCACTCCCCTATCAGAGATAAGAAGAAAGATCAGGGCAGCTGCAGGGACGGGACTTGTAATAGCCCTTTATAACCCTCTGGGAAAGAGGAGGAAGAAACCCTTCAGGGAGGCACTTGAAATACTAAGATCTGAACTTGAACCGGAAACTCCCGTGGGTGTGGTGAGGACCGAAAATGGAAGTCCACAGGTGAGTATTGTGGCTCTTGGAGACCTAAATGAATCCCTTGTGGACATGTCCACCACCATCATAGTCGGCAACGTTACAACCTACACAAGGGATGGATACATGATCACACCCCGCGGATACGCGGTTGAGGCCCCACTCCATGAACTTGCAAGGAAGTTCTATGAGGAGAATCCTTACGGCAAAGATTCAGGCCCTGATGAGAAGTGTGAATTCTACCCCTGCCACTTTGAGGGTCAGAACTGCGCATTCTGTTACTGCCCATTCTATCCATGCGGTGAAGGGTCCACAGGGGGCTACTGGATACGGGATAAGGGCGTATGGAGCTGCCAGGACTGCAGATGGATACACACCGATGAGGCTGTTGAGTGCGTCAGGAGGGGTCTTAAGCGGCTGATTTCAGAACCGGATGATTTAACCGAGAGGAAGAAGGAACTTCTCAAGCTTCGAAGGGAGTGCCTCATGGCTTCAGGAGGAAACTCCAGTAAATAACTGATTTCACCGCAGCAAGATATTTATTTTAAATCACCCAATATCATTTCAGCAGCCTAGGAGGATGAAAGTTGTCCAAAAGTGTTAAGGATATTCTCATCGAAATGAAGAACCTCTCGGAGTTGATGGTGGATCTTGCATACTCTGCCCTCCTGTTTAACAGCAGGGACGCGGCAGAGGAAGTCATAAAACTTGAAAACAAGGTCAACAGGCTTAACTATGAGATAAAAAAGGAGTCACTTCTTGCTGCAAGATCTGTTGAGGACGCCGAAAAACTGACAGCCCTCCTAGAGGTGGGTGAGGCAGCTGAAAGCATAGCAAACTCTGCCAAGGATATCGCTGACCTGGTGCTGAAGGGCATCAAACCCCACCCTGTCTTCAAGATGGTCATGGAGGAGTCCGATGAGATAATAGTCAGGGTGACAATTGATGAGGGATCAGAGCTGGCAGGGAAATCACTGGGAGACCTTTTACTTGCAACCAGAACAGGTATGAGGATCATAGCCATCAGAAGAGGAGAATCCTGGATTTACGGACCCGATAGAAACACGGTACTTGCAGAGAACGATACTCTTATCGCCAAGGGAAACGAAGCAGGTTCAGAACTCTTATTTGCACTTGCAAAGGGTGAGATGACCCTTGAGGATATAGGGTGCAGCATAGAATAGTCCCAGAGATGATGTAAATGTTAGCAGGTGAGGTCAATGAGGATAACAGGAAGATTACTGAGGACGACTCGGCTCATACTACAGTCCCTGCTAACATTTACCGTGAATTTATCCATAACGGCCTCAAGGGGATGGGTCAGGGCTTTTAACCTATTCAAGAGTTTTGGAAGCTTTTTCAGGGGTTCTAAAAGGGTTATAGGGGAAAGCTTCGTCGCACTCTTCATATGTGCCCTGGGGGACCTTGTGGCAGGTATATTTCTGGGTAAGATGTCTCCCCTCCTTGAGTCATATCCAGGCCTACTTGTACTGATACCCGGTGCCATAGGGATGAGGGGTAATATCTTCGGGGCCCTGGGTTCACGCCTCGGTTCAGGTCTGCATATAGGTACCCTTTCACCGGAACTTCGAAAATCAGATGTCCTTACAGAGAACATTGAGGCGACCATAATACTGACCGTGGTTATGTCAATTTTCCTTGGATTCATGGCCTGGATATTCTGCCATATCTTCGGATTTCGAAGCATGGGAATAATGGATTTCATTGTTATCTCTGTGGCCGGCGGAATAATATCAGGTGCCGTCCTTCTCCCGGCAACCGTCCTCATATCCCTCAAGAGCTATGAGAATGGCTGGGACCCTGATAACGTCACAACACCCCTCATAGCAGCTTCAGGCGACCTTTTCACGCTCCCATCAATATTCGCGGCACTGGCCATCCTTGAGGCTGTAAGGAACGGCATTTTTGAATGGGTGCTCTTTTTTCTGTTTATTCTGATGGGTGTTCTGGGCCTTGCGATGGGAATTAAGGGCAGATATAACCTTAGAAGGATCATAAGACAGAGCGTGCCCGTACTTCTCCTCTGCTCAGCCCTGGGAACCACTGCGGGTATGGTCCTAAACAGCAAACTATCGTTTATACTTGACAACCCTGCAATCCTTGCACTGGTACCGCTGTTTTCAGGTGAAAGTGGAGACCTTGTGAGCATACTCGGAGCAAGGCTTTCCTCTGGGCTCCACTCTGGTATAGTCCCTGCAACCCTCAGACCCCATGGAGAGGCCCTCAGAAACTTTGGAATAATATCAGTACTTTCATTGATCATATACCCAACAATCGGGCTTCTGGCTCATGTTGTGAGTGTTTCCCTTGGTATAGGGTCCCTTGGACTTGAGAGGATGGTTCTTATAAGTTCACTTGCAGGGTACCTTCTGACCCCATTCCTTCTTATGGTGGGCTTTTATCTGAGCTCAGCATCCTACAGACTTGAACTGGACCCTGACAACATAGTTATCCCACTGTCGACCAGCATGACCGACCCGGTGGCAAACACGTGCCTTGTAATAGCCATAATAGCAGTTATAGGGCTCTGAATCATCATTAAGACCTCAGAACCATGTAATGCTGGTGGGGGGCTCTGGGTCAGTAGGGGGATATGAGGATCTGGAGGGAGCATGGCTGGACCTCAAAGTAATCAGGTTTCAGCGGACAATCCATTCCAGAGCGGGGAAGCCCGGCAATTATTACCCCCCTTCCACATCCATGTAAATGGATCCATACCACGCCCTGCCCTGTTAAATTCAGTTTTAAACTTCCTGAACGGATTTTTATCTCTTCATGGCTTCTGTTGCAGTCCGTGTCAAGGATGAATGATCCGCTGCAGCCATCTGATATGAGGTAGTAATCCAGTGAGTCATTAACGCGAAAATTCATGCAGGTCCAGTTTTCGCCATGACCGGAGGGACACAGGCATTCCTCCCGCCTGATAACATAATCAGACAGGAAGTTGCAGTTGACGGTTTTTCTAAATACCTGTATTTCATTCCCCTTCAGTTCACCGCCAATGATTATGGGGCTTATTCTGTCGTTGAGGGGACTCAGCACAATTCTCACATGAATGCCCGGGAATGCCCTTTCAAGTAATTCTGGTCTTGAGCGAATTTTCATGATTTTTTCATAGGATATGACCCCTCTTTTTCCTGGGACGGCAAGTCCAGGATACCTGCAGGTGCCTACAGGAAGCTTTTCCCAGTTAACAGGATCTCCAGGTGTATTTATGAGAACATCCGTTGCTGTGGCACCTTTAGCCCTTGTGTATGTTTCTCTGAATCTTTCATTCATTCGGGTCTCCTGTATTTCCATCAGTTCTGCAGATATGCCCACGATAATGGCCACGATTATGAGGGAGAGCAGAAAATCTGTTGAGAATATCACTGTATAACACCGTACTTTTTTCTGTGGGCCCCGTCAAGGTATATGATGAATCCTGATACGTTGTGGAGCTCCCCGGCGTACGCTGTCGTGAATAGAACATGGTCAACAGATACCGGGGCCTCCTCAAAATTTCCTGAGGGTATTATGAAGGTTTCAAGACCCAGGTGCGGACAGGAGGTTTTTCCCTCCAGTCTACAGAGGTAGCAGGACCCATCGTGACTCTCATGGTAGTATCCATTTAGGAGGCAGGTGTAGAGGACTCCGCTGGATCCATGGATGGTGTAGGGTTCATAGGGACACCTTCTTATCAGGAAAGGACCGGAAGCCCCATCATAGGCTTCCCTGTTCCCTGAAGAAAGGTGGTCCATGAGGCTCCTGCCATACTCTATTGACGTTTCATTGTGCTGCAACCTTCCCAGAACCCTGAAGGGCAGGGGATCAGGCAGATCCTCAACAGGTACCCTTACCGAAATGTTCTCAGTGTGGTGGATTTTTCCTGCCCTAATATCAACAGTGGAGTTAACCTCAATACAGAAGGGGTCGTCGGTTGCCCCCTCAACTGAATTCACCCTGCAGCTTAGATTCATGTTTCTGTGGACAGCGCATAACCTGTCAATACGCCCCTGTACCCCTGCTCTTACACGGGCCCTGGCATCCAGGTCTGGAGGAAGTGTACCGTTTATGGCCTCCTGTGCAGTTCCATTTAGTACTTCCCTTGTTATCACCGGGATGCTGTCCCTGATATCCCACAGGGCCCCTGTCATACTCTCAGATAGGGACCTATCAGCACTTCTTTCCACTGATGAATCATCGATGCTGAGTATCATCAGGGCGAGTATCATGGCCGGCACCATGAGAAGAAGACTGAAACCTGCCATCACATAGCCTCCATCATCCATCGTATCACCCGATTAAAATTAAGTATTACCAACATAAAAATATTACTGAAATGATATTAAGTTAATATTAAACGTTCTGGGGCTTCAATGGCGATCTAAACCATTAGAAATAGAAAAAAGGCCAGATTATCCCATGGATCAACTCAGGGGGTAATAAGAATCTTTATTACTCCCTTGGAAGCACAAGGGATTTAAATATCCTCTGACCATATGATTTAATTATAATGAATCAAGATAGATAATGAAAACTGATTACATTTATGGAGGTCACATCATGACAGAAACCGTTAGGACATGGCGCCATATACCCCAGCGCTACAATCTTACAGGTTCAAAATGTCTCCAGTGCGGGAACGTTTTCTTCCCAAGCAGAATAATATGCCCTGAATGCAGACGTAAAGGTAAGCTTGAGGACCTAAAGTTCAGCGGGAGGGGAAAGATACACAGTTACTCCGTGATAAACACCCCAACCGACGAGTTCAAGGATATAGCTCCCTACGTGGTGGCCATAGTTGAACTGGAGGAAGGTGCTAAGATAACAAGCCAGATTGTTGACTGCGACCCTGATTCAATAGAGATAGGCGACGAGGTCGAAATGGTATTCCGCAAGGTGAGAGAAGAGGGTGAAGATGGAGTGATATCATATGGATTCAAATTCAGGCCAAAAAACTAAGATAGGTGTTCTTCTTGTGGGGCATGGAAGCCGCTTGCCCTACGGTGAGGAGGTCATAAATGGCATAGCAGATATCTACAGGAAGGAGGTTGACCATCCTGTTGCAGTGGGGTTCATGAACATATCCAGGCCATCAATACCAGAGGCAATAAATGAACTCGCAGCAATGGGCGTTGAAAAGATCATTGTTACACCGGTCTTCCTGGCCCATGGAGTCCACACCAAACACGACATACCACACATTCTGGGTCTTGATAATGGCACTGAACATCACCATCACCATGAACATGAGCATGAGGAATTTGAATTCGACGGTGAGATAGTCTACACCGAGCCCCTAGGGGCAGATCCGCGAATTGCTGAGATAATCCGGGACAGGGTTAAATCAGCAATTTAAGGGTAACCCCCAATTTATTTTGATAGAAATGCCCCCTGATAGAATATCATCCCTTGGCGAGAAGAAACTCATCTCAAGGATAATATCAAGATCAGCCTCATTTTTCAGACCCTCAGAGCTTCTAGGTCTTGGAGATGATGCTGCACTTCTTGACATGGGGAATGAGTACCTTGCACTGACCTCAGACCTTCTAATTGAAAGCAGGCACTTCCCCCCCAAAATGAGCCATCACGATATGGGATGGAAAACGGTTACAGTGAACATGAGTGACCTGGCTGCAATGGGGGCTGCACCGGAGGGTTTCATACTCTCCATGGCCCTCCCTGACCTTGACCTGGAATCCTTTGACTCCCTCATAAGTGGCGTCATGGAGGCCTGCAGTTACTACGGCGCACCCCTCATTGGGGGGGATACCAATGAGGGGGATGAGATAATAATGGCAGGCACAGCCATTGGGAGGATCAGGAAGGACCTTGTGATGATGAAGTCCGGTGCCAGGCCAGGGGACCTCATTGCAGTTACTGGGCCCCTTGGACTTGGAGCTGCGGGCACAGAGCTTCTTCTATCGGGAACAGATACTGCCGGATTTGAGGTCGCGGTTGAAAAATCCCTGAAACCCATTGCAAGGGTTAAGGAGGCATCCAGAATGGCGAAGTCTGGGCTTGTGTCTTCGGCCACAGACATAACCGATGGCCTCATAAGTGAACTTGGTGAGCTGAGGGATGCCAGCGGTGTGGGGATGAGGATCCACGAGGTGAAGTTACCTGTACCTCCCCAGGTATCAGAGGCGGCATCCGTCCTTGGAGTGGATCCACTGGAACTTGCCCTGTACTATGGGGAGGATTTTGAACTTGTTTTCACTGCACCACCTGATGCAATGGAGGAACTCTCCAGAATAATGAAAGTGCATATCATAGGTGAGGTCATAGAGTCACCCTCCATTGAAATGGTTGATAAGCATGGAGATACATATAAACTTCATGTGAGGGGCTATGAACATCTGCGCCCCTGACTGCAGTGGGGGATACCATGAGGAAGGAATCCATACTCTATGAGAAGGCCGATGATAGGTTGAGGTGCCTGGTGTGCAGCAGGAAATGCCTTATACCTGAAGGAGGAAGGGGGTACTGTCTCACGCGTGAAAATAGCGACGGTAAAATCTATTCTCTCACCTATGGGGAGGTATCCTCAGAGGCGGTTGACCCGATAGAGAAGAAGCCCCTCTTCCACTTTTATCCTGGCAGCCTTGTCTACTCCCTTGGCAGTGTTGGATGTAACTTCAGGTGCAGGTACTGCCAGAACTGGAGCATATCACAGGCACGCATAGATGGCTTTCCCACAAAGTACATCTCACCGGAGGAGGCGGTTGAAAATGCCCTCAGAAGTAACTGCACCTCCATAGCCTGGACCTACAATGAGCCCACCATGTGGCTTGAGTACACCCTGGACTCTGCAGAACGTGCAAGGGCAGAGGGCCTCAAAACGGTTTATGTTACAAATGGCTACATGAGTGAGGAGGCCCTCAACCTGCTTGGACCCCTACTGGACGCTGCAAATGTTGACCTCAAGGGAATGTCTGGGCGATTCTATCGTGAGCTATGTGATGCAAAGCCAGAACCCGTACTCGAGAACATCATAAGGATGCATGAGATGGGTATCCATATAGAGGTCACCAACCTCCTCATACCCGGTTACAATGACTCTGATGATGATATAGTGGCCCTTGTGAACTTCATGGTATCTGAGGTCGGGGTTGAGGTTCCACTCCACTTCACGAGGTTCTTTCCACATTACAGGATGCAGGATGTGCCCCCAACCGGGGTTGAGAGACTGATGAGGGCCAGGGAGCTTGCCCTTGAGGCGGGCATGAAGTATGTGTACGTGGGGAACCTTCCAGGGACCGATGCTGAGAACACCTACTGTCCGGTTTGTGGTGAGCTACTTATAAAAAGGGATGGCTACCTCACAAGAACAGTGGGGATCAGGGATGGTAAGTGCAGCTCCTGCAGAGCCGATGTTGACATTGTAATAGATTAGTTAACTGAGCCTCAGGGTCTGGAGATTCTTGGGGAATGAAAGTTGATTCTATTTTATTTCTGTAAGTGTGTTTTGGGGCTCTGAGATTTCTGTGACCTAAAAGCAGAGAAATGAACCATTATCAAAATAAATTTTTATGGTGCCCTTTCACTCGGACCGGCTGACCCTCTGGAATTTTTCTGCGCCAGCGAGGGGCACCGTTGCATCAACACCAACCTTGGTTGTTGTACCATCGGGAAGTGCTGCAGGGTCCAGGGATGAGCCCCTTGCCCCCGGGACTATCAATATGTCATCGTCGCCCTTCACCCTTGTTGCCACGGCATATTCGATTTCCTCAGGGTCAAAAACGTCTATGTCGTCGTCCACAACCACCACATGTTTGAGGGATGGATGGGCTGCAAGGGCCGCCATTATCACATTCTTGCCGTCCCCCTGACTCTGCTTTTTGATTGAGATGGCTGCATGGAGCCAGCAGCACCCCCCCTCGGTTAGAACAACATTCCTGACGGTGGGCACCGTATTCTTAACTGCCCTGTATATCCTTGGCTCCTGGGGCAGCCCCTGAAGCAGCCTGTGTTCAAATCCTGCTGGCAGAATTGCATGGTACATGGCGTCTTCCTTTACATGCATTTTATCAAGGGCTATGACAGGTTCCTCCCTTACAACGTCATAGGTGTCTGTGAGGTCAACAAAGGGGCCCTCACTTTCCCTTTCACCGCAGAGTATCCTGCCCTCAAGTATTATCTCCGCAGGGGGGACCTCCAGGTCAACTTTACTGCACCTCACAAGTTCCAGTTTTCCGTCGTGGAAGGTGTTTGCAACCTCCATTTCATCGGCATCTATCGGTATGGATGTGGTTGTCGCAAGGAGGGTGGCGGGGTCCATACCTATGGCCACTGCTATCTCAAGGTCCTCACCCATCTCCTCGGCCCGCTGGTGGTAGGTGTAAAGGTGCCTTGGAACTATACGGACCGCCATTCTATTACCAGATATGACCATCATTCTGTGGATGGAGGCGTTCCTGATTCCGGTTTCAGGGTCTCTGGCAAATATGACCCCTGCTGTTATGTAGGGGCCTCCATCCCTCTGGTAGTGGGTTAGAACCGGGAGCCTTGAGAGGTCGGCATCCTCTGAACTGTAACCCTCAAGGTCCCTCACAGTTCTGATGGGTGTCGGGTTTTCCATTGCATGGACAATGCGCTGGGTTATCTCATTGACCTGGCAGTTCAGGGAGAGGGCGATCTTTTCCCTGGTATTGCAGAGCCCGGATATGACAGGGATATCTGATTCCCGTATATTCCTCAGTATCACAACATCCCTTGGGTGCCTCCTCAGTATACCTGCAGCCTCAAATCGTGTCGAAACCTCATCCTCAATTATCACGGGTTCTTCTTCGAGCCTATCAAGGAACTCTCTCATTGAATCACCATCAGAACTTGACTGAACGGCTTTTTATCCTCTTTATCCGGGACTCGATTTTACCGTCATATATTCCAAGCATTTCAGCCGCCAGTATTGCGGCGTTACCACCGTTACCAATTCCAACGGTCCCAACAGGGACACCTGGCGGCATGTTAACCATTGAAAGGAGGGAATCCCAGCCGTTCATTTTGAGTGGACATGGAACACCGATCACAGGCCTGTCACTGAGGGCGACCACGGCACCTGTAACATGGGCAGAGAGTCCGCTTATCGCTATGAAGAGCTTAACATTCTCCATCCGCTCAAGGTACCTCTCGAACCTGTCGGGGTACCTTATGGGTGATATGACGTTGAGGTCATAGCTTATACCCATCCGCTCAAGGAACATTGTTGTCTTTTTGGCGATTTTCATGTCCGAGTAGCTGCCGGGGATCACAGATACCATTGGGGCGTCTTCTTCACCAGATTTTTCCTTTTCCTGTATTTCTGCCAGTTCAACATCGAGGGGGGCGTAGTATGACCCCTCTATGCTGTTGAGCACCTGGCACTCATCCCTTCGGACCTTCTCATAGAAACCCCTTCTGAGTTCAGAGACCCGGTCCCTCACCTCCGGGTCACCTATACCTATTATCTGGGCAGCCAGTATTGCGGCGTTTTCTCCCCTGTCAACACCAACCGTTGCAACCGGGGCAGGGAAGGGCATCTGTGAGCATGCGAAAAGGGCGTCAAGTCCTCCTAGTTTAACATCAACCGGGACACCTATCACCGGGCGGTGGGTGTTAGCCGATATCATCCCGGGAAGGTGGGCAGAGAGTCCTGCTATACCTATGAAGACCTCAACACCCTCCTTTATGGACTCTGCAACTATAGCCTTCACCTTTTCATGGGTCCTGTGGGCCGAGGCAACCCTGAGGTCATAGGGTATCCTGAGTTCTTCAAGGATCTCCATGGCCTTTTCAGCTATCCTGAAGTCTGATGCACTTCCAAGGAGTATCATCACTCTGGGCTTCATTTAGAGATTCACCTTTACATTTATGGATAGATATCATTTATGGATAGATATTTATTCCAATTCATATTTAATAGAATCTCCCGACGCGTCTTAATAGCTTAATATTTAAGGGTTTTCAACCAATAGAACTTCATAGGTAGGAGAAGGTGTAGGGATGTCATGGCTTATTCTGATTCTGGTCTTCCTTTTATGTGCCCTCAGGACAGTGAGGGAAGATGACCAGACAGTTTCAGTGGTTATACCAGCGTTCAATGAGGAAAAGACCGTCGCACTGGTTGTAGAGGCGGCTAAAGGTTCTAAACTAGTTAGTGAGGTCATAGTGGTGGATGATGGGTCCACAGACAACACTGCCGGGGTGGCAGAGACTGCAGGTGCAAGGGTCATAAGGCATGCCAGCAACCGCGGCAAGGGCGCTGCACTGAGGACGGGATTCAAGCATTCCAGTGGAGACATAGTGGTTTTTATTGATGCTGACCTTGAGAATATGACAACAGAGAAAATTGAGAGGATGATAAGGCCCATCCTCAGGGGGAGGGCGGACCTCACAAAAACACGCTTCAGGAGAAAGGCAGGAAGGGTTACTGAGTTAACTGCAAAGCCACTCCTGAATTTCTTCTTCCCTGAGATAAAATTTGAGCAGCCACTAAGCGGGCAGTTTGCGGCAAGGAGATCTGCCCTTGAGAAGATGAAATTTGAGGAGGATTATGGGGTCGACGTTGGCATTGTACTTGATGCGGATGTCCTTGGCCTTACGGTTAAGGAGGTGGATATAGGGACAATACACCATGACATGGCAAGCCTCAAGGACCTTAACCTGGTGGCCAACGAGGTTGTAAGGACCATAGTTGACAGGGCACTTGAGTACGGCAGAATAACCATGATGGACACCATGGGAAAGTCCATAAGAATGTGCATACTGGGTCTCTCACTCACAACCCTTGGCATATTCAGCATATTCTTTATAAGGACAATACCAGCAACAGCCGGGATCATAATTGCGGTTTCAGGATTCATAGTTGCTCTCTACTACTTCATAAGCTTAATAAGAAGATCAATATACGTTTTCAGGCGCTCCCAGGGCAAGCTTCAGACGGCCAGATCATTCATATACATGCACTTTCCCATCCTGGTTTCTGGTCTTATCCTTCTTGCCATGATCTCGACACTGCTGGGCGCCGTCAAGGTGGACGATGGTAAAATATCAATTGAACCAACATCGGGTAACCTGATAATATGGAAGAAGAGCAATGAAAACAGAACATTCGATGTCAGGGGACCATACAGGGTTGATAGTGCACTTGAAAATGAGAATAACTCCATAAGAATTCCCGAGGAGGCGATAAATACCCTTGGACTTGGTTATGGTGACATGGTATTTCTGGATGGTGAGGCCTATACCCTCAACAGGACCCGTGACGGTGAGGGTAACATAATGAGGATCCCAACCAGTGCAAGGGAGGCCCTCGGGGTTAACGTGGGGGACGTGATCCAGGATGGAAATCTTCGAAAGATATTCAGCAACGTCTATGCAATTAGGAACATATCCAGCTCAAACATGACGGTATATAACGGTATCATAATTCAGTACGATGAGTCCCAGGCGTCGGAGGTCATGGTTTTCGTTGACAATCGGCTGGTTGCAGAGGCCAGCGGGGTCATGAAGAATGGTTCATACACCGTATCCGTTAATGGAGAGGTTATAAGAAATATAAGGTTCAGGGGAGAGGACTCCAGCTACAGAATTTATCATGGAAGCCATATAATAAAAATTGATATCAGAGAAGGGGGTTCATCTGACATGAGGTTTGCATCTGCATCTGAGGGGAAATTCCTTAACATATGGTTCTCAGGTCAGTAGTATACCCTTGCAGCTTCTTCTGGATCATCATAGAGGCCGATGGCTGCAAGGGCCCCTATCTTACCCTGTGAACCTGTTACCTCGATGAGGTCTATTCCAAGGGACTCTGCAACTTCTTCGGCATCCTCAACTTCCATAAAACTCTTTTTGGCCATCATTGAATACTCTTTAAGCTCTTCTGGAACCTTTATTCCCCTGAAAACTGCAATTGAAGTTTTATCGGAAAGGGTGTTCTCTTCAAGAAAATCTGCAGCAAGATCGACAAGTTCAGTGCTCTTACCGGGCTGCACCGCGAAGGCAAGGGCAACTGAAACACAGTTCTGTGTTTTGTGGGGGTTGTGCGGGTAGAGCTGAACCGTCACATGGTCAATGTACTCAAATCCCCTCCTGGAAATCTCCATACCCATATTGTTGGCAAGGGTCCAGGTCGCGCCGCTTTCAGGGGTGTCTGTGTCATCTATACCCAGGACAACCTTTTCGAGGCGGGGTGTTATCACGGCTGCCCTCCCGGGCTTTGAGCCCCCTCCCACCTCATAGAGTTCGATTCTCTTCACACCCTCTGCCATGCCCCGGCACATGGCAGCACCGACCCCGGCACCTGCAAGGCCGGCATGCACAACGCGGACCTCGTCACCCTCAACAGCCACCTCCTCTATTCCAGCGGCGTTGAGACTCGCCCTGAGTTCTATTGGGACCTTACCGGTATGTGCAAGGTAGGTGTGCCGGTTACCATCCCTCCGGGCCCTCTCTATCAGCTTGCTTGACCTGCTGTACTGGTATATCATCCACTCTGACCCTGAGATGCAGGGGTGGTATTCCAGGATCTCAACGAGGTCCCCGTCCACCATGGTGAGGACCTTGGTGTAGGGTGATATCCAGGGGTCCCTGAACCTTTCCTTCAAGTCTGATGGTCTGAGTATTTCCATGGAGGTTCTCCAGAAATATCAAATTTCGTTGAGTCTTCTGTACATTTTAACGGCTGCCTCAACGGCCCTCTTTGCATAGTCAACACGCTGGTGGGCTTCCAACCTTGTCATACCGGGGCCGGATATTCCAAGGGCCACGGGCTTATCGTATTCAAGTGAAAGGTCCGCTATCTTACGTGAAGCGTGCTGGACCACTATCTGGTCATGGTCCGTTGCCCCCTCAATAACAGCCCCCAGTGTGATAACAGCGTCGATTTCATCATCCAGGAGAAGCTTCTTAACCGCGAGCGGCATATCGAATACCCCTGGAACAGCTATAACCCTTGTTATTTCGGATTCAAGAAATTTGGCATGTTCTTTTGCAAGTTCAAGCATCATATGTGTTATGTCATAGTTGAATTCGGCTACCACAGCCCCTATTCTGACATCTGCCATTTAATACCTCCTTTAGAGTACAAGTGCGCCTGCAATGGTACTTAAGACCATTATGATTACTATGAGCAGTGCTATTATCTGTGCCTTATTCATCCCATCACCCCATCATTGCTATTTCCCTCAGGGTTTCTGCAAGGACCTCAATGTCCTCATCTGTATTGTAGTAGTGTATGGATGCCCTCACGGTGCCACCGGATTCATGAACTCCAAGGTGCCTCATGGCTGGTATCGCGCAGTGGTGGCCGCTTCTAACACACACACCGGCGGTTTCATCCAGCAGCTTTGCAACATCATGGGGGTCCATATTATCTATGTTGAAGGAAAGAATACCATAAATATTTTGGGGGTCACCATAGCACCGAATTTTATCAATGGATGAAACCTCACTGCAGAGTTTTTCTGTCATTTTCAGGCCATGCTTTCTGATTTTATGGATTCCTATCCTGTTGATGTAATCTATGGATGCCCCCAGACCTATGAAGCCTGCTATGTTGAGGGTCCCTGCCTCGAACCTTGAGGGAAACTCTTCCAGGACGTAGTCATCCTCTGAGACATCAATGACGGTACCCCCACCCAGCATGAATGGTTCAAGTTCATCCTGGCACTCACTCCTGCAGTAGAGGAAACCCGTCCCCACAGGACCCAGGGTCCCCTTGTGACCAGGGAAGGCTGCAAAATCTGCCCCCAGCTCCCTAACATCGACCTTCATATGTCCAATGGACTGGGCCCCGTCAATCATGTAGAGGGCACCGTTTTCATGGGCGATCCTTTCAATCTCCTTCACATCCTGCACCGTACCAAGGGCATTGGAGATGTGGGTTATGGTTACAAGCCGTGTGGTCTCATCGACCGCCTCTTCAACCATTGCAGGGCCCACAACGCCATTTTCATCTGCCATCACTATCCTTACATCAACACCCCTTTCACGGAGCCTGAGCCAGGGCAGGAAGTTGGAGTGGTGCTCGATGTTGGGTACAACCACCGAGTCCCCCTTCCTGAATTTGAGGCCACTCGCCACAATGTTTATGGCCTCGGAGGTGTTCTTTGTGAATACTATTTCGTCCTCAGAGGCATTTATGAATCCTGCAACCTTTCTCCGGGCTTCCTGAAGTTTCATGGTTGCTTCAACTGCAAGTGAATACGCCCCTCGTCCTGTATTGGCGTTGTATCCTTCAAAGTACTCTGTCATTGCCCTCACAATGGGGAGGGGGGTTGGGGTTGTGCTCGCGGCATCAAGGTACACATTCTCCCTGAGGAGTGGTATGTCGGCCCTCACGTCCTCTGTACGCACAGCATCACCCCTCAATTCTTTTTGCTATCTCAGCAGCCATTTCCATTGTACCGAGGCTTCCACCCAGGTCCGGTGTAACCAGACCCTCTTCAAGGGTTTTTTCCAGTGCTTTCTGTATTTTCTGTGCTTCCTGTGTTTTGTTTAGGTGTTTTAGCATGAGTGTTGTTGTTAGTATCATGGCTGTGGGGTTTGCTATGTTTTTTCCGGCTATCTGGGGTGCTGATCCGTGGACTGGTTCGAATATTGCGTTTTTTTCTCCTATATTTGCTGATGGCGCGAGTCCGAGTCCTCCTATGAGTCCTGCTGCTTCGTCTGAGAGTATGTCCCCGAAGAGGTTGGTTGTGACCAGGACCTGGAATTCCTGGGGCTGTGTTATGAGGTACATGGCTGTGGCGTCCACGTAGTAGTCCTCTGCCTCCATCTCAGGGTAGTCTGATGCCACCCGGTAGAATTCCTCCCTGAACACTCCATCGGTCTTTTTAAGGACATTGGCCTTGTGCACCGCGGTCACACGACTCCAGCCCTCCCTCTTAGCATAATCAAAGGCAAATCGACTTATCCTCCTGGAAGCAGAGCGTGTTATGACCCTCCTTGCAACCGCACCATCAGCGGTGAACTCCTCATCACCCACATAGAGGTCCTCAGTGTTCTCCCTCACTATGACAAAGTCAAGGTCCGGGTAGAGGCACGGGACACCCGGAAGGGACTTCACAGGCCTCAAATTCGCAAAAAGATCAAATTCACGCCTTAATTTAACTATAACATCCGCTGCACTTTCACCCGCGGCACCAAAGAGGGTGGAGTCCGCCTCACCGATGATTTCAATTGTTTCATCTGGAAGGGCTGTCCCTGTCCTCTCAAGGCACTCATCCCCTGCCTCTGCATATAAAAATTCAGGGTCGAGGTCCAGTCCTTTGAGAACGTGGAGGGCGGCCTCCATGACCTCCTTACCGATACCATCCCCGGGTATAACGGCTATCTTCATGGTATTCACCCTTCAAATTCTCCCTTTTTCCTGAGGTAGGGTATGAGACCACCACTTTCAAGTATCTCCACCATGAAATCAGGGAGTCTCTTGAAGGGGAATTCCTCGTCTCCCCGTATTATAACGCCCATTTCCAGGTCCACCTCTATCTCATCACCCTCATTGAGTTTACCTGTTATTCCTGGCGCCTCAAGGAGGGGTATGCCCACATTTATGGCGTTTCTGTAGAATATCCTGGCAAAGGACTCTGCAATAACAGCGGCTATTCCAGCACCCTTGAGGGCAAGGGGGGCGTGTTCCCTTGATGATCCACATCCAAAGTTCTTCCCGGCAACTATGAAATCCCCTGGCCTGACCTTTGAGGGGAATTCAGGGTCGAGACCCTCCATGACGTGTTCCCTGAGTTTTTCAGGGTCACGCATCACAAGGTACCTTCCGGGTATGATTATGTCGGTGTCCACGTCGTCGGGGAATTTCCAGACTCTTCCTTTCATATCTAAGCACCTCCACTATTCAAGTTCAGCAGGATGGGTGATTCTGCCTGTAACTGCGGATGCGGCTGCAACCGCTGCGGATGATAGGTATACCTCTGCCTCCGGGCTTCCCTGCCGACCCCTGAAGTTTCTGTTTGATGTTGAAAGGCTGACCTCTCCTGGGCCCACAAGTCCCACATGACCACCGAGACATGGTCCGCAGCAGGGGTTGCATACCAGGGCGCCTGCGTCCACGAATATCTCCATGAGACCCTCTGAGAGGGCCCTGCGGTAGACCTCCCTTGAGGCGGGTATCACCAGCATCCTGACGCTGTCTGCAACATCCCTGTTTTTCAGTATTGCAGCGGCATCCCGGAGGTCACTGAGGCGGCCGTTTGTACATGAACCAAGGAAAACCTGGTCTATCTCAACATCCACCTCACTGACGGGCTTCACATTGTCAACGTTGTGGGGACATGCCACCTGAGGTTCAAGGTCAGAGACATCAACCTCCATGACATTGAGGGAGGGGGCATCGGGGTCTGCCCTGAAGACCCTGTAGGGTTTATCTGATCTCCTTTCCACGTACCTTATGGTTTTTTCATCGGGTTCCACTATTCCGGTTTTACCCCCCATCTCTATTGCCATGTTGGAGAGCACCATACGGTCTGACACACTCATATCTGCGACGGTTTCGCCTGCAAATTCACAGGCCATGTAGGTGGCACCGTCTGCTCCCACCTTTCCTATAATGTTCAGTATGACGTCCTTTGCATACACATGTTTCCTGAGTGAGCCGCTTATTTCGAAGCGTATCGTTTCAGGTACCCTGAACCACAGTTTTCCGGTGGCAAAGACCATTGCCATGTCAGTTGACCCTATACCGGTGGCAAAGGCCCCCAGGGCGCCGTGGGTGCAGGTGTGGGAGTCTGTCCCCACAATAACCTCTCCAGGCACCACGTGTCCCTTTTCAGGTAGCACCTGGTGGCATACACCCTCCCTGACATCATAGAAGTTCTTTATGCCCTGTTCCCTCACAAAGTCCCTCATTATCATGTGGTTCTGGGCCGCATCAAGGGAATCTGCAGGTACCTGGTGGTCGAATATCACAACGATTTTTTCAGGGTCCCAGACTCTGTCCCTTCCGATCCTCTCAAAGGATTCAACCGACAGGGGTCCTGTGAGGTCATGGGTCATGGCGACATCTATACTGGCCATAACTATTTCACCGGCCTCCACACGGTCTTTACCTGAAGTCCTGGCAAGTATTTTCTCAGAAACAGTCATAGACATCTTCTATCCTCCTTTAGCAGAATATACTGAAGGTATCATAAAATTTCCAGCAATGGGTCCATGGGGCTGGCTGTGAAAATTAGAGCATCCTTAAAGTTCAGATGTCCCCATATGTTCACTGGATATCTGCATTTCACCTTCATACTGAAAAACTCGGCTGAATTTTACAGTTATATTTTCACCCACCATTAATAAATACTTTGATAATAAAATTTAAATATTCAGTAATACAAGGTAGTAACAGTTCCAGGAATATTAGTTTCCAGGACCTCACCAAGTCTTTTATAGACGGTGCATAATATTATTAATCAAGTGAGGGACCCAAATGAAGGAAGAACTTAAGAGGGAATATGAAAGGATTAAGGACAGAATGTCCCTTGAGGAATTTCAGGAGCTAATAGAGAAAAGGAAAGAGGAATATGGGGACGTTGGATTTCTGGATGACCTTGCAATTGCAACTACGGTGGTTGATGAGATCCTTGAAAATGAAAATACTATGCTGTCAGAGAAGGAGGAGCACAGGATGGACACCATATCCAAACTTGAGGAGGGTGCAGAGGCCCCGGTGGCAGGCAGGGTCATGAAAATATCAAGTCCCAGGACCTTCACAACAAGGAAGGGAAGAGAGGGAAAACTCGCCAATGTTATCATCGCAGATAATACAGGGGAACTTCGAACCGTTTTCTGGACAGAGAACATGAAGCTCCTCAAGAAATTCAATGAGGGCGATGTGATCAGGATAAGGGATGTTAGAATAAGGGGCGGATTCGGGGGCAGAAAAGAGGCACATCTCATGCCAAGGTCAAGGGTTGAGGTCCTTGACCCTGCGGATTTCCCGGACTTTCCAGAATACAGGGAGGATATAACCCCCATCGCTGACCTTTCCGAGGACCAGGAGGTCAACGTCATTGCAAGAATAACAGGCATATCACGGGTAAGGACCTTTGAGAGGGATGGCCGTGAGGGAAGGTTCATTTCCCTTGACATAATGGATGAAACAGGTTCAACCACATACACAATCTGGAACAACGACGTCAGCCTTGTGGAGGAGCTTGGTCTTAAGGAGGGAGACGCGGTTAAAATACTGGGGGCCCAGACAAGGAGAAGGGCTGACAGTGTAACACTCACACACACCAGCCTCACAAGGATTGTGCCAGGGGAATATGATGTTCCCGATTACAGTGAGAAGGTGGTTAAGATAGGGGACCTCCATGAGATGGAGAGCGCAACTGTGATGGGCCTTGTAACAAGGGTTCATGACCCTGTGGAGTTTGAAAGAAACGATGGAACAACAGGCTCTGTAAGATCCATTGAGATTACAGATGATACCGGCTCTGCAAGGGTAACGCTCTGGGATGATGACACCCGCATAAAAATCAACAAGGGGGACATTGTAAGGGTATCCGGTGCAAGGGTTGAATTTGATGAGTTCAACCAGTCATACCGCATAAACACAAACTTCAACACCCGCATCACCGTCAACCCTGAATCTGATGGTTCGCTCCTTAAGGTCCTTGAGGAGTACAGGGAGCATCTGAGACCTCTCAAGATAGCCGAGATACTTGAAATGGAGGATGAGGGTGAGGAGGTAGATGTTGTAGGCAGGATATTCAGCCTCAGCGACCCGAGGGAATTTGAGAGGCAGGATGGGACCGGTATCGTGAGGTCAATGGAACTTGCAGATGAGACAGGCAAGATAAGGGTCAGCCTCTGGGATGAGAAGGCAGAAAAACCCCTGAATGTGGGGGACGCCGTGAGAATAGAGAATGCACGCATAAGGCTCGGGCTTTACAGTGTGGAACTCAACACAGGAAGAACAACCAGGATAGTGGAGCCCCTCCCAGAGGATATTGAGAACCTGCCCTCCTTTGAGGAGCTTGAGGAGATGCTCTACACCACAAAGAAGATCGATGAACTTGAGGAGGACGACAGGAACATAAGGATAATTGCGAGGGTGGTTGATCTCTTTGATCCCAGGGAGTTCCAGAGGGGTGACGGGACACCCGGCCTTGTGAGAACCGTTGAATTTGCTGATGACACAGGATCCATAAGGGCAAGCCTCTGGGATGATGCTGCGGAGAAACCACTGAGCATCGGAGATGCGGTGAGAATAGAAAACCCCCGCGTAATCTACAGGGATGATATGGGCGGAGAGAGACTTGAACTCAGCATAGGGAGAAATTCAAGGATTGAACCGGCAACTGAAAGGGATATCAGCGGGTTGCCCTCATTTGAGGAGCTCCAGGAGATCCTATATCCGCTTGTAAACATTGAGGACCTTCAGGAGGATTCAAGAAATGTCATGATAAAGGGTGAACTTACAGAAATGTCAGGCAGGAGAATTCTATCCATAAAGTGCCCATCATGCAATGAGAGGCTTGAACTCTCTGACGAGAACATCTGTAACTTCTGCGGCGCCCTTGTGGATGAGCCACGATACCTCCTCATGATCCCTGGAAGGATCATGGATGATACCGGCGAGGTCCTCATAACCTTCTTTGGAAGGGAGGCCGAGAAACTCCTGGGGATGTCCACGAGGGAGGTTGTTGATATCATAAACCAGTCTGCAGATGAATCAGCACTTGAGGAGAGGGTTGAGGACCTTAATGGCGTCACTGTGGAGGTTATCGGAAACGCGGATTTTGATGAATACAATGAGGAACCGAGGTTTATACCCAGAAAAGTTGTGAATATTGAACTTTAAAATGATCTAAGGGAGATTAAAATGGTTGAACTGGAAGATCTACCAAATGTAGGGGCCAAAACGGCACAGAAATTAAGGGACGCAGGATTCGGGGACATGATGCGTCTTGCCACAGCCACCGCCAAGGAACTCTCTGTGAAGGCTGAAATTGGTGAGGGCGTGGCTGAAAAGGTGATAGAGGCCGCCAGAAGGGCTGAGAAGATAGACTTTGAAACAGCCTTTGATGTGATGGAACGTCGAAAGGACGTGGGCCGAATAACAACAGGGAGCAAGGCCCTGGATGAACTCATAGGCGGCGGGATTGAAACACAGGCAATAACTGAGGTTTTCGGAGAGTTTGGGTCAGGTAAGAGCCAGCTATCCCATGAACTTGCCGTGACCGTGCAGCTACCAGAGGAAAGGGGTGGCCTGGATGCTGAGGCGGTTTTCATAGATACAGAGAACACATTCCGTCCTGAAAGGATAGAGCAGATAGCCAACGCCTTTGAACTGGACCTTGAGGAGGTTCTAAATAAGATACACATTGCAAGGGCATTCAACTCAAGTCACCAGATACTCATGGCAGAAAAGGTGAATGAGCTCATACAGGAGGGCAAGAACATACGCCTTGTAATTGTGGACTCCCTCACAGCCCACTTCAGGGCGGAGTATGTTGGGAGGGAGGCCCTGGCAACAAGGCAGCAGAAGCTCAACCAGCACCTCCACACCCTCCAGAACATAGCAAACACCTACAATGCAGCTGTCTTCGTAACAAACCAGGTTCAGGCAAGACCCGACGCCTTCTTTGGAAGCCCCACAAAGGCGATAGGCGGACACGTCCTGGGCCATGCAGCGACCTACCGCCTGTGGCTCAAGAAGGGACTTGCAGGTAAGAGGATAGCGAGACTTGTTGACAGCCCCCACCTCCCAGAGGGTGAGTGTGTCTTCAAGATAACAGAAGCAGGTATTGTTGATTAAACCCTAATTAATTTTTATTTGATTTTTATGGGCTCGTTTGAAACGGTTCTGTCCATACTGATCCTTGTCCTCACAGGACATGCACTTAAACTGAGTGGCATGCTGAGGGAGGAGGATGCATCATCCCTCAACAGGATTGTCATCAATCTTGCAATACCTTCCCTGATATTCACGTCACTCTACAGGGCTGATTTAAGTGGAATAGCGGACCTGTTCCTGATACCACTCGTCTGTATAACCACAGGTGCATTATCTGGGACCATAGCATCCCTGTGGGCAAGAAGGAGGGGTATGGATTCCCGAAAAACCTGGGGGATAATTGTGGCTGCAGCAATGATGAACTCAGGTTTCCTGGGTTACCCTGTAACTGAAGGAATATTTGGATCTGAGGGTCTTTTAAGGGCAATATTCTATGATACAGGCACAACAGTTATGTTCACATCCCTTGGGCTTATACTATCATTTATTTCAGGGGCTGAGGGGACTGCAGTCGTTAAAAGGGCAGTCACCTTTCCACCCCTCTGGGCATTCATACTGGGGGTTACCTTCAACCTGATGGGATTACCTGTGGGAATTGCAGGCACGGTTCTTGGTTATCTGGCCGGTGCAGCGGTTCCCCTAATAATGATTTCACTTGGTCTTTCACTGAACTTCAGGTTCCTGAGGGATTCACTGGCTGATGCCACATTTGTGAGTGCCTTGAGGCTCATAGTATCCCCTCTTATTGCCGCATTTATCGTTTACCTCTTATCATTTAAGGGTCTGGACTTCTCTGTAACGGTCCTTGAGGCATCAATGCCCTCGGCCATGCTTGCAGCGGTACTTGCAATTGAGAATGACCTTGATGTTGACCTTGTATCATCGTGCATATTCATGAGCACAATACTGGGTCTCGTGTCACTGCCAGCATGGTCACTTATACTCTAAAAAGTTTATTTTAAATCCAGAGTATAATGAAAATATTTTTAATTTTTAGCCACCGAATGAAAATAAATGTAATACTATATAAATCTTACTTAAAGTTTTTGATAGAAATGTTTATTTAGCACTGTGCTATACCTTACATCAAATAAATATCATTGCTAGATATCCCTATGCAAGGTGATCTAATGGCAGAAGAAAAAAAAGAAACAATGGAAAAACCAAAAATCGGTGTTTACGTCTGCCACTGCGGTGTGAACATCGGCGGTGTGGTCGACGTTGAGGCTGTAAGGGACTACGCTGCGAAACTACCAAACGTTGTGATTGCAAAGGACTACAAGTACTACTGTTCTGACCCAGGTCAGCTCGAGATACAGAAGGACATCAAGGAACTCGGGATAAACAGGGTAGTTGTGGCTGCATGTTCCCCAAGGCTCCACGAACCAACCTTCAGGAGATGTGTTGAAGAGGCAGGACTCAACCAGTTCCTATTCGAATTTGCAAACATAAGGGAACATGACTCATGGGTCCACATGGACAACCCTGAGGGTGCAACAGAAAAGGCCAAGGACCTTGTGAGGATGGCGGTTGCCAAGGCAAGGCTCCTGGAGCCCCTCGAGGCATCAAAGGTTAGTGTGGATGACAAGGCCCTTGTCATCGGTGGAGGTGTTGCAGGTATACAGGCCGCCCTTGACCTGGCGGACATGGGATTCAAGACCTACATGGTCGAAAAGAGGCCAAGTATCTCAGGAAGAATGGGGCAGCTGGACAAAACCTTCCCAACCCTCGACTGTTCAATGTGTATCCTTGCACCAAAAATGGTGGATGTCGGTAAACACGACAACATTGAACTCATAACCTACGCAGAGGTTAAGGAAGTTGACGGTTACATAGGTAATTTCAAGGTCAAAATCGAGAAGAAACCAAGGTACATAGACGAGGAACTCTGTACCGGATGCGGTTCCTGTGTAGAGGTATGCCCAATTGAAATGCCAAACTACTTCGACGAGGGAATCGGTATGACCAAGGCTGTCTACATACCATTCCCACAGGCTGTCCCCCTCTGCGCAACAATTGACAAGGACTACTGTATAGAGTGCATGCTCTGTGATGAGGTCTGTGAAAGGGGAGCCGTTAAACACGACCAGGAACCAGAGGAAATCGAAATCGAAGTTGGTACAATAATCGTGGCAACAGGATACGACGCCTATGACCCAACAGAGAAACTCGAATACGGTTACGGCCGACACACCAACGTCATAACAGGTCTTGAACTCGAAAGGATGATCAACGCCTCAGGACCAACCGATGGTAAGGTCCTCAAACCATCAGACGGCGAAAAACCAAAGAGGGTTGCATTCATCCACTGTGTGGGTTCAAGGGACGAACAGATTGGAAAACCCTACTGTTCCCGTGTCTGCTGTATGTACATCATGAAGAACGCACAGCTCATCAAGGACAAAATGCCTGACACAGAGGTCACACTCTACTACATGGACATAAGGGCATTCGGTAAAGGATTCGAGGAATTCTACAAACGCTCACAGGAGAAATATGGAATCAAATTCATAAGGGGACGACCCGCTGAGGTCATCGAGAACCCTGACCTCACACTCACAGTGAGATCAGAGGACACACTCCTGGGTAAGGTCACAGAGTACGACTACGACATGGTTGTCCTTGGTGTTGGTCTCGTGCCACCAGAGGGTGCAGAGACACTGAGGCAGACAATCGGTCTATCCAAATCTGCAGACGGGTTCCTCATGGAAGCACACCCAAAACTCAGACCTGTTGACACACTGACAGACGGTGTGTACCTTGCAGGTGTGGCTCAGGGTCCAAAGGACATTCCTGACGCTGTTGCGCAGGCTTCAGGTGCAGCTGCACGTGCAGCAATACCAATGGTCAAGGGTGAAGTGGAAATTGAGCCAATAATCGCAGTTACAGATTCCGATGTCTGCGGTGGCTGTGAGGTCTGCATTGAGCTCTGCCCATTCGGTGCCATAAGCATAGAGGAAGGGCATGCCAACGTCAACGTGGCCCTCTGTAAGGGTTGCGGTACCTGTGTGGCAGCATGCCCATCAGGTGCAATGGACCAGCAGCACTTTAAAACAGAGCAGATCATGGCTCAGATCGAAGCTGCACTCAACGAACCCGCTTCAAAATAGATGGGCTGGGACCCATCAAAACCTTTTCTTTTATCTCTGCTGATTTGATTCTGTTTCAATGCTATTCTGTAGCCGTCTGTTTCGCATCATCTTGCAGGATTTCATCTGATTGGCTCATGATTGGCTGCAAGTATAATAGCGGCACCAATTTTATATTGTAATTTTAACTATTTCCTAATGGAGATGATTTTCATGGTCAGCAATCAGGATTATACCGAGAGGATAAGAGATCTCATGAAGGATCATAACAGCTGGATGGAGTCAAGCATCAACCTCATAGCAAGTGAAAATATAACCAGTTCAAGGGTCAAGGAGGCCCTCATCTCTGACCTTTCACACCGCTATGCAGAGGGTCTTCCCGGTGAGAGGCTCTATGAGGGCTGCAGGTACATAGATGAGATTGAAGAGATCACAATTGAACTCTCAAAGAAACTCTTCAGGGCAGAACATGCAAATGTCCAGCCAACATCGGGTGTTGTGGCCAACCTCGCCTGCTTCTTTGCAACTGCAGATGTTGGCGACCCCATGATGGCCATGGAGGTCCCATACGGCGGCCACATATCACATGCCAAGGTCAGTGCAGCCGGTGTGAGGGGATTCAAAATATACACCCACCCCTTTGACTTTGAAAACATGAACATAGACGCCGATGCAATGAAGAAGAAGATCCTTGAGGTCAAACCAAGGATAATACTCTTCGGCGGAAGCCTCTTCCTCTTCCCCCACCCTGTGGAGGAGGCAGTTGAGGCCGCAGAGGAGGTGGGTGCAAGGATAATGTACGACGGCGCCCACGTCCTTGGCCTAATTGCAGGCGGATACTTCCAGGATCCCCTCAGGGAGGGCGCCGATATGCTGGTGGGAAGCACACACAAGACATTCCCCGGACCCCAGGGCGGCATAATCCTCTGCAGGGAGGAACTTGCAGATGACATAGATGAGGCTGTCTTCCCGGGACTTGTGAGTAACCACCACCTCCACCACGTGGCAGGACTTGGAATAGCAACCGCAGAGATGCTTGAGTTTGGAAGTGAATACGCGGCACAGACAATCAGAAACGCAAAGAAACTCGCAGAAAACCTCAATGAACTTGGATTCAACGTACTCTGTGAGCACCTCGACTTCACAGAATCCCATCAGGTTGTGATGGATGTATCAGACATTGGCAGGGCCGCCGAGATATCCAAAAAACTCGAGGCCAACAACATAATACTCAACAAGAACCTTCTCCCATGGGACGATGTTAACAGGTCAGACGACCCATCAGGAATAAGGATAGGTACACAGGAGATAACAAGGCGCGGAATGAAGGAGTCAGAGATGTCAGAGGTTGCAGAATACATAAAGAAGGTTGTTATTGATGGCAGGAATGTTAAGGAAGAGGTTTCAGAGTTCATGTCCTCCTATACAAAGGTCCACTACGCCTTTGAGGAGTCAGGGGCCTACAAGTACATGGAGATCCTGTAGATGAGAATTGCCTGGGCATTCACAGGGGCCGGGCACCTCCTCCTTGAGAGTGTGGAGGCACTGGAGGAGATGGTTTCCAGGGGTCACGAGGTAACCATACTCCTATCAGGTGCCGCAGAGGAGGTTCTGAGGATGTACGGCCTCTTTGAAAGGGTCAGGAAACTTTCTGGCGGATACTACAGGGAATTTGTCCTTGAAAGTGACGAGGGCTACAGCTTCCCCATAACAGGCAGGCTCTCCATGGGTAGGTATGACCTTCTGGTGGTATCCCCTGTAACATCCAATACCGTGGCCAAGATAGTTCATGGCATAGCCGACACACTTGTGACAAACGCCGTGGCCCAGGCAGGTAAGGGGGGAGTGCCGGTGTACTGCGTCCCGGTGGACCTTGAGGAGGGGGACGTTGAAACGGTCCTCCCATCAAAACTTGAACTTGAACTCTGCAGGAGATGCGAGCAGTGCCTTGCTGCAGCTGCATGTCCCGGGGACGCCATAGTGCCGGGGGTTGAGATAAGGCTCCTCAAGTGCAGGGGCTGCGGTCTGTGTCAGAGCGCATGTCCATATGGTGCTGTCTCAGGGGGGAGGATAATAACCATCCACATGAGGGAGGTGGACATCAGAAACACAGAGAGGCTCTCTTCAATGGAGGGCATAACCGTGTTTGAGAGGCCCGGGGAAATTCTCGGGAACATATGACCATTCCAAAGCCCTCCAACATTACGTTTTAAGGTCAGCACCCATTCTCCTTCATAAAATTTAATTATCATCTGCAACAGAAATAATGGAGATAGGGGGTGTTTTAATGGAGGGTAAGAGGATTGATTTTCTCCTTGAGGAACTCAAGAACCCTGACTGGGTTGTGCGTGAGGACGCTGTTGAACTCCTTGCAGAGGTTGCAGATCCCCGGGCTGTGGAACCACTCATAGAGGCCCTTGATGACGAGGACTACCATGTCCGGGAGGCGGCTGCACTCGCCCTTGCAACCTTTGATGATAAAAGGGCTGTTGAACCCCTGAGGGAGCATCTTTCAGATGAGAAACCCGGTGTGAGGTACGCCTGTGCCCTGGCCCTTGGAATACTCGGTGATGAGGATTCAGTCGAGGACCTTGAGGGCCTCCTTGACGATGAGAGCCCAATGGTTCGGAGGGTGGCGGAGGTTGCAATCTCCGAGATAAAAAAGAGGGCGGGATCCTAGCTCCCATGGGATTTCACATTTTAGGGTTCCTGAGGTGGAATCAGATATCCTTAAATTCCAGCGTGTCGCCTATTCGGGTCCCGGTTTCATCAATTTTTCCCTTTTTAAGTTCTATAACATACCTTGCAGGTTTCACTGGATTGTAGACCTGCCATGGTTTGAGTTTAGCCATATCCACCACCCTCATATTTTTATCAACGAATAGAACGTCAAGCGGGACCAGCATGAAGAACATGTGTATTCCCGAGCCATATCTTCCACGTCCCTCGGGTATTTCAAGTACAAGTCCAGTCTCAACATTCCTCCTGAGCATCAAACCCCTGAAACGTGAAAGGAATGTATCTGCAAACCTCACAGCACCAAGAGTGGCGCCCCTTGTCTTATTGAACACCTCTTTCTCCATCATAGATTCTCCTGAAAACACTGTGTTATATTTATTTATATCATCAGCTCAAAACCATAAACCATTATTGTGCATATTCATCAGGAGGTTATCAGTGTGAGAAATATTATCGTTGAACCCCTTAACCAGACACCAATCGAGGACCAGAAGGTGGAAATAGTTGAAAGGAAGGGCATAGGACACCCTGACAGTATAAGTGACGGGATCGCTGAATCAGTGAGCAGGGCCCTCTGCAACGCCTACCTTGACAGATTCGGTGCCATAATGCACCACAACACCGACGAGGTACAGATAACAGCCGGAGAATCCGCACCACAGTTTGGAGGCGGTGAGGTTATAAAACCGATAGAGATACTCCTCACGGGAAGGGGCATCGCCGAGGTTGATGGAGAGAAGATAGGCCTTGACAGGATAGCCATATCAGCAGCCAAGGAGTACCTCAGGGACAACATAATAAACCTTGATGTTGAGACCTGCACCGTGGTGGAGTGCAAGATCGGGCACGGTTCAGGGGACCTGAGGGATGTCTTTGCAAGGAAGGGAAGGGCGCCCCTATCAAATGACACATCATTCGGGGTTGGATTCGCACCATTCTCAGAGACCGAGAGGATAGTGATGGAGGCAGAGAACCTCCTCAACTCCCCTGAATTCAAGAAGAAATACCCCGCAGTGGGTGAGGACATAAAGGTCATGGGTCTCAGGGAAAACGACAACATAACCCTTACAGTTGCCTGTGCAATGGTGGACAGATACGTATCAGACCTAGAGGAATACCTTGAGATCAAGAATGTGGTGAAGGATGAGGTATTCAAGCTGGCCTCAGGGATCACAGAGAGAAACCTTGAGGTTTTTGTAAATACAGCCGACCGCTGTGAGGACGATGAGCCATCCGTTTACATAACAGTTACAGGGACCTCCGCTGAGATGGGTGATGACGGATCAGTGGGACGGGGTAACAGGGCCAACGGCCTCATAACACCCAACAGGCCAATGTCCATGGAGGCAACATCAGGTAAGAACCCTATAAACCATGTAGGTAAGATCTACAATCTGCTCTCAAACCAGATGGCCGCAGACATAGTGGAGAGCATCGAGGGAGTTAAACAGGTCCATATAATGATACTCAGCCAGATAGGAAAGCCAATCGACCACCCCAAGGCCGCCACAGCCCAGGTGATCCTTGAGGACGGCTACACCATGGATGACATCACAGGAAAGGTTTCAGGAGTAATGGACGCATGGCTTGAGGACATACCAAGCATAACCGAGATGCTGGTCAAGGGCCAGCTCCGGACATTCTAATATCCAGCTGAGGGAGAAATTCATGCCAATCCAGGAAGCCGAAAAATCCTACAAGCCCCATGTGATAGAGGAAAAGGTTCAGAGTTTCTGGGAAGAAAGGGATATCTATGAACGCGTGAAGGAACTGAGGGAGGAGGGCCCAAGGTACTCATTCCTGGACGGCCCACCCTACTGCAGCGGAAGGATTCACCTTGGAACAGCATGGAACAAGATAATGAAGGACTCCTACCTCCGGTTCAAATCAATGAGGGGTTTCAATGTCAGGAGGCAGCCTGGATGGGACACCCATGGCCTCCCAATAGAGCACAAGGTTGAGGGGATCCTGGGTGTCAGGAGCAAAAAGGACATTGAGGATAAGATCGGTATAGAGGAATTTGTCAGGAAGTGCAGGGAATTTGCGATGGAAAACAAGGCTGTTATGACATCCCAGTTCCAGCGCCTTGGGGTCTGGATGGACTGGGATGACCCCTACGTGACCTTCGACCCTGCTTACATGGAATCATGCTGGTGGACCCTGAAGAGGGCCCATGAGAAGGACCTCCTTTTAAGGGACCTCAGGGTGATAACGTGGTGCCCGCGCTGTGAAACGGCCCTGGCACTTGCAGAGATAGACTACCATGAGAAGGAGGACCCATCCATCTACGTGAAGTTCCCAGTCTCAGGGGACATGTATATACTGGTATGGACAACAACCCCATGGACCCTCCCTGCGAACATGGCCGTTGCTGTCCACCCTGACTTTGATTATGCCCACGCCCGCCTGGATGGGGAAACCTACATAATGGCAGAGGCACTCGTTGAGAAGGTCCTCGGGGAGGAGGCGGAGATCATAAAGACCTTCAAGGGGTCTGAACTTGAGGGCCTCACCTACAGGCACCCCCTGGACGAGGAGGTGCCATGCCACAGGGACATGGAGCACAGGGTCATCCTGGGGGACCATGTGACACTCACAGAGGGTACAGGGTGCGTGCACACAGCCCCCGGTCACGGTCCAGAGGACTTTGAGATAGGTAAAGAATATGGCCTCCCCGTATTCTGCCCTGTAGACGAGGCAGGGGTCTTCACTGAGGATGCAGGGAAATATAATGGTAAATTTGTTAAGGACGCCGATTCTGACATAATAGATGACCTCAGATCAAAGAACCTCCTCCTGAGGGCAGAGACCATCAGTCACAGGTACGGGTTCTGCTGGAGATGCAAGACACCCATAATCTACCTTGCCACAGAGCAGTGGTTCCTCAAAATAACAGAGATAAAGGATAAAATGCTCAGTGAACTTGACAGGGTACAGTGGATCCCCTCATGGGCAGGGGAGAGCAGGTTCAGGAACTGGATAGAGAATGCAAGGGACTGGACCATCTCAAGGCAGCGCTACTGGGGGATACCCATCCCCATATGGGTCTGCGAGGACTGCGACAGCATACACGTGGTTGGATCAATAGAGGAGCTCAGGGAGCTGGCTGTTGAGGGCCAGCTTGAAGGGGACTTCATCCACAGGCCCCACGTGGACAGGATAATACTCGAGTGCGGTAGATGCGGGGGCAGAATGAAGAGGACACCCGATGTCCTGGATGTCTGGATAGACTCAGGGGTTGCAGGCTGGGCAGCCCTACACTACCCCAGAGAGAAGGAACTCTTCAGTGAATGGTTCCCCTATGACTTCATAACCGAGGGACATGACCAGACAAGGGGCTGGTTCTACTCACAGCTTGGCTGCGGTGTGATAGCACTCGATGAGACACCCTACCGGCGGGTGCTCATGCACGGATTCACCCTTGATGAAGAGGGCAGGAAGATGAGCAAGTCCCTGGGGAACGTGGTTGAACCTGAGGATGTCATAGAGAAGTACGGGGCAGACGTCCTGAGGTTCTACCTTCTATGGGCCAACAAGCCATGGGAGGACCTTAAATTCGTATGGGACGAACTTAAGAATGTTAACAAGATGTTCAACATACTCTGGAATGTCTATGTCTTCGCAACAACCTACATGTCCCTTGACAGATTCCAGCCAGGTGACCATGGACTGGAGGACCTACACTTCAGGGATGAGGATCGATGGATAATCTCAAGGGTTAACTCTGTGGCCCTGAAGGTGACAGAGGCCCTGGATAACCTCCACTTCCACAGAGCAACCCGTGAAATCCACGACTTCATAGTGGAGGACCTCAGCCGCTGGTACATAAGGCTCATAAGGAGCCGCACATGGATAGAGAGGGACGACCCAGACAAGCTGGCAGCCTACCACAGCCTCTACACAGCCCTCAAGACACTGATAGTGACACTCTCGCCCATAGCACCCCATGTATGCGAGGACATCTACCAGAACCTTGTGAGGGGGGCTGAACCCGACTCACCTGAGAGCATACACATGCTGGACTGGATGGTGAGTGAGGATGCGGTGGACGGCAAACTCGAGGCAGAGATGGACATCGTCCGCGAGATAATAGAGGCCTGTGCAAGGGCAAGGGACACTGCAAGGTACAAGCTGAGATGGCCTGTAAGGGAGATAGTTGTGGTATCAGAGGATGAGAAGGTTCTGGAGGCTGCTGAATCCCTCAAGGGGGTTATAGCGGAACAGGCCAACGCCAAGTCCATCAGGACTTCAACCGAATTCCCTGATATGAAGATAATAGCCAAACCAAACCCCGCAACCCTGGGTCCAAAGCTCAGGCAGGACATGCCACCTGTCATGAGAAAACTTGAGGAGGCGGATGGCGCTGAGGTTAAAGCCGCACTGGAATCAGAGGGCAGCTTCAGGGTTGAACTGGACGGTAGAATAATCGTCCTGGAACCCGATGATATAATATTTGAGACAGAGCTCCCTGAGAACATCGTGAATGCACAGTTTGAGGGCGGAAGTGTATTCGTTGACACGGAACTCACACCTGAGATAATGAGCGAGGCAATGGCCCGTGAACTTGTAAGGAGGATCCAGGATATGAGGAAGGATCTTGACCTGGACGTTGAGGCCAGGATAGAGGTTTCAGTGAAATGCAGCCCAGAATTCAGGGAACTGACCGAGCCCCAGAGGGAATTCGTTGAGAATGAGGTCAGGGCCAGCCATCTCTCCTTTGATTACACCGAACTCGAATACACCAAGGAATGGAAGATATCGGATGAAAACCTTATAATATCCATAAAACCTTCAGATAAGGTGTGAAAATGGTTTTAACAGATTCAGAGATTGAATTCATAAGGAAAGAACTTGGGAGGGATCCGAATCCCCTCGAATACGGGATGCTGGATGTGATGTTCTCTGAGCACTGCTCATACAAGAGCAGCCGCCCGGTCCTCGGCCTCTTCCCAACCGAGGGTGAGGGGGTAATCATAGGTCCTGGTGATGACGCCGGTGTGGTTGAGGTCACCGATGAGCTGGCCATGGCCATTGGAATTGAGAGCCACAACCACCCCTCTGCGATAGAACCCTATGGGGGTGCAGGTACAGGTATAGGGGGGATTCTGAGGGATATAATCTCAATGGGCGCCATGCCCATAGCCCTCCTTGACTCCCTTCGGTTTGGATACCTTGAGGACCAGAAATCAAGGTACCTCTTTGAACACGTGGTTAAGGGCATATCTGACTACGGGAACCGTGTGGGGGTTCCAACAGTTGCAGGCGAGGTTGAATTTGACGATAACTTCCAGCTGAACCCCCTTGTGAATGTTATGTGCGCAGGCCTTGTGCGCAAGGATGAGATAAAACGGGGGATAGCCCCCCGGCCAGGTGACGTATTCCTCCTCATGGGGGGTAGGACAGGCAGGGATGGAATTCATGGCGTAACCTTTGCCTCTGAGGAACTCACAAGTTCATCTGAACTGGAGGACCGGCCAGCGGTTCAGGTCGGCGACCCCTTCACCAAGAAGATGGTGATGGAGGCGAGCTTTGAGATAATGGAGAAAATAGAGGTTTCAGGCGTGAAGGACCTCGGGGGCGGGGGTTTAACGTGCTGCATCTCTGAACTCGTGGCCAAGTGTGATAACGGTGCAAGGGTCAACCTGGAGGCGATACCTCTCAGGGAGGAGGGAATGACACCCTATGAGATAATGCTCTCAGAGTCACAGGAACGCATGATATTCGTGCTCAGCCCGGACCGGGTTGATGAGGCAATGGAGATCTGCAGGAAGTATGAGCTTCCGGCCTCGGTCATAGGGGAGGTTACAGATACCGGAAGGATGATTGTTGAAAGCGAAGGTAATGTTATAGCGGACCTGCCAGCAAAACTCCTCGCGGATCCCCCTGTGATTGAAAGGGAGGCAAAAAAACCTGATTTACCCGAGGGGCAGGTGGAGGTCCAGCACCCCCCTTTCACTGAAGCGCTCCTTAAACTCCTGTCATCACCCAACATTGCAAGCAAGAGGTGGGTTTACCGCCAGTACGACCATGAGGTTCAGATAAGAACCGTTGTGAAGCCAGGTGATGATGCGGCGGTCCTCAGGGTCGATGAGAAGACTGGAGTTGCACTCACCGTTGACTGCAACAGCATCCACACAAAGCTGGACCCATACGGTGGCGGCGCAGCCTCTGTGGGGGAGGCAATAAGGAACGTTGTTTCAATGGGCGCCTGGCCACTCTGCATAGTGGACTGCCTCAACTTCGGAAACCCGGAGAAACCGGAGGTTTTCTGGCAGTTCAGGGAATGCGTGAGGGGAATGGCTGACATGGCAGAGACCTTCGGCACGCCGGTAATAAGCGGTAATGTGAGCTTCTACAATGAAACCGAGGGGGTTACAGTGAACCCCTCCCCCGTGGTTGGAGTTGCAGGGAGGCTACCACTTGATAGCATAAAGACAATGGACTTCAAGGCTGAGGGCGAGAAGATAATCGTCATCGGGGATACAAAACCTGAACTGGGAGCCTCAGAGTACCTGAGAACAGTTCATGGCATTGTTGATGGTAAGCCACCCGAAACAGATCTCAGGGCAGAATTTGACGCTGCAAACTCAGTCAGGAAGATAATTGAGAGATTCGGGGATCAGGTAACGGCAATCCATGACTGTTCAGCAGGCGGTATAGGGGTTGCAGTTGCTGAGATGGCCATAAAGTCAGGTATCGGGGCAACCATAGACACAGGGAAGATCCCTGGAAGCTTCAGTAACATCCATGAGGCCCTATTCTCTGAATCAAATGGAAGGTACATCATAACCGTGACGGGATCCGTGGAGGAAATAATCCAGGAACTTGAAGTGCCCTGCGCTGTGATAGGAACCACTGGAGGCGACACCCTGAAATTTGATGATGTAGCACTGGATGTATCTGAACTCTATGATGCCTACCATGGGGTTATTGAGGCATACATGTCCACATAGGTGTTTTTTTGAGGTACCGGAGGGAGTTCTTCAGGCAGATCATACATGCAGCAGGCATAGTCTTCGTGATCCTTGCAGGCTACCTTGGCTCCCTCCCCATGGTGGCCCTCTCCCTCGCAGCAGCACTCATGGGTGAGTTGATATTTCAGCTTGACAGAAGGTTCACCCTCCCCTTCTTTTCCTATGTTCTGAGGAGCTGCCGGAGGGATGATACCGAGAGGGGCTTCATCTACTACTTTCTGGGAATGGCCCTCACATATGCCCTCTTTGGTTTTAACATTTCAGTGGCCAGTGCCTCAGTTATAATACTCACGCTGGGTGACTCACTCTCCACAATCATCGGCAGGGAGTATGGTTCACACCCCCTCCCCTTAAACCCTGATAAGAGCATTGAGGGTTCAGCGGCCTTCCTTTTAGCAGGGTTCCTGGGGGCCCTCTTTTTCCTTGACCCCCTAACCGCACTCACAGGGGCTATTGCGGGTATGCTGGTGGAGGCCTACACCCCGGTTGAGGATAACATAACCATTCCCATCGGTGCCGGGGCTGTGATGCTGCTCCTCGTCCACTGAACAGATTTTTTGTGAGGATTCAGAGTCTTTTCACCTGATGAAACAACTGATCCCTGCGTCACCTCTTTAAAAAAGGATCCTTATCAGCGTCTTTACTTGAGACAACTCAGTAGGGGCATTGTAGTCAGGTGGATGGTAACAGTCAGAGTCTTATCACCTGATGAGACAAAAAATATGGTTTTGTTAGGGGTCAGAGTCTTATGACTCCTTCCCTCCTGAATGAGACAACGGAAGCCGCAAAGAGGATTACAGATAAAAAGGCCGCCGGTAACATGTCATAGATGAGAGCCGGGTTGAGATATGGGCTCGATGAGAGCCTGACCATTATGATGCTTGGTATAAAGCGTATTATGGGGTTGAAGATGCCCATATCCATGAATAGGGGCACGAAGAGCAGGAACGTTGCAAAGAAGAGCACCACCGTGATGGCAGAGTTGGCCTCCTTTGTGCTGTCTGCAAGGATGGATATGAAGAGACCGGTCCCTGTGAACCCCAGTCCCGTGAGGAACATTATGATGGACAGGAGGGGGATATTGTAAACCGGCACCCCCAGGAGCATCACTATCCCAAGCCACAGGAGGCTCTGAATGAACGAAAAAATGAGTGCAGGGGTTATCTTACCAAGAATGATGCTGGTCTCGGATAAAGGGACCATGAGGAGGACCTCAAAGGTTTTTCTTTCCTTCTCGCCAACCACGCTGTCGGTTACAATGTTACTACCAAGGAAGAATGGGAGGAAAACCACGAAGGGTATTATGAACCCGTACATTATCTCCACAAAGTAGGAGCTGTCAACTGCAAGGGGAGCATACCGGTCCCTGTTAATGGGGATAATTTTAAGTTTAACAGGATTCTCCAGGGCTTTAACTGTGGATGCTGGAATACCCGCCTCCCTGAACTGTTTCTGCTCCGCGTACCAGGAGGCAGCACGCTGAAGCCTTTCGCTCATGATGGTGTAGAATGCACTGCCGGTGTCTGCTTCGATACGGACATCCCCACCGCTGGTGTAGACAATGGCAACCACCCCTGATCCAAGGCTTCTCCTGGCATCAGCAAGATTCGGGAATCTCGTAACACCCAGACCCTCCCTTTCAAGGCCCTCAATGAGCAGACGTTCATCCCCCACAACACCCACCTTGAGGAACCTGGAACCACCCCACTCCCCAATGAGCTCTGGATCCGCTGCAACGGAACTTACAACTGCAAGTCCATAGGCACCCAGTATTATTATGACCTGCACCAGGACAAGCAGCATGTAGATCCTGTTTGAGAATATGTCCCGTGCCTCCTTAACTGTAAGGGCCTTCAGCTTCATGGTCTCACCATCAACCTTAAAATACCGGGCCTTGGACCAAAAACCACATCATCCCTGCTGAATAATCTGACTGCAAGTCCATAGAAGAGGATGTTGAGTATGAGGATTGAGAAGAGGGGCGGTATGAGGTCAGCTGCATTCAGGTTAACTCCTGATATCAGCTTTATGGTGAGGGTCATGGGTGAGAGGGACCCTGAGGAACCCGCCATGTAGGCGAGGGCAGGCACAATCAGATATGCTGCTGCGATTATGTAGGCGAAGGTTATACCTATCCCGGCCTCCCGGTAATTCTTTGCATAAACAGATATGAGTGCCGTGAGCCCTATGATGGGTGTTGATGAGAGCACAACGGTTAGATAGGCACCTGCCGGGTTGCTTATCTTGAAACCGGCCGCCATTATGAGGATCATCCATACACCCACCTGCAAAGCCACCGTTGCGGTAACAGAGAGGCACTTCCCGATGATTATCTCAGAGCGCCTTATGGGCATTGCAATAAGGGCTTCACCTGTTTTCCTCTCCTTTTCACCCACGATACTGTCCACCACCAGGTTTCCGAACAGGAAAACCGGGAGAAATAGGAGAATGGAAACCATGACACGCCTCACAAGCTGAAGTGGAAGGGCCTCACCCTGTGTCTCCTCACGGACCTCAGGTCTCGGCGTTGGGGTTTCGATGAGTTCCGTGGTTATAATGGTGGAGGCCCTCTCAACCGCGGCTTCCACCTCGTCCCTCACAACGGTCCTTCTTGGATCAGAATAGTCAAGGTAGAGTGTTGCATTCAGGGGGATGCCGGTGAAGTTATCGACCAGGAGCCTTGATGGTGCACCTCCATGTATATAGAGGACGTCGGGGTTCAGCTGCCCTGAGATGATACCTGAGGGGTCGGTAACACTGAGCTCTGCAAAACCCCTTAGGGAGGGGGTGAAGGTGTTTCCCTCACCTATCATCTCAATGAAGCCGCTGAACATGAATATGGTGAGTGAAAGTACCAGTATCTGAAATATGAATATGAAGAGGAATTTACGGCTTCTGAATGTGCCCCTGAGTTCCCATTTTGTAACTGTTAGGAGATTCATCTAGGACCCCTTCAGGCTCTGTATGAATACGTCGTTGAGTGTTGCCTCCCGGGTGTTCACACTGAAGACAGTTCCAGGGATGTTCTCTATAACCTCTGTTATGGATTCACGGCTACCAAGGGATAACCTGATGATTTTACCATCGATTTCAACGGATTTAACACCACTTATCTCCATAAGAGATTCTCTGCTGACCAGTGAGGGCTCTGAGACCTTAACTTCAAGTATCAGATCCCCCTGGACCCTGGATTTGAGTTCATCGGGGGTTCCAATGTCTAGTATGCGCCCCCTGTTTATTATGGCGACCCTGTCACAGAGGTAGTCGGCCTCCTCCATGTAGTGGGTGCAGAGTATCATGGTCCTTGAGCCCTTTAACTCCCTTATGAATTCCCTTATTGAGAATGCTGTTGCCGGGTCAAGGCCCATGGTGGGCTCATCGAATATTATGATTGGGGGGTCATGTATGAGGGCCCTTGCTATCCCGATCCTCTGCCGCATGCCCTTGGAGAATGTGTTTATGGGGTCCTCTGCACGTTCACTCATACCCACGAGTTCAAGTAACTCATCTATCCTGTCATCCAGCACATCCCTGGGGACACCATAGAGTTCACCGAAGTACCTCAGGAGATCCGCAGCCCTGAAACGCTCATAGAGGTTGGGCTCCTCTGGCAGGTAGCCTATCATTGCTTTAACTCTGAGGGGGTCCCTGGTAACATCATAGCCACCCACATGGACCGTCCCAGAGTCAGGGTGCAGTATCCCTGCTATTATGCGTATTGCAGTGGTCTTACCGGCACCGTTGTGGCCGATTATGCCCATGAGTTCCCCTTCCCTCACACTGAAGCTGAGGTTATCAAGGGCCCTGATTCTTCCAAAGCTTTTAGAGACAGAGTCCACCTCTATCATGAAACCTCCATGAATCAAAGATTATTTTTCCAGCCGGGAATTTATATCCCCCTTTATATATTAATAGTATAAACAGTACTTAAGCGGTGATGGTCACATGTTTCTATCAGAACTCATACCAGTGAGGGATGCATTCAGGATTCTTGATGAAAATCAGAGATCAACTGAGACTGAAACCCTTAATCTCTTATATGCCCATAAAAGGGTTCTTGCGGAGGATTTAAAAGCCAGATTTGACTCCCCCCCCTTTGACAGGTCAGCGATGGATGGATACGCGGTGAGGGCCGAGGATACATTCGGTTCGTCACCTGAGAATCCATCAAGATTCACTGTCACAGATTCCATAGGGGCCGGGGATGTATCTGATGTGGATGTGGATAGGGGGGAGGCTGTTAAAATCGCAACAGGAGCTCCCATACCCCGTGGGGCAGACGCTGTTGTCATGGAGGAGTACACTGTCAGCTCAGGATCCGAGATCAGTGTTGTAAGGCCGGTGTTTCCTGGAGAGAACGTGGCACCGGCAGGAGAGGATTTCAGGGCAGGGGATACCGTCCTGAGTAAAGGAACCCTCCTCAGACCTGCAGAAATTGCCATGGCGGCATCGGCAGGTTACAGCCAGCTGAGGGTGTATAAAAAGCCCTCGGTAAAGGTGATAATAACAGGTAATGAACTCATGGAGCCTTCAGCGGACCTTGAACCAGGTAAGATACCCAACTCAAACCTCTACACCCTCAAGGCCCTTGTGGAGAGTGCAGGTGGTGATGCAGAGGTTAGCCACGCCCCCGACGACATGGATATCATAGTGGATGAAATCAGAGGGGCAGTGAAGGAACATGACATGGTCATAACAACCGGCGGAACAGCGGTGAGCCGTGGAGACGTGGTTGTGGATGCCGTGGATAGCCTTGGCGACGTACTCTTCCATGGGGTGGCAATGAGGCCAGGCAAACCTGTGGCATTCGGAATTGTTGAGGGTAAACCTGTATTCATGCTTTCAGGGTATCCTGTCGCTGCCATGGTTCAGTTCGATGTCCTTGCAAGGTATTATCTTCTCAGAATGCAGCACCTGGATTACAGTCACAGAACAGTGAAGAGGCGGTGTCTTGGTAAGGTTGCATCTGGACCCGGCAGGACGGAATACGTGCGGGCAAATGCAGATAACGGAACAGTTAAACCCGTCCAGAGCAGGGGTTCGGGTATAATAAGGTCAATGGTGGAGTCAAATGCCTACATAGTGATAGATGAGAACCTTGAGGGTATAGCTGAAGGTGAGGAGTGTGAGGTCCTCCTCTTTGATTCAATGACACTCTGAAACCCTGCCAGCACATATAAATGGGAGCTTTTATATGACCGCTTCAACAACCATTAAAACAGGTGTTATGTAATATGAATGCACTGTGGTTTTACGTCATCGCATTTATCCTGATATGGACACTCGCTGTTCTTTTCAGGGACAGACTCAAGATTGAGATACAGGGACCTCTCCTCCTGAGGAGAACAAAGAGGATGAGGGGATTCATCGACAGCATAGCGTCAGGCCACCCAAGACTCTGGAGGTGGATACTGAATGCGGGCATCCCTGTGGCGTTCTTCTTCATGTTCTACATGCTCTACCTCATGGTGATGTCCCTTCAGAACATATTCGTGACTCCACAGGCTTCACTCATCGTGCCGGGTGTTGACATACCGGGATCACCGGTTTACGTGCCTCTGGGTTACGGTATAGTGGGCCTTGCCACGGTCATAGTGGTGCATGAATTCGCCCATGGGATACTTGCAAGGGTTGAGGGGGTCCGTATAAAATCCATTGGCCTCCTTCTTCTGGCAATACTTCCGGGCGCTTTCGTTGAACCTGACGAGGATGACATCAAGAAGGTGAGCCCCATCTCAAAGCTGAGGATATATGCCGCCGGATCAGTGGCGAACCTCATACTTGCAGGTATATGCTTTGCACTATTCTTTGGTATTTCAGCATATGCCATGCCCGCTGCCTTCCAGGCCGACGGTGTTCAGATAGACAGTGTGGTCCCTGGAAGTCCTGCAAGCGAGGTCCTCAAACCGGGCCTCGTCATTGAGAGCATAAATGGAATGCCAACCACAAACCTCACCACCTATGGAATGGCCCTTAAGAGGATACGGGTTGGTGAGGTTATCACAATAGACACTGATCAGGGGACATTCAGGCTTAAGACAGGCAGAAACCCCAACAACTCAAGCAGGGCCTACATGGGTATCAGAACCAGCAACCACCTGAAGGTGAGGGAGTCTGTGGCATCGGTCTTTGGAGGTACCCTTCCATTTGCCCTCACCTACCTGGAGGAGCTCTTCTTCTGGATATTCTTCCTGAACTTCGCGGTGGGTACGGTTAACCTTCTACCTGCCAAGCCCCTTGATGGAGGCCTCATGTTTGAGGAGCTCCTGCGCTACAGGTTACCGGAGAGGATTGTTAAACCGGCGGTCAGCTATGTCTCCATATTTGTTATACTCATCATAGCGGTGAGTATAATCTGGGGTACAGGGCGCGGTATTCTGATGATGTTCTGATAGCTGAGCTATACGCTGTAGACCGAGTTCTGATCAGCGCCTCTGGCAGCTGAAGCAGAGATCGTCTTCCTTATCGGTCCTGTATATCTTACCGCAGCGGGGACACATAACAGTCCTCATGCCGCTGCTCCTGGCTGGGGGGTCGTGGCACTGGCACCTTACACCGACCATCTTTTTTGTCATGGATAAGGATATGTTGGTTCATCAGGGTATTTTTTGCGGATTTCATTGACCTGAGCGGTTTATGCACCATCTCACTGCCTTAAGACAGTAAGTCATTAGATTTTTCAGTGACCCAGCTTTAAAAGAAATCCATCACTCTTCAGGGTTCACTTAAGACAGTAAGTCATTAGATTTTTCAGTGACCCAGCTTTAAAAGAAATCCATCACTCTTCAGGGTTCAGTTTACCTTCTTTGAGCAGTTCTTTTTTAACCTTTGCCCAGATACCTTCTTTTCTGTAGAGGTCCCTCAGTTTTTCCCTATCAGGGAATGTTATTGCGTTTCCCTGGCAGAGGGTTGCGCAAGTGCTGCAACCGACAACGCACCGGTAGGGCTGTGCAACCACGGGTCCTTCTTCTGTCCATCTGTAGACCTTCTGTCCACAGTTCATGCACATACCACATTTCACGCATTTTTCAAGGTCTATTGTGGGGTACCATTCTATTTTTTCACGCGGATATCCAGCAAGCCATGGCATTTCCATCACCCAGAGGTTTGATGATCTTTAAAGTTCATTGAAACTCCCTATAAATCCATAACATTCCGGTCAGCTGTGTCTGACCTCTCAATGGATTCAGAGGTATCATAGTGATTATATGTTATTCAATATATTTAAATTCATGGATGTATATTAAGATATACTTTATTGTTATTAAAGCAAATTTTATATAAATCTTAATTCAACAATATTTGATTTAAAATAAAATTAAATGGAGGTGAAAAGATGAGAAGATCGGTGATTCCATTAATTCTAATCATTGCACTCATGTTTACAGGAGGTGTTTCAGCAGCGGATAACAGCAGCAACAGCACTTTAAATGATACCCTCACCTCAAACTCCTCAGATTACAGTATTTTAATCCTCACTGGAACACAGTCATACACAAAGGCCATAATTGATGCCTATAAAAAGACAAGAGAAAATGGGTACAATTTCACCCTCAAGTTATATACATACAGTGATATCCAGAGAAATGACCCTGAAATTGATTCCAAAATAAGAAATGATGCAAAAACAGCAGACGTAATACTAATTCAGATGCTAACTGATCAACGCCTTAAACAGTTGCTCAATGATTCGGATACTCGAATAGTTACCATTAGCACAGGCAATCTATTTAAAAATGATTCTCGAGGAGGAGAGGATAACAGCACCCTTGCTTCATACTGGGGGCAAGGGGGCATGGAAAACCTTAGGAGGATCATGCTAAAGCTACTAAATGAATCAGGTATGGCTTTAAGGAAGGGGAAGATCTTTCGATAGTTACAATGCCCAGCACACTTGTGGCACACCCGGATACATCAGAGATATTCATAACTTGGAACCAGTACTATTCTTGGTATGTTCAGAGTAGCCACTACAAACCTGGAAAACCATGGATAGGCGTGGTAACATATAACAGTTACTACAAGGGCGAAGATTATGAGATACATTCAACCATACTCAAAAACCTAGAGTCAAGGGGTTACAATGTTATACTTGGTTTCGGAAGTGTTTCCCAGTTAATAAGTGAGTTTTTCAAGGATGGTAATAAAAGCAGAATCAGTGCGCTGATAGCACCAATGGCATTCAACCTCATCTACAACGATCCAGTTAACACTACAAAATTGCTTGCAACTCTGGATATACCTGTTTTTGCGCCAATTGTTGTACCGGACCTTGAGGCCTGGAATTCAAGCATTGATGGAGTATCTGCAATACTCTATGCATATGTGGCCATGCCTGAACTTGAGGGAAGGATAGAACCGATAGTTATAGGGGGTGGAATCACAAAAAAAGACGATGAAACAGGTATAAATTACTACTGTGACATTCCGTTGATGGATAGAATACATAAACTTACAGAGAGGGTCGTTAACTGGATTAAACTCCAGGAGATTCCTAATTCGAATAAAAAAATTGCTATCATCTACTACAACATAGAAGGCGGTAAGGATGGCGTGAGCGCAACATATCTCAATGTACCTGAGAGCATATCCAGAATACTGCAGGCAATGCAAGCAGCGGGATACAGAACCGAAGTAAAAACTGTACCGGAAATAATAAACATATTCCTCACACTTGGGAACAATATTGGATCATGGGCGCCCGGAGAACTTGAAAAGATTGTAAAATCAGGGGCAATAACAATTCCTATAGAAAAATACCTTGAATGGTTCAATAAACTTCCAGAAGAACTCAGAAACAGTGTGATAGCACAGTGGGGAGAAGCACCAGGAAATGTAATGGTTTACAATGGAAATATTGTGATTCCCGGCGTGATGCTTGGAAATATATTCTTGGGTCCCCAGCCGATGAGAGGATACGGGGAAGACCAGGTGAACATAATCCATAACCTTACAGTACCACCCACACATCAGTACTTGGCATTCTACTTCTGGCTTCAGAATGAATACTGCGCCAACGCTGTCATACACCTTGGGACACACGGAACCCTTGAATGGCTGCCAGGAAAGTCGGTTGGTTTATCCGCAGAGGACTGGCCAGACATATTAATAGGCAACATTCCAGATATTTACCCTTATATAGTGAATAACCCCGGCGAAGGCACACAGGCCAAGAGAAGAGGATACGCGGTTATAATATCCCACAACATTCCTCCAATGATACCCAGCGGTTTATATGGCGAGCTTGCAGAACTATCATCTAAACTGAGTCTTTACAAAGAAACAACGGACTACCAGAGAAAAGAGATCATATCAGGGGAAATAAAAGAGTTAATCAAAAAACTGGATATTGATAAAGAACTTTCCCTCAACTTCACGGCCCAACCGTTCGATGGAATCGTGGATACAGTTGAACATAAACTGGAGGAACTCGCCAGCACATTGATACCATATGGACTTCATACCTTTGGTTTCCCATTGAGCAATGAGACACTTGATACCATGGTCGAATCCATAGTATCATTTGATCCAGAAAACAGAAACAATACAGTTTTCAGGGATAAGATTAGAAAGTTATTGGCTGAAGATTACGAAATGTCATCACTTCTGGCAGCTCTTGAAGGTAGGTATATTCCACCTGCAAGAGGCGCGGATCCATTGAGGGTCCCTGATGCGTTACCGACAGGCACAAATTTCTATTCTTTTGATCCACGATGTGTGCCTGATACCGCTGCATGGGAAATAGGGAGAAAACTTGCCGATGATCTAATAAGTAGCTATTATAATTTAACGGGACACTATCCAGAGTCTATAGGAACAGTACTGTGGGCAATTGAAACCATGAATACTTATGGGCAGACTGTGGCGATGATTCTGAGATTGATAGGAGCAGAACCAGTATGGGATAAGTCAGGAAGATTTATAGGAATAAAGCCGACACCACTCTCAGAGCTTGGTAGACCCCGGATCGATGTCCTCGTGACAATATCAGGACTTTTCAGAGATTCCTTCATCTATACAATCGAAAAACTGGATGATGCTATAAGAGCAATCATATCATTGAATGAGTCTCCGACAGATAATTACCTCCGAAAACATTACCTTGAAGAGCTCTTGAGATACAGAGACCTAGATGCAGAGACAGCAGCCCTACTTGCTGGTGCAAGGATATTTGGAGATGCACCTGGCTCCTATGGAAATGGAGTGAGCGATCTTGTCGAAAGTACAAGTAAATGGGAGGGAAATCAAGAACTCATTGATTGCTACTTTAATCACATGTCCTACATCTATGGAAAGGGTGTTTATGGTCTTAAGGCTAGGGAAGCATTCAGCAACAAACTTGAAAAGATCGATGCAACAATGCAGATAAGATTTGCTATGTACGGTGTTCTTGATAACGATGACGTGTATTCATATCTTGGGGGTCTCACAATGGCTGCAAGATCAGTTTCAGGAAAGTTAATCAATGTTTACATAGGCGACACATATTCCTCAATAACACCTAAAGTGGAGACTCTGAACAGTTTTCTGGCCAAGGAACTCAGAACAAGGCTTTACAACCCCAAGTGGATTGAGGGAATGCTCAGCCAGGGCTTTTCAGGGGGTCATGAAATATCAAAGGAGATAGGATATCTCTTCGGGTGGAGCGCAGTCACACCTGAACTTGTACAGGACTGGATGTGGCAGAGGGTCGCTGAGACCTATGTCCTTGATTCTTCTGTGAGGGACAGGTTCAGGAGTGTTCAGCCCTACTCGTATGCTTCCACCGTGGCATGGCTTCTTGAGGCCAGCAGAAGGGGCCTGTGGAGGGCTGATTCAGCAACGCTTCAGAGGCTTGCAGATGAATATATCTCGGCGGTCAATGAGTATGGTGTTGTCTGCTGTCACCATACCTGCGCTAACATCGTCTTCAATGAGTGGGTTGTGAAGCTCTCCTCCCTTAACCAGGCGGCCCTGAGGAAGTTTGCAAGTGCAATGGCCGCAGCAACAGGTAAATCCATTGATGTACCAGGATCTGATATGGGGTCTGATACATCTGGCGGGACAGGTGATGATGGTCTTGGTGCTGGTGAAACCGGTGCACCGTCATCAGGTTCATCCGGTGGAATATCAGGTTCCACACCCAGTGAGGCTGCCAGTTCTGGTGAGTCATCTGAGGCCAGTGAGGTTTCACAGTCGGAACCTGCCAGTGAGTCAGGTAAGGCCTATGAGGTTGCTGCTTCAAGTCAGAGCGGTTCAGCAAGCACCCAGACACCATTTTATGCTCTTGCTGGCATCATAGGAATTGTATGCCTCCTTGGAGCAGGGTATTTCTATCAGGGAAGAAATTAAACCCCTATCTTTTATTTTTTTGATGTCTGATTTTTCACCCTCATGAAACCCATTTTAGGAAAACCTAAAAATTTATATGTGATGGGAGTTTAGGTATAACTAAAGTTTAGGAATACCTAAAAAGGTGGTGTCATGGAAACTACACTCGACAGAATATCCGAATCAGAGATGGTAACGGTCACCTCAGTTGACATTACTGGTAAGATAAAGCACAGGTTCACGGTGATGGGGATCGTCAGGGGGTCCAGGGTAACCCTTGAAAAGGTTGCACCCCTCGGCGACCCCCTCAAGGTGAGGGTCAGGGGCCACCCCTTATCCATCCGCAGGGAGGAGGCCTCAAGGATAAGGGTAAGGAGAGATTAGCTTGTCACTGATGATAGCCCTTGCAGGAAACCCGAATGTGGGTAAGAGCACCCTATTCAACAGCCTCACAGGTCTAAATCAGCACGTCGGCAACTGGCCAGGTAAAACCGTTGAAAAGAAGGAGGGATACCTGCACTTCAGGGGATGTGACATTGAGGTCATAGATCTCCCTGGAACCTACAGTCTCACAGCCGGTTCTCCAGAGGAGGAGGTGGTGATTGATTACCTCCTTGAGGAGTCTCCGGATCTTGTGATAAACGTTGTCGATGCATCCAATCTCGAAAGAAACCTTTACCTGGCCCTCCAGATAATGGAGTTTGGCCTTAACACCATCATCGCAGTGAACCTCAATCGGGAGGCTGAGAGGAGGGGTTACAGTCTGGATTATGGGAAGCTTGAGGAACTCCTTGGCGTGCCTGTTGTGAGGATCGAGGCAACTGAAGGCGAGCAGGATGAGCTCCTTGAAGGGGTAATCGAATGGAGTAAAGGTGAACCCAGGATCCCCGGATATGAATTCCTGAGACATGAATCTCTGAACAGATTATATGAACTCATCAGGGGTAGCGAACTCAAAGTTCCACCGCAATGGATCATAATAAAGCTCCTTGAGGGCGATGAGAGGGTGGTCTCAATGGTCGGAGAGGAAATTCATGATGAATTCAGGAGGATTCGCAGGATCCTTGAGGATGAATACTCTGTGAAGGCCGACGTGATTGTATCCGATGCCAGGTATGGGCTTATAGAGGCCCTCCTTGAGAGTACACTCAGAAAGCCACCGGTGGATCGGGTTACAGGTTCAGAGATTATTGACAGAATTGCGCTCAACAGGTACCTTGGCCTTCCGGTACTCCTTGGGGTGATGTGGCTGATTTTTCAGCTGACATTCACTGCAGGGGCCCCACTGACAGACCTGCTGGATTCCGCCTTTTCATACCTTGCAGATGCGGTTCATGGCGTCATGGGTGATTCTATCCTGGCATCCCTTCTATCTGATGGGGTGATAGGTGGTGTAGGGTCGGTCCTGGTATTCATACCCAACATATTCATCCTCTTCTTCCTCCTGTCCTTCCTTGAGGATTCAGGTTACCTTGCCAGGGCTGCATTTGTCATGGATCGTGTGATGAACACCCTGGGGGGCCTCAGTGGAAGGTCATTCATCCCCATGGTGCTGGGTTTCGGATGCTGCGTACCGGGCGTCATGGCCACAAGAACGATAGACTCTGAGAGGGAGAGGATAATAACGGCACTAATAGTGCCCTTCATGTCATGCAGCGCAAGGCTCCCTGTCTATGTGCTATTCACAGCAGCCCTCTTCCCGGTTATCTACCAGGGCTGGGTGATATTCTCACTTTACATTCTCGGGATAGTGGTGGCCATACTGACCGCCCGCTTACTCGGTGATAGAATCTTGGAGGGTGAAGGTTCACTCTTCCTCATGGAGCTTCCACCCTACAGGCTTCCAAGACTTAAGGCACTTCTCATCCACACCTACATGAGGGGTGTTCAGTTTATAAAGAGGGCTGGGACCATCATACTGGCAGGTTCACTGGTGATATGGTTCCTCTCGAACTTCCCGGGAGGGAACGTTTCATCATCAATCCTGGGGATTACAGGGTCCATGATAGCACCCATCTTCCAGCCACTGGGCTTCGGGGACTGGCAGTCCGCGGTTGCAATCATATTCGGGTTTGCCGCAAAGGAACTTGTAATAAGCACCTTCGGGACGGTATACGGCACCGGTGATGTTGCAGCAACCATTCAGGGGATATTCACGCCACTGGAGGCCTTCTCCTTCATGGTATTCATACTGCTCTACACCCCCTGCCTCGCAACACTTGCCGTAATAAAGCAGGAGGCCGGTACAAAATGGGCCCTCTTCTCCCCCGCATATTCCCTGCTGGTTGCCTGGATTGCGTCATTCCTTGTCTACACGGCAGGTACTCTGACTGGTTTATGATAACAGAATGGAGGTGAAATCATGGTCTCCCGTGGAGGTATAAGGGGTGCAAGAAAACCTGTAAAACCAGAGGATTAGATGGTGAAGACCATCCGGTGCTTCTCCATGATATCCACAACTATCCTGTCAAAACCCTCAAGTATTTCCACACCATCAATGAGCATGTCACGGGTTATGCCCCTTGCCATTAGATCCTCCTTCCTTGCAAAAACAGCCTCGGTCTCTGACAGTTCTCTGATGGTGTGGGAATACCTGTTTTTTTTCATTGCAGCATACACACCACTGGATATGAGGTACACGGTGAGTTCATCCTCCCTCCATATCCCCACAAGGTCAAGGAATGTCCTGAAACCCAGTTCAGATGGACTTTTAGTTACAAGGAACCCCACAGAACCCATCAGTAACCGCTCCACCCCAGTGTCTCCATGAGCTGCTCACCAAGAAGTTTCTCAAGGCACTGGACATTCTCCTGCATCCATGGCTCCTTGAGGGGGTAGCAGTTATCGAGTTTCTGCTCACCGTTCAGGAGCTTCATTGCAAAGGCCATGCATGTTGATTCACCGCATTCTCCACAGTTGCTACCAGGGAGGCACCTCTGTATATCGAGGGGTCCAATGCTTTCCACGTCCCTTCCACGCACACCCCTCATGTAGGCCTCGAAGGCCTGGTTTATCCTTTCCATGATCCTCCTTATGATATCAAAGGCCTCCTCCACGTCATGGTTTTTGTTCATGCTGACCTTCCCTGAGGGGTAGAGGCTTATGAGCCTGTCGTAGATGGTGAGAGTGAGAATGTTTTTCTTCTTAACATAATTCACAGCACCTGGCGGATACATATTTGCCAGGAGGGGTATGATGTCTCCGATTTCAGAGTCAAGCTCCATAAGGACCCTTATTTTCCCCTCACTTGCAATGCATGGCTTAACCTGTTTGAGGGTAACCTCCCTTACAAGGGACCCATCAGGGATGAGCTCCCTTTTAACCTCATCCATTTCCATAACGGCACCTCATATCCTGATAACTGCGGTTTCACCCTTTGCAGAGATTATCTCATGGAGCTCCTCATCGTTTATTATCTCTGCAGCCTCAACAAGATCCTCCTCCACAAGCCCCCTCTCCCTGAGGGACCCCTCATGTACCAGTATGCTACCCTCTGGAAATATGAGGTATGTGAGCTCCTCCACATTCGGGTACCCTATGCTCTCTGATTTCTGATCTGCAACTGCAGCGTAGACACCGTCCTCCATTAGGAGAACATCAGAGTCAAGGCCACTGTTCAGACATGCTATGACAACATAGAAACCACTGAACGCATCTTCAGATCCATAGGGGGCCCTGTCTATTATTATGAGTGAGGATTTCATTTTAACAACCCAGACTTATCACACGGTGACTTTTCTTTATCCATTCTGCCAGTTCATAAACACTTTTTATCTCCACGCCCTTTATGTAGGGCTTCTCTGAACAGGTGTAGCCCCGTGCTGTGGAGCACCTTATGCAGGATATCACATTAACACCGGACCTTACAAGGGCCCTGAATTTTTCCGCCACATTGGGGAATGACTGGGGGGCCTGGTCCCTTTTCGGTACATGTGTTCCATCCATGTAAAGGAATATGTTAACATCGTAGCCATTTTTCATGGCGCTTTCTGCCAGTTCTGATGCTATATCCGCATACTGATGGCGGTAGGGACCCTCAAGGAGGACTATTGTGAGCAGTTTTTTCTCCATGGATCTATCTTCGCATCCATAAAATAAATAATTTATTATGAATAATAATGATAGTTTTCACTGATTTTCAAGTGCCCTCTCAAAGGCCTCACAGTGGATCCTGGCAGCCAGCTCCTTCTTGCACTCATCATCTGCAAATAACCTCATCTTGGCGGCTCTGCAGGGGTAATGCTGTATCTTAAGACCTGCACGTACAGGCAGATCCTTCACCTCAGTTCCGACAAGTTCCTCTGCAACAAACCGTGTTGCACCGCAGGGTGAACACCTGAGGACCCTTATATCTTTTACCCTGTCGTCTTCAACATCAACCTCAACCACTGGCTTTCCAAATTTCGATACGAATTCATCAAAGGAGGGATTCCCGTTCTCCTCAAGGTCGCACATGTTCTCTGGTGCTGTGACATTCCCGTAGCCCAGCAGCTGATTTCTGAAGCCCTCACCCCTCCAGGCACCCACTATTATCCAGTCAACCTGATTGTGGATGCGGTCCACAAGTTCAAGTGTGAGGTCAGGATGGAGTATGTAGGTTATAACGATATCCGCTGATACTATCTGCTCAATCTTTTCCTCTGGTATTTCAACTTCATCTGCGAATATGCCTGAGGGGGCCTCAAGTTCAATGAAATCTGTTTCAAACTCCTCACCTATGTTCTCGTGGGTCCTTTCACCGTAGGGGCCGTCTGTCACTATTGCAACCCTGACCATTCAATCATCCCCCGGCTTGAATTCAGTCCTTATCCACTCTGCGATCTCGTCGCGTATCCTTCTGAATCTGGCTATATCCCCACCTGCAGGGTCCGGGAACTCAGCATGGATGTACCTCTTACCACCAGGGAATACAGGGCATGTCTCATCACAGAGACTCACAACCACATCAAACTCCTCACCCTCGAGTTCCCTGAGGTCGGTGGGCTTATGGGAGCTCATATCGATTCCAATCTCCTCCATCACCTTCACTGTCAGGGGGTTGATTTCCCTTGGCTGGCTTCCGGCACTCTGGACATGGTAGTGTTCCCCGTACATGTTTCTGAGAATACCCTCAGCCATCTGGGACCTTCCTGAGTTGTTTCTGCATATGAAAAGAACCCTCTTCTTCATGGTGATCCTCTTTACAGTTTCTGGCACATAAACCCGTGCACTGAAATCTATTCATACATCCAAATTTATAAATATATCGAGTTATTTATGAGATAAAAAATAAAACCATAAGTGATAACTCTGAGGGAGAAAGGGATAAATGAGAGTTGTTATAGTTGGTGGAGGGGCCGGAGGACTTTCAACGGCCTCAAACATAAGAAAATATGATAAGGATGCAGAGATAACTGTTATAACCCGTGATAAGCACGTGGCATATTCACCCTGCGCCATACCCTACGTTATGTGCGGGGAGGTTGAGTGCTTTGATGATATAGTGATGCACCAGCCAGAGGACTACAGGGAACGCAACATAGATATCCTCACAGAAACCGAGGTAGAAGAGGTTGACTCCCATAAAAAAACCGTGACCTATGTGAAGGATGGTAAACGCCATGAAATACCCTACGACGTCCTTGTCCTTGCAACCGGGGGCTCCCCATTCATACCACCGGTTGAGGGGGTTGACCTTGAGGGGGTGTTCACCATAAGGACGCTCACAGACGGTGAGAGGATAAGTGAATGGGCCTCCAAAAGTAAAAAAGCCGTAGTGGTGGGCGCAGGGCTCATAGGTCTTGAGATAGCATATGGGCTTCTGAAAATGGGACTTGAAGTCACCGTGACAGAGATGCTGCCACAGATCGTCCCCCGTTCCCTGGACCCTGACATGGCAGCCATAGTACAGGAGTACCTTGAGGAGAAGGGGATAAGGGTTGTCCTTGGAAAGGCACTTGAGAGGATAACCGGAGACGAAAGGGTCGAGGCGGTTGCTGTGGGAGATGAGTGCATTGAGGCAGACCTTGTGGTCCTCGCAACAGGGGTGAGGCCAGAGACAAAACTTGCGCGGATGGCGGGATGCGAACTGGGACAGTGGGCGGTAAGGGTCAATGAGAGGATGCAGACAAGCGTACCTGACATTTATGCCGTCGGGGACTGCGTTGAGGTCTACGATGCCGTGACAGGCTTCAGGACCCAGTCACCACTGGGTTCAACTGCTGTGAGACAGGCCCGGGTGGCTGCAAGGAACATAGTGGGTCTTGATGCAACCTTCAGGCCGGTTCTCAACGCCATGGTATCAAAGATAGGTGAACTCGAGTTCGGTGCTGTTGGGCTCACAGAGGTCATGGCACTCCAGAGCGGGATAAAGGTGGTCTCAGGAAAGAAGAGGGCCCTTACAAAGGCCAGATACTATCCCGGCGCCGAGAGGATTGATGTGAAGATGATATGTGACCTTAAGGGAAGGATAATCGGGTGCCAGATGGTTGCAAAGGAGAGGGTGGCTGAAAGGGTTGACACCATGTCACTTGCCATATCACAGGGACTCACATGTTCAGATCTTGCCTGGACAGAGTTTTCGTATGCGCCCCCTGTTTCAATGGTCATCGACCCCATAATCCTTGCAGCGGAGGCTGCATGTGAAAAACTCAAAAGGGTGAACAGCAAGCAGGATGATTGAAATGAAGCAGTTTCTCATAACCCCTGCGGCGGGTAAACGCCTGATTGCCAGGGGAATGCTTCGGCACCCAGAGGTGGAGAGGGTTCTTGAGGATGGAACCCTTGTTATAATTGCAGGGACAACCAATGGCTACATAGCAGAGGAGATCCTGGCCGGAATCGGTGAGGATGGATTTGATCGAAGGGGCTTTCACAGGGGTATAACGGTCCCCGCAAATATCAGAAGGGATGATATGGGTCGCATGGGCACAGATTTTCCAGGTGACGTCGTGATCAGAGACGGCAGATGGGAGCGTGGTCTTGAAATATTTGATGTTGCAGACGAACTTGGAAGGGGGGACCTCGTACTCAAGGGTGCCAACGCCCTCGACTATCGATCAGGAAGGGCCGCTGTCTACATAGGTCACCCCATGGGGGGCACGGTGCTTGCTGCACTGCAGGCCGCGGTGGGGAGAAAAACAGGTCTTATAGTACCCGTGGGCCTTGAGAAGATAATACCCGGGGACCTTGATGCTACTGCACTCAAACTCAACTCAGCAGCTGCCGATGGGCCAGGCATGCTTCCCATACCCGGCAGGGTATTCACCGAGGTTGATGCCCTGGAACTTCTAACAGGCGCATCTGCAGAGCCGGTTGCAGCTGGAGGAGTCTGCGGTGCCGAGGGGGCATTTTATATGCTGGTTGAGGGCAGTGAGAGATCACTTGAACTTGCAGAGAGGATAGTTGGAGAAATTGCAGACGAACCACCCTACGCCAACCTTTATTATAATAAAAAATAGTGCAGGGCCCTGATTTTATTCAAATTCATAAAAATTCTGTTTTATCTGGCAAGGATAAGAAAAAATTCAATTAAGAGGATGGAGGGTTTGAATCTGGTAGCCCCTATTTTTTTGATACCCCTGAAAGTTCGATGATGTGACCGTATTCCCCTGGAAGCCTCCTTATCCTGTACCTGTATCCTGTGGAGGTCTCAAGGGCCGCTGCAGCGGTGTTTGCATAGGGGCAGGTGGATACTGTGACCCCATCGTCCTCAAGGGAGCGGCAGAAACCATAGAACCTGCAGTTTTTCACATCCATCACATGCTTCTCTCCTTCAGAGCACTCGATGGATGCCGCGAATCCATGGCTGAGGAAGTATTCTGCTGTTGATTTTACAGGATCCTCAGGGTCAATGATCTCTGCCAGGACGAAGCCCATCTCCCTTGTGACTCCCTGGGAACCATTGCCGAGGACCTTCCAGAGGCTCTCTGTGATGGCCCTGAACATGAGCATGAATGGCTGCTCAGGGGATGATGAATCGGCTGAGTGTTCAAACTCGTCTCTTCCCACACCACACTGGGGGCAGACCCAGCCATCCCCAAGTTCGCTGAAATCCCTGTCAGGGACCTGGTACTGGCATATCCTGCAGACGTACATCTCTATCCCTTGAAGTACCTCTCAAGAATGCCCCTGAGCATACGGGCATGCCTTCCCTCATCCCTTGAGCTCTCATGGAAGAAGTCACGGGCCTCATCAACACCACACTCTGTGGCCCTGAGGGCCGCTTCACCCTTTTCCCTGCTGGCAGCCTCTTCACCCTCAAGCATCATCTCGATGTTCTCCTTGAGGTTGTCTCTGATCACGCCATTGAGCTCTGCAAACCTGGCGGCATGCTCAGCCTCCTCAAGGGCTATGGTTCTGAGGGCCTCTGCCACCTCAGGTAGGCCCTCCCTCTGGGCCTGCCTCGCCATTGCAAGGTACATGCCAACCTCGCTGCATTCTCCCCTGAAGTTGGCATCAACCACCTTCTCGATCTCAGTATCCCTGCATATGCCTGTCCTGTTTTCGTTCATGTCACTCACCTCCGGATTTCAGCTGCAAGTTTTCTACCGGCCTCAAAGCAGGCGTCGAGTTCATCACCTGTGGGCACGTAGTACACTTCCTCCTCGCAGGCAACATCGAATCCCGCCTCTGCAAGGAGCTCCTTCATGGTGCCTGTGGCACCACCATTTCCACCCATTGACCCGAATACAAGGGCCTTCCTGGTGAGGGTTCTGTTGAATTTGAGGCCCCTGAGGTACATGAGGAGGTCTCCGACGCTTGGGTAGGGCTCGTCGTATATGGTGGGGGCTCCAAGTGCTATGGCGCCGCTTTCAAGTATGTCCTTCACGATCTCGCTCCGGTCATCCTCATGGAGGCAGTAGACCCTAACATCGACCCCCTCACTCATAGCTCCCTCTGCTATGGCATGGGCCATCTTCCTGGTTGAACCGTGCATGGTGTCGTAGATCACCGTGACCCTCTCATCCACCATGCCTGTGGCCCAGCCTGTGTAGGCCTCTATGATCTTCATGGGGTCTGTCCAGATCTGCCCATGGGATGGGGCGATCATCTGGATCCTTTCGAGGAGCCCAAGCTCCTTAACTTCGTCGAATTTTTTGAGTACCAGCTTTGAGAGTGGGGTTATGAGGTTTGCATAGAACTTCCTGGCAGCATCCATGAGGATGTATTCTGGTATCTCCCTGTCAAGGCGCTGGGGGCAGCAGAGGTGCTGTCCAAAGGCGTCGTTTGAGAAGAGTATCCCATCCTCATCAAGTAGGGTGAACATGCTGTCTGGCCAGTGGAGCAGCGGGGTCTCCAGGAATGTCAGTGTCTTCCCGCCAAGATCAAGCACATCCCCTGTTTTCACGGTCATGAACTCTGCTTCCCTGAGGGAGGGGTAGTGTTTCAGGAGCCCCTTAACAGCCACCTCTGTGCAGTAGATGGGAGCTTCAGGGAACCTCCTGTGGAGTTCCACCAGGACACCGCTGTGGTCCTTTTCAACGTGGTTCTGGATTATGTAGTCAACCCTCTCCATTCCCACCTGTTGCAGGGCGTCCTCAACCCTTGCCATGAGCTCATCAAAGGTGCCGGGGTAGGAGTTGTCTATCAGTGCAACCCCCTCATCTCCACAGACAAGGTAGGCGTTGTATGTGGTGCCCTGCAGGGTGTATCCATGGTAGTTTCTAAGATCCCAGTCCAGGACTCCAGTCCAGTATACTCCATCGGATATTCTTTTTGCTGCGGCCTTCATCTTATCACCGGATATTTAGTTCGTATGTCATCGAATGTACTATAACCTACGAACTAATATATAATTTTTTCTGTTCTATGGTAGTGAAACAATTTTATGGGTGGTGAAACATAACTCTGCTCAATGAGGGAAAGACAGCAGTTCACAATATTCGCAACGGATAGGGGAATAGAGGTAATCGAGAGTCCCGTTAAATCACTTATACTATCAGAACTCATAAAGAGGGAACTCAGATTTCAGGATATAGTCAGAATAACCGGGAAATCCAAGTCCACGGTATCAAAGCACCTATCTGATCTCAGAATGGCCGGACTCATCGTTGAAAGGCCGGACCCTGCAGACAGGAGAATAAAGGTCTTCTCAATAAACTCAAGGTACCTGGGTAAACTCAGAAGAAAAAAGCGCGGAGAACTGGATGAGGAAAAAACAGAGTTTCTTGCAAAACACCTGACCTCAGTGGGGGACCCATTTGAGTTCTTCAGGCTGATGTTCCATGTACTCAGGGTTGAACTCATAAAGGAGGGTATAAACATCGACCCCATTCTCCACGAGGCGGGATTGAAGATAGGGGAGGTCATATACCCCAGTTTAGGGGCAGGGAACCTCGAGGATCTCCTTGAAAACCTCAGAAGATTCTGGAGAATAAACCGGCTGGGGACACTCAAGGTGGAAAGCACTGATCCACTTATAATCAGGGCCTACGACTGCTTTGAATGCGGACTGCTTCCTGACATCGGGGAATCCGCCTGTGCCCTGGACTTAGGGATACTTGAGGCCGTTTTTGGCAGATACTTCAATTCTGATGTTGAAATACAGGAGACAGAATGCTATGCAAGGGGGGATGAGAGGTGCTCGTTCCTCATAAACCCATGAGGGTTCCGGTTCATGGTCAGGATACCCAGGAACCCCACCAGGGCTTTCACGATTAGATGCTGCCCCTGAACCTCACTATGGTCGTTGCAAGGTACCTCCCCTGTGACGGGAAGCCCCTCTCAACCACCTCATCATCCATGCTGCAGTTCTCCACAGATACGACATCCCTCTCCCGGGGGTCAGACTCCACAACATCCCTGGCGCGCCTCCCATGACGTGAGGTCTTCATTATAACGCAGGCATCAACGTTTTCAATTATGTTCCTGAAGCGCTCATCGACCCTTGGCACCACAACAAGGATCTCATCACCCTCCACGATCGACGTACCTGCACTTGCAGCACACGCTGTGAACGATGTCACACCAGGAACCATCTCTGTCTCAAAGCCCATATCCTCAATCCGCCTCTGAAGGTAACTGAAGGTGCTGTAGATGGAGGGGTCACCCAGGGTTATAAATGCAACATCCCTCCCTGAGGCAAGTTCCCCTGAAACCAGGCGGGCAGCCTCATCCCAGTGCCTTTCAAGTTCCCCCCTATCATCTGTCATGGGAAATACAGGATCAATCACCCTGTAATCATCGTCACGTTCACTTAAAACATCCTTCACAATTGAAAGGGCTATGCTGTCCCTTTCAGATGACGAACGGGGAGCGCATATAACTGGAACTGATTTTAAAACCTTCAGGGCCCTTATGGTTAAAAGTTCACTGTCACCTGGTCCAACACCCACACCTATGAGTTTTCCATTCATTAGAAACACCTGATAATCATTCTGCAGTCAATGAATTTGTTTTCAGTGGCACTCTCTAAACTTATATAGTTCCTCACCCTTAAATAGACTCCATGGAAAACCCACTTTTCTGTCCCGACTGTGGAATGATGAGGGATAACTGCACATGCAGGGGCAGGGGGCGCCTTTCATTCTTCAGGAACCTCATAAAATCCGATGAGAAATCAGATTCCATCAACGAGGACCTCCAGAAGAGGTATCCCCACATACCCTGCGAAATCATAGAGAACTTTCCCTTTCCCCAGCCGAGACCAGGGCAGCTTGATATCATAAACGACATCTACCAGGCACTTGAGGACGGCTACCGCTACGTTATACTCGAGGCAGGTACAGGTACTGGAAAGTCGGCAATAGCATGCACCCTCGCAGGCATCTACCAGCCTGCATACATACTCACAATGACAAAACAGCTCCAGGACCAGTATGCCACTGAATTCGGGTTTCCGGTTGTGAAGGGGAGGGGCAACTTCCTCTGCCGCAACGACGACCTGGAGTCAACCTGTGACATGGGCACCTGCCAGACAACCCCCTCATCAGAGAACTTCCACTGCCCCTACGGTGTTGTGAGGGGCGAAACACTCCTGGGTGAGGAGGCATTCCAGGACTCATATGGCAACAGGGTATTCTTCAGGACAGATGAGCACTGCCACTACTGGGAACAGAAGGCAGAGGCCATAAACAGCCCCATAACCCTCATGAACTATGACTACGCATTCCTTGAACTGAACTACGTGGGCCACTTTGACAGGAGGAATCTCATGATACTGGACGAGGCCCACAACATCGAGGATAAACTCATGAAGCGACTGGAGGTCACCATATCCAACAGGCGCCTCAGGAAGGACATTAAGAGGACAATACCCTCCAGTATGATGCAGGAGGATGACCCCGCCGAGTGGATCCTCCAGGTTGAGGCCATAGCCGACCACTACAGTGACCTTGAACTGGAATCACTGCCCAGGAAGAGGAGGGACAGGATAAAGAGGACCATCAAGAGGCTTTCGGAACTTAAAATGAGCCTTGAGGATGAACCAAAAAACTGGGTTATTGATTCCGACGGTGAATCGGTTTCATTCAAACCCCTCAGGGTCCACCACTATGCACATGACCGCCTCTTCTCCTACTCTGAGTCATGCCTCTTCATGAGCGCCACAATACTGAATGAGAGGCTCTTCTGCCAGTGGCTGGGCATAAAACCCGATGAGGCCTACATCGTAAGGGTCGACAGCCCATTCCCGGCATCAAGAAGACCCATAGAACTGAAGATCGCCGGGAAAATGTCAAGGAACCGGATAAAGCAGACGGCCCCGGAGACCATCCCCATATTGAACAGAATACTTGAAAGGCACAGAAACGATAAGGGACTCATACATACACACAACTACCGCTGCCAGAGGTTCATAATGGAGAACATACCAAACAGGAGACTCATCGACCACAAGGCATCCAACAGGGAGGCCGTTCTAAGATACTTTGAGGACTCCACTGAACCGCTGGTCCTTGTGAGCCCATCGATGAGTGAGGGTGTTGATCTACCCTATGATAAGTGCAGGTTCCAGGTGATCTACAAGATACCCTTCCCCTACCTTGGGGATAAGCAGGTGAACAGGAGGCAGAGGATGGACCAGAGGTGGTACGCCTACAAGACCATAATGACACTGATGCAGGCATATGGGCGTGGGATGAGGGCGCATGACGACTCATGCTACACCTACATACTGGACGGTAACATAGAGATGCTCTTCAGAAGCCCCCTCTACAGGTCGCTCCTCCCTGAGTTCTTCAAGGAGGCCATAGTCAATGAATAATTTCATATGATAGACTCTAAAAGGTGATTTAATGGATTATAGTGACATAGTCAAATTTCACGGTCATTCCTGTGCAGGGACAGCCCTTGGATACAAGGTTGGAAAGATCGTGGCAGATAGGTTTGGAAGATCAGAGGATGAGGAGATAGTCGCGGTTGTTGAGAACGACAGCTGCAGCATAGACTCCATCCAGTTTATGACAGGATGCACATTCGGTAAGGGAAACCTGATATTCAGGGACCATGGAAAACATGTCTACACGTTCCTGAACAGAAAAACAGGGGAGGGAATAAGGATATCCCTTAAAAAGACCATTGATGAACTCATGGATGAACTGGGAGCTGCTGACAGGGCTGAAATGACAGACAGGATACTTGAAATGGACCCCCATGAACTCTTTGATGTCACCGATGTGGTGGAGGAGATTCCAGAGAAGGCGAGGATCTATGGATCGGTGAGATGCGCTGAATGCGGAGAACCGGTTTCGGAGCACAGGGCAAGAATAAAGAATGGTGAAATAGTCTGCATCCCATGTTTCAGGGCCTAAAATTTTATTTTTTATCATTAGGTTATATTCAGTTCACCAGATGATCATCCAGATAAAAACGTTAAATTGATTACCTGGTCTCAGCATTGGCTTCCCAGAAATTAAATGTTTACTGGGGGAGGGCGCTGTTTAGAATGCTTCCTGTTTGCATGAGGATCAGTGAGAGGAAAAATGACCCTGCTGTGAACAGCAATGTCCAGGAATTTAATGGAAAACTTCTAAGAGCCTGCAGCAGGACAAGGATTGTATAACAGGATACTGCTGATATTATCATGTTGGTCTTTTCTTCAGCAGGCTTACTGAAGCGTGCGATAACGAGTCCCGTGAAGATGGCGAATGCCAGGCCCAGAAGGAAACCTGAATTTCTGCTCAGCATCCAGGGAAAAAGGAGCAATATAACCCCAGCCATGAGTACATATGCACGTCGCACTAGATCACCACCTACCAATGGGTAGGGAGGCCCCATTATGATGCAAATCTATAACCCTCGTGACGGTACCAGACCATTTAGCTTTCACTGTAATCCTGGAACCCATCGAAATCTAACCCCCAAATATCTCCACAATGAAGCCACCCTTCTACCTCAACAATTGATATAAGTTAGGGCTTAGCATCCCAAAAAGGTACTCTATGTTTCTTTGTTTTTACTGTTGGTTCTTGGGAGGGTTTTCAGTTGGGGTGTGTTGATCAGGAGTGTTGTCAGTAATATGATGGCAACATACCAGTTTAAGGTGTTTAGCGCTGGTTGAAGTACCAGTATGATGTAGAGGAGGAGTGCTGTTAGGACCGTTTCAACAAAAATTTTAAGCTGCCCTTTGTGCTGGTTTGAAGTTCTATAGCCATAGAGGGAGAGCATGGTAAGCATCAAGAGAAAAACCATGAATTCTGAGGCTCCATGGACATCAAACACATAGAGGAATGAAATTACCATCAAAACCGTGAATAGGCCTAAAAACCTTCTTTCATCAAATGACATTTATAAAACCTCCTGAATAAGGAGGAATGGCGGTACTTTAATACCACCACCCACAATGTGTACGACGCCTTTCTGCAGGTTCAAAGATGAGATAAAGGGCACCCGCTTTGCCCCAGGGACCCCCGTACACTGTCCCGGCAAACCATATAATAAACCTTCCACCAGTTAAACTCCTCACCATGCCATTCACCCCTCATCTTCAACCGATACTTTCAGTTTTTTGCTTGCTGTATTTTAATGATGCTTTTTTCTCAATCTTTTGAATCAGTTACTGGTTTGATTATGGTTAACACTGTAAAGGCGATATATGCGGTGGCGGTTACTGTAATCGCGACGCATGTGGTGCCCACAACATTTTTGTTGATGGGTGTTTTTGTGAGGATGGCGTTTGTTAAACCTATGAGGTTGAATCCCAGTGTGAACAGGGCGCTGATTAGTAGTGTCCCGGTAAAGTCATGGTCATAGCGTCCACCAGGGTCTCTGATAACCCCCTTCAAACCAGTCGTGGACAGTATAGCAATGACATCTAAAAATGAGAATATAGCTGCTGAATCAATAGGGTTTCCTGGGACAGTATAGAAGAATGTGGTCAGCTACCCCTGCAGCCGCCCTGATAGAACTATAGCCGCAGTTAGCAAAAACCGCCAGTAACGTTAATATAAACCTTTTATATTTCATAGCTTTTCTCCTCTTTTAAAAAATAATTGGTTACTGTTGTATTAACTAGTGAATGTTGGAGTGTTTTGTGTTCCATGTGTTTGATGTTATCAGCTGTTTATTTTCTCAATGTAGACGACTTTTATCATGGGGAGTTCTTTATTTTTGAGTTCAGGTGTGGTTGTGTCCTCTGCAGGGTAGAAGTATTCACCATATGCTTTTATATGGTCCCCCTTTTTTATTGGGGTTGTTCCGGCGTAGCTTAGGAGTATGTAGTCTGGTGTGGTGTTGATCTTGAGGGCAATGAAGGTTTCCTGTGGTTTGACACCGTATGATTCCCCCTTTTTATACACTGTTCCATCAACCCAGACCTTCTGACCGTTGAGGGCGTATGGATTCTCCCTTGAAGTGGAAAGGTCAAGTGCACGGCACTCCTCCTTATATTTCACGGCTTCAGCGCCTGTTAAGGGTTTAGCGAGATCATTTCCACTGGATGGAAGTGGAATACCTGCTATAAGAAGCTCACTCACTCCGTAACCCACAAAAAAGCCAGCAAGCAGACCAAGAATCAGAAAATGCCTTCTATCCATACTTTTCACCTCTTAATGGCTATGACTCTTAGTTCATAGTGCGGATCATAGACTCTGTACCAGCCCCATACTTCTCTGTAAAGTGGAAAAGTTCCAAATATTGTATGTATACCCCCTACAACCTCTTTGTGCCACCCACAGACCCACCGATATTCTATACGCACGTATACTTTCCTGTATTCCGTGTAGCTTGTGTGATATCTTCCTTTTATGTTTTCAATTTCTTCTGGCGATGGTTCTTCTGTGGTGTTTTCTGAGAGGTTATCTCCTGTTCCGTCCGCTGATGTGTTGTTTCCACTTATAAGTAGTGCCATACCACTGTATTCATCTTTAAATTCTTCAAGTGGTCTTGATATCTTCCCGAGGCTGGGGTCTGCCAGTGAAACTGTCTCATTATCCACATCTCTTATGACACTGTAATGACCGTCCATGTAGACTATCATCCCAGGTTTCAGGTTTTCTACAGAAACCCTCTTTGCGACTGCATTCACGCCTTTGGCCTTTGCTGCTTTGATGAGTCCCTGCATTGTTGTTCCGTCTTCTGTGGTTTCGGCGAGGTCTGCGAGCTCATCTTCGGTTGTGTTTATTCCAAGGTTCTGGAGTAGTGTGGCGAGTGCTGCCGGTCCGCAGGTGTAGTTCCTGGTCTGCAGGACCACGCCGGTGTTATCTGCTGTGATGTTATCGTCTATGGTGAACTCTGCTGGATCCGTGAAGTTCCCTTCAGGGTTATCTGCTGTGGATAGTTCCATGGGATCGGTGGGGTTGCTGCTGTTATCCTGCGGGGTTTCTGCGGCTGCGGCAGCGTTAAAGGATACTGCGAGTGTGAGGAGGATCAGCAAACCCCAAAGACACGACTTTCTCATCCATTATCACCACCATAAATTGATAATAAATCTATAAGAAAAACTCATATATATATTACGGTTCACTTTTAATGTATTATTCACGTTGATGGGAAAGGATTCTTCTGGGGGGTTGCTTTCGTGTCACCTGGTGATCATCGGGGTCATTGGTTTTTTTCTGGTTTGTTTTCGGGAACCCTGTATATCCCCCTTTTTTTCTGGTACAGGTTTGGGGATACTGTTAATTGGTGGATATGGGCGAGGGTGTTGATGATTTATTTAATTTATTTTTTCATCCCCTCTTTTGGGGTTCTTTTGTGTTTGAGGGGTTCTGGGATGATGTTGATTATTCCGGCTGGGAGAATGGCTGACCATAGGCTCTCTATTGTGCCTTTGGTTAAACTGATATCCATGAGTGTTGAATAGGTGATACCTGTGATGTTGATGATGGCAAGGGATAGGAGACATGGTGGCCAGTTCTCCCCCCACCATGCCTTCAGGAGACTTAGCAGGAGTAGATTGAGCAGCAGGTAAAAGAGGGCTGTGTTCAGCCGCTGATAGATGAGTTGAAAGAGTCCGCTTGCCGGAATGCCCCCTGAGAATAGGATTAGGAGTGTTGATATGAGAACAATCACCATTCCAGCCATACTTACAAAATAACTCTTCTCTGATTTCATTAAAACCCACCATTTATCTATTTTTTTATCTGTCGAGATGGTACCTGTGAACCCACCGGTATGCCTGGGGGATCCTCTTAAACCCGGGGTTGATATTATCGCCATACCACTGAATCAGACCATAGACCGTATAATAGGCCCAGAAGACCCTTCCTAAAATACCACCCACAAACTGCCAGCATTTACCTTTGATGTTCTGCATTTCCTCGGTGCTTGATGTTCTGATGTTTTTCTGTGTTGCTGGTTGTCTGGATCTTCTTCTTAGGTTTTCGGGGCTGGTTTTTCCACCGGGCTGTCCGATTATTTAGGAATTATATAACACTGAAACCCTTATATATTTATTAAATTAATATAGAATACGGTGATTATATGATATTAAAAAATTTTAAGAGAGAATCATTAATACCACTTCGGTGGCATTCATATCAACCGTGAGTGGTGAAGGTATAAGGAATATAGCCCCCTATTCATGTCTGATGCCCATTCTCAGGCCATTTGACCTTATCTGTGTGGCATCAGCTAAGATGAGGGATACATATGTGAACATAATGGAGACAGAGGAGTTTGTTATAAATCTGCCAGGTGCAGACATGGTTGAGAAAGTAATCCCCACAGCATCCCATGTTCCCCCAGAGATTGATGAATTTGAACTGGCTGGTCTTGAAGAGAAACCATCAGCAAAGGTGACAGTGCCGGGAATCAGGGGATGCTATGCATGGATGGAATGCGAACTTCACAGAATTTATGAGGATACCTACATGGAGGTACCATATCTACTGATAGTAGGTAAGGTTGTGCATCTGGAGGTCGATGATCGTATATACAACAGGAATGATGGTTCATGGGATACAGAAGCAGCCAGACCATTGATGATGGTAGAATCGGATAGGGGGATGCATTTCTGCACAGTAACGGATCTTAAATATTTTGAACCTTATGGTGCAATGTTCCCCGATGGGAAGGATCCCCTTTCATGGATGTATAAGGAGGAAAGTCCATGAAGACATTTGAAGAAATGGATAAACCCCGCGTGCAGAAAATGCCAGGATTTAATGGTGAGAGACCCATTGAAGGGGGGTGATAAAGGACCTCGTGACATTTTCAGATGAAAGGGGGTTTCTTATAGAGCTAATGCGTCTGGATGATCATGGAATGAAAGCGGCGGATATAAAACAGATAATAGCATCTTACTCATATCCGGGGATGGTTAAAGGGTGGCACATACATTCCAGGCAACAAGATCGCCTGATCTGTGTGCATGGAATGGTTAAACTGGCTCTATGACTACCGCAGGGATTCACCCACCTATGGTATAATAAATGAAATCTTTATGGGCGAAAGATACCCAAGAGCTGTTTACATACCTCCCGGGATATTTCATGGAACAAAGAATATTGGTACAGATATTGCTGTGGTCATAGGCATGCCGTCCCTTCTATATGATCCTGAAAACGTTGATGAAAGACGGCTGGACCCTAATGATAATGACTTGATACCCTATGAATGGGGCTGTAAAATGGAATAGACGACCTTATGAGTTTATAATTAACAGGTATAAATTCAGAACCAGATGAAATACGGACCCGGGGGGATTTGAACCCCCGACCTTGGGATCCGAAGTCCCACGTCATATTCCAGGCTAGACTACGGGCCCTACAGACACTTCTCTATTTAAACTTAACCATTTAAATATTTTCTCATAGCCGTACACCACCACAGATTTATAGAGGGTACCCTTTAGATATACATAAAGTTTCAGGAATATTATGGGCCAGTGGCGATTGAAATGCTTGCAAAGAGGATAATACCATGTCTTGACTGCGACCTCCAGGTGCCTCATGGCAGGGTCGTGAAGGGCGTTGAATTCAAGAGGATAAGATATGCGGGGGACCCTGTGGAACTTGCAACCCGCTACTACGAGGATGGTGCCGATGAGATAGTCTTCCTTGACATAACAGCATCCCATGAGAGAAGGGAGACCATGACCCATGTGATAGAGGCAACCACCGAGAACGTCTTCGTGCCCATATGTGTGGGGGGAGGCATAAGGAAACCAGAGGACTACGTTAAGATGCTGAAGGCCGGCGCAGATAAGTGCTCAACAAACACGGCGGCAATAAAAAACCCTGAACTCATCAGTGAGGCATCAAAACTCGTGGGGTCCCAGGCATGTGTCGTTGCAATAGATGCCAAGAGGAGATACATTGAAAACCCCCGGGAATCAGATGAGAGGTTCATAATAGAAGTTGATGACGGCTACTGCTGGTACGAGTGCAGCATATACGGTGGAAGGGAGTTCACAGGGATAGACGCTATAAACTGGGCAATGGAGTGCCAGGAGATGGGGGCAGGGGAGATACTCCTCACATCCATGGACCGCGACGGCACAAAGGAGGGCTATGACATTCCACTCACAAGGACCATGAGCGAGAACCTGGACATACCTGTCATAGCATCAGGGGGGGTGGGAAACCCCCAGCACATATACGAGGCCTTCACAGATGGAAAGGCAGACGCGGCCCTCGCTGCAAGCATATTCCACTTCAACGAGTATCCGGTCCCCGCTGTGAAGGAGTACCTTCATTCAAGGGGTATCCCGGTCAGGCTACAGGAAAAACGGGGTTAAACTATACATGGATATACCTGTAAGGGAATTCGACCTTGAACTGACCCAGGAGAGCGGCCAGACATCCCAGCCACCATGGAAAAGGGTTGACGGCGCCTTCAGGGAGCTCCTCATAATCGGGGGAGTGCCCTGCCCTGTGGAGGTGAGGGCTGGGGATGAAGTCCTCAGGGTGAACCCCTACTCTGATGTCCCCAGAAAACCTTTAAAGAAGAAGATAGAGTACATATTCGACCTTAAATTTGAAATTGAAGATTTATACAGTTTTCTTGAGGATAAAGGGCTCTCAGACACCATTCAATCATCAAGGGGGCTGAGGCTATTCCTTGCAAAGGATCCATTTGAGTGCATAATCTCATCCATAGCCTCTGCCAACTGCTCCATTAAGAGATGGACGAGGGCAGTGGATGACATCAAAAGGGGGTGGGGTGACTGCCACCTATTCAGGGGGGAGCGGTTCTACACCTTCCCATCCCCTGCCACCCTTGCAGGGGTTGAGGAGGAATCACTTGAGGACCTTCAGAGGCGCGAGGATAAACTACCCGATGATTTCAGGTTCACTGACCTCAGGTCATGTGGGGTGGGCTACAGGGCCCCATACATAAGGGAGACCTCAAGGATACTCTCTGAGGAACTTGATATCAGCACAATCCACAGGATGGACTACCCGGATGCCCTGGAGGTCCTCCTTGAACTGCCAGGGGTCGGGCCGAAGGTGGCTGACTGCATACTCCTTTATGGGTTCAGGAAGACCGAGGCCTTCCCTGTTGATGTGTGGGTGAGGAGGATAATGAACCACCTGTACCCTGATAGAAACTTCAGTGCCAGGGAGATTGCCGAATTTGCAGCCCGCGAGTACGGTGAAATGGCTGGTTACGTTCAGCTCTACCTCTTCAACCATGCAAGGAGGTCAGGGCTACTTGAAAAACTCAGGGGCTAAGGATAAAGGGCAACCTGTGCCAGGGGCCTTTAAGATGAAGGATGTTATTGATGAATTCAGGAGGACCGCAGGGAAATCTTTCAGGAAACTCAGAAGGGTCCTGGATGAAAAATACTGCTGGAAGTGCCCTCAGCGGTCAACAAGGGACAGAATAGGCTGCAGGGAGGTTGAGGCATGGATGCGTCTCAGATCGGCCCTTGAGGAGGAACTTACAGAACAGGTGAAGGGACTCGGCGAGAACTATCATGAAGGTGTACTCTTAAGGATCAGGGATAAGACTGAGAAGCCCACCATTAAGATAATCAGGGATAAGGGGGGATACATAATCATCAGGGATAGCACCTCTGGCCTCAGGATGGGCCATGAGGTCATGGTTGGCTCCAGGATCCTCAGGGTTGAGGGACTGGATGGCGCCGCTGTCATAACTGATGGGGGAAGGTACCCCCTTTATGAGGTGAGGGGCAGGGTCCTTGACAGGGTTCGACCCGGGCACCCATTCTACAGTTATATAAGGTCACTGGAGGGTTAGGATGAATGATCTGAGGGAAAAACTTGAATCTGTTTCGTCTGTTAAGGAAGCCTCTGATATTGTCTTTGATGAAATAAAAATGAGAACAGGAAGCAGGTACTGCTATGTTGCCTACGTTGACCCTGAAAATGGTGACAGTGTGGGTATAAGGTTCTCCCACCTGACCGATTACTGCAGTTACTATGAGGAGATGGGCGAGGCAAGGTTCAGGCTCCCGAAAAACGGGAGTTACGGGGGCCTACTCGGGTACTCCCTTGATACAGGGGAGTCATTCTTCACCAACAACCCGGCAGGACACCCCGCGGCCCATGGGATACCCGAGGGACACATAAAGGTTTCAAGGTTCCTATCTCTGGCAGTGAAGGATGATGAGGGGATTCTCGGGCAGATAGTGGCAGCGGATCCCCCTGAAAATTACAATGAGGGTCACCTCAGGGTGGCTGAGAAGATCGCAGAGGCCTACGCTGGGGTCCTTAGAAGGTTCTACCGTGGCGAGATACCCCTCAGATAGAACCCTCTAGGGAATCTTCACTCTTCGTAGACCCTGACCTGATGTCCTAATCCTAATCCTCAATGAAATCGAAAAGGGAATTTTATTCGTCGTAGACCCTGACCTTCAGCATCCGGTCGCCCCTCTCTATTGATTCAACAACATCCATGCCCTTCACAACCCGCCCAAAGACGGTGTGAACCCCATCAAGGTGAGGCTGGGGGGAGAGTGTTATGAAGAACTGACTACCACCGGTGTCCCTCCCTGCATGGGCCATTGAAAGGGCCCCCTTCACGTGTTTATTGGGATTTATCTCACACTTTATGGTGTAACCTGGCCCACCGGTACCATCACCCACCGGGCAGCCACCCTGAATCACAAAGTCAGGTATTACCCGGTGGAATGTGAGTCCATCATAGAAGCCTGTGTTTGCAAGTTTCTCAAAATTGGCAACTGTATTAGGTGCATCCTCAGGGAAGAGGATGAGCTCTATTTCTCCTTTAACGGTTTCAATAACAGCCCTTTTCATTTAACCACCATAACATACATATTTATTATCCATTTAGGTTCAAGATTAATATAAGTCCACCACATGTTTCGGTGATATCATGGATTCAGAGGAAGTAATTGAACTTGAAAAAAAATTTATCATGCAGACCTACACTCGGCAGCCCATTGTGCTCTCCCATGGCAAGGGCGCCACTGTATGGGATATTGATGGTAACTCCTACATTGACTGCTTTGCTGGTGTTGCTGTTAACAGCATTGGACATGCCCACCCAAAGGTTGCCCTTGCAATCTGTCACCAGGCCCAGAGGCTCATCCACTCATCCAACATATACTATACCAGGGAGCAGGCGGAACTTGCAAAGCTCCTCACAGGAATATCCTCCCATGACAGGGTTTTCTTTGCAAACAGCGGTGCTGAGGCAAATGAGGGGGCCATAAAACTTGCAAGAAAGTTCACAGGAAAATCCGAGATAATAGCCGCGGAGAACTCCTTCCATGGAAGGACCCTTGCAACTGTAACCGCCACGGGACAGAAGAAGTACAGCGAACCATTCAGGCCACTGCCAGAGGGATTCAAACACGTCCCCTACGGTGACCTGGGGGCAATGGCAGATGCCATAGGCGATGACACGGCAGCCATAATACTTGAACCCGTGCAGGGCGAGGGCGGGGTTATCGTCCCCCCTGAAGGCTACCTCAGGGACGTGGGGGAACTTGCAAGGCAGAACGATGTTCTCCTCATACTCGATGAGGTGCAGACGGGGTTTGGAAGGACCGGGGCCATGTTCGCATCGGAGCTGTTTGATGTGCGACCTGACATCACCACGGTTGCAAAGGCAATGGGTGGAGGATACCCCATAGGCGCCGTGCTTGCAGATGAAAGGGTTGCATCGGCATTCAAACCAGGGGACCACGGATCAACATTCGGGGGGAACCCTCTGGGGTGTGCAGCTGCCATAGCAACCATTGAGGTTTTGCTGGATGAGAAGCTCCCTGAGAGGGCGGCCAAGATGGGTTCCTATTTCATGGCAAGGCTCAGGCAGGTTCTGCAGGGCTGTGATTCTGTGAGGGACATCCGTGGCGTGGGCCTCATGATCGGAATAGAACTTGACGGCGACTGCAGCAGGGTCGTTGACGAGGCAAGGGAGATGGGCGTGCTTATAAACTGCACTGCAGGTAACGTGATAAGGCTGGTTCCTCCACTTGTCATAAAGAAGGAGGAGATAGACGCAGCGGTCGATGTCCTCGGACAGGTCATCTCCTAGTTTCAGTAAGATTCATGGTTTAAGGGGTGTCATCGAGGTCTGGGGTGCTCAAAAAGCCATGGATTTTTATTTTTAAATTCGCAAAGCCAGGGTGAAAAGTCCATTTCACCACCCCTGAACCAGCACCAGTCCTCGTGTTCGCTGCTGATTTTCGGAACACCCCCTTTAAATTCAGTGGAGAAGATAATGTTGACAGATACCTTCTCCGGGAAAACCTGCTCAAATGCACCCAGAACATGCACAGGTCTGATTTCAAGACCTGTCTCCTCATGGACTTCCCGTGATAGTGCCTCATCCAGTGTTTCACCACCATCAGGTTTTCCACCGGGAAGCTCCCACAGTGAGGGGTTTGTTGCCGAATCACGGGATCTTTTCAGAATGAGAACACCATCATCACCCCTTATAAGGGCCCTAACGACCGGTATGAATGGTTTCATATTTTCACATCCCACGAACTTTTATTAGTCAGTTGAATGAAAGATTTGATTGATTCATTAATTAATCTGGGAGGATCATCCATTATGTTTTCTGATATTGAGGTTAACGATAAGGGACACCTTGTGATTGGGGGTGCCGATGCAGTGGAACTGGCAGATGAATACGGCACCCCCCTCTATGTCATCGATGAGATGAGAATAAGGGAAAATTACAGGAGGCTCCACAGGGCATTCTCCAGGAACTATTCAGATTTCCAGGTATTCTACGCCTGCAAGGCCAACACCAACCTCGCGGTCATGAGGATACTGGAGGAGGAGGGCAGTGGAATCGATGCCGTGTCTCCAGGGGAGATCTACACCGCCCTCATGGCAGGCTTTGACCCTGAAAGGATCCTTTACACAGGCAACAATGTGATGGATGATGAGCTGCAGTTTGCACTTGAAGCGGGTGTGAGGATCAATATTGATTCAAGGTCACAGCTTCTGAGGCTGGCGGAGATGGCTCCTGAGGGACTTGAGGTATCGTTCAGGGTCAACCCCCTTGTGGGTGCAGGCCACCATGAGCACTGCATCACCGGAGGGGAGATGAGCAAGTTCGGTATCATGGAAAGCGAGGCCCAGGAGGTCTACAGTCTCGCACTTGACCTTGGTCTTAAACCGGTGGGTATACATGCCCATATAGGGTCAGGGATACTTGACCCGGAGCCCTTCATGCTGGCAGTTGAGTCCCTGATGGATATCGCGGGAAGGGTCCATGGGGAGACAGGGATAGAATTTGAATTCATAGACTTCGGTGGGGGTCTCGGCATACCCTACACTCCCGATGAGGAGCCACTGGACATCGATGAATTCGCATCACAGATAACGGGCCTCTTCAAGGATAAACTATCTGATTATGGACTTGGAAAGCCTGTGATGTGCCTTGAACCTGGAAGGTACATAGTTGGGGATGCATCATATCTCCTAACACGCGTTAACACAATAAAGGAGAGCTACAGGAAATTCGCAGGGGTTGACGCGGGCTTCAACACACTGCTGAGGCCTGCCATGTATGGCTCCTACCACCACATCCTGGTTGCAGACAGGCCCCTTGCCGGGCCCTCAGAAAAGATAGACATAGCAGGGAATGTCTGTGAATCAGGGGACCTATTTGCAAGGGACAGACCCCTGCCTCAGGTCAGTGAGGGCGACATCCTTGCCATCATGAATGCAGGTGCCTACTCCTTCTCAATGGCCTCCCAGTACAACTCCCGACCACGACCGGCCGAGGTGCTTGTAAGGGATGGTGACGCCGAGGTTGTAAGGAGGAGGGAGACATTCGCTGATCTACTGGCAGGGCAGATTGTACCTGCAAGGCTCCTTAAGAGGTAGATAGAATGACAAGGATGATAATGTTCTCCAAGATGCATGGACTTGGAAATGACTATGTGGTCATAGATGAGAGCACACAGGAATGCATACCCGAGGATAAAAAGCCCGAATTCGTCAGGGAAGTCTGCACCAGGGGATTCTCTGTGGGGGCCGATGGCGCCATATTTGTTCAGCCAGCAGCTGGTGATGGGGATATAAGGTTCAGGATATTCAACGCCGATGGAAGCGAGGCAGAGATGTGCGGTAACGGAATAAGGTGCTTCTCAAAGTTTGTATACGACAATGCCATTGTGAGAAAGAGAAAACTTGATGTTGAAACCCTTGCAGGCATCAAAACCGTGGAGCTCGAGATTGGGGATGATGGTTCAGTGGTCTCCTCAAGGGTTGATATGGGCACAGCAACATTCAAGACAGACCAGATACCCATGGATGTGGGGGAATGCGAGTTCATAGACCGTTTCCTCCCGGTTGAGGGAGAGGATATCAAACTCACAGCCCTGAGCGTCGGAAACCCCCATGCGGTGATATTCGTGGATGATGCCGAATCGGTGGACCTGGAGCGGCTTGGCCCCGCAATAGAAAACCACCCCCTCTTCCCTGAGAGGATCAACGTGCACTTTGTTGAGGTGGTTGATCCATCTGAGATCATCATGGTAACCTGGGAGAGGGGCGCCGGGCCCACAATGGCCTGTGGAACAGGGGCCACTGCCAGTGTTATTGCAGGGGTTAAACTTGAAAAACTGGATGACAGCGTCCTGGTGCATCTACCTGGGGGTGAACTTAAAATAGACGTCTACCAGGAGGGTACAGAGCTGGGGGCCTACATGGAGGGTGATGCGGTCCTCGTGTTCGACGGGATACTCATAAGGGATCCCTAGCTTTCATAATGGCCCTTATGAGGACTATCTCCTCAAAGAAGTACCTTTCACTCGCGGTAACCTCTGCATCAAAACCCAGACTCTGGAGCCTTTCAAGTGTCCTCCGGGTGTCTGAGAGTGAGGATTGAACGAGCTGGATTCTTCCACCGGGCTTGAGGTGTTCGGCCACATCATCCAGGAAGCGGTCTATAACCCTCCTCCCGTCGGGCCCCCCATTCCAGGCAAGGTCTATGGGGCCATCTGTGAGATCCTCCTCCCCCACAGGGAGGTAGGGGGTGTTGAAGAGTATAACATCGAATTTCTCACCCCTCACAGGATCAAAGAGGTCACCCTGGAGTACCCTTAACCTGGAACCATTCAGGGCAGCGTTTTTTCTGGCACATTCAACTGCAGCAGGGTTTATATCTGTTGCAGTCACATCAGCCTTCTCTGAGGCATTTATGGCAACCAGCCCTGTACCGGTGCCTATTTCAAGGACCCTTTCACCCTCTGCAACATCAAGGTTGTCTGCAAGGAGGAAGGTGTCCTCTGCGGGTTCATATACGTCCCTGCATGTTTCAATTTTCAGATCACCGTACCTTATCATTTCAACCATCCTCATCAAGGAGGAATATATCCTCGATGTGCTCCACCCCGAGGGCCCTTGTGATCCTGTGGGCGAGGATGAGGGAGGGGTTGTAGCGACCCCTCTCAAGGGCTATTATGGTCTGCCTTGTAACCCCCACCATCTCTGCCAGTTCCTCCTGGGTCAGTCCAAGCCTATTTCTGTATTCCCTTATCAGGGTTTTCAATTTTCCCTCTCCAGGCGATAGTTTGTCACTGATTTGGCGATAACCCCTGCAACCAGTGCAATCACCGGGACTGGATCCACGTAGGGGTCACCCTTAAGGGAACTTGAGATGAGCTGGATGAATATTCCCACCACAAGGACCGGCATCATGGCCCAGGCCGCGTTTCTCTCGGCTACTGCCTCGTGGATGTATTCCCTTTCATCCCTCCTGACCTTCCACATAACATCAAACATGTCAAGGAAGAGGAATACCAGCCATGCTGCTGTCACATATATTCTTGCCATGGTGCTGAGGGGCAGGAGCTGGACCGCTACAAGGATTAGAAGCACAGATGCCAGGTATGCAGCGCCCTGCCAGGTTTTAACTGAAACTCCCCAGCCACCATACTTTCTTCTTCCAAACCATTCGGGTCTTGCTATTATCAAAACAACCACCATGTAAAAAATAGTTTACATAATATTTATATTTTTCTATTATGGCGCACTTCAGATGGGGCCCTGGTGCTCATGAGGACGCTGAGAGTTCCTCCATGCGTTCTGCTATTTCAAGTATCTCCTCTGGCTTCAGCTGAAAGACCCTCTTCTCAAGTATTTCAGATGGAAGAACATCCAGAACCTCACTGAAGTCCAGGTCGGCCTTTATCTCGTGGAACGACTCCCTGAGTGACTTGGAGGTTTTTTTCTTTCTGTGCTGAAAGAGGGCACGGCACACATCCTCAAAAAGGGCTGGGGGCCTGAACCCCGTGGGTCTTACGGTCACGACTGCAGAGTCAACACGGGGCCTCGGGAAAAAACAGCCCGGTTTGAGGTAATCAACTATCTGGACCTCTGCAAGGAAGTGCAGCATTACAGAGAGCCTTGAGTAGTCCCGTGTACCCGGCTCTGCAACCATCCTTGCAGCAAACTCCTTCTGGTACATGAGGACCCCTAACTCGAATTCATGCCTCAGAAGCCTGAAGGTTACAGGGGATGATATCTGGTATGGCAGGTTGGATACCACCTTGTTGAACTCTGGAAAACCCACCTTTAGGGCGTCGCCAACAATGATATCCACGTTGTCCCCTTTTATTCTATCGGCAAGGATCCCTGCGATGAAGGGGTCACTTTCGATTGCGGTGACACCTGCAAGTTCTGCCATGGGGAGTGTCAGTGTACCTATGCCGGCCCCTATCTCCAGGACATGATCATCGGGCCCCAGATTGGCATATCCCAGTATGCGCTGCCTCTTGCCGTCATCAACAAGGTAATTCTGCCCCAGACTCCTTCTGAGCCTGACACCGTACTTCCTCAGAACGTCCCTTGTCTCTCTGTAGAGTCCCGTCATAAAATAAATTGGTTATTGGGTTAAAATCAGTCCCTCTTCTTCTGGGGAGGTCTTGTGAATATTGTGTACTTCCTTTTTCCCCGCTTGGCGCCCTCAACGTCCAGTTCCATGAGGACCCTCCTGACGATGAGTTTAACAGGGTCTGATAGCATCGGGACCCTGTTCTTTATGTCCTCAAAACTCTCAAAGGGCTTTTCCTCACGGGCCTTCAGGATATCCCACATATGCTTTTTACCGATTCCTGGAAGAAGTTCAAGCTGGTGAAGCCTGGTGCTTATGGGGCCCGCCTCATTGAAGAAACGCACGAACCTGTCCTCGTTGGACTTTATTATTTCCTCAATGACGTAGGGCAGTTCAACCCTGGCTGTGGCTGTGAGTTCATTGTGCCGGAGTCTCCTGTTGATCCTGGCTATCTTATCCCTTTTACCCTTACCTATGTAGACCTCCTCATGAATCTCAAGGTCAACATCTGGCCTGGGTGTTAATTCAAGGAGGGTGAACTCATCCTTTCCCAGAGCCTGGGCAACAGGCCTCTTCTTGAATGTACCGAAACCTTCACTCACGTAGCCAAGTGGAAGGTAATCCAGTATGATAGCGTACTCTTCCATGAAATCACATACTCTAATTTTTCAGGTCAGATATTATTTTTATTCGACCCGGTATTTATCTATTACCTCGAGTATGCCTGGCAGGTCCTCTGCCTTTATGGGGACCCTTTCCTTGGCAAAGATTAAACGGAGGTCAGATAGGTCCACAGGCATGATATCTGCGATCTTGACAGCATGCCTCCTCTTTATGTTTGGGATACCAATCAGTTCCTCAATGAGACTCCTGCTGGTTTCAGGGTCAAGCCTTGAAAAGCGGGTTACATGGTCAAGGACAAGGTTCTGCTCGTAGGTGAGCTCATGTTCTTCCCCGAATTTTTCAAGTATCTCCTTAACCTCTGCCATTGAAACAGGTTCACTTTCCAGAACCTTTTTCCCTATCATGGGAATCACTCTTGCATCTGAAGGTGCTCTGGCCTCACCACAAGCTGTTTCTCCTTGTTACCATCCCTTATGGTAACAACATATGATCTGCCCATCATACCGGCAACACGGCCTGTTTTACCATGGAAGCGGGGGTGGGGCTGGCCCCGGTGGATGCTTGGATCTATTATTATGTGTACAAGGTCACCCTCACTGAAGCTCTGGATCTTCCTTGTTATCGGGTTTGATCTTCCAGGTCTTTTAACCTTCTGAAGCTTGTGTCTTGTTTTACTTCTGAAACCTCTTGATCTTCTCATTTTTTAACCTCCATAAAAAGCCTGTGATGGCTTGTAACAGTCATTGAAACCTTACAAGAATCAGACATCTAAACTTATAAGTTCTGTATTTAACATTTCCATAAATATATATTTTTCCTCAGGTCAGGGGATCTCTCAAGTTGAAGGGGGAGATCATCATCAGGCTTGTCTTCAGGGTCAGATGAAGCTTCATGCGGGCTCCCCGACCTCAAGGACATCAAGGCTGGCGCACCTTGCAGGTACACCCAGGATGCTGCTCACACTGGGTTCTGTACGGCCCGAGTCCCCTGAGATCAGTTCCTTTATGTACAGTCCACCCTCAGCCTTTATTATAAGTTCCAGGTGATCGTCAAGGCGTTTCCAGGATATTTCAAGGACCCTGCGTTCCCTGATCCTGTCAGCCCTTCTGTGTGAAACCCTCAACGGGGTCCGCTGCCTTATCAGGTCAAGTTTCTCAAGCTTTACCAGGTCCTCATCAGACACGGCACCCTCGAGTTCAACAATGGCACGGTAGACCTTGTACTTTTTCCTTGATGACTCCTTGAGTTCCACCTTCCGGTTCCTTGAGGAGAACCTCAGATCAGCCACCTCAACCATGCCCCTCGCTCTTCTGTTTATCTCATCCTCCAGTGCCCTTAGATCCGGTGTGCGGATTGCCGGCTCCTTAATCTCCAGCACAAAGGGTCTTCCGGTTCCAAGCATCCGCACATCCACATCCTCCCTGCCAGAGCCATGGAACTTACTGTCACTTCCCCCTGTCGCCTCGAGGACAGGTTCTGATATGAGTTCCTCCACGGATGTGGGGTACATTTTACCGGTATAATCGCACCTGCTGCACCCCCTCCCGCGGCAGCTCCTGCAGGGCCATTTTGTCTGGGGTATACCACGGACAAGTTTACGGTATCGTCCCTCAATGAAGATGGGGTTTATCTGAACATGGACCCTTATTTGCCCCCTGAGATCAACAGTTATTACAAGGTCAGGTGATTCAAAGTCCGCAGGGCATCGGAGGATGGAGGTGACCCTCTTGCCGAGTTCACGGTTCACCTCTCTTTTGATACCCTCCACCTGGATTCCAAGGCGCCTGTCTATCTCTTCATCAATTCTGAGCACATCATCAGGGAGCCTTGTACCCACGAGTACCGATGAGTACTCCAGGTTTAGGTCATCCACCTTCTCCCTGACCCTCAGGGCAGCCTCATCGAGCCTCTCAAACACATCGCCACATACCAGGCAGGGGCCTTCCAGATGGAGTGAAAATTTTTCAACAAGCCTTTCACCCCTCAGGCGGTTTCCAGGACCCTCCATGACGTCAGAAAAACGTCTTCCAAGGCAGTGGGGACATATTTTAGAGTCTGTGATATCCAAGATGGCATCAAGTCTTTCCTGAACGTCCATTTTAATTCTCCTGGTTTAAATCAGATCTACCTCATGAACTGCCTCATCAGCTGACCCATTGGGCCACCCATCTTCCTTCTGCCAAGGCCCTTCATGGCCTTCCTGGTGACCCTGTAGTACTTTAAAAGTTCCTTGACGTCCTCGTTCCGGGTACCTGACCCCCTTGATATCCTTCTGATCCTGGATTGCTTGATTATGTCGGGTTTTTCCAGTTCCTCCTCTGTCATGGAGTCCATTATGATAAGGTACTTCCTTATGGTCTCCTCGGTCATCTTTGTGGCGTCCTTGGGGAGTTTCCCGACACCCGGGAGCATATTCATGACCTGCTGCAGGGGCCCCATCTTGCCCATCATCTCAAACTGGACCCTCATATCCTTCAGTGTGAACTTCCCGGATAGTATGGCGTCGAGGGATTCCTCAGCAAGTTCCTCATCTGAGACCTCCTCAACCTTTTCAAGGAGGCTCTTGAGGTCCCCCATTCCAAGAAGTCTTGATATGAACCTTTCAGGGTCGAATACCTCAAGGTCATCTATTCGCTCCCCGGTACCTATGAACCTGATGGGGGCACCAATCTCTGCAACCGCTGAGAGTGCACCTCCACCCTTGGCTGACCCATCAAGCTTTGTAACGATTATTGACCCGATATCTGTGGCCTCCCTGAATGCAAGGGCCTGTTCCCTTGCCTGCTGGCCGATTGTCCCATCGATTACGAGTATGGCCTCATGGGGTTTAATGACGGCCGAAAGTTCCTCCATCTCCCTGAGGAGGTCCTTCTCCTCCTTGTGCCTTCCTGCGGTGTCGAATATGATAACATCCTTTTTCTGAAACCTTTCAAGCCCCTTCTCTGCAAGGTCAAGGGCGTCTTTGTTTTCAGGGTCCCCATAGACACTGATATCCTGGCCCTCTGTGTACTGCTTCAGCTGTTCAAAGGCCGCGGGTCTCCAGGTGTCTGTACAGACCACACCCACGGTGAAACCCTTCTTACGAAGGTACCTTGCAAGTTTACCGATGGTTGTTGTTTTACCGCTTCCCTGAAGCCCCAGGAAGAGTATCCTGTAGGGTTTCTCCTCTATCTTTAATTCATGGGACCTTTCACCAAGGAGCTTAACCATCTCCTCGTAGACTATGCTTATGATGTGCTCCTTGGGTGTTATCCCCTTTGGGGGCTCCTCGTTAAGAGCCCGCTCCTCTATTGATTTTGAAAGGTTGAATACAAGTTTTATGTTAACGTCAGACTGGATCAGGGCCCTCTGTATATCCTTAATGACTTCCTTCACGACCTCCTCATCAACTATGGTCATCCCTGCCAGTTTTTTCATAGTTTTACTGAGACTCCTGCCCAGATTTCCAAGCATAGTTTCACCTGCAGTGATCAGTAATCATTAACTATTGTTGGGGCCAACTTATATATTAAGATCCTTTATAAAGCGTATCCTGTGACGCTGTGGATACACTGAATAGTCCCGGTTATTATCACTGTTCACAGACCATAACGGGTGATTGAAAAATGCTTGATAAACTAAAGGAAAGCCTCAGAAATTCCCCTGTAATAAAGAAGGGGGAGTATGACTACTTTGTTAACCCTGTAACTGATGGGATACCACTCACAGAGCCTGAACTCCTTGAGGAAATTGCAGATGAAATAGTGAGAAGATTCAACCCAGATCCGGCCAGTGTGGATAAGATAGTGTGCATTGAGGCCATGGGTATACACCATGCCACGGTGCTATCACTCAAAACCCGCATACCCTTTGTTGTCGTGAGAAAAAGGAGGTACGGCCTCCCCGGGGAGGTTGCGGTCCACCAGATGACAGGTTACAGTGAGGGAGAACTTTACATAAACGGTGTTGATGGGGACGACCGTGTAATGGTAATAGATGACGTCGTGAGTACCGGCGGAACACTGCTGGCTGTCCTCGAGGCCCTCAGGGAGATGGAAGTGGAGGTTGTGGACGTTGTAACCGTCATAGATAAGGGTGAGGGCTCAAGGGTGGTGAAGGAGAGGACAGGGTTCACTGTAAGGAGCCTTGTGAAGGCAGATGTTGTTGACGGGCGGGTCACCGTTGAGGACATCCCGGATGGGGGCTGAATGATTAAATGTCACTCTATGATCTTGAAACAGAAAGGGTTATCAGGGAAATAAAACGCCTCAAAGTAGATGTTGTTGGACTTCAATTTCCTGAGGGACTTAAAACAAGGGCTGTTGAACTTGCAGAGATTATAGAATCAGAAACGGATGCGACAGCTCTTATATCTGCAGACCCATGCTTCGGAGCATGTGATGTTTCAGACAGGAAGATGAAGGGCATGGCTGATCTCATAATCCACTACGGGCACACACCATTTCCCATTGACTATGAGGTGCCCGTCATATTCATCGAGGCCCGTTCAGGGGTTGATGTAAGGGGGGTCCTTGAGGATGCTGCCCGTCTCCTGGATGGCCACGAAAGGGTGGGCCTTGCAACAACCGCACAGCACCTCCACCTCCTTGATGAGGCAGCGTCTTTCCTTGAGGAGAGGGGATTTGAGGTTGTTAAGGGCTCAGGGGTAAACACCGCCGAGGGCCAGGTACTCGGGTGTAACTTTTCAGCCATCAGAAATACCGATGCAGATGCATACCTCTTCATCGGAAGCGGAAACTTCCATCCACTGGGCATAAAACTTTTAACAGGAAGGGATGTTGTGGTGGCTGACCCCTACCATGGTGAAGTAAGGAGACTGGATGAATTCGCAGATAGGGTCCTCAGGATCAGATTCGCAAGGATAAACAGGGCCTCCTCCGCCAGTAGGTGGGGGATAATAGTTTCATCAAAGGAGGGGCAGAGGAGATTCAAACTGGCCCTTGAGGTAAAGAGGAAGCTGGAGGCTGCTGGAAGGGATGCATTCATCTTCCTGCTTGAAAACGTATCACCGGAGGCACTGCTGCCATTCAGGGAGATCGAGGCGTTCGTGGTTACAGCTTGCCCAAGGATTGCCATTGACGACTCACAGATCTATGATAGACCACTCCTTAACCCATCGGAACTTGAGATAGCCCTTGGTGAAAGGGAATGGGAGGATTACGTCCTCGATGAGATAATTTCTTGAATAGCTTCACTGATGGTTTAACTGGATCCTGCAGAAACCATGTTAACGATCTTACCTGGGATCGGTGGTTCACTGAGAAGCAGACGGATAATCCTGCAGAAAACCATGTTGACATCTTACAGCCATACGCTGTGAGTAACGATCGATCCTCAACTTATCATACAAAAAGCATATATATAATCAGAAAGTAATCATAACCCACTATAACTATGAGGTATTGTTTTTACCTTCAAGAGGTGAATGGATGAAAGTTAAATCTGGGGACATAGTTTTTCCCGGAGACTTTTTAGCTGTAAGTGAAGAGGTACTCCCCTCAGAGGGGACCTACGACGACGATGGAGAAATAAAGTCCCTTGTTGTTGGAGAGGTTGCAAGGGATGATAGGAATAAGAGCATAAAGGTAATCTCAAAGTTCAGCACACCCCCCGTCCTCAGGACAGGCTCAAGGGTTATTGGAGAGGTAATAGATGTGAGGGGCCAGAGGGCCCTTGTGAGAATACACAGCATCAAGGGTAACAGGAGGGCCCTTGCAACCTACTTTGTTGGGGGCGTCCATGTTTCACAGGCAAAGAAGGGCTACCTCTCTAAACTTACAGAGGCCTTCAGGATAGGGGATATAGTGGAGGCAAGGGTTACGAAGGTTATGGGCCTTGATGGTATAGACCTCCAGACCTCATCCCGTGACCTTGGTGTCATAAAGGCCATGTGCACAAGGTGCAGGCACTTCATGGAGATGAACGGCAGGGACGAGGTGAGGTGTCCCAACTGTGAAAACAGGGAAAAAAGGAAACTATCAGCGAATTATGAAGGTTAAGGGGTAATGAAAAATGGAAATCATTCTTAACAAGAGATATGAAATGGAGATAGTATTCGAGGGCGAAACACACACCCTCTGCAATGTACTGAGGAGCATACTGATGGAGGATGAAACCGTTAAGGCCGCGGCCTACTCCATCGACCACCCCATAGTGGGGGAACCACAGCTTTACATAAGGGCAAGGAGCCCCAAGAAATCACTCATCAAGGCAGCTGGGACTCTAATTGAGAGATGCGATGAGTTCAGGTCACTCATAGAGTCCGCCTAACTATTTTTTATGGAGAACCGTAATTTCAGGCAGATAAAATCCGAGATAAGGATTCTCGGGATAGATGACGCCCCATTCACACCCAAAAGTGACGAGGACGTGCTCCTCGTGGGCACAGTCTTCAGGGGAGGGCACTGGCTTGACGGGGTCCTCACAACGAAGATAAGGGTGGATGGGGATGATGCCACAGAGAAGATAGTTGAAATGGTGAATGGCTCAAGACACCTCAACCAGCTGAGGGTTATAATGCTGGATGGCCTCACCTTCGGCGGCTTCAACGTGGCGGATATAAATGAGATATCCTCAAGAACTGGACTCCCTGTCATAGTGGTTGTACGCAAATACCCTGACCTTGAGGGGATAAGGATAGCCCTGAAGCACAGATTCCCTGACTGGAAGAAGAGGTGGCAGATGATAGATGACGCCGGGGAGATCCACCGGGTAGAATCCGCCGAGACAGTTTACATACAGACTGCCGGTATAGACCAGGAGGATGCAGCTGAGATTGTGAGGCTCTCAACGACCAGAAGTTCCATTCCCGAGCCCCTCCGGGCGGCACATCTCATTGCATCAGGGGTTAAACTTGGTGAGTCAAGGGGCAGCGCATGAGGTATTGATATGAGGACACCACTACTCACGGTGGATGTGATAATAAGGTTATCAGAGAACACCCTGGTACTTGTAAGGAGGGGAAAACCCCCATATGAGGGCTCATGGGCCATTCCAGGAGGATTCGTTGAATACGGGGAAACAGTGGAAGAAGCTGCAAGGAGGGAGGCCCTCGAGGAGACCGGACTTGAGGTGGAACTGGAGGGTCTTCTTGGCGTATACTCGGACCCCTCAAGGGATCCCAGGGGGCACACCGTGAGCATCTGCTTCACTGCAGTTGCTTCAGGAAGACCTGTTGGAGGATCCGATGCTGCCGAAGCCAGGGTGTTTCATATTGAGGATATACCCTATGATAACCTTGCATTTGACCATTCACGGATACTTGATGACTTCATAAAATCCATTAGAAACCAGAATGGAGTAAATTAAATCAAAAAAATTATAAGTGTCATTGCAGAAAAATTTTAAAAATCAAAAAATTTAGTTTCTCTTATCAGGAGGAAGAAAATGGAGTTCTGTCCCAGGTGCGGAGCTGTAATGTTTCCTGCGAAGGGAAAATTCAGCTGTCAGTGTGGCTATGAAAAGGATATCACAGATAAACTCAAGGACAAATACAACTTTTCAGAGGAAGTTGAATCAAAGGACAACGTCATATTCACAGGAGATGATGTGAGCACACTACCAACAACAAGGGTGGAATGCCCAAAATGCGGTAACATGGAGGCCTTCTGGTGGCTGCAGCAGACAAGAAGGGCTGATGAATCTGAAACAAGGTTCTTCAGGTGCACCCGCTGCAAGTACACCTGGAGGGAATACGATTGAGGCATGAAGTGCTCTGCTTTAGATTCTGAAGATTGAGGACGGTTCACGATGAGCACCGAAAAAACCGGAACCAAAGATTCCGGAGCTGAAAACAAGGAAAAACCAGAGGAACCCAGTTTTCTGAAGGGTTTCATATCAAGGATAAGGGAAGAAATCCAGAATGATGAATCTGATCATGGGTTCCCGGTGACACTGATAATAAGGTACCGGGATGAAATAGTCAGGTACTCAGCCATGGCCCTTGGAGCGGTCCTTATAATCGCAGGAATAATCGCAATTATCGGCTCATCAGAGAGGGTTGTGGATAACGTTGTCTCAGGTGAGAACACAGTCATTGCAGCATTCCTCATACTCACTGGTCTCCTGCTGCTGGGTGCCTCAATGGTACAGAGCATTGTAGGCAGGACCCCCCTTGAAAGATTCTATAAACAGGTTAAGAGTGCTGAAACAGGGGAAGAGGAAAAAGAGGAGAAATAGTATATAAAGAATGACCCCAATATCTAGCTATATAGGATAAGGAGGACGAAAATGTTCAAGGCAGAATTGAATGATCCTAACATTTTAAGGACGAGCTTCGATGCCATATCATCCATTGTTGATGAGGTTCAGATACAGATCAGTGCCGAAGGCCTGCGTCTCGACGCCCTTGACAGGTCCCATATCACATACGTGCACCTTGAACTGAAATCTGAACTCTTCGATGAATATGTCTGCGATGAACCAGAGAAGATAAACGTGGATACAGAGGAACTCATGAAGGTCCTCAAGAGGGCCAAGGCAAACGACAGGGTTATACTATCAACCGATGAGGGGAACCTTATAGTCCAGTTTGAGGGAGAGGCAGTAAGGACCTTCAAGATAAGGCTGATTGACATTGAATATGAAACCCCAAGTCCTCCTGAAATCCAGTATGAGAACGAATTTGAGGTGCCATTCCAGCTCCTCAAGGACTCAATAGCAGATATAGACATATTCTCCGATAAGATAACATTCCGTGTTGATGAGGATCGCTTCATGGCATCTGCCGAGGGGGAATTCGGAGACGCCGAGATAGAATATCTCCATGGTGAAAAGATAAGTAAACCTGCAAGGAGTGTTTACTCACTTGACAAGATAAAGGAGATGCTCAAGGCCGATAAGTTCAGTGAGACAGCAATCATCAACCTGGGAGATGACATGCCCCTTAAACTAACACTGAAGATGGCCAGCAATGAGGGAGAGCTGAGTTTCCTCCTTGCTCCAAGAATCGAGGCAGAGGAATAACTGCTGGTGAGGAATGGGGTTGGACGAATTCTTTCAGAAACTGAGGAGGATTCAGAAAAAGGAGAGAACTGAAAGCGGTCTTGCAAGGGTTGGTGATGACTTCTATGAGAGGGTCCACAGCTACCTGGAGGATCTCCTCGAGGCGGTTGGAAATGACCCCTTTGCAAAGGAACACTACCTTATAAGGGACACCCAGAGGATAGCCACCGAGATATGTGAGAGAAGGGAGCACAAGATAACAGACAGTGCAGTGATGAACGTCCAGAGGTCATACCACCTGTTCAACGGGAAACCCCAGTTTGACCTCCAGGATACAACTCCCCTCAACATGACCCCCGAGGAGGAGGAACTCTACTTTTCACTTATAGAGACCCTGAGGGAATTCAGGGAGAAAATAATTCCTTCGATAGAACTTGATAAGGAGAAAGAGAAACCACGTGCAGAACCTGAAGTTATCCAGAAGCCGAAGAAAAAAGATTCCCAACCCTCTGAAAATGAAATCAGGGCCAATGCACTGGATGATAGGGGAGGCATTGAGACGGTGCTGATATTTGAGGAGGTGCCTGCAAGGATAATGGGGGTCGATGAAAAAATTTACGGCCCATTCAGGCCACAGGACATTGTTACACTCCCATCGCTCAATGCAGATGTGTTTATAAATGCAAGGAAGGGCAGGAGGATAAGGTACTCATAAATACCATTCTCCTGGTACATTTCTGTCTGTCTGAAAGGTTCCATACAAAGGTATAAATAGAGATTTGAGATATACTAACCCAGTATAAAAAAAGTTCCAGTTATTTTAAAGGCTTACTTTTTCACTTAAGAGGTGATTAGATATGAAGATTCCCAAGGAAAGAAGAACTTACTGTCCAAACTGTAGAAAACACACAGTTCACGAGGTACTTGAATCAAAAAGAAGAAAGGCAAGTGAACTCAAATGGGGTCAGAGGCAGTTCAGACGTGTAACAGCCGGTTACAGGGGTTACCCACGTCCACTCCCCTCAGGTAACAAACCCGTCAAGAAGCTTGACCTCAGGCTCAAATGCAAGGAATGTGGAAAATCACACATCAAGAAAAGGTCCTTCAGGGCTGGAAGAGTTGAATTTGTAGCCTAGGGGTGATATGTGTGATGTTCTACAATACGAAAGGTAATTTTCTCCGGGTTAAATGTATGGACTGCGGTAACCAGCAGGTGGTCTTTGACAGGGCAGCATCATACGTCCAGTGCATAATCTGCGGTAAAACACTTGTTGAGCCAACAGGAGGAAAATCAAAGATCAAAGCCCAGATTCTAGAGGTCCTGGATTAATCTAGGTGTTTTTCATGGTAAGAAGAAAAAATGAATGGCCTGAAGAGGGTGAACTGGTGGTTGGGACCGTTCACAAGGTCCTCAACTACGGCGCCTTCGCAACCCTGGAGGAATATCCAGGGAAGGAGGCTTTCATTCACATATCCGAGGTATCCTCTGGATGGGTTAAGAATATAAGGGACTTCGTAAGGGAGAACCAGAAGATAGTTGCCAGGGTCCTCCGTGTGAACCCAAGGAAGGGGCACGTGGATGTTTCCATGAAAAGGATAAGGGAGGACCAGCGTACAAAGAAGATCCAGGCCTGGAAAATAGAACAGAAGGCTGAAAAGTTCCTTGAACTGGCAGCAAAGGATCTGGGAAAGGACCTTGACACGGCCTACGAGGAGGTCGGATACGAACTCATGGACATATTCGGCGACCTCTACGGCGCATTTGAAACCGCTGCAGAGGAGGGTGAAAATGCACTTCTGGAGGAGGGCGTCCCAGAGGACTGGGCCGCTGTCATAACAGAGGTTGCCAAACGTAACATAACACCCCCCGAGGTTCAGATCACAGGATATGTTGATATAAAGTCCTATGCACCCAACGGTGTTGAAATAATCAGGAAGGCCCTTAAATCTGCCCAGGATGAGGGCATAACCGTCCAGGCCGTCGGGGCCCCCAGGTACAGGCTTATAGTGAAATCAACAGATTACCTCAAGGCCGAGAAACAGCTCAAGGAAGCGGCCCAGAGGTGCATAGATATAGTGGAAAAAGAGGGTGGAGAGGGAGAATTCCTCCGTGAACTGACATGAAGATGAGAAGATGCCGTTCATGCATGGAGTACACCCTTAGGGATGTATGCCCCCGCTGCGGCGGATCAACAGGGGTTGTTTATCCCCCAAAATTTTCCCCTGAGGACAGGTATGGCGAATACCGGAGAAGACTCAAAAGAGAGGTTTTACTTGAGGAGTAGTGGTGAATAAAATGAGGGAAACAACCATAAATATTCTGGAGGATGTTGAACTTTCCAGCCCGGTTTTCATTGAGGCGCTTCCAGGGATAGGGCATGTCGGGAAACTCGCAGCTGACCATATAATAGATGAACTCCAGGCTGTCAGGTTCGCTGAACTCTACTCTCCATCATTCCCACCACAGGTTCTGGTAGATGAGAATGGCATAGTTGAACCCATGAAGAACGAGTTCTACTACCTCAGGGAGGCTGGTGAGGATAAAAGGGATTATATAATACTTGTTGGGAACACCCAGGGCCTTTCACCTGAGGGCCAGTATGAGATCTGCGGCATGATACTAGACTTTGTTGAGGGCTACGGGGTTGAGAGGATATACACCCTTGGAGGACTTGCAACCGGTCAGCCTGTTGATAAGGCAAGGGTTTACGGTGCAGCCACAGATATGGAGCTTGCTGAGAGCCTTAAAGAGCACGATGTTATCCTTCGCTCTGCAGATGGGGGTATAATAGGTGCCTCAGGACTCCTCCTTGGAATGGGAAGGATGAGGGGTATGCGTGGAGTTTGCCTCATGGGTGAAACACCAGGCTACTTCATAGATGCGGAGGCTGCCAGGGCGCTTCTGGAGGTGCTCCTTGAGATGACAAAACTACAGGTGGACCTTGAGAAACTCGAGGAGCGTGCAGAGGAGACACGGAAGATGATCTCCAGGGCCCAGCAGATGGAGCAGGAGATGATTGACAGGATGAATCTCAAGCCCGGCGAGGAGGACCTCCGTTACATAGGTTAACTCTCAATTATTTTTTCTGGCTGATTAAATGATTTTAAATGCCGATCTACATATACACAGCTGTTTTTCAAGGGCAACATCCCGCAACATGGTCATTGAGGCAATAGCGCCCCAGGCAAAACTCAAGGGCCTCCATATCGTGGGAACAGGGGACGCATTTCACCCTGGGTGGAGGAAAATCATTGAGGAATCCACGGAATACGCAGGGGATGGTGTGTATGTGCGGGATGAGTGCAGCTTCATAATAACCGCGGAGGTTGAGGACTCAAGGAGGATTCACCACCTCATAATACTCCCATCCCTGGAGGCTGCAGAGGAAATGGGGGAGAGGATGCCCTCAACCACCACCTCAGATGGAAGACCCAGAGTGCGGATGAACGGGGCCCAGATACTTGAAATGGTACATGAATACGATGGTATCGCGGGTCCGGCACATGCCTTCACACCATGGACCAGCATGTACAAATCATATGACAGCTACCTGGACTGCTACGGGAAGCGACCGGATTTCCTTGAACTGGGACTCTCTGCGGACACTGAAATGGCCGATAAGATATCTGAACTTGCAGATATACCATTCCTCACAAATTCAGATGCCCACTCACCGTGGCCCCACAGGCTTGGGAGGGAGTTCAACCAGCTTGAAATGGATGACATATCCTTCACATCCCTCAAAAGGTCAATCAGGAAGTGCAGGATCAGGGCAAACTATGGCCTGGACCCCCGCCTTGGAAAGTACCATATGACCGCATGTACAAGGTGCTACAGGATTTACAGCCCTGAAGAGGCACTTCAGATGAAGATGAAATGCCCCTGCGGAGGCAGGATCAAGAAGGGTGTTGACTACAGGATCTATGAACTTTCAACCTGGGATGAGCCACACCATCCCCCCCACAGGCCGCCGTATGTCCATATCATGCCCCTTGCAGAGATAATAGGGATGAAGTATGGTAAGGGTGTCACAACAAAGTTCGTGCAGGGCATCTGGGAGGGCCTTGTGGGGGAGTTCGGGACAGAGATCGATGTTCTTCTCAGCGCCCCCATTGAGGATATTGGAAGGATCGATGCCGGTGTTGCTGTTGCAGTTGAGGCCTTTAGGAATGGTTCACTCACCGTTATACCCGGCGGTGGGGGTAAATACGGTGAGATAAGGTTCCCTGCCGAGACACTTGACGCATACTTCAGGTAGATTTATAATCAACAAAAAAATGACTCTTTTACTTAAACTAACTTTATAAGTCAACCCTTAAAATCAGAATAGAAAAATGTGAGCGGACCCGCCGGGATTTGAACCCGGGACCTTCAGATTAGGAGTCTGATGCCCTATCCTGGCTAGGCTACGGGCCCCTCCGTACTCACCTGTTTTTAGCGGACCCGCCGGGATTTGAACCCGGGACCTTCGGATTAGAAGTCCGACGCCCTATCCTGGCTAGGCTACGGGCCCTACCAAAAGAGTAAAAAGATATTGGATCTCTTCATATATAAACTTTTACATGTATATGGGTGTTTCTGCCTCCCCCTGAACGGTCTCTGCGAGCTTCTTGAGGCGTGACTCTATGGCCTGGGCCTCCTGTAGGAGTGGCTCGGGGTCGACACTGGTACCCAGCATCTCATTTAGGACCTCAACAACACTTGCAGCGGCCCTGGGATCGGGGTAGGGGTTGAGTATCTCTGCAAAGAGGCATGAGGCAGGTATATTCTTAACAGCGCACCTTGTAAGCAGTGTTCCTGAAATGCCGTTGAGGTTACCGAAGGGGACTATGGGTATTCCGAGATCTGCGAGTCTCTGGATGACCTCCTGGCTGTTACCTGCACCTGCAACTGGCTGTGACTTTTCACGGACAACCATGCTGTTGAAGGTTATGAGTTCCCTGCTGTTGTTGCGGGTCATCCAGTCCACAATTGCGTTCGACATATCATATACCACTGCAGGTGGAAGGATGAAATCCGATAGGAAGAGCACTATCCCATCCCCCTCATATATCCTGAAGGGATGTATTGCGACCCCCTTGTAGAGAACCGCAAGTGGAGGAAAGTACTTGGAGTCAATGTACCCTATCTCCTTCATTTTGAGGTCCTCAACAAGGAGCCACCCGAGGATGTTGCCTATGAGCCCCACACCAGGGGAGCCCTCAAGGACAACGGCATCCTCAACATCCTCCGCATAAATTGTACAGCATTCGGTTTCTGTTTTGATCATCATGGCGCACCACCAGCCCCTCCAAGGTTTTCGCCTGTGACGGGGTCAATGTAGATCTCCCCAACGGCCTGGCCGTTAATCTCCACGGGCACAATGTAAACCCTTTTACCGTTTAACGTAACAAGCCTTGGGGTCCCTGCAGTGGCACCCTCCTGTTTTATGTACTTCTGCGCGATGCTCTTTGCCTCTGAAGATGAGATCTTCACATTCATATCTGAAGCCCCACCTGAACCTGAACCACTGCCACCCTGAGATGATGTGGTTGAGGGGGATTCACTGTGGACGCTTGACTCACCCTGCTGTGGCCCCTGGCCCTGACCGCCCTGGGGGTTGGTGAACTTCCACAGTGTTTCGGAATTCTGACTCACCTGATAACCTGCTGCAACAGCTCCAATTATCAGGACTATTGCCACTGATGCTAGGATCTTTGAGTTTATCATCAACTCACCTTCTCGCGTGTTTGACAACACATATGGACTATGTGGGTACATATATAAATAAATATTCAGTATTACTGAATAAAAAATTAATATTATAAAGTAGATTTTCTACTAATAATAATTCACTTACAACATAATATAAATAGTTTTCACTTTTTTTATAATTGAAAAACTTATAACATTTAAAAATAGTTATAATATTGAAGGTTTTTTGAACTTTAAAAACAAGAGGTGATACATTTGAGCGAAAGGATTGTTATATCGCCGACATCACGACAAGAAGGACATGCAGAACTTGTCATGGAAGTCGATGATGAAGGAATCGTGACAAAGGGGCGATACTTCAGTATTACTCCTGTCAGGGGCCTTGAGAAAATGGTGACAGGTAAAGCACCTGAAACAGCTCCAGTCATTGTCCAGAGGATATGCGGAGTGTGTCCCATACCCCACACACTGGCTTCCGTTGAGGCAATAGACGACTCCCTTGACATTGAGGTTCCAAAGGCCGGAAGACTCCTCAGGGAACTCACACTGGCTGCACACCACGTAAACAGCCATGCGATCCACCAGTTCCTCATAGCACCCGACTTCGTACCTGAAAACCTGATGGCTGATGCCATAAACTCAATCTCCGAGATAAGGAAAAACGCACAGTACGTAGTTGACATGGTGGCAGGTGAGGGTATCCACCCATCAGACGTGAGGATAGGTGGAATGGCCGACAACATAACAGAACTTGCAAGAAAAAGGCTCTACGCAAGACTCAAACAGCTCAAACCCAAACTCAACGAACACGTTGAGTTGATGATTGGCCTCATCGAGGACAAGGGCCTTCCAGAGGGCCTTGGTGTCCACAACCAGCCCACACTCGCAAGCCACCAGCTATATGGTGACAGGACAAAATTCGACCTTGACAGGTTCACAGAGGTAATGCCAGAAAGCTGGTACGATGACCCTGAAATAGCCAAGAGGGCCTGCTCAACAATACCACTCTACGATGGAAGAAACGTGGAGGTCGGCCCAAGGGCAAGGATGGTTGAATTCCAGGGCTTCAAGGAAAGAGGTGTTGTGGCACAGCACGTTGCAAGGGCACTTGAGATGAAAACTGCACTCTCAAGGGCAATAGAAATACTGGATGAACTCGACACATCAGCACCTGTAAGGGCAGACTTCGATGAGAGAGGTACAGGTAAACTGGGTATAGGTGCAATAGAAGGTCCAAGGGGACTTGACGTGCACATGGCCAAGGTTGAGAATGGCAAGATCCAGTTCTACAGCGCACTTGTCCCAACAACCTGGAACATCCCAACAATGGGTCCCGCAACCGAAGGATTCCACCATGAATACGGACCACACGTTATACGTGCATACGACCCATGTCTCTCATGCGCAACACACGTGATGGTTGTTGATGATGAGGACAAATCAGTGATTAAAAACGAAATGGTCAGAATCTAGGGAATAACATGCCATACGACGCTGAGATTCTAGTGGTGGGCTGTGGAAACATCCTTTTCAAGGACGATGGATTCGGCCCAGAGGTTATCAAGGCCCTTGAAGAATACTTCAAGGATAAGGAAAAACCAGAAAATGTAATGTTCATAGACGCTGGAACTGGCGGTCCACACTTTGTCTTCTCACTACCACATGAACAGTGGAAGAAGATGATAGTTGTGGACGTTGTTGAATTCAATGCAGAACCCGGAACCCTCAGAAAATTCGAGGTAACTGAGATTCCAAAGGGATCCTATGAGAATATGCACACATGGCCAGTGAGCCAGCCCCTCCATGAACTCAGTGAAAAAATTGACGTTGTGGTAATTGGGTGTAAACCCGAGGAGATATCAGCTCCCAATGTGGAAATGGGCCTCACACCCCCGGTAAAGAAGGCTATTCCCAGGGCCATTCAGATGATCTTAGAGGAGATTGGGGTTTCTAAATGAGTTTAATCGCCCGAATCAAAAGATTTTTAGGATTGGAGGCTGAAGCTAAGAGGGAAGAACCCGAAAAGGAAAAATCGGAACCTGTTGGAGCTTCAAAAGAGGAGGTTGAAAAAGTGGCTGAAGAAAATGCAAAACCAAGAATAGGTTACATTCACCTGAGTGGATGTACCGGAGACGCCATGTCGTTAACCGAAAATTACGACATTCTCGCAGAACTGCTCACCAATATGGTGGACATAGTATATGGACAGACCCTGGTGGATCTCTGGGAGATGCCAGAGATGGACCTGGCCCTTGTGGAGGGTTCCGTCTGTCTGCAGGACGAACACAGCCTGCACGAACTCAAGGAACTCAGGGAAAAGGCTAAACTGGTCTGCGCATTCGGTTCATGCGCAGCAACAGGCTGCTTCACAAGGTACTCAAGGGGTGGCCAGCAGGCACAGCCATCACACGAGTCCTTTGTACCGATAGCAGACCTCATAGATGTGGACCTTGCACTGCCAGGATGCCCACCATCACCTGAAATAATAGCAAAGACCGTTGTTGCACTTCTCAACAATGATATGGATTACCTGCAGCCAATGCTGGACCTTGCAGGTTACACCGAAGCATGCGGATGCGACCTTCAGACAAAGGTCGTGAACCAGGGTCTCTGCATTGGATGCGGAACATGTGCAATGGCCTGCCAGACAAGGGCCCTTGATATGACCAACGGAAGGCCGGAACTGAACAGTGACCGCTGCATAAAATGTGGAATCTGCTACGTGCAGTGCCCAAGAAGCTGGTGGCCAGAAGAACAGATTAAAAAGGAGTTAGGGCTATAGGAGGCTGGAAAAATGGTTTTAGGTACTTACAAGGAAATTGTTTCCGCCAGATCAACTGACAGGGAGATTCAGAAACTAGCCCAGGACGGGGGAATAGTCACAGGTCTTCTAGCTTACGCCCTTGATGAGGGTATCATTGAGGGTGCAGTTGTTGCAGGTCCAGGTGAGGAGTTCTGGAAACCACAGCCAATGGTTGCCATGAGCTCAGATGAACTCAAGGCAGCAGCCGGTACCAAGTACACATTCTCACCCAACGTGATGATGCTCAAGAAGGCCGTCAGACAGTACGGTATAGAGAAACTCGGTACAGTTGCCATACCCTGCCAGACAATGGGTATAAGGAAAATGCAGACCTACCCATTCGGTGTCAGGTTCCTTGCAGATAAGATAAAGCTGCTGGTGGGTATATACTGCATGGAAAACTTCCCATACACATCACTCCAGACCTTCATCTGCGAGAAACTCGGAGTAAGCATGGAACTCGTTGAGAAGATGGATATAGGTAAAGGGAAGTTCTGGGTATACACCCAGGATGATGTCCTCACCCTCCCACTCAAGGAGACCCATGGATACGAGCAGGCAGGATGCAAGATCTGCAAGGACTACGTGGCTGAACTTGCAGACGTCTCAACCGGTTCAGTGGGGTCACCTGATGGATGGTCAACCGTCATAACCAGGACAGACGCAGGGGACTCAATATTCAAGCAGGCAGTTGAAGCAGGCCTATTTGAGACAAAACCAATAGAGGAAGTTAAACCTGGCCTGGGACTGCTTGAAAAACTTGCCGCACAGAAAAAGGAAAAAGCAGAGAAGAACATCGCCGCAAGGAAGGAGATGGGATTACCAACACCATTCTAATCCCATCAACTGTTTTTCTTTTATTTTGAGGAAGGAGATGGATTACCCGCACCATTCTGATCCCATCAACCTATTATTTCATTCTGTTATCACGGTGCACCCATCACCCTCAACGATGACCGTATGCTCCCACTGTGCCACGGTGGCACCGCTCTTCTCCCGAAGCACATGGTAGGGGTAGATGGCCCTTGACTGTATCAGGAGCCTCATGGAGGCGCTGAGCCTTTTTGGTTCAAAGTACTCTTCAAGCCATCTCTGTGCAAATGGAAGGGAATGGTACTCCTCCCTTATCTTACCGAGGACCCTCCTTGCATGGACAAGCCGGAGGGGTCTTTCACGGAGGAACCTGAATATGTGGGTCTGGGGCATGTCTGTAACAAGCCCCACACCATCGGTTGCGAAGGGCTCAATTGCAAGCACATCCCCCTCCTCGAGTTCATGGGGATTGTTTTCCCTTATGTTGGGTATTGAAAGCCCTGAGTGGAGTATCCACCTGTCCATGCTGTGACCTGTAAGGTTTGACACTGGCTTCATATCATGGGACTCTATCGTCTCCTGGATAACACGGCCAACCTCACCAACCTCAACACCAGCCCTTATGGTGGAGATAGCATTCTCAAGGGCCTCCCTTGCAGCATCCATCATTCTGTAACACCTATCATCCACATCACCCACAGGGACTGTGATGGCTGTGTCGGCTATGAACCCATCCACATGGGCCCCGAGGTCAAGCTTAACAAGGTCGCCCTCGGATATTGTGCTTTCGTCACCTGGAGGGGAAGTGTAGTGTGCGGTGACCTCATTGATGGAGACATTGCAGGGGAATGCCGGTTCACCTCCCCTGCTTCTGATACCATCCTCAACGTAATTCACGAGTTCTATTACCGGTAAACCATCCCTTATGATTTCTGAAGCCTCTTTTCGAACCTTTGATACAATTTTACCTGCCTTTAAGTATGATTCGATCATCGTTACCACTTAACTGAGTTCTGATACTTATTTAAATAAGGAGTTATATATTATTTCCAGCAGATAATACTTCAAGGGGGAGCTATATGGCGAGCACCGCAACAATACCTCAGAACATACTGTGGCTTATAATATCCATCCTGGCTTTTGTGACAGTTATCATTGTGGCTATACAGTGGAGGAGGGTTAGGGAATCCCAGAACGACATCCAGCTTCTTGAAAAGCAGATCGAACTTAAAAAGATATCCCTTGTTGAGAACGACCTGCAGGCAAAGCGCCTGATGGAGACAACCATACCTCTCCCAAAGGACAAGCAGGAGAAACTGGCTGCCATAAGGAAGAACACATCTGAGATAATGCATGAGGTGGGTTATCTTCAGAGTGAGATAAGTGAGAGACTTGCACTCCTTGAGGCAAGAACAGAGTTCAGGAAACTGGAGAGGATGCTGAAGGATATTGAGAAGAAGGAAGCAGAACTCAATGCAAAACTTAAAAAATGATCTGGAGGTTTTAATGTGGGACCGGTGGAGCTTCTTGCAATCCTGATACTTGCAGGGGCCATAATTGTCCTAATATACTACTACCTGATGGAATCAGGGAACATGGCGCCGGTAACGAGAGTTTACGGCGCATTTGAAAAACCAGGTGAAGGGAGGGAAGGTTACATGGCAGGTGTTGGAGAGAAGGTTTCAGATGTCAGTGACAGGATCATGGGCAAGGTAAGGGAGGTTCCCATAAGCACGGATGTCATCTCAAACAAGATAGACGCATTCCTTAATGAGAAGAGCGATGAACTCATAGAGGACTGGTCACTGGCCACCAAGGACGATATATCTGACCTTGAGAAGAGGCTTGAACTGGTATCAAGGAACATAGATGAACTGGAGCACCGCTTCAACGAGTACAGGGGTTACACCAACAAGAAGATTGAGTCCCTTGACAAGAGGCTCAGGAAGCTTGAGGAGAAGGAGGAAGAATAACCAACCTCAAAACCATCCTATTTTAAAGTTTGATGGAGTAAAACCAGACCTCACCACAACCTTTATATATTAAAATAACAAATCTAATGTTTAGCGGGGTGGGGTAGTCTGGTGATCCCGCGGGGCTCATAACCCCGAGATCCCTAGTTCAAATCTAGGCCCCGCTATCAGTTTTTATTCTCATGTTCATCTATCGGGCAAGCCGGAGGGCAGCTGACGGCCCATTTTTGGGCTGAGGAAACTCCACCCATCATACAGAACCGCGGTGCCGTGAGGCATCAGCTGAGAGGCTGGACCCTGGAGCAGAAACGACACGTCTTCTGGTGGATGATAATGAAGCTTCACCCTTAAAGGAGCAGACTGACACCAGGAGGACCGGTGAAACGGCCATTCCGCGGGATGCAAGGACAAATACTGCCTGTGATTACTGTAGGAGGCAGAGGTAGTCCGCCGAGATGAATGCTGCCGAAACAGAAGGTGGGTTACTCCCGGCATGCCCTTTATCAATATTCAGCCCGGCAGGATACCCCGCAAGTGCGTTATCTGTTCTGCATTCACTGGAGCTACTGTGCGCAGAAGTTCGGTGAGTTTCACATCTTTTAGGGACTTTTGACTCTTATTCTCTCAATGTAGACGACCTTTATCATGGGAAGTTCTTTATTTTTGAGTTCAGGTGTGGTTGTGTCCTCTGCAGGGTAGAAGTATTCGCCGTAGACCCTTATTCGGTCTCCAATTTTTATTGGGGTTGTTCCGGCGTAGCTTAGGAGTATGTACTCTGGTGTGGTGTTGATCTTGAGGGCAATGAAGGTTTCCTGTGGCCTGATGCCGTATGATTCACCCTTTTTATACACCGTTCCCTCAACCCAGACCCTATGACCGTTGAGGGCATATGGATCCTCCCCTGAAGTGGAAAGGTCAAGTGCACGGCACTCCTCCTTATATTTAGCGGCTTCAGCGTCTGTTAAGGGTTGAGGAAGATCATCCCCCTTGGGAGAGGGACAACTCTGCAAGAAGTTCACTAACACAGTAACCCACAACGAAACCAGCAAGAATACCGAGAATCAGAAAATAACTCTTTTTCATCTGATCATCCCCTCAAATCTGTTGCTATTTTCCTTAAAATTAGAATACCTGCAAGATTTTTCATCTTCACCTCAAAGTTTATAGTAACTTTAAGGAAAAAGATAATATAAATATTACGGTTAGTTCTTAATGTATTAAAAGGAGTATTCCATCGGCTGAGGTTCGCCCTGTGATCAGTAAAAGCTAAAAAATATTGTAAAACAGGGTTTTAGTGGATATTGCATCTTTAACCTTTAGAATGAGGTGGGGGATGTAGGTTAGTGGATTATGGCATCCTTGACCTTATCAAAGAATCCCTTATCTTCGTGGATCTCATCCCCACTGATACTTGCAAATTCCCTGAGGAGTTCCTTCTGCCTTGGACTCAGCTTTCTTGGTGTTACAACCTTGACCTTCACGTAGAGGTTTCCGTAGCCATTCCACTTCAGGTGGGGCATACCGTGTCCCTTGACGCGGAAGGTTGTGCCACTCTGGGTTCCTGCAGGTATCTTCAACTTTACTGGTCTGTCAAGGGTTGGAACCTCCACGGTGTCACCCAGGGCGGCCTGCACGAAACTTATTGGTTTCTCTGTGTAGAGGTTTGCCCCCTCCCTCCTGAAGATGCTGTGGGGTTTGACCTTAATGACCACGTAGAGGTCCCCTGGTTCCCCGCCACGAAGACCCATCTCCCCCTCACCGGGGATTCTGAGTCTGGATCCGGTCTCAACACCTGGAGGAACCTTCACGTGGATTGTGCTGGTTTTCCTGACAACTCCCTTACCGTTACAGTTGCTGCAGGGCTTTTCAACAAGGGTTCCCTCCCCCTGACAGTCAGGGCATGTGGTTATGTTCATCATCTGCCCGAGGAGGGTGTTACGCACCTGCCGCACCTGCCCGCTACCCCCACAGGTGGAGCAGGTCCTTGTACCGGTACCTGGCTCGGCCCTGCTCCCATGACACACGGGACACTTCTTTGTGTGCGGGACCCTTATATCTGTTTCAAGGCCACTGTAGGCATCCTCAAGGCTTATCTCAAGGGTGTAGGTGAGGTCAGCACCTCTCTGGGGACCATGTCTCCTTCCCCCACCGAAACCGAACATGTCGAAGATGTTCCCTATATCAAATCCCAGGCCGCTGAATATGTCCTCAAAGTTTATGTTGTTGAATATATCCTCCTGACTGAAGCCCTCCATACCTGCATGGCCGAACTGGTCGTACCTTCTCCTCTTCTCATCATCAGAGAGGACCGCGTAGGCCTCACTTATCTCCTTGAACTTTTCGGCAGCATCAGGATCATCGCTGACGTCGGGGTGGTACTTCCTTGCAAGCCTCCGGTAGGCCTTCTTTATCTCCTTCTTATCGGCACCCCTATCCACACCGAGAACCTCATAGTAGTCACGCTTAGCCATCGATTTTCACCTGGTATAGAATCTGGAAGTGATCAGCTAAAAATAGTTGCACATCAGAGAATAAAAAGGGTGGGGGAGGCCTCAGTTCTTGACCTCGAAGTCAGCATCTATGGTGTCGTTGCCCTGGCTTTCACCCTGTGATGCTGTGTTCTCTGCCTGCTGCTGGGCAGCCTGCTGGTATATAACCGCCCCGATTTCCTGAACTGTCTTTGTGAGTTCCTCGGTCTTTGATTTGATGGCCTGGACATCGTCACCTGCTATGAGTTCCCTCAGTTCACTGACCTGTTTTTCAACCGCCTCCTTCTTATCTGCTGGCACCTTATCTCCAAGTTCCTCGAGGGTCTTCTCGGCGGTGTAGATCATTGAATCGGCGTTGTTCCTTATCTCGATTTCTTCCTGTTTTCTCCTGTCCTCTTCGGCGTGTTTTTTGGCCTCCTCTATCTTCTGTTTTATCTCCTCCTCTGAGAGTTTGTTGGGTGCTGTTATTGTTATGGCCTGTTCCTTACCTGTTCCAAGGTCCTTTGCTGATACGTTCAGTATACCGTTTGCGTCTATATCGAAGGTCACCTCTATCTGGGGCACTCCACGTGGCGCGGGGGGTATTCCCACCAGCTGGAACCTTCCAAGGCTTGTGTTGTCTGCGGCCATGGGCCTCTCGCCCTGAAGGACGTGTATGTCCACGGAGGTCTGGTTGTCTGCCGCTGTTGAGAATATCTGGCTCTTCTTCGTGGGTATAGTGGTGTTCCTCTCTATGAGCTTGGTGAAGACCCCTCCGAGGGTTTCTATACCCAGGGACAGTGGTGTCACGTCAAGCAGTACAAGGTCCTTTATTTCCCCTGCAAGGACACCGCCCTGTATGGCTGCACCCATGGCAACACACTCCATTGGGTCTATTCCCCTCTCCACGGGTTTTCCTATGAAGTCCTCAACGAATTTCTGGACTATGGGCATCCTTGTGGGTCCACCGACCAGTATTATTTTATCCACATCCTCCCTGCTCATCTTGGCGTCCTTCAGCGCCTGTTCCATTGGCCCTGCACATCTCTGAACGATAGGATCAACCAGTTCCTCCAGTTTTGCCCTTGTGATGGTCTTTATGAGGTGTTTTGGTCCGTCCTGGGCCACGGTGATGTAGGGGAGGTTCACCTCGGTTGTGAGGGTTGTTGAAAGTTCTATCTTGGCCTTCTCGGCAGCCTCCCTCAGTCTCTGGACTGCCTGGTCGTCCTCCATGAGGTCTATGCCGGTCTCCTTCTTGAATTCATCGGCGAGGTAGTTCATTATCGCGTTGTCCATGTCGGTTCCACCCAGCTGGGTGTCACCGCTGGTTGATCTAACCTCGAATACGCCCCCACCGAATTCCATGATTGTAACGTCCAGTGTACCTCCGCCCAGGTCGAAGACCATGATGACCATGTCCTCGTCTTCCTTGTCAAGGCCGTAGGCGAGGCTTGCTGCTGTTGGCTCGTTGACGAGTCTTACAACGTCGAGCCCTGCTATGGTACCTGCGTCCTTGGTGGCAGTCCTCTGGTTGTCGTCGAAGTAGGCGGGTACTGTGATGACGGCCTTCTTTATCTCCTCACCCAGGAAGGCCTCTGCGTCCTTCTTGATCTTCTGAAGGATGAATGCGGATATCTCCTGTGGTGTGTACTCCTTACCCTGGACCTTTACCTTTCTGTCTGTACCCATACTCCTTTTTATGGCTGTTATGGTGTTCTCAGGGTTTGTGACTGCCTGACGCCTTGCAGGTTCACCCACAAGCATCTGTCCGTCCTCTGTGAATGCAACGCAGCTTGGGAAGGATTTACCGTACTGTGAAGCCCCCTCTGCACTGGGTATGATGGTTGGTTTTCCACCTATAAGTACTGCGGCTGCAGAGTTACTTGTTCCAAGGTCAATACCGAGAATTTTTTCTTTTTTTGCCACATGATCACCTCAAATCAGCTTTTCTTACATACCTTGACTATTGAATGTTTTATTATCCTGTCGTTGAGTCTGTAACCTCTTGATAACTCCTCTATTATGATTCCATCATCGTATTCATCATGGCTCTCAACCATAACCGCCTCGTGGAGGAATGGATCGAATTTTTCACCCTCGGCGGGTATCTCACTCAGGCCCTCCTTCCTGAGGGTGTCCCTGAATTTCCTGTAGATGACCTCCAGGCCGTCACCATCATTCTCCCGGTTTTCAATGGCCCTTTCAAGGTCCTCGTATACGTCCAGGAGGTTCAGTATGAGCTTCTCATTTGCATTTTTTATGAGTTCCAGCTCCTGTTTTTCCTTCTGTTTCTTGTAGTTTTCAAAGTCGGCCTGGAGTCTCTGGAGGTGTGATACGTATTCGCTGATTTCCTCTTCCTTAACCGCAAGTTCACTTTCAAGTTCTTTCAGTCGTTTTTTAAGTTCCTTTAATTCATCCTCACAGTTATTGGATGGCTTAGAATCAGTTTTTTTCTCTTCGCACATTGCTTCACCTTTCATTTTTTACAGAAATTAAAGTTACCAGAGGTTACCTATAACCTTATAGCTATTATACTTACAAAAGGTTATATAAACCTTTCGACATACCATACCATGATGAGAGAAAAATCCACCGAAGAGCGGAACATGGAAGTTATACTTGATGTTATGGGCTGCAAGACCCGGAGGGAGATCATAAACCTCCTCCGTGAGGAGCCCAGATTTGTCAGTGAAATATCAAAGGAACTGGATATTGGCCAGAAGGCCATAATAGAGCACCTCAGGGCGATGGAGGAGGCAGGGATTTTAAGCTCCTTCTTCAGGAAGATAGAGAGGGGAAGGCCCCGCAAATATTATGATATATCAAGGGACATCCACATCAGCATAACCATAAACAGGAACAACTTCAGGGTGGATGTGGTGGATGACCTCCTCCAGAGGAAACAGCTCCCCCCAGGTGACGAGTGGTCCAGACTGCTTAACCTTGAAAATAAGATAAGGAACGGCCAGTGGGAGGCCATTGAGGAGTTAAAGAACCTCATAAGGCTCTACGATCACCTCAAGAAACGGGCCGAGGACCTCCTCCGCGAGGCAGAGATGAGAAGAAAGATGGATTAGTTCCCACCAAGCCGGCTTTTTTGCATTTATCTGAGGCCCGTAGAGCAGTTCCTGAGACACCAGATTCCATTTCCTGAGGACATCAGAGGACCCTAGTTATTTTCTGTATTCGAGTGCAGCTGCAACCGCCTGCCCAAGGGAAACTGAGCCATCACCTGCACATGAATTTCTGTGCTGAATGAAACTGTAACCCCTCTCTTTAACGTAATCCCTCACCGCAAGGCTTATGGCCTCATTGTAGAAAACACCGCCGGTTCCCCCTATAACCTCAACTCCCAGATCCTCGGCTGCAAGGACAGCCATCTCTGCAAGCCCCTCTGCAACGGCTCGCTGGGCTGCATGGGCTATTTCCGCCCTCTTCTCACCGGATTCCAGAAAATCCATGACATCCATGAGTATGCCTGATGTATCAAGGATGTACCTACCATCCCTCTTCATGATTCTGAAGGGTATTTTGAGTTCTCCTTTAGCCCTGAAAGCGGTTGATTCAAGTTTCATGGCACATTCGCCCTCGTAAGTTCGCATTCCGCATATTCTGAGGGCGGCTGAAATTGCATCAAGGGCTCTGCCTGTACTGCTGCTCACGCCTGTGTTGAGCCCAGTTTCCATCTGCTTTAATACAACATCAATCTCCCTTTCACCGTGGGGGAAGTAATCCAGGTACCTTTCAATGAAGAGTTCACGGATGTCCCCATCGTAGCTGTCCAGGAGCATTGAGAGCAACATCCTTGCAGGGTACCTTGTTGCAAGGTCACCCCCAGGCATCTTCTGGGGCATGAGGCTCCCAACCCTTGAATATTCAGGGCCGTGGCAGTGGAGGATCTCACCACCCCATGACGTGCCATCTGCACCGTAGCCAACACCATCTGCAGCTATACACACGCACTCACCGACACCATTATCGAGCATGAGTGCCAGGGCATGGGCATGGTGGTGCTGGACCCTCAGGATGTCCGCAGAGAACCTTTCAGAGAGTTCCTCTGCATAGGAGGTTGTCAGGAACTGGGGGTGGAGGTCACAGGCTATTACATCCACGGATTCTGTGCCTGTTATACCCATGAGGTAATTCACAGCGTCCTTGAGGAAGAGGAGGGTGTCATACCGTGATGTGTTGCCTATGTGCTGTGATACATAGCACTGGCCCCCCTTGAGCACAGAGAAGGTCACATCAAGTTCCGGTCCAAGGCAGAGGGCTGACAGATTCTCTGATAGATGGGTGAGGTCATAGGGTTCAGGCGCGTACCCCCTGGACCTCCTTATGAAGGCCATCTCTCCACCCCTGAAGCGGACAACAGAGTCATCGCAGCGGTTTATGATTTTACGGTCATGGAGAAGGAAGTAATCGGCTATACCCTTGAGGCCCCTGGTTATCTCACTGTTCCTGATGAACATGGGGTCGCCTGGTTTATTGGCTGAGGTCATGACATAGGCCGGGGCCGAGGTGTATCTGAAGAGGACATGGTGCATTCCAGAGTAGGGTAACATGACCCCTATGTTGTGGAGACCCGGTGCAACTGAGGGCGCCAGGGGGTAGTCACTGTTTTTATTCAGGACAACTATTGGCCTTCGACGGGAGGTTAAGGCCTTCTCCTCTGCTTCAGATATGCAGGCATAGACCTTCACTGAGGGAACATCAGGGGACATGCAGGCGAATGGCTGGCTGGGCCTTCCAAGCCTTGAGCGGAGTTTCATCACGGCATCCTCATCGTCAGCCCGGCAAACAAGGTGTGTGCCCCCTATACCCTTAACCGCGAGTATTTCACCCTCATCAAGAAGTTCTGCAGCCATTTTCAGGGGGTTATCTGTTTCAATAACATCTCCACGCCACAGGAATGGCCTGGGACCGCATACCGGGCAGCATGTTGCCTCTGCATGGTACCTCCTGTCAAGGGGGTTGAGGTACTCCTCCATGCAGGAGCTGCAGAGGGGGAATTCACGCATGCTGGTCCTCTCACGGTCATAGGGGATGGATTCAATCACGGTGAACCTGGGCCCGCAGTCTGTGCATGCGGTGAAGGGGTAGAGGTAGCGTCTGTTATTCTCATCCATTATCTCCTCAAGGCACCTGCTGCAGGTTGCAACGTCTGCGGGTATCACGGATGTCCCTGATGACTCTGAGGAGCTCTCCTTTATACTGAAATCGCTGAAGGATGGGCTGTCGATGGCGCTTATCTCATTATTTATCCTGGTTATCCTTGAAATGGGGGGTTTTTCTGCCTTAAGACGCTTGATGAATCTTTTTATTCTCTCTTCATCTCCTTCAAGGACAATTTCAACCAGGTTTCCCATGTTTCTGACGTATCCTGTAAGTCCAAGTTCATGTGCAAGTCTGTAGACGGCTGGCCTGAAGCCAACACCCTGCACTATTCCCTCAACAGTGAGCTGGGCACGGTACATTCTATCTCCTTTAAGGATTTTCACAGACGACAGTTTGGTACATCATTTAGGATTAGAATTCATGAACTTATACAGATGAAAGTTCAGTGTATCATGCTAAGATTATATTCATGAACTTATAAATTAGGTAGTGATGTCAGTGAGATCGATTTTGAGGGAACTCCTCAGGGGTGAAATCTCGGTTGAAGAGGCAGAAAGGGCGATTGAATCGGCCCAGCTTAAACTGGGTGATAGGGTCAGGTTTGATATACTGCGTGAGAAAAGAACAGGGTTTCCTGAGGCGGTATTTGCCCCTGGAAAAAGTGATGAGGATATAATCAACATTATAAGAACTGTTGGGGATGTTATTGTAACAAGGCTCCCGCCTGAAAGGGCTGAGGGGATCATGGATGGACTGGATCTTGGAGACGATTACACCGCCGATTACCATGAAACGGCCAGGGTGCTTGCTGTGAGGTCAGGGGAACCTGAAAGGCTGGGTAGGATCGGGGTACTTTCTGCGGGAACATCAGATATACCCGTTGCAGAGGAGGCAAGGGTGGTTGCAGAGGAGTCTGGCTGTGAGGTTCTCACTGCATATGATGTTGGTGTTGCCGGCATCCACCGGCTCCTTGAACCACTGCAGGACATGCTTGAATCAGATGTTAAGGTGCTGATTGTTGTGGCTGGCATGGAGGGGGCGCTTCCCTCTGTTGTTGCGGGCCTTGTTGACGTGCCGGTTATAGCGGTACCAACATCAGTTGGTTACGGGGTCGGTGAGGGGGGTTTTGCGGCACTTAACTCCATGCTACAGTCGTGCTCCCCCGGGATAGGGGTTGTAAATATAGATAACGGGTTTGGGGCCGCTGTACTTGCGGTTAAAATACTGAGGGCCTTTGCAGGTGATTGATCATTTTTCGTGTGTACCGTACTTCCTGCCCCATTCACAGAGCTCGTCGAGGATGGGGATGACTGATTTCCCCTTTTCAGTTAGGCAGTACTCAACCCTTGGGGGCACCTCAGGGTATACCACCCGGTTTACGAGGCCGTTTGCCTCAAGCTCACGGAGGGTCTTGGTGAGCATCCTCTGGGTTATTCGGGGTATCTTCCTGTTTATCTCACTGAAGCGGAGCTTACCATCCTTGAGGGCGCAGAGGACAAGGGACTTCCATTTACCACCTATCTCATTAATGGCGGCCTCAACGGAGCATATGTAGTCGTCATCACTCATGGTATCAACCATGTAATCCAGTATACTTTATGTATGTATATGCAGTTTATGTAAGTACATCATTTAAATACTTTAAGTTACTTTATTATAGTAAAGAAGGTTGAGAGGTGAAATCATGCTTGTGAACTTTGATCTGCAGCACTTCTGCTGTGGCCCCAAGGGCTGCCAGATAGAGATTGAATACGGCGAAATGCTCGACGCAGAGCAGTAATTATTTTTTAACTACCCCCATTTTTTCACAGCACCCCCTGTTTTTATTATTTCTAATTATAAATTACTCCTCTAAAGAAGTCAATAACTATTCAATGAAGATGGTACTATGGATATTGTCCGGTTCGAACCCCGTTTCTCTGATACTGTGGGGAGGCTCATCTATGAGACTGACAGGCAACTCTTTGACCTCTTTTTCAAAAATCCCGAAGGGACTCTGGAAAAACTTCTAAGGAATGGTGTCTGCTGGGACCCTGAGAGAATAATCCTAGCGGTCAGTGAAGGAGAGGTTCTCGGTGTTCTGGCCTATGACCTTGAAGGCAGTGAATCTGAATTTATTGATTTATTCAGAAAGCTGGGACCCATGGATGCCCTGAGGGTCATGATGATGGACCTCATTGACTCCCTGAGCACCCAGAAGGTTGAGGATGGTGACCTCTACATAGCATCCCTTGCAGTGGCGCCTGAGGCGAGGGGTCAGGGTGTTGGCTTCAGGCTCCTCCAGGAGGCCCGGATGATTGCAGAGGAGAGGGGTCTTGATAGGCTCACACTGGATGTCTCACCCACAAATATCCCTGCAGTGAACCTTTACAGTAAGTTTGGATTCAGATTCACAGGTAAAAAGGAGATGAAAATTTTAAAAAGAGAATTCCATCAGATGGAACTACCACTTCACTGAGGTGTGTGGTTATCAGTTATTTTTTTATGATGGAAGTAACACTTCACTGAGGTGTGTGGTTATCAGTTATTTTTTTATGATGGAAGTAACACTTCACTGAGGTAACTGCATTGTTATTTATTTTCTTCTTGCAGCGAACTCCTCAAGCAAGCTCTCAAAGGGGATCCCCTTGTATACAAGGAGTAGAAGTGTGTGGAATATCAGGTCAGCAGACTCCTCCACGAGGCGCTCATTATTCTTTGAGGCTATGATCACCTCTGCTGCCTCCTCACCGATCTTCTCAAGTATCTTATCCTCAGCCCTTTTCTCATCATCCCTCATGAGTCTGGAGGTGTAGGAGTCCACCGGGTTATCGCGACGGTCCTCAAGTACAGCGTAGATTTCCCTTAAAATTCCCTCATCCACCATTCTTCTTACCTGCCATAGCCTTTCTCATGCTGGTTGTTATCGCAATCAGGGGGTGCTGGGCGTCGTCTATAACCTCAATGTCGTCCAGAGTATAAACGCCGTTGAGGTCCGCTGTCTTCTCCATACCCAGCTTCATGTCTTTCTTGATATCGATGACATATGAGTCTATCTCCTTGCAGCCCAGCCTGTAGGATGCCAGTGTCCTGTGGTGACCGTCGACCAGGACATACCTGTCACCTGTCTTCACAACTATCGTGGGTTCTGCAAGACCCCTTTTAATTTCATAGGTTCTTCCCTGCAGTTCATCGGCGTATACCTTGCTCTGGGTGGGCCTCAGCTTTTCGATGGGGACCTTCATCCGTTTAACCTCAGGTTTAACACCATAGAGCTGTTCAAGGGTCTTCTTGAAGTAGTTAACCTTCATGGGGGTGGAACGTTCGATATGGGATCTCACGATGTCGGTGTTTGTTATTATACCCACAAGTTTACCTTCCTTATCTATGACAGGCAGTCTTGAGATCCCCATCCTGAACATGACCCTCGCAGCGTCATTGAGGGACATATCCTGGTCTGCAACCACAACATCCCTTGACATGATCTCTGATACTGTTTTGACCCATGGCTTTATGAGGAGGTCAAAGGCAGTCACCATCCCGATCACGGTACCATTATCCTTGACCGGGAACCCGTCGTGACCTGTTTCCTTCATGAGCTTGATGATCTCCGCGGTTGACGTGTCTGAGGATACCGTTATAACGTCCCGGGTCATGTAATCCTTCACAAGTGCCTTATTGCTCATCCTATCCCTTCTTCTGTTTTTTCCAGATGAAACTGTTATCGCATACTATTTTAACCACACGATGGTAGGGTATCGATGCACCGTTACTCAGCACAAGGAAGCCCCTTTCGAGCCTTTCAATATCCGATCCCTGAACTGTTTTGAGGTTCCTCTGAGCCCCCCTGTGGATGTAACTTATCCTGCACCTTTTAATATCCCATTTAGGATGCCACATAAGAAGATCCAGGACGTTCTTGGCCATGCACCTCAGATCCTTTCCTTTATCAGTTCAACTGTCCGTTCAGGCTCTGCCTTTCCACGGGTGATCCTCATCACCTGCCCCACCAGGAAGTTTATGGCGGCCTCCTTGCCATCATGGTAATCCTGGACTGCCTGGGGGTTTTCCCTTATGGCCTGCTCAACTGCCTCTATAACCTGGGATTCATCTATGATTCCTATGAGCCCCATTTCGGCGGCTATCTCCCGGGGGCTCCTGGTGTTAAACGGCATCTCCTCTATGATCTTTTTGGCGGCCTTGGTGGTTACCTCCTTCTTCTGTATCATCTCAAGGAGTTCCACAATATTCTGGGGGCTTATACCGCTTTCTGCAAAGCTCACCTTGTTGTAGTAGAGCACCCTTTTGAGTTCGTCCCTCATCCAGAGAGCCGCAAACTCAGGGTCTATGGATGCCGCAACCTCCTCAAAGGCATCTGCAAGTTCCAGTTCCGAGGTCAGCACCCTTGCATCCTCCTCCCTTAAACCGTATTCCTCCATGAATCGTTTCACCTTGAGGTGGGGTGCCTCCGGTATTCCTTCCCTGATGCCATCCACCACTTCATCTCCAAAGTGCATTGGGGGGAGGTCGGGATCAGGTATGTATCTGTAGTCCTCTGCCTCCTCCTTGAGCCTCATGGAAACGGTTATCATCTGGGATTCAAGAAATGCACGTGTTTCCTGTTTGACCTCAACACCCCTCTTGAGGAGGTTCTTCTGCCTGACCATCTCAAACTTAAGGGCCTTGTAGGCACCCTTTATTGAGTTAATGTTCTTTATCTCAACCCTGCGGCCCCCCTCAAGGGATATGTTGACGTCGGCCCTCATTGTGCCCTCCCCACGGGCACAGCCACTGTATTCCAGCACCCTTATGAGTTCCCTGAGGAAGTTTCTGGCCTCCTCGGGTGACCTCATATCTGGCTCTGTAACAATTTCAATGAGGGGGATGCCTGACCTGTTGAAGTCAACCACACCGTGGTCCGGTTTATACTGACCAGGGTCCTCCTCTATGTGCACCTCCCTGATCCTGACGCCGTTGAGCTCTCCCTCAAGTCCAACGGGTATGGATGTCCTCTGGTAACCTGATGGGAGGTCCGGGTAGTTGTAGTGCTTACGCATGAAGTATGTGATCTCAGGATTTATTCTGCAGTCAAGCATGAGGGCGATTTTCAGAGCCCCCTCAAGGGCGCTTCTGTTTGGTGGATGTGGTTTTGCCCCTGGCTGGTTGAGGCACACCGGGCATATATTTGTGTTTGGGGGGGCGTCCTGGTAATCTGTCGGGCATCTGCAGAATAGCTTTGATCTGGTGTCAAGCTGAACATGAATTTCAAGACCACATTTCATCTTAATGGTTATTCCTCCTTTTCATGGTAACATGGTTCAACGTGATGGAAAGCATATCAGATTATATTTATTATCATCAACTTAAAGCAATTTAAGATTTTTCAGACATCCGTTAACATACCTCTCTATGAAGGGGTCAATTTCAGGGTATGATCTCCCCCTTCTGAGCCTCTCCACATCTGTGAATGTACCCGCAAGTCTCCTCCCGGCCCACCTAACCTCCTCCTCAACACGCTTTCCATAGGAGGTCCCGAACATCTTGAAAAGGGGGAATTTGGTTATTCCGTTGGCCCCGCTAAGGATGAGAGGACCTATGCTCCCCAGGTTATCCATCCAGGTCCCTGTGATGATCTCCAGTTCAGGGAACTCTATCCTTGTGGCGGCAACTGTTCCTGCATAATAGAGGGTGGCGGGCTGGGGCTGATTTTCAAATACCGTTCCCTCATGGGGGTTGAGGGCATAGAAGGTTACGCGGTCTATTTCAAGATCCCCTATAAATTCGAAGAGGTATCTGAGGTCATCTGGTGTCTCACCGAGTCCCAGTATTATGGTGATGCCCCTCCTGAATCCCAGGTCCCTGGCTGCCTCAAGCATCTCAGCTATGTCTTCCAGGGGTTTGCTGGGGCACAGTTTCCTCTGAAGGTCAGGGTTTGCAACCTCCAGCGCTCCTGTTATACCTGCCACCTCATCACCATATATTTCAAGATCGGTGGTTATACCTGTGTTCAGCCAGACAGGGGATCCTGTTATATCCCTTATCCTCTCTGCGATCTCCTTTATCTCCTCAGGGGAGAATGAACCATAGCCTCCTGATAGGAACTCTATGTTCCACCCCAGTCTCCTACATATTTCGGCCTCTGCAAGTATGGCGTTGACGTTTCTCCTGGCCTTTGATGGTTCCCTTATACGTGGCTTCTGTGTGCTCATATAGCAGAAGGCACAGTCCCCCCTTTCACACCACCATGAGAGAAAAACTGCCCTTTCAAGTGTTATGATATCCCCATGATGTTTGAGGGTGATTTCACTGGCCCTGTTCATCAATTTGAGTATATCCATTTCCTTCAGTGATTCTATAACATTCATATCTGACACTCTCTGCTCTGCAGAATACCTTTATAAACTTTCGTTGAGATAAGCTTTGATGTTGATACATTGAGGCTGATGGATATGGTTTACTGCCCAAGCTGTGGCGAAAGGAACAGGGAGGGCTCAAGGTTCTGCAGGAACTGCGGAACCCTCCTTGAGGAAAAACCACTCAAATCCAGGTTCATGTCTGGAGATTTCAGGGAAAGCCCCGTTAAAAGGGAGCTCCAGAGGAAAGAGTTCAGTGATGCCAGAAAGGAGGGTTTCGAGTGGGATACCGCCCTGCGCGGCGCACTGGTGCTTGTGATCCTCATGGTGATCCTTGGCAGAATATTTGGATTCATGGGTGCTATAGCAGCCCTCATGGTATCTGTAATCTATGTGCTTTCCTCCTCCAGGAGAAAGTCCCAGTCACTGATGATTGTGTTCGCGGCTCTTCTGATGGCGGCTGCGGCATCAGCATTATTCAGCATATGACCCCATCCTCAGGGGGTGTCTGCAAAACCACTGCTAAACCGAAAACTTTATATATGATGGGTATAAATCTAATTGTACGCCTTGGGATGTGCACCACAAACCACTGGTTTGTTGCAAGCAAGGACTTGTACTTGGCAGGTGCCGCCGTAGCTCAGTAGGTAGAGCGTTCGGCTGTTAACCGATTGGTCACAGGTTCGAGCCCTGTCGGCGGCGTCATGGGCCCATAGCTTAGCCAGGTAGAGCGCCCGGCTCATAACCGGGCGGCCATGGGTTCGAATCCCATTGGGCCCACTTAATCGGTAATCAGAGGCTCCGGTAGTGTAGTCCGGCCAATCATTTCGGCCTTTCGAGCCGAAGACTCGGGTTCAAATCCCGGCCGGAGCATTTCTTACCTTTTATGATTATTCTTCATATTGAGCATCATTGCTGCGGGGGTGCCCGAGCTGGCCAAAGGGGACAGGCTTAGGACCTGTTGGCGTAGGCCTACCAGGGTTCGAATCCCTGCCCCCGCACTGTGATAGAATTCAACTGCCGGGGTGGGGTAGGTGGTTATCCTTCGGGACTGTGGATCCCGCGACTCGGGTTCAAATCTCGGCCCCGGCCCCATTCTCATCAATCATTTTTTCTGTTCTGAATCAACTTCTGGAAAATATAAAGTTCGGGCACCGGCACACGGTTTATTGTCATCCATCTGATTATCCGCGATCCAGGTGAAATCACCGATCCATTTAGAGGTTTTATTAATCATCCATGGAAAATTATTTATTGTGTTATGATGAAGATTTTCAGTACCGGCTACGGATTCCGTAGATCAGATTATCTCAGAACACCACGGCTGATTATATGATACGTATTGAAAGGACCTGCGCCTCCTTCAGGGCTACCGTGATCCAGGAGGGCGAGGAGATAGGAATCATGGAGGGCATATACCTGACACAGTGGTTCCTTAAAACAAGGTACCACTTTACAGGGACATTTATACGTTTCATACCCTCTGATGAGAGGTTCAACAGGTCCGGTTTGACAGTTGACATCCATCTCCATGACCAGAATGTCATTGTAAAGGATGCGCTCATTGACTGGCTCAGTGACAGTGGAAGGGGGACCTTCAGGGCGAGGAGAATAGAGAGTGTTGTTTAGTGTGTCCAGGTTGTTGTTTAATGTGTCTGGAGAGAGGATAGAGAGTGTTATTTAGTGTATCTGGGAAGGAAGAATTGTGGGTCTCAGGGTGTTTTAATGGTTAGGGATGGATCGCGGGGAGAGAGGGACCTTGTAAAACTCCTCTGGGAAAAGGATTTTGCTGCCATGAGAGCACCGGCCTCTGGTGGGGCCACAAAAAAGCCCCTCCCTGACATCATTGCAGGGAACGGAGAGATATACCTTGCAATCGAGGTTAAGATGACATCCGGTGAGCGCATATACATTGACTCAGGGAAGATAAAGGGGCTTCTGGAGTTTTCAGAGATGTTCGGTGCAGAACCCTATATCGGGGTAAAATTCAGGTACAGGGACTGGATTTTCCTTTCACCGGCTGACCTTGAGATGACACCATCGGAAAATTACAGGCTTGACCTTGATATTGCCCTTGAGAGGGGCAGGGATATACATGAGATCACCGGCCGTGAAAGGCAGACCCGCCTCAGATGAGGGGACCGCAAACTTTAAATATTAATTCTGATATTAGTTACTCTATGCCAAGGTAGCTTAGTGGCGAAGCGGTGGACTGCAGATCCATTACACGTGAGTTCAAATCTCACCCTTGGCTTCAACATTTCTATCAAATGGGGTCATGGTGTAACCAGGCTATCATCTGGGACTCCAGTTGTCTTTGAAGAAAATGCGCGCTCTGACTACAGTATGATGACCGATTGGAGTACTGAGACAAGAGAAATCCTAGGATCTGGGTTCAAATCCCAGTGACCCCATCACTCCCTTTTTCTGAGGCGCTTTCATGATACAGAAATTTGATAATATAATAGCGATTGAAGGAACACTCTTTGATTCTAACATATACATCCTTGGAGACACGGTGGTTGATACAGGGACTGGAATGAACCCTGATAACCTCATGAGGAGGATAAGGGGGGCCGGTGTTGAGCCTGGCAGCATAAAACATATAGTGAACACCCACTGCCACTTTGACCATACCGGGGGAAACAGGCTCTTCAATGCAGATATAGCAATTCACAGTCTTGATGCAGAAGCACTCAGGGAGGGGAACGACGAGAAGACGGTTGCCTACATGTTCTCGGCATCCATGGAGCCAATGGAAGTGGCTGTTGAACTTGGGGATGGGGACTTCATAGGTGACTTTGAGGTTATCCACACACCCGGCCACACACCAGGATGCATATGTCTGTATGATGGTAGATCCCTTATCTCAGGGGACACGGTTTTTGCTGATGGGGGATTCGGTCGGGTTGATGTTGGCGGAGACATAAATGAACTCGCAGAGTCCATTAAAAAACTCATGAAACTCGACATCGAGTACCTGTTCCCTGGGCACGGGCCATGGGTTGATAACGGTTCAATGCATGTGGAACTGGCTGCGGCCTTCCTTGGAATAGGGTAAATGGTTTGGGTCCGAGATTTGGGGTAATGTTATTTCCATTTTCTGTATGTAAACGGCCTTTATCCCCGGCAATTTCCTGTTCATGAGTTCAGGCGTGATTTTATCCACTGCTGGATAGAAATACTCGCCGTAGACCCTCACATGGTCCCCGCTTTTCAGGGACTTGGTGAACCATATTTAACAAGCACGTAACCGGGCCCTGGGGATACGCTGAGTACCTAGGGTCACTGTTCTGTTGATACTTTCAAATTCATATTTCCTGAATATTATTCCATCAACCCACACCCTTCGCTCCTTTAGAAAGGATGGGTTCTCCTCAACGTCTGATAGGTTGAGCTGAGAGCAGGTGTTTTTGTATGATATAATGGCCGTCCCATTTAATGGCTCAGTGTACTCTACACCTTCATCAAGGTGTGTCTGGGTGTCGTCTGAAATCCAGCTCTCAAGGTAGTGCCAATCAGAATACCTGTGACCAGTCCAGTAATGAGGCCAGCCATGAAGTACCATTTAACCATAGTTCACCACGTATAATCACAATTCTCCTTCTAACTATGGCTTATACGGATCAGGTTGATCTTTGAGGGATTGATTCAGTAAAAGCAATGAAATTAAAAATACTGAGAGTATTTAGCCTGTGAATTTCTTTGTAACCTCATTCACAGCCTCTGTCTTTACAAGTACGGATATCTTGGCTCCCCTCTCAAGGACCATGTCTGGCTGGGGTATGATGAGGTCACCGTTACTGTATATGGCCACGATGATGTACTTTTCAGTTGGCGAAACATCCTTGACCTTCTTCCCAACAATTTTACTGCTCTTTATCTCCATATCAAGGATCTCGGCGTCCCCATGCCCAAGGACGATGAGGTCAGCCACCTTTGGCCTTGTTATCAGTTTCTCAAGGTAACCTGCAGCGGTCCTCTCAGGGCTTATAACGTGATCTATGCCAACCTTCTTGAAGGCGTCCTCGTGGTCAGGGTTGCTGACCCTTGCTATGATCTTTGGTATATTGTACTCCCTCACAAGTATGCAGCTTAGGAGGTTGGCCTCATCATTTCCTGTGGCCGCAACAAAGACATCTGCATTGTTTATGTTGGCCTCCTCAAGGGTTTTAATGTCTGTACCGTTACCACAGATCACAAGGGCGTCCAGTTCAACTGCAGCATTGGCACAGAGTGTTTCATCATTTTCTATGAGAGTTACATCATTTCCATCTGATATAAGGAGGTTTGCAAGTGTTAAACCAACTCTTCCTCCGCCCATTATAACAACATACATATCCACACCTTTCAGACTTCAGGCAGAATAAAGATAATCATTACTCGTGTTTACTTGTGTTAAACGTCATCATTAATAAGGTTTTTCAGTGAAGATAATGACAACGCGCTTATTCTCGGCTCTCAGTTAACCTTGAAGGCCTCCACAAAACCACGTATTAATACAAGAACAGGGATTATCTCGAGTCTTCCAAGCCACATGCTGAGTATGAGGGCCATTTTCGGTATTAGGGGCAGATTGAAACTGGTTATCCCCATACTGAGCCCAACATTTCCCTGGGCAGAGGCAGCCTCAAAGAGGGAGTTGAGGGGGTCATATCCATAGGTTACAAGAACCGACCATGTGAAAAAGAGAAGGATAAAGTAAAGGCTTATGTATGACCCGGCCTCCCTTATCTCAGCGTCACTCACAGACTTGCATGATATCTTTCTCGGTATAACCGAACCCTCAGGTGCCAGTATCCTCATGATGTCCCAGTAGACACCCTTAAGTACAGTTATGACACGGATTATCTTCACGGCCCCCGTGGTTGAACCTGCAGCCATACCTGTGAGCATGCATATTATTAGAACTATCTTGAAGTACCCTGACCAGGCAACCATCTGACTGGTTGAACTTATGCTTGAACCGGTGCAGCTGAGGGCCGATATTACATAGTATACGGATTCAAGGGGGGCCACGCCCCCAATGTAGATCGAAAGAACTGTGAAAAGGATTATAAAGGCAAAGGTTGCCTGCAGCTGTATATCCCTCAGAACATTTGAGAATCTACCCTTTATTGCCTGGTAGTGCACAAGGAAGCTTGTCCCCCCAAGTATCATGAGAAACATGGTTACAAGGTAGACGGCATCGCTACGGTAGTAGCCGATGTTGAGGTTCTTTATGGACATTCCCCCGGTTGAGAGGTTTGTGAGGGTGTTGTTGATGGCATCAAAGAGTGGCATCCCTGTCAGCCCATAGAGGACGATCCCGAGGACCGTGTAGGTGAGGTAGATCCACCAGATAGTCCTGACGGTGTTTGCTATGCTGGGTTTTATCCTTTCCTCCCTTGCCTCGGACTTGTATAAACGTGCAGCAGCTGTACCTGGCCTTATGAGGACACCTATAACAACTATAACAACTCCAAGCCCACCAATCCACTGTTCAAAGCTTCTTAAGAATAGAATTGATTTTGGGAGCGCTTCAACGTTGGAGAAAACTGTGAGTCCACTGCCGGTCCAGGCAGACATGTTCTCAAAGAAGGCATTTGCAAAATCGATGTTTAGGGCTGACATCATTATGAGGCTACCTATGAATCCAGCCCAGAGCCAGGCAAGACATGCAACCATCATACCATGTTTCAGGCGTATGGCGCATTCCTCAGGGGAATATCTCTTGAGCACAGTTCCAATGCTGAGCGAGATAATTGAGGGCACAATAAAACTTAAAAAATTGCCTTCACCGTAGATCAGTGCAACAATGAGGGGTAACGCAACAACGAAGCCTATCCCCTGCATTATATTGCCAAGATACTTTCCAACGGTAAAAAGGTCCCTCTTTCCAACGTATCTCATGTTACCATATAAAGAATGGGGGTGTTCCAATATAAATTTTTAGAATAATGGATAAAGAGATGGTAATACTTCAATGGGGGAGTAGGCAAAAAATAAAGTTCTTTGGGTAGAATAAATCTACTCCAGTTTATATAAAATTCAATCCAGTTTATTCTACAACTTCAGCGAAAGCAAACTTGCGCCTGGTTGCACTTATCCTTATTTTAACTTCGTCTCCGACACCTGCACCAGGTACAAAAACAACAAAACCTTCAACACGGGCTATTCCATCGCCATCTCTGCCGAGGTCTTCAATTTTAACTTCATACTCCTCACCAACATTTACTGGTGTGGAGTAGGTTTCCTTCCTGTAGTAGCTATCTCCAAACAATTCATCACATCCTTAAGTAGGGACGCACAAAATCATATAATTACTTCCGACCAGAAACAGTAAGAAATAATCAATGACCTCACCGCATCCCATACATAAACTTAAACATCATAGTATATAAATGTATGTAGGATCACTGTATCTTTTGCGGGTGGTTTGTTTGATAGGACTGGTGGCTGATTCACATGATAACCTTGATTCAATAAGGAAGGCGGTCAATTTATTCAACAGGGAATCTGTGGATCTTGTTATACATGCAGGGGATTTAATATCACCATTCACTGCACAGGAATTTGGAAGACTTGAGATGAGATTTGAGGCCATATTTGGAAACAATGATGGTGAAAGGGATGGGCTGCGTGCCGCGTACTCTGAACTCACAGAGCTATCTGACTTTAAGGAACTGGAATTTGATGGCCTGCAAATAGCGGTTATACATGGCCATAACAGGCAGATCCTTGACTGTGTTGCTGGATGTGGTAGATACGACCTTGTGGTAACCGGCCACACCCATGAGAAGACCATTGTGAGCGCAGAAACCATAAAGGTTAATCCAGGTGAACTCTGCGGTTACCTTTCAGGGGAGAGTACACTGGCGCTCTTTGACACAGACAGGCTTTCGTGTGAATTTGTAAGGCTTTGATTTACTCTCTGAAACAGACAGGTCTTAATGCATGATATAATATCTGAGAAAGGATATCGATGGTTTAAATGAAACACAAAGGCGCAATTCTTATTGCAATAGGGGTACTGGCCCTTGCGGTTATGATATCTGTCATAGGGCCTGGGGAGATTGAGGAGGCCCTACGGAAGGCGGACCCCCTTTATGTAATCATGGCGGTTGCCCTGGAATTCATAATTCTCGGCCTTTTCACAGTGAGGTGGGCCATTACCACGGGGGCTGTTTCGATAAACATAAGAAAAAGGCACCTCTTTCCAATGCTACTTGTGGGAATGGCAATAAATAACCTCACACCGAGCGCAAGGGGTGGGGGTGAACCTGTAAGGGCATATATACTTGGAAAATACTCCAGGGCTTCAATGGAGGCTGCCTTTGCAACCGTGATAGCAGACAGGGGTCTTGACACATTCCCCTTTATATTTCTGGCCATACTCACCATAGTCGCAATAGTGCTCTACTTTGAACTGTCACCATGGATAGTGGTCGCACTTATAGTTTCGGTTATAATAATAACCGCGGCCTTCTTCCTGGCCCTCTACATATCCATTGACAGGGAGTCCGGTGAGAGGATACTTGGCTGGATACTTGGCATTGTAAGGAGGTTCTACAGAAAGAACTATGAAAAACTTGAAAAAAGGTTAATGAATGCTCTCAGGGAATTTCAGAGCACCATGAGGATAATGCTGGCTGATAGGAGAGTGCTGCTGTATGGAATACCACTTTCATTTCTCCTCTGGATCCTTGAGATCATAAGGGTATACCTTGTATTTGAGGCATTTGGCACAAGCGTCTCACTTATTGTGATAGCCGAGGTCTTCATACTGGCAACACTCATTGGCATGATACCGCTCCTTCCAGGGGGCCTTGGTGCCGTTGATGGGGTTATGATAGTCTTCTATTCGGCAGCAGGCGTATCGCCGTCTGTCAGCGCAGCTGTAACTGTGGTTGAGAGACTCATATCCTTCTGGATGATCTCAGCAATGGGTGTGGCATCTCTACCCTACTTTGGGGCTTCTGTATCTGAGAAACTGATGGAGAAACTTTAGGGAGGTCAACATAGTACTCATTTGACTACTCTGGTAAGTATCCGGGAAACTGATGTAAAACTTCAGGGTTATTGTGAACTGACACAACACTGGAAAAAGATTTATGGGCCAATAATCAGATTTATAGATGGACCGCTGCAGCAGGTTAGGGGGATAATCATGCTTGAAAGGGTTTTCTTAACCGATAAGTTACACGACGAAAAAATGTATGAGAACCTCGTGGAGGAAATACGTTCATCACCGGATTACCTCAACCTCCTTCTGGAATCTTCTGAACCCTGGATATTACAGGATATAAATGGTTTCATACTTGACCTGAGTAATTCCTTCGCTGATAAGCTGGGGTATGATCCTGATAATCTGAGGGGAAGGTACCTTCCAACATTGAGGGTGATTCCCCTCATTCAGAAGTCCAGGCTGAGGATAATACTCGACCGTCTGGCCGAGGAACCCCGCCCATGCACAACCATCATGGAGTTCATGGATGCAGATGGCCGGGATGTGCCCCTTGAATTGAGCTTCAGGCCCCTGGAGCTATCAGGCCAGGATTTTATCCTTGTAACTGCTAGGGATGCCTCAGAAAAGATTCATGAGGTGGCTGAGCTCCGTAAAACGATATCTGAACTGAGGAATACAATAAATGGCCTCTACAGGCAGATCGACAGGAACCTTCAGCTTATTACAAGCATAGTTAATCTCCAGTTCCCTTATATAAAGGACGAGGATGATTATGAGCTCCTCAGAGATACTCAGAATCGTTTAAGGTCAATAAGGAAAGCTTATGAGAAGTTTATCCATGAGGGATCCTTTGAGTCAATAAACTTTGCAGGGTATGCCAGGAGCATTGTTTCAGGGATTTTAAGCACATACTCCCCTGAACCAGGAAATGTGAGACTTGAGATGTACTTTGAGGATGCTGAAATGGGCCTTGACCTGGCGGTGCCCCTTGGGATGATACTCTCAGAGCTACTATCCAACAGCTTCAGACACGCCTTTGCCGAGGGACAGGATGGAAAGATAAGGGCTGTTTTCAGGAATAAGGATGATCACTACATGCTTGAGGTCAGGGACAATGGTCGTGGCTTCCCTGAGGACGTGGACTTTGAGAATGTAGATTCACTGGGTCTGCAGCTTGTAAGGAGTTTACTGAATCAGATAGAGGCAAAGGTTGATTACAGGCTCTCACCTGGAACATGTTTCCGGATAAAGGTACTAAAACTCGCTGACGGTGAATGAAGCACATCTTGGATTAAACCTCCATGAGGATAATTCCTGCAATTCTTTACTCTGGTTTACTGATAGGTTTTCTCATCAAAGTCACTTTTAATTCTGTAAAACATCATGTAGATTCAAGGCGGCGGTTTAGTACTTTTAATTCTGCAGAAGATCATTTAGATTCATTTAAAGTGCCCTTGGGGTGCTGAGAAGATAACTGATTTTTGAACGGGCCTTAATACCTAAACAAAATTAGAAAAATATATTAGCAGTTCTTCCACTAAATCAACTAGGTGATAATTATGGAGATAAATGGTGTTGAAATAGAGGATACATTTGCGGAGGCCTTCGGTATCAAGGTTTCAAGGGTCCTTGTAACTGCAGCAACCAAAAAACTTGCAAAGATAGCTGCAACCGAGGCAACAGGTTACGGTACATCTGTTATAGGGTGCCCTGCAGAGGCAGGTATAGACTGCTACGTTCCACCAGAGGAGACACCCGATGGAAGGCCCGGATACATAATAATGATCTGCAACCCATCAAAGAAGAACCTGGACCATGAACTCCTTGAAAGGATAGGGATGGGTATACTTACAGCACCAACAACCGCAGTATTCGATGCTCTCGATGACGAGGACGAGAAGCTCAATGTGGGATTCAAACTCAAGTTCTTCGGGGATGGCTACGAGAAGGAACTTGAAATTGATGGAAGGAAAATCCACTCAATCCCGATAATGTCAGGCGACTTCCTCATTGAAAGCGAATTTGGAATAAAGGACGGGGTTGCAGGCGGAAACTTCTTCATCATGGGTGACAGTCAGGCATCAGCCCTCCTTGCGGCCCAGGCTGCAGTGGATGCAATAGCCGCAGTTGAAGGCACGGTAACACCATTCCCCGGTGGTGTGGTGGCTTCAGGTTCAAAGGTTGGATCAAACAAGTACAAGTTCCTCAACGCCTCAACCAATGAGAAGATGTGCGTGACACTCAAGGATGAGGTTGAGGGCAGCGAGATACCTGAAAACGTCAACGGGGTATATGAGATAGTTATAGACGGTGTCAACGAAGAGGTTGTAAGGGAGGCAATGAAGGAAGGTATAAAGGCCGCATGTACCGTTCCAGGCATAATTAAGATAAGTGCAGGGAACTACGGCGGCAACCTTGGAGCATACCAGATCAAACTCCATGACCTCTTCTAAATACTCTATTTTTTTATTTTTAAGAATTGAAGCATTTTTTATTCTATGCAGAACTTCTCCATCATTTCACTTTCAACTATGTCCCATATCTCATCTTCAGAGAGGTTAACACCAAGGAGCACACCCCTCTTTTCGAGGTCCCTCTCAATCTTCTTTATAACCTTAACGTCACTTGCAGCGACGGTGTGTGAGTGTATATTCCTTGATATGCTGTACAGGGCCTTCAGGGATCTCCTGGCGTCTGGCTTTTCAAGTTCCTCCTGGCACCTCCGGAGGTCATCCATGTTCCGTATGTTGAGGTTCCTTGTGACCACCTGCCTCACCCCTGGAAGGTAGTGCTTTGAGTCAAGGATTCGACCGCCCCTCCTTATAATTGTCTCCTTGTCGTCCATGTTACCCAGGTCATGCTTCAGGAGCATCTCAACAACCCTTCCTGATTCCTGTATTATGGATTTGATCTCAGCGAGGTCCAGATTAACTCCTATGAGGAAACCCTCCTTCCTGAGCTCCTCCTCCACCCTATCAAGGCTTTTTGCGTCAGGTCCTGATATCCTGTGTGTATGTATGCCCCCACCTGAGAGGGTGTAGAGTCTGTCAAGGGATTCCAGTTTACGGGAGTCACTCCTGAGGGTCTTTATGAAACGGTCGACGTCCTCAATTGAGTCAACACCCACATTTCTTCTGAGGGGCTCTGAGAAACCTGGAAGGTAGTACTCTATGTCCTCGATTGTACAGCCATTCTTTATTATGATCTCTGCTTCCCTTCTTATATCATCCACGCCGTGGTTTTCAACAATGCTCATCTCAGGTTTAATTATTATCTCAACAAGCCGCCCATGCTTCCTTGCAACTTCCTTTATCTCATTGTCATCTAGGTTAACGCCGAGAAGGATACCCTCCTCTCTGAGTTCATCTATGACCTTATCTATACTCTCCCGGTCTGGCCCGGATATCCAGTGGGAGTGTATTCCGCTCACAGACTCATAGATCCTTGTAAGGGAGCTCTTTCTGGAGGGGTCTCCCTCAAGGGCATTTAAAAACCGTTCAAGTTCCTTTTTCTTGGATACTCCGATCTTCCTCACCAGGGGCTCCTTGAACTCAGGGAGGTGGTACTCTATATCCTCCAGTGTGCAGCCATACTTGAGTATTATCTCTGCCTCCTTTCCAATATCCTCAACATCATGCTTAACTGTTATCTTCACCATGGTGGGCTCCATGGCTGCAAAGTAGATGTCCTCACCCCCGCTGATCTCAGGGGAGATCACACGGTTGGCCCCTGCACGGTAGAGCCTCTTTATGTTTTCCCTCTTACTGGACCTTGTCACGATCCATATGTCTGGATTCAGCTCCCTGCAGGTGAGGGTTATGAAGAGGTTGTCAACATCATCCCCGGTTGTTATTATAACCCCACGGGCCCTCTTTATGCCGGCAGCCCTGAGTGTATCCTCATCTGTGGCGCTTTCAGGTATTGCAAGTACGTTGGGATCCTCCCAGAGTTCCTTCTCCACTATTTCCCGGTCCTTCTCAATTATTATGGTCTTCTGATTCCTTTTCTGGAGTTCCTTAAAAACGGCGGATCCAACACGGCCAAAACCACAGAGAATGAAGTGGTTGTTCATTGACTGCATTAACCTCCGTATCCGGGCACCTGATATGGTCTCCTGCAGTGTCATCGTGATCACCGAAACGGTTAAGCTTAGAACATAGGCTATGAGTCCCACACCACCAAGGGCAAGGGTAACAGAGAATATCTTCTGGGATACCGTGACTGGTGTTATGTCCCCGTAACCCACAGTGGCGATGGTGATCACTGTGAAGTAGATGGCATTGTAGAGGTCAAGACCCATTATGTACATTGAGCCAAGTATACCATAAATTATGAGAGCCGCCAGAGCCGCGAGGGCATAGTATATGACTGATAGGGGAACGTATGGGATATTCTCCACCAGATTCCTTTTGGGTGGCATGGGAAACCTCGCCTCTTGATATGTTAAATATCTGTCAGTCAATAATATAAATTCAGAGTATCTGGAGTGGGGGCTCTGGAATTAACCCTGAAATTCTAAGGATGGTGAAACAGTCATGAAGCCGATTGATGTGGCAGCAGCTGATATTAATGCCGAGTACCTTGGTATTCCAAGACTTTCCCTTATGGAGACTGCTGGAAGGGCAGTTGCAGAGGAGATAGGGAATTATGCGGATGGAGGAAGGGTCATATTATTTTGCGGATCGGGGGGAAATGGTGGTGATGGGTTTGTTGCCGCACGGCATCTCCTTAACATGGGATTCGAGGTTGAGGTTCTCCTACTCACGCACCCCGAAAGGATAGGGTCAGCGGAGGCACGGCGTAACTGGGATGTTCTCATGGCCATGCAGCCGGAGCCAGGCATACTCGGTGTAAGGGCAGTCAGTGATTCATCTGAGCTTTTTCCTGTGGATGCAGATGTGGTTGTTGATGCAGTACTTGGCACGGGTGTCAGGGGGGTTATAAGGGAACCATCAAGGTCAGCCATTGAACTCATAAACCTTTCAGACGCATTTAAGGTTTCTGTGGATATACCAAGCGGACTCAGCCCAGAGACTGGTACCGTGGATGATGTTGCTGTATCTGCAGACCTTACGGTGACTTTTCACAGGATGAAGGATGGACTTGAAAAGGCGGACCCTGCCATCACAGGCGAAATCGTGGTGAGGGACATAGGGATACCAAGGGCAGCCGAGGTATTTGTGGGTCCAGGGGATCTTCTAAGAATACCCTCCAGGAGCCCTGAGAGTCATAAGGGGGAAAACGGGAGGGTTCTGGTTATCGGTGGAAGCCATCACTACTCAGGGGCCCCTGCACTCGCAGCCATCTCCGCACTGAGGGCAGGTGCAGACGTTGTAACCGTTGCAGCACCGGGCAGCGCAGCCAGCGCCATCAAATCCATCGCACCTGATCTAATAGTCAGGAAACTTGAGGGTAAATATATAGGGCCAGGGTCCCTGGGGGAGCTCCTGGAACTTGCAGAAAATGCCGATTCTGTTCTTGTGGGCTGTGGGGCTGGTAGGCACCAATCAACATCAGAAACTTTCAGAGAACTTATTGGAGCACTCCAGGAAATGGGGAAACCCCTGGTACTCGATGCCGATGCACTCAGGCTGATTGATTACTCCCATGTCACTGACTACAGGGATCTAACTGTAACTCCACATATGGGTGAATTCAGGGAGTTCTTTAAACTCAGATCCGAGATATACGCCGATTTCAGTGAACGGGTGGCTGCCTTCAGCTCTGTTTCCTCAAGGATAAGGGGAACGGTTCTTCTGAAGGGCCATGTGGACATGATATTCCAGGGTGACAGATTCCGCCTCAACAGGACGGGCTGCCAGGGGATGACTGTTGGTGGTACAGGGGATTGCCTTGCTGGTTTAACTGCGGGTCTATGTGCAATGGGGCTTTCATCATTTGATTCCGCCTCACTTGCAGCATTCATAAATGGTAAGGCAGGGGAACTGGCAATGGAGAAATATGGAACAGGATTTTTAGCATCAGATATCCATGATTTTATTCCAGGGGCAATGGATATGCGGACCTATGGTTTCTGAGCCATCAAAAAGTAAGAGTTGAATTAATAGCAAGGGGAGGCTGACAGGGGCCTCCTTTACACTGCGCCGTCAAAAATAATATCAAAGGGGTATCCTCAGACCAGCCCAAGGATGTTTCCAATGAGAAGTATCCCGACTCCCGTCACCCCACCAAAACCAGCCACAAGGACTGTAAGAGGGTTGATGGGGATGTTTACGAATGGCAGTATATTAACACCAAAAAGAAGAAAAATACCAAGCACTATGTTTCCTGCAAGTGCCAGTATCTTCCTTCCAACACCAAAAAGTATTCTGAGGGACGCAAGACCCCCCGCAATTATGAATGTGGCAACCACAATGAGAACAAGGAATGAGAACCCTTCCATCAGTTCTCCTTCCTGCATACCCTGTTGTATATCCCTGCCTGGAGGGCGTAGTTCTTGACCATTCCTGCCATCTCCCTCTGGTCAAGGGTCTTGTCCTCAAAGGATACTATCTCCTCACTGTAGAGGCTGTAGGGTGACTTTCTGCCTATGACCCGCATACTGCCCCGGTGTAGCTTGACCCTCACCATTCCGGTTACACGCCTCTGCATGTGGTTTATTGCCATATCAAGGTCCTCACGGAGGGGGTCATGCCAGAGTCCACTGTAGACGAGTTCAGCATAGGTGCCACTGATTATATCAGCAAATCGCAGCTCGCTCCTGGTAAGTGTCAGCTGCTCAAGGGCCCGGTGGGCCTCCAGGAGGAGGAAGGCTGCGGGTGTTTCATAGATCTCCCGGCTCTTCATACCTATGATACGGTCCTCCATGATGTCAACCCTTCCAATCCCGTGTTTACCAGCGATTTCATTTGCAAGGCCTATGAGTTCAAGGGGCTTCATCTCATCACCATTCAGTGCAACTGGGACACCCTTCCTGAATTCAATCTCGACCACCTCTGGTTCTTCAGGGGTTTTATCGATGGGCCTTGTCCACTGGAATGCGTCCTCAGGTGGTTCCACCATGGGGTCCTCCAGGATGTCGCCCTCTATTGCACGCCCCCAGAGGTTTTCGTCTATACTGTAGAGCTTATCGGAGGGCAGGGGTATGCCGCAGGATCTGGCGTATTCCATTTCCTCTGTCCTTGTGAGGTTCAGGTCCCTTATGGGTGCGATGACCTCAAGGTCTGTCCTTGACCTTATAACCGCCTCAAAACGGAACTGGTCGTTCCCCTTACCTGTGCATCCATGGGCTATTGCAGATGCGCCCTCGGATTCGGCCACCTCAACTATCTTTTCTGCTATGAGGGGTCTTGCAAGGGCCGTGCTGAGGGGGTAGCCCTCGTATACTGCATTTGCCTTTATGGCGGGGAATATGTAGTTCTCTGCAAACTCCTCCCTTGCATCCACTGTGTGGTGTTTATAGTTTCCGAGTTCCTCTGCAACCCTTGCTGGTCTTTCAACCTCCTCCCGCGGCTGACCAACATCCACACAGGCTGTTATGACTTCCATACCGTATTTTTCCTCAAGGAGCTTGATACATACAGATGTGTCAAGACCTCCACTGAAAGCAAGAACCACCTTATCCATAACAATCACCTTATAAGAATCAAATACTCATGTTTTTATTACCAGCATTATAGATATAATGGGTAGGTGTTATTAAGTCTGTCCCCGGTGTAGCCGGAGACCCATATGGATGGGGTCAAGGTGCTATCATCGCTTCCGGTTAACTGAGAGATCTGCAATGGGGATCCCTGATACTCTATTAGGTTTATGGTTCTGTGCGTGGTGACCATGATGTTTGTGAGGGAGGACTCGATCAAAATTTCAACTGTACATGAGGGCTCGGGGGGTGATGTTACTCTCAATGATGCTCTACGGCCACATTTAAGCTCAGAACTTTCCCTTGAACTGGCAGAGTACTCCCGGAAGGGTACAGTGATGCTCACCTTTGGAGGGGGGAGGCCAGTGGTGATGATAGTGGCTGGGGTCCATGGCAATGAGATACCCCCACAGGTAGCGGCTGTAAGGCTTTCAGAACAGCTTTTATCCATGGATATCAGGGGGACAGTTCATGTGATACCATTTGCTGCCCCATGGGCAACGATGAAGAACAGCAGATGGTTCACGGGCCATGATCTGAACCGCTCGGCCAGTATCAGGGGGTCTGTAACAAATTCCATATTCAGGAGGGCATGTGAGATGGGGGTGGATGCCCTTGCAGATTTCCACTCCACGGCACCTGGAAGCAAACCCGGCGTTGAGGGGGTTTTCTGTTCAGAGGAACCTGAACATGAAAGCATGGAGATAGCCCGTTACATAACTTCAAGGACCTCATCAAAACTTCTATGCTATGAGAAGGCGTCTTCCCATTACAGGGGGGCCCTTGAGGATGAATGCAATCTTGCCGGCATCCCCTCTGTAACCTGTGAGGTTTTATCTGAGAATGGAGTTGTCAGGGAGGGCAGTGACGGGAGGTCGCTCCTGCAGATGAGGCTTTTCCTGAAGTACATGGGTATTCTATCATGATGAGGTGTTTGGATGTGTTCCTTCAGTAGAGCGGGGTGGGTCAGTGTCCTCATATAAGAAACATGCCGCCTTTTCAATCATAATGGCGTCCCCAATTTTCCAGGCGGTTTTCCCGGTTGCACTGGCACTTCTGGGGTCCATGATTCCGGATATGGACCATGAGGTTAAATCAGAGAATGTGTCAACGGTGTTTCTTTTTGGACTTGTGATATTCCTTGTATTTTATATCCTGGGTCTTCCCTACCTTGCGGGGATTGCCCTCATGGATCTTGCCCTCATATTCTACCTTTCAAGGCACAGGGGATTCACACATTCAATTCTGGGGGCCCTCATAATCTCTGCCTGTCTGACGGTGTTTGTTCTATCGGTGTTCTTCCTTCTGAGGTCACTGGGCCTTGATGGGAAGGCATCAATCATGGTCATACTCACGGTTCTGGGGTTCATGTTCCTTAACAGGGTGATGATCTTACCATTCGTACTTCTGACTCTTCTTGGGGTTTTCCTCACGGATTTTCCCACAATGAATCTCTACACAATAATGGGACCCCTCCTTATTGGCTTCATCAGCCATGATGTCCTTGATTCTTTCACACCATCAGGGGTCAGGTTCATGAGGCCCTTCTCAGGGAGAACCTTCAGAAAGGGCTTTGGGATCCTTATGCTGATTTTCTGGGCCCTTGTGGTACTCTACGTGCTCCTGTTGCTGTAATCAACGACTATCACATTTTTATTACGATTTATATAGAAAACTTTATATTATCATAAATAATCATGTTAATTAGAACTGGTACTAAATAGAAGGGAGCTATAAAATGTTTATCACAAGGATTCTGTACGGTATCGCCTACTTCCTGGTCCTGATATATGAGATACTTAAGGCAACAGCTGACGTGGCAGTAAAAACACTGAATGGAAACATTGAGCCTGTAATAGTGGAAATAGAGACTGAACTCACAAGACCGGTGTCCCAGACGATACTTGCAAACAGCATAACCCTCACACCAGGAACACTTTCGGTTGACCTTGATTCTGAGAACAGAATCCTGAAGGTCGCTGCAATATATCCCCGCAGCAGGGAGGACATAATACCATTCGAGCCCTACATAAGGGGGATGCTTGAATAGGGGGTTTTTCATGGATCTGCTGATGATATCAGAATATATTCTCCTGGCTTCACTGGCAGTATTCTCCATTGCAGCGGTGAGGATCGCAACAAGAAAGAGCATAGGGATGGGCCTTGTTGGTATATCAGCGTTCAGTCTGGCCACCGCAACGATACTCATACTCATAAACAGGATCTATGGGGTTGGCTTCTGCCGTGATATAGCCTATGCCCTTGTTCTTCTGGGGCCAGTTGGTACCATAGCATTTGCGAGGGTTCTGAGGGGTTGATAGAAGTGTACATCATGATTTTAAGGTCCGCTATCCTGATCATTTCATCCATACTCGTGATACTGGCAGCCATAGGTATACTCAGATTCAGGGACGATATAGAGAGGGTCCTGTATGCAAGGATCCACGTCCTGGGTATTGCCGATGTTGCATGCATACTGGCACTCCTTGCCCTTGGAGAACCACTCCTGGCCGCAACATACTTCATACTGGCACCATTCGTCTCACATGCAATAGCAAACGCCCACTATTATGGGGAGGGGGATTAGATGATCGAATACGTGATAATGATCATAGCAATACTTGGAGCGGTGCTTGCACTGGTCCAGAGGGACCTCCTGAAGGCAGCAATACTCACAGGGGTCCCCGGGGCTGCGATAGCCGCCCTTTACCAGCTGCTACTGGCACCTGATGTGGCACTGACACAGGCGATAGTTGGATCCGCAATTATACCTGTCTTCTTTGCACTTGCTGCTTACAGGACAATGAGAATGGAGGAAGAATGATGATCTCTTTACAGCTGGCATCCCTACTGACAGCAGGAAGTCTCATGGTCATAGGTGCTGTGGCCGTGATATTCATAGACAACCTCATAAAGAAGGTTATAGCCCTTTCATTCATAGCCGACGGCGTTAACCTCTTCCTTGTGACACTGGGCTACAGGCCCGGGGGCATAGTCTACATTTACCTTCCAGGAATGTCAGGGACATGGTTTGCACAGAACGCATCCTACCCGCTGCCCTTTGCACTTGTACTCACAAGCATAGTTATAGGGGCCAGCACCCTTGCTGTGATGCTCGGCATAATAATAATCCTTTACCATAAACACGGCACCATAAGCGCGTCCAAGGTGCTGGAAGAGTGAAAAATCAGGAGTTTAACAGGTGAGAAATTATGAATCCACTTATACCGGTCATGGTGGTTTTACCGATTCTGTGTGCACTTCTACTTAACCTCCTTCATGGAAGGGACAGAACCGTGAAGGCACTGGCTGTTGCAGTGGCAATCTTGCTTCCAATCATACCCCTCCTTGCAGGGTACGGTGCACATTACTTTGGGGGCTACGCCCCCTTATCAGAGAATCCTGCCATTGCATCAGGGCTGCCCGACTCCGTAAAGTCATCGTACCTCTACTCGTTTCACCCGGGGATAACATACCTCTTTGGAAGTGCCCAGAGGATATTCCTGCTCATACTATCAATCGTGGCGTTCCTGGCAGTTTTAACATCCCTCAATGAGGTCAGGAAACCTTCAGGCGTCTACGCATTCCTCATGTTTATGGGAACGGCAGCTGTTACAGCCATAGTCCTCACAGATGACATATTCAACCTCTATGTCTTCTTTGAGATAGCGGCACTTGCACAGGTTGGTGTGATACTCTGCTCGGGGGTGGAGCGCAGCTATGAAACCGCACTCAAATACATGATGATAGGTGGAGTGGCAGCCCCCATGCTCCTCCTGGGGGTGGCCATACTCCTTGCGCTGACAGGCAACGTTAACATATCAGATATAGTATTTTCAATGAGAAGCGGCCTTGTTAACCCTGGCAGCCCCCTATTCCTGCTTGCATCATCACTCATACTCTTCGGGTGGCTCTACGGAACGGGGCTCCCACCATTCCACACCATCAAATCAGCGGTCTACAGCAAGGCCCTGCCCCATGGTGCTGCACTTCTTCAGGCCTTCTCTGTCTTCACCTTCACAGCCCTTGCACTGGTCATACTGAGAATGTTCTACCATATGCCTCTTGTGAGGTGGGCCATGGTGTTCTTCTCACTGGCAGGGATGGTTCTTGGTATAAGCATGGCACTCATGCAGACGGATCTAAGGAGGATGATAGGTTTCCTTGCGGTGGGTGAACTCGGGTACATTGGAATAGGCCTTGGCCTTGGAACCGCAGCCAGCATATCGGCCGGTCTCTTTCAGGCTGTCAACGAGGCCCTCATAACAGCATGCATATTCCTGGGCTTCGGGACAATCTTCTACATGACTGGAAGATCCGACCCTGAAAGGATAGGAGGTCTCATAGCATATAAACCAGGCCTTGCAGGTCTCGTGATGCTTTCAGGATTCATAATGGCGGGTGTACCACCATTCAATGTATTCCAGAGCAAACTGATGCTCATACAGGCATCCATCCAGGCAGGATTCCCTGAGCTGGGTGTTGTGATGATACTCCTCAGCATAGTCACCTTCATGACCTTCCTCAGGGCATTCTATTCGGTTTACCTCAGACCCGAACCTGAGGGAATGGAACTGGAATCAGAATCGGTCCCCAGGTCAACGGTATTCTCACTTGTGGTGCTGATTCTCATATGCACGGCACTGGGACTGGCGCCCTGGATTGCAACATCCCAGTTCACATCACTGATACAGGGTCTTATAATATGAGAGGGGATGAGATGAGCTTCTATGATACGGTAATAGACAGGATAAGGGAATTAACAGAAAAAGATGGTGAGAAGGGAGTAAGCAACATTTCGGCCTCAGCAGCACTCACAGCAGAGATAACCGTAACTGCAGCTGTCCTGATAGCTGCGGTGATGCTGAGGAAGATAAATTTCATCCTCATGGTGTTCACGGTTCTCCTGCTGGCAGTATTCCTCCTGACCTCGTTCCCGCTCTCTGTGAGACTCAGAAGGGAACAGGGGGACGAGTTCAGCAGGATGATATTCTATGCGCTCATGACTCTTGGAATACTGGTTTCAATATTCTACTGGGGTGGTTCAGGTGTCTGAATCCATCAGGGGGCTCATGGCAACGGTGGCCCTTGGCCTCTTCGGGGTAACACTCTTTGATGCCATCATTGACCTTAGCAAGGTGATAAACCCTGGAATAAGCATTATCTACAATTACCTCGGAACAAAGATAGCCCCCAACATGGTGACGGTTGTCGTGTTTGACTGGAGGGCCTACGATACACTTGGAGAGGCCCTTATACTTGTCACGGCTGTACTTGTAACCCTTCTAGTATTTGGAAGGGGTAAGGTCCAGATAGGGAGAGATGATGGAGGGAAAGAGAGATGAGTACAATACTTAAGATATTCGCATTCCCTGCAGCAATATTCATAATGTGCCTGGGGATCCTGACAGTGCTCGGGGGCCACATAACCCCTGGAGGAGGATTTCAGGGGGGCGCTATGGTTGCAGCCGGGTTCATATTCTGTGCAGTCGTATACGGAATCGAAAAGAGCCCCTTCCAGTTTTCACATGAATTCATGTCTGCAATGGAAAGCATAGGGGCACTTGGATACGTTGCACTGGGACTCTGCGGCCTGTTATTCTCAGGTTTCTTCCTTTACAACCTGGGAGTTGACCTTTATGGCATATCACAGAGTGTCAGCGGCTTCTTCAACTACCCTGACCCGACGCATGCAGGTATAATACCCTACCTCAACATAGTTGTGGGCCTCAAGGTCCTCGTGGGGCTCAGTGCAATCGTAATAACCTTCATGGAGTTCAGGGGTGAAGAGGTCACAGAATAGTGGGGAATCAGGAATGTTTACAGGTCCAATAATCTTCGGGTTTCTACTTGGATTCATACTTGGAAGCAGAATAAGGGATGATGAGTTTCCTGCATCCACCTACATTGTGCTGCTCCTGGTACTCATCCTGGTGGCATGGAACATCGGCCCATTCCCGTACTACACCGATATCCCCATTGCCACAGGGTTTGCAGCGGCAGCAGCAGGTATAGTGGTGGGTAAACTCTTACTTGGGCGCTGATAATATCATGGGGTTAGTATCATGTTCATATCAACAGGAAAATGTGAGGGACTTGGAGAATGCATCAGGGCATGCCCGACTGAAGCAATAAGGATGATTGATGGGAGGGCCTTCAGCTGCATAACCTGCGGTGCATGCATGGAGGCCTGTCCAAACAAGGCAATACGCAGGAACAGATACGGGGGATACGTGGTTGACAGGGCAAAGTGCAACGCCTGCGGTGTCTGTGAGATGACGTGCCCCGTAAACAGCATAAGGATAGAGGACGGTGTCGTTAAGGGCATATGTGCAAGGTGTGGTCTATGTGTGGATAAATGCCCACTTGGGGCAAGGGTGGATGCATTTGACCTCATAGAGGACAGACAGCTCCGCTTCCTGGAATCACTCAACCTGGCGGTGAAACCACCTGTGAGGAGAACACCACAGAGCCATGAGGCCACAAGGATAAATGTGATCACCGACCCTGAGAAATGCACCCTCTGCAGGAGATGCCAGTACTACTGTCCAACAGGGGCGATAATCGTTGATACAGATGAGGGAGTATGCACAGAGTGTCGTGTCTGCGAGGATGTCTGTCCTGTGGGGGCAATAGAGGACCTTGAGATAGACCCTGAGAAGTGCACACTCTGCCTCAAATGCCTGAGGGAATGCCCGAGCAGAGCAATATACGTGGATGACTTTGAGGTGAAGATAAGGAGGCCAGAAACAGAGCTTGAGGGCAGCATAGTATCCTGCCTCAACTGCGGGCTCTGCGCCGGAGCCTGTGAAAGGGGCGCCCTCAAAATGGTTGATGGCAAGCTGAGATACGACCCATCCCTCTGCAGGGACTGCGATGAAACCCCCTGCATAGACGCATGTCCCGCTGGAACCCTGAGGATGGTTGACGGGGAACTGAGGGGCTACTGCGTATCCTGTGGCCGCTGCGTCAGGGCGTGTGATGTGAGCAGGGCCCGTGACTTCAAGACGGTGAGATGGGACGGCTCGGTTTCAGAGGACTGCATATCCTGTGGTGTGTGCTCAGAGATATGTCCTGTTGATGCCATAACCCTTAAGAGGGGCTCCATAGAGGTGGACACCGATAAATGCATACTCTGTGAGAAATGTGGAATCCACTGCCCCGCAGATGCCATACCAAAAACTACCATGAAGAAGAGAAGGATAACAGGAGGTTTCACACTCATAGACCCCCGCCTGTGCATTGGATGCGGCCTCTGCCTGGATATATGCCCCGAGGATGCAATATCAAGGGATGAAAGCGGTCTCATGATGGTGGATGAGGATAAATGCATACACTGCGGCGCATGTTCAAACATATGCCCTGCAAGGGCGGTTCTCTTTGAGAGAGAGTTCGGTTTATCAGATTAATGGATGGTGGCTCAGGTGAAGAACATATTAAGGATAATGCTGGAGGGTTCCTACACAAACCTCAAGAGGATACTCTTTGCAGCAGACAGGGTAACGGACATGGAACTGAGAAAAAGGATCCTTGAGGGCACAGTGGAACCAGAACCAAAGGTTGCGGAGGTATCATGTATAGGATGTGCTGGATGCTCAAATGCATGCCCAACAGGGGCCATCGAGATGAAGGACCTGGATGAACCAGTTGAGATCATAGAGGGCCTCATAAAGAAACAGATACCGGTCCTCAATAGTGAAAAGTGTGTTCACTGCTATTACTGCCATGACTTCTGCCCCCTCTACGCACTATTCGGGGAACCAGGGACCATCCACCCCAATGATGTGGGAGAGGTGGAATTTGACGCCGGATCCATACTTCAGAAACCCGTTAAGATAAGTGAGGACAAACTGAAGTTCATATCACAGTTTCTGGCGGATAAAAGCGTTATAAAGAGGACCGATACCCTTGCAGAGGCTGCAAGGAAGATGTAGGTGATGGATTATGGGTCTTAAATCATTTTCAAGGGCAAGAGCTGTACATGCAATGCTCGTATACACCGGGGGATGCAACGGCTGCGACATAGAGATAGTGAACGCAGTTCTCTCACCAAAATATGACGCCGAACAGTACAAGATCTTCCTGACATGGAACCCCAGGGAGGCCGATGTACTCATAGTAACCGGTCCGGTCACAAAACAGAACGAGGGGCCACTTAAGGAGATATACAATGCAATACCAGAACCCAAGGCGGTTATAGCTGCAGGGGCCTGCGCTCTGATGGGCGGGGTCTACAAGAATATACATGGGGACATCCCCTCAGAGGAAATCTGCGGCCCAGTGGATAAGGTCATACCTGTGGATGCAAAGGTCCCTGGATGCGCGGTAAGACCTGAAGATGTCCTTGCAGGGGCAGTCGCAGCACTGCCAAAACTTCTGGAGGCAGATTGATAATTCAGGGTGCTTACAATGGATGGGAAAAGGGAGATAATTGAGACAGAAATAACAATGGGTACCGTGCACTCGGCAGCCATAGAACCCTACCGTGTGAGGCTGTTCGTTGAGGATGAAATAGTCAGAGACGCCGAGATAACCGTCGGGGTCAACCACAGGGGTATTGAAAGGATAATGGAGGGCCTCCCCGTGGAGAAGGCCAACAGCCTGACAGAGAAGGTATGCGGAATCTGTTCAGGTGTCCACCTCTGGAATTCAGTCCTGGTGGCTGAAAAGGGCCTTGGCGTGGAGATACCCGAAAGGGCATCCTACATAAGGATAATAGTTGGGGAACTTGAAAGGCTCCACAGCCACCTCCTCTACCTGGCCCATGGAAATGAGGTCCTTGGCCATGAAACATTCTCCATGAGGCTATTCTACATAAGGGAGACAGTCATGGAGCTTCTGAGGCTCATAGGGGGTAACAGGGTACAGTACGGTGTACCCATCATTGGTGGTATAAGACCGAGGGCAGACCTTGATGAGATGAAGACCCAGAGGATAAGTGAGGGAATGGACTTCATAGAGGAGAAGGTTGAGGCCTTTGCAGAGAGGTTCACCTCCGATCCAATGGTGATGTCCCGTATAACAGGGGTCTGCCCCATAAGCAGGAAGGATGCCCTCAGATTACATGTAACAGGCCCAACACTCAGGGCAACTGGTGTTGAATTTGACTTAAGGACTGAAATGCCATGCTACGACCCATTTGAATTTGATGTCATAACCCAGGATGGTGGAGATGTCAGGGCAAACCTCCTCATGAGGGTCCTCGAGATATTTGAATCCATAAATATAATAAGACAGGCCCTGAGGGACCTCCCGGATGGAAGGGTTGTTGACAGGAACTGGGAGATGCAGGATACAGGGATAGTGAAGAGCTACGTTGAGGCCCCAAGGGGGAGACTCTACCACTCCTATGCAATAGAGGATGGAAGGGTGAGGGGTTCAATAATAAGGACACCCTCAATGTCAAACATTGGTGCCATGCAGTATGCCTGCATAGGCCACCACATCACCGATGCACAGCTCGGTATAGTGCAGTGCGACCCCTGCTTCACATGCACAGACAGGGCAATTGAAATAATAGACCTCAATGCTGAAAGGTGATCAAAGTGGACGCATCGTATTCAATCATATCTGTCACTGGAACAGTCCTACTCGGATTGATTGTAAGCCTCTGGCTGCCAGGTATTGAGAGGAAATTTGTCCATGCAAGGATACAGCAGCGCATAGGACCCCCTGTTTCAAGCCCGGGACTCATGGCTGCACTCAAGTTCTTTTACAAGAGGACCATTGAGCCATGCTCACCACTCCCACGCCTCTACAACTCACTCCCCATTGTAGGGTTCATATCAGCACTCCTCATACTTATCTTCCTCATACCCCCAATGTACACCTTTGGGGCCCTCGCAAGCCTCGTGGCGGTTGTAGGATTCCTCAAGATAGAGGAGGTGATCTACGTCTTCATGGGTTCACTCTCAAGGTCAGTAATGTCCCTCAGAATGCCATTCCCTGACCTTGCAAAGGGGGCCAAACACCCCAATGTCCAGAGGTACTTCCTTGAGGATCTAAGTGCAATGAGGGCTTTCAGGCTGATTGCATTCGGTTCATTCCCCATATACATCGCACTCTTCGTGCCTGCGGTTATGGCTGGAAGCATATCCATTAGGGACATCGTGGCATACCAGGCAGCCAATGGCCCGGTACTCTTCACCCTTGCAGGGGTTATAGGTACCGTGGCATTCTTCATCGGCTACATGATACTCCTCAACGAGTACCCCTTCGCCATACTCAAGACCAAGGCCGATGTTATAGAGGGGCCATACATGGAGTACGCTTCAAAGTACAGGGCATTCGTCTACATAACTAGGGGATTCCTCATGTTCACACTGGGGTGTCTGTTCTCTGTACTTTTCATCGGGGTACCCCCAAACATACTCAGCTGGGGCATACTCGTCAACCTGGCAGCTGCAGTAATATTCCCAATAATCATGGCGGTCTTCAGTGCATTTGCACCGGTATTCACTTTCAAGCAGTTCTACCCGGTAACAGCAGCAGCATCGGTGATAGGGGTCCTGGCACTGGTGGTGGCATTCGTATGAAGGTGATAGCATGAAGATGGTTATAAGACCGCATCACATGATAAGCCTCGGCGGATACATAGTGGAACTGGAGTTCCCCTACAGGAACCTCATAGTCGTGAATCCCACCGACGAGCACATCAAGATAGAGGTCCCTGTGTTTGATGAGGACTGGATAGAGGAACACAGGAAACTGGGCCTCAGAATAATACCTGTAAGGGATGAGGATAACTACCTGAGCCTCTGGAGGAGGGAGAAGGCCCTCCTGGAGGCTTCAGATTAAATTTTTTCGTGGTTTAAATGAGTTCAGCGGCTCTCAGTATAAAGACGGTTGAGAGGCCAGGGGTTCTCAGTGAGATAACCGGCATGATAGCCTCAAGGAACATAAACATCACCTACGCCCACCTCTATGTTGAAAGGGATGGCCATGGCTCCATATACATGGAACTTGAGGATGTGGAGGACATGGAGTCCCTCCTGGATGAAATCAGAGCCTCGAAAACCGTGGTTGATGTCAGGGTGCACAGGTCACTTGAGGAGATCTATGGTAAGAGGATAATCATAATAGGAGGCGGGGCCCAGGTGTCCCAGGTTGCCATGGGCGCCATCAGCGAGGCCGACAGGCACAACATAAGGGGCGAGCGCATAAGCATCGACACCATACCCCTCGTGGGCGAGGCTGAACTCGCGGAGGCTGTCAGCGCCGTTGGGAGGCTTCCAAGGGTGGCCGCACTGGTACTTGCCGGTTCACTCATGGGAGGGGAGATCACAAGGGCTGTTGAGAGGGTTAAAGGTGAACATGACATCATCGTCATAAGCCTCAACATGCCAGGGAGCGTCACAGATGTTGTGGATCTTGTGGTGACAGACCCCATACAGGCGGGGGTTATGAGTGTAATGGCGGTTGCAGACACAGCGGTTTTTAACATCGAAAAGGTAAGGGGTGAAAAATTCTAGCCACCAGAATAAGAGATAAAAAAATAAGGGCTTCAGCTCATCTCGATGGCCCTTATAAGTTTACTGGCCGCGTTTTTGAGTTCAGGGTCCTTTATATCACCACTTTCCCTTATTTTAAGGGCCAGTTCAAGGACCTTTGATACATCTGATGGCTTGAGGTTCTCTGCCATTTCAAGGTAGGTCTGGTCCTCTTCGGGTATTTCATCCTTCTTCTTGGCAGCGAGTTCCAGGAGAACACGGCAACTGCTCATCACATCCGGGCTGTCAATATCCTCACACTTTTTAAGAAGCTCCTCCTTCATATCATCACCTTGAATTATTATGTTTTAACGTTTATTTAATTCTAATCATTTTAGTGGCAGGATGTCGGGGTCTTTTTTACATGTTGATGATTATTGTACAGCGGATTGTGATCTCATGTGGGTTTATTGTGCAGGCGATGCTATAACGCCGTCACTTAAACGGACCCTCCCGTGAGCAGGTCTCTGCAAGACCGCAGCTGGCACATTTAGAGGGTTTTACCTGAACTTCAGGCACCTCACCGTCATCCTTTATCCTTCTTATGTCATCCAGAATATCGAAGAGGTACTCCCTTCTCCCATAATCTGCCAGGACGGGTCTTCTCTCACCGGGAAGTATGTATTCTATGAATGAAACCATGGTCTCTGTCTCAAATTCCCTCTCAACCAGGATCGCATGTGCTGTGAGTTCAAGGCTGTCGGCTGGCCAGACACCCCTGAAGGGAGGTTTGGAGGTCTTGATCTTCAGGGGGTAGTAGGAGCCATCAACCAGCTCCATGGTTACACGTCCATGGATCTCAAGGGAGGGATCGTTTATCGGGTAATCCCTGATCAATGGGGGAAACAGCACATGGGCCACCATGTCCCCTGAAAGCCCAAGGGTGCTCATAGCCCTGATTATCCTGTTTGCAATGGCTTCAACCTCAAAGAGCATGAGGTCCATTGTCTTATCCCTTTCAGTTTCATCAAGGCCCCTTATTATCCCCTCGAGGTCCTCCCTGAGGATGGATTCCAGTTCATCCATCCTGATATCCTCGTCAATCTTTCGGGCTCTGCTCTCAGCAGCTGCCCTGAAATCGAGGTAAGTATCCCTTAACCTTATTGCAAACCTGTTACCCGGCTCACTGATCCCCAGGAGTTCACGGAGATATACCTTCATGGGACAGAACATGAATTCAGATATCATGGAAACCGCAATGGACATAGGATTCACCACCATATTATTATTAATTTATTAATAAGTATTAAGTATGGTGGTGGAAACCCCATGGATGAAGGAACTCATGGCATGGGGTTTACGTGATATATAAGCCTGAAAAATAAAAAGAGGAGATTTAAAATAATTAGAGTATTTTAAGGCGGACAGGTTCACCTGTAACCCACTGGATTTCAGATATCTCCCTGATGGCGCTCTGAATGTCACCCTCTGCCGCCTCATGGGTTACTATGTATATGGGTACAGATTTGCCCTCAAGTGCACCCTTCTGTGTAACCGATTCAATGCTTATTTCATGCCTGCTGAAGGCCCCGGCTATCTCATGGAGAACCCCTGGCCTGTCAACCGCATCGAGCCTGATATAGTACCTTGATCTGGTTTCTCGGAACTCCCTTATGGATTCAACCATCCTGACACCGGGTCCTGGCTGGAGTGGACTTTCAGGGTTCAGGGCGATGTCCATACAGTCTGCAACAACTGCACTTGCAGTGGCCCTCCTCCCGGCCCCCTTACCATAGAACATCACAGGTCCGGTGAAGTCACCTGTGATGTATATGCCGTTGAACACGCCATTTACAGATGAAAGCAGGTGTTCATGGGGTACAAGGAAGGGCATGACACCCATTTCCAGCTCACCATCATCCAGAGAGGCCGTTGCAAGAAGTTTAACACTGCAACCAAGCTCATTATTTGCGTATTCAATGTCATCACGCCTTATTTTGCTTATACCCTCCACGTGGAGGTCCTCTTCGGGTACATAAACGCCAAAGCCAAGTAGAGCCAGTATTATCAGCTTCTGGGCGGTGTCATGACCCTCAATATCGAATGTGGGATCTCTCTCAGCATAACCGAGCCTCTGGGCCTCCCTGAGGACATCATCAAATTCCATGCCCTCAGAGGCCATCCTTGTGAGGATATAGTTGGCTGTGCCATTTATTATACCATAAATGGATTTTATCCTGTTGGCTGCAAGGGACTCGTTGAGGGCCCTCAGCACGGGTATGCCTCCACCCACACTGGCCTCGAATGCGATCCTCACTCCATTCTCCCTTGCAGTGGCCATTATCTCATCCCAGTGTCTGGCGAGAAGTGCCTTGTTGGCTGTTACAACGTGCTTACCATTTTCCAGTGCCCTCAGTATGAAGCTCCTGGCCGGTTCATAGCCCCCTATGAGCTCTATCACGATATCGATTTCAGGGTCATTGAGGATATCATCAGCGTCTGTTGAGAGTATCTCAGGGTCTATATCAACGCCACGGTCAGTTTCTATGTCAAGGTCCACCACCCTCTTGAGTTTCAGGTCCTTTCCAGTTTTTTCTCTTATGAGGTCATGGTTGGTGTTGAATATCTCCACAACCCCGGCCCCGATTGTTCCAAATCCTATGAGTCCAACATTCACATGAAAACCTCCAATTTAATGAACAGTATAACTTCATCTACTGGTGTTCCTCCACCATCCACCTTTGATGATTTATCGCATTTCAGTTTAATAATAGTTCAGCTTCCCAATAAAATCAGGACTTTTCATAGGTTTTTCTGTTCCTGATGAAAGGGCTAGATGTGGCACCATTCGAAAAACATGCTCATTTAACCAATATTTTAGGTTTATTTAATAAGGCGGAAAATTATATATTGTTTTTTGTTCAAAATATATCTGAATAAAGTTGGGGGGAGGTGTATGTATAGAAAGGTATTTATTTTGTTATTGGCTGCTTTTTTTGTGGCTGCCCTTTCCGGCACAGCCTCGGGGGCTGTTTACAATGAGAGGAAGGGAGAGGTTTATGACACAATTCAGGGGGCACTGGATGATTGCGGACCTGGCGATAGTATAAGGGTGGATGATGGAACCTACACCGAAAATATCCAGATAGACAAGGAAAATGTGTTTCTCACATCAATAAATAGGGGAGCTGTTGTTATAAATCCAGTTGATCCCAATCGGCCCGTAATCAGCGTAAAGGCAGCAGGTGTTGGTATACGTGGATTCAATATAACCGGTGGCAATGACTATGGAATAGTTGTGAATGCCAGCAACTGCACAGTATCAAGAAACTACATCACCACAGCTGGAGGTATTAAACTTAACGGTTCCTCCAACAGTACAATCATATACAACACTATAACCAGTGGCGGAGACGCAATAGATCTCATAAATTCTTCAGGTAACCTGATCTCACGAAACATTATAACTCTCAGATAGGAGTATACCTTCAGGATTCCTCATACAACACCATATCCCAGAATACATTTGAAGATAACACGTATTCAATTTCCATGAACGGGGCCGCCTTCAACAGCATAATTGATAATAACATGACCGACAATAATTTCGGAATCTACAATTACGGTGTTAACAACACCATAACAGCTAACAGGATAGCTAATTCGATCTGCTCCAATATTTATCTAACCGGTAGCGATAATAGCATCTACGGAAACTATCTCATAAACGGTTTGTATTCCTTCGTAGCAGGTAACCGCCTTAACAACACAGAGATAGGTAACTACTGGTCATATTACTCAGGGAATGACACCAATGGGGATGGACTGGGTGATGTACCAACAACCCATGGAGACCAGAGGCCCCTCATTGTTGACCTTGCGGTGATTGATGCCACAGTAACACCCACAAACATTCAGGTGATTCTAAGGAACAACGGCAGGGCCAACCTCACACGCATAGACCCCACAGGACAGTTCATGGTTAAGATAAACTGTGATGGCAATGAAACGGTGCACTACATAAACGCACTCAATTACGGCGAGACACAGACCATAACAAGGCCAGTGGGCCTTGGGCCAGGTATCCATGTTGTCAACATAACAATCCCCTACAATGGCACAACCCAGCTCCTGGAGGGCAAAAATATAAGGGATGCCTGTATAAGCAACAACAATCGCACAGTGAACAGGGAGCTGATACAAGCCACTATAACCTACGGTAACCTCGCTGTAACACCTTTGAAGGGAATTGAACCATTAAATGTTACTGTAACGGTTGAGATCACAAATATCGGTGATTTTTCAAAGGATGAGATTGTATTGCTGGTTGTGGATGGCGCTATAGTTGATCAGGAGACTGTTGAGGTTGCTGGACAGTCAACGGTTACGGTGACATTTAGTGTCCTTCTTCAGAATGGAACCCACAGTGTGACTGTAAATAACATGACACCGCTTAATGTTACAGTCTTCAAACCATTACGTGTCCTCTCAGTTGACCCGGCCAACGGCACCCTTTCAGTTTCACCAACCAAGAAGATTGTTATAACCTTCAGTGAGAATATCCTCAACGGTACTGCCTATGATAAAATAACTGTCAAAACATCCAGCGGTGTCTCCAAGAAGATTTACAAGACCATAACTGGTAACAGGCTCTACATTACCCCTGTTGGGGGATGGAGCGCCGGTGTCAGGTACATAATTACGGTGCCCAGGAACTCAGTTAAAACTGTCAATGGGGTTACCCTCACCTCGGATTTCAGTTCTTCCTTCACATCCGCAATTGCTGTGACCTACATTGACCCGAAATATGGTGCGACAAGGGTTTCAAGGACCAAGATTATTGTTATAACCTTCAGTAACAGTATAATTGCGGGGCCGGCCTACAGTAGGATAGCGGTTAGAACATCCACTGGAGGGATGAAGTCCATCAGTAAGAGAATAAGCGGTAACAGGCTCTACATAAAACCTGTTGGCAGCTGGCGTGCACGTACAAAATACATCGTCACTGTTCCAAGGACTGCAGTTAAGACCAGCACAGGTAACATGATGGCAGCGGACTTCAGATCAGTATTCACCACGGTTTAATGAACCCATTTTCTTTTTAATTTAAGGTATATCGGGTCTTTCACCTGTTATTTTATAATCTGAGTTCCTTTAGCTTTATGAACTCGTTCTCGGCCTCCCTTGTTGTCCCCACAACAACCCGGTATCCGTTTTCCCTTCCACTGAACCTTTCAAGCTTACCCCTTGCGATTATCCTTTCACCCTCCCTGGCCTGCCCCGCGTAGGTATGGGTGAAGGACACAACCTCAGTGATTTCAGCTTCAGGCCCCTCAAGTACACTGACATCCTCCACAAGGTACCTTGCAGGGTTGTCAAAGGCCTCGATGGCGTCAGATACTGTGCACTCGACAGTCACCCTGCCGCAGTCCTCATAGGTTGTATCGGCCCATGAGCCTTGGATTTCACTCCAGTCCCTTGCAGCGAGGATGTCGAATAGGGTTCCATCGATTATTCCCCTGTTGTTCTTTCTCAGCTCATACCAGCAGAACTCCCTGAAGGAGAGCGTGTCATCGGTGATCCTTTTCCTGTAGACCTTCATGAGCTGTTCCTTATCCAGTCCCTTCAGCGGACTCTCAGGGTCCCCCTTAAGTTCACCGAAAGCTTCCATGGCCCTCCGGTGGTTCCTCAAACCGTAAACCACAAAGTCGATATCAGAGTTCAGGGGGTCATACAATCCGGGAAGCACTGAACCTGAAACCCCCATGGAACTGTAGGGAATCCCTGCGGCATCATGCAAGGTGTCGGCAATCATCACAACCCTGGCAAGCAGCTGATCGGTTGGGGATTCCATTATATCCAGAAGGCGCTCCTCTGGCCTCAGTATACTATCCACTCTTTCATTGGGAACACCCATCATGAGTACACCGAGTTCCTCATAGTGGTGGAGGTAGGTGGGGTGGTTCTCCTCGAGGAAGGTGTATGCCAGCTCAGAATTCACCTTTGAGTATCTTGCCGAATTCAGGGACCTTTCACCTTCACTGTCGGGTATGTAGCGTAAAAAGGATAGTATCCTGTCTTCTGGATGAACGTATGATGTAACAGCAAAGAATAGATCATCAGAGGTGTATATGAAGTCACGGATTCGGGCTTTCATAGGTAAATTAAATGCATGATGAAACTATAAAGCTTTTCATATTCTTCTGGAGGTATCAGAGGGGGTGTATCTCTTCTTGGTTAGCTGGATTCCCATGGATTAATTAAATGAGGGCGGATCTGCAAATCATTTAATATGATTCTCCTAAGACTTGAGCCTGGAATGGATCTCATGGCTGAGATGGAGGCCCTTGAAGTTGCGGGTGCCGTTGTATCGGGTATAGGTAGCCTCAATGGTGTGAGGATAAGGACAGCGGATGAGAGCATCCTTACGGTTGAGGGTCCCCTTGAGATAATATCCCTGCAGGGGACAATCACAGGCGATGGTGTCCACATCCACATTGCAGTGGCTGATTCCTCTGGAAGGGTAATTGGCGGACACCTCAAGGGCTATTGCAGGGTAAGGACAACAGTCGAACTTGCCGTGATACCCTATCATGGTAAACTGAGAAGGGTGATGGATGATAGAACCGGTTACAGAGAGTTACTGGTTCTTGAATGATTTCAATCACATCGGTGGCTCAAACATGGGATCAATTACCCAGTGGGATCTCTGCCACGGTCTCTTCACGTGACTCAAATCCTACTTATAGGATCACCTCCAAATATTTAGATGGTGATTGAATGATATATGAGCACCTCGAGGACCCTATCCTCTATGATGGAAGCCAGATAGAACCTGCATGGGCCCTCAGTGAACTGGGAATAAAGGGTTCGAGCATAATAACCTGGATAGGCCCAATGGATGTGAAGAACATCGTGGACTACGAGGACGTTGACCTTGAGATAAAGTCTGAGAATGTCCTCCACTTCATTGTTGAACACTTTGATGAACAGCCAGCAAGTCTGCGTTTATCCTATCACAGGCAAAGGGTTCTGGTCATGCTCCTCATGGAGGAACTTCGGGGCCATGGATTCGAGATCCGGAGGGAGGGTGATGACCTCTACGTAGGTTCATCCAAGCTAACGGTTTCCATAGCAACTGCCTCGGTATCCAGCATGAAGATACACCTCGGTGTGAATATCCATGAGAAGGGCACACCAGATGATGTGGATACCGTGGGGCTCCTTGATGAGAGGCCTGAAATTGGAATGGAGGGCGTGGTGCAGCTAGCGGAGAACGTTGCCATGGCATACATACATGAGATTGACTCCATCGAGGAGGACATATGCAAGACCAGGATCTTCTGAAGAGGCAGGGACACTTCTGATTAGTAGATGTGGTTAAAATGAAAATAGTTATCAACGGGATACATGCCAATTTAAGGTTTTCAGCGGCACACATGATACCTGAACACGAGTCATGTGGATGCATACATGGACATTCATACATAGTTGACGTTAAGGTGGAGGGAAAAAGGAGCGGCAGGCACGGATTCGTGGCTGACTTCAAGGACGTTAAGGCAGTGGTCAGAGAATTATGCAGCAGATTTGATCATAAACTCCTCATACCCCTCAGAAGCCCCCTCATAAATTTCTCATCAACAAGTGGAAACATCAAATTTGAGATCGGTGGTAAGGAGTACAGTATACCCGAGGAGGACTGCTGCCTCCTTGACCTTGAGTCCAGCTCTGCAGAGGAACTTTCACGTTACTTTGCCTCCACCCTCTTTAAGGAGCTTGTCAGAAAGTACGACATATCCTCGGTTGAGGTCTGCGTAAATGAGGGAATAGGACAGGGGGCCATCTACACCATATCCCGGTGATCCATATGAGGGCACCCATTATGGAGGTCTTCAGCAGTATCCAGGGTGAGGGCCTACTTGTAGGGAAGAGGCAGATTTTCATACGTTTCGCAGGCTGCAACCTTAACTGCAGCTACTGCGACACCCCAGAGAGCAGGGACCCATCCTGTGGAGAGGAACTCTCAGCAGACCAGCTTCTGGGGATGGTTGAAAATCTCGTGACCCCTGATTTTCATTCACTGAGCATCACAGGTGGTGAACCGCTTCTTTACCCTGATTTTATCAGGGAATTTCTTGAGGATTCCCCATGGAGTGCTCTTCTTGAAACCAACGGCTCTCTCCCGGCCAGCGCCCGGAGGATATCCCACTTCTTTGATTACGCATCGGTGGATATTAAAACATCTGAACATTTTTCAGGGGATTTCAACCATAATATTACAGAATCCGATATATCCGGCTCGGATGACCTCATTGATCGGGAGATTCAAGTCATAAACATATTAATATCAAAAGGTGTAAATACATATTGTAAGGTGGTTGTGATGCCCACAACGGGGGCTGAATACATCGGGGCCCTGGCCATGCGGCTCCGTGAAGGCGTTGATGACCCTGAAAAACTTTCAATGGTTATACAGCCCTGCAGTCCCCCTGAACAGTGGGCTCTGTACACTCCTCGCCTGCTGGAAATGTCTCAGGAAGCCGGAAAGTATATGGATGTTTACGTTATACCACAGATGCATAGGGCCCTTGGCCTTAGGTAGGAGGTTGTCAGATGGAAATGGAAACAAAGGTTACAGTCCATGATGCCATGACATCGAATGTTATAACAGCAGACCCTGGCATCAGCGTTGCAGAAGCAGCATCGATAATGACAGAAAAGAAGGTCGGAAGCATCATTGTGAAGAGCAACTCCGAACCTGAAGGACTCATCACAGAGAGTGACATCATAAGGAAGGTGGTTTCCAAGGACCTGGCTGCCAGCAAGGTTACAATTGGCGAGGTAATGAGCCGTAACCTCATAAGCATAGAACCTGAGAGGGAACTCAGTGACGCTGCAAGGCTGATGGCAAAGAACAGTATAAGGAGACTCCCTGTGGTTAAGGACGGTGCACTGGTGGGGATACTGACATCCTCTGATGTCATGATGGTCGCCCCTGAACTCACCGAGATCCTTGTTGAGAATGCAAGGATTGAGGAGAACAGGGCACTGTCACCTGAGAATGAGAGGTCTGTCCCCGGCGTGTGCGAGGTCTGCGGTAACTATGAGGAGTACCTTGAGGAGTATGATGGTAGATACATATGTGAGGAGTGTAAAGAGGACCTAGAGGGTGAATGATTTGTTTGTAAGAGACGTAATGACTTTAAATCCCGTCTCAGTCTCACTTGAAACTGCCGCCACGAGAGTAAGATCCATTCTAAGGGATGAGGATTTCAGATGCGTCCCTGTGGTTGAGGGAGAGAAACTGAGGGGTCTTATAACAAGGGGTGATGTGCTCAACATCACAGCAACCAAGTCAAATCTTGAGGCAAGGGGCATAATGGAGAAACCAAAGGTTATCCTGACCCCTGAGATGGATGCGATGAGGGCAGCATCTGACCTTTTAAAGGTCGGTGAGATACAGGCCCCTGTTGTTGAGTCAACCGACAGCATGAAGCTTGTGGGGATACTGAGCGCCATAGACCTTATATCTGGCTTCCTTGAAAATGGCTATGAGCCGGTCAGAAGCCCTGTAAGTGAGATAATGTCCCCAGACCCTGTTACATGTGAACACAGCGACCAGCTTTCAGCTGTATGGGATCTTATGGATGAATCAGGGTTTTCAGGTCTTCCTGTGATGAAGAATGGTAAAATGATAGGTATCATAACCAGGAAGGACCTTCTGAGGTACGGCCATGCAAGGATACACAGGGAATCAGGTGAAGTGAAATCCGTGGCGGTTGAGAAGATAATGAAAACACCCCCCGTTGCCATAACACCGGATACTCCTTCTGAAAAGGCTGCCTCTCTCATGCTGGAGAAGGATATTGGAAGGATCCCCGTGGTTGAAAACCCGGTATTTGTGAAGAGGGACCCCAGCATGGTGAAGGAGGCAGATCTTCTGGGTATAGTGTCTAGGGAGGACGTCCTGGAAGCATATATCAAGTGAAATGGTGGCTTGATGAAACCTGAAAGTCCCATCAACGAGAAATTAATTTTTATTAAAAATATTAGTTTGGGTAATAACGATACTTACTTCATGTAAGTATATCTCCCAGAGAGGTGTGTAAATGAGAAAAAAAGACACCATAAACCTGGTAAAGTCTAGGGACCGTGGTCCCATTGAATTCGAGAGCAGAAACTTCGACCATGAAGGCGATGTCATGACAATCGCCGGGAAGGAAGTAATTTCCATACCACAGACAGCCACCATCAAGGAAGCAGCGGAGATAATGGTTAAGAACAAATTCAGGAGGCTTCCCATAACAAACCCCGGAACAGGGAAGCTCCAGGGAATAGTAACGACCATGGACATCCTGGACTTTTTAGGAGGGGGAGATAAATTCAAGATCCTAGATAAAAAGTATGATGATAACTTCCTCGCAGCAGTCAACGAACCGGTTAAAAGTATAATGACACGCGATGTCATTCACATAACCACCAGGGACTCCATATCAGATGCGGTTACCATGATGCTGGAAAACAGTGTCGGCGCCCTGCCGGTTGTGGATGATGAGGGGAGAATAGCAGGTATAGTATCCGAGAGGGACTTCGTGCTCCTCATGGCAGGTGTATTCATCGATGAGGTCACGGAGGATCACATGACGGTCGATGTCATAACGACAACACCTGGAACACCGATAGAGGGGGCCTCCAAGATAATGGTAAGAAACAGGCTCAGGAGGATACCTGTTGTTGGTGAGGAGCGAAGAACACCCCACCCAGAGGATGAAAAACTTGTTGGAATTGTTACCTCCACCGATATACTCGAGTTCCTTGGAAGGAACCAGGCATTCAACTCAATGAAGACCAACAGTGCCGAGGAGGTTCTCGCCACACCTGTAACTGAAATCATGGAAAGGGAGGTCTGCACCGTCACATCATCAACCACCCTTGGAGAGGTCTGTGAGATCATGGAGAAACATGGAATTGGCGGTCTGCCAGTGGTGGACTATGGAAACCTCAGGGGAATCATAACAGAGAGCGACCTTTTAAGGGCAATAACAGGTTAGGTGGTCCCATGAACGTTGGAAGTATAATGACAGATGAAGTCTTTGTCATGGAAGACACACAGCAGGTTGCATACGCCAGGAACCTCATGTTAAGGCATGGGATAAGCAGGGTAGTCGTAGTGGACTCCGAGGGGAAACCAGCGGGTATAGTCACAGAGACAGACATAACAAGGAAGCTGAGAATTGATGGACCAGCATGGAAGAGGAGGCCCATAGATAAGATATCAATAAGAAGGGTCATGAACGAGAACCCCATCAGCGTGGATATCAACGCCACTCCAAGGGAAGCCGCCGACCTGATGCTCAAGAAGAAAATAGGCTCACTCCTTGTGATGGATGGAGAGGAACTTGCAGGCATCATAACCAAGAGGGACCTTCTCAGATTCTTCAAGGACAGGTGCGCCGGCAGATGGAAGGTTGAGGATTTAATGACCCGGGACGTTAAAACTGTGACAGCCAACCACACACTGGCCCATGTTATAGATGTCATGGAGGAAAACGGCATATCAAGGGTTGTTGTAACCGGGAACGGGGCTGTTGAGGGAATAATAACCTCCGAGAACCTCTCATTTGCAACGTTCGAGGACCCTGAGAGGGGCATACCTGTTGAAAGGGTCTACTTCATAAGCCGCGCATCCGAGGAGAAGAGGAGGGCCAGGACAATCGCAATGTTAACTGCCGGCGATATAATGACTGAGGACGTCATAACAGTCGAACCCTCAGCCGATGCGTCAGAGGCGGCTTCAGTGATGCTTGATAACTGCATAAGCGGACTGCCAGTTGTTGAGGATGATGAACTGGTGGGAATAATAACAAAAACAGATATAATAAGCGGGATACAGTAGGTGGAGAGTATGATAATTAAAAATATCATGTCAGAGGATCCTGTCTGCATCGATAAGGACCAGAACGTCTGCGACGCCCTTCGATTGATGGGCAAGAAAAACGTGTCAAGGCTCCTTGTCATCAACACAAACAGCGAACATGAGAGGGAACTTGTGGGGATAGTCACCGAGAAGGATATAGCCATAAAACTGGGATCATCAAGGTATGGAAACATGGCCCCATCCCACTTCCACGTCTCAACGGTCATGACAGGGGAACTCATAACCGCGGATCCAGACATGGACGCAGGAAACGCAGCAAGTCTCATGCTCGAGAACAACATAGGAAGCCTGCCTGTTATCCTTGATGGCGAGATACTGGGAATCGTGACCAAATCAGACCTCCTTGATATATGCAGGGGAAGGGCCTATGAGAAGTACACTGCAGGCGATGTGATGAGCACAGAGATGATAACAGTATCCCCCCAGGAGAGGGCTGTCCATGCAAGGAGGATGATGATTGATGCGGGCATAGGACGGCTACTGGTAATGGATGGAGGGGAACTCGCCGGTATCCTCACCGCAAAGGACATGACACGTGCAGTTATAAACTTCAGGAAGGTGGTCCCGGATAAGCACAAATCATCAAGGATAAGAAACCTTCTGGTTGAGGATATAATGAAACAGAATGTCAGGACCGTTGAGGCAGACACGCCGGTAACTGATCTTGCATCAATGATGATGGAGACAGGTTACGGTGGCTTCCCAGTGGTGGACGGCGAACTTGAGGGTATAGTTACAAAGACGGACATCCTTGACCTCATAGTTGAGATAGAGGGTGTCTTCTAATCCTTTATTTTTTGAATAAACCCAAGAAACATGCTTACTGAATGATCAGCGTGAATCTGATGAATACAGACATCCCTTTCCATGAGGTCACAGAGAAAACAGGGATTCCCTCTGCAAGGTTGAAGGATGGGCTTGAGAGGGGCGCCATCAGGGTTACTGAAGAGGGAGGTGTTAATGCTTTAATTTTTAAAAAGTCCCTCATGGACCTTGAGGCAGGCACAGTGATCTACACTGGAGATGAGGTCGAGGTTATACGGGGATTCCCTAAGATCAGGAGGACACTTCTGCTCTCCCCCACACTGATGGAACACTTCAGGGACAGCGTTGCAGTGGAGGAGAAGATGAACGGCTATAATGTCCGCATAACACGCCTTTCGTCCGGGGATACGGTTGCACTCACACGGGGAGGTCACGTATGCCCCTTCACAACCCGGAAGGCGCTGGAACTCATGGACCTTGACGGGTTCTTCTCTGACCATGCGGACCTTGTTGTGTGCGGTGAGATGGTTGGAAGGGACAACCCCTACGTTTCACAGGACTATCCTGAGGTTGGGCCACTGGGCTTCAGGGTCTTTGACCTCAGGGAGAAGAACACCAACAGACCCCTCCCAATACAGGAGAAGAGGGACCTTCTTGAATCCTACGGTCTTCCACCCGTACGTTTATTTGGAATTTACCCTGTGGAGGATGCTGCAGAGGAGGTTGCAGACATAATACGAACCCTGGGGAGGGAGGGAAGGGAGGGGGTTGTTATGAAGGACCCCTCCATGGATTTACCACCTCTCAAGTACACATCATCCCAGGCACATGCAAGGGAACTGGCATATGCCTTCAGCTACCCCTTTGACTTCGGGAGGCCATTCTTCTTCAGCAGGGTTATAAGGGAGGGGTTCCAGGCCTATGAACTGGATGAGTCAGATGAGGAAACCCTTGAGAGGGCCCACCGCCTTGGAGAGGCAATAATATACCCCATGCTTGAGAGGATAAAGGCCATAGCAGACGGTGAGGTCGCCTACGAGGATACGGTCATCGATGTGGAGGACAGGGAGACAGCCGAGGAGTTCATAAGGCACCTCGTGCATCTCGGTGTCTCAGCAACCCTCGCAGATTACAGGGACGGTAAGGCCACGGTGAGGCGATTCTACCAGGCAACAACAGACAGGATAAACAACTACCTGGAGGGGGGCCTCTACTGATGGCGGGGGAATCCATAGCCTACCTTGGACCCGAGGGGACATTCACCGAGGAGGCAGCACTCCATATCGGTGAGAAACTTCTGGCCTTTGACTCCATACTTGAGGTTCTGGGGGCGGTGGCATCAGGTAAGGCTTCAAGGGGGGTTGTACCAATTGAGAACTCAATTGAGGGGCCGGTTGGGGTGACACTTGACCTTCTGGCATGGGAATATGATCTGTGCATAGAGAGGGAGATAATACTGAGGGTGAGGCATAACCTCCTTGTCAACAGTGGTGTATCCCTGGGGGAGGTCAGGGAGGTTTACTCGCACCCCCAGTCCCTTGCCCAGTGCCGGCGGTTCCTGGAGAAGCTGGGGGTCACAACACACTCAGCACCCAGCACAGCGGCAGCAGCCAGGACGATAGTGGGGAGACGGGAACTTGCGGCGATAGGTACCCTGAGAGCCGCTGATATCTATGGCCTTGATGTGATCGCAGAGGACATACAGGACTTTGATCCCAACTTCACAAGGTTCATAGTCCTCTCAGAGAAGGATCATGAGCCAACAGGAAAGGACAAGACCTCCATAGTCTTTTCCCTGGCAGAGGACAGACCTGGGGGGCTTTATGAGGTTCTGGGATTCTTTGCAGAGCATGGTGTGAACCTCACAAAGATAGAGTCCAGACCCTCAAAGAGGGGGCTTGGCAAGTACATATTCTTCATAGATTTTGAGGGGCACAGGAAGGATGCTGTCATCATGGACGTGCTTGATTGTATAGCTGATAGAACACCTTTCTTTAAAATTCTGGGGTCCTATCCAGAGGAAACTGTTTATGAATAGTTCTTGATTTTTCAGGGACCTCAGCAGACTTCAGTATAAACTTACTTTTCTATGTGCCGGGAATGTTCCATGCCATATAAATTATATATACCCGGCTGTTCAATATAGATCCAGTTGATTATCATTGATTTATCAGGAGATGATTATGATTAGTCAGGATAGGAAAATCCTCCTGAGACAGCTTAAGAAACTTGAAAGGGACCTTGAAGAGGGTAATATTTCAAGGAAGGAATACAGTGAACTGAAGGAACAGTACACGAAGGAACTTGAAACAATTGAGGCAGTTGAAAACATAAGGCGGCTTCAGGGGCAGAAAACCCCGGAAAAACCCCTCGACCACTGGGTGGAGGAATCACGGAAAAAGAAGGACGAAGAGGAGAGGGAGGAACTCGTCAGAAGGTACGTCAAGACAGAGGAGGTCAAGGAAAAGAGGGGTCCGAACCTGTCACTCATAGGTGCCATAATAATTGTGGCGGCTTTCTTCTTTGGAACGGGATTCGGGCTGTACTTCATGAACCTGAAGGAGGAAAACCCTGTTACAGGAACCGTTACCGTGAACGAAACAGCGTTCCCATCCTTCAACAACACCGTCAAAAATGTGACCGTAACCTCCACCACAAACAGGACCCCCACCAACACAACACCCACCACTCCAGCAACACCAGAAAAGCCTTCAACACCCACCACTCCAACAACCCCCGATAATCAGGGGACCGGTGGAGGGGAGAATCCACCATCATCACCATGAGAGTGAGGAAACTGCATGAGGAAACACTGGCTCATCCTTTTCATAATAATGGTTGTTGCGGTGTCAGGATGCACGTCACCGGACAGTAACTCGGAGAACCAGACCAAGAGGTTCTCAGGGAACAATATTTCATTTGAGTACCCATCCAGCTGGGTGACAGCCAATTCACTGGCAAACGAAACAGTCGCAGCCGTCGGGGACCCGGCATCAGTTGATTCATCTGGACTTGCACAGGTCTCAGTTGTGATCCAGTCAAGGGAGCTTAAGGGTAACCTCTATGATATGTACAGGGACAACTATGATACACTGTTCACCAACTCCAGTTACAGGAGGGTCTCAGAGACAAACACGACCATAGGTGGTTACCAGGCAATAGAGAATGTCTACCTTGTCCTTGATGGGGTACAGAAGAAGCAGAGAGCCATCTGGATACAGAACAACAGAAGGGTCTATGTGATACTCTGCACAGCCCCGGCTGACAGGTTCGACGCTGAAAGGAAGAACTTCGACCTTATCGTGAACAGCCTCAGATTTATTTAACTCCACTCTTCTTTCTTTAGGGATACACCAAAACTATAAATTTATATTTATCAAAATATTATTAAATTATAAGGGTCACTGCAGTGATAAATGGGCTCTTTTTATTTTATCTCCAGAGGTTTAAAGACTGTGACGGGTTTTTAAACCGGGATTTACAGGTGTGGCCTTGCTCACGATAACCACGGTAATCACTAAAGAAAAGGAGGAAGAAGGAATGGTATTGCCAATATGCGATGTCTGTCTTAAAAGCGGAATTTTATGTCAGGGCTGTGAAAATAAACTTAAAACAGGGGAGGTAACTCAGACTGAACTGGAGATCTCAAAGGTTCTATACAGGATTGGAGAGGGAAAACTCGGATTTAAAAGGGCCATAGACCTTGATGGAATAGTTATAATCATAACGGAGTCTGATGAGGTGGGAAAACTGATAGGCAAGGGCGGTAAAATCGTAAGGGCAATATCAAGGGCTCTGGGCAAGAAGGTGAGGGTGGTCGGTGAGAACTCTGACCTCAAATCAGTTGCAGAGGATGTCCTTGCACCTGCAAGGATTTCAGGGATCAACATAGTATTTGGAAAGGACGGTGAGGAACGCTTCAAGATCAGGGTTATGCGGGAGGATGCAAGGAGGGTTCCAGGAAAACTTGAAACCCTCAATGAGATAATAGAAATGCTGACCGGAGAGAAAACGGTTGTTGTTATAGATGACACATGATGGGGATGGAATGGAGATCGTACTTTGCGTTACAGGAAGCGTTGCCGCCATTGAGGCGGTTAAACTTGCAAGGGAACTGAGAAGGCAGGGCGCCAGTGTCACCTGTTTCATGAGTGAGGACGCCTGCAGGATAATACACCCCCATGCAATGGAGTTTGCCACAGGAAGCAAACCCATCCTTGAACTTACAGGGGAGATCGAGCACGTTAAGTACGCCGACGCAGACCTGATCCTTGTGGCCCCTGCAACCGCCAACATCATAGGTAAACTTGCCTTTAAGCTGGCCGACAACCCCATATCATCCCTTCTCCTCACGGCATCAGGGATGGGGACCCCCATAGTTATGGTCCCATCAATGCATGAGGCCATGTATGCCGCTGCAAAGGGGAACATACGAAGACTGAGGGATGAGGGTGTTGTCTTTGTTGAGCCCCGCATGGATGAGGGGAAGGCCAAGTTCCCGGACATCAACACAATAGTACTTGAGGCGATGAGGCAGACCTCAAAGCAGAGGTTGAAGGGTAAAAGGGTCCTCGTAAGCCTTGGCGGGACATATGAGCCAATAGATCCAGTCAGGGGCATTACAAACAGAAGTTCAGGTAAGATGGGGCTTGCGGTTGCACGAAGGGCATACATTGAGGGTGCCGACGTCACACTCCTGGCGGGTGTCGTCTCAGTGGATATCCCCCAGCAGTTCACAGTTATAGGGACTGAGACAGCGGATTCCATGGCATCAGCAGTCAGGGAACTTATAGGGGAACATGATGTATTCGTATCGGCTGCAGCCGTCGCTGACTTCAAACCCACCTACACAGAGAGGAAGATATCCTCAGATGGAGAACTCACACTCACACTGAAACCAAACCCCAAGATCATAAAAATTGCAAGGGAACTTAACCCGGGCGCACTTATTGTTGGATTCAAGGCCGAGTACGATGTCCCCCGTGAGGAACTTATCAGATCTGCAGAGAAGCAGATGCAGGAGGCTGGTGTGGATATCGTCGTTGCAAATGACGTTTCAGTTGAGGGGTTCGGCTCAGACAGCAACATGGCCATCATAGTCTCAGATGAGGCACTGGAACTTCCTGTAATGAGCAAGGATGACCTCGCATCCCTCATAGTTGATGAAATTGCAGTGAAACTTGAAGAAAAGGAACGAAATTCTTGATGAAGCTTAAAAATGATGTTTTAACTCATTTTCAGCAGAAACCGGAAAAATGGAGTTATTCACTCCAGGTTATTGTGTTGCAACAATAACCCGGAGGTGAAATTATGGCCTTCAGTTGGGATTAAAATTATGTAACTAACCCAATATATACCTTTTTTACTAAAAATCTGTTAAAAAATCATATGAATTTCAATCACTTCTTTTAACAAGGACAGCCATATGGTCCTTCTCGTAGGGGTTAAGGCCCACCTGATCCATCACCTGGAAATCTGAGTCCCTGAGTTTCCTGACCTCCTCACGGAAGATCTTACGGGGGCTCCTTGTAACATCTATGCTCCTGGCCTTTATCATTATGAGACCGTAGCCATCATCCCTAAGGAAATATTCCATATTCTCGGCGAACAACCTGGTCTGGTCTGGCTGTGCAATGTCACAGTAGACAAGGTCAGCCGCCTCAACCATCCTGAGGTAATCTCTGGGCCTTGACGCATCCTCAAGAAGTGGCAACATGTTCATACGGGCACTGCACACCTCCAGAAGCTCTCTCATCATCCTGGGTGAAAATTCAACGCAGTATACCCTGCCGTCTGTCACAATATCAGAGATGTGTGAGGCTGTTGTTCCGGCCGAAGCCCCAAGATACAGTACCCGGCAACCGGATTTCAGGCTGAAGCCTCTGAGGCCGTTGTGAATGGCGGCGGCAAGTTTGGATCGCCTGGGATCCCAGACCCGGTACTCCCGGCCACCCCACTCTATGAGCTTCTCCCCATAGACCCTCACACCTGGATTGGGGTTCACTGTGAGGAGAGAATCATTCATCATAAAAACACCATCAAGGCCCTTAACACGTTTCACTGGACACACCCTCCACTCTGATCATCTTTTCCTCTGAAACCTCTTCCTTTTGACTGGAGGTTTCTTATTTTTATTTTTTATGAATTCGAATCTCTCATTGAAACTTTCAATGATCTCTGGATCGAATTCCCCGCTGAAAACATCCTTTCTCACTGCAATTACTATTTTACCGGCAAGAAGCCTTGCAACCCTGCCCCTTATCCACCATGGTGATGACCGTATGGACGGGTGCTGAAAGATCACACCATGCTTTGGTGGCCGGGCATTTGATTTGAGGTGCCTGAAGAGGGCCTTCTCAGCCCCAAGGACCTGTACAGTGGATGAGGGGAGCATGGCAAGTTCCCTGAGGCCACCTGCATGTGCAATAAGCCTTGCCCCAACGTTCGCACCTGCAAGTGCCCTGAGGTTGGGGGCGAGCTTCTCCATTTTGAGGTCAATGTACCTCTCGGTGTCCTGCCTCAGCCTCTGGAGTCTCCTGATATTCTCTGCAAGGTCCATGAAGATATGGAGGTCCTCGCTGCTGATATCTGAACCTATGCTTTCCTCCACATCCATCCTGAAATTTTCAAGTATCCTCTCCCTGTCACCGTACCTGGCAACCAGCTCAACGTACTGCTCATGGCTCCTCACACCATCCAGTTCAGGGAAGTGAAGGGAATACCACTCCCTCAACCTCTCTATCAGTTTCCCGATCTCCTCGTCCAGTTCATCAAGGGCATTTATGGCCTGTATGAGGAACCTGTCGGATTCCCTGAGGGACTCCCTCAGTTTTTCCCGGGTTGCCGACATGAGGGCGCTGTGTATGAATCTGGATGGGGGGATATCAGTGATTGATTCCAGTATCCCATCGAGGTTCTCCCTCAGATGGACTCCGGCGGCTGATGACATTTCAAACCTGATTTTACCAAATTCAGAGTATGCAGGTGATGGTTCGGCCTCAACAACAACCTCATCGTATTCACCAAGAAGCCTTTCAAGTATCCTCCTCTCCTCAGGTGTGATACCTCCCATCTGTGATTCGTTGAGCCTGCTGGCCACATCATCCAGCGGGAAAGTTTCATAATCTATGACTTTCAGATCTTCACTGAAGGCAACAAAACCAGCAACGCAGCCTGTGAGATAACACTTCATAGGGGTACATCTATAGGTGGTGACTATAAATATATTTAGAAGGTGTTTTTCATGCTGAGGACCAGGATATGTAATATTGAGCTCAGGAATCCAACCATGCTTGCCGCGGGAGTTATGGGGAGCATGGCGTCATCCCTCAACAGGGTCTACCGTGCAGGTGCAGGGGCTGTTGTAACCAAATCCTTTTCACTGGAACCCAATGAGGGCTATAAAAATCCCACCACAGTGGAGGTTACCGGCGGGATCATAAATGCCATAGGCCTATCAAATCCAGGGGTTGAGGCATTTAAAGAGGAGCTCAGGGGGGTGGATGATGATGTGCCCCTCATAGCATCCATCTACGGGTCTTCACCGGAGGAATTTGCCAGGGTGGCGGCTTCAGTGGAGGAATACGTGGACATGATCGAACTCAATGTCTCCTGTCCCCATGCCATGGCTGGTTGCGGGGCTTCCATAGGACAGGATGCCGGGCTGACATTCAGGGTGGTCTCGGCTGTAAAGGACGCCGTGGGCGTGCCGGTATCCACCAAGCTCACACCAAACGTTACAGACATCGTTGAGATAGCAAAAAGTGCCGAAAACGCAGGTTCAGATGCCCTGACCCTCATAAACTCCCTTGGCCCCGGGATGAAGATCGATATAAAAACAGCAAAACCTGTAATCTCCAATGCCTTTGGGGGAATGTCGGGTCCCGCCATAAAACCCGTGGCTGTAAGGTGCGTCTATGATGTTTACCGCAATGTTGAGATCCCGCTAATCGGCGCCGGTGGCGTCAGGGACTTCAGGGACGCGGTCGAATTTCTCTTTGCAGGTGCAGTGGCCGTTCAGGTGGGTACAGCCATAATGTATGATGGCCCCGAGATCTTCATGAGGATATGCAGGGGCCTTGAAAGGTTCATGATTGAGGAGGGTTTCTCATCGGTTGATGAGATGGTTGGCCTGGCCCATGAGGGGGTGTGATTTCATGGGAAATGTTCCAGAGGTTCTTGAAATTAGGGGAATAGTTGAGGAATCTGAGACCGTCAAGACCTTCATATTTGACTGGGACTTCAGGAGCGAAATAGTGCCCGGACAGTTCGTCATGGTCTGGAATTTCAGAGACGAGAAACCCATGTCAGTCTCACTCATTGACCATAAGAGGTCTGAGATAGGCATATCCATAAGGAGGGTTGGTGAATTCACATCAGCGGTCCATGAACTGGGCGAGGGAGACCTCCTGGGGGTCAGGGGACCCTATGGAAGGGGTTTTGAACTCATGGGAAGAAACCTGATCCTTGTGGGCGGCGGGATAGGCATGGCACCCCTGGCAGCCCTTGCAGAGGAGGCTGTGGAGCGGGGCATGAATGTGGATGCGGTTGTGGCTGCAAGGACAGCAGATGAGCTTCTCTTCACAGAGAGACTTGAGAATGCAGGTGTTAATATCCATACATGTACAGATGATGGAACCTGCGGGTTTCAGGGATTTGCACATGAACGCCTTTCTGAAATGGATGGAGAATATGACATGGCGGCTGTGTGCGGTCCAGAACCCATGATGTTCCATGTGAAGGCGGTGCTTGATGAGAGGGGAATACCGGCCCAGTTTTCCCTTGAGAGGTACATGAAGTGTGCCGTGGGTATCTGCGGCCAGTGCTGCCTTGATGGGACAGGGTGGAGGGTCTGTGCCGAGGGCCCTGTCTTCTGGGACCATGAATTACGGGGTGTCGGTGAATTTGGCAGGTACAGGAGGGACGCTGCCGGCCGGAGAATCAGCTGGTAATGTGGTGGTTTCATGATTGAGAGGCTCAGGGGCACCATCACATCTGCTTCATTCCTTGTACTTGCACTGATACTTCTATCGGCCATTGTAATCTATCCCATCTGGACCATGCTCTTCCTGGGGGCTGTATTCGCCTACATTGTAAGGCCGGTGGCTTTAAGGATAAATGAGAGGATACCCTACCTCTCGGTCTCCATAATCATCGCCATGATCCTTGTTATAATGCCCCTTGTTGGTATAGTGGTTTTCACCGTGGATTCCCTCATAAACTCCACCCCCTCACTCATAACCCTTGCAAGGGGCTTTGATATCCCCTACCTTCCGGGACAGCTCCAGAGTTCCGGGGGCACCCTGGGGGCTTTGAGGGGTATTCTAACCGACGTACTGAGCGGATCCCTCAACTATGTGATTGATGTGATACAGTCAGTCCCCATGATAGCCCTGCAGCTCTTCATATTCCTCTCATCAACATTCTACTTTGCAAGGGATGGTGAAAGGCTCCTTTCATATATAAGGGGCCTCATACCCACTGAAGCCAGGCCCTTCATGAGGAGGATGGCCTCTGAGACAGAACGTGTTCTCATGAGCATATTTTATGGCCACTTCCTCACAGCACTCCTCATAGGCATCATGGCAGGGGTTGGCTTTCACCTCCTGGGCTACCCCTACGCCATAGTCCTCGGTATAATAACAGGGATATTTCAGCTCATACCGGTTATAGGTCCATGGGCGGCCTACACCCCCCTCGCCATCTATGACTTGGTGACCGGGAATATCCTCAGGGGGGTTCTGGTCCTCATATTCGGGATATTCCTCAGCACAATCGACATATACCTCCGGCCAAAGCTTTCAGGTAAGTATGCTGATATACACCCCATGATATTCCTTGTGGGTTTCCTTGGCGGCCCGGTTGTATGGGGTGTTGCCGGGTTCATAGTTGGGCCACTGGTCCTGGGGCTTGCCTACGCAGCCCTTGAGGCCTACCGGATTGGAGAATCAGCTGCTGAGGAGAACCAGTGAACATAAAGTGTCATGCTTATTCCGGTTATTTCGTAATATTACAGCATCATGATAATTGCACATCATGTTAGTTATGATAATTCATTTACATGTCTCCCGTGTTTTGTTAAGCAGGAGCACCTGGAAGAACAATTATAAGTAGTAAATAAACGTGAGGGTTTCGATTGCCCCTTTCTTCGCCTTTAAACGCTCTCTTAGACCTAAGATAATAGGAGTACAAAATTTATCATTAAAAGAAACACTAACAATAATCTGACCTGTGCCTCATCACTGCATGATCTAATGGCCAGCAAAGTTACTGGAACGTGAAAGATGACAAAATAACCGCAATATAATAAAGAAGCCTAATGTATCGAGCATCCTCCCACCTCAAACTACCATCAGAGTTCTTCGGTATTTCAATATAGTGTATACAATGATCCTCACCAACATACCTAACCTCATAACCATAGAATGGCCTTGGATGATACGATACATACTTCCAGTATTCCTCTGGGAGATAATGATCCCTAACAGTAAGTATAGCGTTACCCATAATTATACACATCCCAAGTGGCTGAAGTACTACACTACCACTCCTGGCTAACACACCTCCCAAAAGCCAAAGCAAAAGATTACCAATATTCATTGAAATGTATGTTTTGATGCCCTATGATGAATTTTTTGACGTCTTCTTTGCATCTCCTTGTTTGAGTGTTGATAGCCGTCGCTATAGTGCCATTCTGTCTTTGCAGCGGCTATCCCGTCCATGATCTTCTCTATCACGTCCATGCTATAGTCTCTCTCAACTTCTTTTTCATGTAATCGTTGGGTCCTAGTATGCAAGTTTTTATCGTCTCATGATTCTGATAGGCATCCTATGCTTGCAGCGGAACCTATTAGGGGTTGATTCTTTATTTATCTGTTAGTATAGGGTTTACATAAGGTTTTTTTCATGTTTTAAGGATTCTAATCGTAAGAATTGCGAGCATCATTAGCCCAAAAATTCTGATTGCCTCTTGATGGCGAATTATCCAATCTTCTTTTTTTCTGAAAAAATACAATAAAACGAAAAGGAGCCCCACGACTAACCAGTCAGTCAACTCAACCTTTGGGCTGTTTAAATATAACAGTTCAAGGAAAAAGATTATGAAAGTAACCATAAAAAGTATATCAAATTTTCTTTCACCTTTTTCAGACCTTTCAATCATACAACCCCCTCCTAAATACATATTGTTTCATTCTCTCTTAGCGTACCATCTGGATTTTTAGGAATCTCCTTGTAGTGTATACAATTATCCGCACCAATGTATGCCTCCAGTTTGTATCCATATATTGGGCCACGATGAAGGGATATACTTCCAGTATTCCCTAGGTAGGTAATGATCCCTTATATTAAGAATTAAATCCCCTTCTGCAATAATACAAAAAACAAGGCTAAATCCAGTTGCCACAAAAGATCCTCCTTCTAACATAAAATAACAGCCATCAACCACACCTACTGCATCTAGAATATCCTTTGGGATGTATGTTTGATGTTCCACGATAAATTCTTTGATGCTGCCTGTAATGTTGTTGAGTTTGGAGTTTATGTAGGCTATTGTTGTTGCGTATGCTGCTATGTTAACTCCTATGAGGCCCTGACCCACCAAGCCATAACTGATGATTTCAACAAGGGTCATGGGATTGTGTGGGGCGGGTTGTATTGGGCTAATAAGGTCCCTTGAAGGCTTTTCTCGCGCTGTTCTTTAAGCCTTCAAAGGTTTGCTGTGCTATTACCCAGGAGTGACTTTAGCCTTTCATTTGGAGTTCTTTCAGGGCTTTTTGGCTTTTTTGTATTGTGGGTCTATTTTCAGGGCTTTTTTGTAGGATTTTTTGGCTTTTTGGTGTTTTCCAAGTTTTTGTAGTGTTTTGTTTTGGGGGGTTTAGTTTGAGGGCTTGCTTGTAGCATTTCAGGGATTCCTCTGGTTTTTTGAGGTCTTCCAGGATTATTCCTTTCCATTTCCATGCATCTGAGAATTCTAGGTTTATTTCAAGGGCTTTTTCAAAACATTCCAGTGCCTCCTCATATTTTCCAAGTTTCCTGAGGAGTACTCCCTTGTTAGCCCATGTTCCATCGTCTTCTGGATCTATTTTTAGTGCCTTTTCATAGCATTCCAATGCCTCATCATATCTCTTAAGTTCTTCAAGGACTACTCCTTTGTTGTTCCAAGCTTTATCATCTTGTGGATTTAATTGGAGAACTTTGTCATAACATTTTAATGCTTCTTCATATATCTTAAGGTTATGTAATGTTATTCCTTTATTTCCCCAAGCTCTATAATTTTTTGGATTTAGCTCTATGGCCTTTTCGAAACATTTTAGTGCCTTTTTGTATTTTTTAAGTTCTTTAAGGACTACTCCTTTGCTGTTCCATGCATCTGCAAATTGGGGGTTTATCTTTAGTGCTTTGTCATAACATTTTAGGGCCTCCTCAAAGTTTCTGAGTTTGGATAATGTAAATCCTTTGCCGTACCATCCTCTGTATTCAGTGGGGTTTATCTTTAGTGCTTTTTTGTAGCATTCTAATGCTCTTTTATGCTCTCTAATTTCATTTAATACTATTCCTTTATCTATCCATGCTTCTGTAAGTTTTGGGTTGTTTTGGAGCACTTTATCGCAAAATTTTAATGCCTCTTCAAGTCCTTTGAATTTCAATAGTGTCAGTGCCTTGTAGTATAGAACTTCTGGGTCATTTGGACATGCCTTAAAAGCCTTTTCAAACTCCTCAAGAGCTTCTTTGTATTTCCCTGTTTTAGGCTTGATCTGCCGCCGCTGAGGTGCCATCCAGCCTTTTCCCTGGCCATCCAATCCTTTATCTTCTTAAGGGGGTTCATGCTCCAGCCTCTCTCAACTTCTTTTCCAGGTAGTTTTTGAATCCTAGTATGCATGCTTCTATCATCTCGCGATTCTCATATGCTAAGAGGGCCGCAACGCCCATCCCGGTGCCTATTATAGTGCCTCCATGTTTTATGGCGCCCACAACATCCATCCTTTAAAGCCTCCTTGAACAGCTCCCATTCATCCCTCATGAATTTACCTAAATTATTTATAGCCCTTTCTATATCGTCGGGATCGCCACCAACACTACCACTGCTAACCGCCCTTAGAGTATCTACGGCTTCTCTATACTCATTTACCATTCTACGGGTCCATCCGTCTGACTGTCTTGATAGTATTTCAAGATAGTTTTGTATTGGTTCTGTGTCTCCTGTTAGTAATGTGTAGGTGATGAATGTTGGCAGACCACCTGGTGTTAGTAGTATGGTCATCATTGCGACATTTTCGAGGTTGTAACATCAGGCTTTTTCTTGGTTTTTAAGTTTTTTGTGAAGTGCTGCTTTGGTTTTGTGTAATAGTTTGTTTTTTGGGTCTATTTTGAGTGCTTTGTCGAAGCATTTTAGGGCTTTTTTGTATTTGCCGATTTTGGATAATGTTATTCCCTTGTAAGTTAATGTTTCAATGCTTTTTTGGTTTATTTCTAGGGCTTTGTTGTAGCATTCTAGTGCTTCTTCATATTTGCCCAGCTCCTGGAGGGTTGTTCCTTTGTTGTTCCATGCTTCTATAAGTTCAGGGTTTATTTCTAGGGCTTTGTTGTAGCATTTTAGCGCCTTTTTGTATTTTTTAAGTTCTTTTAGTATTATTCCTTTGTTGTTCCATGCTTCTGCATATTCCGGATTTATTTTTAATGCCTTGTCATAATATTTTAAAGCTTTTTGGTATTCTTTGTTTTGGGTGAAACAGAATCCTATGTTGAATAAATCTTTCTCAGTTTTTGATATGAGGAGCCTATAGACATTTATGGCTTTTTCATACTCTTCTTTTTCAATTAATCCCAACGCGATTTTTCCTAGAGAATATTCTATGAAAATGAAGACTACACTTAATAGAAATATAAATAATATGACTGCATTTAAATCCAATTTAATCTCCCCCAGTTTCTTTTTCAAGAACAGCCTTCACAAATTCCTTAAAGCCACTCACCGCCCACGAACCAACCGTTATTCCTCCAGCAATAAGCTCAATACCATATTTCACAACACCCACAATATCTCCCCTCTTAAGAGAGTTATAGAACCTCACATATCTATCACGGAAAAACCCGAGAATATCTCCTCTTTTCCCATCGGGTCCTATTAAACTATTTGGATCTAAACTATTCTGAAGCTCTTTTATCACATTATCCAAGACTTCATTAGGATCCGTTATCTTCTTTAAAAGTAATTCAAAGTATGTAGCATCCTTACTCAACCATGCATACGCCATAGCAAGAGGTATGCCACCTGGTGTTAGTAGTAGTGTCATTATTGTGGCGTCTTTGATGTATGGTAGCCATTCAGGATGCTCCATGATAATATATGCGGCCAGGGTAACAGCCAAACTCAAACCAAGGGTTTCTGGGGCTGAAAGCACACCCAGTTCAAGCACAGCAGCCTCGGCTGTTGAAACACCAGCAACACCAATAAATTTCCACCAACCACTCCCATTCAAAATTTCATTCCCAAGTTTTTTGGCTAGTTCTGTTTGTTGGTGGTAGTATGCTCCCATAATATTCCTGTTTTATGGTCTATTAAATGAAAAAACCTTAACATCCCCCTTCATCTTGGCAACATGATAACTCCTCTTTATGTTCCGAATATAATTAATGCAAGGATTATGGCCATCATCCATCTTATTTCTTCTTTTTTTCCCTTCAACTCATCCACGAAGAAGTGCAACCAGAATAAAAGGAAATAAATAAACACGGCTAAAAGGGCCGCTATTGGAACCAAACCATTAAAATGCCTAATCCCAACAAAATATAAAATAATATCAACACAAATAAGAAAATAAACCTTCCCAAACAAAGATTCATAATCCAAAAAAGACCCTCCTCACTAACAATATACTGCTTCATCCCACCGTAGAGTACCATCAGGGTTCTTCGGCATTCCATGTTGTATGCAATGGGATCCTTCATACTGAAGTCTTGGATTCTTTGATTAAAAGGGTTGCGACTATCAGAGCAAAAATACCTATTAATATTCTGTCTAAGATTATCATTGTTAAAGCAAAGATGTATGCTAGTATTATGGAGGATTTGGCTAACCATTCCATCTTAAGTTTCCCTATCTTATTTAAGAAGATGAAAGAGATTATGAGGAATGTGAAAGCCCCCACATCCCCCCCAAGGAAAAAAGATCCAATGGCAAGCAACACACCACCTATAACCCCATATAAGAGAAAATCCAACCTCTTTTCCCGTTCTCCTAAACCTCCTAATATCAGTAATATACAACCTACAAATACTAACATAAAAAGTATACAGCCTATGATTATTCTTAAACCTAACATAGAACCACCCATCCTTTTTCTCCAATCACCCCACCACAAATCACCTTAAAGCCAAAACCAAACACAACTTAGTAGATCTGCCACTGAAACCAACACCTAGATAATCAGCACATAAAGCTTATCAATCCAAACAAACCACCACCTTAAATATATACTGTTTCATCCCACCGTAGAGTACCATCAGGGTCCTTCGGTATTTCAATATAGTGTATACAATGATCCTCACCAACATAAGCCCTAAGCTCATAACCATGAGCCCATGTACGATGATATGCAATATATTTCCAATATTCCTCTGGGAGATAATGATCCCTAAAATCGAGTATCCCATTGCCTATAGCCATACACAAACCAACTGGCTGAAGTATTACCCCACCACCAGATTTCGATAATACATATATTACTGCTGGAAGCATATATTCAACAAAATCATTTGAAATGTATGTTTGATGTTCCACGATAAATTCTTTGATGCTGCCTGTAATGTTGTTGAGTTTGGAGTTTATGTAGGCTATTGTTGTTGCGTATGCTGCTATGTTAACTCCTATGAGGCCCTGACCCACCAGGCCATAACTGATGATTTCAACAAAGGTCATGGGGTTATGTAGGGCGAGTCGCATTGAAACTATAAGACCCATGAAGGCTTTTCCCACACTATCCCTTAAACCTTCAAGATTTACTGTGCCATTACCATCCAAGAGTGACTTTAACCTTTCAGAGGACATTATGGTTCGGCCAAGTTCTTGGGCCCATTCTGTTTGTTGGTGGTAGTAGCAGTATGCTCCCATAAGATTGTAGATTATGTCTCTGACCATTCCTGTTTTATGGTCTATTATGATGTATCTTCCTTGGTTGTCAGTGATTAGCGTATAATTTTCGGTTTCGAGGATGTCTAGTGGCTCTCCATTGAGTAGTTTCTGGCCTATTCCTGTTATTGGGGCGGTTGTGGGGTCTGATCCTGGGAATAAGGCTTCCATAACATAGTATTCTATTGGGTTTATTGTGGATGTCCTTGCGTAGTTGAATGCTTTCAGGTTTTGTGTTGTTCCGTTGGCTTTCACTCCCATGTTGTGGTTGCATTCCAAGCTTATCCATGTCGCTGGGCTGTGGTCTCCTGCTGAGACCATCGCTGGCCTGGTTCTTGTCCATGTTGTGTTGTATTTTGCGGCTGCTTGGTCTGCGATTGTGTCGTGGAGGTATATTGTTTCGAGGCCTGCGAGGAATAGTCCGTAGGCTGCTTTTAATGGTCCTGGAGGGTATTCTTTGTTTAGCCAGTATTGTAGTGTCTGGTTTGTTATTTTTTTGGTGGCTATGGTGTAGGTTATAATGGCGTCATAGTTGCTGGCTTCCCAGGTTAGGGTGTCATTTATTATTATGTTGGGCCCGGTTTCTCCTGGCGGGTGTATGTAGTAGCCGTTTGTGTAGAGTAGTAGGAGCGTCCTTGTTGATCGGTTCCCTGGGAATGTTATGTTGGCTATTGTGACACTTTCTTCGCCAGGATATTCTATGCTGACTTGGAGGATGTCTATGCATCTTCCATGGTTTGTTAGGATGAAGTTCTTTTCTTGTTCTGTTAGGTTGAAGTTGTTGAGGTATTCATTTATTGTTTCGAGTTCGTCGAGTCCGAGTTTTGTGCAGATTTCTATGAGTCTGTTCAGTCCTGCGGTGGCGGTCCAGACAATTTCCCTTTGACTTTGCCTGTTCACCTGATAGAATGGGTTGGTTAGCTCTGCCAGTTTATATGCTACACCATCCTCCACAAGGAATACTGTCTCATTGAATGGGCCTGTAGCCATAGCCCCTATACTAATCCATTTGGCTGTATTGTTAAGAGGCATTTTAAAGGTTAAGTTTAAAGTTTGTCCCAAAAACGTTACTGCTGTTGAATTAACATGAATTGTCGCAAGCATAACCTCCAACATCATCGTCCTAGTGGATGTGACACCATAACCCCGGACGGTTAAGGTTACGGTGTATGTTCCTGCTTTGTAGGTGTGTGTTGGGTTCCTTTCAGTGCTTGTTGTGTTGTCTCCAAGGTCCCATTGCCATGACTGGATGGAACCTGTGCTCTTATCCATGAAATAGGTGGTGTAACCTTCGATTTTGTAGGTGTAGTCGGCCCGTGGCCTTGTGATGGTTCCTTCTTTTTTTGTTATTTGTTGTATTGTAATGTGGTCTGGTAGTTTGCCTGTGCTGTTGTAGAAGTTTATTATCCTTGCATAGGCGTAGATCAGGCTTTCGTAGCGCACTTGCCCAATGGCTGTGTTGGCATAATTCGGCGACCTGCCATTGGATTCCATGAAGTTTTTGATGTTCTGGGCCGCCTGCAAATATCCGCTTTTGTAGAGTGTTCCTGTTGCCGCCCCACTCGGATTAGTAGGAGGATTATAATCAGGTAATGATATACCGGTCCTTTTGCCCTGATTAAGGTTCAGGACAGTGGAGGACGCCGCATACAAATAATTGTCTGATGTTATATTCTTCCCATTAACCACAACCATTGATGGTATACGGTTCTGTGATGCTGTATAGTTTCCTATCATCTTAGAGGCGTCACAAACCTCATCATATGATAAACTTAGAGCGAAAGAATTACCTATAAGATAGAAACACAAGACAGCCATCATAAAGAACAGAAACTTTCTCATAAAAAACACCTCCAGCAAAATAAAGTTGATTATAAAATCATATAAAAATATTATTATCCAATTGAGGACCGAAAAACATAAATCCCATTATATAACACAAATTTAATATTAAAATTTATTAGATAAGATCTTCGTCACTTACATTTTCTCTTAGATCTCTAACATCCCATGTTCATGATTTTCATTAAAAACTTACAAAAAATCCATGCAAAGCATGCATGAAGTGTTAATATCTCTTTCTTTGTAATGCAAATGAGATTGCATTGAGTGTTTCTTTAAATTGGCATTGGAATGATTTTCCCAGTGATAAATTGGCATTTCATCACATAACGTCTTTGTTTGAGTCTGTATCTGCGGTACTTACACTCCACCAGGAGGAGCGTATGGTTTATTGCCAAAGGAGGAAGCGATAATGCTTACATCACGTAATTTTTCACGTTCTTTACTGTAATTCTTCAGCAAGGGCTTAACATCTTTATCGATTTGTAATGGGATGTATTGTCTGTTCACAGAAACTCTAACTCAATGGTGTCTTATTCATTTTGACATGAAAGGGATCTATAGTTTTTATCTGATTTTTTTCTTGTTCCGTTTTGTTTTAGAAGTTGTTCAAGTCGAGATTTTGCAGGTGTTTTTACAAGTCAACTGCTCTGTGTTCACATTTTTTAATATCTTTTGATACTATGGCATACTGGTCTGGCAAGCCAGTTAAAACGGATAACCCCTTCATTCCTAGAACATTTTATTAGTCCCACACAACAGAGTAAACTCCATGGAAAGATACAGCATGGTGCTCCTTGACATCGACTACCTAACGGTCGATGAGATGCCCGTCATCAGGCTCTTTGGTAAGGACAAGTCAGGAAATGAGCCAATCATCGCATATGACAGTTCATTCAGGCCATACATCTATGCAATCCCCACCGATACAGAGAGGTGCCTGGATGACCTCGCTGAACTGGGACTGGAAAAACTTGAGGTCACAGAGCGAGGGGACCTTGGAAAACCGGTGGAGGTTATAAGGATAGAATTCAGGCACCCCCAGGAGGTTCCGAAGTTAAGGGATAGGATAAGGAACCTTGAATCCGTTGCGGATATAAGGGAACATGACATCCCCTTCTACCGGAGGTACCTCATTGACAGGTCAATCGTTCCAATGTCAGGGATAGAATTCAATGGCGTGGAGGTGGATTCGGCACCCTCCGTCACATCAGATGATGTGAGGATAATTGAGATAACCGATGGGATAGAAACATCCGATTCTGGCTTCCCCCAGCTGGACATCCTCAGCTTCGACATTGAGGTGAGAAACCCCCATGGGATGCCTGACCCTGAAAATGATGAGATAGTGATGGTTGGAATTGCCGGTAACATGGGTGTTGAATCGGTGATATCAACTAGGGGCGAACACCTGGACTTCGTTGAAATGGTTGATGATGAGGCGGCAATCCTTGAGAGGTTCGCTGAAATCGTCAGGGAGAAAAAACCCGACATCCTTGTGGGCTACAACTCCGACAACTTCGACTTCCCCTACCTATCAAGGAGGGCCGAGATCCTTGGGGTGGAACTTGACCTTGGATGGGATGGCTCAAGGATAAAGACCATGAGGAGGGGATTTGCAAACGCAACAGCCATAAAGGGAACGGTGCACGTGGACCTCTACCCTGTGATGAGGAGGTACATGAACCTTGACCGCTACACACTTGAGAGGGTCTACCAGGAACTCTTCGGGGAGGAGAAGCTGGACCTTCCCGGCGATAAGCTCTGGGAGTACTGGGACCGGGAGGAGCTGAGGGATGAACTCTTCAGGTACTCCCTTGATGACGTCGTTGCAACCTACCGGATCGCAGAGAAGATCCTCCCCCTCAACATGGAGCTCACCCGTATAGTTGGCCAGCCCCTCTTTGACATATCCCGCATGGCAACAGGACAGCAGGCCGAATGGTTCCTTGTAAGGAAGGCATACCAGTACGGCGAACTCGTACCAAACAAACCATCACACTCAGAGTTCTCAAAGAGAAGGGGTCGCAGGGCCGTTGGAGGGTATGTTAAGGAACCTGAGAGGGGCCTCCATGAGAACATAGTCCAGTTCGACTTCCGCAGCCTATACCCCAGCATAATAATCTCAAAGAACATATCCCCGGACACACTCACCGATGAGAAAGATTGTGACTGCCACGTTGCACCAGAATACGGTTACAGGTTCCGTAAGGAGCCAGCAGGTTTTGTACCGTCGGTTATAGGCGAGATACTCTCTGAGAGGGTCAGAATCAAGGGGGAGATGAAGCGCTCAGATGACCCCATGGAGCGAAAGATACTCAATGTACAGCAGGAGGCCCTCAAGAGGCTTGCAAACACCATGTACGGGGTCTACGGTTACTCAAGGTTCAGGTGGTATTCAATGGAGTGTGCAGAGGCCATAACTGCATGGGGAAGGGATTACATAAAGAGGACAATAAAAATAGCCGAGGAATTCGGGTTCCACACGGTTTATGCAGATACAGATGGTTTCTACGCCACATACACAGGGAGGAGGTCCTAGGATCTCACCTCATCCATGAACCTCTCAATTATCTCCTCAGGGCTTAAATCTATGACAGGGACATCCGCGTTACCAGGTTTTACAGGCGCATGGGCAAAAACTGGCCCGTCCTCCTCAAGGACCCTTTTAAAGTCAGGTTCCTCGTGGAATCTGATAACATTGAATCCCATTGACCCGGCAACATCCCCCAGGTCTATGAGATCGGAGTAGGTGCACTGGGAACCTGTGCTCCCGTAGCACCTGTTGTCCAGGAGGACTATGACGAGGTTTTTGGGTGCCTGGACAGCGGCTGTTACCAGTCCCCCCAGGTTCATGAGGATGGATCCATCACCATCAAGTACCACAACCCTCCTATCCTGTGAGAGGGCAAGGCCAAGTCCAATGGAGGATGCCATACCCATGGATCCAAGCATGTAGAAATGTCTTGACGAATCCTTGATACTGTAGAGCTCCCTTGATGGGAAACCCAGGTTGCATACCACGATTTCATCATCAAGGACCTCCACGATCCTTTCTATGGCTTCAATTCTTGTGAGCATGTTATCACCAGTAGGCAACCTCAAGGAGCACAGCCACAGGGTGCCTCTTTTTGAGTGAAAGTTCTGTGAGTTCCACTATGGATTCCCTTGCCTCTGGGGGTGTTTCAGGGGTACTGTAGGGTATTTTGAGGACATCCAGTATATCGGTCGTGGCCCTTCCCATGGGGACCTGGGCCTCCATGAACTCACCCCTTGTCCCCCTGTGGCTTACAATCATTGTTATGGGGATATGGTAGAGGCTGTAGAGTGATGCGAGGACATTCACGGAGTTACCGAGACCTGAGTTCTGCATCAGCATGGCTGTGGTCTTGCCGGCCATGTAGGCGCCGGCTGCAACACCGAAGCCCTCCTCCTCACGTGTAACAGGCACGTGTCTGATTTCCGGATCAGTGTCCACCATTTCAAGGACGAACCTGAGGTTCACACAGGGGACGCTGACCGCGAAGTCTATCCCCGCCTCCTTCATACCCTCGTAAACAGCCCTGCTGCTATCCAACTTCATAACCCCTTAATTTTGAGGTCCAGGCCGAGTTCCTCTGATATTTCATTCAGCCTTTGAAGGAGCTTTTCATCCACCTCTATTCCCTCTTCACGCCCCCTCTTTATGTTCATGGCCTCAATGTCACCGGGTATGAGGACGTCCCCGGATGATTTAACCTCCTCGATGAATTCATCCACGCTGGATTTGAATTCCTGGAGGTCGACCATCTTTGAGGGGTCTATGGCCATCATGAGGTCACCCTTGGTGCACATCTCCCGGGGGTTCGCTGTTCCCTTCACCGCAGCTCCAAAGGCAGCCCCCACAAGGGGACCTGCCAGGATCTCTATCATGAATGAAAGCGCATAACCCTTATGGCCACCGAAGGGGAGTATGGATCCCTTAAGGGCAAGTTCGGGGTCGGTTGTGGGGTTTCCATCGGCGTCCATTGCTATGTTTTCGGGTATACTCTCACCCTTCCTGGCGGCCTCCAGGAGTTTGCCCCTGGCGGATGCTGAGGTTGCCATGTCAACCGAGACATAGTGCCTGTTTGATGGGATCCCTATGGCCACGGGGTTTGTTCCCAGGATGGGTGTTTTGCCACCTATGGGTGCCACGGCAGGCTCTGTATTTGCTATCACAACCCCTATCATGTCGTTCATGACCGCCATGTCCGAGTAGTATCCGGCAACACCAAAGTGGTTTGAGTCATGGACACCAACAAGCCCGACGCCGGTATCCCTGGCCTTTTCAATTGCAAGTTCCATTGCCCTGCAGGCAACAAAGTGTCCGAACATGTGGTTACCGTTTATGAGGGCCGTTGAGGGGGTTTCCCTTTCAATGGTTATATCACCGTGGGGCTTTATTGTCCCACATCGCAGCCCCTCAACGTACTGGGGGAAACGACCGATTCCATGTGAACTGAAACCCTTCAGGTCAGCGTCCAGGGTAACATCAGCCACTATCTCTGAAACCTCCTCTGGAACCTCCATGGCGGTGAGTATTTCCTTTATGATTCTAACTTCCTCTTCAGCACTTATCCTCATAAGAGTCCTCCTAAAGTTTTATTGATTCACCGGTGTAAGTTTTAAGGGCAACCTCCGCTTTCCTGGGTGTTACGTTACCGATATGGTGGGCGCCGTCACCAAGGACGTCAAGGGCGTCGTCCAGGTCATCATGGCTGACAACAGCACAGAAGCCAACACCCATATTGAAAACCCTGTACATCTCTGTTATATCAACCCCTGCTTTGTGGATGGTCCTGAATATCTCCTGTGGTTCTGGCAGGGAATCAAGATGGTATCCGGCGTCCCTGTTGAGTCTCTTGAGGTTTCCGAAGCCCCCTCCTGTTATGTGGGCAAGGCCATGGACACTCACCCCTGAATCAAGGAGCCTCATTACTGGATCCACGTAAATCTTTGTGGGTTCAAGGAGTTCCTCGCCCACTGTTTTAGTGGAGCCTGGCATTTCATCGTCCACTGAGAGTTTCAGCTCATCAAAGAACACCTTACGGGCAAGGCTCAGGCCGTTACTGTGTATGCCGCTGCTTTCAAGGCCTATAACAGCGTCACCCTCCCCCACATTCTCACCGGTTATTATGCGGTCCACATCCACAAAACCGATCCCGGTGGCTGCAAGGTCAAGGTTTCTGATTATACCGGGTAGTGAGGCTGTCTCACCACCTATTATGGCCACCTCTGCGATTTCAGCACCCCTTGCAAGGCCCTTACCTATCTCATCAGCAACATCAGGGTCTGGTTCTTCAACGGCGAGGTAGTCAACGAGTGCCGCCGGCCTTGCGCCCACACAGAGTATATCGTTTACCACCATTGCGATGCAGTCAATCCCCACGGTGTCGTACCGGTTCATAATCTCAGCGACCAGTATCTTGCTACCGACACCGTCGGTGCTCATGGCTATGGCCACATCACCCATCCTGACCAGGGCCGCGAAGTGGCCGGCCCCGCTTATAACATCACAGTATCTGAGTGTGTCCTTAAGCCGGGAGGTTAAGCGTGATACGGTCAGCTCCTCCAGGTCTATATCCACGCCGGATTCTGAATAGGTTACCATTCAATCACCACTAAAGAATAGTTTAAGGTCATCTAAATAGTTAGCCTCACTGTATACGCACCGTTTCAAGGTTCAGCGGTGTTTTTGTTTCGATGCGGTACGTCCTGTAGATGCTGGATGCAAGGTCAAGGGTCTTGTAGTTATCACCGTGACAGAGCAGTATCTTCTCAGGTTTGGGTGAGATTCTCTTCACGTATTCCATGAGCTGTCTTCTGTCTGAGTGACCGCTGAAACCCTCAATGGTCTTTATGTTCATCTTCACATTGTAGACCCGCATCTTGTCCTCCTCATCCTTTAGGGGGATCTCCTTCCACCCCTTCTGGATCCTCCTACCAAGGGAGCCCTCGGCCTGGTAGCCCACAAATACCAGTGAATTCTTGGGGTCCTCGCAGAGCCACTTGAAGTACTCCAGGGAGTTCCCGCCTGTCAGCATACCTGATGTTGACAGGATTATTGAGGGTTCTCCCTCAACGATCTCCCTGCGCTCATCCATACCATTGACCTTATGGAAGATCTCTGAGATGAAGGGGTTGTGGCCCATGTGGAATATCTGGTCCCTGAGGTCCTTGCTGAGGTACTCGGGTCTTGCCGTGTGGATTGCGTTGGCCTCCCAGATCATACCGTCTATGTATACCGGGACCTCATCGATTATACCTGTCCTTATGTACTCCTCAAGGACTATCATGAGTTCCTGGGCCCTTCCAACCGCGAATACCGGTATGAGTATCTTACCGCCCCTTTTAAGGGTGGAGTAGATTGTTTTCACAAGTTCCTTCTCTGCCCGTGTCCTTGGTGGCTGCACGTCCTCGTGTCCACCGTAGGTGCTCTCCATCACCAGGGTTTCAATTCGCGGGAACCTGCTGGCTGCTGGTTCAAGGAGCCGGCTCTGCTCATACTTGAAGTCCCCTGTGTAGACCATGTTGTGCTGGCCGTCGCCTATGTGGAGGTGGGCCATTGCCGATCCCAGGATGTGGCCTGCATTGTGGAGTGTCAGCCGTATATCCGGTGCTATGTCGGTCACCTCACCGTAATCCAGGGTTATGGTATGTTTAACGCTCTTCTTCACGTGTTTAACGTTGAATGGAAGTGGTTCGTCCTCCCTGTGGGCTATGTCTATGTGGTCAAGCTGCAGGAGCGTCATGAGGTCCCTGGTTGGGGCTGTGCAGTACACGGGCCCATCGTATCCGTAGTGGTAGAGGTAGGGCAGGAACCCTGAATGGTCAAGGTGGGCGTGGGTTATTATTACCGCGTCCAGGCTGTCCAGTGTGAATTCAGGGACATTGAGGTAGGGGTAGGAGTTTCTGTCATCCCCACCGGCAACGTTCACACCACAGTCAAGGAGGACCCTGCTGTTGGGGGTCTGGAGGTAGAGGCAGGATCTCCCCACTTCCCTGAAGCCACCCATGGCTGTAAGCCGTGCCCAGTCATTCTCATATTTTGGTTTCTGGTGTATTCTATTTCCAAGCTGCTGCAGAATCTTCTTCCTTTCCTTACTGTTCTTCCTGAGGGTTCTGCGTATCCTCTCTATTATTTCAGAGGATATTGGCGGTGTTCTCAGTATCTTGGGGGCCCATCCAGTGTTCTTGACTATCTCCCTGGATGTTGAGCCGTATTTACCTATGACGAGCCCGGGTTTTCTTGCCTCGATGATGACCTCGCAGGTGACATCGTCAAAGGATATGTTGGTTATCTTCGCCTCCTCAGGTACTATCTCATGGATCCTCCTTATGGTCTCCTCAGGGTCCATGAGGACCGAACGGTCGGACCTTATTATTATCCTCTTACGTATGTCCTTTGCAATGTCCCTTATGAGGTTACCGTTCTCGGTTATTATCTCAGGGTTCTTGGTGTAAATGACGACCTCGGGTCCCTCAAATTCCACCTTTGCAACCTGGACCCTCTCAGGAAGTCTCTGCATTATTGTCCTTTTGATTTCTTCAAGCATCTCTGAAACCATAAGATCACTTCTAAAAAACAGGGGATCAACAGTAAACGGGACGTTTACTGCAGATTAAAAACAGGAAAAAATCAGTTGAGGTCTTCAAGCCTTTTCTGGATTTCCTCTGGGCTGAGCATCCTGAAGCCTTCCTCCTCTGTGACAGTCGCCACAAGGATGCCGTTGCCTGAATAGGTGTCCCTCTCCATGGCTGACTTTATGGCCCTTATGGCGATGTCAATCGCATCATCAACATAGAGTTCATCGGTGTACCTGTCCTCAAGCACACCATAGGCAACAGGTGAACCTGAACCTGTGGATACAAACCTGTCAGGTATCATACCCCCTGATGGGTCAAGGGAGTATATCTTTGCACCTGTTTCATCAACACCACCGAGGAGTGTCTGGACAATGAATGGGTAGAAACGTGATGAGTGAAGTATGTTGGCTGCAAGTGCAGCTGCAGCTTCTATGCTTATCCTTTCTGAGTTTCTCATGCGGTAAAGGGCAGCCTCTGCCTTGAGGTATTTCATGAGGCTCTGGGCATCTGCAACTGAACCCGCTATTGTGGCTGCTATGTGTTCATCTATTTTAAAGATCTTGTCTGTGGCCTTGTGGGCTATGAGGTTGCCCATGCTGGCCCTTCTCTCTGTGGCAAAAACAACTCCATCTTTGCATGTTATGCCAACAGTTGTGGTGCCTTTCAGCGTTTTTTCATCTTTCATAAATACACCTCAGTAAAAATAATAAAAAACCAGCTCCAGTTCTTAATTGTGTTTTATGATATAAGTGGCTGTCCATGAGGACATAAAAGTTCTGTACCTTATATAAATTGGAGGTCCTTATTAAACTTTGCGATTTTTTTATAATAAAATAAGGTTAAGGGGGTTATCATTTCAGGATTTTATGGATCCAGAATGAAAGTGGGGGTGCTATGTTATGATTTCAGGCAGGCGGTCTGTCTCTGAGGCCACCTTTATCTCCCTTGCAACACGCCGCCCCATGCTCATCCCCTCCCCATGGAGGAGGTAACTGTAGGTGGATCCATGCATGAAGGTATTTGTTCCCCCATCTGTACGGGCACTCATCTCGAATGTAACGATTTCCAGGTTATCTGTGCACATGGTCTGAAGGCAGAATGGGCCGTTCATACCGGGGGGCACGATTTTACTGGCTGCCTCAACCATACGGTCGCCCATGTCAAATGCCTGGGGAAGCAGTGATTCCCTCATTGCAACAGGGTGGTTACCTGTTATAACATATGATGGGTCCAGGTTTATCTCGAGCTGGTCCCTTGCAGGGATCCTCACAAGGCCGTCGATGTTTGACTCGAAGCGGCTGTCCATACCCATTAGCTCCACTTCATCGTTCATGATTGAGTAGAAGTAGTGGATACAGAAGTTCGTACCTGATACATACTCTTCAATGTGGGCATCATCAACATCGTCCTCGGTTATCCAGCCCCTCTCAATCATTGAATCGATTTTATCGTTGAATTCCTCTGTACTGGACGCCACAAAGTATCCACGGCCACCCCTGGCCCCCGGGAACTTGACCATCACCGGTCTGTCTATCTCTTCGGGGTCAGTGTACTTGAGGGGTATCCTTATACCCGCCTCCTTCATGAGTTTCCTCTCAAGGTCGCGTTCGGATTCCCATCTCAGTATGTCTCTGTTACCGAACATGGGGACATAGAAGTCGTTTTCGATATGGTCAAGGCCTGCGTAGGCCACAAATGATCCATGGGGGACTATTATACTGTTCATGGACCTTAATCTGTCCTGAACATCATCATTCACAATGTCACTGAACTTATCAACAATTATGAATTCATCTGCAACCCTGAACCGCTGGTATGGTACCTCCCGGCCCTTTTCACATACCACAGCGGTTCTGAAGCCCTCCTGTTTTGCACCGTTGAGTATGTGAAGTGATGTGTGGCTGCCAAGGGTTGCAACTGTTAGGTCTTCCCTGCTGTATCCATCAAGGATGCTGAGTATCTCATCACGGTTTACCTTACTCATAAAAAAACCCCTCAAATTTATATATAAAGGATTGGATTTCATGCTAGTTATCTTTTTTGCCTTCAACAGAAGCCATTAAATACTTTGATGAAGAAGAACATTTATGGATTTATTTTTCAGAAAGCCCTCCATAGCAGTGAAAACATGAAATGGGTGAGGATAGGGGACATTATAGTTCTAAACAGGGATGTTGAGGACCCTGAAAGATTCCTTGAAATGCCGGGGGTGAGGGGTGTTCTCCTTGTTGAGGAGATAAGTGGACCTCTGAGGAAGCCCAGGGTCAGGGTCCTTGCAGGTGAATGCACCGAGACCATACACAGGGAAAACGGCTGCCTTTTCAGGATAGACCTTTCCAGGGTAATGTGGTCAAGGGGTAACATAAATGAGAGGGCCAGAATACCTGGAGTTGTGGAGGACGGCGAAACCGTTGTTGACATGTTTGCAGGTATAGGATACTTTTCGATACCGGTGGCGGTTCACTCAAACCCCGGGAGGGTCCACTCCATAGAGATAAACCCTGACTCATTTGAATTCCTTAAATCCAATATAGAACTCAACAGGGTTGAGGGGGTCGTGAAACCACACCTGGGTGACTGCCGTTCCATCGCTCCTGAACTGGACGCTGACCGGGTTATAATGGGTTATGTTGGAACCACCCATCACTTCCTTGAAGCTGCAATGGAATGCGTCAATGAGGGGGGCGTTTTACACTACCATGAAACTGTTCCCGAGAATATAATGTTCTCAAGACCCATTAAGAGGATTGAAAGGGCAGCACACCCCCGGAGGGTGTCTGTTCTTGACAGACATGTTATAAAGAAGTACTCGCCGGGTGTCTGGCATGTTGTCCTGGATGTAAGGGTCCACTGAGGGGTAGCGGTGTCTGTTGCAGGCGTTGATCTGGCTGCATCTGATGGAAATGAGACTGGTGTTGCCATAATAGATGGTAGGAGAGTGAAGGTGTTCAGTGTCTTCTCATTTGATGAGATAATCCATTCAGTGAAATCCGCAGATACAGTGGCGGTTGACGCGCCACTCTCACTTCCCAGAGGGCGCTGCTGCCTCAGGAGTGACTGCAGCTGCAGCAGGCATGGCCACTTCAGAAGGGCTGACCTTGAGATCAGAAGGTATGGCAGTGTTCTACCGTTGACCTGGAGGGGGATGAGGGAGCTCACCATGAGGGGTATCAGGATAAGGGAGGCACTTGAGTCCCATGGGGTGGAGGTTATTGAGACACACCCCAGGACAGCAGAGGGGATGATGAAAAATGCAGGGCTACAGATGGAACTCTGTGATACCTCCACCATGAGCATACACCAGAGGGACGCCCTCACGGCTGCACTGGTCGCCCTCCTCTATTCAGAGGGAAATTTCATTGAATTGGGGGATCCCTCTGAGGGAACCATAATACTCCCTGATGTTGAAGAAACACAATCTAACATTTGAAGAAATCAGACCTTGAGATTAAGCATGAAAGGCCCCGGTGGTTGAAGAACCATAATCTAAAAACAGTTGGATAAACCAGCCCCTTAGTGATCCATAAATTCTCAGAGATAGGCATCATACAAGGAATTCAGGGTAAAGCCTTTCTATTGTCTCCATGACCTTTGGACTTAAAAAATCACGGTTGATGAACTTCCTGTAAACCGGTAACCTCTCCTTTAACGTGAAGCCCGCAGACTCTGTGAGCCTTCGAAGTTCATCTATCTCTGGCCAGGGGGCCTCCGGGTTCACATAGTCCCTGCTCAGCGGTGAAACACCACCCCAGTCATCTGCACCTGCAAGCAGGAAGACCTCACCTGTTTCCCTGTTGAGGTTTGGGGGCACCTGTATGCTCACATCGGGAAAGAGGAGCTTTGCCACCGCAACCATCCTCACCATTTCAAGGAGTGAGGGCTCTGGGTGGTTCTCCATGGGTATCCCTGGCTTCGCCCGGAAGTTCTGGATTATTATCTCCTGCAGGTGACCGTACCTGTCCTGTATACGCCTGAGTTCAAGGAGTGATTCGGCCCGCTCCTCCACTGTCTCACCTATACCCACGAGTATCCCTGTGGTGAACGGTATTTTAAGACGCCCAGCGTCTTCTATCATCTTTATTCTTAAGGCAGGGTCCTTACCCGGGCTTTCACGGTGCGCCTCTTTTTCCATCAGGCGGGGACTTGCAGACTCAAGCATGAGCCCCATGGACGCGTTCACCTCCCTGAGCCTCCTGAGGTCCCTGTAGCCAAGCACACCCATATTTGTGTGTGGCAGGAGACCGAGGTCCAGTGTGGCGCTGCAGAGGTGATGGGCATAGTCAACCATATCACTGAATCCGAGCTCTTCGAGTTTCTCCATCACCTCAGGGACCTCATGTGCATTCTCACCGAAGGTGAAGAGGGCCTCTGTGCACCCCATATCCCTGGCTTTCCTCACATCCCTGAGGACGTCCCCTGGGGGAATGATGGGGGGGTCGGGGGAATCTGACCTGAAGGTGCAGTAGCCGCAGCGGTTGCGGCAGGCCCTTGTGAGGGGTATGAAGACATTCCTTGAGTAGGTCACCTCGCCTGGCTCGCAGACACGCTTCATGAGGTCCAGTAGTTCAGGGCCATCAGCAAGGAGAAGTTCCAGGATTTCTTCCTTTCCAAGAACCATGGGAGCACCGCTAAAATAAGTTTAATCTGAAATATCAGAGACAACAACCTCAACAAAGCAGGGTCCCACACCACTCCGGTCCCTGTAGAGAACAACAAAGAGCCCGGTATCCTCTGTCATGCAGAGCCTGTAGTCAACGCTGAAGTTCATATCCTCAAGGGCCTCCTTGAGTCTGTGTATGCCTCTGATATCGGTTTCTGTCCCTACCTCAACACACGACCTTATCTGCTCATCCATCACACCAATGAGGGCCGTGCCCTCCTCGGATATGAGCTCCAGTTCCTCTGCACCCAGTTTTTCTATAAGGCCCTCAAGTTCCCTGCCCATGTCCTCAATGTTCATCCTCTTTCTTGACATTCCCCTAACTATTAGTATCTCCTTTGAGTCGAGGGCTGGTCTTGAGCCCTCAAAAGCTTCAAAGTAACCCATGATCTCCCCGGCTATCCTGTGCAGTTTCATCAAGGTTATCACTCCTCTGATCCGTTAAGTTCCTCTATCTCGTATCTAAGTTCCCCCATTGTCGCAACCTTCTCAGCGAAGGCGTTGTGTCTGTGTATGCTCTCCTCGTTTATCTGCCTTACGGTGACTATTGTGTCGTCGGGGAGGTGGGGGTACTCGCTGACTATCCTGTGCACCATGTTACGGACGCAGTCCTCAACGAACATGGGGTTCTCATGGGCACTCACAACAACGGCATTTTCATCGGGCCTCTTGAGGAGTTCATAGACAGGTGAACTCATGGAGCTCTCTATGATGTTTATGAGGTTCTCGGCCCTTATCGTCTGGTCCTCAGGGACCTCTATCATTATCATGCCGCGCCCCCTCTGGTTGTGGGAGGCGAAGGATACACAGTCAAGAACCCTTTCAACTGTTTCAGGGTCAAGGAATTCCAGGAGATTCTGACGGGATGTTTCCTTAACCGATTCCTGTGCACAGGGGCACACGGTCATCCCCACCACCTCTGCCCCTATCATCTTGCGTATCACTATACCGTCATCGTCCCGGTACCCGATGGCGTCTGCCATGATCTTTGTCATCTCCTGGCTCTTCTTAGCGGTGACAGGGGATTTCTTCATGAACATGAAGTCGCTCTTCATGCTCACCTCGGCTCTGCGGGCGTATTTATGCTTTTTGAGGAGTTCATTGACTATCTCTGCGCAGAGGGATTCCAGTTCAAGGGCACTGTTTTCAACAACCTCCTCGAGGACGTCACTTATGGCCTCGGGGTTCCTTGACATGTGGATCCCCCTCTGCCTGCTCGGGAGGTCCACAAATGCATCGAATGTTGGAAGAAGTATTATGGGTCTTCTACCATCCCTTTCTATCTTCAGAAGCTTCTTAACACCTGTAACACCCACCCTTGTAAGGTGAACGGGGATGCTAGGAATCTTGTCCTGTGTATCTGGAAAACAAACTAAACCCAAATTTTACACCCCATAAGTAATGGTTACCTAGGTTTTAAGTATAGTATGAAAACTTTGCTTATATACTTGTCCGGTGATTATGAGTCCTATGAAACATAATATTACACTGGAGTCAAGTGTAGGTGGGGATTGGTTTCTTTGATGGAATTGCAGTCCATTCTTTTCTGAAATGGTGCAATAATGGAGGATGTACCGGAACCTTGGGTCATGCTGTGACTGAAGGCATCATTCTACCATCAAAAGATACCTCAGGCAATAATCAATCTATGAGAGGAGTTTCAGTATCTCCTCAGGGGTGAGGTCCCTGATATTCTCATCCAGTCTCACACCGGCACCATACAGTTCTTCAGCCCTTGATGCAAGGAGGCCTGTGCTTTTATCGGGCTCCCCTATAACGAGGATTTCCCCAAGGTCTTCAAGCTTCCTTTCAATGTCATTCTTAAGATGCTCTATCTTCTTCTCTATACCCTTAAGGGCAGCATCAGGGATCCTGGGGTTTATCTTCTTCATATCATCCACTGAGAGGGGTACACCTGCAACCAGGATATTCGCCGGCTCAACGCCGGCCTTAACAAGGAGCTTTTTAACTGAGGAATTATTCACAAGTATCAGTTTACCCTTCGAAGCTTCCTTTATCCTTTCAGATGGGTCTTCACGTTCAATGACACCGAAATCTGCAAGCATGCCGTCAATGGCCTCCCTGGCGGCCATGAGCCTCCTGCAGAAATCGTATGCATCTTCCCCGGTGAGCTCATGGGATGGAAGGCTGGCATATATATGGTCCTCGGCTTCAATGAGTTCCATCAGGGCCTCCTGAAATTTTCTGGTGTCTATGACACCGTCATGGGGGTCCCTGAACCTGGATTCCCTCCTGATATTCGTGCATGATTTTCTTATAAGCTCCTCTGCCTGTTCAAATCTGATTTTTTCCATCTTCTGACCCTCTCAGAAATTGAAGAATGGTGAAAACACATCGCTAATCTCGTTGAAGATTTCAGCCACCGCAGGTGACCTCTCATATCCCACCTTAACACTGGAACCCTCAAGGCCCTCAATGAATGAGACATTTGAGTTTCCAAGGGCCTGGAGGTCATAGCCCCCTTCAAGTACGGCTGTGCAGGGCAGCCCTGTTTCATGGATGAACCATCCCATCCATGAGAAGAACTCCTCATCTACCATTATATCTGCCAGCGGATCCAGCCTGTGGGCATCGAATCCTGCAGATACGAATAACATATCTGCCCTGAATTCACTGAGTACCTGGGGGAGCACCTCTGAGAGTATCCAGATATAGTCGCTGTTTCCTGAACCCCTGGGCATGGGGATGTTGAGGTTGAAGCCCTCACCATCACTCTCTCCTATCTCCCCAATGAAGCCTGTCCCTGGAAAGAGTGTCTTGGGGTCCTGGTGAACCGAGACATACATGACTTCCGGGTCGGTGTAGAATATGCTTGATGTTCCGTTCCCGTGGTGAACGTCAAAGTCAATTACAGCCGCCCTTGAAATCCCGAGGTTCCTGCGGCTGTGCTCAATGGCTATGGCGATGTTGTTGAATATGCAGAAACCCATGGACCTGTCATAGGTGGCATGGTGACCTGGGGGCCTTGCAACGGAGTATCCCCATCCACCCTTCAGCGCCTCCTCAGCCGCGACCATGGCGCCACCTGCGGCGAGCCTCGCCACACTGAAGCTCTCAGGTGTCATGTAGGTGTCGTAGTCCAGCCATCCACCGCCCCTCCCTGAGAACACCTCTAGGTACTCCACATGGACGCTGCTGTGGACCATTAGGATATCATGGATACCTGACATCCTTGGCTCCATGAACTTCAGCTGGAGCCCCGAGGACTCCAGGGCGTCAATGATTGCACCTGTCCTCCCTTTGTTCTCAACATGGCCCTCATTGTTGTGGAGGTCATAGGTGCTGGAGTATATAATGGCCATGGTTGAATTTTTGGTGCAGGGGAATAAATAATTAATCGCTTATCATCTTGGTGGAGGTCATGTCCTCCTTCACTATGTTGAGGACTGTCTGGGTGTAGGTTCTCTGAACGTCACCCTCACTCAGCAGACCCTTGATGAAGCTATCCAGTTCCCCGGTATCCTTGAATTTCCCTATGAGTATGGCGTCGAATTCTCCTGTGACGTCGTAGACTGCAAGTACGTTTTTGTGGTAGGCTGTCCGTGTCTCCCAGTTCCTCAGAACTCCACCTTTCACCTTCACACCTATTATGGCTGTGAGTTTGTATCCAAGTTTGGAGTGGTCTATCACTGGCACGAATTTCTTTATAACGCCCTTCTTGACCAGCTTCTCAACACGGTTGTGCACAGTACCCACCGAGACATCAAGTATCCTTGAGATGTTCCTGTAGGACATGCGTCCGTCCTCATTTAGGAGGTCTATTATTTTTTTGTCAATATCATCGATTTTGACTAGATCATCATCCATTGGAATCACCACTAAACAATGTATACCTATGGAAGTTATATTATAAACTTTTTTAAATTATGCTGTTTTAGAAGAAGTTATTAACTTTTATAGATAGGAGGTATTCCCTTATAAATGTTTAGCTGAAACAGGAAAAAGTAAAAAAGGGTTAATCTATTCGTAGGCGTACCTGAGTGCAAGGGCCCTGTTAAAGAAGAGCTGGATGTATGGGTATATTATGAGCAGTGCTATTAGGGTACCGATGATGGGTATTGAATTCAGGAGACCCGCAATGAATGCAATAACAGCTGCGATGAGGCCGATAACGATGTACCAGATGATGTAGTCGATCCATCCGATCTGGGAGATCACATTCAGTATTTCACCGAACCTGAATGCTGCTCCAAGTTCACTGTCATTGTAGGCCATGTGTGCTATTGCGAGGTCTCTATGAGCCCAAGGATTATTGCAAGTATCACACCGATTATCACAGTACCTCCAAGGAGACCTGTGAAGGCTGTGGGGTCTGTGATAGCGCCGGTTGGTGAAATCATTGCCAGGGATCCGAAAGTACCTGCAAATATTATTATCAGTGGAACTATCATGTATGCTATCTGGACAACGAAGACCTTTAATCCATCAACGAACATTTCACCCCATTCATCAAATTCAGGAAGCTCATCAAAACCCGCTATTGAGGCCTTGAGGGCCCTGAAGCCGTATCCCATGACCAGGAAGATGGGTATTATGACAACACTGGCTATCATAAGGACACCGAGTATTATGACCTTCTTCCAGTCACTGGAGGGATACCTTATGGCGTCGTTTACAATTTCACCTATATCCAATTTTCACACCTCCGCGGATTTCCGCAGCTAAAATTATATAAATGATTATATATAAAACTGCCTAATCTGTTTAGAGGAAGATATAAATTGCTGCACAGTTAATAATACAAAAGAGCGGGTGAATGGATGAAGAAGGGGATACTAATCGTTGCTTTGCTGGTGATCGTTGGGGGCTACTTCTACTTCACAGCCATTTCAGGAGATTTTGAACCACTGGGAAGACTCGGGTTCGTTAAAATTGCAAACCCCGACATGTACCCTGGCCACATACACTCAAAGTTACTTGCAGATTATGCCCGGGAAAGGGGATCAAAGTGCATCCTTGTGGTCCACTATGGGGGAAGCTCCAATTACCGCTGCTACATGGAGGGTGACGTCTACATCCTTGAACTTGCATACGTAGAGAAAAAGCAGTACAAGCCTGGCATAGACTGGAATGAGGTCTGGCAGGAGGGCATATATGGCGTCCCGGACGACAAGTGGACCTACCGTTCAGATGGTAAGGAATTTGATACCCTGGATGAGGCACTGGCTTATATAAAGGAGAGGGCCGCTGAACACGGACAGGCGGGCCCCATACCAATGGTGTACCACGGGACTGTCAGGGAGGGGGACATTTTCATAAACCAGGGGTGCGGTTTCCCCCTGTACTACAAAATTGCAAGGGAAGAGTACGGGCCCATCGCAGCATACTACTATGTTATAAGGGGAATAATCTTCCCTTACCTCAACAACCCCTACCGGAACTTTGAAATCAAGAATGCAAGGGCCCTTCAGTACTACTACACCCACAACATGCTGAACTATGAATGAGCACAGTTTTTGGTTGAATAGGGATTTGAATTGTAGGACTACGAACGGGAACCGTGGAGGTCCATTATGATCTCCTCAATCTCCCTGACCCCTGCATCTGTTTTTATGCCGGTTGGCCTTATATGGGTCCTTGAAACCCTGAACCCTGCCTCCCCAAGACCACCCATAACATCCATAAGAGGGGGGGCACTCACACCCAGCTTGCTGCAGATCTCATGGACGTCATAGAATCCGGGCGGCATTCCCACCTCCCCAATACAGGTCTTGAGCAGTTTCAGGACATCCTCTGATTTATTGAGGGCTTTATTTTTAGCTTCAGCCATCATGGATCCGATGAATTTTTCATCATGCAGGTCCCCGAGCCAGAGGGGTCCGGCAGCATCCATTTTAGCCCCGCAGAGGGGGCATTTCCTGTCTTCAGGCACGCCCCTCACATCTTCATGGTGAAGGCAGCTGAAGCAGTGGAGCATGTGGCCAATGTTTTTGAGGGTTTCATCGGCCCTCCTGGCACCCCTCCTCACATGGGCATAGATCCTCATGTAGTGCTGGCTGCTGTGTGATAGAAGGAATGATGCACCCTTACTGTACCTGGCAAGGTTCATTGCAGTGAAACCTGCAAGTATCCTCAGCCCTGTCTCATGACAGTACTCTGTTTTGAGGGGCCTTGCCGAGTACTTCCTGAGGCAGGGTTTTATATAGGTTCCGCAGAGACCCGAGGTGTCCGTGGCGGTAACAGCAAGGAGTGACCTGTTCCTGGCGGATGCCGCCGCAGAGTCCATGAATGGCGCCGGAGTCCCGAAGGGGTCCACATCGATAACATCAAAGCGGCCGGGGTTCCCTCTGAGGAAGATAGCAGCATCCTCCCTGCTGACCAGGGGGGATACAGAATTCAGCTCTGAATTATGCTCTATGCATTCAACTGCAAGGGGGTTTATATCATTTGCAGCGGCCTCAGAGACACCATCAACCTCCACCAGGTACCTTATGGCCCTTATGCCGCTCCCTGAGAATGTATCCGCTACACTTATCTCCCTATCAAGTATCCGCTGAAAGGCCTGAACCGCAAGCACCGACACATCCCTGTTGAACTCCATCACAGGGTTATAGAAGACAGGGGCCCTGGATGATACCTTACTGAAATCCGGAACCTCAATTGTGACTGAACCCTCATTTATGGTTATCATATTCAACACTTCCCTACCTAAACACGATAATAATCCACAGTTATAGTTCGGGACTTACATCCAATAAATGAAACTCGATTAACATTCACATTCTTATACTCTGGGAGCAACCCTAATGAAACGCAGTCACATACCAGGGATCAGCATCCAACATTGAGACTCACATCAATCTCAGTTACATACCAGGGATCAGCATCCAACCCGACTAACATCAATATGTTTATTAGTGCCGGATGATTTAGTGATTACTGTGATACTCAGACAGGATTTAGTAGGAGGGCCGGTGAATCAATGAGGGATTTTCTGGACAGAGTCTACACTGGAAGAAATGAGCCATGGCGTTATATGCTGACGGTGCTCCTTAGCTTCGTGGTGTCCAATGTGGGCGCCGGTTTTATGGTGGGGTTATTCCTGGTGGCCATCCTCATAATCACAGGGAGAATGGATGCATTTGGGGACATCCCGGGCTTCAGCTGGCCAGCTTTACTCATCATGGTGGCAGTGGCCTTTTCTACCTCAATGTTCTTTCTCTACGTTGGGTTGAAGTTCATCCACAGGCGTGATTTCATATCAGCCGTGAACTCAAGGGGTAGTGTCGAGTGGAGGCGGATACTCAGTGGAGGGGTGGCCTGGTTTATTATTGTCGGGATCCTTGACCTGATCTCGATTGTGATGGATCCGTCTTCCGTCAGACTTAAGTTCACACCAGCATTCTGGTGGCTTCTGATACTTGCATTACTTGCATTTCCTGTGCAGGCTTCCTTTGAGGAGATATTCTTCAGGGGATACCTCATGCAGGGGATGTGGATGATCATTAAGAGGCCCATCCCACTGATGATCATGAATTCACTTATATTCTCAATCCTTCACTGGTGGAATGGCACGAACCTTACAATGAGCCTTTCAATAACAGCAAGCACATTCATCATTGGGCTGGTACTTGCACTCATAACACTCGCAGATGATGGTGTGGAACTCGCCATGGGGGTGCATATTGCAAACAACCTCTATGTCAGTGTTATACACAGCTCCCCGGAGGCCGGTCTTGGAAACCTTCCATCCCTGATGGTAAGCCCATCGGATCCCTACGCCTCCCCACTGGCACTGATCCTTGCATCGGCTCTTCTTGTGGCCATACTATTCAGGGGACGCTATGGGGATGTGCTGGATGTTCTGAGGTACCGTGGATGAGGATTAATAACCCACTGAATCGGAGTAACCTGGTTGGGTTATCACATTTTAACTGATTGCAGGGTTAGGGTATCACTTTTTAAGTTCCAGTGAGAAACTAATAACTCAGTAACTCTTACTCAGGTGTTCACATGATACCGGTTGCTACTCCCATAATCGATGAAGAGGAAATAGAGGAAGTCGTGAAGGTACTTAAATCGGGATTCATTGCCCAGGGACCACGGGTGGCGGAATTTGAGGAGAAGTTTGCATCCTGCGTGGGTACGGAACACGCTGTTGCAACAAGTTCAGGGACAACAGCCCTCCACCTCGCCCTCCTGGCCGCAGGGATTGGAAAAGGGGACCAGGTTATAACAACACCATTCAGCTTCGCTGCAACGGCAAACGCAGCCCTATACGTTGGTGCTGAGCCTGTATTTGCAGATATAGATCCCGAAACCTACAACATAGATCCTGAGGGGATCGAGGAACTCATAACACCCAGCACAAGGGCAATAATACCCGTACACCTCTACGGACAGCCCGCCGACATGGACCCCATCCTGGACCTGGCTGCTGATCATGACCTCCTGGTGATTGAGGATGCTGCCCAGGCCCATGGTGCAGAGTATCATGGGAGGATGGTGGGTTCAATGGGGGATGCCGCATGCTTCAGTTTCTACCCAACAAAGAACATCACAACAGGCGAGGGCGGGATGATAACAACTGATAATGAGGAAATTGCAGAAATGGCACGGATTCTGAGGGCCCACGGGGAGACAGAGCGCTACAATCACGCTTACCTTGGCTACAACTTCAGGATGACCGATATTGCCGCGGCCATTGGCATAGCCCAGCTAGGAAAACTTGAAGACTTCAACAGAAGGCGAATCAAAAATGCAGAGTACCTCACAGATAGCCTCAGGGACCTTGAGGGAGTATCAACACCCCACGTTGCAGCGGGGGTTAAACACGTCTTCCACCAGTACACCCTGAGGGTTCCGGGTTCAAGGGACAGGCTCATGGAATTCCTCAACAAGGGGGGCATAGGTACCGGGATTCACTACCCGAAACCCATCTACAGGCAGGAACTCTACCGGAGGATGGGCTTCAATGCCAGCTGTCCGGTCAGTGAAAAGGCTGCGGAGGAGGTCCTATCGCTACCGGTACACCCTGCCCTTACTGATGAGGACCTTGAAAGGATTGTGGATTCTGTCAGGGATTTCTTCGGGCAGGACTAACATTCTTATTATCTCAGGTGCAGTGTGGTGTTGAGAACCTGGCATAATTCTATTTTTTATATGTAACGCCCCATGAGGATGTACATTTAAAAATTAAACTACTGAATAACACTTAAGGGAGTTTCAGAGACTCAGCCGTTATTAAGGAACATTTTTCCTTACTGGAGCTTTTTCTTTACAGATTCAACCTTGTCACTGAGGCCCCTGCCGGTGTCCCTTCTATCATCGATTTTGATTGTTGTGTAGACCCTCTCTGAGCCTGCCTCCAGGACGGCCTCATGGGCCGCCTTAACAGCCTCAAGGAGTTCATCCAGGTCACCGGCCTCAACAAGAGTCCCCATACCTGAGATCTCATACCTCACGTTCATTTTCTCGAGGGCACTGACTGCAGCGGCCACGTAACCGCTGAGGGAAGTGCTGCCTGTACCGAGAGGTATTATGGTGAGCTCTGCGGTTATCATGGTGGATATATATGTCGGCTGTTTTATATATAGGTTCCATGGATGTTCAGGAATTCAACCGGAGAATCATGGCCAGAATAAGAGGTCTCATGGAATCACATAAACTCGTAGAGAGGGGAGAACACGTTGCAGTGGCACTTTCAGGCGGCAAGGACAGTGTGCTGACACTCCATGTGCTCTCAGATTTAAGGGAGGAACTGGATTTTGAACTCACAGCCATCACGGTTGATGAGGGTATAGAGGGCTACAGGGGGGAGGGGGTTCTCGCAGCAAGGGAAAACGCCCGTATAAGGCGGGTTGAACTCATAGAGAAATCATTCAGGGATGAATTCAACTTTGAACTTGACGATGTTCTGGAAGGGTTCAGAAGCCCCTGCATCCCCTGCGGTGTCTTCAGGAGGTGGATACTCAACAGGACAGCCAGGGAAATAGGAGCATCAAAGATTGCAACGGGCCACAACATGGACGACGAGGTTCAGTCATTCATCATGAGCCTTGCAAGGGGGGATGTGAGGAAGTTCTCCAAGTTCGGCCCGAAACTTCAGAGGATACATCCCCGGATGGTACCGAGGATAAAACCCCTCTGGAGCACACCTGAGGAGGATGTCAGGCTCTGGGCTGAGCTCAATGATGTGAAATTTCACAGTGCCCCCTGTCCCTACTCCAGCAGATCAATGAGGGCAGGGATAAGGGATTTCCTTAACAGGATAGAATCAGATAGTCCCGGTGTAAAGGAGATGATCATGAAATCATTAAAGGTCACATTCCAGCCTCTGGCGGAGGATTATGGGATTGGAGAGTGTTCAATCTGCGGAGAACCAGCGTCAGGGATTAAATGTAAGGCCTGTGAGTTCCTTGAAATTATAGGAGAAGCGGATCGTTAGGCAGAGGCTTTTGTTTGATAAACTGTTTATTCCAGGATTCTGGTAACTGAGCCGATACCCTTGCTCCTTCCCTCACGGAAGATTATCTTCTGACCCTCCTTCACATGGTGGGGCCTGTACTTGAACCTCATCCTCACCCTGCCCCTGTCACCGGCTGACATGAACTCTGCATCAAGGGGTTCCAGTATGGTGGTCTCGGCTATTGTTTCAATGTGGGTTACGCTCTCATAGCCCGCCTTTATGGTTGTGGGATGCACCAGTATGGCCACGTCGGCCTCAAATTCCCTGACCGCCTCTGGTTCATAGTCAGGGTGGGCCAGTATCATACCCCTCTCTATTTCATCGGCGGATGCCCCTGAGATGGATATTCCAACTATATGTCCTGGCTCTGCACAGCCTATACGGTAGTGGTGCATCTCGATGGATTTAACGGTGACTTCCCTGAATTTCCCGGTATTCATGGGGCCAAGGAGCAGGGTATCACCCTTCCTGACAAGGCCCTGCTGGATGGTTCCACTGACAACGGTTCCAACACCCCTGATGGTGTATACCTTGTCTATGTACATGAGGAACGGCTTCTCGTCCCCGTTGACGTCACGCTTAACCTGGAGGTTGAGGAAGAGTTCATCCAGGACTTCAAGGCCCTCCCCTGTGACAGAGGATGTCTCTATTATGGGTACTATATGCTGGTTCATCTTGCCGGCTATTTCCCGTGCAGAGTCCCTTCCGGTCACATGGAAGGGTATCCTCCCAACCAGTTTAAGGAGTTCAGATATCTTCGCCCGCACACCCCTCCTCTGGGAGGGGGTTGCCATGTCGGTTTTTGTGAGCACAACGATCACAGGAAGCTCCATTGCAATCATTATACCCAGGTGCTCCCTTGTTATATGTGTTGGGCCCTCATCAGCGGCAACGGTCAGGAGGCCATAGTCCAGGTTCTGCCCCACAATCCCCCTTATTGTTGTCCTCAGCCATGGCTCATGTCCAACGGTATCAACGAAGGATATTACCCTGTCGGCCTTATCCATGAGCCCTGATTTCTCCTTCCGGTCCAGGGGATTTTTGAGTCTTATGACCCTTCCATCCCTGAATCCATATATGGCGAAGGATAGATCCGCTGATAGGCCCCTTTCTATCTCGTGTTTCTGGACATCAAGGAATATCCTTGTCTTACCGCTTCCATCGTCGGGGGTTCCCGTTGTGAGTGTACCTAGGAGTGTGCTCTTTCCATGGTCAACATGGCCGGCGACACCTATGAGGAGGTGTTCCCTTTCTGTTTTCTGTTTCCTTGAGATTATCACCTCGGCAACCCTGCCGTGGGTTCCCTCATGGAGGTTAACCTCCTCCACAATGGCATCTATCTCCTGACTCAGTTTTCTGAGGACCTCAACTGACTCCTTCAGTTCCTCATCAGGGAGGCCAACCGGTTCACCGCTGTCCTCCACGCCAAGGAGGTATACGGCCCTTCCACCACCCCTCTCCATACGGTACTTCATCTGGGAGATGAGGCTCTTCTTCCGGTCCATCTTCAGATGATACCCGGGTGAGAGTGCCTTCTTGAATTCTATGTTTCTCCTCTCACCGGGTGATGTGAATGATCGGATATCTTCTATCATATCTCGTTCTATTCCCTTTTCACTGGATTTGTGAAATGGCAGGTACCATACCTTTCTTCCTGGAGTTTTCTCACGATTTCTGCTGCTTCCTGGAAGCTACCGGCCTTTCCAAATATGCGCCTTTTTTTAACCTTCAGGGTTCTTCCACAGACGCACTTTCGGGTATCTGCGCCCTCCTTTGAGTAGAGGGCCCTTCCACAGTCACATCTGAATATGACGTACATTGCATATCACACTGCTCTTTCCACAGTAAATATTTATTGGACCGGTATTTAATGAATATTTTTTTCCCTGTCATGGCATTACTCTGAATGATGTCTTGTAATATTATTCGGGGCCTTGTGGGTGTGCCCTGGACATTAGTCTGAATGATGTATCACCGGATATTCACATGAGTTCTTCAAGTGGGGGGAGTTCATGCGGGTTTCTGAGGTAATGCTCTATCCCCCTCCTGTGGCCTGCACCCACAACGACAACAACCCGGTCCTCCTCAATGGAGAGGAGCCTGTGGGCCATGAAGGCATCCCTCTCCTCAACAAGCACACGGTATGCTGAGGGTGATATTTCGCGGAATTCCCCCATAACCTCCAGAAGGGTGTCGTCACTTTTGAGGCTCTCAATATCCTGCACATCCTCCCCCCCAATGAAGGATCTCATGATTGCAAGGAAGAACCTCAGCTTTTCCCGCCGGCTCATGGACCCGATCGCCCGCTGCATGGTCACCCCTATGTCACGGTCAATGAGGGCCACCCCTGCACCAACCTCATGGGCGGCATCTATCGCTGCAAGCATCTCACTGCCTGGCTTGACACCTATATCCTCACCGATCTTCCTCTGGAAATAGGTTAAAAACCAGCCTGCAAGGATGACACCAATGTTTCCACTTCTGAGGGCATCCCTGAGGGAAGGTTCATCCCTTTTGATCCCCATTTTTTCTTCCATGAGCCTCCTGTACCTTCCGGGGTCCAGTTCCACTGCAACGACGTCCGGTTTCATCTCGAGTATGGTTCTTCTCACCTCATCCACACTTTCTCCAGATACGTGTGCGGTACCTATTATCTTCAGCTCCTCCAGATTCATGTCCACTGCAGCCTCCTAGATCAGCGATATCCTGCCGTCCATGTATACGGGTACGTTTTCTGTTATATTCCTTCTGAGGCAGTATTCGATATCACCGGCAAAACCAAGTTCCCTGAGCCTCCTGGCTGACCTGGATTTTCTTATGGCATCATCAACCATGGACCTGTCCCGAACTGCAAGTACTGAGGCCTCAGCGTACTCTTCAAACTCACCACCAATGGCACGTATTATTTCACCGGCGCAGAGGAAATCCTCTATTGCAAATCGGCCATTAACACCGGCCATGACCACCTCAACTTCATCCGAAAGATTCCTTGCAGCTGAGGCTACCGCATCCAGATTGTTGAGGCACCCCACGAGGGCCTGTGATTCAACTGACTCAAGGATCCTTGTACCGTTACTGGTGGTTAGCACAAGGGCATCACCTGAATGTTCCCTCACCTCAAGGGGAGAGTTGGCCAGGAATCCCGGCAGGGTCTCACCACCACGCTCCCCTGCCACCACATAGCCCATCCTGGAGTATTCCATTGCCTCCTCAACATCTCCAACAGGGATGACCTCCCTGAAACTGTCCAGGGCAGCGGTTATGGTTGCACTTGCCCTCAGAAGGTCCACCATTATACAGAGTCCACTGCCCTCCGGTTTTTCAAAGCTGAGACTTACCCTCATCAGCACACCTTATAAATGATTATAGAGAGATTTACATATGAGGTATTTATAGACTTCACCGGTGACTCAATGAGGATTCTTACAACACCAATGTGTGAGGGCATACTGAGGATTGCAGGCGTCATTGGGTACCATGTGACCCGCAAACCTGAGGATGAGGATGCAGACATTTTATTTGTGCTATCTGAGACACCAGTTAGCGGGGCGGTTAAACTTAAACTCAACACATTCCCCCAGATAAGGGAAGCCATAGGAACCGTTTTCAGGACTGTTCAGGAGGTGGATCCTGCAAGCCTCAGGCACTCCTCGGTTGATGAGATAGACTTTGAGGTCTGCTCCCCCTGGTGGCATGACCCTGCGGGGTTGCGGGAGATGAACAGCAAGATAAAAGTAAGGGTTTATTCAGATTTCTTAAGAGAGATCGTTGAGGACATGGGATTCACCATTGTTGATTTGAATGAAGATTTCACTGTATGCCCCGATTACATGGAACTTGACTGCATCAGGGTCCCCTCACACAGAAACCTTCCAGTTGACCCGGTTAAGAGGGCTTTATTCAGGTACATGTATCTGGAGAGGAAATTATGTACGAAACTTTAACCTATCAGGGCGGTGTGCACCGCCATGAGGAGATGAAGGAACTGATTGAGGACCTCGGCGGATTTGTGCTCCAGGAGAACATGCTTCAGATGGACCTCATACTCACACTGGCCGTCCCAATCGAGGACGTGGATAAGGTGAGGGAAAAGGCCAAGGAGCTCCTGGGGAAGGTTAAGGTTGCCCCTATGGCGGGTACCGAGATAGCTATCGTCTCACCGACCCTGGCAAGGCATCATTTACCCCATTCGGCCTGTGATATATCCGAGTACCTCAGGAGGTACGGTGCCAAGGATAACATGATAGGCCTTGCCCGCGGGGCAGGTAAGGGTATATCCAGGATATCAGAGGATGAAAAGAGGCTCATAGAGGAACATGACCTGGCAGTTTTTGCCCTTGGAAGCTTTGAGCAGTGCATAAAGGATAAGGCCCATCTTTTCAGTGACATAAACATCCCGGTGGTGGTTACAGGGTCCCCTGAGAAGATTGACCTCAGCGAGCTTCCAGGTGCCGACGCCTATGTTGGGGGCCTTGGGAGGATACCCCGGAGGCTGAAGAGGGGTGAGGATATAAGGGCCCTAAGGAAACTTGTTGAGGTGGTCGAGGATATACTTGACAGGAGGAGGCGTGAAATGGCTGCGGACCCACCTCTGGTCCCCTCAATACTGGTTAAGACCGAGATTGAGAACCAGGTGCCTGCCGTTAAGGAGGTCTACTCCCCCACACCTGTAACAAGCCAGCTTGATGGGGTCCGTGTGAAACTCAACTATGACCGCTACCATGACGAGATAGCAGATGTGAGGGTTTCTGATTACCGGCTGGGCGACATATCTGAGATAAGGAAGTCGATGATGTACGACTACATCCTCGTTAAGTTACTACCTGAAAGCTCCATACTGTGATCCCATGAGGAGGGAGTTCCAGGTCCTGATATTTATCCTGATCTTCTCCTCAGGATACTATCTTCTTAATTTTCCTGTCCTGGAATCTCTTGGTATGGGAATTCTGAGCCTCCCGCTTACATTTCTTTTACCGGCAGCCATAATCTCCGAGAGGGTATACCCATCCTTTATCTCAAGGGCTGCCTATGTGGTCTCCATGATATGGGTGGGAATGGCTGTTTACATCCTCATTGGCCTGGGGGTAACCTTTGCAGCATCACTTGTTCCAGGCATTCCGTTCTCCCCTATCCCTGCGGCGGCCTTATCTATCATAATGGTTTCCTATGGGCTGTTGAAGGGCTGGAATATTGAGGTCAGGGCTGTCAGGATCCCATTTCCCTGCAGCGATGAACTGAGGCTGGTGCAGCTTTCAGATCTTCATGTGGGGACTGTAAGGTCCGGTGGTTTCCTAAGGAGGGTTTCCTCTCTTATTTCTGAAATTGAACCTGATGCCGTCCTCATAACAGGTGACCTCCTGGATGGTTCAAGGTCTGTTGAAGCGTCAACACTCTCCGAGCTTCAGGCAGATGTGCCCATATTTTTTGTTTCTGGCAACCATGACACCTATTCAGGGGACTTCAGATCTCCAGTGGAAGGGGCGGGTATAATGTGTATTGATCAGCGTGTTGTTGATTTCAGGGGTTTGCAGGTTGCAGGTGTGGGTTATTCGATGGAAAGGCATTCGCTTTCTGCGATCCTTGATATAATGGAATTTGACCCGAAGAGGCCCCTCATACTTCTTCATCACCTTCCTGTTGACTGGGATTACGCCAGGGAAAGGGGTGTTGACCTCCAGCTATCCGGCCATACGCATGGCGGGCAGTTTTATCCCTTCAACCTCCTTGTTGGCATGATGTTTCCCTTTATCAGGGGCCTTTATGAGGATTCAGGACGCTTTCTGTATGTTTCACAGGGTACAGGCACATGGGGGCCCCCTATCCGTATAGGATCATCCTCTGAGGTCACAGTTATTGAGCTTATACCCTCTGATCCTGGTTTCAATGGGGATTAAGGATGAATTGGATGTAATTTATTATTTTGCTGTTTTTTGGTGATTGCTGGTCTGGTTGGGGGACTGGCTTTCCATGGTCTCTGACCCCTGATGAAAAACTTTAAATACAAGTTTTGAATATATATTCAAAACATGCCTAGACCAAGAAGATACAGAAGAATCCTGGGAGAACCCCGTGTGGTTGCATTTTCGCCTGAAGTCAGCGAAGAAGGAGTTGAGGTTGAGATAACCCTCGATGAATTTGAGGCTGTCCGTTTAAGGGACTACCATGACATAAAACAGAAAAAGGCTGCTGAAATCATGGGTATATCACAGCCAACATTTCACAGGACACTGACATCCGCACGGGCCAAGATAGCAGAGGCACTGGTCGAGGGCAGACCAATAATACTGAAAGGAGGTGATTACATCACAGACAGAAGAAGATACAAGTGCATGGACTGCCAGTTTGAGTGGATCTCACCTGAAAAGGAATACAAAAAGTGCCCCGACTGTGATTCAGAAAATATAACGCTGGTATCAGCAGATACACTGCCCCGGATGGGAAGGGGCGGCTTCGGAAGAGGTTTTGGTGCTGGACGTGGGGCACCACGTGTCTGCAAATGCATTGAATGCGGATACGAGGCACCAAAAACACCTGGAGTTCCATGCAGAATGGAGAAATGTCCAGAGTGCGGCGCACCAATGTGTGGAGCCGACTGAAACTTTAATGCGAAGACCCGTATTCAGCGATTTATCAAATTACGCTGAATACCACCTTTATCTATGATATACATAAAAACTTGTTTTATATATGATTTGACGCTTTATTAGCAGATGATTTAACTCTTATTTAGAAAAACAGCATGTCATGTCTGCAAAATTAATAATAGAAAAACCCGCATTTCGAATGAAGCTGATCTAGCACCAGAATTTTCAATTAAATGCCTCAGATTATTCTTCTCAGGAATTAAACTACATGGTTATGTGGCCTAAAGTTTCCTCTTCAACATATGTGTAACAGTTTCTATATGCTCCTGCTGATCCCTGGCCTCCTTCTTAAGTGACCTCAGGAGTTCATCGGTCACAGGGATGGGCATACTCCTGAATACGTATGAATCAAGCATGAAACCGAATGCCCTCTCCTCAGCCAGACTCCTGAACTTCCTGTCTGATGGCTCCATGAATACAGGGTTATCCTCATCTTCAAGGCCCTTAACCTCATCACCAAGTTCCGTGCCGGGTATCGGTTCAGCGATGCTCACAAAGTAGTCGTCGAGCATTAGCTCATCTGCAAGTTCCAGGGTCTCCTCATAGTCCCTTTCATCTTCACCGGGGTACCCCACTATGAAGGACCCTGCAACCTTCAGATTATGCTCCCTGGCAAGTTCAACAGCCTCAATAACATCCCCGGGTTTGATGCCCTTCTTCATCCTTCGGAGGATCCTTCTGCTCCCCGACTCTATACCATAGAACACCCAGCCATTGGTGTACTCTGATATGGCATCAAGGATCTCAGGGGTCACCATATCAACCCTTATATCAGGTACAGTCAGATTCCTGGGCCCTGTGATTCCACTTATCTCCCTGAGGAGCTCAGTGAATGCATCCTCATCAATACCCCTGAACCTGCTGCTCCCGTAGAGTGTTCCGGTTCCCCCGCTTATTGCAAACCTTCGGGCACCGGATTTCCTCAGTTCCCTGACCTCCACTATGATATCCTCCATGGGCCTGCTGCGGACCTCACGTCCAAAGAATTCCGGGACCTGGCAGAATGTGCAGTTACCGGGGCAGCCCCTGTGGGTTTCAATGTAGACACTGGCACCCCTTATGTTCTCCTGTGAAATATCTGCAGGCACAAGTGGGAGGGCCCTTTTCATGGAGCAGCGGGTCGGGTCATTGATTATAAACCCTTCAGGGGATTTAAATGCTGCTCCAGACATTTCAGATGCATCCAAACTTCCAGATGCAACCTCCATGGCCATCCCCACCTTATCCTCACCCTCACCCTGAATTACAAGGTCAACGTCGAGGTGGCGGAGTACAAGTTCAGGGTCCATGCTCACGGGACCCCCCACCACCCTGAAGCCCCTTATATTATTAATAATATCCCTGTACCTCAGGAGGTGGATGGTCGACTGGAGGCTTATGAACACCACATCTGCGCCGGTACCATCAAGGCCCTTCCTGAGTTCAACGCTGTATCCAAGGTCCCTCAAAACACCGGCAATGAGCATTGAACCGTAGGTGTAGTGCTCTGGTGTTAAAACAACCACACGAGTCATTCAGAAGCACCGAAGAAATTTATGGCCTGTATAAGTTCATAGAATGCTTCCATCTCCCGCTCTATAACATCATACTGGGACAGCGTACCGCTCATCTCCCCATCAACGGTGAGCCTTTCAGGACCCCTTATGACTATCCGGTCGGTACCGTCGCGGCTTAGAACCTCCTTTGCCTGCATTTCATGTACGAATGCCCTGCCAGGGATTATCACTGTTTCCTTAAGTTCGCTGAGGTCCACACCCTCTAGGTCCTTCCTGGTGATGAGGCATGCTATGTCCTTCTCAACACCAACAACGTTCACCATGTCCTCTGCCCCAAGGTTCCTTATTATCCTCCTTATGTAGGGGGCTGCAATGGATCCTGTGATTATGGTTGCCTCGCCCCTGATTTCAGGGAGGATCTCAAGGTACTCCCTGCTTGAGTCATCTGCAAGGACAAATGGAGTCCCGTTTTCAGGGTCACAGACAGGTGTCCCTGTAACCCTTAGATTGAACTCCCGGTCAACCATCCTGACAAGGTCCTCAAATTCCTGGACTGTGTGCGGCTCTATACCCTCAATTATTGGCCCATTGCCGAGTATCAGCCCCTGGTGCTCATAGTTTGCAAACCGCATCATTATGAATCCTCTGGCCCCCCACTCCTCAAGTCTGGAGCAGGTTTCAAGGAGGTCATCACCATCATTCACACCGGGTATGATCACTGCCGCAGCGTGGACCTCACAGGATTCACAGAATATCCTGAGGGCTTCCAGTGCATTTTCAGCGTTCTTATCACGCATCCACTCTCTCCTCAGGAGGGGGTCCGCTGAGAACACCGTGAAGGTTACCTCATCCACACCATTTCCAATGAGCCTGGATGCCAGTTCAGGGTCATCCATGCCCTTACCGCTGGTGTATCCCAGGTGTATGGGGATCCCAAACTCACTAAGCCCTGCTGTCAGTTCCTCAAGGTGGGGGTAGCAGCTCACATCACCCCCGCCGCTGATGTTTATCTTCAGGTCCTTATCCTGAAGGTTCTGCATCATAAGTGTTGTCTGCACATTACCCATGACAAGAAATGGGGGTAAAAATTCCCTTCCCCTCTCTGCAACATCAGTTCCACAGGTTTCACAGCCCACCCTCCCTGGGGAGCAGTTCCTGCAGCCGAAGGGTTCAAATTCCCCCACCTTTCTGAAGTAACAGTACCTGCAGAATCCCCTGCAGTCCTTGCCAGGTATACCACCCAAATCTGCTATTATCTGCATGTGCCTCTTTCTGTGCCGCGCCTTAAATATAATTTATTACCCTGCGGCCATCATACCTGCGGTGTGCATGATCATAAAAATCAACGCAGCCGTACAAAAAATCCATAAAACCCGAAGAAAACGTGTTGATACATATAAATCTTTCGACTTGATTCAGAAAGAAATCTTAATTAATTATGATCAAGTTAAATATGCACCGTATACTAAAACGGGTGTTTTAACACCCTCCAAGGGCCTTCTTGCCTTTCCTGAAAAGGGGGGTCTTGGATGTTTAGTATACGGAACTGATTGTTAGGAGGGAAAAAATGGCGAAGTTTGAGGATAAGGTCGACTTGTACGACGACAGAGGCAACCTCGTCGAAGAACAGGTGCCATTAGAAGCTCTAAGTCCATTAAGGAACCCCGCCATTAAAAGCATAGTGCAGGGGATTAAAAGGACAGTGGCTGTGAACCTTGAAGGTATAGAAAACGCCCTGAAGACAGCGAAGGTCGGTGGACCTGCCTGTAAGATAATGGGCCGCGAACTCGACCTCGACATTGTCGGGAACGCCGAGTCAATAGCAGCCGCTGCAAAGGAAATGATACAGGTGACTGAGGACGACGACACCAACGTCGAACTCCTTGGCGGAGGTAAAAGGGCACTCGTACAGGTCCCAAGTGCAAGGTTCGATGTTGCAGCAGAATACTCTGCAGCACCACTCGTAACCGCCACAGCATTTGTCCAGGCCATAATCAACGAGTTTGATGTTAGCATGTACGATGCTAACATGGTTAAAGCAGCCGTTCTGGGAAGATATCCACAGTCTGTGGAGTACATGGGGGCAAACATAGCAACAATGCTGGACATTCCACAGAAACTGGAAGGCCCAGGATACGCACTCAGGAACATCATGGTGAACCATGTTGTTGCAGCCACACTCAAAAACACACTCCAGGCAGCAGCACTATCAACCATACTTGAACAGACAGCAATGTTCGAGATGGGTGATGCTGTAGGAGCATTTGAGAGGATGCACCTCCTTGGACTTGCATACCAGGGAATGAACGCTGACAACCTGGTCTTTGACCTTGTTAAGGCCAACGGTAAAGAAGGTACAGTTGGATCAGTCATAGCAGACCTGGTTGAAAGGGCCCTGGAAGACGGTGTCATAAAGGTTGAGAAGGAACTCACAGACTACAAGGTCTACGGCACAGACGACCTTGCAATGTGGAACGCCTACGCAGCAGCCGGACTCATGGCAGCCACAATGGTTAACCAGGGTGCAGCAAGGGCAGCTCAGGGTGTATCATCAACTCTGCTCTACTACAACGACCTCATAGAATTCGAAACAGGACTGCCAAGCGTTGACTTCGGTAAAGTGGAAGGTACAGCTGTAGGATTTTCATTCTTCAGCCACTCCATCTACGGTGGTGGTGGACCAGGTATCTTCAACGGAAACCACATCGTTACAAGGCACAGTAAGGGATTCGCTATACCCTGCGTGGCAGCCGCAATGGCACTGGATGCAGGAACCCAGATGTTCTCACCAGAAGCAACCTCTGGACTCATAAAAGAAGTATTCAGCCAGGTTGACGAGTTCCGAGAACCACTCAAATATGTTGTGGAGGCAGCAGCTGAGATTAAAAACGAAATCTAAATAATCTCTCAGAACTGGGGGCAAAAAACCAATGGACGTTCAGATATTTCCTCACAGGCTGCTAGGGGCCGACACCACAGAGAAACTCCTTAACCGCCTTGAGGACATCCACGGCGTTAAACGAATGGTGATCCACGGACAGAGACTACCACCAGAGGACCACCCTGACAGGCGCATAATCAACGTTAAAGGCCAGGAATTTGAACTTCAGGTTAAAACTGGCCGTGTGCTGCTTGAAGTGGAGGACGAGGAGACAATAACCGATATCAAGAGGGTTTGCGAGGATCTCCTGCCCTTTGGATATGATGTTACTCCCGGCAAGTACATAAGAACACAGAAAACCGTCACAGACGAGATAAAGTACGGCGAGAACCTTGATGAGATTCCTGATGAACTCATCGGTCTCACGGATCAGAACGCCAGGCTCAGTGAAAGGGCCACAATAATAAAAAGAAAGAAGGAGCATTAGATGATCGGAAAGTGCACTCACGTGGTTGACTGTAGAGAGACAATGGGCATGGGTGAAGGTGGAGGAATAGCCCAGAGGGGCACCTTTGCCCAGTGCGGAAGTGAAGTTCTGGCAGTGGCAATGTCACCTGGCAGGCGCCACATAACCAAGCCTGTCTGCGAGATAACATTTGCCCTGAGGGAAGCAAACATAATGACCAGTACCCTGGTACTCAACGCAGGCGCAGGGGTTCCACAGGACGCTCCAAGTGCCGGTGCAGGGAGCCTCTTTGGATTAACACCTGCTGAAGTCGAGCAGATGAAGCGGCACAGACTCCTTGTGGTGCACCTTGGCGGAGTCAAGAACCACATCACCTACAAGGCACGCCTCATACTCAGAAACGTTGACCGCCCATGCATAATCATATGCGAATACCCTGTTGACTTTGAGGACTTTGCGAAGATAGGTGTCAAAACCAGGGCCGTAATGCCGGATGAACCAAAAACCAAGGGAACAATCGTTGACATCGTGAGTGGAGTTATTAGAGGAGAAACCTGTCCCCAGGAAAAACTGGATGAGATTATAAGAAAGGTTAAGTTAGCTTTAGGAGGTGCATGATATGGCACAATACTATCCCGGAACAACTAAGGTTGCTCAGAACAGAAGGAATTTCTGTAACCCTGAATACGAACTTGAAAAACTGAGAGAAATCTCAGATGAAGATGTAGTAAAGATTCTGGGTCACAGGGCCCCAGGGGAAGAATACCCAAGTGTTCACCCACCACTTGAAGAGATGGATGAACCAGAGGACGCAATAAGAGAAATGGTCGAACCAATAGACGGTGCAAAGGCCGGTGACAGGGTCAGATACATACAGTTCACAGACTCAATGTACTTCGCCCCAGCCCAGCCATATGTGAGGTCAAGGGCATACCTATGCAGGTACAGGGGTGCAGACGCAGGTACACTCTCAGGTCGTCAGATCATAGAGACCAGGGAGAGGGACCTTGAGAAGATATCCAAGGAACTCCTTGAAACAGAGTTCTTTGACCCTGCAAGGTCAGGTGTCAGGGGTAAATCTGTCCACGGACACTCACTGCGTCTCGATGAGGACGGTATGATGTTCGACATGCTCAGAAGGCAGATCTACAACAAAGACACCGGCAGAGTCGAAATGGTCAAAAACCAGATCGGTGACGAACTCGACGAACCCGTGGATCTTGGTGAACCACTGGATGAAGAAACCCTGATGGAAAAAACAACCATCTACCGCGTGGATGGTGAAGCCTACCGTGATGATGTGGAAGCCGTGGAGATCATGCAGAGAATCCACGTTTTAAGATCACAAGGAGGGTTCAACCCAGAATAATCCGGGGGAGGTGTAGATTATGGCTGACAAATTGTTCATAAATGCTTTAAAGAAAAAATTTGAAGAATCCCCTGAAGAGAAGAAAACCACATTCTACACACTTGGTGGCTGGAAACAGTCAGAAAGAAAAACCGAGTTTGTGAACGCTGGTAAAGAAGTGGCAGCAAAGAGGGGTATACCCCAGTACAACCCTGACATAGGTACCCCACTTGGTCAGAGGGTGCTCATGCCCTACCAGGTTTCAACAACAGATACCTATGTTGAAGGGGACGACCTCCACTTCGTAAACAACGCTGCCATGCAGCAGATGTGGGACGACATAAGGAGGACCGTTATTGTCGGTCTGAACCACGCCCACGCTGTTATAGAAAAGAGGCTGGGTAAGGAGGTCACACCTGAGACCATAACCCACTACCTTGAAACAGTGAACCACGCAATGCCAGGTGCAGCTGTCGTCCAGGAGCACATGGTGGAAACCCACCCTGCACTGGTGGCAGACAGTTACGTCAAAGTATTCACAGGTAACGACGAAATAGCAGACGAAATCGACCCTGCATTCGTCATAGACATAAACAAACAGTTCCCAGAAGACCAGGCAGAAACCCTCAAGGCAGAGGTTGGTGACGGAATCTGGCAGGTCGTCAGGATCCCAACCATAGTATCAAGGACCTGTGACGGTGCAACAACCTCACGATGGTCCGCCATGCAGATCGGTATGTCCATGATTTCAGCCTACAAACAGGCAGCAGGTGAAGCCGCAACAGGTGACTTCGCATACGCTGCAAAACACGCTGAAGTCATACACATGGGTACATACCTGCCTGTGAGACGTGCAAGGGGTGAAAACGAGCCTGGTGGTGTACCATTCGGTTACCTTGCAGACATCTGTCAGAGCTCAAGGGTCAACTATGATGACCCTGTCAGGGTGACACTGGACGTTGTGGCAACCGGTGCAATGCTCTACGACCAGATCTGGCTAGGATCATACATGTCAGGTGGTGTCGGATTCACCCAGTACGCCACAGCAGCATACACAGACAACATACTTGACGACTTCACCTACTTCGGTAAGGAGTACGTGGAAGACAAGTATGGACTCTGTGAGGCACCAAACAACATGGACACCGTCCTGGACGTTGCAAGTGAGGTCACATTCTACGGCCTTGAACAGTACGAGGAATACCCAGCACTCCTCGAGGACCAGTTCGGTGGATCACAGAGGGCAGCAGTCGTTGCAGCTGCAGCAGGATGTTCAACAGCATTCGCAACAGCAAACGCCCAGACAGGTCTCAGCGGATGGTACCTCTCAATGTACCTCCACAAGGAACAGCACTCAAGGCTCGGATTCTACGGTTACGACCTCCAGGACCAGTGTGGTGCATCCAACGTCTTCTCAATAAGGGGCGACGAGGGACTGCCACTGGAGCTTCGTGGACCTAACTATCCAAACTACGCCATGAACGTGGGACACCAGGGTGAATACGCAGGTATATCACAGGCACCACACGCCGTCCGTGGAGACGCCTTCGTGTTCAACCCACTGGTGAAAATAGCCTTTGCAGACGACAACCTCGTCTTCGACTTCACCAACGTCCGTGGCGAATTCGCCAAAGGTGCTCTGCGAGAGTTCGAACCAGCCGGTGAAAGAGCACTCATAACACCCGCAAAATAGATTAACGAAGGTGCATTACACAAACTTTTTAAGTGTAATGCACCTAATTTTTTTTATTCAAAAAAATAAAAGGAGGAAGAAATATGGACCCTATGATAACAGGTTTAGGTGTTGTAGCTCTCATGGGTGCAGCTGCAACCATAGCAGGAGCCGCAGAGGACTTAGAGTCTGACGTAGGATCCCAGAGTAACCCCAACTCACAGGTTCAGCTGGCACCACAGATGGGACACCTGCACCGAATAATCAACAAGGCCGTTTCAGGGGAACCCGTTGCCTACGGAACCTGGTGCGGAATTGCTGGTTCAGTTGCATTTGTCCTTATGAATTCAATGCAGCTACCTGTGATAATGGCCATTGCAATCGGTGCTGTAATTGCCGCAATGGTACACACAACCTACGCTGTAACATCCCACATGGGACGAATTGTCAGCCAGTCCCAGTTCAACCAGCCACTCTTCATGGACATGCTGGTTCAGCATTTAGGCCCAATTGCAGGGCATGGCTTTATTGTGACATTCTGTACTGTAGGATTATCATATCTCATGACATTACCGATCCCTGGATTTGCACACCCATTCCCACTGCCACTTCTTGCAGTGCTCTGGGGTATAACAATAGGTGCAATCGGTTCATCAACAGGGGACGTCCACTACGGTGCTGAAAGGGAGTACCAGCAGTACCCATTCGGTGGAGGTATACCTGTTGCGATTCACGGTGACATAACAACAAAGGCAGAGCTCGGAGCAAGAAACTCAATGGACGTTGTTCACTTCTGTGCAAAGTACGGCGGACCCCTAACAGGATTCGCATTCGGTGCAATAGTATTCCTCAGCTTCTGGAACACAATAGTCTTCGGCATAACCGGCGGAATAATATCCGGTCTCATAATAGTCTTGTTACTGATAATCCTCAACAACAGACTTGAAGTCTTTGCAAGAAACAGATATGGACCATACAAGGAGGAAGAATAAATGGATCCATTACTACTGATAGGAGCTATAACCGCTGGAGGAGTACTCATAGGTGGAGGTGTTCACTTCGTACCTGTGGGTGGTGCGCCAGCAGCTATGGCAACAGCCACAGGTGTGGGTACCGGTACAGCAATGCTTGCTGCAGGTGCGGGTCTCACAGGACTCATAACCGCCGCAGCTATGACCGGACAGTCACCCCTCATGATAATGGCTGCCGGTGCAGTTGGTTCAATGCTCATGATAGGTATCACCATGCTGGTGGGTAACCTGATCTACGTCTTTGGTGTGGGTACCGTCCCGGTATCTGCAAAGGTCAGTGTGGACCCAATCACAGGCATGGAACAGGAAAAATACGTCACCCCAGGTACCGAGGGGCATGGTCTTCCAACGGTCTGTTTTGTCAGCGGTATAATAGGAGGAGCCCTCGGTGGAATTGGTGGTGGGCTCATCTACTGGGCACTCAACGAGGCCCTCAAGACCCTGTCATATGGTGCAATGGGTGCTGCAGGTGTTGCAGCAATCTTTGCCGTGGGTATATTCTTCATAAACGCGGTTATTGCATCATACAACATTGGAGGTACAATAGAAGGTTTCCACGATCCTAAATTCAAGAGGATCGGCAGGGGAATAGTTGCATGTCTCATAGCCTCCATTGTTGCAGGGGCCCTTTCAACATTACTCGTATACGGAGGTGTCTTCTAATGTCAGTAGCAGCTGGAGGACCGGCCGGCGCAGCCATACCTGAGAGCAGGCTCATGGCACTTGGAATACTGGGCGGACTTGCAGGTATATACGCATCCGCAGTTAACCCGGTCATAGGACCCGTCCTGGCATCCCTTGGAGCCGTCTGTGCAATAGTATGGGGTGCAGACGCCATAAGGAGGGTTGCAAGTTACGGTCTCGGTACAGGTGTACCATCAATCGGGTACATGTCAGTTGCAATAGGTATAGTTGGCGTGGTCGCTGGTCTTGCATCAGTGTTTGTGGTACCCGCCATCGCAGTACCTGTTGTTGCACTGATACTGGCAATGATACTCGGTGTGGTTGTGGCTGTACTGGGTAAGAAGATAGTTAAGATGAAAATCCCAATCCTCGAGAAGTGCACCGCGGAGATCTCAGGCGCAGCAGCACTTTCAGTCCTTGGATTCTCAGCAGCCATTGCAGGTAGCTACACACTTCAGGCAATGCTCACATCAGTCATAACAACAGGATTCATAGGGCTGCTATTCATCCTCAACACAATGGCAATCCAGCACCCATTCAACGCATGTCTTGGACCAAATGAGAACCAGACAAGGACACTGAAACTTGCAGCATCCACAGGGTTCATATCAATGGCCATCGTGGGCCTACTTGGAATAGGGCTCAACCCTGGCTGGTGGGTTGTTTCACTTGTCGGTGCACTATGCTGGATACTGGCATTCAGGGCATTCGTGAGCGCATCCTTCGAGGAAGCAGCATCCGTGAAATGGTCAGGTCTCTGGCCTAAGGAGGAAGAGCACTAGGAGGCTTAAAAATGGAAATGTTACCACTTGTTAAGATCGCTCCGGAATACAACCTGACCCTTGATCCTTCCACCGGTATGATAGGGGCTGCCCTTGGAAGGGAAGTCATAATATTATCCATGGACGAAATAAACGAACAGATAGCTGCATTAGAGGCTACAGCAGATGATCTGATTAACTCACTGGACCCCACAACCATCCCTGAGGGTTCCTACCCTGGAAGGGAAGGCGTATACCTGACAGCGGGTAAACTCACCAACATGGTTTACGGGTTCATACTTGGTCTGATCATCCTGTTTGCCCTGCTCTTATAGGAGGTGTTATAAGTGGTTGAAAAGAAATCACCTGCTGAAGGATGGCCTGTGGTCAACGGTGACTACATCGTGGGCGACCCTGAAAGTCCTGTGGCTGCCACCACCCTCGCCTCACACATTGAGGACATACCTGTTGAGGCAGGAGCTGCCATCGCAGGGCCATGCAAGACAGAGAACCTCGGAATCGAAAAGATGATCGCAAACCTCATATCCAACCCCAACATCAGGTTCCTTATACTCTGCGGTTCAGAGGTACAGGGACACATCACAGGTCAGAGTATAGAGGCCCTGCACCAGAACGGTGTGGACCCTGATAAGAGGAACATCATCGGCGCAACCGGTGCCATTCCATACATTGAAAACATACCTGATGAGGGTATTGAGAGGTTCCAGAAACAGCTGGAGATCGTCAACCTCATAGACGTTGAGGACGCCGACGCCATCAAGGCCAAGGTCAAGGAATGCATCGAGAAGGACCCAGGTGCATTCGAAGAAGAGGCCATGATCATAAAGGTCGAGGAAGGCGGAGAAGAAGAGGAAGGCGAAGAGGTCAAACCTGTGGCACCAGAAACAGCCCTTATTGAGGCCAGGATGAGGAACATCCAGACACAGGTTAAAATGATAGGTTCCACCAACAGAATGTTCGCCGGTATGTACTCAGGTAAGGTTCAGGGTATAATGATAGGTCTTGCCTTCACCCTGACACTGGGTATACTTCTACTGGTCTAGGGAGGCTTCCAGATGATTATACTATCCAACAAACCAAATATACGTGGCATTAAAAACGTTGTAGAGGACATAAAATACCGAAACCAGCTCATCGGTAGAGATGGCAGGTTATTTGCAGGTCTCATAGCCACAAGGATTTCAGGTATAGCCATAGGGTTCCTCCTGGCTGTCCTCCTTGTTGGTGTGCCTGCAATGATGAGCATATTAGGGGTGATCTGATGTCAGAGGAAGAAAAAACCACAATACCCCGCGTACTTGTCTCTGCTGATGAATTCAACAAGGCCAATGATAAACTGGATGAAATAGAGGAAAAGGTGGAGTTCACTGTCGGTGAGTACTCACAGCGCATAGGACAGCAGATCGGTAGAGATATTGGTATTTTATATGGTATTGTGATAGGTCTGATTATCCTTGCAGTAACCAACATACTGTTTGCAGGATTGTTAAAAGGACTTTTAAAATCCCTATTCGGACTATAGCTTGGAGGTTTACATATGTTTAGGTTTGATAAGGAACAGATCGTACTGGACATAGCTGGAACCAAAATTGGTGGTCAGCCAGGAGAGTACCCAACCGTATTAGCAGGAACAATATTTTATGGTGGACACAGCATCATTGAAGATGAAAAGGCAGGTGTCTTTGACAAGGACAAGGCAGAGACCCTCATAAAGACACAGGAAGAGATGTCAGATGTCACAGGTAACCCACACATCGTACAGACCTTCGGTCAGACACCTGAGGCAATAGTCAAGTACCTTGAATTCGTGGGTGACATCACCGACGCACCATTCTTCATAGACTCAACATCCGGTGAGGCAAGGATCGCCGGTGCAGAGTACGCCAGTGAAGTTGGCCTTGAAGACAGGGCCATCTACAACTCAGTCAACATGGCCGCCGACGAGTCAGAACTCGAAGCACTCAAGAACACAAAACTCTCAGCTTCAATCGTCCTGGGATTCAACCCAATGGACCCCACAGTTGAGGGTAAAATTGGAATCTGGGAAGACGGTGCAGGTACAATAGACAAGGGTCTTCTTGAAATGGCCGCCGACTGTGGTATCGACAAGTACCTCATGGACGTTGCAGTTACACCACTCGGTCAGGGTGCAGGTGTTGCTGTGAGGACCTCATTTGCAGTTAAGAGCAAATGGGGATACCCTGTTGGTAGCGGTATCCACAACGTGCCATCAGCCTGGGACTGGCTCCGTGAGTACAAGAAGGAACACAAAGAAGCGTGGCCTGTATGTGACGTTGGATCCAACCTGATCCAGCAGATGGCCGGTGGTGACTTCGTACTGTACGGCCCAATAGAAAATGCCAAAATGGCATTCCCAGCCTGTGCAATGGCCGACATATTCATAAGCGAAGCAGCCAAGGACATAGGCACCGAGGCTGTGGAAGACCACCCATTCTTCAAGCTGCTCTAGGAGCAGCCAGAAATTATTATTTTTTTTCAACTGTTGTTATTACTAAATAATTTGTTTTTATTATAATGGAATGTTTTAAATAGAAGAAAACGGCAACATATTTCCGACACAAAGTTTTAAGTGTCAATATGCAATTAATATACTGGTCTTGAGGGAATGGAAGAAAGTTTTTCAGTGGTGATAACTTGCTTGGAAATGTATTGATTCTTATAGCTGCACTGGTGGTCTCACTGATTCTGGTTATAAAATCTGCAGATGTCTTTGTGGACAACCTTGTGGATCTTGGATCCTCACTGGGCATATCTGAAGTTATACTTGGTGTTACAGCATCTGCCATTGGAACTTCACTGCCTGAATTTGGTTCGGCACTCATAGCCTCACTTTCAGGCAGTACAGACATAGGGGTTGGCTGTGTCATAGGTTCAAACATATGGAACATTGCAGGTATACTCGGGATATCTGCACTGGTTGCAGGGGTCATAGAGACAAACGCCGATGGACTGAAAAGGGACTTCAGCGCCACCCTCATGACAGGGTTGATACTACTCTTTTTCATGTTCTTCGGGAATATAGGGAGGCTTGCAGCGGCTGCAATGGTGCTTCTTTACTCTGTTTACCTCTGGAGACTCCTAAAGGCCCAGAAATCATATTCTGATGAGAATTCCCATGAAACTCAGAGGGAACCACTTGACCTTAAAAAACTTGCCCTTACGGTTGTAGGTTTCACTGGTCTTGTTATAGGCTGCAGAATCCTGGTATACAGTGGTGTGGAACTTGCAGACATTGCAGGGATACCAGCCATGATAATGGGTCTCTTCACACTGGCCATAGGTACAAGTATACCGGAACTTGTGGTTACACTCTCATCTGCAGTGAAGGGCCTCCATGAGCTCTCAATAGGCACGGTACTTGGAAGCAACACCTTCAACATACTTGTGGGTATAGGTGTCCCTGCTCTCATAGCCCCGGTGCCTGTTGAACCTCTCTCACTCAGATTTGACGCACCAATCATGATACTTGTGACGGCACTCCTGGTGCTACTTATAAAGCAGGGGGACATGAAACTTAAAAGGAGTGGAGGCATAATCTTACTTGCAGTATACATATCATACGTTGTCATGAGACTCTTTGTACTGGCGTGATTGAAATGTACAGAAAAATTCTGGTTCCAACAATGGGAGAATACATGGACGAACTCATAGAGCACACCCTGGACCTCCTCCATGGAAGGGAGGCGGAGGTTATATGCCTCTACGTGGTTGATACCTCTGTACCCTTCCTCACCCCAAAGAAGGTTAAGGAGATGATGGTTAAGGAGTTAACAGAGAGGGGTAAGGAGATCCTCAGGGACATGGAGAAGGGACTCACAGTTCCGGAGAACCCCAACGTGAAGTTCAGGGGGGTCATGCTCGAGGGAGACCCCGCAGATGAAATAGTTAAACTTGCAGAGGAGGAGGACGTGGACGTCATCATAATGGGTACAGGTAAGAGTCTGGTTGACAAGCACCTCCTTGGCAGTGTGTCAGAGAAGGTGGTACATTACGCACCCTGCACCATACACCTGGTGAGGACGGTTTAGTTAAATCCCACAGGACACTCCCTTTTATTATTTTTCATCTGGATTTATTCATAAAATTTATATTATCCCCCCAGATACAATATTACATTAAATCAGGGGGTAATCAGTTGTCATTTTTGAGCAGACTATTTGGTCCAAAGCCAATTATTGCAAAGAGCAGATTCATAAGCATAGAGGATACAAAAACAGCACCATTCACAAAGAAAACCGTGGGGTCCGGTTACTCAATGCGCCCGGACGTCTACTACATCGTGGCATCGGTTGAACTGGGTAACACAACAACCAAGTGTATACTGATAGCCACCAACCTCAACACAAGCAGAACATACCTCCTTGATAAGACCGTGAAGATGACCCGTGACATAAGACCCCCTAAGGAGGGCGAGGAGGTATTCGGTAAGACGGTATGGGGTGTTGAACTCACAAAGGAATCTGTCTCTGAACTGGTGCGGGACACAATACATGAGTCCCTCAGAAGGGCTAAGGTTGACATAGAAAAGGACCTTGACTTCGTGGTGAGGTCAACTGGTGTTACAGCCGGCTTTGGATCACCTGAGGAGGTGGGTAAACTCATAATAGCCCTTGCAGATGGCTGTCTCGCAGCAGGAATACCCCCACGGAAAATGGCCCCAGCCCTCTCCATAGAGAACATCCCCAAACGCCTCAGGGACTTCTCATACCTTGACAGGGTCATATTCGATGGCGCGGTTGCAAGTGTCATACCCCCAACAGGAAGGGAGGTCGTTGCAAATGAGATGGAGGGCGAACTTGTAACCGCGGGTATCAAGGTGGGCTCAAAGTGGACAACTGTTGATTACAGAAACCCCTGCGTCTCCCTGGACTTCGGGACAACCCTTGCAGGCAGAATAGTCAATTCCGATGAACCCTACGCAAGGACAATTGGAAACTTCTGCGGCCTCGCAGGTGCAATATCCGACGCCATAATCAGGGGAACCGAAATGGTGGACTGCAGGGGTGGGGCCGCACTTGACCTCTACAAGAAATCCGTGCTGAAGGGAGCCAACTGGAAGAATGCCAGGAAACACGCCGAGATGATACACGATGAAATAATCGATATAAGAAAGGTGCCCGTAAACAGGAAAAGGTTCGGTACAGTCCCTGTGGATACAGAGGCTGCATACAGCGCAGGGACAACTCTGATAGGGTGCGACGCCGGTAAGAACGGGGATAAACTTCAGGAACTGACAGAGATTGGACATAACATATACCAGGAGGACGGCATACATACACTCTTTGCCACACTGGACCATGTGAGTGCACTGATAGTCAAGAGGCTGATAGATGAGGCATTTGATGAGGGTGTCATCGAGGAGGGCTCGGTCCTTGGGGTTACAGGAAGGGCAGGTATAACAGGCACAAAACCCAAACTCATACTGGAATATGTGGGCAATCGCTTCAAGGACTGCATATTTGTATCCGATGCCCTTGCACTCGGGGCGGCTGTCATGGCGAGGTGCATGAACTCCATGGGAACACCCCACACTCCACTCGGCGGAAGGCAGAACGGCCCATGCATACTGGGAATGAGGAGAAAGCTCCAGTCAAAGAAAGAGGATAAATGGATTGAATGATCATGCTGGCCCTTGTAATGGCTGGTGGGAAGGGAACACGTCTGGGACTTGAATGTGAAAAGCCCCTCCTTGAGATATCTGGACGGCCGATGATAGATTATGTCCTTGATAGCCTTGATTCTTCCAGGGGCGTCCATGAGATAATGGTTGTAACGAGCCCAAATACACCCCTCACAGAGGAACATGTAGAGGGTAGGTACGCTGTATTCAGGACATCAGGGAGGGGTTACGTTGATGACCTCCAGGAGGTTCTCTCGTACCTTGAGGAATCCCGTAATGAACCTGTTCTGGTTATAAATGCGGATCTACCGCTGATCTCCCCATCAACCATTGACTGGATAATAGGGGAGTACCTGGCGGGTGGTGAGGAGGCCCTCTGCGTGGCTGTACCTGAAAAACTCTGCAGAACGCATGGGCTCGAGTTTTCAGATTCAATGGATGGATTAGTACCCTGCGGGGTAAATATATTAATGAGTAAAAACAGAGTACAAGATCAGAGGATCCTTGAGGTTTCCATGCTGGAGCTGGCAGTGAACATAAATAGCTGCAGTGATCTGCATGTCCTGGAAAAATTAGGTGAGAATGATGGAAGAGAAGAAACTCATAAAAGGGGAAGAGAAGTACTGGAGTGAAATAAAGGGCTACCAGGTTGCAACCAACAATGCACGTATCCTTGGGGAGCTTGAGGAGCTCATAATCAACGATAAAACAGGAAAAATAACAGACGTTGTCATTAAGGTTGACAGCGGGAGAAACGTGACAGTCAAGGGCGCCAAGAAGAAGGGCGACTACCTCCTTGTCCCGTTCGGGAAGGTTGAGAAGGTTGGCGAGTTCATAATAATCGCAGAATAAGTTGATATTATCTGATTCGTTAGCCCTCCATCTTAACTTATTCTTTAAGAAATAGATAGTTTTTATTATCCGTTTCGTCTCTTAATTTACTCTTTAAAAAATGAGTTATATCGCCGGACACAGATCCAGCAATATCACATACCCTTGAGGCTCATATCAAGCATTCTCTTTGTTTCAGCCGCCAGTTCAGGTGGAAGGCCAGTTATATCCATACTCAGGAATCCCCTCACAATCATTGAAGCGGCCTCCTCCTCTGTAAGACCCCTTGAGGTCAGGTACATGACTTCCTCCTCGGCTATCTTACCCACTGCGGCCTCATGTGACATCTCAAGGTCCGTCGCACTTCCCTCAAGTTCAGGAACCGCGTATATCATGGAGTCATCTGAGAGTACAAGGCCATGGCATTCAAGGTGCCCCTTGACCTCTGGCACACGACCAGCCAGGTGACCCCTTGAGTATATCTGGGATGAATCCTTTGAGACTGCACGTGAAACTATCTCTGCACTTGAGCCCTTACCCTCAAGGATGACCCTTGATCCCACATCAAGGACAGAATCCTTCTGCCCCCCAAGTATTGACTGGAACACAACCCTTGAGTTCTCACCGCTGCAGTAGGCCGTTGGGTAGGACTGGATGCTCTTCACAGGGCTTGTGAGTATGTAGTTGTTTATGTAGGTTGCGTTATCACCCACCATTATACCGGTACGTGGGCGTACCTCAACCTGTTCAGCCCAGTTGTGTACCATTGTGAATGTTATCTTGGCACCCGGCTTCAGATAGAATTCAGATACACCAACGTGCAGTGCTGAACTAACATCCTCACCGGTGGCACAACCTGTTATTATGTGCAGCTCAGAGTTCTCCTCGGCAATCACTATATTATGGGCTGTCTGCATGACCCGCTCGTCGCCTATGAACATGCATGCCTGAAGCGGGAATACCTCACGTGCACCGGGCTTTGACCTTATGAAGTAGCCCCCCATCTCTCCCTCAGCCTCCCTGAGGGCCGTTGTGGCTGTGTACTTGTCGGTGTCAACTGCGACGGCCTTCCACATGTAGTCCTTGAGCCAGCTGTACTTATCGAGGGCAACATTCATGCCCATGATCTCGATTGACTCTGAGGCGCATGTTGTGCAGATGCCTGACTGGTCAATCTGTATGAATGTACCTGCACGTTCCCTCTCCTCAGGGTCCACACCAACCCTCAGGAGGGTCTCCTGGACCTCCTTTGGAACCTCCTTGGCCCTTGTCACCTCCTCGTGTTCACCAGCCTCTTCCCTTATGAACCTTTCAAGGTCGATGTCCTCACCGTAGAGCGCCTTCTTGTCCTTTGCCTTCTCAGCCTTCTTCAGTGTATCCCGCAGCATTCAACACACCCCTTGAATCCATCCTTCCTTATATCATCAATTATCTCCCGGGGGTTACCTGAACATGCAATACGGCCGTCCATGAGGACATGGGCGGTGTCGGCATTCACAAAGTTCAGTATGTAGCCCAGGTGGGTTATTAGGAGCCCCGCCTTTTCCCTCATACCCGGCTTCTTGTCCTTGTCCAGCAGGACGTTGATCTCCTCTGCAAGGAGTTCAACGTTTTCTATGTCCACACCTGAGTCGGGCTCGTCAAACATTATGAAGTCGGGTTTCTGTGCAAGTAGCTGGAGGATCTCGGACCTCTTCACCTCACCCCCTGAGAATCCAAGGTTAACATCCCTTTCAAGGAAGCTCTCATCGAATTTCATCCGCGCTGCAAGTTCCCTGAGTTCGGGTGTCAGATCATCCTCTGTGTTGAGGCCACTTTCAACCTTGAGGAGGTCCATGAGCCTTACACCCCTTATGGATGGGGGGTTCTGGAAGCTCACACCGATACCCATCCTCACCCGCTCGGTTGTACTCATATCGGTTATATCCTTTCCCTTGAATAGTATCTGGCCATTTGTGACCCTGTACTTTGGAAAGCCGAGGATTGTCATAAAGAGGGTGCTCTTCCCTGAGCCGTTGGGTCCCAGAAGGACATGTGTTTCGCCCCTGTCGATGTAGAGGTCTATGTCCCTGAGGACCTGTTTTCCGCTAACCTCGACCGCAAGGTCGGTTATTTCAAGAAGCAGTTAAACCACCACCTATTATTTTTCCCTTAGGATAGTATAACGTGGATACAATAAATAACTTTCTGATATTATGGGGGGCTGATAAAGGATTCAAATAACTCCAGCGCCCTCCTTATCCCTGATTCCTGTCTTGCAAGAATCTCATTTGCCCCTGAAAATCTGAGGTCTGCCTCCACATCAGAGTTTATAACCTCCTCCCTGTCATCTGATACAACAGCAATACCACCCCTCCCTGTACCAGCGGTTGTACCTATACCTATATCCGCGCCTGTCAGCCTTCTGACAGAGCGGGCCATCATGAGGGCCACCCTTTCATCCTCCTTTTCAGTGTAAACCTTTATGTCATTGAGGGTGGCAGAGGGTTCTGGAGGCTCAAATCTGAGGATGCTCCGCACACCTGAAAGTGTGGGTATGAAGAGGCCAGCCACGAGTGAGACCTCAGCGTCAACCCTCCACAGGTAGTTCATGGGGTAACCCATGGAGTAGGCGTGTATCTCCCTTGCAACGATGCCATGGGTGAAGCACTCTGCTGTGGCAACCCTTATCATCTCTGAGCACCCCGAAGGAGTTTGAGTATCTCTGCCGTCATAACCTCTGAGACCCTGTCCAGGACGTGGGGTGTTACAGGCTCCCAGTCCCTTATGAGTTTACCTGTACCCACAAGGACGTGCTCGTGGATACCCTCAGCCTGCAGATATGCTGCAATGGGGTTTTCAGGGTCAGCTTCATCTATATCCACCACTGAGACGTCCTCTTCACCTATCCCAAATACTCCCATGGTGCTGATGGTGGCTGCCCCCCTCTCCTGGGCATACCGGATTATCTCTGTGGTGATGGGCAGGGTATCACCCCCCGCAATCTCCACACAGACCACATCCCCTCCTATGAGTCTAAGGTTGTCCCCTGTGATGTACTCGGGTATGCCCTGAACGGTCCTTGAAAAGCCATCACAGGCGAGGGATTCAATGAACTTCACCTTGTATTCACCTATCTTCGCCCCCATGAGGCGGAATATCAGGTCATCTGCAGATACCTTCTGGCCGTCGATGACCTTTATCCTTTCAGGGCCCCCACGGTGGATCTGCATGAGGTTGAGGGCGGTGCGAAAGCCCAGCCTCCCTGCACCGACAAGTGTGACCTCTCCACGGGGCACCTTTTTATCTTCAAGTTTAGAAATCTCCAATCATATCACCCGCTTGTGCACTACTAGAATGTTTCATAGCGGTACTCTGTCCAGGGAGTACCTGTATCAATAATGTCCACCACCAAGCCGAGGTCCTCTATCATATCGCGAAGCCTCAGGAGTCCCGGCATTTCCGTTGCATGGTGACCTGCATCAATGAGTGTCATGTTGAGGTTTCTTGCAAGAACCGCTGAGGCATGGGTGAGGTCACCTGATAGGTAAACAGGGGCTCCATCAGAGAAGGCCCTTTTTATGAGGTCCCTGTCTGAGAGACCGAAACCTGATACAACCGCCACCCTGTCCAGGTATTCTCTGGGGTTTACGACCCTCACCACCCCTGGCCTCAGATCATATATTCTTTCCATGAGCTCCTCGAGTGTAAGGTCCCCACGACATATGCGTCCCAGCCCGGTTTCAGGGTCAAGGAAGGATTCAACGTCCAGTCCAAGGGCATCTGCGAGGGTATCACAGGCACCACCATCGGCAACGTCCCAGTTGGAATGTGCAACATAGTAGGGAAGTGGAGGTTCAACCTGGGGTGGGTGGTGGAGGACCAGGAGGTCATATCCATCCACAGGCACATCAGCCAGGTAATCCATGAGCACCAGGACAGATTCAACCTCAACTTCAGGGCCATGGTACCCTATCCTGTCATCTGGAAGTGCAAGTTCAGGCGGTGCCAGGCTCTCCATGAACTCTATAAATGATTCTATTCTGATATTATCACCTTTGGACCTTTTTAGGTGCTTATGGATGCACTGAGGAAGTCGTTGATTCTATTCTGATATTATCACCTTTGGACCTTTTTAGGTGCTTATGGATGCACTGAGGAAGTCGTTGATTCTATTCTGATATTATCACCTTTGAACATGATGGGTGGAAGTATGTGGTCTGGATCGGGTTAGTCTCTATCACCTTCAAGTAGGCTAAAGAGGTATCACCTGTTATTCAGGAATTATCCTTGATTTTATCATCTCAAGGTTCCCTTCTATGATCCCATCACAGTCCAGATCTTCAAGTGATGAAACCACAAGGGCAGGCGATTCAAGACGCCTCAGAAATCTCTCAGGGTTCCTGTCCTTAAAGAGTATCCTCTCAAAGAATTCAAGGGTTGCTGTCGCATAGAGCACGCCCTCAAATTCAAGTGCATCGGCCATCGACCTCCTCAGAACCTCCACTGTAAGCGTCATTGTACCCGAGGTCTTGGCGCCAATGCCATAGGTGTGGAGGGCCCCTGCAATGTCAGATTCAACCATCCTGAGCCTTTCATATGTCCTGTTGAATTTCCTTATCGTATCATCGCTGCCATCCGATGTTGGGTCCTCAACGATGAACGCTTCCGCAGTGATGCCCCCCAGTTCACCCTCGGTGACACCCCCGAGACCCGTTGTATCAACCAGGAGGTCCCAGTGACCCCTGAGGTCCATAATGCCTTCCTGGAAATTCACTTTATCATCTAGGATAAAACGTGTCTGGGGGTTTATATCTGCAACGGTCACATCACAGTCAAGTGAACCTGCAATCGCTGCACCTGTGAAGTATGAGCCGATTATAAGGGCACTTTCAGGGTTTATGTCGATTTCAGTGAGCCATTCGATAACAGCGGCCGATTTAACTGCTGATATGTGCATGATTATGTCATGTACCCTGTAGGTTGAGAAGAATGTTCTAACCGTCTCGGTTATACCGGTTTCATGGCGTTTCATTCTGATCCTCTGCTGAAGCCTATACGCTCAAGGGCATGGGTCATCTCGGATCTAACGGCATCCTGAACTTCCATTTCGTGTATAACGTGTGGAGGGGACATGGCTGCTGAAAGGATCCTTCCCCGTGAGTCCATGATCACTAGGAGAGATCCAGAACCCGGAACCCCCAGCCGTCCGCGGGCAATAACAAGATCTGCCCCTGATATGTCCAGTGCCATGAGGGCCTTTGTAACGGCAGGCATCCTTGTGAGGTCCGCACAGTTGGTGTTGAACTGAAGGTGCTCTGCTTCCCTTAGGTTGAAGGATCTTAGGACCTCATTTATCACATCAACCTTTTCCCGGTTCCAATTTGGCACTACAATCCTTTGAGCGCCACGGATATAGTCTCTTACAGCTTTAACTTCCTCCTCACGGTCTCCTCTGCGACGATCCTCTGCAGACTCAAGGTATGCACTGGCTATTATATCCTCTAACATGACCACACCACTGTATATGATAAGACTAAGGGGTATTCAAGGGCTATTAAAGACCAGACCACTGTATTGATAAGATTAAGGGTATGCACAGGCTATCTGATGACTAAACCCGTTCGTATTAATAAATCAGATCGCAACCCCATCAGCCGCGGGGTTCGCTGATATCTGGGGCTTCAGTCCCAGTTCATCCACAACCCTCAGCACATCATTGAGGTTTCCGTACCTTGGGGACCCGACCCCCTTAACATCATGGGGGTAACCGTCGGGTATAACCGTTGCAAGGTTATCTGCCCCTGCCATGAGGGAGAAGCGGACATTTTCGGGACCTATGGTGGGTGTTGGAACCGTTATCCTTATATCCGGGTACATGATACGTGTGATGGCTATGGTCTTCATCTGTTCCTCAAGGGGGCAGGGAGGATGGTTCTCCATGGGAGTGCCGGGGTAGGGGTTGAATCCCATGATAGGTATCTCTCCAAGTGTTTCAAATTCACCAAGGAACCTTAGGTGCGCAAGGCGGTCAGCGTAACTCTCACCAAGACCTATAAGCAGACCACTTGATAATTCTATTCCACTTTCACATACAAGTTCACAGACTCTTATCCTGTCCTCTATCCTCTCGCCTGGTTTAACCCGCCTGAAAAGTTCCCTGTTGACTGTTTCAAGGTTACAGCATACAGTATCAGTGCCGTAATCCGCAAGTTTCTCCACTGAAGCCCTGTTAAGGTCGGATCCAACGTTTATGAGCAGTTCAAGTGAGGTGTTCTCTTTCACTATTTCCGCCGCTTTGACGGCGTGTTCACCCTTGAATCCATGGGCGCCTGAGCAGCTGACCCTGGGTATTCCAGATTTTTCTATTATCCTGGCGGCTTCAAGGATTTCATCATCGGTTTTGAAGAATGAAGTGTAGTATCCACTACGTGATGTTCCAGCGGCAAAGCCACAGTAGCTGCACCTTGGCCTCACCTGGCAGATATTTGTTATGTGGACTGTGGATGTGAGCTTGATAACCCCCCTGTGCTCCTTCATGATACTGAATGCTGTTTCCATGAGAAGGGCAAAATCTTTCGGGTCATTTATCTGGAATAGCTGTATAATCTCGTTATCATCGAGGGGGTATCCCTCAGCCGCCTTTTTGAGTATTTCATCCATCAATTTAACACCAGTTTCAGCTGCTTGGGAATATAAAAGTCAGTTGGATCAGTATAAATCAGTTGGTTAAAAAAATAAATAAATTTTTTGGGCTGCTGCCCAGTTATTTCTTCCTCTTCTCAAGGATTTCAAAGACGGTTGGGAGTATGTCTGCTGATGCTCCGAAGTTCATGGAGTCAGCTGTACCAAGGAGTGCACCAGGGTCGAGGTGCTCCTCCATTTTGTCTATTCCAACCTTTTCCATGAGGGCTGTTATCTGGTCGAGGGACTCCTTGGCCATCATCTGTGCGAAACCTGCTGGTGCGCCGAGTACCTGTGTAACTGAGTCCCTGTAGGAGAGTATACCTGCGTAGGTTATTGCTGTCAGTGCTGAGCACATGTCACAGACAGGTCCGAGGAGTTCTGCTGGTAGCCTGTATGCATTACCCCTGGCCTTCTGTCCGAGTTCAAAGAGGGTGTTTATAGCGTCCTCTGAGGCGTAGCCCTCTGCAATGTATACCTGTCCCTTCATTTCAGGAACGGCACCTGGGTGGTAGGATGTTACGTTGAGTGTTTCAGGTTTGGTTACTAGGTCGCCGTGTTTTTCTTCGAATATCTTGTAGAACTTGGTGGTTGGAATTGTGCAGGCGTGTGTGACGATTGCGCCAGGTTTTATGTCGTCTATGAACTTGTTTATTATGTCTGGCTGCATGTCACCCTTTGGGAACCAGGTCATGATGAAGTCTGCGTCTGCGATGGCCTCTTTGTCGTCTGTTGTTATTTCGAATCCAAGGTCTTCAGGGTGTGTGAAGTGTATTGCACCTTCTGGTGGTTTTGGTAGCTCCTTGGCGACTTCGTTGACCTTTTCCCTGATCTGTGGCATTATTTTTTCAGGGTCCTCCTTGTGGGCCTCTATGACGTCCTCGTAGGCGAAGTCGTCTATGACTGTGAACTGGTTGTCGAATACAGGGTCTGCAACAACGACCTCGTCGACACCTGCGAGTTCTTTAAGCTCAGCACCCATTGTTATTGTGGAATGGGTCATGGCTATTTCTGGTTTTCCAACCATTTCAGCGACTTCGCAGGCCCTGGAAAAGTTTGTTATTCCACTGGCCGCGTGGGTCCTGTAACATCCTGCACCTAGTATTGCAAGTTTCATATCTATCACTCCATTTCTGTAATACTACTCATATTATTAGTAGTACAGATTAATCGGTTCCCACTATAAATATATTTTTTGATAATTTTTAAACCAAAAAGCTTATAAGTAGAATTATTTTATCTGGAGGGGCAACCGTTACCTGTGGGTCCCAGATTAAATTCCACAGGAACGTTATTCAGTGTTTTTTAGTTGGGGCAGACCAACGGTATTCATAATTATTAAAATATTAATATTAGAATTTTCTAAATCCTGGGTTCTAATTTCATTCAGAAGATCAAAAAGGCATCCTTAAGGTTAAAGTGGGGTGCTGAACCCTTATTTTGCAGTATTCTACTCGCTAACAGGATAAATAATAAAAAATAAACATTTATTATGAATTAATTAAATGGATTTAAATATTAATTCCAGGTTTATAACTCACTCAAACGTTATTTTATGATTTTTAATCGTTTTAAAAGTATTCAATTAAAAAAATAAACATTAAAATCTTATATAATCCTTTTTGAGCCATTTTAAACACTTTTTTATTTTAGAAACATTTATATATGTAATACTTATTAGCAGATACTTATGATAAACATAAAACCGGAGGTTGTGGTGAAAGTATGGAAATCCAGATTCAGAGGATTGGACTTTTTCGCCCTGAGAAAAATCCAAAATCGTGTACCCTGAGTCTTGACATGGACTGGAAAATTGACTACACAGATTTTGGAAATAACTCGGTGGGATACATATTTTATGTGGAATCAGGGAGCGGAATACCACTGAAATTCAAAATAGAGGGAAAGGTTGTTCTTGAGGATTCTGAAAAACTGCCCGGAAACCTATCAGAACTTCTGCTCGATCGGGGGCTTAACATCATGGTTGAGTTGTTCAACATAACCCGTGATAGGATCGTCAGCGTCCAGAATGAGCTTTTCAGTATTGACGAGTTCCGGGGCAAGGTGAAAAATCTGGAGGTGTAGATAAATGATGGTGAAACACACTTTATGCCCTTCCTGCAGTGCAGGCTGTGGCGTGAATCTTGTGGATGTGGGCGGAACACCTGTGGGAACCTACCCCTACAGGAGACACCCGGTCAATGAGGGAAAGACCTGCAGGAGTGGCAGGGATTGCTATGAAATCCCATTGAGGGACAGAGTAACATCCCCTGGAGTTAAAAAATCAGGGAAACTGAGTGGAGTGAACTGGGATGAGGCACTGGATAACCTAAAGGAACTTCTTTCATCAGACATATCCATCCTGACAACGGGAACCCTCACCAATGAGGAGGCACTTAAACTCAGGGAAATCATAGAAAAATTTGATGTAAAAAAATCAGGTTTAATAACAGTATTCCCTGAATTTGATTACCCTGAAATTGATATCAGAAAGATCAGAGACTATGATAACATTGCAGTCATAGGAGATGCCATAAACTGCGCCCCACTCATAGGTAGGAGGATATTCCATGCGATGGCCGCCGGGGCAGAGGTGAGATCATATGACAGAAGGGATGACACAAGGATGGCGGTAAATTCAGGGTTTCACAGAACATTTCCAGAGGACAGGGAGCTCCTGGATGATCTCCAGCAACTTCCAGGAGGGTCTCTGATTATAATAACACATGAAATACCGGAAATCATAGGGCCGGTTCTTGAGGTCTCATCTGAAAATGAATTTGATGTTCTACCCATCTTTGAGGACTTCAACACAAGGGGTGTGATGCAGCACCTCCCCCCGGTTCATGAAGTAGAGTTTGATTCTGTCTGGTTAATAGATCCCGGTGCAGCTGCAGAGCCAGTGGAGGTATCAGGAAAACTCATTCTCCAGTCCATAAGAACCGAAGGTCTGATACCTGATATTTTCCTTCCAACGGCAGCATGGTGTGAAAAATCGGGTTCATACACCAGCACAGCGGGATACACGGTGAAACTGGAACCCGCACTGCAGGCACCCGAAGGGGTCCTCGCAGACATGGAAATATTTGAAAGAATACTCACGGCAGGTGATTAGGATGAAGTACCTCCTTGCAAGGGCTACAGATGAGGAGATTCAGAGAAGAGGAGAATGTGGCGGAGCGGTGACCGCCATATTCAAATACATGCTGGATAAGGGAGTCGTGGATGCGGTGCTAACACTGGAAAGGGGAGATGATGTTTACGATGGAGTCCCAGTCCTGCTTGAGGATTCTTCAGGCATAGCGTCAACGTGCGGTTCCCTTCACTGCGCACCCACCATGTTTGGGGACCTCATCTCCCGCTATCTAAGTGACATGAGGCTGGCTGTCGCTGTAAAACCCTGTGATGCAATGGCCATAAGGGAACTTGAGAAGAGGCACCAGATAGACCCGGATAAGGTGTATAAGATAGGACTGAACTGCGGCGGAACCCTTGCCCCTGTATCTGCCAGGGAGATGATAGAGACCTTCTATGAGATGGACCCTGATGATGTTGTGAGTGAGGAGATCGACAGGGGTAAATTCATAGTGGAACTCAGGGACGGAAGTCACAGGGAGATATCAATCGATTACCTTGAGGAGGAGGGTTTCGGCAGACGGGAAAACTGTCAGCGATGCGAAATAATGGTCCCACGCAACGCTGACCTAGCCTGTGGAAACTGGGGTGCAGATGACGGATGGACCTTCATAGAGGTTAACACTGAAAGAGGTCAGGAGATCATTGAAGGTGCCCGCAGCAGCGGATACATTGAGGCGAGGGAACCCTCTGAGAAGATGGTGAAGATAAGGGAGAAAATTGAAAATGCAATGATCAGCATGGCCAGGAAGTTTCAGGATAAATACCTTGATGAGGAATACCCCTCACTGGATGAATGGGATGAGTACTGGAAGCGCTGCATAAACTGCTTTGCCTGCAGGGATGCCTGTCCGGTATGCTTCTGCAGGGAATGTGAACTTGAAAAGGACTACCTCCTGGAATCAGATGAAAAGGCACCGGACCCCCTTACATTCCAGGGAGTGAGGCTCTCGCACATGGGTTTCAGCTGTATAAACTGCGGTCAGTGTGAGGATGTCTGCCCAATGGACATACCCATTGCAAGAATCTACCACAGGATACAGAAAAAATACCGTGACAGAACAGGATTCACAGCAGGGGTGAGCCAAGAACTGCCCCCAATGTACAGCGGGGAGAAGGATTAGGGGTGATATGATGAGTTTCGAGCCAAAGATAGTTGGATTCTGCTGCAACTGGTGCTCCTATGGCGGAGCAGACACCGCGGGAACAGCGAGGATGCAGTACCCACCCAACGTCCGTATCATAAGGGTGATGTGTTCAGGCCGTGTCAACGCCTCGATGATACTAAAGGCCTTCAGTGAGGGTGCAGACGGCGTCTTTGTGGGAGGATGCCACATAGGGGACTGCCACTATGATTCAGGTAACTACAAATGGAAACGAAGGGCCCGGTTCATTGAGGACATACTCCCTGAATTTGGCATAGATAAGGAAAGATTCAGGTGGGAGTGGATATCGGCATCGGAGGGTGAAAAATTTCAGAAGACAATGCAGGAGTTCTATGAGACTGTAAAATACCTTGGGCCACTGAAGAGGGCAGGAAAATAACGGGTATTAAAATTATGGGTTAAAGCAGCATTTTCTTATTAACCCATAATTTTTGTCAAAATTTATAACATCCAGTATCAGAGTGAATCACAGTGACCTAAAAGGTGAAACAATATGCACGATATCATCAGGGAAGCAGTGGATAATCCTGAAGCTGCATGGGAAATCATGAAAATGGACAGGGATGTCACCGAGGTGGTGGATGCAATTTCTGACCTTTCAAGGGAGGATAAGATTAAGCTGGGGGCCACCTTCAAGAGGTTCCCCCTGGGCTGTGACCTCACAGAGATCATCGTGGGCACCTGCGCATCTGACCTTGAGAGGATGGACCTTATTGGAAACTGCATCCTTTCAGACACGATAGGTGCAACAATACACGTATGTGCCTATGCATTCGCAGATATAGCCGAGAACTACGGTATGAGGCCTGTGGAGCTCATGAGGGAGGTGCGGGAGACCACAGAGGTCCCCCTGGACCTTGACCACTTTGGAAGATACGGTCCCATGAGGTTCCCCAGATCAATAACCGGATGCGGAGGACAGTGTTACCTTGAGGGACCCCCATTTGAGGGTTGTCCCCGCGAAAGAATACATTCAAGACTCCTTGAAAAGGAAAGGGAGGGCCTGCCTGACAGGGACGAATGGGTTGAACTCGCCTCCTCTGTGGCGGTTAACCTGACACCGGTTCAGGGGGCTGAAACCCATGCAGCACCCCTTGATGAGGCACGCGAGGTTTTTGAACTTGCTAGAAAGCATGGTAAGGGTGTTGAGGCCATAATGTTCGTTGGAGACGGATACGATGACCTCATATCTGGCTTTGAGGCAGGACTTGATATGGGTGTCGATGTCTTCGTACTGGAGGGCGGCCCCTTCAACCTTGCATCTGATAGACTTGACGCCTTTGCAGGGGCCGTTGCTGCAGCAAGGATCCTCACACCAGGCAGAATTGTTGCAACCAACGGTGCATATGAGGACGAGTGCCGCATAGGACTAAGGGCAGGGCTGAACGCCATAATAACAGGATTCCCAAAGAACCACCATGGTTACATGTGTGGTTACAGTCCAGGCACAGCAAGAAGGGGTAAGTTTGGCCTCCCAAGGGTCATGAAGATAATGAGGGAGGAGGTTGAGGCTGCTCTAACACCTGTTCCAGTACAGAAGCCCCAGCTTGAGGCCCTTGCAGCTGCAGTGAAGGCTTCAGGAAGAGAGAATGTTTATCCAGAAACCATCGGGCATACATATGTGGGTGACGCCCACTGGGCATGCCTCCCCTCAACTCCACTCTATGAAAGGGTGAATATAGAGAGGGACGTGGATACGCTTGCTGAGATGACCAGAAACGGCGACATACATGGAACAGTGGCAATCTTCGGCGCAAGATTCGTATCATGGGTGATTGCAAAGAAACTTGATGGAATGGTGGATGAATTCGTACTTGTGGACAGCGACCCGTGGGTTGAATGGGTTAGCGTGGACAACCTCAGATCAGAAATTAAAACCGAGGTCCGATGCGGCGGTTCCAGTGACGCGGATGCATACAGGGATTCTGATTCAGCCATAGTGTCCACAACCATCCCGGAGATCGCTGCAAAAATTTCTGGGAAATTCAGAGACGCTGTGACCCTTGTATGAACGTCATTTAACGGTTTAATGGGGGGATGGCAGTATTAAAAATAATAAAAATTTTAACCACACATATAAAATTTTCGAAATTGTTTCATAAGTAACCTTTATACTTGCCACTCCTAAACCATATACCAAGTACAATTATAAGTACAACCCAAGCAAGGAGGAAACTCTATGGCTGAAGATGACATAAAAATTGTGATGTTCTGTTGTAACTGGTGTTCCTACGGTGGAGCGGACACTGCGGGAACAGCAAGGATGCAGTACCCTACAAACATTAGGGTTATCCGTGTGATGTGCTCAGGAAGGATAGAGCCACAGTTTGTTTTCAAGGCATTCAGGGAAGGCGCTGACGGTGTTCTCGTAACAGGATGCCACCACGGTGACTGCCACTACGACGCAGGAAACTACAAGCTCGACAGGAGAATGAGACTGATCTACAAACTGGCAGATGAACTTGGAATTGGCAGGGAAAGGATCCACCACGACTGGATATCCGCATCAGAAGGTGAAAAATTCGCCGAAACCGTCAAGATGATGGTTGACAGGATAAGGGCCCTTGGTCCATCACCAATCAAGAAACAGCTAGCTGAAGCATAAGGAGGATGTTAAATGGCTGAAAAAATAAAGATCGGAACAATGTGGCTTGGAGGATGCTCCGGCTGTCACCTGTCCATTGCAGACTTCCATGAAAAGCTCCTTGATGTCATGGAACACGCTGACTTCGAGTTCAGCCCTGTTTTAATGGACACAAAATACGATGAAATCCCTGAACTCGATGTTGTGGTCATTGAGGGAGGAATCGTAAACGATGAAAACAGGGAATTCGCAGAGGAACTAAGGGAAAAGGCCAAATTTGTCATAAGTTACGGTACATGTGCTGTATACGGCGGCATACCAGGTCTCAGGAACCTCTGGGACAAGGATGAGGTCATAGAGGAAGCCTACATCAACTCCATAACAACACCAAACGAAGAGGGCGTCATACCATCTGAAGACGTACCACACCTTGAGGGAAGGGTCAAACCACTGGGTGAAGTCATAGACGTTGACTTTGAAGTTCCAGGATGCCCACCAAGGTCAGATGTTGCTGCTGAGGTCGTTATGGCACTCCTCAAAGGTGAAGAAATAGAACTGCCAAGCACAAACCTCTGTGAAGTCTGCCCAAGGGAAAAACCACCAGAAGGCCTTGCAATGGACTTCATAAAGAGGCAGTTCGAGGTTGGTAAACCAGAGGATGACCTCTGTCTCATACCACAGGGACTCATCTGCATGGGCCCAGCAACTGTATCAATCTGCGGTGCAGAGTGCCCAAGCATAGCCATACCATGCCGTGGCTGCTATGGTCCAACAGCACGTGTCGAGGACCAGGGTGCCAAAATGATAAGTGCCATAGCCTCTGACTACAAGGTCGAAGAGGACAAAACCGTCGACCCTGAGGAAGTGGCTGAACAGCTGGATGACATTGTTGGAACATTCTACACATTCACACTTCCAGCAGCACTCATACCAATGAAAATAAAGAAGGAGGGTAAATAGATGGTTAAACTCACAATGGAACCTGTGACCCGTATTGAAGGTCACGCCAAGATTACCGTACACCTTGATGATGCAGGTAATGTTGAGGACACAAGGCTCCATGTTATGGAATTCCGTGGATTCGAAAAGTTCCTCCAGGGAAGACCCATAGAGGAAGCCCCAAGGATAGTTCCAAGGATCTGCGGTATCTGTGACGTGCAGCACCACCTGGCAGCCGCAAAGGCTGTTGACGCCTGCTTTGGTTTTGAACCAGATGATGTCCTTCCTGCAGCCTACAAGATGAGGGAGATCATGAACTGGGGCTCATACATGCACTCCCATGGTCTGCACTTCTACTTCCTTGCAGCCCCTGACTTCATAGCAGGTAAGGACAGAAAGACAAGGAACGTCTTCCAGATAATAAAGGACGCCCCTGATGTTGCTCTTCAGGCCATAGAGTTACGTAAAAATGCTCTGGAAATCGTCAGGGCCACAGGCGGAAGGCCAATTCACCCAACCTCCTCAACACCAGGAGGTATATCAACAGAACTGGACGATGAAACACAGAAGGACCTCCTTCAGAAGGCCCAGAGGAACGTTGAACTGGCAGAGGCCACCCTGGAACTTGCAGTTCCAATATTCGAGGAGAACATTGACCTCGTGAACTCACTGGGCAACATCGAGACATACCACACAGGTCTTGTTAAAAACGGCGTATGGGACGTCTACGATGGTATAGTGAGGATAAAGGACAAGGAAGGAAACCTGTTCAGGGAGTTCAAACCAGCAGACTACGCTGACACCATCGCTGAACATGTTAAACCATACTCCTGGCTCAAATTCCCATACATAAAGGACCTTGGATACCCTGATGGTGTCTACCGTGTCTCACCACTCTCAAGGCTCAACGTCGCAGATAAGATGCCTGATGCAGCTCCAAAGGCACAGGATTACTTCAAGGAGTTCCAGGACAAATTTGGATACGCACAGCAGACACTCCTGTACCACTGGGCAAGGCTCATAGAAGTCCTCGCATGTGCCGAATGTGCAGCCGATGCACTTGAAGGAGACCTATCCGGAGAAAAATTCCCTGATTCACTTGAAAGGCAGGCAGGCGACGGTGTGGGTATAGTTGAGGCACCAAGGGGAACACTCACACACCACTACACCTGTGATGAGAACGGCCTCATAACCAAGGCAAACATCGTGGTTGCAACAATCCAGAACAACCCTGCCATGGAGATGGGTATCCAGAAGGTTGCCCAGGACTACATCAAACCTGGTGTTGAAGTGGATGATAAGATATTCAACCTCATGGAGATGGTCATAAGGGCATACGACCCATGTCTCTCCTGCGCAACACACACCATTGACAGTCAGATGAGACTTGCCACCTTGGAAGTATACGACAGTGAAGGCGACCTTGTAAAAAGGATCTAATTTCACCCGGGTAAAGGTGGTAAAATGATAGTTGTCAACAAAGAGGACTGCATAAGGTGTGGTGCCTGCCAGGGGACCTGCCCTACCGCAGCCATTGAGGTAACACCGGAGGATGTTATCTACTGTGACATCTGCGGCGGGGAACCCAAGTGTGTCGATGCCTGCCCAACAGGCGCCCTCAAAATTGAGGATCTGGTGGTTGACGAGGCTGGTAACACACAGGGCAGGATAGTTTTCAACCCTGACAAGTGCAATGAGTGCGGGGACTGCGTGGAGGTCTGCCCTCCACAGATCCTCAAACTTGACGAAGGCAAGGTCAAGAAGATTCCGCTCCAGGGCTTCTGTGTCATGTGCCAGAAGTGCGTTGACATCTGCCCTGTGGGTGTCATAGGCGTTGAGGGCATCAAGGAACCAGCTAAGATTGAACTGGAAATCGAAGGACCCATATTCATTGCTGACTGTGTTGGCTGTGGAATGTGTGTCCCTGAATGCCCTGTGGACGCCATAACCCTTGAAAAGGTAGGTGGAGTCATAGAGATCGATGAGGACACCTGCATAAAGTGCGGTGTCTGTGCACAGACATGCCCATGGAACGCTGTCTACATCTCAGGCAAAAAACCAGAGAAGAGGGCCAAGGAAATCAAGAAATTCGAGCTGGATGAAGAGGCATGTATAGGCTGCAACACCTGTGTGGAGGCCTGTCCAGGTGACTTCATAGTTCCAAAGTCATCAAACCTTACAGTAGACCTTCCAGCCATCTGTACAGCCTGCGGACTATGTGAACAGCTCTGCCCAGTGGATGCCATAGACCTTGAGGTGGAACTCGGACCCGCCAAACCTGCAAGTGAGGAGGGCCTTGTCTGGGATGAAGGAAAATGTGACTTCATCGGCGCATGCGCCAACATCTGCCCCAACGATGCAATAAGGGTTGTAACGAAGGAGGGCATGAAGCTCCCTGACAATGAGAAGGTGGATGAGGAACCATCCTTCGCCATGTGTACACGCTGCGGTGCATGTACCATGGCCTGTCCAAAGGGCGCCCTCAGCCTTGTGGATATGGACAAGGTCATTGATGGTGAGGTTGTCAAGAGGAAGAGGATCCAGTACAACCCTGCCCTCTGTGACCAGTGCGGTGACTGTATAGAAGCCTGTCCATACGACATGCTGAAACTCACCGATGAAAAGGTTCCACTTAAAGGGTTCTGTATACTCTGTGACCAGTGCATACCTGCCTGTCCGAAGGGTGCACTGTCACTGAAATAAACCCACTTCTTTTTTTGTTTTCAGGATTATCCTGGACTTTACATGCCACATATTATTATTCAGAATAATATTTTTATGAAAAATTATTTTTCATATTTAAAATTTTTCTTTTTTTTCTTTTGAAAACATTTATATTATCCTTCTTTCTTATTCAATAGAGTCATAGATGTCCAGAAAATGAAGCATAAGCGGTTATATCTGGATTAATACAGATTAATACCGATATGTGCAGTATGGCTTGTTCTATAATGAGCTATGCTCTGGAGGTTGGAGGATGAACTTCGGTATAACCTGAAGGTCCATTTCGAGACATCGGATCTGAGATGAACACTGTTAAAACCATGAGACCCTCTTAAGTCACTTAAAAGCCTGATTCCATAACCCCCTCACATTCAATAATAAATTAATAAATTTTATTAATAAATAAATAAAAACCAAGAGGTGTGAATACCATGCCAATGTATGAAGACAGAATAGATCTCTATGGGGCAGATGGTAAGCTCCTTGAGGAGGATGTTCCTCTTGAAGCCATAAGCCCCCTTAAAAACCCGACAATAGCAAACCTGGTAAGCGACGTGAAGAGGTCAGTTGCAGTGAACCTGGCCGGAATTGAGGGAAGCCTCAAGAAGGCAGCTCTTGGAGGAAAGTCCAACTTCATCCCTGGAAGGGAAGTTGAACTGCCAATTGTTGAAAACGCAGAGGCAATCGCTGAAAAGGTCAAAAAACTCGTCCAGACCTCAGAGGACGACGACACAAACATACGCCTCATAAACAACGGCCAGCAGATCCTGGTACAGGTCCCAACAACAAGGATGGGTGTAGCAGCAGACTACACCGTCTCAGCACTTGTCACAGGGGCAGCAGTTGTACAGGCAATCATCGACGAATTCGACGTGGACATGTTCGATGCAAATGCAGTTAAAACAGCTGTAATGGGAAGATACCCACAGACAGTGGACTTCACAGGAGCCAACCTCTCAACACTCCTCGGACCACCTGTGCTCCTTGAGGGACTTGGATACGGTCTCAGGAACATAATGGCAAACCACGTCGTTGCCATCACAAGAAAGAACACACTCAACGCATCAGCACTATCATCCATACTCGAACAGACAGCAATGTTCGAAACAGGTGACGCTGTCGGGGCATTCGAAAGGATGCACCTCCTTGGACTTGCATACCAGGGACTCAACGCCAACAACCTTCTCTTTGACCTGGTTAAGGAGAACGGTAAGGGCACAGTAGGTACAGTAATAGCTTCACTGGTGGAAAGGGCAGTTGAGGACGGAGTCGTTAAAGTGGCCAGGGAGATGAACTCAGGCTACAAGGTCTACGAACCAGCCGACTGGGCACTATGGAATGCCTACGCAGCAACAGGACTCCTTGCAGCAACAATAGTCAACGTGGGAGCAGCAAGGGCAGCCCAGGGCGTTGCATCAACAGTGCTCTACTACAACGACATCCTTGAATACGAAACAGGACTCCCGGGCGTGGACTTCGGAAGGGCCATGGGTACAGCAGTGGGATTCTCATTCTTCAGCCACTCCATCTATGGTGGAGGAGGTCCAGGTATATTCCACGGAAACCACGTCGTAACAAGGCACAGTAAGGGATTCGCCCTCCCATGCGTGGCTGCAGCCATGTGTCTTGACGCAGGAACACAGATGTTCTCAGTTGAAAAGACATCAGGACTCATAGGATCAGTTTACAGTGAAATAGACTACTTCAGAGAACCAATAGTCAACGTTGCAAAAGGTGCTGCAGAGGTAAAGGACCAGTTATAGGCTTAAACGGGGAGTTGAAATGCCAGAAACAGGATTCGTCGATGTGAAGATATTTCCCCAGAGGCTCCTGAAACCGGAAACCGTTGAGAAACTGCTGAACAGCATCTACGCCCTTGAGGGTATAGTCAGGGTACTGGTTCATGGACCGTCGATACCCGACAGGGTTTACTATGGACCTGCAAGGGGCACAGAGGTTAAACACAGTGACCGGAGAAGAATAAGGGTGCGTGGAGAGGAGGTTGAACTCCGCGTTAAGGTCGGAGAGCTCATAGTCGGGATACTCCCGGAGGCCCTGGAGGATAACATGGAGAAAATCGATGAAATCCTGAGGGAAGTGCTCCCCTGTCCCTATAAGCTATTCATAGGTGCCTTCACAAAGAAGGACATCACCATATCCGATTACCTCAAATACGGTCTCAACTTTGAGGACAAAATCGACCCCAGGATAATAGGTATGGCTGATCCAAGTTCAAGGGTGAAGGACACCGTTATTAACATAAAATGATTGTGAGGTTATGATATGTCTTACAAAGCCCAGTACACTCCTGGAGAAACCCAGATAGCTGAAAACAGAAGAAAACACATGGACCCTGATTACGAATTCCGTAAATTAAGGGAAGTATCAGACGAGGACCTGGTCAAGGTCCTGGGACACAGAAACCCCGGTGAAAGTTACAAGTCAGTGCACCCACCACTGGATGAGATGGACTTCGAGGAGGACATCGTAAGGGACATGGTTGAACCCATACAGGGTGCAAAGGAAGGTGTGAGGGTCAGGTACATCCAGTTTGCAGACTCCATGTACAATGCACCTGCCCAGCCCTATGACAGGGCAAGGACCTACATGTGGAGGTACCGTGGTGTTGACACAGGTACGCTCTCAGGAAGGCAGGTCATTGAGATGAGGGAACTTGACCTTGAGGGAGTCTCAAAGGAACTGGTGGAAACCGAGCTCTTTGACCCTGCAACAACCGGTATAAGGGGTGCAACAGTTCACGGACACTCCCTGAGGCTCGATGAAAACGGTCTAATGTTCGACGCCCTCCAGAGGTACGTCTTCGATGAGGAGAAGGGCCATGTGGTCTACGTCAAGGACCAGGTAGGAAGGCCCCTTGACGAGCCAGTGGACATGGGCCAGCCCCTCGGTGAGGATGAACTCAAGAAGATCACCACAATCTACAGGAAGGACAACATCGCTATGAGGGATGATAAAGAGGCAATTGAGGTTGTTGAAAACATACACACCGGCCGTACCCTGGGCGGATTCGGTATGGACGTATTCAAGGATGACCTAAGAAAAAGGCTAGGTGATGATTAATGGATGAAAAGAAACTATTCCTTAAGGCTTTAAAGAAGAAGTTTGAGGGGGAAGACCCTGACGAAAAATATACAAACTTCTACTGCTTCGGCGGATGGGAACAGTCCGCACGTAAAAAAGAATTCACAGAGTACGCCAAGAAGGCAGCAGAGAAGAGGGGCGGAATACCATTCTACAACCCTGACATAGGTGTGCCACTGGGTCAGAGGAAACTCATGGCATACAGGGTTTCAGGAACAGACGCCTACGTTGAAGGTGACGACCTCCACTTCGTGAACAACGCAGCCATCCAGCAGATGGTGGACGACATAAAAAGGACAGTTATAGTGGGTATGGACACCGCACACGCCGTCCTTGAGAAGAGGCTGGGTGTGGAGGTAACCCCTGAGACAATCAACGAGTACATGGAGGCAATCAACCACGCACTCCCAGGCGGTGCCGTGGTCCAGGAGCACATGGTGGAGGTCCACCCGGGACTCGTGGAGGACTGCTACGCCAAGATCTTCACAGGAGACGACAACCTGGCAGATGAACTGGACAAGAGGATACTCATAGACATAAACAAGGAGTTCCCTGAAGAGCAGGCCGAGCAGCTCAAAAGCTACATTGGAAACAGGACATACCAGGTTAACAGGGTCCCAACAATAGTCGTGAGGACCTGTGACGGCGGTACAGTCTCAAGATGGTCTGCAATGCAGATCGGTATGAGTTTCATATCCGCCTACAAACTCTGTGCAGGTGAAGCTGCGATCGCTGACTTCTCATACGCCGCAAAACACGCAGACGTTATCGAGATGGGTACAATAATGCCTGCAAGGAGGGCAAGGGGACCAAACGAGCCAGGTGGAGTTGCCTTCGGAACATTCGCAGACATAGTCCAGACCTCAAGGGTTTCAGATGACCCTGCAAACGTTTCACTTGAGGTCATAGCAGGTGCAGCAGCACTCTACGACCAGGTCTGGCTCGGATCCTACATGTCAGGTGGTGTCGGATTCACCCAGTACGCAACAGCAGCCTACACCGACGACATCCTTGACGACTTCGTCTACTACGGTATGGAGTACGTGGATGACAAGTACGGCATCTGCGGAACTAAACCAACAATGGATGTCGTCAGGGACATCTCAACAGAGGTCACACTCTACAGCCTCGAACAGTACGAGGAATACCCAACCCTCCTGGAGGACCACTTCGGAGGATCACAGAGGGCAGCTGTTGCAGCCGCAGCAGCAGGATGTTCAACAGCCTTTGCAACCGGAAACTCAAACGCAGGTATCAACGGATGGTACCTCAGCCAGATACTCCACAAGGAGGCCCACAGCAGGCTCGGATTCTACGGATACGACCTGCAGGACCAGTGCGGCGCATCCAATTCACTCTCAATCAGGAGCGACGAGGGACTCATACACGAACTCCGTGGACCTAACTATCCGAACTACGCAATGAACGTGGGTCACCAGCCAGAGTACGCTGGTATAGCCCAGGCACCTCACGCTGCAAGGGGAGACGCCTTCTGTACAAACCCACTTATAAAGGTTGCATTTGCAGATAAGGACCTCGCCTTTGACTTCACATCACCAAGGAAGTCAATCGCAGCAGGTGCCCTCAGGGAGTTCATGCCAGAGGGTGAAAGGGACCTCATCATACCAGCTGGAAAATAATTCCAGCATAAAACCTTTTATTTTTAAAAACAGGTTTCAGAAGTTACTGATAGAGAATTCTGTATTTAGAAATTTTTCAAAAACTAATTCCCTGTTCCTGTGGTTTAACTGACCTGGTTGGGTGGATCTATTGAATAATATATATTTAAGAAAAAGGTTATTTTTTCTGCTTTATGTAAATTCTGTGTTTATCGAGGTCCAGCCTTGTGAGTTTTCCTTCAAACTTCTTCGTTGAGTTGAGGACATCGGTTGCTTTAATTCCATCTTCAAGGACCTCGATGAGTATAACATCCTCCATTAGGAGGTCTCCATCCTCAGAGTATAGGTTTGATTCACACATATCATGGCCTCCATTGGTATTGAGTTTGGGAGTATATTGATTTTCCAATATAAATTTTTTCATTATTAATCATGTTCTTTCTGGTTGTGACATGCTATATACCTCCCCCTCCCTTCAAGGACCTCACCATCATCCATAACAACCGCCCCACGGACAATTGTCATCACAGCATCCCCCCTGTACCTGAAACCCTCAAATGGCGTGTAATGGGCCCTGCTGTAGAATTCATCGGCGCGTATCTCTCCCTCCCTCCTAAGGTCAACAACAGTAAAATCAGCATCCATCCCCTCCCTTATGAATCCCTTGGAACCCAGTCCGAAGATCCTCGCAGGCCCCTCAGCCAGCATTCTCCTTATGGTTGAAATGTTCATCCTGCCCTCTGAAACCAGAGTGAGAAGCACTCTTAGCACGACCTCAAGGTTGGGTATACCGGGCGGTGCCTCCCAGACACCTCTCTTCTTTTCAGGAAGTGTATGGGGCGCATGGTCGGTTCCAATTATATCTATATCAGGAAGATCCCCGACGGATAATCCGCTTCCAGCTGACCTCAGTGGGGGATTAGTCTTTGCAAGATTACCGAACCTCCTCAGATACCCTGAGTCCAGGAGAAGGTGATGTGGTGTAACCTCACAGGTCACATACTCCCTGAAGGGTTCAATAAGCCGAAGGGCCCTCCCGGTGCTGAGGTGACATATGTGGACCGGGTGTCTGTAATGATATGCGAGTGCTGTGGCCTCTGCAATCGAGACCTCCTCTGCGAGGGGTGGCCTTGCCATGGAGTAGGCGTAGGGGTCCTCCACACCCCCAATATTTTCACAGTAATGCATTATTATTTCACGGTTTTCACAGTGCAGGGTGATTGGCACCATTGATCCAAGATCCCTGAGTCTCCTGAAAAGAACATCAACCTTATCCAGGGTAAGGGAATCCATGAATACCTTGAATGAGGCCGGATCCAATCTGAGTATTCCCTCAACCTCTGATGGGTCAGAGTAACCCGCATGCAGGCCAAAGTCAACTATGCTCTTACGCTCACCTATCTGTATTTTCCTCTTGAACTCAGATGCTGTGTCGGTGGGTGGAAGTGTATTGGGCATGTCGATAACTGTTGAGAAGCCTCCATGAGCTGCGGCCATTGAACCTGTCCTGAAGTCCTCCTTGTACTCCAGCCCAGGGTCCCTGAAGTGCACATGGGCATCTATGAGCCCAGGGAGCACATGATAACCCCGAAGGTCAATCCTCTCAGATGCATCAATTCTCCCACGGGTTATCTTCACTATCTTACCATCATCAACACCTATATTGAAGGTTCCCCTCTCGGTTCTGCAGTTCTCAATGAAGAGGTCAACTGGCATGCTATCATCCACTTAAATTATTTACCCCCGGCTTTATATTAATTAACATGCCTTCAGAGAAATTTCTAGGGAGTGTAATTGAGAGGGACCTTGAACTCATCAGGGCGGATGCTATTAATAAACCGGAATACGGTGACCATGCATCTGAACCCGGCATCATGGCAGACTTCACAGAGTACTCACCCTTTCACAGGGGCCACAGGCACTGCATGCTGGAGGCCAGGAAGCTCAGACCAGACGCCCTCTTTGTGGCTATCATACCGGGGCCCCTTGAGAGGAGTGGAAGGGGCGTACCCTACATAATGACCCGCCAGGCAAGGGCAGAGATAGCCATCAGGGCGGGGGCTGATATAGTGGTGGAGGGCCCCCCAATGGGTGTTATGGGTTCAGGTCAGTACTCCCTCTGCCTTGCGAGGATGTTCAGGGCCCTCGATACTGACTGGATACCCCGCGGCTACAGGCCGGTTGATGGATTTGATGAGGTCCTTGAAAGGATCAGAAGGGGCCACAGGGTTGTGCCAAGGCCCTACAGGATAGTGGACCTTGACACCTCTGAGACCGTACTTGAGGGTAAACTTGAGGAGGACAACTATGTCATAGCATCCCTTGCGGGGGCCCTCGGGAGGATTGGATTCAACTTCAGAAACAGGTTCATGTTCATAAGGAGACTTGAGGGTGTGAGCGGAACCAGAATACGGGATGCAGTATCCAGGGGCGAAATTGGTGAAGTCACACATATGCTTCCCCCTGAGACGGTTGAGGTCCTTGAAAGGGAAATCTCGGAGGGAAGGGCACCCCTGCATGATCTGAGGCTCTCGACAGGGATACTCAGAAACGCAAACAGCCTTGAAATTGATGAACTTAAGGTTCTCAACCTCTTGGATGATTTAACAGCATCTGCAATCGTAAGGAAAAGACCATACCGTTCACTTGCTGAGGTCGAGGAGGCCATACCCCCATCATTCAGCAGACACCACAGGCAGCGCATAATCTCGGTTCTTGAGGCAAAGGTTCATAAGGGACTGGTCCATAAATATATAGAAAATTATCCATCTGTAATTCGAATTCTTGCATTTAAGGATAAAGAGATCCTTGAAGAATTTAAGGATAGAATACCACACAGGAGGCTAGAGATATGGCAGTGAATAAAGGAGACTTTATAAAAATTGAATTCACAGGCAAGGTCAAGGAGACCGGTGAGGTCTTTGACACAACAGACGAGGAAGTGGCTAAGGAGGCCGGACTTCAGATAAAGAAGACCTTTGGCCCCATACCAGTCGTTGTTGGAGGTGGACACCTCATAAAGGGTCTTGACGAGGCCGTTATTGGAATGGAGGAAGGCGAGGAAAAACACGTTGAGATTGAACCGGAGGACGCATTCGGTAACAGGGACCCTAAACTTGTCCAGCTCATACCCATGGGCGAATTCAAGAGGCAGGGAATAAAGCCCTACCCGGGGATGCCACTGACCGTTGAGGGACATGAGGGCAGGGTCCTTAACGTCTCAGGTGGACGCGTGAGGGTGGACTTCAACCATGAACTTGCAGGCAAAACCCTCGAATACGATCTGAAGGTTAAGGAGATAATCAAAGATGATGTTGAAAAGGTAAAGAGCATGATCCAGCTCCACTACCCCTCCCAGAACATGGACATCGACAAGACAGAGGTTGAAATAGATGATGGACGTGTGAGGATCTGCATGGATGAGATGACCCGATTTGATAACAGGCCCTACATGGATGTTACCCTCACAAGGTTCAGGATAGCTAAGGACATCTGGGAGAACATTGAGGGTGTCAGTAAGGTTGAATTTTCTGATGTATTTGAGAAGAGGGAGGAAGAGACTGCGGAGGATTCAGAGGAATAACCTCCTCAGAATCCACCATGGTTGTTTCCCTTAACTATCCTTTCAGGGCACCTGGGATTCTGGATTTGACTGGGTTGCTTCTTCTATTCCCGACTGGATTGCTTCTTCTACCCCATTTCACTGATGTTCCGGTATCAGAACTCACCTTTTCCCAAAAATTATTAGGACCCCTGAAGATAACAGTATATATGGATCCCGAGAGAGATGCGCTCAGGATAGCACTCTATTATGCAATCTTCAGCCTTCTATGGATACTCTCATCAGACCACATCCTCTATCTCATAGCAAAGCCCCCTCTGCTTGTCCAGCTCTCAATCATCAAGGGATCCCTCTTCATACTACTGACATCACTTTTTCTTTTTGCGGTTCTGCGCCTCTACCTGCGATCACTGAGTGATAAGGAGAAGTCACTGAGGATCAGTGAAAGGAAGTTCAGGTCACTGTTCATGGAACTCCCGGTTGGGGTGGTCCTCATGGATGCCGATGGGAAGATACTGGAGTCGAATCCCACCATCCTGGAGATTTTCAGGCAACCGGCAGACAACAGATTTATAGGTGAACTCCACAAGGACCTTGCAGCTTTCAGAAAAAGTCAGGAGTTCATGATAAGGCAGGGGGGTGGATGGATACGGGTACTCATAAGAAGGATTGATGGGTATTTCCTGGGAATCTTTGAGGATATCACCGATATAAAGAGGTCAGAGGAGACAGCAAGAAGGTCCCTCGAGGCCAACAGGACACTCCTATCAGAACTCCACCACCGTGTCAAGAATAACCTTCAGATCATCTCAAGCCTCATAAACCTCCAGGCACGGGGAATGGATCAGGATTTCTGTGAACTCATGAGGGCTCTGCAGCTTCGGATAAGGGCGATGGCCCTGGTCCATGAGCTCCTTCTCTCCAATCCAGAGGCCAGCACAGTAGACTTTGCATCCTACACAGAAAGGCTCCTATCCTACCTGCGCGACATGCACAGTTCCGGTGTCCAGATTGAGGTGGACATTGTTGATGTGAAATTCGACATTGAAACGGCAGTCCCGCTGGGACTCATTCTAAATGAACTTGTATCAAACAGCCTGAGGCATGCATTCGATGATGGCGGAACCATCAGGGTATCCCTCGAGGATACCGGTAATGCCTTCCTTCTCAGGGTCAGTGATAATGGGAGGGGCCTTCCAGAGGGCTTCAGCCTTAAGGAAAACGCGGGTCTTGGTCTGGATCTTGTTGGGGGCCTTGTGAGGCAGCTTGACGGTACACTCACCTTTGAGTCGGCCGGGGGCACATCATTCATGATAGAGTTCAGGGAGCCCAGATACCCCAGGAGGGTTTAGGTGGATATCCTTGTCCCCAGGAATCTGATTATCCTCTCAGGGTCATTCATGAGTATCCTGAGCACGTTTTCAGGGCTGCCATAGTATGGTGCAAGGTACACACTGTAAATCAGGTATGATAGAACAGAGAGGATAGCCAGGATTATGAGGATGGCAATGAGTATCTTAACCCCGAGACCCATCCCCTTCCTTTTCTCTTCACCGACCTCAACCCGCTCCCTGAACAGTTTATCGGCACACCTCTCACAGTAATTCTTCCCTCCAAGCTTCAGACGGCACTCCTCGCAGAGTATCCTCCCGCATATTATGCATGACGCCACACCTTCACGTTCAGGGTGCCTGTCACAGTTCAAATGACCACCTCAGATCAGTCCCTGCCGGGCCAGGTAACTATACGGGGGGCCTCAACACCCTCAACCCGCTCCCTTATGAACTCTGGCCATTTCTCAGTATCAAAGCCCTTCTGGGCCAGGAAACCGTATATCCACCTTGAAAGACCTATACCCGTGCATCCAGTCCATATGTTCATGTTACGGGCCTCCCTGATTGAGAATCCTTCAATGAAATGTGTCCCGTGGACATTGGCAGATACAACTGCCACACCCTTCTCCTGCCCTGGCAGTGAGAGCCTCATCTCATATTTGGGGACATCAGGAAACTCTATTCCCCTCTCCTCAACCCTTCTGCCCTCAAGGTAGAATGGGTCATCTCCCACCTCAGTGTACCATTCAAGTTCCAGTTCATCGGCGGCGTCATATGAGAGTTCAACGGTGCGGTCACGTATCTCCTCGGTATCCCGTGGTGATGCCAGCCACACAAGTTCTATCCTCTGGAACTCATGGACCCTGTCGAGGCCCTTGGCTCCCCCTGCCTCCCACCTGTAGGTCCAGCCGCTCCTGTCAAAGAACTTTATGGGGAGGTCATCCAGATTCACCACCTCATGTGAGAGGAACTGGTAGAATGGCTCGCACTGGGCCGGTGCAATAACGTAACCGGGATCCTTCAGACCCCTCTTGAGGAGGTCCATTGGCACCTCCCTGTTTATGATGAGTTCATTCTTGAATTCCTCAAAGGTTTCAGGGTCCCTGCTTGGGGCGCTGCAGTAGTACATCCCCTCAGGCAGGCCCTCAAGGTACCTCATCCTGTTCATAACATCCAGGGGTATGAGCTTCGGGAAGAGGCACTCAACGAATCCCAGGGGCTTCACTATCCTTTCAATGAGGAACTCCTCCAGGGCACGGTGTAGGGCGGTTATCTTGGGCCCGTAGAACCACTGTCCACGCCCTGGAAACTTCTTAACCCACCCCAGCCTCATGGCCTCCTCTGTGGGGTCTCCATCAAAGAAGAAATCCCTTTTTTCGCTTCTTGCAACTATCTCCCCGGGGGTTGCCCTTGTGACCCTGGTTGTGAGGTCCTGTGAGGATTCAACGAGGCTGAGGGCGTGCTTCACAACCCTATCCACAACGTGTTTCCTGAGCTCTGACTCATCAAGGGGCTGGAACCTCACCCTTATGGTGCCCTCTGAGATATCTGCGTCCTCCACAAATGGCAGCTCCCTGAGGCCAGGGATTTCTGATACCCCAGGGGCGTCCATTTCAAGGGTGTAGTCCTCCACCTTCACACCCCTCACACCGACCCTGTAACGGGGCCCTAGGAGCTGTCCCAGGGGCTTTTTGAGTCTCAGAAGACCATCATGGGCCCTGACACGTCTTCCTGATTCCATCTCAATTTTCAGTGTGTCTCCACTGAGCTCCCATGATTTTACATGTGAAGCCTCATCCTCCTGACCCTCAGGGACTCCCCTCCTGAGAAGGTCTTTTTCCGCATCTTTCAGAAACTCTTCAATGTCCTTCTCTGCCTCTGGAACCTCTTTGCTGAGTTTTATTATTCCCTTAAGTTTGAACTTCATCCAATCACCACATGCTTCTGATTCAACCGGTTCATTCATGCTCTGATTTAAAGCCCATCATTTTTTCGACTATCATCTCGGAGAATATGAGATCATCTGCCGTGTTCAGGGCTGTTCCGATGGAATCTGATTCCATGGTGAATCTTACCTTTGATCCTTCAATTTCAGATTCAACGTATGATCTGTTTTCGGGTTCAAGTGCCTTCATAACTATCCTGGCTTCCTCCCCTGATTCGTATTCCGCTTCTATGGTTACTGATATCCTCATTCCAGTCCTCCATACTGACGCTATACTCTCATTCCACTTAGCTCTCCATTGAGGCTATCCTCTCGGAGATTTCTCTTATGGCCCTGAAGGCAGCCGATTCTGGATGCATTGCAAGGGGCTCGCCCCTCATGTCAGCCACCACAACGGTTTTATCCGAGGGTACACAGCCAAGGACGTCAATTCCAGCCGCCTCCAGCCTTTCACGCATGAATTCCTCATCCTCCTTTCCCGAGACCTTGTTGATTATGGCCATTATTCTCTTAACCCCGATATCGGCTGCGAGTTTCTTTATCCGGGATGCTGTTTCAAGTGATTTGAGGCCGGGTTCAACAACCACCACCATAAGATCAACGGACTCTGCGGTCCTCCTTCCAAGGTGCTCTATTCCGGCCTCCATGTCAAGGATCACCATCTCATCCTTTCTGAGTATCAGGTGACGGAGCAGGGCCTTGAGGAGCACTGATGCAGGGCAGACACACCCATCGCCACCATGCTCCACTGTACCCATCACCATCACCCGGAGGCTGGGTCGCCGGGGGTGCTGGATGGAGAGTGAATCTGGAAGGTCACTTATCCTTGGGTTGAGCTTGAAAACCTCACCAAAGGATGAACCTGGCTCTGCTCCAGTCCGCTCCCTTATAATGTCCCTCATCCGGGATATGGGTGTTATCTCCTCACTTATACCTATGCTGGATGCAAGGTTCATGTCGGGGTCGGCGTCAATGGCAAAGACCCTGAATTTCCCAGAGAATATGCAGGCAAGGGTGCCGGCTATGGTTGTCTTGCCCACCCCACCCTTACCGGTTATGGCTATCTTCATGATGACACCATGGAAACTTTTAAAAACCATCCCTGCTAATTATATGTATCCTTATATTTTTCAGGTTGGATTTATTAACTGTTTGGCTTTCAAGACAATATTTATTAATGGTTACCGAGATACTCATTTCATAGTTATTCTCATGGACATGATTACAGGAGGATTATTCATGGTTCGTGCATACACGAGAAGAGAGTACATCAAGAAGATTCCAGGTTCAAAGATAGTTCAATATGATATGGGTAACCTCTCAGCTGAATTCCCGATTTCACTGAGCGTTGCTGTTAAGGCACCAACCCAGATAACCCACAATGCCCTGGAGGCAGCCAGGATAGCCTCAAACCGTTACATGCAGAGGAAGGCCGGTAGGATGGGTTACCACCTCAAGATAAGGGTCTACCCCCATCACATAGTCCGTGAAAACCCCATGGCGACAGGGGCAGGGGCTGACCGTGTCCAGGACGGTATGAGGAAGGCATTCGGGAAACCGGTGAGCACTGTGGCCCTTGTTAAGAAAAACCAGAAGATAATCACAATCGAGACAAACAAGAAGAACTTCAAGGATGCCAAGGAAGCCCTAAGAAGGGCTGCAATGAAGTTCCCTGTTCCATGCAGGATTGTGATTGACAGGGGCGAGGAACTCGTAAAATAAAATTCTAATTTTTTTTCACATTCACATTTTTAAGACACCAACTAGTTCAGGGGATAAAATGGTTAAGTATGTGGCGTTTTTTGAGGAACTCGGTAAGGATGATGTGGGAATCGCCGGCGGAAAGGGTGCAAACCTGGGTGAACTTACACAGGCGGGCATACCGGTTCCCCCGGGGTTCGTGGTGACAGCGGCAACCTATGACAAGTTCATGACAGACACGGGACTACAGCCCATTGTAATGGACATGCTTGAAAGCCTTGACGTCAATGATACAAAGGAACTGCAGAGGGTATCCGCTGAGATAAAGGATATAATAACATCCACAGAGATACCCGAGGATATACAGACACTCATTATAGAATCATACAATGCACTCTGCCAGAGAATAGGAAAGGATGATGTGTACGTTGCCATACGTTCCTCAGCCACAGCAGAGGACCTCCCCGAGGCATCATTCGCTGGTCAGCAGGACACCTTCCTCAACATAAGGGGCGCCGAGGATGTCATGGATTATGTCAGGAAGTGCTGGGCATCCCTGTTCGAGGCAAGGGCCATCTTTTACAGGGAGGAGAACAACTTCGACCATTCCAGGGTTTACATAGCGGTTGTTGTCCAGGAGATGGTTGACGCTGAAAAGGCAGGGGTCATGTTCACCGTCCACCCATCAACAGGGGAGGATAAGATCCTCATTGAGGGGTCATGGGGTCTCGGTGAGGCTGTTGTTTCAGGTTCAGTGACCCCCGATACCTACTGGGTTGATAAGAACACAGGTAAACTCCTTGAGTTCACTGTTGGTGAGAAGAACGTGATGTTCACAAGGGAGGATGGAAGGACAGTGAAAAAGGAGGTCCCCCCTGAACTTCGAAACAGGAGGGTCCTCTCTGATGAGGAGATAGCTGCCCTTTCAGAGATGGGCAGAAGGATACAGGATCACTATGGCTCACCACAGGATACCGAATGGGCCATAATGGATGGGGAGGTTTACATGTTACAGTCAAGGCCCATAACAACCCTCGGGGAAGCCGTGGAGGAAGGAGAGGTCAAATCAAGGGATGTGATACTCAGGGGTCTCGGGGCAAGCCCTGGCCTTGCATCAGGCAAGGTCAAGATAATAAGGGAGATCCATGAACTGGACAAGATACAGGCTGGCGACATCCTGGTCACGGTCATGACAACCCCTGACATGGTGCCTGCAATGAAGAGGGCCAGCGGTATAATAACAGATGAGGGTGGTGTCACCTGTCATGCTGCGATAGTATCAAGGGAACTTGGAATACCCTGTGTTGTTGGTACAGGCAATGCAACCGGGGTTCTCAGTGAGAACCAGGTTGTCAGCATCGATGGTAATAAGGGACTCGTCTACGAGGGCCGCGTTGTGGAGGAGGAGAAGAAGGAGTCTGCCCCGGAATCCGTGACCGTGGAATCACCCATACTCACGGTTACAGAGGTCAAGGTTAATGTGAGCATGCCCGAGGCTGCAAGGAAGGCCGCAGCAACAGGTGCAGATGGTGTTGGACTTCTGAGGACCGAACACATGATGCTCACAACCGGCGTCCACCCAAGGAAGTTCATAGAGGACGGACGTGAGGATGAACTTGTCAGGATCCTCGCAGAGAACATCCTCAAGGTTGCAGATGAATTCTACCCACGCCCCGTATGGTACAGGACCCTTGACGCCCCCACAGATGAATTCAAAACCCTTGAGGGTGGTGAGAATGAACCCTACGAACACAACCCAATGCTGGGCTGGAGGGGTATACGCAGGGAGCTGGATGAGCCGGAGATCCTCAGGGCAGAGTTCAGGGCCATAAAGAAACTCCATGAGCAGGGCTACACCAACATAGGCATAATGATACCCCTCGTACAGCACCCTGATGAACTCAGGAAGGCCAAGAGGATAGCAGAGGAGGCGGGTCTCAGGCCCCACAGGGACGTTGAATTCGGTATCATGGTGGAGACACCTGCAGCCGCACTTATAATCGAGGACTTCATTGCAGAGGGTGTGGACTTTGTGAGCTTCGGTACAAATGACCTCACCCAGTACACCCTTGCAATAGACAGGAACAACGAGCATGTGGCAGACCTCTACACGGAGGGTCACCCTGCGGTCCTCAAACTCATTGAGAGGGTTATAAAGAAATGCAATGAGGCCGGGGTTAAAACCAGCATCTGTGGCCAGGCAGGAAGCATCCCGCGGATAGTTGAGAAACTGGTGGAGCTCGGGATAAGCAGTGTATCCGCCAACACAGATGCGGTTGCCGAGGTTAGGAAGACGGTTGCAAGGGCAGAACAGAGACTACTCCTTAAGGCGGCAAGAAAACTTCTCTAAAACCTTTTTTTCACATAATTTTGCTGGGCGTAAAAATGGATGAAAAGGGCCTCCCTGAGGAAAGGGTCCTCGAAATTCTTGAGGAATTCAGGTCAAGGGACATGACCTACACCTCAGGCAGAATACTTGGATCCATGTGCACATCATCACACCCCCTTGCACGAAGGGTTTACTGTGACTTCCTGGAGTCCAACCTTGGCGACCCCGGGCTCTTCAGGGGAACCAGGGAGCTGGAATCCTGTGTTATAGGGATGCTGGGGGAGCTCCTGTCAGAACCCGCTGCAGCTGGCCACATAATAACAGGGGGCACCGAGGCCAACCTCATGGCCATGAGGGCTGCCAGGAACATGGCGGGAGCGGATAAACCCGAGGTAATCGTCCCTAAATCCGCCCATTTCTCCTTCAGAAAGGCATCGGATATAATGGGTCTTGAACTCAGGGAGGCGGAGCTGGACAGGGACTACCGTGTTGATGTGGGGTCTGTCAGGGAGATGATATCAGATAACACCGTGGCCATCGTTGGGGTTGCAGGGACCACTGAACTCGGGAGGATAGACCCCATAGCGGAGCTCTCAGATATCTGCATTGAGGAGGGCGTCCATCTCCATGTGGACGCTGCATTCGGGGGATTCATAATACCCTTCTTAAGGGATGCAGGTTTCAAACTCCCTGAATTTGACTTTAAACTACCGGGTGTCTCATCCATCACCATAGACCCCCATAAGATGGGCCTTGCCCCGATACCAAGTGGCTGCATACTCTTCAGGGACGAAACCTACCTCGATGCCATGAGCATAGAGACCCCCTACCTCACAGAGAAGCAGCAGTCAACGATAGTCGGCACAAGGACGGGGGCCTCTGCAGCTGCAACATGGGCGGTCCTCAGGCACATGGGACGCAGCGGTTACCGTGAACTCGCTCTGAGGGTGATGGCTGTGACCTCCAGGTTGAATGAGGGCCTTAAGGATCTGGGCTATGAACCGGTAATTGAACCGGAACTCAACATAGTCGCATTCAATCACCCATCCATGAGTCCAGAGAAACTTGCCTCCAGACTTGAGGAGATGGGATGGGCTGTCTCTGTATCAGCATGCCCACCAGCCATAAGGGTTGTTGTCATGCCCCACATCAAGGTGGAACACATTGAACTCTTCCTTGATGATCTCAAAACCCTTATTTAGGAATTTAAAACCAGATCTTGAAGATCTGAAACTTAAAGCGGATTCCTGATGGTAATTATGAGGATATCTGCAGCTGGTTAAAGAATGGATCCTGGATGGTGGTAATTATGAGGATATCTACACCCACAACCAGAGGTGAACTTGGGGGGCTCAGCCCCGGGGACCGTGTTATCATAGATGGCATCATATACACTGGAAGGGATGCCGCGCTCCCTAAACTTGTGGATGCCCTTAAGAGGGGTGAGGAGCCATTTGATGTGAGGGGTGCTGCGATAATGCACACGGCCGTAAGTCAGGCGGGGATAGCCCCCACAAGCAGCAACAAGGAGGACATAGAGGAGAGCATGCCCTACCTGGCATCAAGGGGGGTGCTGGTCCATATAGGTAAGGGAAAACTTAAGGATGAAACCGTCAGGGCACTCGGTGATGCTGGGGCGGTTTTCATTGTAACACCACCTGTTGCAGCACTCCTCACAAGCCGCATTAAATCAAGGAGAATCGCGGCATTCGAGGAGGAGGGTATGGAGGCCATATTTGAGCTCAGGGTTGAGGGGATACCTGGTATAGTGGCGGCAGCCGGCGGAAGGTCAGTCCACGATTGATGATCAGTTAATCCAGCCATTACTTCGTCCGTGATAGGTTCATTCTGGTATTGTCATTGGAGTACTGGTATTGTGGCCTTGCAGCTGATCCTTGCAGGTCCCCACACACCCAGTATTGTCATTGGAGTACTGGTATTGTGGCCTTGCAGCTGATCCTTGCAGGTCCCCACACACCCAGTATTGTCATTGGAGTACTGGTATTGTGGCTGGTCCCTGATCGGTTCATTGTTAGCTGTTCAGGTGGTGGGAGGTGACTGGCACCACCATGGCCATCTATTTTTATCTATTCTGATGGTCTTCCGAATGCAAGGTCCCCGGCATCCCCCAGCCCGGGGACTATGTAGCCCCTGTCGTTGAGTTCATCCTCAACACTGCAGGTGTAGACCTCCATATCCATTTCAAGGATCCTCTCAATGCCGGGCCTTGAGGATATAACATTGAAGAGGACGGTCCTCTCAGGGGTGCCGTGTGCCTCAAGAGCCTCAAGTATCCCCATAATCGTGTTACCGGTTGCAAGCATGGGGTCTGCTATTACCATTACCTTACCATCCAGTTCAGGAACCCTCAGATAGTCGACTGAAACATTGAAGGGGGGATCATCGGACCTGCAGGCCCCTACAATACCCTGTTCTGCCTCAGGGAAGACCCTCATAACGCCCTCTGTGAATGGTAATGATGCCCTGAGGATGCTCAGCACAACGATTCTGCTTCTATCTGTGATCTCAACACCTGAGGCAATCCCCAGTGGCGTTTCAACATCAACATTACGCCACCTGAGGGTATCTGCGAATTCATAGGCCATGTAACGGCCTATATCAGAGAGCCCCTTCCTGAAACCGGCGGGGTCAATCCCCCTCCTCCTTATACCTGTTAGAATCTCCCTTACAACAAGGTTATCTATCACCCTGAGCATTGATATCACCTCCCCTCTCAATCAGCTTCTTTCCGTGGGCCTGGGGCACAACCTCTATCATGGGGTTCTCAAATTTGAGGTCGAATTCGCCCCCATCAAGGAGCATGTGGAGGAAGACCGCGAGGGATGAAACCTCCGAGTGGGGCTGATTCGTCACCCCAACATTGTAATCTGCAAGCCTGTAGACCTTCCCGGGGACCCTGGCACCTCCAACCACCACGAGTTTACCTGCTGGACTTTCCCTTAAATCGGGTATAACGTCCCTTGCAGGAAGCCCGTACATTGTGAGGTGCACAACCTCCCCACCCATCTGCTTCCAGGACTCAATGACGCCCTGCCAGTTTCTCCTGTAACCCACCCTGAAGGGTCCGCCCCACCTCTTAACAACATCATCGACGCCCTCCATGAGTTTCGGGTCCTCCTCACCGCTCAGTATAACCTCAGATGCCCCAAAGGCCCTTGCGGTGAGGCACACGTGTGTTGTGATCCTTGCATCCCTTGACCTCCTGTGACCTAACCTTAAAACCCTGATATCCATTATATGACCTCCATAAATCAGTATAATAATCATGTTAACTGGATGGCTGCAACAATTCCCAGGAGACCCATCATCCTCCCAATCTCATTTGAGGCACCAAGAACATCACCTGTGCTCCAGTAGAAGTTTCTCCTTGCAGTGAATCCCATGAATACTCCAGAGGCAGCAGCCACGGCAACACCAGCAGCTCCAGGGATCCCCAGTAAAAGGTAGGCTGCGGCTGACCAGATAACCCACACAGGGGCGATCAGGGGGCTCCTGGCTGCAGCTATGAAGTGCCTTCCCGTACCACTGTCCAGGGGCCTTGAGACCAGTGCACAGCCTGTCAGGCATATCTTTGCAGAGACCTCTGAAATTAAAAGGCCCTGGAATATGATATCTGATGGAATGGAGTATATTGATGCCACTGTCAGTGAGGAGACTATGATGAGAAGTCCCAGTCCACCGGTACCGATACGGGGATCCCTCATTATCTCTATCTTCCTCTCGAAACTCCCATGGGACATGAGGGCATCCCCCATGTCTATGAGGCCATCAAGGTGGTGGAAGCCGGTGAACCATATGGCAAGGGCATAGGCGACACAGGCAACCACGGGATAGGGGAGTATGAGTGACGCTAGAAGACCTCCTGAACCCACAACGGCCCCTATCAGGGCACCAACAAGTGGCCAGTGGAGTGTGATGGAGGCCACCTCCTCAACGGTGGCATCTGAACCCACAGGAAAGACAGTTGAAAATGATATGAGACCAGCGAATTTCCTCAGAAAATCCATTAAAAACCACCATCACTCAAAAAGCCTTGACATGCAGCCTGCTATGAGCCCCGCCACCGCATCATCCACCATGGGTCCGAGTTCCCCTATCACCCCGGGTTTCTCCTCATCGTAGCGTTTGAAGTTGAATATTGCCTTGGTGCCGGCCACCTGATTCGCAACCGCCATCCCGATCACCTCATCACTGTAGAGGTAGGCGGGATCATCTGTCAGGTCCACTCCAAGTATCCTCCTTCTTCTGATGTCATCCTCAATATGCAGTGCCGCGGCGAGGAGCACGCGGACGTTCAGATCCCCCAGCGCACGTTTTATCTCTGACCCCAGCCTCTCCCTCAGTTCATCCGTGACCTCAACCCCAACCACTAGCTCCATACCAGCATCGATCATGGCATCAGCTGTCACACCATGCCCCGCCAGGAGTTCCTCAACCCCAGGCCCCTCAAGGAGCATGTTCTGAGATGAAAGCCTGATGGACTTCCTCAGGTCAGGCGCACTGAATCCATCATCACCGGGCATGGAGACCACGGTTACCCGGGGCTCCAGGATTTCTCTGAGTAACCCCAGGGCTGATGTTACTTCACTCACAGCAAGCTGCAGGATTTCAGGTATGCGGTCACCGCACCGCTCCCCACAAACCACAATTACATGGGGGAAATCTCCAGCAGAGAATACCGAGAGCACTTTACCGGCACATGCAACCTCAGGGGGTCCTGAAAGCTCAAGGGTAACATCAGAGGACTTTTTCATGGTTCTGGAGGCAATTACAAGGCCTGGTTCTGCCCTCACCCTCACAAGATCAGATTCTATTACAATTTCTGCACCGTTAAGATTTAACTTTTCATTCAAGGGTTTCACCTTCAGATATAGGCACCTTTTCTCAGCGGGATCATCCAGACACCGGTACCGGCACCATTTTATTCCTCATCAGATTTATTATCTACACACCACATATCTATATAGGGTGATATTAATGAAGGTGCATCTACGGGTATTCGTGGAGGTTGAGAACCTTGGTCGCGTCATGAACATACTGGCAGATGAGGGCGTCACAGGTTTCTACATAGTTGAATACAAGGGTGTCTCCCCAACAGAGTGGAAGGGATTCTCAATCAAGGAGGACCCCAAATCAGCAATCTCACTCATACATGACTATGCAAGGGACGCGGTCCTGGTATGCTCGGTGGTTGACGAGGAGCTCGTTGACCCCATAGTGGCGAGGTTCAGCAGGGAACTTGGTGATGAGAAGTACACCATAATAGAGATACCCATAAGGAGAATAATAGTCAATTCACCACCAGAGTGATCCGAACGGTGCTTGAATGGTAACGGTCATAGACCCCCAGCTTGCAGGGGTATCAGGTAACATGATGGTGGGGGCCCTCATAGACCTGGGGGCCCACCCTGAGCGTACAGCGGAGGTCATGGAGGAGGCAGCATCCCACTTTGGCGGGGCCAGCGTGGAGGTGTCAGAGGTTAAGAGGTCAGGCCTCCGGGCAACCCATGTGGATGTGAGGACAGACGAATCCCTAAGCATAGGCTACATGGAATTTTTAAAACGCCTTGAGAGGATAGATAACCCCTCAATTGATGGGGAGATGCTATCAATGGCAAGGGCAGTCTTCCATACCATGGCACAGGCAGAGGCCACGGTGCATGGTTTGAAACTGGATGAGGTCCACTTCCATGAGGTTGGAGCTGCAGATGCAGTTGCAGATGTCTTGGGGACGGTATTTGCCTATTTTGACCTCAACCTTCACAGGGATACCGTCTACACATTACCTGTGGCGCTTGGGGGAGGGACAGTGAGCGGTGCCCATGGAAAGATACCTCTCCCTGCACCGGCCACTGTTGAGATACTCAGGGGGTTTCCTGTGACCGGAGGCCCGGTTGAGCTGGAGCTTGCAACACCCACAGGCGCCGCGCTCCTTGTTAACATGGTGAGGGAATACAGGAGGTTCTACCCTCCAATGGAGATCCAGGCCACAGGTTACGGTGCAGGGGACATGGATCCAGACTTCCCTAATGTTCTGAGGGTGGTGAGGGGTTCGGAGGCGGTGCACCATGACACGGTAACGCTGCTTGAGACCAACGTGGATCACCTTAGCGGTGAGGTCCTTGGCAACCTCTTCGAGAGCCTCATGGATGCAGGGGCACTCGATGTAACACTCACACCCGTTATAATGAAGAAAAACCGTCCTGGACAACTAATAAGGGTTATATGCAGGGAAAATGACCATGAAATGATACTTAAACGCCTATTCTCTGAGACCGGGACCCTTGGCGTGAGGATATTCCCCCAGGTTCACAGGGGCGTCCTTGAGAGGAGGGTCATTGAGGCCGAGGTTGATATAAAGGGTAGAAGAAGGGCAAGGTTCAAGGTTGGCTTCCTGGGGTCAAGGGTCATGAATGCAAGGATAGAATACGAGGATGCAAGGAGCATATCCCTTGAAACAGGGATACCCCTCAGGGATGTCATTGAAATGGCGGAAAAACAGTTCAGAAACTTCATGGAGGAAAATGATGGAGAATAACATTGATAGGGGAAGGTCTGAGATGATAATGTTAATCACCATACCGGTGGAACACAGGGAGGATTCTGATGAGTAGGGCGATCAGCATACTTTCAGCTGGCATGGACTCTGCAGTTGCAACAGCACTGCTGGCATCTGAATATGAGATCCACGCTTTAACATTCGATTATGGCCAGAGGAGTGCTGCAATGGAGATTGAACACGCCAGGAAACTTGCGAGGCACCTTGAAATTGAGCATACAACCATTGATCTCCCATGGCTTGGAAGGCTTGGTGGTTCTGCCCTCACAGCGGGGGGTGAGATACCATCACCTTCAGATCTTGATGATAGGGAGGAGTGCCTTGAGACGGCAAGGAGGGTCTGGGTACCCGGTAGGAACATAGTCTTCACAGCCATTGGCGTTTCCTTTGCAGAGGCCCTGGATGCAGATGCTGTTATCGTGGGGTGGGATCTTGAGGAGGCCGAGACCTTCCCTGATAACTCCTCTGAGTTTCTTGATGCATTCAACAGGCTCCTGGGCATAGGTACGCTGAGGGGCGTTGAGGTGAGGGCACCACTTATAGGCATGACCAAGAGGGAGATCGTTGAGGTTGGTTCCGCTCTGGGTCTGCCCTTCGAGTTAACCTACTCATGCTACAGTGGAGGTGAGGTCCACTGTGGTGTCTGCGAGTCCTGTATGAGGAGGAGGAGGGCCTTCAGACTTGCAGGTGTTGAGGATCCAACAGGATACCTTGAATAGAGAGCCCCTCAATGCTCTCATCAGGTATCATGAAGGCGTTGAGTATGGGTTTAAGGAGCACAATGGAATACGTCCTCAATGCTCTCATCAGGTATCATGAAGACAGCATGGAAGGCGGTCTTCTGCAACTGTGGTACCAGTCCCGGGCATTGCAGTGATGGGGGCTCTTCTGGTCAGGGGATGGAGAAGGGAGCATGATGTGAAACCTGAATTTTATATTCTTATCATTTTAACCGCTTTAATCCAGGTTTCTGCATAAATCTACCTGCGGCGTGCCAATTACCCTTAAAGGGGCTTTGGTGCTTCAGAAATCCTTAAAAACCTCCTGGCCTTTATCCCCATATCAGATATCATGCCTGTACAGGGAATATTCTTGGGGCTTTGGCGTAGCTGAGTTCAGGATATGGGATGTTGTGGGGGCTTGCAGCACCGGTTGATATGCTGGGTTAGGGTTAAACTTCTGGTCTTCTGGCAGAATGAGTCCTTAAATTATCGGTTGGGTTAAACTTCTGGTCTTCTGGCAGAATGAGTCCTTAAATTATCGGTTGATATCTGGGTTCAGGATAAAAAGGAAGAGAGTGTCCTGAGGGATAGATGAGTGCAATCCCAAAGGCCAGTGAAGGGGACGAGAGCGAATCCCCCTGACCTCACAGTGGTATGTGGCCCAGGTCTTGCGGCAGAACCCGGGGTGTCTATGGCCACAGCACAATTAAAAAAAAATTTTTATTTTATGACCATGAGGATGTCGTCTGTCTCAACCCTTTCACCCTCAACTTTGTATATCCTCTCAACAACGCCACCGTGGGGTGTCTGGATGTCGTTCTCCATTTTCATGGCCTCAATAACAGCCACAACATCCCCTGCATTCACATGGTCACCCTCACTGACCTTCAGCTTCACAACCATGCCCTGCATCGTTGACCTAACGGCACCCTCAACATCCACGGGTTCCGGTTCAGCCTCCTCTATGGTCATGTACCCTGTGGGTACAACCTTGACGTTGAATTCGTCACCGTCCACCTCAACATGGAAGACAGTTGGCACATCACCGGAGGATGCCCTCTCCTCCACAGGGGGCTCGAGTGGTTCCTCCTCCACCTCTCCCCTCAGGAATCTGGGTGCTATTGCAGGGTAGAGTGCGAGTGTCAGTATGTCCTCCTCCTTCCCTATGATGCCCATCTCCTCACCCCTCTTCCTGCACTCCTCGTACTGGGGTTTTAGGATGTCTGCGGGTCTGCAGTCGATGGGCTCCTCATCGCCGATAACCTTCCTTGCAACCTCCTCATTTACCGGTGCAGGTGGTCTACCGTAGAGTCCCCGGAAGTAGTCCTTCACCTCATTGGTGACCATACTGTATCTTTCACCGCTCAGAACGTTCATAACAGCCTGTATACCCACTATCTGACTTGTTGGGGTTACAAGTGGAGGGTAACCCATGTCCTTCCTGACACGGGGCATCTCCTCAAGTACCTCCTCGTACCTTTCAAGGGCGTTCTGTTCCTTTAGCTGGGCAACAAGGTTTGATAGCATGCCCCCCGGTATCTGGTATATGAGGACATCGGTGTCGATCTGCTCGGCGATGGGGTCCAGGATGCTGCTGTACTTCTTTCTGATCTCCTCGAAGTACTTCTTGATGTTCTTCAGGATCTTGAGGTCGAGTCCGGTATCATAGGGGGTGTCCCTGAGGGCAGCAACGAGGCTCTCGGTTGGAGGCTGTGATGCACCCCATGATAGGGGGGATATTGCGGTGTCAAGGATATCAACCCCCGCCTCACAGGCCGCATAGTAACTCATGGGTGTCATACCGCTTGTGCAGTGGCAGTGAAGATTTACCATGAGGTCTGTTTCCTCTTTAAGGGTGCTTACAAGTTCGTAGGCATCGTGGGGTGAAATTAAACCTGCCATATCCTTAATGGCAACTGAGTCACATTCAAGGGCCTCGAGTTCCCTTGCAAAGTCCACGTAACTTTCAAGTGTATGGTAGGGACTTATGGTGTAGCAGATAACCCCCTGGACATGGGCGTCCTGTTCCCTGGCAACCTTTATGGCATATTCCATGTTGCGGAGGTCATTAAGGGCGTCGAATATCCTGAACACATCAACGCCGTTTTCATATGACTTCTCAATGAACTTCCTTACGATGTCATCGGGGTAGTGCTTGTAACCCACCAGGTTCTGACCACGGAGGAGCATCTGTATGGGAGTCCTCTTTATGTGCTCCTTGAGTTCCCGCAGCCTCTCCCATGGATCCTCGTTCAGGTAACGTATGCAGGTATCGAAGGTTGCGCCACCCCAGGCCTCCAGTGAGAAGAAGCCAACCCTGTCCATCTCCTCTGCGATGGGTATCATGTCCCTTGTCCGGAGACGAGTTGCAAGAAGTGACTGGTGCGCATCCCTGAATGCTGTTTCAACGACCTTTATCCCTTTCATCGTGACCCTCTCATGAGATCAGTTAATTCTTTATATACATAGTAGGAACTTCCTTAAATACACAGCAGATGTATTAATTCTCCATGAATTTATCCCACGGCTGGAAATGGTTATAAGGAATGAGATACTAATCCTAACCATTAAATTTACAACGAATTTTAAGGGAGAATCAAAATGGCAAAGATAATCATAGATTATGATGAATGTGATGCATGTGGAGAATGTGTCGATGTATGCCCGATGGAGGTACTCATAATAGTTGACGGTAAACTCAAGGTCCAGCACCCTGAGGAGTGCAATGAATGTGAGGTATGCATGGACGTATGCCCCAATGAGTGCATAGAGGTTGAGGAGGACTGATCCTCAACCAGATAACTCCTTTTTATAAACCTTTTATAAAAATAGTTTGATTGAGGATTTTTTCTGGATCCATCCAGAAATTGAGATTATTGGGTTATCTCTCTCTTTTACCCTCAATGAACTCATCCACCATACCGGCGGCAACATCATCTGTGTACTGCACCGGCGGATGTTTCATGGTATAGGCTGATATTGATGTAAGTGTTCCGCCCACGCCACGGTCAATGGCGAGTTTGCAGCACCTTATTGCGTCGATGACGCATCCAGCAGAGTTGGGTGAGTCCTCAACACTCAGCCTCAGCTCAAGGTTCATGGGTACATCCCCGAAGAGCCTGCCCTCCATCCTGAGGAAGCAGATCTTATTGTCCTTCTGCCAGGGTATGTAGTCGCTGGGGCCTATGTGGATGTTCTCCTCATCCAGCCGTTCCTCACCCAGTATTGACTGAACTGCTTCAGTCTTGGATTCCTTCTTTGAGTCAAGCCTGTCACGGTTGAGCATGTTGAGGAAGTCCGTGTTCCCACCGGTGTTTATCTGGTAGGTCCGATCAAGCCTGACACCCCTCTTTTTGAAGAGATTTGCGAGGGTTCTGTGGGTTATGGTGGCTCCAAGCTGGGCCTTTATATCATCACCAACAATTGGTATCCCTCTGTCCTCAAATCTGGCGGCCCATTTAGGGTCACTGGCTATGAAGACAGGCATGTTGTTTATGTAGGCGACCCCGGCCTCGAGGGCGCAGTCAGCATAGAACCTTGCAGCCTCCTCTGATCCCACGGGTAGATAGTTGAGTAGTATCTCAGCCCCGCTATCCCTGAGGACCTCAACAACATCAACGGGTTCGGCGTCTGCTACAACGAATGTCTGGTCTTCAGGGTAATCCTTCATATGGGGCGCCACACCATCAAGGACGTGTCCCATGGATACCTCAACACCCATCCGTGGTATATCATCACAGAATACCGTCGTGCAGTTAGGGGGTGCGAATATGGCCTCACTCACGTCTTTCCCGACCTTTCTTTTATCCACATCGAAGGCCGCCACAACCTCAATGTCCCCTGGCCTGTAACCCCCAATATCCCAGTGCATGAGTCCTATTGAATCACGGGCATCCTTGTTACGGTAATAGTATATCCCCTGAATCAGGGAGCTGGCACAGTTTCCCACACCGACTATTGCAATCTTTATCTTATCCAATTGAAACACCTTTCAGAGATTTGTGATAATCATAAAATCAAGGCTATAAATTGATCAACTTACTTTTTAAGATTTGCATATTAAACTATTAAATGTTTCGCCCCTTTTCTGGTGGGAATCACCAATTCACGATTGAGGCCTTTAGAATAATCAGGATTATCCATGAGGCAAGGAGGACACTTTCCCTGAACTTACTGTGTTCTGGAAGCCCCCTATCAAACCTCCAGGTAAGTATAACGATTAAAATTAGTGAAAGGTTAATGAGGTTTCCCATTATATTTAGCGGGTTTCTGAGGTGGGTGGGTATCCACCCTGTAACGATTAAAAGAATTCCTGCCCATAGAATCCATCTGATGTCCCTGTGTTCGTTCTCTGAAAGGTAACCGCGCCATGAGAGGAGGAGAAGCACAATGAATGACCCCATCCCCATGGCCATGCCCAGAAACTGGAGGAGATTGAGGAGTACGGGAACACCGAACACCTCTGACTTCAGGATGGGGAGAAGGAAAATGGCGTTCAGGGCCTCATCCGGCGGGAAGGATTCCTCCTCCCCAATGGCAAGGACGTAACTCCCCCTGTTATTCTGATTACTCACCCTGAGGTAGTATGTGCCCGCCCCAACGGTCCTGTTGAATTCAGGGCCCTTAAAGTAACTGTCACCACCAAACTCCTCGAAGTAGGGGCTCCAGGAACTCAGGTTACCATCAAGTGTCCCTATAACCTTACCATCCTTTATTATATCCACAGAGACGGCCTCTGCATCAGGTGAGAGCGGAACCAGAATATTAACATACAGTCTAAAGGGGCTCCCTGAATCAACCCTGAAGTAGACGGGTTCCCCCTCAAGTTCACCATAGAATGCCTGTGACACCTCTGGGTTCTTGACTGTAACCTCATCATCACTCACAAGGCGGGGCTGGTGTGCATATGCGCCCTGAATGAGTATTAAGAGTATGATGAGGATGATGGCCCGCTTCATGGTATTATATCTGCACGTCTCCTTTAATAAGATCTCTCATGTGATGATTTCCGTCCCTGTCTGGAGTGGATTGACATTAACTGGACCCTCAGCAAGACTGAGCCGTGCCTCCTCTGATGTGCAGTGACCAGTGTAGACTGGACCTCTAACAAATTCTCCAAGCCTGGATGCAACCCCCTCTGAGGGTCCCTCAAGGTGGAAACCACCCACAAGAAGATCCACGGGTTTATGAAAGATATCATAGGCCTTACTGACAATGTTGAGTATGCCGTTGTGGGAGCAACCCGTTATTAGGTTAAGATGACCCTCATCTTCAATGACAATGGCCAGTTCATCGGAAAAGCTGTCAGGAACAGGTTCGCCATTTAAACATGCGAAGAGAGTCCTGTTGCCAGGGGGTCTCTCGAAAAGATCTCCAAAGTCCCGGATCACCGTGAAACCCGGAAAGCTCTCAGTTTTAGAGATGAACTTTATCCTGTCGTCGCGGATTTCCTCAATGCCTATGAACCTCCAGTGACCATTAATGGCATAGCGTGGGGTGAATGCCCCCTCCCCCATGAGAACATCTGCAGAGTCATTGATTTCGAGGAAATGCCTGAGTCCACCTCCATGGTCATAGTGGCCGTGTGATATAACTGCCACATCCACTTCCCTGAGGTTAACGCCCACTCTTCTGGCATTCTCTGCAAAGAGTCTGCTCTGCCCCATATCGAAGAGTATTCTGATGTCAGACTCGATGTACAGTGAGAGGCCATGTTCACCCATCAGGGGATCCTTTGGGGTGTCCTCAACAAGGCAGATAATTTTCAGAAGCATCACCATCCAGGAGGTCAAGTATCTCGTCTATCCTTCGCTGCACATCAGCTATGGGGTCCTCTGTGTTTATTATGTACCAGCCACTGGCAAGTCTGAGTGCCTTCTCCCTTGTTTTTGTGAGGTCCTCCAGGTTCTCGAACATTTCATGCTCATCCCTCTCCCTTAACCTTCTCAGGGACTCCTCAGGGGATACGTCAAGGAAGAACATGTACTCCGTGGTGGGAAGGACCCTTGAGAGGAGGCGGTACAGTATTGATGCCAGGGGCCCCGGGAGGTAGGCCACACCCATGAGGTACCTTGAGAATATCAGGGTGTCGGGGCCGGGATTGGAGCGCCAGTGGTACTTCCAGAGGGACCTTATGACGTCCAGGGCATAGAACACTGCGGCCTTTATATGGTTGACCTTTCCGCCCATGAGGAGGGCCTTCTTGGCTCTTCTACCGTAGGGGTTATCCTCCTCAGGGTGGGACCTGAATATGACGCGCTCACCACGCTCAAGGTACCTCTTTCTTATGAGTTCGGCGTGGGTGTCCTTTCCTGCCCCATCAAGTCCATCAATGACTATGAACCTCAAACAGCCATTCCCCCGAGGATTATGTAGGCTGCAACTGCCCCGAAGCATGCTGTAAGGTTGTCAAGGCCCCTGGGGGTGAGGGCCTCCAGTACCGTTGATACCAGGGCAACCACCACTATGACCAGCGGGGCTATGTTCTGTGAGTAGTAGAGGAGGACGACGGGCAGCGTCACAAGGAGTGTCAGGAACATACCCAGGGAGCCCTCCAGGCTCTTCCTATCCCCCAGCACACTGAAGGTTGTCCTGCCGAATCTCTCACCTATCAGGCTTGCAAGGCCGTCCCCATAGGACATGGCTGCTATCCCTATACCTGTGACCCAGGGGGTGTTAAAGAATAGGTAGGCCAGCACGGTCCAGGATATGGAGTAGTAGACGAGGCCAAGGCCGTGGCCATAGGAGGAGGCCCTGTGTTTTATCTTCAGTGGGGAGTAGGGGCTTATGAGGAATGTGAGGGGTATGAATGGCGCCGCCGCCAGGAATGTTATAACCAGGCGGCTATCAAAGAGGGGTAATATAAATAGGATGTTACCAACCATTATATGTACAAATTTCCGGCTCAGGTTTGGTCTATCACCGAGGAGCCTCTCAGATACAATCAGTAAAACCGCAACATACAGATACACCATCAGAAGTCCAAGAATGTCACTGCCGCTCATAGGAATTATGGAGTAGTTCAAGGTATAAGTGGCTTTTGATTTATCATGATTGATACATGTAAAAGCTGGGAGTAATTCAAGTATGGTGGCCTTTTATATGAAGAGATGATGGAGGTTTTCTGCATGAACCCTTACATTGAAATACTGAGACCCGTAAACGCTGTCATGGCTGTAATAACTGTTATACTCATGGCCCTCATTGCCGGCAGGTTTGATGTTGATGTTCTCCTCGCATGCGTCGTTGTTTTCACCGCCACAGGCGCAGGTAATGTGATAAATGACTACTTTGACCATGAAATTGACAGAGTTAACAGGCCATCACGCCCCATACCCTCAGGGAGGATCACAAGAGGGGTTGCTGGTATCTATTCTGCCTTACTTTTTGTTTTGGCGTCAGCACTGGGATTCTACCTGGGCCCTATACCGGGTCTTGTGGTGGCTTCAAGTTCCCTTCTTATGGTATACTATGCATGGAGCCTCAAGAAGAGGTGCCTTGTTGGCAACATAACCATATCCTTCCTCACAGGGATGAGCTTCGTCTTTGGGGGCATAGTTGTCGATGAGATCTCTGCGTCCATCTACCTTGGAATCTACGCCTTCCTCATGACCATGGCCAGGGAGATAGTCAAGGACATGGAGGACGTTGAGGGGGACCTGGTTGAGGGTGCAACCACACTCCCCATAACACATGGTATGAGGGTTTCAGGGATCCTTGCAGCCGTTTTCATGTTATCAGCAAGCCTCACAAGCCCAAGCCTTTACATTACAGGGATATTCTCAATCCTCTACATCCCTGTCCTTGCTATTGCAGTGCTTTTCTTCCTGAGGGCAGCCTTCATGATACTCAGAGCACAGGATAGGGAAACAGCATCACGTGTTTCAGGACTCATAAAGGTGGGGATGGCGGTGACTTTCCTGGCATTCGCTGCCGGAAGCGGCACCGTAACGGGGATGGCTGGCATGTTACTTTAGGTGTCACAAAAAAGATGCGAATGGGTGAAATTATTCACAAAAAACCTTTAGTGTATGTGAATGGTAGGAAAGGATAGGGTAGGTGAAGGAGTAGATGTTCATCCCCCCAACCTTCATTTAACTCCTTCAACACCCTAAACTTTTTCTACATTTAACCCCCCTAACCTGTTCCAGGTGGCCAGCCACCTGGAACCACATTACTTATTGACGCGATAGAATCCCCAAGGAGGTTTCATTCTTATTGAGGCCTACTCCCCGCTTTTTATACCCACAATATCAACCACATCAACCAGCTTCCATACATAGGAACGGTCCATCTCCACAAGGCATGTCAGGGGATCCTCAGGCGAATGACCGAGGGCCTTCAGGATGTTCCTTGATAGGCCGTGCTTCTCTATGAGGTCAGCGAACATCCCCTTAACCCTCTTCCTGGTTGATGGGTCCTTCTCCTCGACTATCTGGCCCTGCAGTGTAACGAAGCGGTAATCTGATAGGTCCTCCTCATAGTGTTCTATCTCCACTGCGACATAGGGGTTTTTCTTGAGGAGCTCTATCTTCCTGCCATACCTTGTTGATAGGAAGTAAATGTGCTCCCCATCGAATACATAGAGGAAGGGGGCTATGTATGGATAGTCACCGTTGAAGGCTATCCTGCTCATGAAGTTGTCCCTTATGAACTCATCATATTCCTCCCTGCTCATGAGGGGAATCTTAACTATACCCATCACTCACACCTCCACGACGGGGTAACCTGCCCTCAGCCAGGCCTCGATACCCCCAAGTACAGTTGTGGCATTGAATCCATGCCTTTCGAGTATGCTGGCGGCTATCGTTGACTTGTAACCTGAATCGCAGTATATAACCACGCCCTTCTCGGGGATCATGTCGATATTATCAGGGAGATCCCCCACCCAGATGTGCTCTGAGCCCTCAATGTAGAACCTCTCCCTGTCTGTGATCTTACGCACATCAAGCAGGAAGAGGTCACCCCTGAGTTCTCTGAGCTCATGGACGCTCATGGCCCTTAGGGCATTGAACTCGAGTCCAGCCATGTACCAGGAGGGGAATCCCCCTGCAAGGTAACCTGCCATGTTATCATAGCCGAGCCTTATGAGGGACCTTCTAACAGATTCAACGCCACGCCCATCATCCACCACCAGTACAGGGTCGTCGTAGTTGAGGAAGTACCCTGCAAAGGCCGCGAAGCCGTCCTGCCAGATGTTCAGGCTTCCGGGTATGTGGCCAGATGAGAAGCTTGTGGGGTTCCGGACATCAACCACCTGGGCCCCCTCATTCAGGAGTTCCCTGAAGTCAGGGACAGGGAGGGCCTCAAGGTGGGGGTTATCCACAGGAGCACCCCTAAGGTTGTTCTCCTCCATCCTTCTGAAATATGGGGGTGTGTAGAGCCTCTCGGACATCTTGTGCTCAATGAACTCATCCCTTCCCATCTGGAGGTAGGGGTTTGTGAGCCTCTCATACCCCACAGTTGTTGTGTCCATGTCCCTTATGTCCGCACCGCAGACCGACCCCGCCCCATGGGCGGGGCAGACCACAACATGGTCCCCCAGTGGCAGTATCTTCTCATGCATGCTATCGTAGAGTAACCCGGCGGTTTCAGGGATTTTTTCAGGTCCAAAGAAATCAACACGCCCTGTTTCACCTGCAAATAGCACATCACCCACGAATACCATCAGATAATCATCTGAAACGCTCCGGTCCCTCACAGCCACAGAGATACTCTCATAGGTGTGGCCCGGTGTCTCCAGGACCTCCAGTTCAAGGTTTCCCAGCCTGAAGGTGTCACCCTCCACAACAGAGGTACCATACCTGAAATCCAGATTCGCCCCGTGGAGTATCTCAGCATCCACATACCGCGCAAGTTCCATGGATCCGATGGTGTAGTCCTCGTTCCTGTGGGTCTCAAATATGTACCTGATGTTCACGCTGTTTTTCTCTGCGAGTTCAAGGTACACATCCACATCCCTTCTTGGATCCACAACAGCAGCCTCACCACCAGATGCAAGAAAATAGGAATTATGGGATAGCCCCTCCGACTTTATTATCTCAAATATCATGCACCTCACCGGATAATAATATGTAAACCGGCTTATTTATCATTTTCCAGAAGAAGCAGATAGTTCTGTGAAGTGCTCTGTGGCGTTTTAACGGGTTTTTTCAGGGCTCAGTTTTTATTCAAGGACAGAAGAAGTCTTTCTGGTCCACAGATCACCCCCTCCATGAAAGGTACGCCCATGATAGGAGCATTGTGATAACCATGAGGGATGCAGTAAGGCCCAGTAACTCAGCAGCAGTGAAGGTTCTTCCAGTGTAACTAATGGCGAAGGCAAAGAAACAGATGAAAACAAGGCTCACATACCACCCGTATGCCGCCCCCATCACAGCCGGCTCATCTTTAACTGATCTCTGGGGCATGAAGCCACCTGCTACAAGAAGTCCGCCGACAAGGAACAGTATTGCAGAGACATCACGGATCCCGGCCACCACACTGAAGGCCGCTAGGAGTATCACGACGAGGCCACAGGCCATGGTTGCAGTGTAAGTATCAGCTTCCATCTTCAAACTACCAGCTCCCTTAAAATTCAGTTTCTAAAGCGGGAAAATAAGGCTCACACGCACGCCGTCATCACCGCTGATTCTGAGTTCACCATCAAGCTGCCCCGCAAGGTTTCTCATAAGATCCATACCAAGGCTACCGCCGGTATCCGTATCAAAGTCGGCTGGAAGACCGGGTCCGTCGTCCTCAACCTCCACATGGACCCTGCCCTCCCTCAAAAAGAGGCGTATGATGAGTTCGCCCTCTGATTTGAAAGCATGCTTCATGGCGTTGGTGACGGCCTCGTTGACTATTAAACCCGCAGGTATGGCCCTGTTTATATCCAGGTGAACGTCCTCCATGTCATAACTCACAGATATCCTTTTTTCAGGATAATTTGACCTGATCTCAGATACCAGGTCAACTATGTAATCGGAAAATGGCAGATCAGCCAGGCTCTCTGACTGGTATAGCTTCTCATGTATCATGGCCATGGACTTGACACGGTTAACACTATCGGTGAATACTTCAGCAGCCCTCTCATCTTTAATGCAGTACTTCTGGAGGTTAAGGAGGCTGGATATTATCTGGAGGTTGTTTTTGACCCTGTGATGTATCTCTCTGAGCATCACCTCCTTCTCCTTAAGTGACTTCCTGAGGGACCTCTCATATTCCCTTAGGCGGGTGATATCGTGGATTCTTATGAGGAGGGCCTCTTCACTCTCCCAGGTAACAGGGTTTACACTCATCTCGGCGGTCTTCAGGGATCCATCCTTGGATAAAACCTGTATCTCCTGCATGGAATTTTCGAGTGGAACCCCGAGGGACATGCCAATATTTCCTGGTGTCAGTGAGAGGTATTCCTCTGCCGCGGGGTTCAGGTAGAGGATCTCCCCATTCCTGTTAACTATTACTATGGGGCCAGGGCTACCCTCAACTACACCCATGAAGTTGTTCCTTGACATTTCAAGTTCTCGCTCATAGAGCCTCTTGGATGTTACATTCACCGCATATCCACCCACGCCCCTGGTTCCATCAGGGAGGTCAACCGCAAATTTATGTACATCATATACTCTTCCATGAACCACCTCCTCTGTCTGTGAAACGCCATTCCTGAGGGCATTCCGGTCAGAATCGTGGCATGTCCTCGCCACCTCTTCATCGAGTATATCGTAATCTGTTTTACCAATGATCTCCTCGGGTTCCATTCCGACAAAGTCGCAGAACTTTCGGTTAACAACGATGTACCGCAGTCTGGAGTCCTTAAGGAACACTATGTTGGGGTTGTGGTTTATGAAGCTCTCATATATGTATTCAAGGTTTTCCAGGGTTCTTATGAGTCTGTTTTCCCGGTCCATGTTTTTGAGCCAGTTTTCAACTTCCACATCATCGCCACCACCACTGAGGAGGGTGTCGGGGTCTATGTAGTAGGGGTTGATGTATACGCTGTGGTTCCATAGAACCAGTGGATGGGTGAGCAGCACACCCTTCATGATATCTGCCTTGAATCGTGGCCTGTGATACTGGCAGATGGCGATGCACTCGTTTTCACTGAAGAAATCGTTCAGGAGGGCCTCATACTCTATTATCCTCTCGCTCCCGGGGGCACCCTTGAGTATCCATGTCATCTCACCGGTGGCCCTAAGGCCACTGAAACCATCGGCCAGGGCATTCCTTACCTCATATTCAAGGAAACTGATCATGGATTGGGGATCAAAGACACCTCCAGCGGTGTAAACTTCACTTGCAGATACCATGATAAACTGGCCGGACTTCTCTGCCTCAGAAAGGGATGGGATATCATCGGAGAGGACAGACCTTACGTGCGGGGCATCATGTTCTGATGTTATGTACATGCATCTCTCCCCAGCTTCAAGACCGGCCCTGATGAAGGGGACCATAACTCCAAGCCACTCATCCTCATCCTCATAGATGAGGCAGAGGTGATCCCCCTGCTTCATGTCAAGTATTAGTGACTTGAGGTCGCGGTGATTTAACCAGGAAAGCCACTCAGCCCGGTAGCCAGTCGACTCAAGATTAAAGGCTTTATAAACATTGTCCCCTGAATTCAGGCGTCTCATTGCCCGCACCCGAGGAATTTTTTGAGGGCCTCTCTGTCTGAGAGGTCACCTATAACCCTCTTTCTGGGTTCCGGTCTCACTCTTTCAAGGGTTGGGATGGCCACAACACCATGCTCCCTTGCAAGTTGGGGGCATCTTGCAACATCAACCACATCGATATCAGCGTCGTCCCCCAGAAGCTTCCTGACATTTTTCAGTGCTGTGTCTGAGAGGTAATCCCCACCCACAACGTAGAGCCTTAGCTGAAGCCTCACCAGGATCCCCCCTTGAGGAGAATCCCCCTTTCACTGAATCTAAGCTCTGCGACGCTGCTTGAGTGGTTCATCCCCCTGCTCTTGAGTATGCGGAGGAGCCTCTTGTAGTCACCGTTGGCCCTCACATGCTCCAGGACGATCCATGTATCGATCAGTGATGAGATTTCAAGTTCGGTCTGGGTTGCTGTGACCGGTGACCTTATAAGGTACGTGAAGAGTGAGGTCACGCCCCGTGACTTCAGGAAATCAGTGAACCTTATGAAGAGGTTCTTTGCATTGCTGGCCCTGTGGGAGGGGCCACCTGCAGCTGCAAGGCCGGTAACAGGGTCCACAAGCACGGTATCAGGTTTGAAGTCCATTACAAGGTCCTGCATTTCAGTGAGGTGGGATTCAAGTCCCAGTGATGTGGGCCTGTCAGCGTGTATCATGAGTTTATCACCGATATGGTCCTTTAGGTGGATCCCCACAGATTCCATGTTACGGATGACCTGATCTGCGGGCTCCTCATTGGCAAAGTAGAGGCAGCGTTCACCGCGGCGGCAGGCCTCATAGGCAAACTTTGAAAGAATGGTGGTCTTACCGGCCCCTGTAGTACCTGATATCAGGACACTTGAACCCCTGTATATGCCCCCACCCAGCATATCATCAAGGTCGGGTATTCCTGTGGATACGAGTTCCCTGCTGACACTGTAATCCAGTTTGAGGGAGGTTATAGGGAAGATTGAGATTCCCCTCTCATTGATGAGGAAGGGGTACCTGTTGAGGCCGTGGCTGGAACCACGGTACTTGACTATTCTCATGTGTCTTGTTCCAACCTCCCCATCGAAGGTGTGGGTGAGGTGTATGACACAGTCAGAGATGTAGTCCTCAAGTCCATGTGTTGGCTTGCCCCCAGAGTCCCTGCGGTGAATACGCTTGTAACCCCCATCAAATTCAGCCAGGATATGATGTGGCGCAGTTCCATGTGGAGGGGCCCCCTATCTGATACACCATCAAAGAGGCTGTCAACCTTATCAAGGACAACCCTCCTGGCCCTGGTGGTTTTAACAGCATCCTCGATCCTTATCTTAAGGGCATCCAGACTGTAGGATCCTATACTGGGATCTGGAGCCCCTGAAACGTCCTCGATAAATATTTTTCCATCCTTAATCAGTTTTTCAAGGGCCCTGTCATCGGACTGGAAGTTCTCAACTATATTCTCTGCCGGCTCATCAAAGCTCACAAGCACACCCGGTTCTCCATAGTAGGATGCACCGTTAAGAAGGAACTCAACTGCAATGAATGTCTTTCCTGTACCTGGGCCGCCATAGATGAGTGTGTTTCTGCCCTCAGGGAAACCACCCCCTGTTATCATATCAAGGCCCTTTATGCCGGTAGGCGACTTTTCAATGGACCTGAACCTCAACCAACCACCCCTCATGAGTAGAAGTTCACGGGAAATCCATGATGTGATCCAGGCTGGATTCTGACCTCCTCCTGGACTCTGAACACGTAGAAGTTCATGGGCAATCCATGATGTGATCCAGGCTGGATTCTGACCTCCTCTTGGACTCTGAACACGTAGAAGTTCATGGGCAATCCATGATGTGATCCACTCTGGATTTCCACTTAATACTATATTAATCACTGAAGGCATAAAATACTTGTGACGATCGGATCTGAGCATCAACTGAAGGGGGTTCCTATGGATAATATAATTGAAACAGAGGGTATAAGCAAGAGATATGATGATTTCCTGGCGGTTAATTCCGTGGATCTGGAGGTCCCTGAAAACTCAATTTATGGTGTCCTCGGGCCTAACGGCGCAGGTAAAACCACACTGATATCAATGCTCTGCACCATACTCCACCCCACAGCAGGGAGTGGCACGGTAAACGGCTACGACATAGTGAGGGAGGCCAGGAGGGTGAGGGAGTCCATAGGCATAGTCTTCCAGTCAAGGGCCCTGGATGACATACTAACAGGGAGGGAACACCTTGAAATGCACGCCGCCCTCTACGGGGTCCCCAGGGATGTAAGGGAGAGGAGGATAGATGAGGTCCTTGAACTCATAGCACTGGGTGATAAGGCCGATGAGTATGTGAAGACATACTCAGGGGGCATGAAAAGGCGCCTCGAGATAGGCCGTGGCCTGATACACCACCCCCGGGTACTCTTCCTTGACGAGCCAACCCTTGGACTCGACCCGCAGACAAGGGAGAGTATCTGGAGGTACATAGAGAGGCTCAACAGGGAGGAGGACGTTACCGTGCTCCTCACCACCCACTACATGGAGGAAGCAGATAAACTCTGCGATGAGGTGGCCATAATGAGCCGTGGAGAGATAATAAAGGCTGACAGCCCTGCAAACCTCAAGAGGGAGCTTGGGGCAGACACAATCACCGTGAGGGTGGACCGTGCAGAGGAATTCCATGATATCCTTGGAAACCAGGAGTACGTTAAGGAGGCACACCTCATGGATGACCAGGTCAGGTTAATGGTTGAGAGGGGTGAGAACCTGGTCCCCGAGATAGTTAACCTCGCAGCAAGAAGGGGCTTCTATGTGAGGGCTGTGGAGCTTGAGCACCCGACCCTTGAGGATGTGTTCATAAGGTACACCGGAAGGACTATAAGTGAGGCATGATAGCATGGCTGAAATTGAGGGTATATACACAATATGGCTTCGTGAGATGAAGAGGTTCTTCCGTTACCGTTCCAGGATAGTCACCTCCGTGGTGACCCCCCTCCTCTGGCTCATAATATTCGGGACGGGTCTGGGGGCGGCTGTGAGGTTTGGGGGAGTTCAGGGGGGCTATAAGGCCTTCATCTACCCGGGCATCATAGGCCAGACCATCCTCTTCACAAGCATATTCTCAGGGGTCTCTGTGATCATAGATCGCCAGTACGGCTTCCTCAAGGAGATACTGGTTGCACCCATATCAAGGCCTTCCATAGTGATTGGGAAGGCCCTGGGTATAAGCACTGCCTCGATGATACAGGCGGCCATCCTCCTGGCCCTGTCATTCATAGTTGGAGTTACAATGTCGCCCCTGTGTTTCATTGTGAGCATGGTGATAGCCCTGATAATATCCATGGGCCTCGGTGGCCTGGGACTCATGATAGCGGCCTTCACAGACAGCATGGAGGGTTTCAATCTCATCATGAGTTTCATAGTGCTCCCCATATTCCTCCTGAGCGGGGCCCTATTCCCAATAACCGGACTCCCTGCATGGCTTCAGGGCGCAGTCTATATAAACCCCCTGACATATGCAGTCGACGCCCTCAGATTCACAATACTGAGAAATTCGGTGCTTCCACTTGAGGTTAACGTTGCAGTGATATCGGTTTTTGCAGTTGCAGCCGTCCTTGCATCGGCCTTCCTCTTCAACAGGAAGGAGCAGAGTTTAATGTAATTTACTAAAGACATCAAATTATTGATACGGCTGTCACTCGGAGGGGGAACAGTAACAGGGTCCACCATTCCGGGGTTACCAGGAGCCCCTCAGGATCCCATCCTTTGAACAAGGGGGATTTCCCAGGATCCTCCACATAACTCAGAACATTATAGACGGATTCAAGTTGGGGAAGTCCGGTATCTGTAAGTGAGAACTTAACATCCCCCACCAGAGCCCCCTCACGACCTTCAGATTCATAAAGAACGGTTATATAGGATCTGTAATAACCCATTCCACTTCCTCAGGTGGCTTGAAATTCCATATATTTCATGGAGACCCAATTTTGCGGATTCGTAGGAGGGTATATAATCTCCCCTCACAATCCCTATTCCCAGAACACCGCTGGCACCATTACTGGCCACAATAATGTCCAAGGGACTCATCACATGTACAAAATTGTATTCTTGTAACAGTACCCACAGCTTGTCTTCCCAGAAACTCCTTGAATTTTTTCTCAGGGACTCAAAGGTTTTATATTCGGGTATAGGATTTCTCCCGAAATTCTTTATAGCCAGCATCCCCTATATCCATTCCTTTTAAGGGCTGGCCATAACTTTTCCCTCAGGTCCGAGTTACCGGGTGATGCCTTCCATATTCTCCTGTCTGCCAGTCTTATATCATCTTTCAGTTGAGGATTCTTTTCTATAATGAGGTCTTCGATTGCTTGAAACTGTTTTTCTGAAAGTTTAAAGTGGGATCGCCTCATATTGATTTTGACTCCGATCCATTCACTTAGAACTGCCTTTTCTTCATTTCAGATATTTTCACAGGATTCGGAATTTCTATAATCTTTTTGAGTTTTACTGCAGGGTCACCCCACCTCTTCCTGATACCGGGATCATCGTAGGGGTCTGTGGTCACATTCATGATGAATTCAGTACCTTTCGGGGCGCAGCCATGCAAAGAAAAATCAGATCGCCCCTTCTGACATTCTCATCAGCGCTCCACAATACTTCATCATTTTTTTAAGCTCAGAGTAACGGTCGACCCTGGATGTGAATAACCAGTAGCCATGCTATTCTGGATGATCATAGAATGAAGACATCTAACATCCCTTTAATTCAGTAAATATACTGGCTTTTCAGGCTGTTACCATGAGCTGATCATTGTCTGTCCAGCCTCTCTGTTAGTCCTTGATTCCATACATAGAGATTATTACCAAAACAAAAATGGATAAATTTATATACTATAATGTCAACACTAGACATTGACATCAAAGGGGGTATTGAATTAAGGATCAAAATAGAGTTAAAATCAGATAAAAGGCCATTTAAGATTCCCTACAACTACAATCATGTTGTTTCTGCGATCATCTACAGGAGGATAGCTGATCTTGACCTTGCAAGTCAGCTTCACGGTGGCAGGGGCTTCAAGTTCTTCACCTTCTCCCAGCTCAGCATACCCAGAAGGAAGGCCTTCAAAAATTTCCTTCTATCAGAGGATGGGCGGTTCTATTTCTTCATATCCTCACCCAATGTTGAGCTTATCAAGAGCCTTGTGGAGGGCTTCATAGATAAACCGGAGATTGATTTCCTGAGGAGGAGGGTTAATGTTGAGTATGTTGAATTTCTGAATCCACCAGAATTTCAGAGGAACATGAAGTTCAGGACACTCTCACCAATCATAGTAAAGACGGTGAAGGAGGAGGATGGGGTGCTGAGGCAGTGGGACGTGAACCCCAATGACCTGAAATTCTATGATAACCTCCAGAAAAACCTTTTGAGAAAATACACAGAATTTCATGGCGGCTACGATGGTGACGAGTACCTCAGGGTCATCCCATACCAGAGGTCCATAAAAAGGAAGAGGATCATGATACCCAAGGAGGACGCCGAGACCTACCACAGGGCATATCACATGAAATTCAGGATAGAGGGCGATCCAAGACTTATAGAGTTCGGCTATGATTGTGGATTTGGTGAAAAGAACAGTATGGGTTTTGGAATGGTGGTTCCATCATGAATTTTGAATTCAGAGAAGAATCCGGACTTGAATTTACAGGTAACTGGTTCATTGACTCAGGGATACTGGGGTTTATAAGGGTCCTTGAGGACATATACGGCATCGAACTTCAGGAAATCAGGGAAATTGCCAGAAGGAAGGAAATACTGTATTTTGGCCTCTTTCCATTTGCATATATCTGCAGCGAGATAAACAGGAAGGCCACAGATCACTCCAGGGTCCCAAAAGATCTGATAAACGAATTCAAAGGTGAAATCCTGAACTCTGATTGGGAATCTGGAGAGGAAGTCTTTGAATTCACATGGAATAATTATATTACAAGGGCTGCAATGAAGGTCTGGGTTGAGAGAAAGGTTGAAGCAGTGCTCTTCAAGAAGAATGGCGTTGATCAATTACCCCCAGATTTAAGAAATTCTGTAACTTCAATTAAAAAGGATACTGATGAACTTGAGAAGAAATTGGTTGAGAAGCACAGAGATGATTTAAATAAGATTCTTGGACACAGATCCAAAAGATTCAAACCTGATGATATTGCTAAAGTCCTTTCAGTAACTGATGATGACCTCAGGGAATTCTCTGAAGAGTTTTCATATTCATTTAAGGAGTACAGGGATTGTCTTCTGAATCTCAGGGGCTTGCTTGAGGAAAAATGGAAAAGGGACGTTGTTGGTAAGGAGAGGGTTCCAGAGGACCTTGATCTATTCTACAGGCTTCCCATAGATAACAAGTTCTATAAGAACTTCCTGTTCTTCCAGTACTCGGCCACACACCAGAAACAGAAGGAGAGCCTCCTTGATATCATAAGTTTCAGGGTCGAAGACCTTGAAGTACTTAAAAAGGTGGATAAGACCATCAACAAGTTTTTAACATCCTACAAAAAGGCGGAAAACACTTACTACGCCCCCTTAACAAGCAGGCACCTGAAAAGTTTCAGCGAATACCTCTTTGTGTACCTTATATCATTTGACAGGGCATTCGAGTTCTTCAACAGACTGGGTTATGTCCTGTTCTATTCAAACGACCTTGATGTAACCTACAGGGTCAACAGGAAACTCAGAATCAGAAAATCAAAGATAGAAGACCAGAGTGTCCTCCTGAGGGTTACATGGCAGGAGATCATAGATTCCCTCATTGAACTGAAATCTGAGTGGGCCCTTGAAAATATGTACATCATAAAGTACAGGGACGTTAACAGCCAGACCCAGCGATTCATGGATGTTGAGTACATAGGGATCTCAAAGATGCATGCAGCAATCCTTCTTGATGATGTGATAAGGGAGAACATCAACCATACATTGCAGTTGGGCAAGTCAGAGTACGTGTGGCTTCTTGAGCATTTAATCCAGAATAAACCGCTGAAGCCACTGGTAATTCGCCACCTTGTGATGAGGGCCAGCGGCAGGACAAGCCAGAGGAGCATCAAGCCACTCATCTATGCTCTGGCGATAGACTCGGAGGTGTTCTCTGGCTTAAACCCAAGGATATTCGAGGATCCCATTGAAATTTCACCGAGAATGCAAGAGGTTGTCTTAAGGATAAAGGAAGCATATGGGGAGATGAATACGGCCCGAAGAAATGTTACTGAACTTATCCCCAGGAACACCAGGGAAAATACCTTAAATCATCTAATGTCAATTCTAAGGAGAAATAACAGGTACCTCTTTGTGAATACTCTTCTGAAGATCCTGATGCAGGAAAACGAGGCATTTCACAGGCTCAAGAATTACCTGTTTAACAGGATCCTTCAGAATGATGAGACATGGGATATTTACGCTGCAGCTCTTTTAACAGGATTTTTAGGAGGCAGATAATGCATAAAAAGTTAAAACCCCTCTCTGAGGTGGACTACTGGCAGATAAAGAAATATTCAAGGTCTGCATTTGAGAATATAGGCTCTGAAAGCTACAGACAGCGCCTGGTCTATAAACTTCTGAACACGGCAAGGGTCAATAACCAGTCAGATTTTTTCTCGTTCCTTCTGAGGACTTTGAACTCAAAAAAAGGAGATGAAAATGTCAGAAAACTCTGCAGAAAACTTGAATGGGTCTACCCATTGAATCCTGAAAATTTTGAGAAGGTGGCATACTCAATAATCATTGGTATTATGGCAGCAGATAAAGGTGAATAAAATGTCAAGGCACATCGTACTGGATCTTGTATTCTATGGAAACTCCCTCAACTATGACCAGGGGAGCGGAAACTACCAGGAACTCAAGAAGATAACTAAGTGGGATGGACGCCAGTACACACTGGTGAGCAGGTATGCCCTCAGGTACAGCATGCTGGATACCGCAGAGAAGGTGGGATTATTTGAACTTGCAGATGCCAGCAACCTGATTAAATCAGGTAAGGGAGACAGCACGGTTATACAGCCAGCCACAGAATTCCTACTAACCGGGGACATACTTGAGTATCCTGAGTTTGACCTCTTCGGCTACCTCATAACCGAAACAACCCCACAGAACTTCAGGACGGCCCCGGTGAAGGTGAGTCACGCGGTTTCAATGACACCCTTCATGTATGATGCCCACTTCAACGCCAATATAGGTCTTGCGAACCGCATGCGCAAGCGCCACGGTGAAATGAAGCCCAACCCCTTCACAGCAGAGGAACATGAAACCTTCTACCAGTACTCAGTTGTTGTTGATGTTGACAGTATAGGTGAGATTGAAATTTACATTGCTGAGGGCAGCGACGTAACACTTGCAGAGGGCAAATACAAACTTGAAGGAATTGAGAGGATATCAGGCCTCGATGGTGATGGTCTCCTTATCCAGCTTAAAAAGGGAAAGAAGAATAAAAAGGAGATATTCCAGTCAGAAAAGGTCGAATTACTTGAATTTGAGAAGATAGATAAGGTTTACAGGGTAAGATACAGACTCAAGGATGAGGAAAAGATAAAGGAACGTATCAGGAGCCTTTTAAAGACTGTGATGAATCTTAAAAGAACAATAAAGGCCCGTAATGAGGATCTATCCCCCAAACTGCTGGTCCTTGGACTCTACAGGGATTCACCCTACAGGACATTCAAGGACAGGATAGCCCTTCTCGATGAGTACACAGAGGAAGAGTACGATGAAATAGAGGAGCAGGAAACAGATAAGGGCCGAATACTCAGGGTTAAACATGTCACAAACAAACAGAGGAAACCTGTTTTTGAAGTAAGCGGTCTTGATGCAGAAACACGGGAAATGGATAATGTGGAGGAATTCGTAGAGAAAATATTCGGTGAAGGTGAATTATCTGAGGTGGCCGTCTTCACAGATCCCGCCATAGAGTTAAAGAGAAATTCAGGGGATTAGGATGGATACCCTTGCAGTTGAGATCTTTCAGCCCTTCGCCCAGTTCAGAAACCCCTTCACATTTGACTACGCCCAGACATATCCCCTGAGCCCGAAGTCAACTGTAATAGGGATGCTGCAGAATGCGACAGGCAGATACTACGACCAGGAAATCAGCAGGATCAGCATGAGCATCCACGGCCTCTTTGAGAGCACCTTCTGGAACTACCAGAGCTTCATAATGGGGGATATCTCACTTAAATCCCACAGAAGTAAACTTAAACTATGGAATAAGGGTTATCCACTCTACAATGAAAATAAAAAATCACAGAGAAGTCCATCATATCAGCAGGAGCTTTTCAACGGTCACTACTATATATTTCTGAGGGGTGACGGGGATATCCTTGAGGAGGTAGAGGAGGCCCTCTTGAAACCCTCCAGGACGCTTTACCTTGGAAGATCAGAGGACATTATATTCATAAAAGGTATCCACAGGGACTTTGAGGCTGAAGATAAGAAGGTTAAAAAGAGCCTCTGGCTCACATACCCGACATATATAAAGCTCAGAAGTGGCGATGAACATTTTCCCCTGAGAAATGAGAAATTTCCAGTTTACTCGATCCCGGAGAGGGTCCTCTTCAGGAATGGTGATAATATAATATCAAATAAGGCTGAACTGGGTCCTGAAACCGAAAGGATACCCTCATTCCAGACAGTTATCTACACGGGGATGAATCAGGTCCTCTTTTTAAGGGACACAATAAGGACTGAGGTCTACAGACTTGATGATGGACCAATCTTCAAAATACCGGCAGATTTCGGGTGGCTATAATGGAACTGATAGACCTGATAAGGGCAAAATCTGATGACCAGCCCTCCTATCTCTTAAAGGATCATCTAATGGAGACAGCGGCCCGGGTGGACGCCTTCCATAACTTTTACCGGGAAAACATGCAGAACTTTTCCCACAGGATTGAAGGGGAAACCTTTGAGGCCCTTGCGGCGGCTGCAATAATACATGACCTTGGAAAGATAGACTACAACTTCCAGAAGAAACTCAGGGGCGATGAAAAGGGTGAATGGGAAGTCCTAGAGGAATTCCTCTCACCACTCAAACAGCTGAAGAGGTCCCCGAGACATGAGATAATCTCCATAATATGGAGCACATTTCTCATGGGGAATGATGAAAATGACGCTGTGATGAGGACAGCAATACTGCTCCACCACTATAATGAATACTTCATTAACGAGAAGGACCTCATGGAACTCGTATTCACATACAGGGAAGCCTTTGAGACCTACCTCTCATTCATAATTGAAAGGAGAGATGAACTTGAGAGGTTCCTGGAGGACCTGCTGGATTACATTCAGGATTCAATCCCGTCTTACCTCATAGGTTCAGCGGTGGCAAGGATAAAAACTACAATGGACTTTGATAAGCCAGAGATCCTCCTCACAAAGATAAGGGAATATGACGATGACATATCCGACTTTGCGGTTCTCTATGAACCTGAAGAAAACTCTCTGGATTTTCTTGTAATATCAGGGCTGCTCAGAAAGGCGGATTACTCAGCAAGTGCCGGCGTTGACATTGAAATGTTCACTGAAGAGGTTTTCCAGGATATTGAGGAGAAAATAAAATCAAGAATAGGGGGAGAACCCTGGCAGATAGGTTTAATTAACGATTTCGGAGATTCAGGGAGACTTGTTCTGGTGGCGCCCACTGGTTCCGGGAAAACAGAGTTCTCACTCCTATGGGCCTCACGCCGGGGAAGAAAATTCATCTACACCCTCCCACTGAGGGTTGCCCTCAACGATATATTCATGAGACTGAGGGACTCCGACGGATACTTCCGTCCTGATGAGATTGATATACTCCATTCAACAGCATTCATAGAGTACCTCCGGGAGGAGAGGAGGGGACGGGACACGGACCTTGATGGAATGCTCACCTCCGCCAGGCTCCTGGCATCCCCCGTACTCCTCACAACACCAGACCAGGTCCTGATAACCTCCCTCAACTATTTCGGCTCAGACAAGGTGATCTCAGCCTATCCATTCAGTTCAATTGTTATAGATGAGGTGCAGACCTACAATGAGGAAATGGCCGCTGTTATCATCAAGACCCTGCAGATGATAAGTGAACTCGACGGCAGCATACTGGTCATGACAGCCACCCTCCCACCCTACTTCAGGAGGTTCCTTGATGCCATGGACTTCCAGGTACTTGACGTCTCAACCATCAACAGGCAGGATGAAATAAAGAACCTCAGCATGAGGAGGCACGTCCTCAAACTGATGGACGAACCCCTCTTCAGTGACGAACTGGAGGTTTCAGGCGAACTTGATGGACTAATTGAGGAAAACGCAGGTAAAAATATCCTGATAGTTGTGAACAATGTTCAGAAGGCGGTTGAACTTTACAGGGAATACTCCGATGACCCTCACGTTTACCTCCTCCACTCAAGACTCCTTGAGAAGGAAAAATCACGGAGGATAAGGGAAATAAAGGAAAAACAGAGGGAAGATAAGGGCCTCATGGTGATATCAACCCAGATCATAGAGGCCTCGGTTGACCTGGACTTCGATGTCATGATAACAGAGATCTCAACCATAGACAGCCAGATCCAGAGATGGGGCAGGATCTACAGGAACAGGGACCGGGATTATAACTCCACTGAGCCCAACATAATCGTCTTCACAGGTACAGACAGGAGGACATCACTCATATACGATAAGAAGGTTGTGGATGCAACCCGGAGGGTTCTCAGGGGATATGAGGGCAGGGCCCTTGACTATCAGATGGAAAAAAACATGATTGAAGACGTCTTCAGGGAGGAATTCAATGGCCTTAGCCTCAGAGAGGTCTACGAAAACAGGATAGATGAGATACTATCTGATCTGGACTACTTCACGGTTGAGAAGAGAACCCAGGCACAGCGCCTTTTCAGGAACATGGCAGGCTACAAGGTCTTCATACCAGAGGCTGTCCTCCGTTACTCAGAATCTGAAATAGAACTGGCCTTCGCTGAACTCATAAAGGGAGATTACAGGCTCTGGAAGGATATACTGGCTGAGATTGAGGAGAGAACAGGTGAGAAAACCACCATGTGGGACCTCCGGAGGGTCCTCTATGAGTACTCCATCAATGTACCGGTATTCTATGAGGAAAAGAGCGACTTCTGGAGCAGGACGACCGGGGAATTCAAGGGATTCTACATATGGGGCAATATTGACGATGAGGAAGTTGAACTCATAGGTGAACTTGGACTTGACAGTGTGTTCGGTGAGGATGAATCATCATTCATATTCTAGTGATCCACTGAGTTTGGCCCTGGCAGGTAGAATCATCATATTCCAGTGATGGAAATGACCATGATCTCTGAACTGGAAGGGGATCCAGCTGTTCGGGGGCTGCAGATAAACTACTACTTCATCTGCAGAACAAAACTCTGGTTCTTCTCCCACAACATTCAGATGGAGAGGGAATCTGAGCTCGTTAAACTTGGGAGGCTCCTCCATGAGGAATCATATAGCCGTGAGAAGAAGGAACTCATAATAGACGACCTCATAGCCGCCGACTTCGTTAAAAGGAAGGACTGTCTTGAGGTCCATGAGGTTAAAAAGAGCAACACCATGGAGGATGCCCACAGGTTCCAGCTCCTCTACTACCTTTTCTACCTTAAACATGTGAAGGGGATAGAGAATCTGAAGGGATTCATTGATTATCCGGCCCTCAAAAAGAGAACAGAGGTTTCGCTAAGTGATGAGGACGAAGAGGAACTTAAAAGTGTGATTAAGGATATCGATGGGATAATAAGGGGGCCGCCTCCAGCGCCCCAGAGGAAACCCATCTGCAGGAGCTGTGCCTACTTTGAACTTTGCTGGATCTGATCCCAACTGAAATTTGAATATAACCTCAGGAATAGCTGATCTGATTCCTATCAGCTGAATCTGAATATAACCAGGATTATCTCTGATCCTGCTGGAGGTATCATGACAAGAAGGAACTATTACCTGACAACGGACGGGTTACTTAAAAGAAAGGAGAATACAGTGTATTTTTTAAACAAGGATTCAAAGAGACCCCTGCCAATAAACAAGATCTACTCCATATACGCATATGGGGCTCTCAGCATCTCCTCCCAGGTTCTGAACCTTCTGTCAAGGGAGGGAATACCTGTACACTTTTTCAACCGCTATGGATTCTACACCGGTAGCTTCTACCCCCGTGAAACACTGCTCTCAGGGGACATCATCATTAAACAGGCTGAACACGTCCTTGACCATGAGAGGAGAATGGAACTTGCAAAATCATTTGTAAGCGGGGCCGCACTCAACATGAAGAGGGTTCTGGGGTACTACGGCCTTGAGAATGGCATATCCGATACACTGGGGGATCTTGAATCAGCAGGCTCAATCACAGAGGTCATGAATGTCGAGGCAAGGATACGATCAGACTACTACAGGGCCATCGACGGGATACTCCCTGAGGGATTCAGGATTGAGAGGAGGACAAGGAGGCCCCCTGAGAATATGACTAATGCAATGATAAGCTTCGGGAATTCCCTCCTCTACTCAACCGTCATAACTGAACTCTACAATACACAGTTAAATCCAACCATCTCCTATCTCCACGAACCCTTTGAACGGAGGTATTCACTGGCACTTGACCTCAGTGAGATATTCAAGCCAACCATAATTGACAGGATGATAATCTCCTTAATCAAGAAGAGGGCGATTAAGATTGAGGACTTTGAACATGGGATGAATCAGTGTCTTCTCAACGACTCAGGAAAAAGGAAATTCCTTGCAGAGTATGACAGGAGACTCGGAAAAACGGTTAAACACAGGGAACTTGGCAGAAAGGTATCCTACAGGCGCCTCATAAGACTAGAGGCGTATAAACTGATAAAGCACCTCATAGGCCAGAAGAATTATGAGCCTTTCGTGATGTGGTGGTAGGATGTATCTTCTGATAGTGTATGATGTTGGAGTGGAGAGGGTTAACAGGGTTAAGTCTTACCTGAGGACAGAACTTCACTGGGTCCAGAACTCAGTATTTGAGGGTGAAGTTACCGGGAGCCAGTTCAGACGCATAGAGATGAACCTTAAGAGGATCATAGATGAGGATAGGGACTCAGTGGTCATATACTCATTCAGGTCAGAGAGTGCGGTCAAGAGAAATGTTCTTGGTGTGGAAAAATCTCCCCTTGATGTGATACTTTAGTTAAATTGGGGGGTGGCTTGTAGCCCCGACGGTAGGCAACAGCCCAGGCTTGATGTGATACTTTAGTTAAATTGGGGGTTATCTGCTGGTCCCGGTCTCAGCTGGATTAAGGCACCATACAAAACCATTTATAAACTTTTTCATTTAATGTGTAATGGGAAAGTATATATTTATCATAATTTCAACTACATTAAAATGTTCCTTTCCGGTGTTCTACATGAAACTTGAGGATATACAGCTAGCTGCCCTTCTACATGATATAGGTAAATTTTATCAGAGAACATCTTTACCTCACAGTGAAAAATATGCAGGCCTCACCCAGTCCGATTTTGGACAGACAGGGGCACATGGCAAGTGGTCGGCGACATTCGTGGATGAAAATGGATTAGGGAAGGACATAGAGGACCTTGTACTCTACCACCACAACCCATCAAAATCAGGAAATTCAGAGTACGCGAGGATAATAAGGGATGCGGACCACCACTCGGCAAGTGAAAGGCGTAAATCAGAATCAAAAAGGAAGGTTAAGGAACACCCCCTCATATCGGTGTTTTCACAGGTCAGCATAGAAGAGGAAAGGGAAACACAGGATGAATACTATCTTCCTCTCATGGAACTCAGACCCTCCAACCTCGACATGATAAAACCCAAGAGATTCAGAAAGGCCGTGATGTCGGGCTGGAACCTTGAAAAGGAATACAGGCGCCTATGGAACCTCTTCACGGAGGAGATGGCTGAACACGGGAAAATGGATATTAACACCATGTACCATTTACTGAAAAAATACACCTCACTCATGCCATCAGCAGTCTACATGAGCGTACCCGACATATCACTCTTCGACCACCTCAAAACCACCGCTGCACTGGCTGGCTGCCTCTACCTCCACAGAGAGGATGGCGGGGAAGGGAAACCATACCTCATAGTATCAGGGGATATATCAGGTATCCAGAACTTCATAACAGGCGTGGCGTCACCTGAGGAGGCCCAGAAGGGTATGAGCAAGAGGCTGAGGGGAAGATCCCTCTCAATAAGCCTGATAACAGATGCGGCTGCAAACAGGATAATCTCTGATGCTGGTCTCTCCCAGGCAAACATACTGTTCTGCGGTGGCGGCCACTTCACACTGGCCCTCCCCAACACTGAAAGGATGAAGGAGATAATTGAAAACGTTTCCATTGATGTTAACAGGAGGTTCATAGAGGCATTCAACGGGGAACTCTACCTTGCACTTGCGGTGAGGGAAACGGGCCCTGAGGAACTCAAGGACTTCGGGGCTGTGCTGGATGATCTTGCAGCAGAGAACCTTAAAAATAAGAGGTCAAAGTTCAGGGGACTTCTTGAGGAGTACTTCAGGACGGAAGCCGAACCACCTGAGGGTACCTGCGCTGTATGCGCCCTACCATCAGCCGCCACAATATGTAGCTCATGCAGATCCCATGAGGAACTCGGGGCGAGGATAGCCAATGCAGATTACATGATACGGGTCTACAGTACAGTGGACGCGGATTTCAGTGAAGCAGGAATATCCTACTTCTTTGAAAACTCCAAAACAGTGATTTCAAGGATAGATGAACTTGCATCCAAAAATCATAGAATCGATGTTCTCAGACTCAACAGCACAGACTTCCTTGAAATCAGGGATAGAATCCAGGCAGATAACGTGTCATTCGGGTTCAGCCTAATGGGTAACACGGTCCCGGCTGTCAGTGAGGGTTCGAGATTCAGGGCACTGGACTTCACAGAGATAGCATCCACAGCCAGGGGCGTAGATAAACTGGCAGCACTCAAGATGGACGTGGACAACCTCGGCAGGATATTCGCAGAGGGCCTCCCGGACAGGTCAGTATCAAGGATCTCAACCATGAGTTCATTCCTGGACATCTTCTTTCTTGGCTACATAAACCAGGTTGCATCCGAGTTCTCCTTCACAATGGATCCATGTGACAGCTGCAGGGGTAATCTCGTTGAGATAAAAAGTTCTCTCGGGACAATATACAGGGGGGGTCTATGTGAAAGATGCCAGGAAAACTCCATTCCATCAATTTATATAACCTACTCTGGAGGGGACGATGTACTGGTATTCGGGCCGTACGATGACATTGTTGAATTCGCAGGGAGACTCAGAAACGAATTCAGGGAGTGGACATGCTCCAATCCATCCATAGATGTTTCAGCCGGAATATTCATGGGCGGACATAAATTCCCTGCAGGAAAGGCAGCTGAAATTGCAGAGAGGCAGCTTAAAACATCAAAGGACCTGGGGAGGGGTAAAATATCCCTCTTTGGCGAGACGGTCCAGTGGGACACAGACAGGTTTAAGGGATTCAACGACCTCCTTGAATTTGGCCTGAAACTTGAAAAACTCCATGAAGACGGTAAATTATCCAAGAGCTTCATATACTCCCTCCTGAAACTGTGGGACTCCACATTCCATGAGGATATCAGGGATGATGAGAGCTGGCTGAGGTGCCAGGAGATAAGACTCTCCAGAAAGGACTATGTGCCCTACTATGTCTATAAACTCAGAAACATATCCGATGCGGAGCTCAGAAGGGAGCTCTTCAGGGAGGGCATCAATTTCATCCCATGGATCAGGATACCCGTTTCATGGGTCAGTTTAAGAACAAGAAGTGGTGATAGGCCATGAGTAATTCAATGAGCATTGAGGATGTTAAAAGAGATATAAGTACGCTTGAAAAGCTCAGCGACCTTGAGGTGAAAAAATACGCAGATACAGGGGGCTATGCGGATATCATAGCCCAGGCAAATAAAAATCTCAAGACCACACAGCTCAGAAAATTTTTCGGGGCTATAAGGAACATGGAGAAAAATGCCTCTTCCTGGGAGAATATAGAGGCTGACTTCTACCTGCTAAAGCCCCAGCTTGCAAACGCCCGTGGAAGGGACCTAATACCGAAGGGCTTCTATGATATAATGATGAGTATCATGGATAAGGTTGACAGGGGAGATGATAAGGAAAAACTCGAAAACTTCAGGGTCTTTGTAAGTTTTCTCGAATCAATAGTGGCCTATCATAAATTTTACACATCATGAGGGTGTTTAAATGAAATTCCAGAAAAATTATGTGATCTCCGGAGAAATCATCTGCAGTACCGGTCTCCATATCGGGGGCTCAAAGGACTCAATTGAAATTGGCGGCTCAGACAACGTCATAATTAGGGACCCGGTAACAAGACTTCCCTACATACCAGGTTCATCAATCAAGGGAAAGATGAGGGCACTCCTTGAGCTTGCACTTGACAGGGTGACCAATGGGGGTCCATGCAAGTGTGGAAAATGCGAGGTCTGCAGGGTATTTGGAAGTGCCGCAGATAACATCAGCGTTTCAGGCCCTACAAGGATAATAGTAAGGGATTCCTTCCCAACAGAGGAAACCCTGAAAATGTGGGATGAAAGCAGTGATGTTGTTGAGGGGGCTGAACTTAAGTATGAGAACTCACTTGACAGGATAACCTCAAGGGCAAATCCCAGAAACCAGGAGCGGGTTCCAAGGGGCTCCAAATTTGAATTTGAGATAATAGTAAGCGAATATGAGGGAGACAGTGACAACCTTGGCGTAGTCCTTGAGGGACTCAGGCTCCTTGAGGATAGTTACCTCGGTGGTAGCGGAACCAGGGGTTACGGTAAGGTGGAGTTCAGGGACATAACAATCACAGAAAGACCCTCTGAATACTACCGTGGAGAGGCCGGTGAAAACACCCTGGGGAACTTCAAAACCCTTGCAGATATCCAGCTTCCTGAAGAGTGAGTTAAATGCTCGTCTACCTGAAACCAGAATCCTCCCTTCCTGAGCTCTCATCGGACACCATATTCGGCGCCATCATCCACAGTTTCAGCCAGCTGTATCCAGACGAGCTGGATGACATAATGGACCTCTTCACCTCCGACCCACCCTTCCTGGTATCATCCAGTTTCCCCTACATCGATGACGATGAAAGGGTGCGATTCTACCCTAAAATCATAACAGAACCAGAGAAGAGATACGACCCCCAGAAATTCAAGAAATACAAAAAGACGTCCCACATCCAGGAGGAGATCTTTCTTGACTGGATATCAGGGGAAATCGGAGAGGCAGATATTGTGGAGTCAATCGATGATTACAGGGTCTACAGGGGCCTCCTATTTGACAGTGAACTGGACCTTAAATTCGGTGAAGAGGAATTCGAGGAGCCACACAACGTTGTAAACAGAATCGAGAGAAAAACAGAGAACATCTTCCACATGACAAGGGTGTTCTATGATAACATGGGAAGATTCTTCCTTGTGAAGTTCAGGGATGAATCATTCAGACCATACCTTAAATCAGCCCTGAAATTTCTCTCTGACAGGGGTATGGGACCGGATGTCTCAACAGGGAAGGGACACTTCTCCTTTGAAATTGCCGAAAACAGACTCCAGGACAACGGAGGCGACAGGTTCCTGACCCTCTCAAGGTTCATACCATCCCCTGATGAGGTCAAGGCACTGGGTGCTGACGCATGGTTTGAACTCGGATCAAAAAGGGGGCGGGGCCCTGACGGTGAGATAAGAAGACGGGTCAGATTCTTCAGGGAGGGCTCAACCTTCAGGGACACAGGAAGGGAGTACTATGGGACCATAGTGAGGGCAGGGAAGTCTGCAGTGGAATATGGACTGGCATACAAGCTTACAGTGGGTGGTGGTTAATTGAAATGCACTCTTAAGGTGATAACCCCTGTTCACATCGGTAACGGTTTAAAATACGGGCCACAGGAATTCTACACAGGAAAGGGTAAGTCCGGTAAGAGGAAACTTGATATTTTCACACGGGTCGATACCACCAAGCTATACTCCAAACTTGATGAGAAAACACGTGAGAAGTTCCTTCATAATCTGACAACACCTGAGTTCAACCTTGATGGATTCTTTAAAGGATTTCCAGCGGCTAAAAAGGCGGGAAAAGAGTCTGTAAGATACAAAGGAATTCTCAAGACAAAAACGGGTCAGATAAAAGAGGTCAATGAACACATCAAAACCTCTGATAAACTCTACATTCCAGGCTCATCAATCAAGGGATCCATAAGAACAGCAATACTTTACCACCACATCAGGAACTCGGATCTTGAAAGAATTTCAGATGCCATCAATAGAAGAAGATACAGTGATTTAAAGAGCATCATTAACGGATTCTTCTCAGCGGAATCCAGAGATGCTGCAAAGAAGAGTGTAATGAGGTTCCTGCAGGTCACTGATACCAGCACAGTTAAAACTCCCTATCTACATGAAATGAAAGTTCTAAATGCTGGAAGGGGTTCGTTTGGATATAAAAATTTCCCGCTCCATCTTGAATTTATCCCCCGCAAAGAACTGGAATTTGAGATTAGGTCAACTTACACAGGGATATATGATGACATCGGCTTGGGGGATCGTAAGAAGCTTGCAGATCCAGAAACAGTAATTGAGTCATTATATGACTTCAGCAGGGACTACATTGAACATGAAATCGAATTTGCGTCAAAATACAGCATAGATTTCCTTGAGAAACTTTACAGAAAACTTAGGAAGATCAACTCCCCCAAAACTCCCCTCATGAGGATAGGTTACGGTAGCGGATTCCTTGCAACCACAATTGCCCTGAGGTTCAAGGAGGAGGACCCATCAACCTATGACTCAATAAGGAAACTTGCAGGAAGAAGAACATATTCATACGAATTCCCAAAAACAAGGAAACTTATAAACGGTAAAATACCTCCAGGCTGGGTTAAGGTGATCTTCAATGACTAAAAGGATACTCTTCATGACAGTGGGGACCGGTGTCGGGGACTCTGAGGATAGGGTGAGAAGCCTGGCACATGGACTTCTAAGTTCAATACACTACAACAGACCGGACAGGGTCATCTTCTTTGGATCTGATAAGAGCAGAAAAACAGTTGAATACATATCAGAGGAAGCAGAGCGGGAGGGTAAGGACCTACCAGAATATGAGTTCATTGAGGTTAATGATATTGACCGTGTGGACGAGTGGTTCAGCAGTATCGACCAGCAGATGAAAAAATACAGTGATGATGAGATAATAGTCGACTATACCTCTGGAACCAAGACGATGACATCAATAGCCTTCATAATGGCAGTCCTCTATGAAAAGGAACTTTCAGTGATATCAGGTTTCAGGGATAAAAACGGGACAGTACAGAGCGGCACAGAGACGATGATAAAACAGAATGTGTACCAGATCTATGATAAACTCAGAATAAGAAGGTTCAGGGAACTCTTCAACCTTGGAAGGTTTAAAACAGCCCTTGATGTCCTCAATGAAATTGTTCAGCATGAGAGAAAGGATGCCTACATCAAGCTGACAGAGGCGTATCTGCACTGGGACCTCTTTAATCATGAGAGGGCAATGGAGTGCCTCGAAAGTGAGGAGGTAAAGGAACTTGAGGAACTTGAGGATGTGTTGAAAAGGAATAAAAAGATACTGGGTCCGATTGTGAGTTCACGTAACGGTAGGAGAAAATTCAGGTACAGACCATTCCTCCCGGATCTTTTTGCTAATTCTAAGCGCAGAGCCTCTGAGGGGCGTTATGATGATGCTGCAGCCAGACTCTACCGTGCACTTGAGCTGATAGCGCAGATAGTCATTGAGGAAAAGTATGGTGATGAAACCGACAGCCTGAACCCTGAAAATTACAGCCTGAGTACAAGGTCAACACTTAAACTTGGCGCTAAGAACCAGGTGGCCCTTAAGAATGCCTACAGGTTACTTGAATGTGAAGGTCATGAGATTGGGAAGATCTTCAAGGAGGATAAGGAGATAATGGATCTCCTTAAGATACGTAATTACTCCATAATGGCCCATGGTCTTGATTCGGTTACAGAGGATGATTACCTGAGGTTTTATGAAAGGGTACTTGGATATGCACGCGTCATTGATGATAAGATAGACTCAAAGATAGAGGATGCCACTTTCCCTGAACTTTGATATTTTTTTGATGGGGGTCCTGTGGTCAGAAAGTGAATGAGGTTTATTTATACATTCAATTTTTTGGAGGATTTCCAGTTGGTGAAAACCGAAACTGCTCTTGTAATTGGGTTTCTGATTGCTCTTATTTTAAACCCTCTGGGCGCCCTTATTCTACTGGTGCTATTTATAATATGGTGTATCATTGATTAGTCGATATAACCTGTAGATTATGATTTGTCAGTTATTCCTGCAGTTGAAAGGCTTCCGGAGAAGAATTCACCCACAGTTCAAGATTATGATTTGTCAGTTATTCCTGCAGAGGTTTTAGGCTGCATAGGGATTCATTGTAGTGGTAACGCTATCAGGGCATCTAAGACGTCTTTTAGTTTAAGGCTGCACTCAGAGATTCATTGTAGATGCAAAATTAAGTCTCCAACGCTTTCCTGCAATGGCAAGCTGCATAGTGACTGACTGTAGATGCAAAATCAATCTGTAGGCTCTGATGGATGAGGATGCTTCTGAGGGCCTATGAAAGTTTTAGTTTTTGCATTGTAGATTTACAGCCCATCTTGAAAGAATCTATAGGCATCAAACTTCTTTTTTATTGTAGCGTATCTTTCAAGCGGTTCAGTATCTCATTTAATTATTTAAGGGCATTTAAATCATCTGATTTATAATTTGAGACATTATAAGGCTTTTTCAGGATTTTTAATGATTTTTTATAGATTTAACTATAAAAATTAGACATTAAAAATTTTATCGTACTTATATCACGCTATAAAATTTCAAATTATCATTTAAATACTTTATATCTTTTTTATTTCCATTCAGAGCCTTTTTAGAGGTTCGTTTTTCACAGGTTTTTCAACGTTGTCTTATAATAACTATATGTTATTTTAAGCTTCTTTTATCATTAAAAGACTTTATATTTGATTTTTGAATTTTTATCCTGTTAAAATTTCGATTATAATCTTTTTAAAAGTTTATGATCTTTATTTTTTACTTATGAAGCCTTACAGGGAGTCGTCTGTCAATATAAATGAACTGCATTATTGGGGATCGACAGATTTATAAGTCTGAGAGGAGAAATTTCAGAACGATAGGGGTCAAATAAAGAAAAAATCCGCCCTGTTAAAATCAGACCAAAATGGGATTGAAATCCTCAAGGATGGCGGATGGCATCTTAATAGTCATCTGTTAAAATCAGACCAAAATGGGATTGAAATAAAACAAAAACCAATAAAAACCAACAAAAACAAAAGTTAAAATCAGACCAAAATGGGATTGAAATGCTAAATCTAATTAAATATTTATTGCTGTCATTTAGTTAAAATCAGACCAAAATGGGATTGAAATGTTTATACTATCAATTATATCGCTGATCAATTCCTGGTTAAAATCAGACCAAAATGGGATTGAAATGATGCTGATAAGAATGATGCGGATGCACTGTGGAGCGTTAAAATCAGACCAAAATGGGATTGAAATATGTATTTTATTATTGATATGTCTGTTTTTATTGCATGTTAAAATCAGACCAAAATGGGATTGAAATGGATATTGGATATTAAATGTAAATTATTCTAAAAATATTGGTTAAAATCAGACCAAAATGGGATTGAAATGTTATTGTGTAGAATCTTGGAGTCCCTGATCCGGTTGAGTTAAAATCAGACCAAAATGGGATTGAAATGTTATTATGTTGCATTTGAAGAGTTGATACGCAAATGTTAAAATCAGACCAAAATGGGATTGAAATTGAAAATGATTTAAGAGGGGTTATTTACCCGAATAAGTTAAAATCAGACCAAAATGGGATTGAAATGGATCACTGTGAGGTATTTTCTCCCCTCGTGATCCAGTTAAAATCAGACCAAAATGGGATTGAAATATATGAGTATGCTCCCCCAGTCCTGTTCTTGCCAGGGTTAAAATCAGACCAAAATGGGATTGAAATTACTTCGTATGGGAGCTCTACTTTTCTTTCGTCTGTGTTAAAATCAGACCAAAATGGGATTGAAATTCAACTCAGAATACGTGGTGTTGGCAAGATCATTCTGTTAAAATCAGACCAAAATGGGATTGAAATGTTTATTGTTCTTTGCAGGATTTTCGGTTTGTTTTTGGTTAAAATCAGACCAAAATGGGATTGAAATTGAAAAACGGGTCAGTATCGATCTCACTGCTACGATTGTTAAAATCAGACCAAAATGGGATTGAAATTAAAAACGGATTATCCTTAACGAATAACTTCTCCTTGTTAAAATCAGACCAAAATGGGATTGAAATCATAGAATGCGAGTGGAGTGTCAACGAAGCCCGTGGGTTAAAATCAGACCAAAATGGGATTGAAATAAAAAATCAATGAAAATGGTGTGCATCACCCCTTTTTAGTTAAAATCAGACCAAAATGGGATTGAAATGTCAACGGTGTCATACTATGTTGAACTCAGCAGTTTCGTTAAAATCAGACCAAAATGGGATTGAAATTGAGGTCTTCGGTGACGACGCCGAAGCCCTCAAAATCCTGTTAAAATCAGACCAAAATGGGATTGAAATAAAGAAGATGGGAAGTCAGGGGCACAGCCCGATTTCGTTAAAATCAGACCAAAATGGGATTGAAATTCCTGAGCAGTTTCTCCGAGACTCTGATCCTATCCTGTTAAAATCAGACCAAAATGGGATTGAAATCAAAAACAGGAGGGTAACATCATCTCCTACCCCTACGTTAAAATCAGACCAAAATGGGATTGAAATCATATGATGATGAGGGCCTCAGGGAGGCCCTCCTAAGTTAAAATCAGACCAAAATGGGATTGAAATGACTGCAGGGGGGTTGTACAGGCATGTGGCTGATATGTTAAAATCAGACCAAAATGGGATTGAAATGATAGTCGATAAGGCGACACGTGGATTGCAGAGGGTTAAAATCAGACCAAAATGGGATTGAAATGTTTTCAGTTGCATCCATCATGAACCACCTCGTCTTGTTAAAATCAGACCAAAATGGGATTGAAATCAGCATCACGTGAGATGAGCAACAGCCTGATGAGTGTTAAAATCAGACCAAAATGGGATTGAAATCACAGGCAAGGGAATACTCCAAGGTAATCAGTGAAGTGTTAAAATCAGACCAAAATGGGATTGAAATAGGACTTGCAGGAGAAGGTGAAGGATCATGTTCTAGTTAAAATCAGACCAAAATGGGATTGAAATTAAAAGGTGATGTACGGGTACCATATGAAGAGTTGCGTTAAAATCAGACCAAAATGGGATTGAAATGAGATTTTGAAGGTGATGAGGCCCCCGGTGGTTAGTTAAAATCAGACCAAAATGGGATTGAAATCCTCAAATGTATCCGTCTCCTCGTCGAGGAGACGGGGTTAAAATCAGACCAAAATGGGATTGAAATTCAATTTTCGGGTTGAAACTGCTGAGTTCAACATAGTGTTAAAATCAGACCAAAATGGGATTGAAATAGGGCGATTAAGGAGACATTCACGGTTAAATCAGAGGGTTAAAATCAGACCAAAATGGGATTGAAATCTGCAGGGATGCTATTATCCTAGACTGCCTAGTAACGTTAAAATCAGACCAAAATGGGATTGAAATTCAGCACAGGAACACGGCAGGCCAGCACCGGTTTCAGGTTAAAATCAGACCAAAATGGGATTGAAATAGTTCAGCATATCATCAGTCTTCAAGGCGGTTCCGGTTAAAATCAGACCAAAATGGGATTGAAATGGAAACGGGTTGAGCTCGCATTCAAGGGTTCAGGGGTTAAAATCAGACCAAAATGGGATTGAAATTATCTTTTCAGCATGTCCTTGAACGTTTCAATATTCAGTTAAAATCAGACCAAAATGGGATTGAAATTGGTGATCTACAGCAGGAAACTATACAAGGAGGTTGTTAAAATCAGACCAAAATGGGATTGAAATGTATAGGGGCTGTGTTCTCTGATTTCCTCTTCAATGAGTTAAAATCAGACCAAAATGGGATTGAAATTTATTCTTTTTCGTTTCGTTAGGGTGCATAGTTGTACGTTAAAATCAGACCAAAATGGGATTGAAATATAGGAAAGCATTATACTGGCTGCTGTGCCGCCCATTGTTAAAATCAGACCAAAATGGGATTGAAATTAAATCAGCTACTCTCAGGGGCACTCGCAAGGCAGAGTTAAAATCAGACCAAAATGGGATTGAAATTTAATAATCTGGATAGTGCAACGGGGGGTTGGGCTTCCACTATGTTAAAATCAGACCAAAATGGGATTGAAATGTATTTCTGAATGAATTCGAGTATAAAGGCGTGAGAGTTAAAATCAGACCAAAATGGGATTGAAATAACGCCTGCACGGGGCCCTGCTGATGAACCTTAACCCGTTAAAATCAGACCAAAATGGGATTGAAATCTGTATGTCACTGTCTTTTTATTTTCTGTTTCGACGGTTAAAATCAGACCAAAATGGGATTGAAATAATCATGTTGCAGTCATGAGAATGACAACAAGTGGGGTTAAAATCAGACCAAAATGGGATTGAAATGGCGGAGGGAGTTCATCACTGAGGTCCTCGCCTTCCGTTAAAATCAGACCAAAATGGGATTGAAATTTTATTTTTTTGAGGGTGTACCCATCAATTCCCGTCTGTTAAAATCAGACCAAAATGGGATTGAAATCTGGGGCTAACCCGAATAGCTCGCCTTTACTGTTATGTTAAAATCAGACCAAAATGGGATTGAAATTCTTTTAACAGGTTCACGATGCTCTTATCTAATTTAGTTAAAATCAGACCAAAATGGGATTGAAATAACTACCCTTATAGTCATACTTCAGGGCTGGGAGGGGGTTAAAATCAGACCAAAATGGGATTGAAATACGGGATACCGAGGCCCTCGCAGCCAGATCAGAGAGGTTAAAATCAGACCAAAATGGGATTGAAATGGGGGAGACTATACCCCACCCCAGATGCTTAAACCGTTAAAATCAGACCAAAATGGGATTGAAATGAAGGGGTTCCGCCTCCTCTTCTTGGCCTCCTCCTCGTTAAAATCAGACCAAAATGGGATTGAAATTATCTCCATCAGATGGGACCCCTGTGGGGCTCCATGTGTTAAAATCAGACCAAAATGGGATTGAAATCTTAAACCGTTCGTAAAGCTGCTATGGTCCGCATCGAGTTAAAATCAGACCAAAATGGGATTGAAATGTCGGGGTGGAGTCGGACGCCGCCCCAGTGACTTGGTTAAAATCAGACCAAAATGGGATTGAAATACTGATAGAAGAGGAGGTCAGGGATGCAGAGGAAGGTTAAAATCAGACCAAAATGGGATTGAAATCTTATGGAAAAATCATTCTCCCGCAGACCGGTGAACGTTAAAATCAGACCAAAATGGGATTGAAATCTCATAGTTTCTCTGATGAAATACTACGTTATTTATGTTAAAATCAGACCAAAATGGGATTGAAATTCTGCGCTGTCGATGGGCAGTTCAATGACTGCCCATGTTAAAATCAGACCAAAATGGGATTGAAATTCATAGAAGAAAAAAAAGCCCTTGAGGGCGGTGATGAGTTAAAATCAGACCAAAATGGGATTGAAATACGGACACGAAGACAGACACACATTTCAATCCCATTGTTAAAATCAGACCAAAATGGGATTGAAATACCTCTTCAAGAAAGAGAACAACCGCGAACCCAAAATGTTAAAATCAGACCAAAATGGGATTGAAATTCTTTCACTTCACACCATCCCAATCCAGGTGCTTGAGTTAAAATCAGACCAAAATGGGATTGAAATCAGCGAGGAGGCTCATGAGCTGGTATCTGCGTGCATATGTTAAAATCAGACCAAAATGGGATTGAAATTATCTCCTCTCCATGTCCTTGAAAACCTCTAGAGTCAGTTAAAATCAGACCAAAATGGGATTGAAATCTTCACTGTCATCCTCCGCGAGATCGGGTACACGGTGTTAAAATCAGACCAAAATGGGATTGAAATTCTCCACGCGGCCTTCTATGGTTTCTTTTTCGTAGTAGGTTAAAATCAGACCAAAATGGGATTGAAATCATCTGGAGGGTCTCCACCTTCCACAGGCTCCCCCCAGTTAAAATCAGACCAAAATGGGATTGAAATGAGTGAAGATATTGATTCACTTATTCAGCTTAATTCGTTAAAATCAGACCAAAATGGGATTGAAATGATCATCTATATCCTCTCCTTCAGGTCCTCTCGGAGGGTTAAAATCAGACCAAAATGGGATTGAAATGGTTTGTTCATCCCCTCACACCCCCCCTCTGACATGTTAAAATCAGACCAAAATGGGATTGAAATCTTCATAGTAGACGCTTGGGGGGTTCTTGGTGATTAGGTTAAAATCAGACCAAAATGGGATTGAAATTGGTAGAGGGCTTTGTCTGCGTATATGTCACCAATGGTTAAAATCAGACCAAAATGGGATTGAAATAAGAGGCTGAGAAGCGCAGCGAAACCCTCCAAGCCCTGTTAAAATCAGACCAAAATGGGATTGAAATATGTTAGTGCGTATGACTTCGCCATCTCCCAGGCGAGTTAAAATCAGACCAAAATGGGATTGAAATTTTCAGCACATCATCCACAGTCTTCCGGTACTTGTGTGTTAAAATCAGACCAAAATGGGATTGAAATAAAGGGGAATTTGTATGTAAATACTACCAATTTGCTTGTTAAAATCAGACCAAAATGGGATTGAAATGATCATCCACATGATACCACCCGACCACCCCGAAAAGTTAAAATCAGACCAAAATGGGATTGAAATATGATGAGATAGCAGAAAGGAATGAGTTCTATATCATGTTAAAATCAGACCAAAATGGGATTGAAATTCTTCCCAGGCCTTTTCTTGCGGGGTCTGCGGGTTTGTTAAAATCAGACCAAAATGGGATTGAAATTGAGGCTATTACTGATTTCATAACCTCTCTACTTGGGTTAAAATCAGACCAAAATGGGATTGAAATCTCTGTTTCTTCACATCCCCCCCATGTGACTTATAAGTTAAAATCAGACCAAAATGGGATTGAAATTTGATCAGGGGGAATGGGATACCACCCCACCCAGCAGGTTAAAATCAGACCAAAATGGGATTGAAATTTTGGTTAGTGGTATCATTTATTCCACCTCCATTTCTGTTAAAATCAGACCAAAATGGGATTGAAATAGGATTTTCGGTTTGTTTTTGATTATCCTTTATATGGTTAAAATCAGACCAAAATGGGATTGAAATGTTCACACCACCCTCCAGGAGTTCATGGAGGAGGACTGGTTAAAATCAGACCAAAATGGGATTGAAATTTGTCTCTTGCGAATGATTTAACGTCTTCGACGCTAAGTTAAAATCAGACCAAAATGGGATTGAAATTAGAAATCTGCTCAAGTACTACCGCCAGAACCAACCCCGTTAAAATCAGACCAAAATGGGATTGAAATCTTGGAAGTAGCGTTTCAGTGGAGGGGTTGATGCGTTAAAATCAGACCAAAATGGGATTGAAATCAGAATCCTCTGGATGAGTTTCTGGGCGTGGGCCTCGTTAAAATCAGACCAAAATGGGATTGAAATAATGATGTTCTCCGCCAGGTCATCAATTCATCAGGGTTAAAATCAGACCAAAATGGGATTGAAATGAAAGCGCAGTGCAGAAGAAAGCCTTCGAGTACTATCGTTAAGATCAGACCAAAATGGGATTGAAATGATCTTCCATGATCTCATAGGCCCTGTCTTCCAGGGGTTAAAATCAGACCAAAATGGGATTGAAATCTCACAGATGTGCATGTGCAGCGCATCGAACACATGTTAAAATCAGACCAAAATGGGATTGAAATGCTATGTGGATGGTGAATAAGAAGAGGAGGATATGAGTTAAAATCAGACCAAAATGGGATTGAAATAGGAGCTCTTAGACAAGCTCTACTTCCTTGACATCATGTTAAAATCAGACCAAAATGGGATTGAAATTAGAAATCTGCTCAAGTACTACCGCCAGAACCAACCGTTAAAATCAGACCAAAATGGGATTGAAATGGATGTTCTCAGGGAGAAGTATGGGGAGGGGGATGTGTTAAAATCAGACCAAAATGGGATTGAAATCATGGGTCGTGCCATGCAGCCTCTAGGACCTGGTAGGTTAAAATCAGACCAAAATGGGATTGAAATTCTCTTTAAGTTCTCGAGATACCTCCGGGAGGCTTCGGTTAAAATCAGACCAAAATGGGATTGAAATGGGGGAATCTGGGCGATGCTACCTCCATGACATGATCGTTAAAATCAGACCAAAATGGGATTGAAATTGCAGGAGTTCTGCAGGCCTTTCTCACAGATTACATGTTAAAATCAGACCAAAATGGGATTGAAATTAGGTAGCTTCCGCCTCTTTGGCATCTATTTAAATTAGTTAAAATCAGACCAAAATGGGATTGAAATAAGTTCCTCAATTTGTATATGCACTCTTTCAAATCGGTTAAAATCAGACCAAAATGGGATTGAAATGTTGTGTCTGGCTCTGACTGTAACTGCCGCTGGCTTTGTTAAAATCAGACCAAAATGGGATTGAAATCTGCAGCTGCCAGTCTCTCAATCTCATCCGCATAGCGTTAAAATCAGACCAAAATGGGATTGAAATGCGTATCTCATCGATACGGAATTGGACTTCGTCGTCTGTTAAAATCAGACCAAAATGGGATTGAAATAGGCCAGTGAAGCCACAGAGCTGCCAACTGTGAGCATGTTAAAATCAGACCAAAATGGGATTGAAATTTAAATTATCAATATAAATTCGGGCGGCTTCTCTCCTAGTTAAAATCAGACCAAAATGGGATTGAAATGACCAAATTCTTCGTCTCCCCGCAGCGCACAGGTACGTTAAAATCAGACCAAAATGGGATTGAAATGTTAACTTCTACGAGGAGTCCTACCTCCTCTACACGTTAAAGTTAAAATCAGACCAAAATGGGATTGAAATGGGGCAATTGTGGTGGTGGTTTCAGCGCTCCTAGCCGCGTTAAAATCAGACCAAAATGGGATTGAAATACTACGCAGACACAAAGACAATCATGTTCCTCTCTGAAGTTAAAATCAGACCAAAATGGGATTGAAATAGGAAGAAACGGCGGAGTATCATGTTATCATTGTACTTGTTAAAATCAGACCAAAATGGGATTGAAATGCGTTATGATGCTTATGGTCGTTCTGTGTGGGTTAGGTTAAAATCAGACCAAAATGGGATTGAAATAATGGGGACTTTGAAGTGTCTGGCCGTGTTTACCCCGTTAAAATCAGACCAAAATGGGATTGAAATCAAAAATAATTTCAATGACGTCATAATCTTCAAAAAAAGTTAAAATCAGACCAAAATGGGATTGAAATCAAAAATAATTTCAATGACGTCATAATCTTCAAAAAAAGTTAAAATCAGACCAAAATGGGATTGAAATGTTTTTTATAAACAAAATATAATGAATGATGATCTTTGTTAAAATCAGACCAAAATGGGATTGAAATGATAGTACCATATTCCCCCCCATATCCTCCGCTTGAGGTTAAAATCAGACCAAAATGGGATTGAAATCTGTCTTCTTCGGGTTCTGTATCTCCTCCTGGACGGTTAAAATCAGACCAAAATGGGATTGAAATACTCATATGTCGCATTAGCAGTGCGCCGAGAATACGTTAAAATCAGACCAAAATGGGATTGAAATCAGGTTCGGCAGTTGATGTTGTGCTCTTTGTCTGTGTGTTAAAATCAGACCAAAATGGGATTGAAATACATATGAAAATTATGTAAATGAACTTATAATACAAAGTTAAAATCAGACCAAAATGGGATTGAAATGAGGGAATGGTTCACAGGAGGGTACACCACCATCCCTGTTAAAATCAGACCAAAATGGGATTGAAATACTGATTAGGAAGACCTCGCCATCAACCCTAAACCTAGTTAAAATCAGACCAAAATGGGATTGAAATTTGTAGGGCGCGAGGCTGTGCCAGGCCCCGCTGAGGGTTAAAATCAGACCAAAATGGGATTGAAATTCCTGTTTAAAATCACTAAATTTTTTTATAATTATATGTTAAAATCAGACCAAAATGGGATTGAAATCATGAAGAGGAGTGAGACGATACGGTAGAGTTCCTTGTTAAAATCAGACCAAAATGGGATTGAAATCATGGTGGGTGAGGGTGGCGTCCACGCCGTACCTGTAAGTTAAAATCAGACCAAAATGGGATTGAAATGGGTTCATGTTCGTAATATATAGCTATAACGAATAAAAGAGGGGGTCATCCGGCCCCACAGAGAAACCTTCCACTTACAGCGTCAACCCATGCCTCACCAATCACCATTCTGTAGGTGGAACTGGAGGGATTCCAGTCATACACCAGGACATGGTAGACAGGCCTCTTAATTCTAAGACGGACAATCTTCCCCCTCGCATTAAAACCTGAGATGTACCCTGGGGGCTTCTTTATTAGCTTCGCCTTCAGCTTTAACCTACTGTAATCTCCGGGAACGGATTTTTTAACAATCTTGATGGCCTTTGATGAGGATATAAGGCCATAGGAAGATCCACTTAAGGCCACAGACCCCACGAAAACAATCGCTACAATTAAAGCAGCAATGATAACTCTTCTCACAGAAACACATCCCTTAATGAATCAGATCATCAACTCGCAATTGATTTTATAATCAACATTTCATTACAGCCCGTCTCCTCATGGTGTGGGACGCGCTGGATAAGTATTTCATGATCAGCAAATTCTCTCAGTATCCCCTCAAGGTATATGGACCTCCTCCTCCTGTGAATGTTGGTAACTGGAAATATCCTCACCTCCCGTCCCACCCTCAGCATCTCACGCACCGCCTCAACATGAAATCTGTAACTCAGTTTATCCTCATAGAGGAAGAGAAGATTTGCGGAAAGCACAAGATCAAACTGCAGGTCACTGAATGGTAGATGAGGTAGCTCCCCGGCAATGTAACCCGATGGGTCTTCCCGGTAGTCACTCATAAATTCCCTGAAGACCGCCCTCCTGTAATCCTCAAGTGGCAGACCCTTGACCTTAATGTCCCTGAAGAACTCACAATGGGATCTTCTGTGCCTCTTAAAACTCTCTTCTGCCAGATTTTCAAGTTCATCTGGTTTTCTACTGTAGATAGGGTCAACTGCAGTTACATCGAAACCCTTTCTCTTCATTTCGCTTCTGAAGGAACTCACACCGGCGGCACAGTCAAGTATTCTCTTTCCTGCAAGTTCATCATGCTTAAGGTTGAACATGTTGATGTACTCTGAGAGCCCCCTTCCAAGGAGAAGTACTGATTTCATAAATATGTGTTCAATTTTATTATATAAATATTCATGCAAAATCGTCTGATTTTGACGTGCCCATATATACCATGAAATCGAAATGCGTGCTTTCTGCCAATTTTTCTTCAGCTACACCTTGAAGCCATACCTTAAGGATTTTCATGTAATAATGGGGATCATTTAGCACATTATAAATACCTTGGATTACATAAAGAAATTGTGTAAAAAAACTGAAGGGGGGTGAAAAATGAGAAAATTTACACTGACACTAGCGATTCTTATTCTAATGGTTGCAGCTGGAACTGCAAGCGCCGCAGACACTGACAACCAGACAGACTCAGATTCAGTTATAACCGGTACGGTGACGTACTGTAACAGTACAGAACCATTTGAGGGTGCAGTTATAAATGTAGCGTCCATGAATGGTTCTAATCTTGCTTCAGGTGTAACAGGTGCTGATGGGAGATACTCTGTCAGTCTCCAGTCACCTGATAGGACATTTGTGGTATCAGCGGTTGCTCCAGGGCATGTGATACCATCAAAGACTGTGACCCTTGATGAATCTGGTAGGGCCACAGCTGACTTCAGACTCGGCACACTTGAGCTGACCATGGGTTCATGGGATATCACTGGACTTGACCACAACAATGTGAATGTCGGGCCAAACCAGTACCTCATCCAGATCAGGGTTAAGAATAATGCCCTAACAACCGCAAACAATGTAACAGCAAATTTAACCTTCACTTCAACCAATCCATACATTTATCTGGCTACAAATGAGACCGCAAATAAGTACCTTGGGGATATAGCCCCAGGGGCCACTGTGGACGTGTTCTACCTCGTGGAGATTTCAAGAAATAGCCTGGCCTATCTAACATCAAGGAACTACACGGTAACAGTTGGGGGCACCAATACAGGATCAGCAGACACGATAAACGGTACGCTATACGTGGAGAAACTTGTATCACAGAACCGTAACGATGTGGTCTCCATAACCGTGAGCAATCCCACACCAGCCATAGGGGATGTGATCGCTGTCACCGTTGTATCCACGACGGCTTCAGCCACCTATGATGTTGTTAACCTTCCACTTACAAACTACAACCCCGCCATTCTTCAGCCGCTGAATGTAACAGTAACATATGGGCCCAACACCAGCAACAATGTGCGCCTTGACTCACCGGGTCAGACGAACTTTGTATCAGTCTGGCTATTTAACGTGACTGGCGCTGGCGTAACAAGGCTCTTTGGGCTTATAACAGACAGGAGCGGTTCAAGTTACCATTACAACTCAGACTTCGGTGAGAATATCACCATCAGGGCAGTTGAGAAGGCTGACCTTGCAATTGCAAAGTCCGTCAATAACACGGCAACCAACATAGGGGACACCGTCAGATTCACACTCACAGTTGTGAATTATGGACCAAACAATGCAACAGGAGTCTATGTGGTTGACAACCTGCCTCCGGGCCTTGAATTCATATCAGCAGTGGCATCAAAGGGTACCTACAACAATAACACCGGCATCTGGACCATAGGAAACCTAAACTACTTTGAAACAGTGACACTCAACATCACAGCACTGGTCACCGCAACTGGAACCATTGTCAACAATGCCAATGTGACCGGTGACATCTTTGACCCCAACATGGCGAACAACTATGCATCAGCAGCACTGAATTCTCCACCAGCATCAGACCTTACCATCGACAAGTCCGTGAACAATCCTGAACCCTATGTGGGTGATACCATCCAGTACACAATCACGGTGAGCAACAGGGGTCCTGATAATGCAGCTGGAGTTCTGGTGGAGGATATACTACCAGCCGGACTCATACTGGTCAGCGCGACACCATCCAAGGGTACCTACACCACCGGCACATGGTATGTTGGGACACTCAACTACCTTGAGGTGGCAACACTAACAATACTTGCAAAGGTCAATGCCACAGGCCTGCTAACAAACCTTGCAAATATAACATCACCGAACTTTGACCCCAACCCGGATAACAACAACGATACCTGCGACGTGACCGGAATCCCCGTGGCGGATCTCCGTATCATAAAGAACGTCAACAACCCGAGGCCCAACTTCGGATCCAATGTAACGTTCACAGTTGCAGTTACGAACCTTGGTCCGAGCACGGCCACCGGAGTGAATGTCGCTGACGTCCTATCACCTGGACTCGTCTACCTGAGCCACACGGTTACACAGGGTTCATACAACCCATTGACAGGTGTATGGACGATAGGAACGCTTAATGCAGCTGCATCAGCCCTGATGAACCTCACGGTCCTTGTTAATACTACAGGAGATTCCAACAACACGGTATCAGTAACCGGCAATGAAAAAGACCCTGATAGGACAAATAATGATGCAGTATCACTTCTGAATGCGGTATCAGCCGATCTGAACATCCAGAAGACCGTTGACAGGCCCGTTATAAATAACGGGGAAACAGCAATCTTCACCATAACCGTGAAGAACGCTGGTCCTGACACACCATCCAACGTGGTTGTAACGGATCTTCTCCCTGCAGGTCTATCCATCATATCCTACACGGCCACACAGGGAACCTTCAGTGAGGCAACCAGAACATGGAATGTGGGATCACTTCCAGAGCTATTCCAGGCAACCCTGACGCTCGTTGTCAGGGCAACCCAGACAGGATTCCAGACCAACATTGTCAATGTATCATCAGAGCTTCCTGACCCACTGCCCCAGGACAACGTGGATGCAGTGACAGTCGATGTGAGGCCATCAGCGGATGTTAAGATCACCAAGACCGTTAGCAACACATCACCGAACTTCGGTGAAACCGTCGTTTTCTACATCACAGTAACGAACCTTGGACCGGACACGGCCACAGTTGTGAGGACAGTTGATACACTACCGGCAGGCCTTGTCTATCAGTCCCATGAGGCATCTGCGGGGATCTACTTCCCAGAGTTCAACGTCTGGACGGTTGATTCACTTGCACCGGGCGCATCAGAGACACTAAACCTTACGGTCCTTGTTAACGGTACCGGTGAATTCATAAACACAGTATCAGTAACATCCAATGAATATGATCCTGACATGACCAACAACCACGCAGCATGCGCCCTTAATGGACAGGCAATTGCAGATATCGCGGTTCAGAAGACGGTCCTCTTAACACCCATCAACAATGGGCAGAGCACCAACTTCACGGTAACAGTCACAAATAACGGGCCAAACGATGCGACGGGTGTCACTGTGGAGGATATTCTTCCCGCAGGACTCTCACTGATCAGCGCAACTCCATCCAAGGGAACCTTCGCTGGCGGAGTCTGGACAGTGGGCAACCTGGCAAATGGGGCATCAGCAACTCTCATGCTTGAGGTACTCGCAAATGCTGCAGGTATCTTCACAAATTATGTCAATGCCTCAGCCGACCAGTCTGATCCCGTAATCTCAAACAACAATGCCACAGCGGTACTCAATGTGAACCCATCTGCGGACATCTCAGTCACGAAGACGGTAAGTAACTCATCACCGAATTTCGGTGATCAGATAACCTTCTATGTGACTGTTAGGAACAATGGACCTGATAATGCGACAGGGGTCACTTTAACAGAGAAACCACCTGAGGGACTTGTATATGTGTCCCATGTGATATCACAGGGAGTATGCTATCCACTTGCATGCATATGGATAGTCGGGGATCTTGCAGCTGGTTCATCAGCGACTCTGAACTTCACCATGCTTGTGAATACAACGGGTGATGTTGTAAACAGGGTCCTTGCTGTTGGTGAAGAGTTTGATCCGTATCCTGAGAACAACACTGCAGAGGTGACGGTTAACATACCACCTGCAGCCTACCTTGTGATAGATAAGGTGGCCAATGCTACAGTGGTTAACTCCACTGATACTGTGAGGTTTACGGTTTCAGTGATGAATATGGGTCCTGATACTGCAGTGGGTGTTGTTGTTACGGATCTGCTTCCAGCTGGTCTTGAGTATCTGAGTTACAGTGCCACCCAGGGAACCTATGATAACTTGACGGGTGTCTGGTTGGTTGGTTCACTGGTTAAGGGTGCTGTTGCTGCTCTGGATATTGTTGCAGGGGTTGCTGTGAGTAACACGACCCTAATCAACGTTGCGGATGTAAAGGCGGATACCTACAACCCGAACCCTGATACGAGTGCAAATGCCACCGTAACAGTGAACCCGAGGGCGGAGCTTACAATTAACAAGACAGCGGATCGAAGGGCTGTGCGCGTGGGTCAGAACGTCAGGTTCACCATAACAGTAACCAACAATGGACCCGACACAGCACTCAACACAATGGTTACCGACAGACTGCCAGATGCCATGAGGTACATATCCTCCAGCGCCACCGTCGGTTCATACAACCCGTCAACCGGTGTCTGGATGATAGGCGACCTCCCAGCAGGCTCAAGCGCTGTCCTTGAAATGGTGGTCCAGCTCATAAGGCGCGGCACATTTGTGAACGTTGCAACCGTGAGTTCAGGTTCATCAAGCGGGGGCAACAACACGACAGAAGTTGAGATCGATGTTGAACCATCCCCGGGACCTCAACCAGGACCTCAACCAGGACCGGGAACTGTACCGATGAAGCCAACAGGAGCACCTTTAGCTGCACTTGTTGCAGGATTGCTTCTTGTGGCAGCAGGTTCAGCTATATCCAGAAGAAAATAAACCATTTCTTATTTTTTTTATTTACCCTGTGATTGCTATTCTTAAGGCAGCATAAATTATGTATATAATGATAAGAATGACCCCTTCCACTCTTCTAAGCTCCATATCCGTCCACATGAAGTACATTACAATAAAAGTCACAGCTATCAGAATGGGGGCATCAAGTACCACTGAGAGGGGCTCAACAGGGATTTTCACGAATAATGAGGGAACCCCTATGCCTATGAGGATATTGAATATGTTGCTTCCAAGTACAGTACCCAGTGAGAGGCTGCACATGTGCTTCCTTGCGGAGTTAACAGCGACAACAAGTTCAGCAAGGCTTGTTCCAATGGCGAGGGCAAACAGGCCGACTATCATCTCAGGAATGTGGAGAGCCACGGCAATTTCAACTGCACTGTAAACCAGTACCCTGCAGAACACCACAAGTCCGGCGAAACTTAAAACTGCAGTTACAATGGTCTTCCAGCCAGCATCACCACCATCTATGTGGCTTGTGTAATATTTCCTCTGCTTCTTTATAAGAATTAGAAGGTAAACACCATAGAGGCTGATGAGAACGGCACCTGTAAGTGGACCGATGGACCCCATGAGCATGAAAGATGAAAGTATCAGGATGCTGAGAAGCCCGAATAATCCATCCCTTCGGATCTCGTCCCTGTTTGTTGTAACAGCACAGGAGAGAATGGCAGATATCCCTATGATACCTGCTATGTTCCATATGTTTGAACCTATCACCACGCCCACACCGAGCTCAGGGCTACCTGTAAGGACGGATATCATGGCGGATCCGAATTCCGGGAGAGATGTCCCTGCAGCTGCAACCGTAACCCCCAGTATTATCTGGGATATTCCAAGCGCCCTCCCGATGTCAACGATTCTGTCCACAAAGATGTCCGCGGATCTTATAACACCAATGAGTGAGGCGCAGAAGATTAATGTTAATATGATAGGTGACATGGTTTTCCCGTCCTTAATTGATTGAGAAATATCAGTATTATCATTGACATCATTTCATTCACTGACTGCCAGTTATATATATGGATCATGATAAATAGACCTTAACTGTAACTTGGTGGTAGCCTATGAAAAATCTTTCAAGGGAACTGGTTTCAAGGATACATGAAATATCACGTCCTGTTAAAATAATGCATGTCTGCGGTTCACATGAACATACTATAATGCAGCATGGAGTAAGATCACTCCTCCCGGATGAGGTTGAGGTGGTGGCCGGACCGGGATGCCCTGTCTGCTGCGTCCCTGCAAGGGAGATAGACGAGTGCATTGAACTTGCAAGGCAGGGCGTTACAATCACAACATTCGGTGACATGCTCCGCGTCCCTGGTTCAGAGGGGTCACTTGCTGATGCCAGGGCAGAGGGCGCCGATGTCAGGATAGTCTACGGAGTGGGAAACGCTGTGGATATAGCAAGGAAACTTGACAGGGAGGTCGTCTTCATGGCTGCCGGCTTTGAGACCACCGCACCAACAACAGCATCGGAGATACTGGCAGGGCCACCAGAGAACTTTTCAGTCCTATCCTGCCACAGGCTGATACCTCCAGCACTCAAATTCCTCATAGAATCAGGGGAGGTTAACCTCAACGCCCTCATAGAGCCAGGCCATGTATCAACCATAATCGGCATGGAACCCTATGAGCCCTTCTCAAGGGACTACGGAATACCTCAGGTCATAGCGGGCTTCAACCCCCTTGACATACTCATGGCGGTGTACATGATACTCAGGCAGATCGAAAGGGGCGAGGCAAAGGTTGAGAATGAATATAGGCGGGCGGTGAAACCTGAGGGTAACATCAAGGCCCAGCAGGCGATGGATGAGGTTTTCCGCATAACCGAGAGGGAGTGGAGGGGATTTCCTGTCATACCTGAATCTGTATATGAGATCAGGGATGAATTTTCAGAGTTCAATGCAAGGGAAAAATTTGATATTGATGTTGCTGATGCCGTTGAGGTGCCCACTGGCTGCATATGCGGCGCAGTACTGAGGGGCGTTGCAAGGCCGGAGGAATGTTCACTCTTTAAGACCCGGTGCACGCCCACAAACCCCGTGGGAGCCTGTATGGTTTCAAGGGAGGGGACCTGCAACATAGCCTACCGCTACAGTTCATTCAGGGTGCAGTGATGAGGGCCATTGCAGTTGACATAGATGGCACCATAACCGACAGCTCCAGAAAACTTTGTATTAGCGCTCTCAGGGCCCTTCGGGGCGCTGAAAAAAAAGGAATACCTGTCATAATCGTGACAGGGAATGTCCTGTGCTTTGCAATGGCAGCATCAGTCCTTATAGGGACAGGTGGTGGTGTTGTGGCTGAAAATGGCGGCGTGATATACTCTGATGGAGACATAAAGGTCCTGGGTGATATCAGGAAGGCCGAAGCAGCCTACAATCACCTCAGAGAGATTTACCCTGTCAGGAAGGTCCAGTTCTCTGATCTAAGGTTATCTGAGGTTGCAATCACCAGGGAGATTCCTGTTCAGGCAATCAGGGATGCCCTTGATGGATTTGATGTTGAGGTCTATGACACGGGCTTTGCGGTGCACCTTACAGACCCCCAGGTAAATAAGGGCTCTTCCCTCAAAATTGTGGCAGAGTCAATGGGAATTGAAATGTCTGATGTCATGGCCATAGGAGACAGTGAAAACGACATGGAATTCCTTGAAAGGGCGGGCTTAAGCGTGGCAGTTGCCAATGCAGCCCCTGAGCTCAGGAAAATGGCAGATTATGTTACTGCAGGGGAATATGGCGATGGAGTTAGGGAAGCCATCCATAAATTTGCAGGGGTGGATATCTGATGTTTGATTTTGCGGAAAAGGCCCTCAGGATGGCCTTAAGGAATGCTGAGATGGCTGAGGTCTACATTGAAAGGGAACATACCATTGAGGTGCAGGTTCAGAGGGACCTCATAGACTTTGGAAAGATAGAGTCCATGACGGGTATAGGTATAAGGGTACTTAAGGGGGGTAGGATGGGCTTTGCATACACCTCAGATCCATCGAATCTTCAGCTAGCCGTTCAAATGGCCACAGAGAATCTCAGGCTGGCTGATCCAGATGAAAATTTTGGATTCTCCGCGCCAGCCAGCTACCCCACGGTGAAGGAGATCTTTGACAGATCATTCATGGAACTGGACGTCGGGGAATCTGCCAGCATCGCAGAGGTGATGGTTGATAAAACACTTGATGAGGGCTGCAGACCAACAAGTGGGGGGTTTTCAGCATCCCTGGTTGAAACATTCATCATGAACTCGGAGGGCGTTGAGGCTTCATCAAAGTCAACGGGATTCTCAGCATATATATCGGTTAATGCCGAGAAAAACGGGTATAGGACAACAGCATATGAGTCTGATTCATCATGCAGCATGGACATAGACCCTGAATGGATAGCGGGAAGGGCCTGCAGGATAGCGAGGGATTCCCTTGGCGGTGAAAATGTTGAGAGTGGAAGGATGTCAGCTGTGCTTGACTACCATGCAGCTGCAGGGTTGCTTGGCACATTTGCCGCTGCATTCAGTGCAGATAACGTTCAGAGGGGGAGATCCATCCTGGCTGATAGGATCGGCACTGAGATAACATCCCCTGACCTCAGCATATACGATGATGGTACACTGAGGGGGGGTCTTGGATCCTCACCCTTTGATGGGGAGGGCACACCATCCCAGAGAACACTCCTTGTCGCTGATGGAGTCCTTGAGGGCTACATACACAGCATCTACACTGCATCGAGGGGTTCATGTGAGAGCACAGGTAATGGGCTGCGAAGCTACTCTGACATACCCCTGGTTTCAACCACAAACTTCGTACTTGAATTTGGGGATGAGGTTTCGGCTGATGATTTCAGCGGGATATACGTGACTGATGTGCTGGGTGCCCACACAGCAAACCCAATCTCAGGTGACTTCTCGGTTGAGGCCAACAACGCCTTCCTTGTGGAGGGTGGCGAATTCATGCCGATAAAGAAGGCAATGCTCTCTGGTAACATATTCGAGCTCATGAAGAACGTCTCATCCACAGACCTTGGGAGAAGGCAGATTGGAGACTTTGTAACAGCACCCCTCATTGTTGATGGTATCCATGTAACAGGTTAAGATGTCACTGAAAGATGCTCTTGGCCATCAGGGTTCTCATCCGGTCTGGTGGGGTTGACGGTGTTAAGATGTCACTGAAAGATGCTCTTGGCCATCAGGGTTCTCATCCGGTCTGGTGGGGTTGACGGTGTTAAGATGTCACTGAAAGATGCTCTTGGCCATCAGGGTTCTCATCCGGTCTGGTGGGGTTGACGGTGTTAAGATGTCACTGAAAGATGCTCTTGGCCATCAGGGTTCTCATCCGGTCTGGTGGGGTTGACGGTGTTAAGATGTCACTGAAAGATGCTCTTGGCCATCAGGGTTCTCATCCGGTCTGGTGGGGTTGACGGTGTTAAGATGTCACTGAAAGATGCTCTTGGCCATCAGGGTTCTCATCCGGTCTGGTGGGGTTGACGGTGTTAAGATGTCACTGAAAGATGCTCTTGGCCACTACCTTGAGGTGAGGGATGGAAGGAAGGATGCAAGATTTCTTAAGGCAAAGGCCACTCCAGCATCATTCAGCAGGGAGTCAGAGACCAGTGAACTCTGGCGGGAACATGAAAGAATAGAGCAGGGCTTTGAGTGTTCAGGGGAGTGCAGGAAATCATTCCTTGATCTGAAAATTGAAATTGCAGAGAGGATTTTCAGGAAATGTTCACTGTGCCACTGGAGATGCGGTGTTGATCGTAACCTGAAACCTGGAAGATGCGGTGTCACATCACCCCGGGTTGCATCGGAGTTCCTGCACTACGGTGAGGAGGCACCGCTGGTGCCCAGTCACACGATCTTCTTCTCTGGCTGCACAATGAACTGTGTCTTCTGCCAGAACTGGGACATATCACAGAACCCATCTGTGGGTGTCAGCATCCCTGAGGACCGACTCGCAGCCCTCATAGAGGAGAGGAGGCGGATGGGTTCAGCCAACGTCAACTTCGTTGGGGGAGACCCGACACCCGCACTACCCTACATTTTACGCGTCCTTCAGCAAATTTCCATCAGCGTACCCGTGGTATGGAACAGCAACATGTACCTCTCACAGGAATCCATGAGGCTCCTGAAAGGCATCGTGGACCTCTACCTCACCGACTTCAAATTTGGCAACAGTGACTGCGCATTGAAACTTGCCGGCGTAAGGAACTACTTTGAGGTCGTATCAGAGAATCACCTCAGAATAAGGGGTGAGGATATGATAATAAGGCACCTGGTGATTCCAGGGCACCTTGAGTGCTGCACAAAACCCATCATATCGTGGGTCGCAGATAACCTGGGAAAAGACACCGTAATGAACATCATGGGCCAGTACAGGCCCCTCTACAGGGCATCACGGTACCCTGAACTGAACCGCTACCCCTCCATGGAGGAACTTGAAGGGGCAAGGCGATGGGCCTTGAGGGAGGGTATTGAAAACCTTATCTGAGGGGATTTCATTGAAGATCTTAATCACAGGAAGGCCTGGAAGCGGGAAGAGCACCCTTATTGAGAGAATAAAGGATCACCTGGAACTTTCAGGTTTTTCTACTGGGGGCATATTCACCCCGGAGGTAAGGGAAGGCTCATCAAGGGTTGGCTTTGAGGTCGTGGACATAAAATCAGGTAGGAGGGGTCTTCTTGCCTCAGTGGATAGCAGGGGGCCGCGGGTTGGAAGGTACGGTGTGAACGTTGATGTGATTGATGAAATCGCTGTTCCGGCGATAATGAGGGCTCTTAGGGAGGACGACTGGGTCCTGATAGATGAGATAGCGCCAATGGAACTTAAGAGTGAGGAGTTCAGGTGGGCTGTGGAGGAGGCGCTGGATTCAGAAGTTCCTGTGGTTGCAGCGGTCCACAGAAAACTTGTTCAAAGTATAAGAAAGAGGGGTGACATAAGAGTATTTGTTGTGGCTCCTGAGAGTCGTGATCATGTTTATCGGAGGATCATTGATTTACTGGGTGATTGATTATGGAATGCGCTGATTATGGTATTACAAGGGAACTTGAGAGGGACAACCTCAACCTCAACCCCCTCCAGAGAGGCGGTGTTTTACCTGCAGCCGCCAGGAAGGCCCTCTATGAATTTGGGGATGGCTACAGTGTCTGTGATTACTGCGCTGGAAGACTGGACCAGGTTACAAGGCCAGCTGTGAACAGCTTCCTGGAGGACCTTGCAGATTTCATAGAAGCCGATGCTGTAAGGACGGTTCATGGGGCAAGGGAGGGTAAATTTGCGGTGATGCATGCCCTCTGCGAGGCTGGTGATACCATCGTTGCAGATGGAAACGCACACTACACAACACACCTCGCTGCAGAGAGAAACAACCTTGAGATTGTTGAGGTCCCATCAACAGGATACCCTGACTATGAGATAAAACCTGAGGCCTACAGGGAGGTCCTTGAGGAGGTATCTGACAGGGTTGATGTTAAACTTGCGGTTCTAACACACGTTGATGGTAATTACGGTAACCTCACCGATGCAGTTGAGGTAGCCAGGATATGCAGAAAGATGGGTATTCCCCTCCTTCTGAACTGCGCCTATTCTATGGGTCGTCTTCCTGTTAAACTCAGAGAAATCGGAGCGGACTTTGTTGTTGGAAGCGGGCACAAGAGCATGGCGGCCTCTGGACCTATAGGTGTTCTTGGGATGAGGTCTGAATGGGAGGACACCCTTCTCAGAAGGTCAGAGAGGCATGAGAAGAAGGAGATTGAGATGCTGGGCTGCACATCACGTGGAGCACCACTTGCCACCCTCATGGCTTCCCTTCCACATGTGGTGGAGAGGGTTTCCCGGTGGGATGATGAGATTAGAAAAACCCGGAGACTTGTCTCTGAACTTGAGGAGATGGGGGGTATAAGGCAGATTGGTAAGAGGCCCAAGGAACACGACCTTGTGAGGTTTGAAACCCCCGTATTCCATGATATTGCATCTTCACATCCCAGGAAGGGTTTCTTCCTCTACGAGGAACTTAAAAAGAGGAGGATTGTTGGTATAAAAAGGGGTCAGACCAAGTGGTTCAAGTGCAGTGTCTATGGGATGACAGATGGGCAGGTTCAGTATGTCATTGACTCCTTCAGGGAGATCATCGAGAAAAACAGGAATTGAATTTTTGTCATGGGAAATCCAGTTAAATCATACTCATTTTACTTAAGAAGAACAGGAATTGAATCAATAAACAGGGATTCCTATAGTATAACAGGGAACTGTATTTCCCTTACCTTTTCACGGTATATCTCCCGTGGAGCCCCTATTATGTCAATTCCGTTCTCCTCTGCGTAAGCTATGAGCTCCTCATAGGCTTCATTTCGATTTTCGGTGTATTCTTTAAATATGACGGTGTGTTCGGGGATCGTAACAATTTTAATGTCATCGGCCCCCGTTGATTCGCCCTTTACGGGTATTCCGGCATCATATCGGCCATCATCCTTGAGGGGGCTTGTGTAGAATATCACCAGCGGGTCACCTGCTATTTCAAGGTCCTCTGTTGAGATGAAGTCTCTCACCTCTTCAATGAGTTCACGGGTTTTGCTTAGGGGGCCGCTGAAGGTTATAAGCGCCAGCTTCTCATCACTTAATGTCTTTTTTCCTATCATTGAATCACCTTCACGTTTTAACCAACGACCAGTATGGGGGTTTCTGCAGATTTAAGAACCTTTCGTGTTATGCTTCTGGATATTATACGGTCGAGGCCGTGTTTACCTGAACTGCCCATGACGACCAGGTCCACATCCTCGTCCTCCATTGTCTCAAGGATAACCTCTGCAGGGTTGCCCTCAAGTATCTGGGTATCGAGTTTGCACTCCTTCATTCTACCATTTTCCTGCATTGATGAAAATTCGTCCTTGAGGATGGATATTGCCTTCTCTGACTGTTTTCTGAGTATCCTTTCAATGCGTCTGCTGATATCTTCATCCCAGACCTTCCTGTAGGATGTGTCAACTACACTTATCCCGAGGATGTCTGCACCGCTCATCTCTGCAATTCTGAATGCGTGTTCTGTTGCCCTCCTGGCATCATCTGAGCCATCTGTGGGTATCAGTATTCTCCGGTACACCATCAGACACCTTCACTTATGAGTTTTATGGAGTCATCTGCCGAGTTCTGGAGTGCTATGCTGAACCCGGGCTCTGCACCTATAACAAGGGTTTCCTTTCCGTTCTCCTTTGCTATGTTTATCAGGGGGAGGAAATCTGCATTTCGTGTCATCAGTGCAACCACATCAATATGGGGGTTGTGTATGAGTTCAAAGGCCTCCACTGCAAGCTGGACATCCACGTCCCCGGCGACTATCATGGGTGAGAATCCCTGGTTTACAACTGCCTCGATGAGTTTATCTGAGGCGTACTGGTTGAGGAGGACCTTACTCACCCTGAGGTTTCCCCTGTCAACCAGGAGGTTCTTAACAAAGTCAAGGTCTGAGCAGAATTCCTTTCTGAGCATGTTTGGACCATCCACCAGGAGTCCAAGATTCTTCTTATCTTCCTGGCTGTTATCTATTATCACGAAGTTAACTTCATCATCCATATTCATTCTTTTCCTCACATCTTATCGTTACTTTAAATACAGATTGTATCTAAAACCTTATATAGTTATTTATGTCGTGGCTGCTATTCATGGCTCTCTGCTTTCTGGCTTCTGATTTTTCAGGGCCGATTCAAGGAATATCTCAAGGTCCCTCCAGAATCTGTCCCTCCCGATTTCTCTGGCCTCAAGAACCATCCTTGATGTGAGGTCGAGGTTCAGGGAATTTATGGCCAGTGTATGAATGTATATGGATAGCTCAACCGGGTCAAGGTCACTGCGAATGCTGCCGTCCTTCATACCTTCTATGATTGCCTCAACCATGAGCCGCCACATCCCAGTGCGGAGGTCCACTATCTCCCTTGCATCCTCACCTTCGCTCATCTCGAATCTTTCTGTGCCACTGTAGCAGTATATCCTGAAGTAGTCGGGGTGTTCCTTTGAGAATCTGTAAAGGGCGTCTACCATGGCCTTCACCTTGCCGTAACCGTCTGTTTCAAGTTTTGAACATTCTGAGTACATCCTGTGGAGTATTCTTACACCGTAGAGGTTAACGGCGAAGAAAAGGGCCTCCTTATTTTTGAAGTAGTAGTAGAGGAGTGCCTTGTTGACCTCCGCCTTTTCTGCTATTTCATCCATGGTCACATTGTCGTAGCCCCTCTCGAAGAATGCCTTCTCAGCAGCCCTTATTATCTGCATCTGTCTTTTCTGCCTTTCACGTTCTCTCCTGGAAGTCGGGGCCATCTTGATTCACCTTTTCTGTATCTGTAGGATATCTGTTCTGCAGCTTTAAAAGACTTTTACCGGAAGATTTATATATGTTTAACTACAAGTTAAATTTTAACCAGAAGTTAAAAATTAACCGATGGTTAAAGGAGGTGTTTATATGGCTGACAAGAAACCGGTACCCGGGGACTGGCCACACATAGTTGGGGACTATGTGGTTGGTGATGCCGAAAGTCCGGTTGCGGTTGTCACCCTTGGGTCCCACATGGAAGATGAGCCTGTAAGGGCAGGCGCAGCTATTTCAGGTCCACTGCACACAGAGAACCTTGGAATAGAGAAGGTCGTTGGTAATGTGATTGCAAATCCCAACCTCAGATTCCTCCTTGTATGCGGTGCAGAGGTCATGGGTCACATCACGGGCCAGACCATGAAGGCCCTCCATAGCAACGGGGTTGATGGAGAAACCGGGAGGATAATCGGGGCCACAGGTGCCATCCCCTACATAGAGAACATGCCTGATGAGGCCATAGAGAGGTTCAGAAGGCAGGTGGAACTTGTTGACATGGTGGATGTTGAGGATCCCGCTGCAATAAGAGAGAGAATAGGGGAATGTGTGTTGCATGACTCAGGGGCGATTGATGAGGAGCCCCTCATTTTAAGACCTTCTGAGGATCTGGATAAAAAGAAACCCGATGAAAACACCTGATTATTTTTTTTTTTAAGGATCCGGACCGTCACCCTTAAGGCGGTCTCTTCCTCCTTTATTTTAGATCCTTATTCTATGGGGTCCGGACCGTCACCCTTAAGGCGGTCTCTTCCTCCTTTATTTTAGATCCTTATTCTATGGGGTCCGGACCGTCACCCTTAAGGCGGTCTCTTCCTCCTTTATTTTAGATCCTTATTCTACGCCGGGACTGGGATTTGAACCCAGGCGGAGCATAGCTCCACAAGATTTCCAGTCTTGCGCCTTACCTGGCTAGGCTATCCCGGCAGAATAAGCTTTTAATTTCATCAGAAAAAGGTTTTTAAGCGCCGGGACTGGGATTTGAACCCAGGCGGAGAGAATCTCCACGGGATCTCAAGTCCCGCGCCTTACCTGGCTAGGCTATCCCGGCAGCATCAGATAAAAGAGATTGATAAACTCTTATTTATATAGTTTTTGGTCCCTGAATTTGGTTATAGGGGTTTTCACCCCACTTAACTCCTGAGTTCTATTTCTATGCTGACGTTGTCAGGTACATTGACCTTCATGACCTGACGCATTGCCCTTTCATCGGCCTCTATACCCACAAGTCTCTTGTGAATCCTCATCTCCCACTTCTCCCAGGTTGCGGTTCCCTCACCATCGGGTGATTTCCTTGTTGGGACCACAAGTTTCTTGGTTGGGAGGGGTATTGGACCTGACATGTCCACGCCTGTCCTCTCAGCGATCTTCTTAAGCTGGTCACAGACGTATGCCAGTTTTTCAGGGTCTGTCCCTGTGAGTTTAATCCTTGCTTTGTGCATCTGAATCCTCCTTTAAAAAAGGGAAGGGATGGGGTTTATTTTGCTGGTACAAGGTCTATACACATTCCAGCAGCCACTGTCTGTCCCATGTCCCTTATGGCGAACCTTCCCATGTGTGGGATGTCCTTTATCTTTTCAATGACCAGTGGCTTGGTTGGTTTGACCTTCACGACAGCAGCGTTACCTGTTTTGAGGAAGTCAGGGTTTTCCTCTTCAACCTGACCTGTTGCAGGGTTCATTTTCTGCACAAGTTCAAGGAATGTGCAGGCAACCTGTGCTGTGTGACAGTGGAATACAGGTGTGTAACCGACTGTTATGACACCCGGGTGCTGTAGAACGACGATCTGTGCTGTGAACTCCTTGGCAACCTTTGGCGGGTTGTCAAGGTGTCCTGCAACGTCTCCCCTTCTGATGTCGTTTTTACCTACACCCCTGACGTTGAAACCGATGTTGTCACCGGGCTCTGCCTGGTCGATCATTTCGTGGTGCATTTCGATGGATTTGACCTCTCCACTGACACCTGCTGGTTCAAATATGACGTTTTCACCTTTCTTGAGTACACCTGTCTCTACACGTCCAACAGGGACTGTACCCACACCTGTGATGGAGTAAACGTCCTGTATGGGTATCCTTAGTGGAAGGTCCACAGGTTTTTCAGGTGCTTCAAGGTCGTCGAGTGCTTCAACGAGTGTTTTACCCTTGTACCATGGGGTGTTGTCGCTCTTGGTTGTTATGTTGTCACCCTCGAAGGCTGAGAGTGGTATGAATTCAACGTCGCTTGGCTTGTAACCAACTGTTTTGATGAGGGCTGCAACCTCATCCTTGAGGGCGTTGAATTTTTCTTCGTCGTAGTTGACAAGGTCCATCTTGTTGATGGCCACTATGAGCTGGTTTATACCCAGTGTCCTTGATAGGAAGACGTGCTCCTTGGTCTGGGGCATTACACCGTCGTCAACTGCCACCACAAGGACTGCGGCGTCTGCCTGGGATGCACCTGTGATCATGTTCTTAACGAAGTCACGGTGTCCAGGGCAGTCCACGATGGTGAACTCGTACTTGTCTGTTTCGAATTTTGCGTGTGCAAGGTCGATTGTAACTCCCCTCTCCCTTTCTTCGGAGAGCCTGTCCATGACGAACCTGAACTTGTCCTCACCGTCAGCCAGCTGCTGCTCGGCGATTGCCCCTGCCTGGAGGAGCAGGTGTCCCACTAGTGTGGATTTTCCGTGGTCTACGTGTCCAATAAACGCCAGGTTCATGTGTTCTTTTTCTTTAGCCATATTATACCTCCATATGTGATGATTTAGCCTGATCTAGATTCAACACCTACACGTGTTGTTTGTCTAAGGTAATTTCCTATATTCTTTTTAATTATATAAGTTTAATGGGGTTAACCCAGGTAGTGGTCTGCCCTGTATGGCTCAGGACTTAGACCCTTCCTGGTCCTCACTTCCCTTATTATTGTGTGCTGCAGTTCATTTGGCAGTTTCTCGAATCCAGCGTTCTCTGTTGACCAGAGACATCTCCCCTCGGTGGCTGACCTGATATCACCTGCGAATCCGAACATCTCTGCCACAGGCACCACGGATTCAACGGTTACCATGTCACCCTCCTGGGTCATGTTGACGATCTGCCCGCGCCTGTTCTGTATTTCACGGGTTGCGCTTCCCATGTAGTCCTGGGGCACGTTGATGAACACCTTCTGTATGGGTTCAAGCACTGTGGGCTCGGCAGACATCATGGCACCGAATATACCCTTCCTTATGGCGGGTAAAACCTGGGCTGGACCCCTGTGGACTGCGTCCTCGTGGATCTTGGCGTCCATGAGCTTTATCTTAACACCCATAACCTTTTCCTTGGCGATGGGGCCGTTGTCCATTGCGCTCTCGAAACCATCAAGGAGGAGTTCCTTTATCTCGTCGAGGTACTGGATACCACGGGTCATGTTGATGAAGAGGTTCTTCTCATAGACGTCCCAGACCCTTCTGGCCTCTTCCTTGTCCATACCTGCCTCTATGAAGTCTTTCGCGGCTTCTTTACCCTTGACGCGGCCCTCTTTTATCTTACCTTCCTGTATCGCCTGCATCACTGATTCTTCGACGGGTTCAATTTCTATGTAGAATCTGTTGTGCTTGTTGGGTGATTTACCCTCAACCGGGCCTGCGGTTCCTGAAACCGTTTCCCTGTACACCACTATGGGCTCTGAGGTCTCTATCTCAACACCCTTCTCGTTTATCCTGTAGGCTATGATCTCAAGGTGGAGTTCACCCATACCTGATATGAGGTGCTCACCGGTCTCCTCGTTGATCTCAACCCTTACCGTTGGGTCCTCCTTACCAACCTGTCTGAGGACCTCTATGAGTTTTGGAAGGTCCTTGGTATTCTTGGCCTCAACCGCAACTGTAACCACAGGTTCTGATATGTGCTCGAGGCCCTCGAAGGCCTTTATCTTCCTTCCGGTGTCACAGATGGTTTCACCTGCAACAGCATTTTTGGCACCGGTTATTGCGACTATGTTACCTGCAGGAACCTTGTCGGTGTTGACCCTCTCGGGTCCCATGTAGACACCGACCTGCTGGACACGTGCCTTGCTGTGTGAACCAACAAGGAAGACCTCGCTTCCCTTCTCTATTGTACCACCGTAGACACGTCCGGTTGCAACTTCCCCTGCATGTTTGTCTATACTGACATCTGTAACCATAACCGCAAGGGGGCCGTCCGGGTCTGTTTTGAGCATGGCCTGTCCTTCCTCACTTTCAAGGTCCCCTGACCATATGATGGGCACCCTGTATGCCTGGGACTTGGCAGGGCTTGGGAGGTGCTCAACCACCATTCCCAGGAGCACCTGGTGGAGGGGCACCTTCTGGGCGAGTTCCTTCTGGTTGTCATCCGTACAGTACTGGTAGATGTCGTTGAAGTTTATACCTGTCTCCTGCATTATAGGGACGTTTATGGCCCAGTTGTGGTATGCTGAACCGAAGGCAACGCTTCCATCCTCCACACGGACCTGCCATTTTTCCCTGAATTCCTCAGGGGCCATGTTCTTGATGAGTTTGTTTGCGTTGGCAATGATCTTTATGAACCTCTCCTGGAGCTCACTGGCGTCCAGTTTGAGTTCATTTATGAGCCTGTCAACCTTGTTGATGAAGAGGACGGGTCTAACGTTTTCCTTGAGGGCCTGTCTGAGCACGGTTTCTGTCTGGGGCATTATACCCTCAACTGCGCATACGACAACAACGGCACCGTCCACAGCCCTCATGGCCCTTGTAACGTCACCACCGAAGTCCACGTGACCCGGGGTGTCTATGAGGTTGATGAGGTATTCTTCTCCGTCATAGGAGTGGACCATTGAAACGTTTGCAGCGTCAATGGTTATCCCCCTTGCCTGTTCCTGTTCGTCGAAGTCAAGGAAACGCTGATCCCCTGCCAGTTCGGCGGAGATCATCCCTGCACCAGCCAGGAGGTTGTCTGAGAGGGTTGTTTTACCATGGTCGATGTGCGCCACTATACCGATGTTACGGATGTATTCCGGCTGGTACATGAGCTCCTTAATCTTGCTAATCATTTTTGCACGTCTGCTCACTAAAACCACCTGTAAGTTTAATGTGCGGATCTGGCTATCCTTTCTTTCTCTTCCTTCTTCTGGATTGCGAAGCTTCTGGTGTCGTACTCTGCAGCCAGCATTATCTCGTTTGCCAGGCACTCCTCTATGGATTTCTTGTTCTTGAATGCCGCCTGCATTGCACCCTTGGTTATGAATCCGAGGGACAGGTCCACCCTTCTCTGTGGGGATATGTCAACCGCAACCTGGTAACCTATACCACCGTACTTGATCCTTGTGGTCTCCTCCCGTGGGGAGGTGTTTTCAACGGCCTTTACAAGGATCTGGACCGGGTTCTCCTTGGTCCTCCGGTTTATGATTTCAAAGGCCTCCTTCACTATCTTGTAGGCCTTGTTCTTTTTACCTGAGTTCCTCTCGGTCCTCATAACCTTGTTTATCAGTCTCTCAACTATTGAAACCTTTGATTTTGCAAACTGCCTCTTAACGTGTCTTCCCATTGTATGGGGAACCAGGATACTGTCAAGGCATATGTACTTTGCAAGGCCCATATCCTCAACCTTGACTTCCTCAAGTTCCCATTTATCAAAAACTAAACTCATAAGGATTACCTCACAGGTTTTTCTATTTTCCCTTTAACCATTTCCTGCAGGGAAACATTGTTGACCTTTGTAACCTTCCACCTGACACCGGGAATATCACCCATGGACCTTCCTGATGGTCCACCAATACCCTCAACAACGACCTCATCGTGTTCATCAATAAAACCAATAGCGCCGTCTCCAGGTGCGAAGGCTGTGATCTGTTTACCGTTTTTGATTAACTGGACCCTCACACATTTTCTTATTGCTGAGTTTGGCTGTTTTGCCTCTATACCCACCTTCTCAATCACTATACCCCTTGCCTGGGGTGCGCCTTCAAGTGGGTCGGCCTTAACATCAAGGCGGAGTGATCTCCTCTTGTAGTGGGTGTCCTTCCATCTGAATTTCTGCCTCTTGCTTTTGAGTTTTTTTGCTGCGAATAATCCTGGCAAATAAGATTCCTCCTATAAGATTTATTTTATTATAATATTGCTTATGTTGTGCTGTCTTCTGGCCAGTAACCTGGCCCTCTCAATGTTCTGTCCGCCGCGTCCAATGGCGATTCTCTTATTCTTTGGATCGGTTTCCACTGTGGCTATCTTTTCACCGTTTTCCTTCTGGAGTATCCTGATGCTCCTTATCTTGGCGGGCGCCATGAGTTTCTTTATGAACTCCACGGGGTCACTGGAGTGTTCGATTACCTCAACACCCTTGTCGAGCGCCTTCTGAACCTTGGCCACTGTACTTCCCTTTTTACCGATGGCAAGGCCCATATCACCCTTTTTCACAAGGAATGTTACCTTGCCGTTTTCGTCATCCACAATGCAGTCCTTCACCATTGCACCGGTCATGCTCTCAAAGAGTGCAATGTATCTTATCTCGTTTGTGGTAAATTTGATGGTCACAGCAACCTACCCCACCATTTCCAGTATTGTTGAATCACCCGGATCCTGGATTAAGAGCGCCCCCACTGTGAAGGGTTTACCGCAGACAGATCCCAGTTCAACGCTGGTGCCCTCATGGGTGTAAACCGGAATATCTGATAGCTCTGCATAGTATTCTATGTCCTCTCTGAGGTCCTCTGGAATGTTACTGGCCATTACCACCAGCTTACCCTTACCCAGTTTGAGGCCCTGAATTGTCCTCTTTGATCCAAGGATAACATTACCAGTATCTACAGCGACTCGTATTCCTCTATCTATGTCCATCTACTGCCTCCTATTTTCTTTCTTTCATCACAACACTAACGGAACCTGTACCCAGGGGTATAGGCTGTCCTATAATAATGTTCTCTATGATACCAGTGAGGTGATCCACCTCTCCCCTGATACTTGCTCTCAGAAGGTGCTTACCTGTTTCCTCAAAAGAAGCCCTTGCAAGAACGCTTGCCTTTTCACCGCTTATACCATGTCTTCCAATGGATTTAACAGAACCATCAGCAGTCATCATATCTGCAACAAGCATTATGTGACGTATGTCCACTGTGAGACCCTGCTCCTCCATGGTTCTCTTTGCTTCGTGTATTATTGCGTTTCTCGCTGCTTCTATGCCCAGAACGGTTTCTATTTCGTGTATGTCGTTTGTCGTCGTCCGGACCTTATCCACACCCTCTTCTTTAAGAACAGCTCCAAGGTTTGAACCCTCTGTATGGATTACCCATTCATCATCCTCTTTACGGATAACCACCTTTCCTATATTTTTAACCCCGCTTATCTGGAGTTTCCTCACCTTATCAGCCAGTAACCTGAGCTCCCTTATGGTGGGTTTCTGGGGTTCAAATCTCAGTATGCTGTTATCTATTTCTACTTTCTTAAAAGTTTTTTCCACCTTTGCTATTATATCATCATATTCAAGGTGTTTTTTAAGGATTTTCTCCTCGTCCAGTTCTGCAACCACTGCCATATCTGCGTACTGGATGCTGAAGTTTTTGAGGACATCGTTGAGGGTGCTTTTACCTATCTTGTTGGCCTTTTTGCGCACAAATTCCTCATCATATCTGAGGTCACCCTCAAAGTAGATGCTCATGGTTGGTGTGGATATCTTCTTCCTGGCATCCACGATTTCGATGAGCCTTGGGAGACCCAGGGTAACGTTGAGTTCCGCCACCCCTGCGTAGTGGAAGGTACGCATTGTCATCTGGGTACCTGGTTCACCCACTGACTGGGCTGCAACTGTCCCAACCGCCTCACCGGCCTCAACCTTTGCCCTCTCATAGGCCCTTCTGACCCTTCTTATGAGTTCGTCCAGTTCATCGTCGCTGAGGTTGTGTTTTTTCATTGCCTCGGCTATTTCCTCAATGAGCCCCGGCGGAAACTTCGCCCTCTTCCTTTTAACAAGTTCCTGGACCTTCAGGATCCGCTGGTATTCGTCCTCAACTGCGTCGAGGAGCTCGTCTCCTTCAAGACCCCGGTTTCTCTCTGAGATCCTGCTGAAGAGCCTCACCATTTCATAAAGATCCGCTTCCTTCAGTTTTTCCTCCTCAGCGATCCTGGCAACATATTCCATCACAGGATCTGGAAGCAGGATCCCGTTCTTTGAGGAGTAATCCTCTATTTTAGCTGTAATTTCCTGCACAGAATCACCTTACCCCTTTGATTTGAGCCTTATTTCCTCTACGAGTTTATCGAGGTCCACGATCTTTCCGTAGTCGCTCTTGGCAGGGTCAACGCCGTCCTCACCGAATCTTGTCTGTATTATAACTCCCCTGTTGTCAACGACCTTTCCGTCCTCGTTGACTGTGAGGTCCTGGAGGGCGTTGACAAGACGCCTCTGCATGTAACCGCTCTGGGCTGTACGTATAGCTGTATCCACAAGCCCCTCTCTTCCCCCCATGGCGTGGAAGAAGAATTCTATGGGGTCGAGGCCCTCCTTGTAACTTGAGTGTACGAACCCGCGGGACTTGGCGCCGAGCTCTCCTTTTTTGAAGTGTGGAAGTGTCCTGTTATCGTATCCCCTGCTTATTCGTCCACCTCTGACTGATTGCTGCCCCACACAGGCTGTTATCTGTGTGAGGTTGAGCATTGACCCCCTTGCACCTGTGAGTGCCATTATGACTGCGTGGTTTTCATCCATGTCAAAGTAGCTCTCTGCTATCTCTCCTGATTTGTCCCTTGCCTCACCCAGAACCTGCATTATCTTCATCTCCAGGGTCTCCTCAAGGCTTCTACCGGGGAGGGGTTCGAGTTCTCCGTTCTCGTAGGCTTCGATGAGCTGGTCGACTCTGGCCTCAGCGTTCTTCAGGTGGGCCTCTATCCTTTCACGGGCCTCCTCAGGGATCTCCTCATCGTTGGTACTTGTGGTAAAGCCCGCATGCATTATACCTGCAATCGCAAGCTTTGTTGCGGAGTCAAGGAATTTTCTGGCTTCATCTGTGCCGTATTCCTTGACGATATGGTCAAGTATCTTACCGGCGAATGCACCATAGGCTTTCTCATCAATAACGCCTGATATGAGGTTCCCGTCTTCTATGACGACATAGGCATCGTTTTCGCAGTCCATTTCAAGGCATTCTTCGCATTTCCTGCATATTTCGGCCCGGTAGACCATGTTGAGGTCATCAGGGAGGACCGTGCTGAATATTTCTTTACCTGTCCAGTCGCGGCCCTTCCTGTCAGGTAGGGGTAGTCCTGCTTTTTTGAGGATCTGGAAGACCTTATCCTCACTGAAAACAGCCCTTTTTCTTGTAAGGAGATATGCGCCTGATATATGGTCGTGTATTCCGCCTATGATGGGGCCGCCGAACCTTGGGGAGAGTATGTGTTCCTGGACGCGCATGAGTGTTTTGGCCTCTGCCCTTGACTCCTCGGTCTGGAATACGTGCATGTTCATTTCGTCCCCGTCAAAGTCTGCGTTGTATGGGGGGCAGACGCACAGGTTGAGACGGAAGGTCTTGTATGGCAGTACACGGACCTCATGGGCCATCATGGACATCCTGTGGAGGGATGGCTGACGGTTGAACAGGACTATGTCACCATCCTTGAGGTGCCTCTCGACTATGTACCCTGGTTTGAGGTTCTCAAGGACAACATCCTTGGTTTCATTGTATATCCTTATTTTGCGGCCGTCTGGTCTTATAACGTAGTTGGCTCCGGGGTGGATGTCGGGGCCGTTTTCTATGTACTCCCTCATCTGGTCTATGTTCCATTCTGTAACGTAGACCGGTACTGTGACCTCCCTGGCTATGATCTCAGGGACTCCCACCTCATTTATGCTTATGTTGGGGTCAGGGGAGATGACTGTACGGGCAGAGAAGTTAACCCTCTTACCTGAGAGGTTGCTCCTGAAACGCCCCTCCTTACCCTTGAGTCTCTGGGCGAGGGTTTTGAGGGGTCTTCCAGAGCGGTGCCTTGCAGGCGGGACACCTGAGGCCTCATTGTCGAAGTAGGTTGTCACGTGGTACTGGAGGAGTTCCCAGAGGTCCTCGACGATTAGCTGGGGTGCCCCTGCCTCCATGTTCTCCTTGAGGCGCTGGTTTATCCTGAGGATATCCACGAGTTTGTGGGTCAGGTCGTCCTCTGATCTCTCACCGGTTTCAAGGGTTATCGATGGCCTCACAGTGACCGGGGGGACCGGGAGGACCGTGAGGACCATCCATTCGGGCCTTGCAACCTCCGGGTTGACTCCGAGGATGAGTGCGTCGTCGTCGGTTATCTTCTCAAGCCTCTCCCTCACCTCGCTGGGTGTTAGTTTGTAGTCACCCTCAACGATGGAGACGGGTTTATCCAGTTTTATTTCCTCCTGTTCCTCCTCACAGTGGGGGCACTTCTCGCGTCTGGCCTCTGCGTATATTTCCTTTATTATGGGTGTGAGGCTCTCCTCCTTCTCCATGGCCTCGAGTATCCGCTGTCTGTACTCTTCAATCTCGACCTCTGTGAGCAGTACCCTGCTGCATTTTCTGCAGATTGACCTGAGGATCTTGTGTATTGTATCCGCGAATCCCACGTGGATAACAGGTCTTGCCAGGTTTATGCTTCCAAAGTGTCCCGGGCACTCACCGCCCTTGGCCCCGCATGTCCTGCACCTGAGACTGGGGTCTATGACACCAAGTCTCGGGTCCATGAGCCCGTTCTCGATGGGGTACCCGTCCTCGTCATAGGTGTCCGGTGTCACGACCTGGGTAACGGACATCTTCCTTATATCCTCAGGGGACATGAGACCAAAATTTATCCGGGAAATTTTCTTTAAAATTCCACTCAAGGTATTCTCTCCTTTGATTTATTCCCTCAAATCCGTAATCATGCCTTGTCTTCCAGTATGAGTTTCGGGAAGATGCATAGACTCTTAAGCTCATCAAGGAGTAATTTGAAGGCGTATGATATCTCCACAGGGAATGACTCTGAGTCCTCACATATTGGACAGTACTTCTTATCCCTTATCTTGTCGTAGATTGCTATCATACCGCACTCGGTACATACCAGTGCTTCGTATTTGTCTGATTCATCAAGAAGCCTTTCCTTAAGGGCAAGCGCTGCTCCATGGGCAATCAGGCAGTCCCTTTCCATTTCACCGAATCTGAGACCTCCTTCCCTGGCCCTTCCCTCGGTTGGCTGTCTTGTGAGGACCTGTACAGGACCCCTTGATCTTGCGTATACCTTGTCTGTTGTCATGTGGTGGAGTTTCTGGTAGTAGGCCACTCCTATGAATATCTCCGCCTCTATCCTTTCACCGGTTATTCCGTTGTAGAGTGATTCCACACCGGCACTTTCAAATCCATTGTCTCTGAGGGCTTTCTTTATGTCCCCCTCGTCCTCTCCGGTGAATGGTGTTCCGTCCACCCGGCGGCCCTCCATGCACGCGGCCTTGCCTGCGAGCATCTCAAGGACCTGCCCCACAGACATCCTTGATGGTATGGCATGGGGGTTGACTATGAGGTCTGGCACAACACCGTCCTCTGTGAAGGGCATGTCCTCCTGTGATACTATGAGGCCCACAACACCCTTCTGACCGTGCCTTGATGCGAATTTGTCACCGAGTTCTGGCTGTCTCTGTTCCCTCACCCTTATCTTGGCGAGTCTGCTGCCTTCAACGGTTTCTGTCAGGAGCACAGCGTCAACTATGCCCTTCTCACCGTGCCTAACGGTTACTGAGGTTTCTCTTCTACGCTCTGCCACGGTTCCGAACTCATCGATTTCCTCCAGGAACCTGGGTGGTGATGTTTTACCTATGAGGACGTCACCGGATGATACCACTGCCTCGGGGTTTATTATGCCGTCCTCGTCAAGGTGCCTGTAGTCGCTCTCTGACCTGTAGCCCCGGACCCCCTTCTCGGGTATCTCGAAGCGGTCCTCCTGACCACCGGGGTATCTCCGCTCTGCGGCCTCGTATGATCTGAAGAATGATGACCTTGCAAGTCCCCTCTCAAGGGATGCCTTGTTGAGTATCAGTGCATCCTCCATGTTGTAGCCCTCATAGGACATTACGGCCACAACGAAGTTCTGGCCTGATGGCCTCTCATCGTAGCCTGTCACATCTATTATCCTTGTCTTGACTATGGGGACCTGTGGGTGGTGGAGTAGGTGTGCACGTGTATCTGTCCTGAGGTCGTAGTTGGATGCATAGAGACCAAGGGCCTGCTTGGTCATCCCTGCCTCCATGGTGTTCCTAGGTGATGAGTTGTGGTTTGCGAATGGAATGATACCTGCACATATCCCCAGCATGGTGGAGGGGTCTATCTCAAGGTGGGTGTGTTCATCTGTGAGGTCCTCTGGACTCATTGCTATGTAGGCGTTTTCCTCTTCCTCGGCATCCAGATACTCTATTATACCCTCCTTTATGAGGTCATCCCATTCCATTTCCCCGGATTCAAGCTTTTCAAGGTGTTCCTCCTTTAAAAGAGGTTCGCCTTCCCTTACAATGATGAGGGGTCTTCTGGCCCTTCCAGGGTCTGTGAATATATATATCTCATGGTTTTCAGGGTAATGGGTTATGTTCATCTCAGGTGAGACCTCTCCAGATCTCCTCTTCTCCCTCATCTCCTGTACGAATTCTTCAGGGTTTTCGCAGGTCCCTATAAGTTTCCCGTTAATGTAAATCTTGGTTTTGCTCACTTAACAGCCTCCCGGTGGAAAAATTAGTTCAGAACCCCCATTTTTCTGATCACTTCCTCAACATCCCTTCCATCTGAACCCTCGGATATCTTTGCAAGGAGGGCGAGGTTCTTAACAAGACCACAGTTTGGACCCTCAGGGGTCTCGTTGGGGCAGATCTTACCGAACTGTGTCGGGTGAAGGTCCCTTGCCTCGAAGTGTGGCTGACTCCTGCTGAGGGGGGAGACAACCCTTCTCATATGGGATAGTGTACCCATGTAACTTGTCCGATCCAGGAGCTGGCTCACACCTGCCCTTCCACCAACCCAGTTACCTGTCGCTATGGCGTGTTTGAGGTTCTCTGTGAGGACATCTGACCTCACAGCCTGTTTGACTGAGGGCTCCTTACCCCTTGCGAGGCTTCTCTCCAGCTGGTAGCTCATGTCCCTGCTGAGACTTGTGAAGGCCACCCTCAGAAGGTCCTCCATTAGGTCACCTGAAACCCTGAGCCTCTTGTTGGTGTAGTGGTCCTTATCGTGGGGCTTCCGCTCACCGGATATAACCTGGAGGAGCATTTCGGTCATTTCAGCCAGGTATATTGCCTTATCCAGCCTCTTTTCTGGTTCTGTCCCTATGTGGGGGAGGAGGTAGCGGTCTATGACATCCTCAGCCCTTTTCATGCGGTAGTCCTCGGTCATGCCCTTGGCGACCCGGTTACCGATGTATCTTATGGCGCTCCTTACAAGGTACTCCCTTCTCCCCTCCTCGTCCAGTTTCTCCATTTCATCCTTTTTGAGGTTCAGCTTGTCCAGCGATACCTGTATGTCGTCGGCGGCGATCATCTGGTAGTTGAAGTCATCTGATATGCTGGTTATGATGTCCTGGTCAGTTGCAAGCCCAAGGGCCCTTAGCAGTATCACCAGCGGGAGTTCTCCGGGGACATATGGGAATGATATTCTCAGGAACACTCCGCTCTTCCGGGGCTTCCTGTATTCAAGGGATATTCTGGCCCTGAAACCACTTCTTATAGATGTAACTATTGCCCTGGCCCTGTTTTCATCCTCTTCCCCGATCCTCTCAAGTATTATCTTGTTAGGGGCTATCTCCTCCATGGTGACTATTGATCTCTCTGAACCGTTGACTATGAAGTAGCCGCCAGGGTCAGCCGGGTCCTCGCCCTTTTCAATGAGTTCATTTCTGCTGAGGCCATGCAGGTGGCATATCTCTGATTTCAGCATAGCAGGCAGTTCCCCGATGTAGACCTTTTCGAATTCTGTTTCAGGACCCCCCTCCTTTATGAGTCTCATCTCGAGGCTCATGTGGGCCGAGTAGGTCAAATTCCTGAGTCTTGCCTCCGTTGGATATATTTTGCTCTTTGAGCCGTCTGCCTCCTTGATGAAGGGTTTTTCTATGCTCACCTTGCCTGTCTCGACACGGTACTTTCCCTGTTCCAGCTCTATGGGTTCGCTTGTGTCGATTATCTCCTGTATACGGTTACTCACGAAGTCATTGTAGGAATGTATGTGGTGGTCCACAAGGTCGTATTTATCAAAAAACGCGTCTACCAATCCCCATGCACTTTTTTTCATGGACTTCCTCCAAAACAAATTAGATGGTTGAGTTATGAGCTTACGGTTTTTACCCGAAAAACTAGTCCTGCACGAGTCTATATGTAATGAATTCTTCGGCAGTTGGACTCTTACGGATTATTTTCACTATATCCCCCCTTTTAGCACCTATGGCCTTCACCACAGGGTCTGTTGTTTTTATTTTTGGAAGCTGTTCTGGATGCGCATCCAGTTCTTTCAGCACCCTTTTTGCTTCAGAATCATTTAAAACCACGTGTTCCGGAACCAGATGGTGTTTCAAGATTTCCCTCTTCACAATTTAGTCCTCCAGATAAAAAGTCACCGTAAAATTAGATAGCGGGCCCGACGGGAATTGAACCCGCGACCACTTGGTTAAAAGCCAAGCGCTCTGCCAGACTGAGCTACGGGCCCTGAAGGAACGCCCTGGCCGGGAATTGAACCCGAGTCGCGGGCTCGACAGGCCCGCATGATAGCCCCTACACCACCAGGGCAGGTCTCCAGAATGAGAGCATTACTGTGTTCTCTCGTTGCCTGCTTATATACTTTACTGTTGCTGTATGACATACATGTTATGAGTTCTATTTTTCTAGTATTTAAAGCTTTCACACTGTTGGTGAAGTCCCGCCTGCCGGACTTGAACCAGCAACCCTCGGATCTACAGTCCGATGCTCTGCCAATTGAGCTAAGGCGGGTTGATATACATCATTGGGGGTGATGTATATTTAAGCTTTTTGGATGGGACCACCCGGATTTGAACCGGGGTCTCAGGCTCCCAAAGCCCAAAGGATCGACCAAGCTACCCTATGGTCCCCTTACGAAGCCCCGGACGGGAATTGAACCCGCGACCACGAGATTACAAGTCTCGCGCTCCACCAGACTGAGCTACCGAGGCATTTCCAATGTTAGTAACTACTCATTTATATAGTTTGTGGTTGATAGCCGGGGCGCCCTTGAGGGGAGGTCCACCACCTCCCGTAGGGGTTATGGTGGTGCGGACTCCTCAAGCACCCTCACAGCAGGCAGTTCTTCACCTGCAAGGAGACTTATACTGGCACCCCCACCACTGCTTATGTGTCCTATATTATCCTCAAAGCCCATCTTGGCAGCCGCAGCGGCAAGGTGACCCCCACCTATTATTGAGAAACCCTCAGATGAGGAGATGGCATTGAGTATATCCTCGGTGCCTATGCTGAAGTCAGGGTTCTCAAATACACCTGCAGGACCATTTGCAAAGAGGGTCCTGGCCTCACGTATCCTCTCAGCATAAAGTTTTATCGTCTCCATACCTATATCCTGTATGGGATGATTGGGTATCTTTTTCACAGGCACATCCACCCGTTTTCCATTCCTGCTGATTGCAACATCAACGGGAACCAGTATTTTATCGGGAAACCTCTTTTTCAGCTTCTTCGCCACCTTTATAAAGTCACAGTAGCCCCTGTTTCTGATGAACTCCATGTTCACCTTCCCGATTTTAACACCACAGCCTGCAAGGAATATGTTGGCAACAAGGCCCGTTGTGAGTACAAGGTCTGCGCTGCCATTTTCAAGGACGTTCTTCATGACCATGATGGAGTCGTCCACCTTCACACCACCCAGCACATAGACACAGGGTCTTTCAACATTTTCAAGGGCACTCCTGAGTGTTCTGAGTTCACGCTCCATAACCCTGCCCGCCGCTGATGGTACCCTAAGGGCAAAGCCCACCAGTGATGGCTGGGATCTGTGGGCAGCTGCAAAGGCGTCATTTATGAAGTAATCAATGAGGGGTGTGAGTTTCCTCACAAGGTGGGTTTCAGCCTGTTCTTCGGGGTCCCTCTTAAGCACCTCCTCTGAGTAGAACCTTACATTTTCAAGGAGGAGTATCTCGCCGTTCCTCAGATCTCTGATGTTCTCCCTTGCTGCGGATCCGAATATGTCCTCCACGTACCTGACATGCCTTCCAAGTATCTCTGAGAGCTTATGGGAGTGCTGTTCAAGGGTTGTGAAGTCCTTCTTTCCTGGCCGGCTCTGGTGGGCCATTATGACTGTCCTGGCACCCCTATCTGAAAGCTCCCTTATGGTCTCAGCATGGAGCCTCATCCTTGTGTCATCAAGTATTGAGCCGCTCTGGGGATCCACCGGCGAGTTTATGTCAACACGTACAAGCACAGTTTTCCCCTCAACCTCAAGGTCATCCATGGTTCTGAATTTGAAGGACACAGGATCACCGTCACAGTTTGCTTACAAGGTCCCGTAGTGCGTCCCCGGGGCTTTCTGCGAGTATGATGCCAGATGCAAGAAGAACACCCTCAGCCCCAAGGTCAAGGGCTGCCCTCATGTCCTCACCGGTGGATATTCCTGCCCCACAGAGGACTCTGACATCCGGGTTTATATCACGCACTGCACTGACGCTTCCTGTTATAACCCCGGGTTCTGCCTTTGAAACAGGTATGCCTGACCCTATGAGTTCAGGGGGTTCAACAGCAACAAAATCGGGTTTGAGGGCTGCTGCGGCCGCTGTGGTGTTTACATTATTGGTGCATACGACTGAAGCCATTTTAAGTTTCCTCGTCCTGGATATGACACCTTCAATGTCTGGAAGCTTCATCCTCTTCTCTGAGTGGTTTATGAGGGTACCCGCTGCCCCTGCCTCCAGGGCACATTCTGCAAGGACGCCTCCGGTGTGCCCCCCGGCGTCTATGGGGTCGATGTGCTGGGCCAGTACAGGTATATCCACGGCCTCAGCCACCCGCTGGAGGTCCATATGCTGGGGTGCCACTGCGATGTTAACGCCTGTTTCATCTGCAACCTCCTGACAGGTACCTGCAAGTTCAAGGGCTCTTTCACCTGTGGACTCAATGTAGGTCTTAAAATTCAGTATGACGATAGGTGTTTCCATCAACTCCAAATCCTCCGCTATGATTCCTGATGTTTCATAGGTATGGTTGATGTGTTATAAAAATATGCCATCCATGGATTTTGCTGGGGACTTCTGTTCTGGAATGAAAGAGCAGGGTAGAATGTATAAATGAATCTTCAGGTTTCATAGAAACTGTTGCCGGGAATAAAAGGGGTATGTGGAGCTCATGATGGATCTTGGTTTAGAAATTACATAGAAACTGTTGCCGGGAATAAAAGGGGTATGTGGAGCTCATGATGGATCTTGGTTTAGAAATTGTTGCCGGGAATAAAAAAAGGCAGTAAACATTATACTACATGTTGTAGGTTTTCACAACAGTTGTTGCGCGCCCACAGGTTGCAGTATAATGTTTACTTCCATAACGTTTGGTTACCAGTGACGGTTCAAAGCTTGTCCACCTTCCCTCAGAGTATACGTGCAACCATCTGTGTCTTGATGATGCAGATGTGGCTCCCTGGACTACCTTCACCTTGTAGCCGTTTGCAGCAAGTTTCTTTGCTGACCAGTCAGATAGTCCCCAGCAGTCTCCGTATCCTGTCCTTTCAACACCCTCAGCGGTGTGAGGACCTCCAGATCGATGGTTGAAGTTTCTGTTGATGTATGATGCAAGTTTTTCAAGTCCCTCATCGCCCTGGAGATCATCCAGATCTTCGGAACTCGCCGCCCTTGTGTATGCCCTCTTTGTTGTTGTGGTGTAGGTTGCCTTTGTACGGTACCTCTTGTGACTTGTGGTTTTATAGGTAGCCCTTGTCCTGTACTTTTTCCTTGTTGTTGTGGTGTAGGTTGCCTTTGTCCTGTACTTCTTCTTTATCTTTTTCTTTGATTTGGCGTAGACCTTACTGTATTTACTGTACTTTGAGGCCGCATCAACCTTTGGGGTGGATGCTGATTTTGTCTTTATCTTTTCGCCACCGGATTCCAGAAATTCCATCTGTCCAAATGGTATGGTACTCACTGCTACTGCAAGTGCAAGTAGAGCGAGATAACGCGAGTGTCTCTTAATTTTACCGCCTCCGATAATGGCAGGCTATACCCGCCGGACCTTACCATGGACCTTAATCACATCAAGCATATATATAAACTTTTGTTTCCCGAATAAGACAAAAAGGCTTATATATGGCTTATTTCTGGATTTGGGAGCATCTGGTAAAGAATTGATTGCGGGTCTCCAATTCTTTTCTTAAATGTTTTATTTCATCCAAAAAGGAATTCTGATGGCTTAAAAATGATTGAATGGCTTTTAAATCTGTTCAATAATTTTAGAGGGAATATGCTTCTTTTAAACCATTCAGTACTCTTAAAACGGCTTAAAAAGGCGTATATGTATGAATGGAATTTTAAGATACTGTTAAAGATCACAGATATTTAATATTGATGTGGGCACAAGTATTAAGTTATGAAGCATTTTTCTATCAGTTCATGTGACCCACATCCAGGATCAATCTTATAATATATATTACATAAATCACAACGAAAATTAACATTGTACCAGCAAGGATCGTTTGAGATGGGTTGGCAATGTATGCGGAAAAATCTCAGAGAAGAATGGAAAAAATGGGATACCGTTTTGTAGGTGAGAACAGGCATTCAGCAGTTAAAACCTGCCTCTGGACAAAGAAAAGCATAATCAATGAGGGGGTCTGCTACAAGGAGAAGTTCTATGGTATCAGAAGTCACAGATGCCTTCAGATGTCTCCCAGTGTACCTTTCTGCCAGCAAAAATGTCTTTTCTGCTGGAGGGACCTCTCTTCAACAGAAACGGCATGGAATGGCCCCCATGATGAGCCGGCAGATATAATTGAGGGGGCGATTGAGGCCCAGAGGAAACTTCTCTGCGGTTACTTTGGCAATGAAAGGGCAGATAAGATAAAGGTCCTTGAGGCGCAGGATCCCACGAACGCTGCAATATCCCTTGCAGGCGAACCCCTCCTCTACCCTGACATGGATGGGCTCCTTGCAGAGTTCCATAAGAGGAACTTCACAACGTTCCTTGTAACAAACGGCCTTGCATCCAGCAATCTTGAGGCACTCTCTGTTGAGCCAACACAGCTCTACATATCACTTGACGCCCCTGACAGGGAAACCTATGAGAAACTCTGCAGACCCCAGATCCCTGACGCATGGGATCTTCTCAACAGGTCCCTTGAGATCATGCCATCCTTTAACTGCAGGAAGGTTCTGCGCATAACAGCTGTCAGGGACATCAACATGAAGAAACCTGAAATGTTCGCCAGGATGATAGAAAGGGCCCAGCCAGATTTTGTTGAGGTCAAGGCCTACATGTATATCGGGTACTCAAGGAAAAGACTTGAAATTGACAACATGCCCCTCTTCTATGAGGTTCATGAATTTGCAGATAGCATTGCAGAGAGCTGTGGAATGGAGATCGTTGATGAGTCAAGGGAGAGCAGGGTTGTTCTCCTGGCATAGTGGTTTTTACATTTCTGCTTTGACTTTTTTGCTTATCGTGTAATAAGGGCTTTATTTTTATTTTTGGCGTTTTTGCTTTATTTGGCGCTTGTTATGTAGTAAGTGCTTGCTGTGGCCACAGATTAATACATATAAATATCTCCTCAGGTATTAATTAATAACTGGAGGTATTGTTATGAGACGACTTATAATTGCGCTTTTGGTTACATTCATGGTAACCGCACCGGTGTTCGCGGTCTCAGGGTTCTCTGTGACACTCGGGGAGGCAACAGACAGCAACCCATCATACCGGAACGCGGTGATGGACTACTTCAAGTCAAAGACCGATAAGGATATCAATAGCGCAAATATAAAGATTGTAACAGCATCTGAGGTAAATGAGGTTTCTAAAGGAGTTACAGGTCGTGTATATTCGCCATCACAGATACTTTCCTGTGCCATGGTTGACCTCTCATACTCAGAGGGAATCAAGGTTTCTGTGGATACCAGTAAAATAAGGGTCGTGACCCCTGAGATGTATGCCAGTGCCCTAAGGTCATCTGGTATTGACCGCGGCTACGTGGTTGTAACATCCCCGGTACCTGCCTCAGGGGAGGCAGCCCTTGCAGGTGTCCTGAAGTCATATGAGGTTGCTGTGGGTGAAAAAATACCTGAAGAGGCCAAGAAGGCATCTGTTGAGGAGATCTACCTCCAGAGCAGGCTTGTGAATGAAACCAACGCAACCGGTGATGAGGTGGCACAGCTCTTTGATGAGGTCAAGAACAGAACACAGGATCAGAACCTTCAGAACCCTGATGAGATAAAGAACATTGTCGTTGATGTTTCACAGCAGATGAATATCAACCTAACAGAAAATCAAGTTCAGCAGGTTGCAGATTCGGTTTCAGCATCCCAGAGGGTTCAGGGAAACCTCACGGAATTTAAACAAAGGCTTGAAAGTGTGAGTCAGCAGTTTGGAGGATCAGGGATCCTTGATCAGATCTATGCATTTCTCCAGAGCATCTATGACTACATTGTGGGGATGACGTCCCCATAAACTCTTTTTTGTTCATGCTCACTGATCAAGGGGATGGCATCATTTCAGTTACTTTCTCTGTCCATGGCCTGGTGATCCATCAATTCAGATGGCCGCATCGGAGAATGATATATATTGTAGGTTAATACAATATCCATATCATGTTTATAGCTCAGAATAACCTTCAGTTCATACTTGAAGTTGCAGTGATAATCCACGTTGGCATAATACTCCTCTTCAATGTGGTTGCAGTGCCTCTGAGTCTTGTGATGTTCCTTGGAACGGTAATAACGGTTATACTGGCTCTAATATTCTCATTTGACGCCGCCTTTCTCCTCCTTCCATTCCTCTCACACCACGAGTTCACACACCCCTTTGGCCCATTTGCGGTTCTATTCTGGGTTACAATGGTGGCATCATCAAATCTCCTCACAGAGGCAGGTATAAGGTCTACATCGGTTAAGAAACTCTCCCTGCTCCTCTTCTTCATAATAGCAATTGCAGGGGGACTCATGCACCGCTCCTTCCTGGTTTTATGGCTCCTCGGATGGGCTTTCGGGTACTTGCTCATGTCAAAGAGTTTCAGGAGAAGCACAAGGATAACCAAAAAATCGGTTCTATCATTTGTTCTTGCAGGTGCAGGAGCATTTGCACTGATGGAGTTCCTATCGAAGGTTCTCCATAAAAGTGTTCTAAGCCCCATGCTCAGGATCACAAGGCTTGAGGAGAACACCATCCCAAGCCTTTCGCTGGTACTTAAGAATACCACATTCTGGGGGCATGTCCAGGGGTCATGTTACTGGAAATCAGCCTGCCTTGGTGGCGCCGATGGTTACATCACACTTCCAGTTACCATGATACAGAACCTTGGCCTCCCCTACCACATATTCTATGGTGTTCTGGTTGTAAAGAAGGACTACATAGACTACATGCTGCCAGGTATATTTGCGGTGGCCTTTGATGCAGGGTTCTTTGGTCTGCTCTTCCTCCTAGGATGGGTCATGATAGTCACCTTCTCTGGCCTCAGGGTTCTTAAAAAATACCAGGAGCAGAGGCTCAATGGGAGCAGAATGTACCTGGGAAGGGAGGCCCTTCTCATAGGTTCACTCGCAGCGTTTCTCTCACAGAGCCTGGTGGGCCTTTTCATATTCAACAGGTCCTTTAACTCATCGGCCCTGCTCACCTATATAATAATATCCGCCCTGGTAATGGCACATACCGTCACTGTGAAGAGGACCATTCAGTGATCTTTGCGATGACATGGTCCCCCTATCATTCAACTCCCATGAGGCTGTGAAGAGGATCATTCAGTGGTGTTTGCTGATTTCCACTCTGAGAAGACTGCTGGGGCATGCCTCAATACATGCCGGAATCAGAACGTCAGCATCAAGGCACAGGACGCACTTGTCTGCCACCAGATCTTCAAATATTATGCATCCTTCAGGACAGGCCTCAAGGCAGAGCCTGCAGCCAACACACCTTTCAGGGTCAATGACAGGAATCTTATTTATTATCTTAAAGGCGCCAACCCTGCAGGCCCTTAAACAGGGGGCGTCGCTGCACTGTCTGCAGAACACAGGTTTTTCTGCGTACTTCATTTTTTTCTTGCCATGAACCTGCTGGCAGGCCCTGACACAGAGGCCACAGCCTGAGCACATCAGCTCATTTTTAATTACTATTCCGCCCATGGGATTCACCTGATGATTGTGGGCTCCTTTACCGGCTCACGTGGTTTCCAGTTCTTTTTCCTCAGTATCTCCAGTATATCATCTTTATGCTTGTAGGGGATCTCCCTCTCATTCCTTACGAAGAGGTCAATATCTGCGGGTAGATCGCCGTAATATTTCAGGTGGAGGTCAACGTAGTTGCTTAGCTTCACCATTCGCCCTCGGGGTGTGTCGTTGGGTCTTATGCACATCTTTGAAGCCATTACAAGGCATTCGTTGATACTCTCCGCCGCGTAGGTGAGGTGGGGTGGGGCCGGTTCAGATGGGACCATGCTGTCATCAGATTTATCCCTTATCACCCTTGGGCTGGATTCACCCAGGTAAAGCCTGCGATACTTTGATGCGTGGGGTCCCAGGACGACGGGTATTCCCCACCTGTTTGCACCTGTGACTATTGCAAATGCCTTCTGTGACATGGCACCCCATCCTATCACACAGACACCTATCCTGTTGAGTATGTAATCTGCTATTTCAACGGTGTTTCCCTTCATGGGCACCCTTGCGAATATATTGGCTATCTTTATGGCGCTTCCAATTGCATGGGAGTTCCCGACACATGGGCCGAGGTTGAGAAGTCCTCCCCTATCGAAGTCTCCAGGGTATTTTTCATAGAGTGTTTTGCCCTCATCATCATGTGTGAGGGCTATATCCATGGCCGCACATCCTGCTGCAAGTACTATATAGCCCCTCTTAAGAAACTCCTCAGCGATTATCTGCACATCCCTTTCACCTGAGGGGTAGTTGGAGCATCCTGCAAGTGATATGACGCCGGGTATATCACCGAAAACTATAGGGGCACCAACCCTCCTTATTTCTATATCTTGTACCGGCCCCCTGCCGGCCCTTATGAGGAATCTTTCAGGGGTTTCTCCACGTGATTCTCTTATGATATCCAGGATTGGCACTCCCACAGGGCATACCTCCATGCACCGGCCGCAGCCACTGCAGCTTTCATAGAGGGTCCCTATGGCGCGGAGGCCACCATTCTTTGCATCATCTATTGCCTCCATGATGGGCAGCATTGCCGGACAGACACGGTTGCATTCCCCACAGAGTTCACAGTATCCCAGCACTGAATTCAGGTCAATATCTTTCTGTTTTTCGGGTTTCCTGGATGGCGTGCAGTTTGAATCACAGGGCGAGCACCTCACACAGTTCACCCTGAAACGGCCTGATGTTTCGGGGTCCCTGCCACGGGTAAGCTGAAGTGCAAGGTTCACAGCGACCATGGCAACCTTTTTTTCCATCCTTTATAAGAACCCCTGGTATTTTTTCCTGCAGTATCCGGTTTATTATCCTGTAGGGGTTCTCTTCACTCATATCCTCAAGGCCCATACTGCACTTGTCACCTGTTGCGATCACAACCATCCCCATTTCACCGCACACCTCATATACATCTGAGCGTATGCACTGTTCATCCAGTACAACCACATCTGGAATGCCTGATCTGAGGAAGGTGAGCTGCCTTGATATGGGCCCAACTATTTTCGATGATTTTGAGTACCTTCCCATCTCCATGGCTGTGCAGCAGAGGCCACAGATCTCTATTTCCTCCTCAGCACCGATATCCTCTGCGTAGTCTATTATCTCAGCTGAGGGCGCTATGTTGTGTCCTATGCAGAGTATGACAGGTTTTGTGCTGTCTATAACGTCCATTCCAATTTCCAGCATGTGTGTATCTGCTTTACCTGTGGGGAGTCCATACTGGTTTATCTGTGCTATATCGGCCAGTTCAAGCGCCATGGTATCTAACATACCAGCATGGAGGGCCTTTGACTCGAAATCGGTTACTTCAGCCTCCTGGCCGGTATGAACTGAGGCAATGAGATTTGTGAGCTCCCGTTCTATGTATGTCATTATCCTGTCGAGGTCCTCTGGTGTTTCAGGCTCTATACCGGTTACTGTGGTGGATATTGGTGTCTTTATGTCTATTGAACTATCATAATGGAGTTCTGATGTGGGCTTTTTCTCGATAAGGGTGTCAACGAGGTGCCTTGCATGGGCTGCATGGGCCGATGCACCTATAACTGCAGTTGATAGGGCCTCCCTTGCCTGCTGTTTCTCGAGGTTTATACCGCAGGCACCCTTCTTACCTAGAAGGTCGCATTTGCCGTAGGTGCACATGCAGCATAGGTCACAGAGGGGTGCATAGAATGGCTTGAAATAGGATAGGAGATTGAGGTCCCATTTTCTAAGCTCATCGTAGTCCACAGATACCCTCTTGCCATAGTATGACTTTCTTTTGAGGTACTCGTCAATTTCACCGAATTCAAGGTGAAATCCCTTAACATTTATTATATCCTTTGATGCTCTGGGCATGCTGTCACCATATGCCATCAACTATAAATATCATTATTAATCATTATAATTGTAAAGGAAGTATTTAAATGTTGTGAAAGCATGACCGCATGGAATCCAGCTCTAACATCAATAAGGAATGCGACCGTCATGCCCCCTGAAATGGTTGCATCGGCCATAAAAAAGTCTGAAAGACCACTCATGGTGGTGGGGTCACTGGTAAATGACCTTCCCCATGATATACTGGACAGGATAGTTAAAATAATAAAAAAAGGGAAAATGGATGTTGCCCTAACCGGAGGATCAGGTCTCAGGCTAAATGAACTGAGAAGGAAAAACATAATAGGGGTAATCGAACTTGTAAACAACCTCAAAAATCCTGACTGGGAGGGCTTCGATGGAAATGGCAACTATGACCTTGTATGCTTCATAGGTGTCCCATATTACATAGGTTCACAGGGCCTTTCAACCCTCAAGGCCTTTGCACCCCACCTTAAAACAGTGACCCTCTGCAGGTACATGCATCCAAATGCAGACATGTCATACCCCAGCATGAAGTACACTGAATGGCTCAGATGGCTCGATGAACTCATAGATGCCCTGGAGCAGTAGCTCATGGAAATTAAATTAGATGGTGTATCTGAATATTGCAGCCTGGTCATGAAAAATTAAATATTCTTTCAGAGGGCCTTTGATATTTCAACAGCCTTCTCAGCGGCCCTCTCAAGGGAAGTCTCAAAGGGAATCCCCGCATCCTTGAGTATCCTCTGACCCTCCTCCTCATTGGTTCCTGTGAGCCTTATTACAAGGGGCACATCCCTCTCGGCATCCTTCAGGGCATTCACAACACCCCTTGCAACATCATCTGCCCTTGTTATACCGCCAAGCACATTCAGGAACACCACCTTCACATCAGGGTGGGATATTACCAGGTTTATGGCCCTCCTTATGATGTCCTCTGAGGCACCACCACCTATATCAAGGAAGGTGGCGGGTTCACCCCCCTTCAGTTTTATGAGGTCCATGGCGGTGAGGGTAAGGCCAGCACCATTCCCTATCACTGCAATATCACCGTCAAGTTTAACAAAGGCGAATTCCTCCGGTTCATACTCATCCAGTTCCATGAATTCACGGTGACGGTAGATGGAGTCATCATCCACCTCAAGCTTTGCATCTGCTGCAATAACATCATCACCTGAAAGTACAAGAGGGTTTATCTCGGCAAGCCTCGCATCGTACTTCCTGAAGAGATGGTAGAGCTTCCATATCACAGCCCCCACCTTTGGTATGAGTTCACTTTCAAGACCCATCTTCCTTGCGATCTCCCTTGCCTCGTAGGGGAGGAACTCGTCAAGGGGGTTTACATGGTAACGCACTATCTTATCGGGGGATTCTGCTGCAAGCTCCTCAATATCAACCCCGCCCTCACTGCTTGCCATTATAAGGGGCATCCTGGCCGCCCTATCAATAACGACGCTCACATAGAATTCCCTGTCGATGGAAATCTTCCTTTCAACCAGGACAGATTTAACCTCCTCACCCTTAACCCGGGATGCGAGGAGATCAGAAGCAACATCAGCCGCAGTTTCTGGTTTTGCAAATCTTATACCCCCCGCCTTTCCCCGGCCACCGGTTAGGACCTGTGCCTTAATGGCCACCTCTGAGTCAATATTCTCAGCGACCTCCGATGCCTCCTGGGGGGTCCTGGCAACGGATCCCTCTGGGACGGGTATGCCCTCACTCCTGAAGAGTTCCTTGGCGCTGTACTCGTAAAACTTCATTTCTGTCCCTCCATGATGAGTTCACGACCTGCCTGGAATGCCATGATGTTCTTCTCCTCAGTACCTGGAGGCACACTGTTCTTTATGGCCTCCTCAGCTGCCCTGACACTTACAACTCCGGTGGCCTCTGTGAGGGCCCCTATCATCACCATATTGGCCACGATGGTTATACCGACCTTTTCCTCGGCTGTCCTAGTGGCAGGTGCACGGAAGTAACTGATGTTCCTCTCCTCCACGAAGTCCTGGATTTCATTCTCGATGACCATGTCAGGGTCGACGATGAGGGTTCCGCCGGCTTTGAGATCATCCATGTAGGTCAGAAGTGCCTGGTGTGACATTGCAACGAGTATGTCAGGGCTCTGGACCTTGGGGTAGTCTATCTCCTCGTCACTTATAACAACCTCAGCCCTTGAGGCGCCACCCCTTGCCTCGGGTCCATAGGACTGGGTCTGTACAGCGTAAAGGCCATCATATAAACTTGCAGCTTTACCCAGAACTATTCCTGCAAGTATGACCCCCTGACCACCGAATCCAGCAATTCTGATTTCCTTCCTCACTTCAATCATCTCTGTAGGCTGATTTGATTATATCAATTTTTCCTGATTTCTCTTCAATCATTCCATAGATCCTGTCGCATAGTTCAGGGCGTGGGGCATCAGCAAATTCACCGATGATGAGTTTTCCCTCGACCTCTTCGGGATCCATTTTGAGGGCTTTCCGCCGGTTTATGCTGTTTTCCTTCATGAATTTCATCATCTCAACCGGGGAACGCATCCTGTTCTTTCTTCCGAAGTAGGTTGGGCACTGTGAAACAGCCTCTATGAATGAGAAACCCCTGTTCTTGAGTCCCTTCTTTATGGAGTTTGCAAGCTGCAGCGGGTGGGCAGCTGTCCACCTTGCAACGTAACTTGCACCTGCGGCCCTGACGAGTTCAGAGAGATCAAATGGGTCCTCAAGTGCACCGTATGGGGCTGTGGTACCGAAACTCCCCTCCGGGGATGTGGGGCTTATCTGCCCCCCGGTCATTCCGTATATGCTGTTGTTTATGCAGATCACTGTGAGGTCAATATTCTTTCTTGCCCCATGTATGAGATGGTTTCCGCCGATGGCTGCGGCGTCACCATCCCCTGTGAACACCACAACATTCAGGGAGGGGTTGGCAAGTTTGAGTCCGGTTGCGAAGGCTATGGGCCGACCATGGGTTGTGTGGAGCGAGTCGCATTTAACATAACCAGGGATCCTTGATGAGCAGCCTATACCTGAAACCATTGCAATGCTGTCAAAGTCAACTCCAGCCATTTCCATGCCCTTAAAGAAAGTGTTGAGCACTATCCCGTTACCGCAGCCTGCACAGAATATGTGGGGGAGCCTGTCCCTTCTGAGGTACTTGAGGTATGGGTTTTCCTTTACATTCATCTGGACACTCCTTCATTTCATCATTATAGTGGTGGGCTTGTTTCTTACATTCATCTGCGCACCCTTCATTTCATCCCCATAATCTTGTTTAGGATCTCATCGGGGCGGTGGATCTCACCACCAATCTTTGGAAGCAGTTCCACCTCGGCCATGCCTGAGGCAACTCTCTGAACCTCATAGAACATCTGCCCCAGGTTCATTTCAACAACCAGAAGCTTCCTTGATGATTCAGCGGCTTCCCGAATTTCAGTCTCAGGGAACGGCCATGGCGTGTTTATCTTGATGTAACCTGCCCTCACACCCTCGGACCTTGCCATCTTAACTGCGGTTGCAACTGAACGTGAGGGGGCACCATATGAGATGACTGTTATATCTGCATCATCTGTCCAGCCCTTCTGGACATCCACTATTTTATCTCTGTGATTCAGTATCTTGTCACAGAGTCTCTTCACGAGTTTCTCATGGCCCTCAGGGTTTGAAGCATCAGGGTAACCCCTCTCATCATGCGTGAGTCCCGTCACAGGTACTCTGTAACCATCCCCAAAGGCTGGCATCTCAGGGACGAAGTCTCCCTGGGGTTTGAATGGGATGAACTCACCGGGGGGACTTGTGGGCGACTTTCTCTTTCTGATCTCCACCTTGTCGGGTATGGTTATCTTCTCCCTCATATGGCCAACTATTTCGTCGCTGAGGACCACCACAGGCACCCTGTATTCCTCTGCAAGGTTGAATGCCCTCACAGTGAAATCGAAGCACTCCTGCACAGAGGATGGTGAGAGGGCTATTATTTCATAGTCCCCATGTGAACCCCACCGTGCCTGCATCATATCACTCTGGGATGCCATTGTTGGCTGTCCTGTTGAGGGTGAACCCCTCTGGACATCAACGATCACAAGGGGGGTTTCTGTCATGGCAGCGTATCCCACATGTTCCTGCATGAGGGAAAAGCCCGGCCCTGAGGTGGCGGTCATTCCCTTAACACCACCCCACACAGCACCTATAACTGCCCCGAGGGCACCTATCTCATCCTCCATCTGAACAAAGACTCCACCTTCCCCTGGAAGGAGAACAGCCATTTCTTCAGCTATCTCTGTTGATGGTGTGATGGGATAACCTGCAAAGAACCTGCAGCCGGCACTTATGGCACCACGGGCGCAGGCATCGTTTCCCTGAATAAAGTACTCCTCAGTCATCGTCATACACCACTATCGCCTGATCAGGACACATTAGCATGCATAGCTTGCATCCCGTACATTTATCCAGATTTTTAGGGATGGGTTCATGCACTCCCTTCCTGTTGAGTTCCTCTGACCTGACATAGACACCTTCAGGGCAGAACTCCCTGCATATGTCACATCCCTTACAGAGATCTGAATCTATCTTTATCATGGTAATCTTCCATCAATGTTCTTATCATAGCTTTGCTTTCAGAATTTAAATAATTAATCAAGATAGATTTTTTGGTCCATCAGTGCGGACCCTGAAGTTTCACTATCAATCCTTTATATACATGAGGGACACCTCATGCAGCTGGATGCAGATTCGCAGCCATTACAACATCAATCCTTCACATACATGAGGGGATACCTCAGTTCATCGAGGTACTCGAGGCAGATCGTTATCCTTGATGAACCATATTCAACGTCTAACCTCACCCTTAGCATCTCACCGGTGAGGGAGACATAACCAAATTCTCCAGTAGCCTCCCTTACCATGCCTCTGTCTATATGGACCTCTGCATCCCTGATTGCCGGCTGGAGCTTTATTGATTCGGCAATTGCACCCTCAAGGACTTCAACGGTTTCAAGGTTAACAGGGGTTCCAACGAACTGGTGGAAGAGGGCACCCATACTTATGCCGCCCTCAAATATGGCCCTTTCCCTGTCTGACAGATTTGAAAAGTACTCTTCTCCAGGTTCTCTCATTTTAAACACCTTAAGCTTCACTAAAGTCCAAATATGCTGTTGAATTCAATGAGTTTCTCTGATATGAACTCTGGGGGGATCGGGAAGATGTAACCCAGCAGCAGGAAGAGTGTGAGGCTGATTACCGCTGCAAGGAGAAGTCTCCTATCTTCATAAACAGGATAGAGTCTGGTGATCAGAAGACCAGCCCCAAGGAATCCGAGTATTATGAGTAGCGCATAGTACCTCTTGGGGTTCTCAACCTTGAGGTTTCTCTGGTAGGGCTTTATGCCTTCAAGTTTACACTCAACTATCAGTCTCTCCCTTGTTGATCCAAGGGGGTGGCATGTGATGAGAAATAGCCTCGCCCCCTGATTCACGGATATCTGGTAGGATGCTGGCACGATGAATGATCGATTAACCCTGTAAGTCGCAAGGCCAACCCCTGGCCAGTTAAGGTTGACCTCATCCCCCGGCTTCAACTTATCAAGGTTCAGGAAGGGTGAGCCGTAGAGTGTCCTGTGTCCGAAGAGTATGACGGTTCTGTTACCAGGGAGGTAGGACATGGGTTCATGGTAGACTCCATAGAAAACGGATCGGTTGTTGATGGTCTCCTCAAGGTTAATGGATGGTATCTCAATGACCGGAGCCCTGATGTCAGGGTTCTGAACAATTACCTGTGAGGAATAGAAACTCACCTCAAGAAGGGCGTAGAGCGACACTATGAACATGCCTGCAATTATCAGAAAAGTTGCCAGCCTCATGAATGTCCCCATAAAAAAGTTAAGGTGGGATGATTAACGTATGATCTTTGTGTAGGCAACTGCGGCTGCAGTCACAAGCACACCTATCACCAGTGGACCGTAGGGGGCACCTGTCTTAGCACCTGGAACAGATGATGAACCGGTTGTCCCCTGAAGAGTGCCTGGCGGGTAATAGCCTCCACCACTGGTTGAACCGTTACCTCCGCTTACCTTAGCGGGCCATTCGTAGGTGTATACGAACCTCTGTGAGGTCTCCGGGTCCATTGTGACATCCCATGCAGCAACCTGTGTGCTCACAAAGAGGTCATCATCCACAAATGCCTTGGGTGAACTGTACACTAGTTTTGAGTTTGCAGGGGCAATGGGGGCCCTCACGATACCTGAAACCTTCTCTTCATCGATGTTGATCAGAGTGAACCCAAAGGTCCCCTTCCAGTATCTGAGATCCAGTGATGGGTTTAGGACCTCTATCTCATTGGGCATGAACCATGAGGACATGAGGCCAGGCTCATTTATAAGTGGCCAGTAATTGCTGTTATCTGACTCAACATTAACGATGTAACTGGGTATCTCACCCATATCCCCCGTGGCCCTGAGGCCAAATGACACTGTTTTTGTCTCCCCAGGTTTCACCTTCCAGCCGTAGTCACCCCCCAGTTCAGGCGTCCTTGACTTGACCATTTTAACCGCCGCTGGATTCGTCCACTGGATGAGCCATTTAATTGTACTGTTCTCTGAAAGGCTTCCCTGGTATACCTGCCCTATCTTGAAGTACTGGACGTTGTTGTCATTGTTCTTTATCTTTACGGTTATAACAGCGGTCAGGTCCTTCAACCTGAAACTGGTTGCAGATGGTTTTTCAGAAACCCATGTCTCCTTGGCAGCTGACCCTGTATCAGAGACTCCCAGAATGGAAAGCATGAACACAGCAGCTATAACAACATACACCCATTTTTTCATAAACATCCCCACCTAGAATATTAAATAAAAATTTAATAAATTTTTTGGCTTAGTCAGCCGTATATGCTCTGAAGCTCCCTGATCATCCAGTCAGGGGCGTTCTGTGTTGGCACAGTCAGAACGATGCTGTTCATGTTCTGTATCAGGAAGAGGACATCCTCCCTTGGGACCTCGAGTATTATGAGGTAGTTGGCATCAAGCTCTCCCAGATTTGATGACCTCTCATAGTTGGACAGCCTTATACCGTAGTTTTGGAGTATGGCATTGATCTCGGCTTCATTCAGACCACCTGAGGCAGCCGCCCGCAGGAGCTGCTCCACATCTGTTGATGATGTTCTTTCATTTTCGCTCTGTGAGGTTATTGTGTTTAGTGTTAACCGCTGAGTGTTTAGTATGCGCGCGTCCACTGTACCGCTGTCCTTGGATCTAAGAATTGCAAGTACAGTAGCCCCGCTTATTCTTGGTGTTGATGCTGCAGCTGATGTATTGTTCTCGGTGGCGTTCTGGTTGAGGTAGACGTCGACCATGTTACCCACACTTATAAGGCCGCCTGCCGCCTGCAGTCTCGTGATCATTATTGGCACAGCAACGGTATCAGGGGTCTGGATCTGTGTATTTGCAAGCACGGTTGCATCGGCCTGGCTCACAAATTTCTTTGCATCAGCAACCTTCATTATCACACGCTTCTGCTGGTCGTTATCTGTGTAATTAACCATGACCCTGCCAACACGGTCCTTTTTTATATTTATTTGCTGGTTCTGATAGGTACGCCATGACTGTGTTGCGGGACCCACAACATCAACCGCCAGGGCCTCCTCGGGTGTAACAGCGGCATCTATCTGTGCAAGTATGGCCTGCTTCTGGGGGTCGGTTGCAAGGGGGCCCTTGAAGAGTGCGTCCACCTCAGCGATCTTTGTGGCCTTGGCGTTCTGCAGCACCTCCTGGTATGGCTGGTAGACTAAGAAGTAGTAGCCTGCACCAGCAAGGACCATTAGAATAACACCAAAGACAAGGGCACCAACGAGGGTTTTCTGGTCCTCATCTGGAATTTTCCGACCTATACCTCCTGATGGGCCTCCAGGTCGTTTGGGTGGTGGTGTAAGTCTGGGCTTAGGCTGTTCACCACCCCTGAGAGGTTTTTCAGGGGCTTTTCTGGCCTTTGGCTCTTCAGGGGTTTTCAGCCGGGGCCTGGGTTTTGGCATGGGTCTGGGTTTTTTCTTGTCCGAGCCCTCACCGCCACCGAATTTACCCACAAGTCCCTTGAGTTTGTCTCCAATTTTTGAGTCACCTTTTCTGTTGTTTTTCCGGAGATCAGGAGGATTATTCTTATTCCCCTTTTCATTACCTTTAATCTTATCAAGCATTCAGATCACGTCTCATTGGTGTTATAGGCACTGCAATGTATGCCACAGTGGCCATAAAAAGCATGATTGCTGTGGGAACAGTGAGAATTTCAGTTATGCCTGTTACAATTGCTGCTGTTATGAGTATGAAAGCAATAGAGGCCATTTTACCCCCCACACGAGGGTATTCAATGCTACTGACCATGAGGATACCGACAGCGAGCAGCATTGCCCCCACAACCTTCTCACTGTAGAATCCTGTGAGATAAAATGATGATACAACAACCGCCGCCACGGGTATTGGAAGTCCCGTGAAGTTCTTCCCACCCCCTGTGAGAACATTGAATCTTGAGAGTCTCAGTATGCCACATATTACTATTAAGAGACCTACTAATATATTAATATATCGAAAATGGGCACTTGTTAGGTAGATAAAAATGGCTGGAGCAACACCAAATGAGATTACATCTGAAAGGGAGTCCATGTTTTTGCCAAATCCATGAATATCAACTCTACCGGTTCGGCGTGCGACCCACCCATCAAGTGAATCAAAAATGACAGCCGAAAGCATCAGAATAGATGCAGCACTAAAAGCCCCTTGAATGGACATTAAAATGGAAAAATAGCCTGAAGAGGCATTTAAAATCGATAAAACATCAGGTAATGATATGAAGGATGTTATCTTCTTGTCATTCATCAGCGCCACCTGCAGAGTTGTATATGGTTGTGTCTGACTAATTAATTTTTGCGGTCTGATTTAGGCTTTACGAACCTTGCTACCACGGTCTCCCCGGCAACAGACCTTGAACCGGTCTTCACAAGCACCTCACAGTTTTCTGGCAGTATAAGGTCTACCCTTGAGCCGAACCTTATCATACCTATACGGCTCCCCCGCTCAACATAGTCTCCCTCATTGACGTACTGAACGATCCTCCGTGCAATGAACCCTGCTATCTGCACCACCCCAACATTGCCATGCTCTGTTTCTATCACGATCAGGTTCCTTTCATTTTCGGTGAGGACACGTGAACGTGCAACCCTGAATTTACCGTCAGTATGCTCTGTGTATATCACCCTTCCCGAAACAGGGGCCCGGTTCACATGAACATCAAATGGTGACATGAAGGTGCTTATGAGAATAGCCTCACCACCATTGGGGAATATCCTGTCAATGAGGGGATAATCGGACCCTACCCTTTTTATACGGTCTATCTTGCCGGATAAACGCCTACCATCTGCGGGGGCAACGATGATGTTATCTTCAGAGGGAATATTTCTTTCAGGGTCCCTGAAGAACTGCATCATGAATGCTATGAGGCTGAACATGAGTATACTGACCGCGTGGTAGCCCAGGAGAAATGGAATGGTGGCCACACTTATGAGGAAACTGGCTCTTTTTGCAACGCCCTTCACAAACACACAATTCACCTATTATGTTGTAGAGGCGCATGAAGACCCTTTTGCAGAGTAACACTCTGTTTTACACTCATCAGTAACTGTAATGAACCTCACAGGGCTGTGGTATTTCAGGAAATCAGCACCTCACTGGATGTTGAATAATTATTAGTGAAACATATATATAGTCATGTGCTGAAGATTAAATGTAATCTGTGATTGATATGCATGTGTTTTCCTCTGGAGCAGGGGAACTTTCTTTTAAGTTCCTTTTAGAGTAGATGTGATGGTGATGATAGAGAGTAAGATAAAGGTTCTCAGAAAGGCAGCACAGGTTTCAACAGCCCAGAGTTCAGACAGGCTGTGGTGTGTGATTGCAGGTAATGAGGAGATGGTCAACTCTGTGGCATATGAAGCAATCACATCCAGGGATCTTGTAAAGATACTCTTCAGGGAACACGTTACCATCAAGGATTCCTTTTTAAGAAAACGCTTTGATTTGATAATGCTTTATGGCGAAAGCAACAAAATAAGAGATCTTTCACTTATATGCAAGGAAAAGGGAGGGGCCTATATAAAGATAGCCCCATATTACGTTGAGAACGAGCCCAACCTTGTGCTTCTTGTCGCCCCTGAGAACTATATGAAAAGGTTTGCAGGGGAGGCTGAAAAGAATAAAATAGGTTTTTCCTTCATCCTTGAGGACAGAACGAGCGGTTTTATAGAGACAGATGTCTACCTTACAGAGAGGCTCCCGGGATTTATAAGGAACATAATCGACCCCCTCTTCAAGGTTACAGACGTTGTCCTAGTGACACTGCTTATCTCTGTTCATGAATCAGGGGATGTTGAGAGGATAAATGAGATAGCATCCCGCAACAACATATTTGCAGTTGACTTTAGAGACATATTTGAGGAGGAGTAGCATGTTTTCATTTGGGAAGAAGAAATCTGAAGAAAAACAGGAAAGGAAGAGTGCAATCACCAATACACTCGGAATAGACCTGGGTACCCTCAACACCGTGGTTGCCAAACCCGCAGGGGATAAATTTGATATCTACAAGATTCCCTCTGTGGTGGCCGTCAAGAAGGAGGACCCATCATATGTCCTTGCAGTGGGTGAAGAGGCAAAGATGATGCTCGGAAGAACTCCCGAGGACATAATTGCTGTGAGACCACTGAGGAAGGGTGTTATTGAGAGCGTTGCACAGGCAGAGGCACTCCTTGTATATGCAATGGAGATGGGGGCAGGAGATTCTGATTCCATTGACAGGATAGTTATAGGTATACCCGGGGATGCCTCAGAGGTTGAAAGAAACGCCGTTGAGGAGATAGGAAGGAAGGCAGGGGCAAATTATGTCCTGGTTATAAGTGAGGGCCTTGCAGCTGCCATAGGGGCCGGGCTGCCCATAGCAGAGGCGTCAGGGACCATGGTTGTTGACATAGGGGCCGGTTCCAGTGACATTGTCGTGATATCCCTTGGAGGCATAACCGACATTGAGACAATCCGGGTCGGCGGGGATGATATTGACACCAACCTTGTTGAACTGGTGAAGGAGAAGTACAATGTTGAGATAGGCATCCATGAGGCAGAGAAGGCAAAGATAGAGGTTGGGATGGTCAAGTGTAATGAGGACCTTGAAAACCTCAAAACAGTGGTTATAGGCAAATGCATGGAGACAAACAAACCTAAAAAGGTTGAAATTGACTCTGAAATGGTTGCAGAGGCTGCCGAGCCTGTTGTAAAGGGTATAGTGGATTCCATAGCAGCGGTACTTGAAAGGCTCTCACCTGAACTCATCTCAGGGGTCTACAACAAGACTGTTGTTGTGGGTGGAACCTCACAGCTCAGGGGCCTCAGGGAGAGGATACTGGACGAGGTTGGCATTCCTGCCGAGATATCAGATGACCCCATGACAGTGGTTGCCAAGGGAGCCGCAATAGTTGCTGCAGAACCAAGGGCACTTGAACCTGAGGTAAGGCTCAAGGCAATGAAATAATTATTTTTTCTGATCTGATGAAGGTTCTTGGAATTGATGAGGCGGGGAGGGGTCCTGTAATAGGTCCCCTTGTCGTGGCGGGTGTTATGGTCCCTGAGAGGAAGTTCTCGATACTCCGGAAAATGGGTATAAGGGACTCAAAGAAGCTCACACCCGAGAGGAGAAAATTTCTTGCCCGGAAGATAAGAAGGATCTCAAGGGTGTTCACGGTTAAGATATCGGCATCGGATATTGACACGATGCGTGAGAAGGGCTTCAACCTAAATGAGATAGAGAAGATAGCAATAAAGAGGATAATAGCCGAGGCACAGCCGGACTCTGTCATAATAGATTCAGTGGATGTTAAACCAGAGAGGCTGGCTGAGGAGATAAGGTCCCACTTCGGGGACATCGAGGTGAAGGCCGAGCACGGTGCAGATGCAAAGTATTACCCCGTTGCAGCGGCCTCAATAATCGCCAAGGTTGAAAGGGACCTTGAAATAGAGAGGATACAGAAGCTGAACAGAAAACTGGGGGACATGGGTTCCGGTTATCCCAGCGACCCCCGCACCAGGGCTTTTCTGGAATCACTCAGCTACGATGAACTCCCGGACTTCGTGAGAAAGTCATGGGCCACGGTCCAGAAGAGGAGAAAAAACTGATTTAATCAGAGAAAGTCATGGGCCACGGTCCAGAAGAGGAGAAAAAACTGATTTAATCATAATACAGCCAGACCACTATTTTTAAATATATCCTCTCCGGTAAATACCCATCAGGTGAGGCAGAAAAATGTTTCTCGAACCAGTCTTCAACTTCTTTGGGACAGTACTTGAAATGTTCCGCAGTGGCGGTGTAATAACATACATAATAGCAATCACAGGCATCTATGGTTTTATCACTTCCATTGAGAAAATACACTACCTAAGGAAGATTTCGCGTGTTAGCACACCCCAGATAATAGGCAAGGTCAATGAATCCATGGAGAAGGGCGGAGCACTTGAGGCACTCAGGGAGATAGGGCAGTACCAGAATCCAGTATCAAAGATAATATCAGAGGCCCTTAAGATAGGCTACAGGAACCGTTCAGAGGTTGAGGATGCGATGGAACGTGTTTTCATTGTTGAGATGAGCAACATGACAAAGGGTCTCGGGACTCTCAGGACAATAATAGAGGTCGCCCCAATGCTGGGTCTTATAGGGACCGTCATAGGGATATGGTACACATTCAGGGCCCTGGGTGTTAACGCTGATCCTGCTGCAATGGCTGAGGGGATCTATGTTGCACTTATAACCACGATACTTGGACTGGCAGTTGCCATAATCCTCATGCCCCTCTACTCCTACATAACAGGCAGGATAGACGATGAGATAGACAAGATTGAACTCATAAAGAAGATGACAAACTGGGGGTACGCCATCATGAGGATAAGGGTTGATGGAGACGTCGATGATGTGGTCGAGGCCCTCATGGAATCGGATGGTGTTGTCAGCGTGAGGACGGTTGATGACCCTGAGGCAAACCTTGTGGTGGCATTCAAGCCCAGCATGCTTGAGAAGAGCATAAACAACATAATACTCGAAAGGTGCGGTAAGAGCGCCGAGATCATTGAAAGTAAGCTGCGGCAGTGATAAAATGGTCCTGGATACAGAGAGGTACAGGAACAAGGTCCATGGAAGGCCAAAGTTTAACATGGTCCCCTTCATCGATATACTCTTCACAATACTGATTTTCCTTGTGGTAACAACCACCTTTTCAGGAGGGGCAGGTGAGGCATCAGGAAAGCCCCAGATAAGTGAAAACACCGGGCCATCAGAGTACTACCTCATACCTGTCGCAGGCCTGAGGCGGGTAACGGTTAATGGCATTGACATGTCCAGCCACATAAAGAACAGTGCGGTGGCGGTCCACACCAGGGTCATAGATGAGGGTGAAATAATAATAAGGCCCAGGGAGGGGGCAATAATCATAACAGCACCACCTGACCTTCCGGTCGACAGGGCGGTTAAAACACCATCATAATTTTGCAGGTGATATGATGTATCTTGGAAGAATACTGGCAGTTGGAAGAAACAGCAGCGGATCCTTCGTGGCTTACAGGGTCTCAAGCAGATCCTTCCCAAACAGGACTGCAAGGCTCCTTGACGAGAGGGTTGCGATTGTACCAGTTGAGGGCTGTGAGGGTGACGTATTCAAAAACCCCTACATAGCATACAACTGCATAAGGATAGTTGATGGGACTGCGGTTGTATCCAACGGTTCCCATACAGATACCATTGCAGATAAGATATCCCTCGGGATGAATCTGAAGGATGCCCTGGGCTTCTCGCTCCTTACAATGGACTATGAGAAGGATGAACTCAACACCCCAAGAATCGCGGCGGCAATCAATGACTCGGATGCGTTCATAGGAATAGTTACAGAGGATGGGATAAATGTCAGAAGGGTCCCTGAAGGCGTTTCAATGTACATATCAACCTATGAGCAGACAGAACCAGCAGAAACCACCTTTGAAGCTGGAAATGCAGAGGAGGCTGCAGAGTTCATACTGGGCGGCGGAGATTTTGCGGCATTCACACACCCTGTTACCTCGGCAGCGGCATTCAACAGAGGAGACGGTTGGAAGCTGGCGACAGGAGAAAAATGAATTCCGGTGCTTAAATGCAGATAACCCTAACTGGAGTGGAAGGTCTACCACTTGTCTCAGAGGGTGATGACATAGCAGCCCTTATAGTGGACGCCCTGAAATCCTCGAACATGGAACTCCTTGATGGTGACATAGTAGTAATCGCTGAAACACTGGTGGCAAAGGCAGAGGGCAACACCGTTGACCTCAGGAGGATTGAACCATCCAGAAAGGCACTTGAAATAGCATCAAGGACAGGTAAGGACCCCAGACTCGTTGAGGCAATCCTTGAGGAGTCCACTGAGATACTGAAGGTTGGCCATGACTTCATAGTATCCGAAACCCGGCACGGATTTGTATGCGCCAATGCAGGTATTGACGAGTCAAATGTTGAGGATGGACTGGCAACCCCACTCCCAGAGGACCCTGACAGAAGCGCCAGAAGGATACTTGAGGGTCTTCAGGAACTCACAGGGAGGGAAGTGGCTGTCATAATCTCTGATACACAGGGAAGGCCCTTCAGGGAGGGGGCTGTCGGTGTTGCAGTTGGAGTCGCTGGCATTTCACCGGTGTGGGACAGGAAGGGTGAACTGGACCTTTATGGCAGGAGCCTCCAGACAACCAGGGTGGCGGTTGCAGATGAGCTGGCAGCCGCAGCCTCCCTTGTGATGGGACAGGCAGATGAGGGCGTACCCGCCGTCATAGTAAGGGGTTACCCATGGGGGCACCTCCGCGCCACTGGCAGCGCAATGGAACTTTTAAGGCCCCGGAAACTTGACGTCTTCAGGGATTAGGTGGTTCAATGATAACAGTCCTCTCTGGGGGTACAGGCACACCAAAACTCCTGCAGGGCATTGTGAGGGTTGTGGACCCCTCTGAGGTTACGGTGATAGTTAATACGGTTGAGAACGACTATTTCTCGGGAGTCTACGTCGCACCTGACATCGACACAGTTATCTACACCCTTGCAGGGATAATAAACGAGGAGACCTGGTATGGGGTCCGGGACGACACATTCATAACCCATGAGAGGCTCCATGAACTTGGATGCCCGGAGCTCCTGAGGATAGGCGACCTTGACCGGGCATTCAAGATACAGAAAACCCTCCTTTTAAGGGAAATGCCACTCCACAGGGCGGTGGAACACCAGTGCAGGGCCCTGGGTGTGAAATCAAGGGTTATCCCCATGAGCAACCAGGAATCCGATATCAGGATAATTACAGATGAGGGTGAGATGGGGTTCCATGAGTTCCTTGTGGAGAGGAGGTCAGAGCCTGAGGTCCTGGATGTTCAGTTCAGCAGGGTTAAACCGGCACCTGGTGTTTTAGAGGCGATTGAGTCTGCCGAAAGGGTCATAGTGGGACCATCCAATCCTGTGACATCCATAGGACCCATCCTCAAAACAGAGGGTGTTAGGGATGCCCTCAGAGATGCAGAGGTATCTGCAGTATCACCATTTATAGGCAGGAGGCCATTCAGCGGGCCAGCAGGGAAATTCATGGAAGCTAAAGGCTATGAGGCCTCAAGTCTCGGCCTTGCAGAGATGTACAGTGATTTTCTTGACATGCTGGTGATTGATGAGGTCGACTCAAACCTCAAGACGGAAATAGAAAAACTAATAAAAGAGGTAACGATAACAAAGACCATCATGGAAAACATAGGGGATAAAATAATGTTGGCCAGAATACTTTTGGGTGAAATATTATGATACAGATGACCTTAATTCAGATAGACAATTATGGGCCATGGACAGTCACACCAGCCCCACGTAATGAGGCTGATCTTCAGATACTCCAGGCAGAACTTTACGCTGACCTTCAGCGCCAGTTTGCTGCCCGTCAGGGACTTGTTTTCTTCACAAGATTCGATAATATGCTCGCCATCACCAATGGTATAGGAGTGGAGGACCACAGAAGGATACAGAGGTCCATAGGTAACCGTTACCCCATAACCGTGAGTATGGGTGTAGGGGCCGCTGAGACACCCTATGATGCCCAGAGAAACGCTTCAAGGGCTCTTCAGAGCCATGGGGGAGCCCAGTCAGAGGACAGGAAGGAGGTCCTTGCCATAGATGGTCTTGTGGATGAGGGTTATGTGCAGATTGCACATATTGATATAAATGGCATCACAGAGACCATGACCGACATTGTGCCAGCCTATGACACATCATTCATTGTTAACCGAGTCCAGCACTTTCTGATGAAGAAACTCATAAAGGAGGGCGCCCTTCTATTCTTCATAGGTGGGGATAACTTCATGTCCCCCTGCAACGGCCTCGAACCGCAGGGTCTGCTTCGCATACTCAATGAAATAGATGACGAGATAAACGTTGCACTCAAGGCAGGTATCGGTAAGGCACCAACAGCTGAGAAGGCAGCCAACCTGGCAGACCTGGCCCTCGAGGAGATAAGGGGCGGCTTCACATATGACCTGGTCCATGTGATGAAGGAATAGGTGGATGAGGTCCCGCATTATCAAGATTTTCTAACCAAAAACCTATGGTTGCTGATATCATAATTGTCCTGGCCCCAATGGCAGGTATAACCGATGCAGAATTCTGCATGAAACTTATCCCCTATGGTTTCGATGCTGTTACACTGGGCGGCTACAATGCAGATGAGGAAACATCCAGGGCTGGAAGGCTAATAGCCCAGAGGGGCAGACCTGAATTTGATTTTGACTCTTCTGAACTTAAATCCATAGTAGAATCTGAGGCATCAAGGATAAAGGACAGTTTTGAGGTGCTGGTCTCTGTGAACCTCAGGGCCCTTGACCCTGAACCCATCATGGAGATATCATCCATCAGGGAAGTGGATATTGTTGAGATAAATGCACACTGCAGGCAGCCAGAGATAACCTCTCTGGGTGCCGGACAGGCGATGCTCCATGACCATGAATTCATGGAGGACTTCACATCTGAGGTCGTGAAGGGTGCCAATGCAGAGGTCTCTGTCAAGATACGGGGAAATGTGCCTGGAGTTGATACGGTTGCAATTGCGGGAATGCTTGATGACCTTGGGGTAGGCTACATTCACCTGGACGCCATGAAGCCCGGTAAGGACAGGGCCGACCTTGAACTTGTGGGTGAAGTTTCACAGAGCTTAAGGAATGCGGTCCTAATAGGTAACAATTCAGTGAGAGACCCTGAATCTGCCTTTGAAATGTTTGCTGCTGGTGCAGATGCAGTATCAATTGCAAGGGCCGCCATCTCTGGTAAAATAAACTTCAATCTCAGGGAAATCAGATTTAATCCAGACTAAAAATTTAGAAAATTTTAATAGTTCCTTTATCAAAAGAATAATACAGATTCATCTTTCACGGGTAACGTTAATTTTAGCAACTGAGGGTGAGCACATGTCTTTCATAAAGCTGGAAAATGTCACAAAGAAGTTTAAGGGTGTCGAGGTTCTAAAAAACATCAGCGTTGAAATCGATGAGGGCAAGGTCCTGGGGATACTGGGAAGAAGTGGGGCAGGAAAATCTGTTCTCATAAACATGCTGAGGGGTATGAAGGAATACAAGCCCGACAGCGGCCGTGTCATCTACAATGTGGCAATCTGCCCTGAATGCCTCAGAGTTGAACCCCCCTCCTTTGAGGGTAAGGTATGTGGATGCGGCTCAAAATTTTCAGTCCGGGAGGTGGACTTCTGGAACTGTGACAAGAAGACCTTCGCCGCCGTCAGGAGAAGAATAGCCATAATGCTCCAGAGGACATTTGCCCTCTATGAGGACGACACGGTAATCGATAACGTCATAAAGTCAATGCCAGATCTTGAATATGAAACAGCCCTCTACCATGCCCTTGACCTCCTTGAAATGGTTCAGATGAGCCACAGGATAACCCACATTGCAAGGGATCTCAGTGGTGGTGAAAAGCAGAGGGTTGTCCTTGCAAGGCAGCTGGCCAAGGAACCAATGGTTTTCCTGGCTGATGAGCCAACAGGTACCCTTGACCCCCAGACAGCTGAGCTCATACACGACGCACTCCTTGAGGGTGTCAAGGATAAGGGAATAACCATGATCATAACCTCCCACTGGCCCGAGGTCATGAGGGACCTCTCTGATTATGCCATATGGATCGAGAAGGGTGAGATAATCGAGGAGGGAGACCCTGATGACGTGGTTGCCAGGTTCATGGAACAGGTGCCCGCACCTGAGAAGGTGAAGGAGTTTGAAAGGGAAACCCCCATCATAAAGATGGTTGATGTTAAGAAGCACTACTACTCCATTGACAGGGGTGTTGTAAAGGCGGTTGACGGTGTTGACCTCACAGTCTATGAGGGGGAAATCTTTGGTGTCGTGGGACTCAGCGGGGCCGGTAAGACGACGCTCTCAAGGATAATAATAGGAATAACCGAGCCAAGCAGCGGGAAGGTCTGCGTGAGGCTGGGTGATGAATGGATAGATATGACCGAGAAGGGGCCCCTTGGCCGTGGCCGTGTAACGCCCTACCTTGGGATACTCCACCAGGAGTACAGCCTCTACCCCCACAGGGATGTGCTGGGTAACCTCACAGAGGCCATCAGCCTTGAACTTCCGGCAGAATTTGCCAGGATGAAGGCAATCTATGTCCTCAAGGCCGTGGGCTTTGATGAGGAGTACGCAGAGAACCTCCTTGGCAAGTACCCTGACGAGCTCTCAGGTGGTGAGAGACACAGGGTCGCCCTTGCCCAGGTCCTCATCAGGGAGCCAAGGATAATAATACTTGATGAGCCCACAGGTACCATGGACCCCATAACCAGGGTGCAGGTTACAGATTCAATACTTAAGGCCAGAGAGGAACTGAATCAGACCTTCCTGATAATTTCACATGACATGGACTTCGTCCTTGATGTCTGTGACAGGGCATCCCTCATGAGGGGAGGCAGAATCCTCAAGACGGGTGAGCCCGAGTCAATCGTCGGGGACCTCACACCCGATGAGAAGAGGGGGATGCTCAGGGAATAACCCCCTTTATTATCTGCAAACCACAATTTATTTATCAAAAAAGCTGTTAAAGGCATTACGTGGTGTTATTTCAGCCACCATGTAATGAATCATTATTAACAGAATAAACATAATTAATAAAGGAGGACTGTATTTGGTATGGAGCGACGCACCATCCCATGTCTGCAGGGGTGGTGATAAAAGGGCGCTTACATTCTGCTGCCCACCGGTGAAGCCCTGCCCCATAATGATAGCACTCGAAGAGGCGGGACTGACACCACAGGATTACATTGAAATCAAGGAGTCATTCGCAAGAAATACAAGGCTCGGAGAGGGCCAGGGGACATGCTTCGGTTCACTTGTCTGGTGCTGCAAGCCCTCAAAGCCCTGTCCACTGAGGGACATGGCCATGAAGAGGATCAACATGACAACCGAGGAGTACATGGAACTCAAAAAGAGGCTCTCAGAGGAACTTGTGGGCACATCTGAACCTGACACCGACAGCGTGAAGGCCCTGGCAGAAGCCTTTGAGGTATCCCTTGATGAGGCCAGGGAGGCCCTTGCCGAGGCAGACAATGACCTCAGAACAGCCATGAAGATACTCAGAATGAAATCCCTCTGACGGATGGTAAAATGTCCCTCACACCCCTCTACATTGACATGGAAGGTAAGAGGGTACTCGTGGTGGGTTCAGGTGAAGTTGGAAGAAGAAGGGCGATGAGGTTCATCGATGCCGGCGCAGAGGTTGCGGTTCTTGGACAGGAAGTTGAAGGCGCTGTTTCAATAGCCGAGGAAAAACTTGAGGAGTGGATTAAGAAGGCAGACCTCATAGTTGCCGCAAGTCCCGATAGAAGCCTCAATGAAAGGGTAACTGAACTTGCAGGGGGCAAACTCCTTAACCGGGCAGATGACCCATCAAGGGGTAACGTGGTTGTCCCATCGACATTCAAAATAGCGGATGTTTCAATCTCAGTATTTACAGGAAAAAAGAGTCCACTTATGGCAAAATACCTCCGCAGGAGGATCCAGGAGGTCATAAAACCAGAGGATATACTAATGATTGAGGTTCAGGATGTATCCCGCCGCATGCTAATGGAAGAGGTCCCGGATCACAGAAAGAGGCGCAGAATTCTCTATGAGATCTCAGAGGATAAAATGGTACAGGAAAAACTTGAAGCTGGTGATCTGGAGGGTGCCATAAGAAGGGCGCGGGACATAATCATGGATAGGGGGGCTTCAGGTGATTCTTAACATAAGGCTTGACCACAAGACCTCTGATGTGAAGACAATGGAGACAGCATCAGGCAGGATAGAGGAGATTGTGGGTGAACTTGAGGCCCTTGGAGCCGTGACCGAGAAGGTGCCCCTGATGACCTGCAACAGGGTCGAGTACTACCTTCATGTCACAGGGGTCCCACCTGAATTTGATTTTAATGGATTTACAGTTGAAAAAGATGAGGATGCCCTTCTGCACCTTCTGAGGCTGGCTTCAGGTCTTGAATCAATGATAATCGGGGAGGACCAGATACTTGGACAGATAAAGGCTGCAAGGCTACAGGCCCTGCGTGAGGGCACCTGTGGGCCCCTACTTGATATGGTGTTCACCAAGGCGGTGCATGTGGGACAGACCGTGAGGCGGAAGACGAAGATAAACAGGGGTTCCGTCTCAATAGGATCAGCGGCTGTTGATCTTGCAGAGTCAATACATGGGGACCTAAAATGCAAGAAGGTCCTTGTTATAGGGGCCGGTAAAATGGGGACACTGGTTGCACGCGCCCTCGCCGAAAAACACCTCAAGGCAATAATGGTTGCAAACAGAACATATGAAAGGGCCTACCAGCTTGCATGTGAACTCGGCGGTGATGCAATACACTTCGACAAGCTCAACAGGGCCCTCAGGGATGCAGATGTTGTTATAAGTGCCACAGGTTCACCCCACTACATACTCACCCGTGAGCGTGTCATGGAGGCGATACCACCTGAGAGGAGGTCCAGAATTGTAATGGTGGACATAGCCAACCCCAGGGATATAGAGGAATCCGTGAGGGAACTTGGAGTCAGGCTATTCACAATCGATGACCTCAGGGGCGTGGCCGAGGAGAACCGGAAGAGGAGGGAGGCTGAGGCAAGAGAGGCCGAGGAAATAGTGAGGTCTGAACTTGAACTCCTCCTGAGGGCCATGAAGCACAGGGAGGTGGAGCCACTTCTTGCTGAGATAAGGGGGCGCATGGAGTCCCTCAGGCAGAGGGAGGCAGGTAAGGCAATTAAGAAAATTGAAAACCGCGGGGACCCTGAGAGGGTTGTTGAGGGCCTCACAAGGTCAATAGTTGATAAGATATTCCATGATATCGCTCTGAAAATCAGGGATGCTGCAGAGAGGGATGATAAAGAGTTCTTGAGGATGTGTTCTGAGCTCTTTGATTGTGAGGAATCTTAGGTTTTTTGGATTTTCTGATCTCTTCATGTAGAGAATCTGGTTTTTGTACTCATGGAGTCCTTTAACCAGGAAAAGACTGTAGAGAATTGGGTTTTGTGCTCATGGAGTTCTTTAACCACTAAAAAAATTAAAGTTTAAACGGATTTTATAAATTAAAAAATTGATCTAGGCGAACATGTGCCTGGGTTCGCCCTTCAGTTCACGCTCCTTAAGAGCATATTCTATGTGTTCACGCTCCACCCTTGGACTTTCATCTGCCAGTGCCCTGTGGAGGGCTGTTTTAAGCACCCTTTCCTTTATGTCCCTTCCTGACATTCCCTTTGTCAGTTTAACAAGTTTGTCCACAGAGAAATCCACATCCAGGGGCATGGTCTCAATGTATTTCTCAAGCATCATCCGCCTCTCATCATCCCCAGGTAACCTGAACTCTATTTCCTCCTCAAAACGGCTTCTTATTGCATTATCAAGAAGTTCAGGGTTATTGGTGGCGCCTATGGTTACAACACCCCAGTTCTGATTTATACCATCCATCTCTGTCAGGAGTGCGTTAACCACCTCTGAGACGTCCCCACGGAGGGACTGGAATCTCCGGTCGAGGCCAATTGCGTCCATCTCATCTATGAATATAACTGATGGGGCAGTTTTTGATGCCAGTTCATAGAGTTCATGTATCTGCCTTGCACCGTCACCCACATGCTCACCTATGAGGCTTGTGGCCTTTATAAGGTAGAGGGGTACCCTGAGTTCATTTGCAAGGGACTTTGCAAGCATTGTCTTACCTGTACCCGGGCTTCCATGGAAGAGGACGTTCCTGGGCGCCCAGTCCCTGAATCTGTCCGGGTCCTCAAGGTACCTCATGATTATCCTGCACTTTATCTTGGCGTCCTCCTGACCGATAACATCGTCCATGGTGATATCACTTTTCACCTCATGGAACTCCTCCCTCTCGTTCTCCAGCAGTATAATGGAGGTGTTCCTGGTTATCTTTGAACCGTCAGGGTGGGCCCTTATTATTTTGAATGCATAGTCAGGGAGCAGTTTCTGGTCAAATAGATAGGAACCCTCAGTTGCACTGAAACCCTCCCACTGGTCCCTTGCATAGATCTCAAAGAGTTCCTTGTTAACGGCGTCTATCCTCGGGGACTCCATCAGGTTGCATACGAAGGGGTATCCAACCGGCTGGAGAACAACAAGTTTTGCCTCCCTTTCAGGATCAGAGGCCTTCACAGGGAACTTTTTATCTGTTAGCTGGGGGTCATAGACTATGTTATTGAATTTCACCACATCACCTGTTCTTCAGAAACAAGTTCTGATACTGTGATATAATCAAGAAATAAACTCATCATAGGTAAATTGTGCATCGGGGTGTATAAAGTTTTAGGTACACTCCGTGGGATCTGTATTTTCAGTACACTCCATCAGGTTAATTCAAGAAACATCGGAGCATCCGTGTAGATTTTGGTCAACTTCATGCTGCCCATATAAAAAACTGGAGTTGTGGATTTTGAGACATTCCGCACACCTTATTTCTCTGGACCAGCGTCACCTGCTGAGGTACCCCTCAAGGAGGTCCTTTATCCTCCTTGCATCCTCATCCTTTCGGGGTGTCTCGGAGATTATGGTGGCATCCCAGCCCCCATCAACCAGCACCTCAAGGAGGGGCTCAACAGGAGGGCCAAAGCCTTCGGATAGTGTGTGATGCTTTCTCTCTCCCGCATCTGTGTACTCTATCCCTGTGAAGTGGCAGTGGAGGTGCTCCACTCCTAATCTTCCCTCAATCTCCGCAAGTATCCTCCTGTAATCACTGGCGCCCCCTATGCACCCCCCACCCCTTGCATGTATGTGTGCAAAGTCCACGGTGGGCATGACGTTATCAAATTCCTCTGAGAATCTTATAATCTCCTCTAGACTCCCCACCTGTGACCTCTTACCGGTGGTCTCAGGTGCAAGTGTGAAGTCCCTGATACCGGCACTTTCAAGTCTTGAGATCAGTTCCCCAATAGACTTCCTGCAGAGCTCAAATGCCCTTCTCCTCCCAAGGTCACCGTAAAAGCCGGGGTGGAATACAATACGGTAGGCCCCCATCCACTCCCCTGCAACCGCACAGTCAAAGAGCCGGTGGATTGATTTCTCTATGGTCTCCTCCTTGGCTGATGAAAGGTTTATATAGTAGGGGCCGTGCATTGAGACAAGTATATCATTCTTCCTTGAATTTTCACCAATCTTAAGGGCGTTTTCCTTCTTTAACCTGAGGCCATAGGTTGCCTGGTACTCATAGGCGTCAAGTCCCATGGCCCTGATCTTTTTGAAAACACTGACTGTACTGCCACGGTAACCCACGGGGTTCCCTGCAGGACCAACCCTTATCAAAAAAACACCCGATTAAAGGGTTAAATAGAAAAAATTGGTTTTTAGAGTATGCCCATGGCCCTGTTGGTCTTCATTATGGACTTCATGTTGTCCTCTTCAAGTTCAAGGAGGGCCCTTATTGCATCCACACTCTCGGGGACGGCATCGGATTCCTGGTGGACCGCCTGCATGTAGAATAGTTCCCCTTCAACCACGTTTATGGACTCCTCCCAGACAGGTATCTCGAAGAGGTCATTCCTTGACCTTCCAAGTTCCTTGGCGTACTCCATTATCTCTGCGGTTGATGCAAGGCCCTCTGAGGCCTTCACAAGCATGACCCTGGTTGTCTCGTCTAGTTTTGCCTTTATCTCATCGGCGTCCACAGGGTTCTCCAGTTCCACCATTATGTTGTGCTGGTGCATCAGTGTTGTGGGGACAAGGAGTGCAACGGTGTGGATATTAACGCCCTTCATGACGGTTTTGAGGTCAGGTCCGTGGTGTGATGGGACCGTTGGGGGGTTTGGTACAATGGCGTTTATTGGACCCTTTTTCACCTGTACAGGGTCAGCACCCCTTCTTACCATCACTGCCCTTACCTTTTTTATCCCGCAGAGGTCATCTATTGGTTTGAGGGTCCTGCAGAGGCCGGTGGTGTTGCAGGAAACAACCCTTGTGTAGTCGGCCCCCAGTGACTCGTCGTAGTTTGCGAATGAGTTGAATGAGAGTCCAATGGCGTCGTGCTTTTCACCACCCTGGAATATGGCCTTTATCCCCTTTTCACGGTACAGTTCAAGGTTCTTTGCACCGATACCCTCGGGTGTTGCATCAACCACGATGTCTGCTTCCTCCAGCATGTCCTCCACGGTACCGCTAACAGGGATTCCAGCATCATCAAAGAGCTTTTCACGTTCAGGGATGCTTACATAGAGGTCATAGCCCTTTTCAATTGCAACCCTCGCCTCAAAATCAGGTTTTGTTTTGCTGACACCAACGACCTTCATGTCGTCCTGGGCAGCCACAGCGTCGGCGACTCTCTTTCCTATTGTCCCATACCCGTTAATGGCTACAGATATCATTAAAGAAACCTCCTATCCCCTGAAAACTTCTGTTCCCAGAGGAACCTCTTAAGTTTAAAGGTGTAATCTGATATTATTTCTCATTGATTATTTTATATAGTTATCTCTGGGGTGAGCGGGGACTTTAGGTTTATAGTTATCTCTGAATGAGTGACTCTGGGTAACCTTAAAAACCAGTTGAGTTTAAGACATGAGGAATTCTCTTATTCTAAAAAATAAATAAAAACAAAAGTTATGGAGAACAGTTTTACTGGTTCTCCACGGCTTCAAGCTTCTCTGGAAGATACGTGTCAACCACGTACTCAAGACCATACTTCGAGAAGGACTGCTGTTCTGCCTTCTTACCGATCTTCAGCATCTTCTTTATTTCGGTCTTCCAGAACTCATCCCTGTACCTTGGATCGTTCAGGAGTTCCTTGAGCCTCACCACATCGATGTCCTTGAGGGGATCTGTGGGGAGGTCATAGTTTATTATGTCACTTGCCGTAACCCCCAGGAACTTTGCATCTGGGGTTGCAAGCTGGTGGTTCACATGGGCGAGCTTCGCACTCCCTGAGATTATGACCATGGCGATGTGGAATCCCCATGGGTCTCCGTCGTTACAGATGTACACTGGAAGGTCCAGTTCCTCGTTGACCCTCTTTATGAACCTCCTGGTTGCCCTTGCGGCCTGACCCTTAAGCCCAACGATGAGGGCGTCGAACTTCTTGTAGGCCTTCTCCTGCACGAGACGGTGGAACATACCCATTGTCTCTACCGCAATGACACGTTCAACATCGTGATCTACGAATTCAACCTCATCTATGGTGGGTGATATGTTATAACCTGATTTGCCAGATCTGAGGGCGTTTATCTCTATATCACCCTCACGGACCGTCAGGGCACCATAGACAGATGCGCCGTCTTCCTCTGGCATGAGACCCAGCTCCTCCCTGGTCATTCCCAGGGTAACCTCAAGGTCCTCTCCAACGATGTTGGATTCCTGCTGGTCTGCAAAGTCCACCTCCCAGCCCTCTGAGATGTAGTAGAGCTCCCTGAGGGTGGCGGTTTTCTCCCTTGCCACCAGGTCCTTGCAGAAGTTTGCGGTGTATAGCATCTGACCTATCTTCTTTATCTGCTTCACATTACCCATTGAACGTGTACCGTAGCGGTCACCCAGGATGTAGTGCCTCTTCTCTTCATCATAGATTATGTTGGATGTACCCCTTGATGGAACCTTTATCCTGGGGATCCTCCCACGGCTCACATCGTCGAGTATGACGTCTCCAAGACCTTTAAGTTTGTTAATGGCTATTTCTCTTCTATTCATCTAGTGATTCCCCCAGAATTTCAAGTTTTGCCCTTCTTGTAACTGTGTCCAGGAGTTCCCTGTAATCAGGTGCCTCCCTCTCTGCCAGGAGAGCCGCCTGCTTTATGATCACCGGAACGTATGTTTCAAATACTTTGGCCCTCTCAGCCTCCTCCTTGGCGGCCTTCTTCTTCCTGAGGTACTTGTAGAGTTTTCTTGCAGCTATCATGGTGGCCTGCCTGATCTCATGGAGTATTTCAGGTTCAGGTGCCACGCTCTGCTTACCTGTTGAGAGGTAAGGGACGTTGGTTGATACGATATTCACGAATATGGTGAGTGGCGTATTTTCAAGGTCCCTTATGCCGTAGCGCCTCCAGTCAAGGCTCTTAACACCCTCGGTTATTGCGCAGCTACCGGCGTCAAAGGTGAGGGGGACCCTGTTGGCGAACCTCATTATCTCGGCCTTCCTCTGGTCACCAACCATTCTACCGGAGTTTCCACCGTAGGCTATACCGGCCTCAACCACAAAGGCTATACCTCCGCGATAGGTTTTTGGTTTCCTTGTCACGGTGGCGGTGAACTCTGGCTGGAGTATCTCCCTCATACCCTTCTCAATCTGATCCTCTCCAATGGGTATGAGGCCTGAGGTTGGTGGTGACATGAACTTCATCTTCTTGAAGGCCTCAACTATGCTTTCGGCCTCCTCCCACTTCATATCCTTGGGGCGCTTGTTGAGGTCTATGCCTGTGAGTTCCTCGAGTTCCTTTATCTTCTTGGAGGACATCCTTGAGAGGTTGCTTGTAAGCATACTCCTGAAGCGTCTCTTGTCGGTGTGCTTTGCCATGAATATGAGGTCATCGGCTGTGACGCCCCATGGGTGGGGGAGGACCTCCTTTGGCATTGGTGGGATGACGTCTGATGCCCTGTTGAAGACGTAGCGGTTCCCTGTGGGGTCATTGAATATTATCTTTGCATGGGGGTTGGCTATCATTGTCCTCCTTATGTACTCGTAGGCCCCCTGCTCTGAAAGTGAGTAGGAGACGTCCTTGAAGTGGAGTTCTATGCAGACACCTGTGTCCTCAACCTCCACCTCCTCCTTTTCGAGTATGAGGCCCTGGTTCTTCTTAACGTCCATCTTGAGGGTCATCTTGACCCCCTTGAGTTCTCCGTTTTCCCTGGTCCCTGAGATGACCTTTATGGGCTTACCTGTGGTCATCTGTGATAATAGCACGCAACCACTGCATCCAAGTCCCTGCTGCCCCCTGGACTGGATGTTCCTGAATTTGGACCCGGCGAACATGGTACAGAATACCTTTGGAATGTACTTTTCAGGTATTCCAGGACCGTTGTCCTGGTGTCTTAGGATATAGTGGTCCTTACCAATTCTCTTGAGATCTATTTTGATCTCAGGGAGTATACCTGCCTCCTCTGCGGCGTCAAAACTGTTTGTTATGAGTTCATGAAAAACTATCGTCAGTGACCTTATTTTTCCTGTAAAACCCAGCATCTGCTTGTTTTTCCTGAAGAATTCTGAGGGGGTGAGTTCCTGGAATCCTTCGTCAAAGAGATCCAAAGCTTGCCTAGCCAAAAGTTCGCCTCCTTAAATAATTTTTCACAGGATAATACACATGGGATACCATGCTCATATACACATATGTGTAACTTATAGCATATAAACTTATACCCTAGATGTAACTATTACAGAAAGCATAGTTCGGGCGATACATGTGAAATAATTGAAATTTGCCCTTACAAAAAACAGGTTTATGGTGGAGTTTACATGAATTTAACGCCTTCCTCAAACTCCTTCATTTTCATTTCCTGTTTCTTCTTTTCAAGAAATGCGTACACAGACTTGTGTCTGGCGCCATTAAGTATCATTTCAACGGCTTCCCTTGCAACTGAGAGTTTTTCAAATTCACCTATCAGTGCAACGGTTTTTCCATAGACCGATATATCCACACCGGTCATATCATGGATTATGCGTCTGGTTATACCGCCCCTACCTATTACACGGCCCTTCTGCCTTGCTATGGCCTTTTTGGATTTACCGACATAGTCGGTTATCTTGATGATGTCAAGGGCAACATCGTCATCCAGGAGCCGGAGGGCAACCTCCGGGTTGAAGCCACGTCCTATGGCCCTAACTATGTTCCTTGCCTTCCATGGTGACAGGGGGTCGTCGAGTTCATCATGGGGTATGAGTGTAACTGCACCGGTTTCGCTGTCAATTTCAAGGTCTGTCTGCGTTAGACGTTCAATCTGTGCCTTGACCTCACCATTCTTACCTATCAGAACTCCAACCCTTTCTCGGGGTATTTTGAGATATTCCTCGGTGGGCATCTGATTCACCTCAATGAATAAATAAGGATAAACGTTTATAAAACCTACAATAACTTTCTGTAAAGTATCCAGTGGAGTTTCTATTTCTGATTTGTTATCTGGGATGGATCCTTCTCTTCAGGCTCCAGGTAATGTTTTAAGGTTTTCTTTTTTAATTCTTTCTGTGAGGTTGTGGTTTTCCGTGGCTCTTTAATTCTTTTCATGGGTGTTGGTTTTTGCAGGGGGCTCCGGTTCTTTTTTAATTTTTTTCCTTATATCATCCTCATTTACACTGACCCCCAGCCTTTTGAAGTCACGGACCACATTCTTTATATCCCTTTCAAGGAGTTCCATGGCCAGTGGGTGGTCAAGGACCATTGCCTGGGATACATCGATTATAACTGGGTCTCCTGAATGGTTAAGTATGTTGAAGAAGGATAGATCCCCGTGCACAAGCCTTGCACCAGTGTAGAGGCGGTGCATGTACTCAACTATCAACTCAAGGGCCCTCTCAGGGTCATCAGGCGGAACCTCCCTCATGGTGGGAGCCGGTTCACCGTCATCCCCGATGAACTCCATTATGAGGATGTTGTCCCTTGCAACCACGGGTTCTGGCACACGGACACCCGCTTCAAGGGCCCTTTTCAGATTCCTGAACTCCTTGTTAACCCAGGCCTGGACAAGCTGGCGTCTGTTGGTTGTCCTCACCCTGAATCTCGGGTCGCCCTGTATGTAGTACTGCATCTTCTTGAAGTCAGATGTGGCGACACGGTAGATCTTGACAGCAACAAATTCGTCGTTATCGGTTATACCCTTGAAGACATTCGCCTCCTTACCTGTGCTCACAGCACCATTGAGCACCGCAAGGTAACCTGAGTTGGCAAGCTTGTAGAGTGTTTTGAGGGTAAGCTCATCAAAGACCTCACTTCCCACCCTTCGGTCCTCAACACCCTTCAACCTCTTGACGGCCTCCATCCGTCCAAGATCAGAGTCTACCCTATCCACAGCCCCTGATTTAAGCGCCCTGAGTTCAGGGGCCTGCCCTGTTTCTTCAGGATCCATTAAAATCAACTTCTCTCGGGACAATCAGAGTTTGAGGTAGCCCTTCCTCTCAAGCCAGTTGGACTCTGTACGGGTGTACCTCCACACTATATCGGCCTTCTCCTCGCTCTGGAACTCCCATGGCTTTACAAGTACAACGTCACCCTCACGGATCCATATCCTCTTCTTCATCTTGCCCGGGATCCTGCCGAGCCTTATATGGCCATCGGCACACCTCACCTTGAGCTTCCCGTGCCCCATTATCTGCTCAACAACTCCAGGTATCTCGCCCTTCCTGGGCGTCCTCACACGCCTAACTTCCTGTGTCTGATGTCCTCTACTCAAATACTCTCCTCCTCTTTTTTTCGTTGATTAACTTTGATTCTAATGCGATTACACATTCAGCAATCAAAGAAATAGACAGTATAATTTATTACCGGTGCAGATATAAATAAATTGCTTAGACTGCTTAATGGTGATCCAATGGGAGTTGAATTTCTTGATATAATCGATCTGGACGATGCAAGGGGGATAATGGCTGATCTCTTCAGGGAACTTTACAGTAGATGTTCCGAAACCGTTAATATTGATGATGCCCTCGGGAGGGTACTTGCAGAGGATGTTGAAAGCCCCATCGACCTGCCACCATTTGACAGGGCATCCAGGGATGGGTACGCGGTGGTGGCCTCAGATACCTTCGGGGCAAGCGATGAGAAACCGGTGAGGCTCAGGTGTATCGAGACGGTTGAGGCAGGCTCTTTGCCATCAAGGAGGGTTGAAAGCGGTTCATGCACACGGATAAGTACGGGGGCGCCTGTACCTGAGGGTGCCGATGCAGTCGTCATGGTTGAGTACACTGAGGTTAGTGGTGAGGACGTCTACATCCAGAGGCCGGCATACCCATCGCAGCATATCGCGGTGGCGGGATCTGATATTGGGGCGGGCAGTGTACTTGTTGGGGGCGGAAAGGTGCTCTCACCCGACAAGATCGCGGCGCTTTCAGCTGCAGGGGTCACCTCGGTGAGGGTTGTATCGAAACCATTGGTACATGTCATATCCACGGGTAATGAGCTCATTGAGCCCTCGGGGAGACTTGAACTTGCAAAGATATTTGATTCAAATTCTCTGGGAATATCGGCGGCCCTCAGGGATGCCGGCTGCAGTGTCAGCCGTGGGGGTATAGTTAGGGATGATTACGATGAACTCAGAAGTGCCCTCATTGAGGGGCTGGGTAAAGCAGACCTCGTTATAACCTCAGGTGGCACCTCTGCGGGGGCGGGCGATGTCCTGGTGGATGTGCTTGAGGATCTTGGTGAGGTGGTCATTCACGGCATCTCCATGAAGCCGGGTAAGCCCACCATAGTGGGGGTGGTTGATGGTAAGATGGTGGTGGGGCTCCCAGGTTTCCCGGTTGCAGCCCTTCTGGTTTTCAGGTCTCTTGTAGAACCATTCCTCAGGGAACTCTCAGGAATAAAAGCCCCTGAAGGTTCTGTGAAGACACTTAAACTTGCCGAGAGATTCCACTCATCAAGGGGCAGGGTCCAGTATGCACTTGTGAAGGTTGATGGCCAATATGCAAGGCCAATATTCAGGGATTCCGGTGCAATAGCAGCCCTTGCAGGGGCCGATGGATACATTGAGGTGCCAAAGAACGTTGAGATACTCAATGAGGGAGAGGAGGTTGAGGTTGTCCTCTTTGAGAACCGGTGAACTTATTCTTTAAAGATTTAAAAGCAGTTATCAGTTTCTATTCTAAATTTTTTTAGTGCTTGTTCTTTAAGGATTTAAAAGCAGTTATCAGTTTCTTTTTTTATTCAGGATCTCTGTGACATATTCCACAAGTTCATTAATGTCATGTAATACCGTCTCGCCTTTCAGGTCAACCATTGGCCTCTCAACGAGGATGATGGGTATTCCAAGCTCTGATGCAGCGGCAACCTTCTCACGGAGACCTCCTGTCTCACCACTATCCTTGGTGATAACCGCACCTGCACGGTATTCCTTCATGAGCACCCTGTTCATCTCTGGGGAGAATGTGCCCTGCATTGCGATGATCTGTTCGGGGGGCACTCCGAGCCTGTGGCATGCCTCAATTGATGAGGTCTGTGGCAGGACCCGGACGGCAACCCTCTCTGGATCCAGTGACTCAAGAACCTCAGGTAGTGTTGAGACCCCTGCAAGGTGCATCGCCACCTCACCCTCCCTGAGGAGTGATGAGGCCACCTCCCCGGCCTCCCTGAATGATTCAACCCTTATGGCCCCCTCAACATCCAGCAGTGGTCTTTCGAACCTCAGGTAGGTTATGCCTGTATCATGGCATGCCAGGAGTGCATTTTCAGTGGCCCTTGTGGCGAAGGGGTGGGTGGCGTCTATGAGGAGTTCTGCACCGATTTCATCTATCAGTTCGCCCAGTCCGGACCTGTCAAGGGGCCCTCTGACTGTTCTTAATGCCCCTGAACTTTCAGCAAGCTCAGCACCGTATTCGGTGGTTGCAGTGGCAGTTATATCAATTCTTGGATCCCTTGAGAGTTCTTCTATGATCCTCCGGGCATCCCTGGTTCCTGCCATCACAATAACATTCATAGGTCATTCCCGCCCGTCAGCAAACCTCATGAGGGCCTCTGCAATCAGTATGAGGGAAGCCACTGCGACTATGAGGACCCAGTCTGTAACCGTGAGGGGGACGGTCCTGAATACACCCTCAAGGGGTGCAAGGTAGACCACCAGTATCTGCAGCAGGAGTGAGGCTGCAACAGCAACAAGGAGGGTCCTGTTGGAAAATCCGGTCCTTGACTTGCAGTTGAATACGTTGAATATCTGGAACATCACAAAGACCGTGAATGCAACTGTCATCGCCCGCTCAACACTGTTCCCTGAGGAGAGCATGTAGATGTAGAGCCCCAGCGTCCCTGCTGCCATGACAGCACCTGCAATTACTATACGCAGCAGGTTCCTTCTTGGCATTATATCCTCCCTCTCGGGTTTTCTGAGCATTATATCGGATTCAGGGGGCTCAACACCAAGGGACTGTGCAGGGGGACCGTCCATTATTATGTTTATCCAGAGTATCTGTATCGGATTGAATGGTACAGGAAGGTTGATGAGTGAGGCCGATACGATTGTGAGGATGGCCCCGACATTTGTTGAAAGCTGGAACTTAACGAAGCGCCTTATGTTATCGAAGATGGTCCGCCCCTCCCTCACAGCTTTAACAATCGTTGCGAAGTTATCATCCTGGAGCACCATGTCAGATGATTCCCTTGCAACGTCCGTCCCGCTGCCCATTGCTACACCTATGGCGGCCTTTTTGAGGGCGGGGGAGTCGTTTACACCATCACCGGTCATGGCAACCACGTGGTCCCTCCTCTGGAGGGCCTCAACTATTCTGACCTTCTGTTCAGGGAAGACACGGGCATAGACCCTCACGTCCTCCACCATATCCTCGAATTCGTCATCAGAGAGTTCATCGAGTTCCCTTCCTGTGAGGGCCAGACCATCATCCATGAGTCCCAGTTCGCGTGCTATGGCAACCGCGGTGTCCCTGTGGTCGCCTGTGATCATAACAACCTTTATACCTGCCTTCCTGCAGGTCTCTATGGCATCGGCAGCCTCCTTTCGTGGAGGGTCCATCATACCGACGAGGCCAGCGAACACAAGGTCCCTCTCCTCCTCATCGCCATCAGGCAGTTTCCGGTATGCAAGGGCCAGAACACGGAGGGCCCTTGATGTCATATCGTTGAGCCTGGACATCCATTTGCCCAGTTCATCATCATCCATTGCCCTCAGGGAGCCGTTATAATCCACGTAACTGCATCTACTGAGTATTATCTCAGGGGCCCCCTTGATGAGGAGGTATCGCCCGTCACCCAGCTGGTTTATGGTGGTCATCCTCTTCCTTTTACTGTCGAGGGGTATTTCCATGAGACGGGGGTATTTCTCCTCAAGCTCCTTTCTGCTGTGTCCATTTTCATCAGCGAAGCTCAGTATGGCGGCATCGGTTGGGTCCCCTATGACTTTGCCATCTGATATTGTGGCGTTGTTGCAGAGTGCTGATACAAGGAGTGCCATCTCTGGTGAGGTGAGCTCTGATTCCCTCACGGTCATCCGGTTATGGGTGAGTGTACCTGTCTTGTCGGTGCAGATAACCGAACATGAACCCAGGGTTTCAACTGCAAGGAGCCTCCTTACAATGGCATTGCTCCGGGCCATCCGCTGCATACCCAGTGCAAGGGTCAGTGTCAGTATGGCGGGAAGGCCCTCGGGTACAGAGGCAACTGCAAGTGAAACAGCGGTCATGAAGGTGTCAACCAGTGGAAGTCCGCGGAGGAACTGTATGGCGAATACCATGGCACATACAACCACCGCTATGAGCCCAAGGCTTTTTCCAAGGGAGGATATCTTCTCCTGCAGAGGTGTCTTACCCTCATCCTCCTGTATCATCTCGGCTATCCTGCCTATTGATGTATCCATACCCACTGCTATTACGGCACCCTTACCGCGACCTGATACAACGTCAGAGTCCATGAATGCGATAACATCCCTTTCATCCTCAGGGTTCTCATGTGTCTTCTGAACGGGTATGGATTCTCCTGTGAGGGTGGATTCGTCTATGCGGAGGTCATAGGCTTCTATGAGTCTGATATCTGCAGGTACATTGTCCCCCTCCTCTATGATTAAAATATCCCCTATTGTGAGCTCAGAGGCAGGTATTTTCTGAGTCATACCATCCCTTATAACCGTGGCCTCAGTTGATACCAGGCCCTTGAGTTTCTCCATTGCTTGCTCGGCCCTGTACTCCTGTATGAAGCCAACTGTGGCATTCACAACCACCACGAAGAGTATGACTGCAGAATCAAGCACATCACCCACAAAGTAGGATGCCACAGCCGCAAGTATGAGTAGTATGATGAGTATATCCATGAACTGGGCAAGGAACATTCTGAGGGGACCTGCCTTTTTCTCCTCAACCAGTTCGTTTTTACCATAAGTTTCAAGTCTTCTGGCTGCTTCATCTGAATTTAAACCATTTTCTGACGTTTTAAGTTCCTTCAAGACTTCCTTTACACTCATCCTGGCCCATTTCATTTTGAACACTTTTCAACTTATTTTGGTAATATTCTTAAGATCTAGGATCATGATATTTTTGGTTGGATTACCGTGGTGACATTCATTATCCAGTTTATAAAGTATATATTAATGAGTGTGAGTGTGATGGGATCACCTCTGAGGCAAATCATCTCAGTTTAATCCACTTTGAGGACATGCTAAAATCGGTCGGGTTTATGGACTGTACTCATAGAAAAAGGTTTTTCTGTAATTTACAAGTTTCATGGGTTTTTCTGTGGCTATATTTTCCCCAGTGAGTGGTTTTATGATCAGCCTGGCACCAGCTGCGTCCGCTACCATCATAAGGGGGTTGTGGAGTTCAGATGGGGGTCTTATGGAGTATATTGTGGCGGCATCCCTGTAGATATCCATATCCGGTGATGTGATGTCATCGTAAATTATGTCCCCACGGGAAGGTTTAATATCTGTTAGAACCAAATCAACTTTTGAATGTTTCATGATATAATCTGAAACATACAGGAATCTACCGGCACCAACCTCAACAACACGGTCGGATGGCTGCGAGCTCCTGATTATGTAAAGTGCAAGATCTTTCCACATTGTACCACGGAGATAGAGATGATAGTAAGGGAATTCAGACCACAGGACCTTAAAACGGTCCTGAAGATTGAGAGGGAATCATTTGCTGATCCCTATCCGGCACACCTCCTGAGGGACATATACAACCTTGGAGCAGGTTTCCTCGTGGCCCAGGAGGACGGCAGGGTCGTTGGATTCATAATATTCTGGATCCGCTTTGAGGATGAAGGTCATATTATCTCACTTGCAGTTGATAAAGATTACCGCCGCCAGGGTGTCGGGGCTGAACTTGTGAGGACAGCCATAGGTATATTTGAAAAATTTCATATTAAAAATATTAAACTGGAGGTAAGGGCAAAGAATAGAGGGGCCATAAATTTCTACAGGGCCCTTGGCTTCAGTGAGGAGAAGGTTATAGCAAACTACTATGAGGATGGAGAGGACGCTGTGGTGATGAGGATGGATCTCCACTCTGGAGGGGATTCTCCTTATGGTCATGAATATTAAATTAATCTAATCAGTCAGAAGTCATGATCACGGTGGTGAAATGTTTAGGGAAGCAAAATTAGCCTTGGAAGATGGTACGATAATAAAAGGAGAGGCATTTGGATTTGAAACAGTGAAGACGGGGGAAGTTGTATTTGCAACCGGGATGACGGGTTATGTTGAATCACTCACAGATCCCTCATACAAGGGCCAGATACTCATGCCAACCTACCCCCTGCAGGGTAACTATGGAATATCTGAGGAGTGGTACCAGTCAGATGGTATAAAGGCCGAGGGCCTGATAGTGAGGGAGGAATGCCAGAAACCCTCACACCAGCTATCAGAAAAGACACTCTCAGAGTTCCTGGAGGAATATGAAATCCCTGGCATAGCGGGTGTTGACACAAGGGCCCTCACCATAAAGATAAGGGAGAGGGGTACCATGAAGGGTGCCCTTGCAACAGAGGAGATTGATGATGATGAACTCCTTGAACTGGCAGTGAATCAACCGGACATAACCGAGATTGACCTTGTGGACCAGGTATGTGTTACCGAACCGGTCACCATGAATGAGGACGCAGAGAGGAGGGTTGTTATAGTTGACTGCGGAATCAAGAGAAACAGCATAAAGGCCCTCCTTGAAAGGGATGTTGGTGTTGCTCTTGTACCCTACAGAATGGAGCCAGAGGAAATAATGGAATATGACCCTGACGCGCTCCTAATATCAAGCGGACCTGGTGACCCCACAAGGGTGAAGAAGGCCATAAGCACGGTCAGAACACTATCAGAACAGCTGCCCATATTCGGGATATGTCTTGGACAGCAGATAATCGGCCTTGCATTCGGGGCCAGCATATACAAGATGAAATTCGGGCACAGAGGTATAAACCAGCCGGTGAAGGACCTAAGGACAGGTACAGTCTCAATAACATCCCAGAACCACGGGTTCACCATCGACCCGGACTCAGTAAGGGGGACGGATATTGAGATCACACAGCTGAACCTCAACGACGGGACACCTGAGGCAATAGAGCACAGGGAACTCCCGGTTTTCAGTGTCCAGTACCACCCTGAGGCAGGACCAGGACCACATGATACTGTGAACATCTTTGATCGTCTTGTAAGTGTTATGAAAGAATACTAGGATAAGAGGAAGATGGGGATAAAATGCCGCGGGATGAAAGCATCAACAAGGTACTTATCATAGGATCTGGCCCTATACAGATAGGGCAGGCTGCTGAATTTGATTATTCAGGTTCTCAGGCATGCAAATCACTGAGGGAGGAGGGGATTGAGACAGTACTCGTGAACTCAAACCCTGCCACCATCCAGACCGACATGGAAATGGCTGACAGGGTCTATGTGGAGCCCCTCACACCTGAGATAGTTGCAAAGATAATCGAAAAGGAGAAACCCGACGCGGTACTCCCAACCATGGGGGGGCAGACAGGCCTCAACGTTGCAACGGGTCTTGCAGAGATAGGTGCCCTCGAGGGTGTGAGGGTTATAGGGTCCTCCATTGAGACCATAAGAAACGTTGAGGACCGTGACCTCTTTGACAGTTTCATGAAGAGACTCAACGAGCCAGTACCCGCAGCAAGAGCGGTAAATTCAGTTGAAGAGGCCCTTGAAGCTGTTGATGAGATAGGGTATCCTGTTATAGTGAGGCCCGCGTTCACCCTTGGGGGTACAGGTGGGGGGGTGGCCCACAACCGCGATGAACTCATTGAGATAGCCACAAGGGGCCTTGAGATGAGTTTCATCAACCAGGTCCTCATAGACCAGTCTGTACTTGGCTGGAAGGAATTCGAGTATGAGGTCATGAGGGACCGCAACGACACCTGCATAATCGTCTGTAACATGGAGAACATCGACCCCATGGGCATACACACCGGGGAGAGCGTGGTGGTTGCACCGGCCCAGACCCTCAGTGACGAGGACAACCAGAGGCTGAGGGATGCGGCAATAAAGATCATAAGGGCCCTCAGGATTGAGGGGGGCTGCAACATACAGTTCGCTGTCCACCCGGAGACAGGTGAATACAAGGTCATAGAGGTGAACCCGAGGGTGAGCAGGAGCAGTGCACTGGCATCAAAGGCCACAGGTTACCCCATAGCCAAGATCGCCGCCAAGATTGCCGTGGGCATGACCCTCGATGAGATAGAGAATGACATAACAAAGGAGACACCGGCATCCTTTGAGCCATCCATTGACTACATCGTGACAAAGATTCCAAGGTGGCCCTTTGATAAGTTCAGGGGGATAAGCCGGGAAATAGGGGTTCAGATGAAATCCACAGGGGAGGTCATGGCCATAGGAAGAACCCTTGAGGAATCCCTTAACAAGGCCATAAGATCCCTTGATATAGGTGCCGATGGCTTCATGGAGATACCCTACACAAGGAAGGACCTTGAAAACCCCACTGACCTCAGACTGTTCCAGATCTACACAGCCCTTAAGGATGGTATGGGTATAGATGAGATACATGAGCTGACAGGTATAGACCCATTCTTCCTGGAGAAGATCTGGAACATAGTGAACTTTGAGTCATCCCTCACCAGAGAATCCCTGAGGGATCCCAGGGTCCTCCTTAAGGCCAAGAGGATGGGCTTTTCAGATTCAAGGCTGGCATCAATAACAGGGCTTTCAGAGTCAGAAATAAGGTCCCTAAGGCTCAAGAATAATATAAAACCTGTCTACAAGATGGTTGACACATGTGCAGCCGAATTTGAGGCGAAAACACCTTACTACTATGGCTGCTATGACCTTGAAGATGAGGTTGAGGTCTCAGACAGGAAGAAGGTCCTCATCATAGGTTCGGGTCCAATAAGGATAGGTCAGGGTATAGAATTCGATTACTGCTGTGTACATGCGGCAATGGCTCTCACTGAGGATGGTTATGAGACCATAATGGTTAACAACAACCCTGAAACCGTGAGTACAGATTACGACATATCTGATAAGCTCTACTTTGAACCCCTCACACTGGAGGACGTCCTTGCCGTGATAGATAAGGAGAAACCTGAGGGCGTCGTAGTACAGTTCGGTGGCCAGACATCCATAAACCTTGCCGTACCCCTGGCAGAGGAGGGTGTCAGGATACTGGGTACACCACATGAAAGCATAGACAGGGTTGAGGACCGTGAAAGGTTCACCCGTGTCCTTGATAAGCTGGGGATACCGCAGGCACCCTATGGGATCGCCAAGTCCTTTGAGGATGCAAGGGAAGTGGCTGAACGCATAGGGTACCCTGTACTTGTACGGCCATCATATGTCCTCGGTGGAAGGGCAATGGAGATAGTCTACGATGAGAGGGAGCTTGAGGAGTACATGAAGGAGGCTGTGAGGGTATCCCCCGAGCATCCTATCCTGGTGGATAAGTTCCTTGAGGATGCAATAGAGGTTGATGTGGACGCACTCTCCGATGGAACTGGCGTATACATCGGCGGGATAATGGAGCACATAGAGGAGGCAGGGGTTCACTCAGGGGACTCGGCGTGTGTGATACCACCGCAGAGCATCCCACAGGAAATAATTGAAACCATAAAGGATTACACAAGGAAACTGGCCCTTGAACTTGATGTTGTGGGCTTAATAAACATTCAGTACGCTGTGAAACCTGACTCTGAGCCGGCAGTTTACATACTCGAGGCTAACCCCAGGGCCAGCCGTACCGTTCCATTCGTCAGCAAGGCCACCGGTGTTCCACTTGCCAAGATTGCTGCCAGGCTGATGATGGGGGCAAAGCTCAGTGACCTTGGACTAACAGAGGAGAAGGAGATAGACCATGTGGCAGTGAAGGAGTCAGTGTTTCCATTCATAAAACTGCCAGGGGCAGACTCGGTGCTTGGCCCTGAGATGAAATCCACCGGCGAGGCAATGGGCATCGATGAGAATTTCGGTATAGCCTACTACAAGTCCCAGCTATCTGCCAGCATGGACCTCCTCACAGAGGGCAAGGTATTCATAAGCGTCAGGGACCAGGATAAGGACAAGATAGCCGACATCGTTAAAAAGGCCAGTGAACTCGGCTTCAAGATCATGGCAACCCGCGGGACAGCAAGGGCGATCAGTGACATAGCCGATATAGAGGTTGTGAGGAAGGTGAGCCAGGGGTCACCAAACATAAGGGACTCCATACTCAATGGTGAAGTTGGTCTCATAATCAACACACCATCAGGAAAGCAGTCAGCCGACGATGGCTATCTAATAAGGAGAATGGCGGTTGAACTTGGAATACCCTATGTTACGACACTTGCTGGGGCAAGGGCGGCCCTTAATGCCATTGAGGCTGTTCGACTTGGGAGGATAACTGTGAAGTCCCTTGACGAATACCATGGGATGTGATACATGGCACCAATTTTCTTTTAAATTTTAAACTATTGTGATATTATAGAATGTAGCGGTGAAGGACATGAGATATGGAAAACTCATGCTCGCTGCATTCATAATATTATCACTCACTGCATTACCCCTATCAGAGGCCCACATACTCATAGTTGCAGACAGCCTCTCAGATAGCAGCTGCATGTATGATGAGGCAAAGAAGGTTGCAACAACCCTCAAGAACAGGGGCTACCAAGTAGTTGAACTCTACAAGGGAAATGCAACCGTTAAGAACATACTCAAGGGCATGTACGGTGCAGATGCTGTGATATACGCGGGCCACGGAGGATACATGTCAGGGAACTATGACTGCCGTGGGGGATATGCCAGCCCACCATTCTCACTGGTTGCAAGTGACGGCTACATATGGGGTGCAGGGGATATGGTGCAGGTCAATGGACAGACCTTTTACCTGCCCTTCAAGGAAGGAATACCCGTAATATTACTACACGCATGCTTCTCAACCGGATGGGTTGAGGATTATGAGGTTAAGAACCCCATAGAGACCATCTACCACTTCTCAAGGATGTTCACAGGTTCAGGCGCCAACTACTATGCCACAGCATGGGATGGTGCAGAGATAATATACGACTTCCTGAACGGCTCCAAGAACTTCTATGAGGCCAACCAGAAGAACTTTGAGGTTATAAATAAGAGTACAGTTTACAATGGCACAACCATCTGGCGCAACGACCATGGATATGCGGCCTTTGTTGGGGACTGGAACGGCACCTTCCCGGGGGCCAGTAATACAACACCCTATGATGATGCCGCCGCAGAGGAATGGTACAGAACCAAGGTCAAACCCAACTTCACAGGAAGCAAACCTGTGGCAGACTTCACATACACCTACTGCGGTTCAACATCACTCAGGGCATTCACCTTCAGGTCAACTGCATATGACCCTGATAACGACACAATAACACTCAAATGGAACTTCGGTGACGGCTCAACAGCAGCATGTGAAGAGGTCACCCACACCTATGCAAGGGATGGCTACTACACAGTTTCACTGACCGCGACAGATAGCAACGGCTTAATCTCAGTTAAGAAGAAGACAATCACAGTTGGAAACCCAAAACCCGACCTTGTGGTCACAGGAACAAGAAAATCTGGAAGCACACTCTACATATACGTTAAGAACCAGGGGACAGTTGCAGCCAGAAACTTCTACACAAGGGTGTGGTATGGCAGCTATTCAACAAAGAACTATAAACAGGTGTACACAGGCGCACTGAACCCGGGCGCGACGGTCACACTAAAGACCTACTACAGGTACTCACGGGGAACGGTTAAGGTCGACTACTACAACAAGGTCTCTGAGAAATCAGAAACAAACAACATCAGGAAATTCTGAACAACTATTATTCATTCTTTCTCCATGAACTCACAGTAGATGTCTGAATTCAACTTTCATTTTTTATTCTTCTCCTGAACTCACAAAAAATAAAATAGGGCAAAAACCAATTAATTAAATATGCTTGTTGTTGAAAACGGGACTGTCCTCCGCGGTGCCAGTCTGAGACCTGAGAGGACAAATATTCTCATTGAGGATGACATCATAGCCGAGATAACCCCTGATAGGATCCCGGGAAGCAACAGGATTGATGCGTCGGGCCTCATGGTTGCCCCAGCCCTTGTGAACTCCCACGTGCACCTTGGAGACTCAGTTGCAATGGACGTGGGGGATGGAAGGCCACTTGAGGATATAGTGAGGCCCCCCAATGGTCTGAAACACCAGATACTTGAATCATCCCCACGCTGGAAACTTAAGGTATCCATGAAGGATGCAATGGCTGACATGATGGCTCATGGTACGGGATTCTTCATCGATTACAGGGAGGGTGGTTTTAGCGGTATTGAACTCCTCACTGAAGTAATGGCAGATCTCCCACTGAAGGGAATGATACTTGGTAGGGACCCTGCGGTTTTTGACCCTGAAGCATCGAATGCTGAGGTCAGGCGTGCTGTGAGGAGGATCTTGCAAGTATCTGATGGTTTTGCACCAAGCGGCATGGGCGAGATAACCGATGAGGCAGCCCGCATAATCGTTGATGAATGTGAAAGGATGGGTAAGGTTGCATCGATTCACGTTGCAGAGCACCCAGAATCCCAGAGGAGGTCACTTGAGGAGACAGGTAGGACTGAGGTTGAAAGGGCTCTGGACGCCGGATTTAAGCTTCTGGTGCACCTCACAAACCCGGTCAAGGATGACCTTGAAATTGTAAGGGAAAGCGGGGCCTCGGTTGTGCTGTGCCCCAGATCCAACGGGGCGCTCTCAGCAGGTATACCCCCAGTTAAGAGGATGCATGAGATGGGCATAAATCTCCTTCTCGGCACAGACAACGTCATGTTCAACTCGCCGGATCTCCTCAGGGAGATGGAGTACACCCTGAAGGTTACAAGGGGATCTACAGGTGAGTACTTCCCACCAGTTGAGGTGCTGGGGATGACAACCGTTAACGCATCGGAGATAACTGGTGGAAGTGTTATTGAGGAGGGATTCCCGGCGGACCTTATGATCACCGAGAAACTATCCACTGACCCCTACCTCTCCATCATAAACCGTACTGAATCGAAAAATATAATATACTTAATAATAAAAGGTAAACTAGTTAAGAGGTGAGGCTATGTACAGTAAAATCCTGCTCCCAACCGACGGCTCAAAACATGCCAACAAGGCAGCTGAACATGCTATATGGATTGCAAGGGAAAGTGGAGCCGAGATAATTGCTTTAACAGTTATGGAGACATCATCCCTTGTGGGTCTCCCGGCAGACGACCTTATAATAAGGCTGAGGGAAATGCTCGAGGAGGAGGCATCAAGGTCCCTTGAAGCCGTTAAGAAGCTTGTTGAGGAATCAGGGGCAGGTGTTAAACTGACACTCAGGACCGATGAGGGTTCACCTGCAGAGGCCATACTAAGGACAGTGGAGAAGGAGGGCGTGGATCTCGTGGTCATGGGAACCTCAGGCAAACACGGCCTTGACAGGTTCCTGCTGGGCAGCGTGGCAGAAAAGGTGGTAAGGTCCGCAGGCTGCCCGGTCCTTGTTGTTCACTGAAAACCATTTTTTTTAACCGACTCTCTTCTGGTGTTGGTCATGCTTGTAAAGGAGATAATGTCAGAGAAAATACACTATGTAACTGTTCCAGGAAACAGGGCAACAGCCCTTGAACTCATGAGGAAGGAGAATGTATCGGGGCTTCCAGTTGTTAAGAAGGGAACAGAGGAACTTGTGGGGATAATAACAAGATCAGACCTTGTTGAGAATCCGGATGAGGAGCAGATAGCGCTGATAATGACGAGGAATCCAGTCACAGTCGCCCCGGACGACGATGTCAGGGTGGCTGCAGAGAGGATGCTTGAGAGAAACATCCGGAGAGTCCCTGTTGTGGACCAGGACAGGCTTGTGGGTATAGTGACAAGCTATGACCTAGTTGCAGGTGCAATTGCAGAGATGGAAATCGATGAACCAGTGGAGAATTACATGACAAGGAACATCCCCACAACATGGGATAGAACACCCCTCAGCGTAGCATTTGAGATAATGAGGTACTTCGGACTGAAGGTGCTCCTGACCCTCAACAACAGCGGTGAACTCTCAGGGGTCCTCACAGAGACCGACTTCATAAATGAGAGTGAGGTTGTCTCTGAAAGCACGGTTCATAATACATCCGTGGGTACAGAGGGTGACAGGTGGTCCTGGGACAGCAAAAACGTACTCTACGTTATAAAAAACCAGCTCAAATTCCCTGACAAGGAGGTCAGGGACGTTGCAACCACAGACATAGTCACCGCAACCACCTCAACCACGGTCACCTCCTGCGCAAGGAAGATGAAGAGGAGGAACATTGAACAGATACCCATCATAGATTATGAGGGAAACCTCACAGGGCTTGCAAGGGCCAATGACCTTATAAATGCTCTGATTGATTCAAATGAGTGACCAGAGAATAAACCTGAAGGCCTCAAAGGGCTCTCTGAGGGTGGCGGCTAAGAATCATGGTGAGGTCTCAATAAGGGATATCGAGATTAAGATGCTACTTGGCTACTGCTGGTGGTATGATCTGCCGGTTATTGAGACGCTGCTGGATGTACTTGAGATGACACTGAAGAGGGCCGTTTCTGAGGTACTCCCCCATGATGAGCTACTGCTTGATTACACAGTGAGGACCAATGACCTTCCTGATGACTCCAGTGAGGTTGAGATAATTTTCAATGGGATAAGTGCCGATGGGATTGAGTTCAGCACCCCCTCTGGACTTGTTTTAAGGGGTGATGATTCAAGGGGTCTCCTTCAGAAGATCACTGCCTTCAGAAGAAAGGTTGATGAGAATGTCCAGAGGGTCCTGTGACAGGAAATCCAATGCACCTATAATGGGCCCCACATTGCCTCATGACTGGACTATCATGTTTCTGATCTGGTCAGCCACATATTCACAGGATATTGGATGACTTATGTCTGGACCCTTATGTTTCTGATGGGGAGTGGTTCTGTGACTCCATGTCCTCATGCTCCCTTATGATGTGTGGCAGCACCTCAAGGAGCACCTCCTCTGCGTCTTCCCTGTCCACTACTCTTCTTGCCACTATCTTCCCGTTCCTGAAGATGGTCACGTTACTTTCACCCACCTCAACCATGACAACACCCATCTTCTCTGAGCATCGGGGCTTCCTCTCCTCCAGCTTTTCACAGGTTTCTTTTATATCGATCTGGTAGGGAAGCTTAACCTCGAACATTATCCTTGATTCAGCATCCCTGCAGGGCCTGTAGAGTACAATGTCATCCTCACCTTCCCTGTAGCCTGTGAGGTCCAGGAGCACCCTCTTAAACCCGACGGCCATCAACTCATTCTCTATATGCCTCAGATTTGCTGCATTGAGAAGCCTCTCAGGTTCATCAACCTCTATTATCGCAGAGTCCCCCTCATGCCTGACCCTCACGGTGCCCTCACCGTAAAGTCCCCTGACGAGGGTTTCAGCATATGAGACCCTGTTTATCCGTTCAGGCGTTATCTCCTGATCCTTTATCCTTGTTGCAAGGCATGTGGTGTTCTCTGAGTATTCAAGGTTCCTCTTTTTGAGATATTCGAGGACGTCACTCCTTGTAATCCCCGCATCAAGTAGAGGGGTCTCTATACCCAGTAGATGGTTAACCAGGGTTCCAGGCCGGTCCTCGAACATGTCGCTTGCGGTTGTGCCATCCAGGACAGCCTCAAAACCCCTTTTTCTGGCCTCAGAGAGTATTGAACTGTATATGATGTTCTTGCATACAAGGCACCTCTGGGGGGTGTTACTCACAAACTCCTGGTTTTCAAGGAGTGGCCTGTTTATTATAAAGTGCTCCACCCCAAGGGATCTGGCAATTGATGAGGCATTTTCTATGAAGCCACGGGGCATAACACCTGTGTCAACTGTGAATGCAGCAACCGCATCAGCGGAATCCCCTGCAATATCAAGAAGGGCTGTGCTATCAGCCCCACCTGAGAATCCGACAGCAACCCTTCGGCCCTTAACCGCATCCTTCACCTTTTTTATCTTTGATTCAAGATCCATGAGTTTCACATCCATTATTCTGATCATCAGAGCTTACCAGTCCCTTAATGTATTTTATGACCTCAATTGCATCCTCCCTTTTTATATCCCTTCCTTCAGATTCAAGGAATGACATGAGGGATGTCTTTCTGTTTTCAGGTATTTCTGCGTCATGCAGAATTCTCTGGTAGTTCCTGAGGGGATAAAATAGGTTCTTAGCGATTTTCATGAGTTCTCTGAAGTCATCTTCATTTATGATGCCCCTTTCAAGGGCCCTTTTAAAGTTAAAATGAATGCTCACAAGGGAATCAGAGAGGGCCTCAAGGGTTTCAGGGTTGAAGGCAACTGCAACGTCATCATCAGATTCCAGATCACCATTCAGGTAGGCCCTGAATATACGGCCGACTCCCACCATCCCCAGATCATGGAGTTCAGAAGCCCTTAGCGCCCCCATACTTGCCCCCCCAACAACGGTAACGCCCATCCTGAGGGCCTCAATGATTTCACGGTGCCCCACTGCCGGACTCTGATGGAATACACCGTCAATTATCCCTATTATGTCTGGCCTCTCAGAGAGAGCTTCAAGGACATCCCCCCTCCTCACAGGGGGTCTGTAATCTGCCCTTAGGATATATGATGCATCACTGTGGGAAAGTGATGGTCCTGTAAATATTATGATCTTTCTGCTGTGCATATGGATTATCTAGTGCATCGGGTCACTTAATCATTTCATCTGTGTGAACTTATGATATTATTTCATCTGTGTGAACTTATGATATTCACCTGGAGGACCTTATGCGTCCCCCCACCCTTTCAGGGTCAACAGAGAAAACCTCAAGTCCAGGTACAATGACCCTTACAACGGGAACACCAACATCACGGGTTAGATCCACGTAGAGTGTCTGCTTTAGCCCCGCCCTCTCCAGTTTACCCAGGGTAATCTCAAGGTCCCTCTGGAATGACCTTGTTGAGAGGTCCTCCATATCCTCAAGTGCAATGGTATCATCGGGCTCAGAGAACCAGTGCCTGTTTAGCCTTTTCATTCTCTCATAGCCGGCCCTCCTCATGAACTCCGCCCTTACGGTGTCCTCCCTTGTACCGTGTATCTGGGTGGCCCGGCTCTGGGCAACCTCTGTGAGGGCCCTTATAACTGCAATTTCAGGGTCAAGGTGGGTCCCCACACCCATGGTGAGGAGTGCAGGGTCCCTGAGCACAACATCATCGGCAACCGCAGCAACCGTTGCAACGCCAGTGTCGGCGGTGAGGTCCACCAGTGTTATCTCAACACCTGCCCTCTGGAACCTTTCAAAAAGACACGTTATTATCCTGTTATCTGTCCCCGAACAATCAATTTCTATTCGGGGACCCCTTCTCGCCTCAAATAGGCTCCAGGCGTCCCTCTCTATCACCTCCATGAGGCCGTGGAATATGGCCTCCTCCAGGACGTTCCCGGATGCAAGGCCGTTGGTGTTGGACCTGAAGAGACTCACACATCCCTCAGGGGGATTGTAAGGGTGAAAAACCGCATTTGCAGGTACGTGAATCTTGTCCTGGCTTTTTATATCCTCTGCAATTATCCACTCAACTTCAGAGTCTGTATCAGCGTTTGGTGGAAGAATAAGTGCTTCAGGGTCCAGGCGTTTATCCATCTCCGATGGATGTGCCCTCAGTGTTTCGTCCAGGGGACTTCTCTCGGCAGAGTACCTTTCAAAGGCCTCCATCATTGCAGAGGCCCTTGCCTGTTTCCTGGTGGCGCCCTTACCTGCGTATATGCTAACAGCACCCTCCTCCGCTGTCGGCCTTATGGCTGAGAATACCGGTATGCCTATACGGTCGAGGTGCGTTATTTCGGTTATCCTTGTGACACCTATGACCCTGAGTTTTTCCCTGAAGGCCCTGAGTGTCTCTGAGGGCTTCATGGCCCGGTGGGTGCATCCAACATACTTAACAGGAATATCCCGGAACATCTCGATCACTTAGAACATGCTGTTGAATGTGAGTGCAAATGCCGATGCGGCTGCAATGAGCCATATGAGGGGGTTCCATCTGAAGACCTTGGCACCATCAAGTACGGCGATGGGTATGAGGTTAAATAGGGCAAGGAAGCTGTTAACGGCGTATCCAAGTACAGCAACATCGCGAAGTGGAGATGGGAGTACAGATGAGGCCATGAGAAATATTAGAGCCAGCATTATGTTGGTGAGGGGTCCTGCAATGGATATCTTCCCGTTAACCTCCCTCTCAATGTAGTTTCCATGAATGTAAACGGCCCCAGGGGCTGCGAATACGAATCCAAAGTAGGAGGTTACAAGCGCCAGTACGAGGCCCTCGAGCCAAAGCCTGTATTCGGCCCAGAATCCATACCTTATTGCCATTAACTTATGGGCGATCTCATGGAGGACAAATCCAAGCCCCACAGTAACGAGGGTTGCCGGAAGCAGAATCAGCGCGACCTGCAGGTTTCTACCTGAGAACACATAGGCAAATACTCCGGCGATCACAACCATTGAGATCAGGATATCCCTTACCTCTCCCTTACTGAATCTGACCATGTTTATATTAACATGGGACACGTCTTATAATGCTTTCCATTGCTGGATTGAAAGTGGCTTTCTATTAAATGGAAGATTTAAGAGCAATCCGTCGATGTTACTGGCTGAAAAAATTAAAATGATCTTTTTAGAGAATTATTTATCAGAATCCACTGACATTCTGTCGGTATAGGGGGGTTCCCTGAATTCTATCCGGAAAAATCCGCCGTCCTCCCCTGAAAAGGTGAGGGTTCCGTCAAGCTGTTCTGTGAGGATCTCAACAAGTTTGAAGCCAAGGGACTTGCTATTTCTGAGATCCTCCTCATTGAACCCCACACCGTCGTCTTTCACCTCAAGAATACAGGCAGAGTCCCTCCTTTTAAACCTCACTGTGATTTTGCCTCTATCCCTTCCTCTGAAGGCGTGTTTGAGTGCATTGGTTACAAGTTCACTCAGTATGAGGCCCAGGGGAATTGAGGTCTCAAGGCTCACCTTTATATCACCGGCTTCAAGCGAGAATTCTATATCCTTTCCATGGGAATATGACCTCTGGAGGTTCTTGAGGAGTCGGGAGGCGTACACTCCAAAGTCGATGGAGCTGAAATCACCTGAACGGTATAGCTGCTCATGTATGAGGCCCATGGACCTTATCCTGTCCTGGCTTTCCTCAAGGAGATCCCTGCAAGTGGGGTCCTTGATAGTGTGGCTCTGAAGGCTCAGAAGGCTTGAAATTATCTGGAGGTTGTTCTTGACCCTGTGGTGTATCTCACTGAGAAGGACCTCCTTTTCCCTCAGGGACCTCCTGAGTTCCGCCTCCATTTTCAGCCTCTCGGTTATATCCCTGGCCACCAGGACCGCGTACCTTTCACCATCAAAATCAACCATATCTACCTTTATTTCAACAGGTATCATTTCACGGTTTCTTTTTATAAGGTGCCCCTCCATTGTTATCCTCTCATCGTTGCCCTCAAGGATCCCTTTGAAGCGGGAATGCATGTCCTCAGGCAGAAGATCATAGATGCTGTGCCCGGGTATATCACGGGTTGAATACCCCAGTCTTGTGCAGGCTGAGCGGTTGGCGTCTGTAAGTTCGCCTCCAGGTGTTTTAACCAGGAATATGGCGTCGTCTGTACAGTCAAGGAGTTTCCTGAACCTTCTGAGTTCGGCGAGTGATTCCTGAAGACGGGGATAGTAACTCTTCCTTATGGATTTTTCACCGAACCCTATTATCTTCTCCCTGAGGGTTTCCCAGTCCCTATCAGACATTTCACCACCCTCAGGCCCCATGGAGGGCCCTCCTGAATATCTCCTCAACATCCGTCTTTTCTGGCCGGACCGGGTTTGTAACTATGCAGGGATCCCTCATTGAGGTCTCTGCAAGGGAGGGTATGTCCTCCTCATCAACACCAAGGTCCCCAAGTGTCATATCCATTCCCAGGGTCTCCCGAAATTCCCTTATGTGTTCCTTGAGTTCCTCCAGCCCCGAACCACTGAGTCCCATGGCCCCTGCGATCTTGAGGTACCTCTCCCTCGCGGCTTTGAAGTTGAATTCAATAACGTATTCAAGGAGGAGGGCATTTGCCTCACCATGGGGTATGTCCAGCATCCCACCGAGGCTGTGGGCCATGGCATGCACAAGTCCAAGGCTGGCGTTGGAGAATGCAAGGCCTGCCTCGAGGCTTGCAAGCATCATATCCTCACGGTAATCCATGTTATCTGGTTCAAGCACGGCCCGGGGGAGGGCCTGGTTTATGATGCCTATTGAGTCGAGGGCGTTGAGGTCGGTCAGGTGGAAGCTTGCATTGGATACGTATGCCTCAATGGCATGTGCCAGGGCATCCATACCTGTTGCAGCTGTTAGCTCCCTATCCATGGTGAGGGTGGTTTCAGGGTCTATTAGGGATGCGTCAGGCACCATTGTCTTGCTTATGATGGCCATCTTAACCCTTCTATGGGTGTCCATGATTATCGCAAACTGGGATACATCTGCACCTGTACCGGCGGTTGTCGGGATGCATATTATGGGAACCGAGAGTATGGGGATGCGGTCAACACCCTCAAACTCCAGCACATCCATTCTGTTGGATACAACAGCGCCCATGGCCTTTGCACAGTCAATGGGGCTTCCGCCGCCCAGTGCAACGATCATGTTGCACTCCTCTGCATCAAAGACCTCAGCACCCTCCATGACCTCGTGGTCACGGGGGTTTGGTGTTACATCATTGAATATGACATAATCAAGGCCCCCATCACTGAGGCTACGTGTAACGTCATCCACGAGACCGGTTTTCATTATACCATGGTCTGTTACAAGGAGGACCCTTCTGGCCCCGAGGTTTGAGGCGTATCTTCCTGCCAGGAACCTGGCCCCGTTTCCAAAAACAAATTCAGCGGTCACAAATTTTCGAAGCTCCCCCATCTTAACCACCTGTGCAGTTACTGGGCATGGGCTGCATATACATATAAATTAGGTTTAATGATTAATATAAACCTTGAGTATTACCTTGTCCATAGATTTTAGCGGTGATCATGTGCAGGTCTGTGAGTACTGTGGGGTTGACGGTTATTATGGCCGTGAAATTGCCGGGACAGACAAATGGATTGTTTACCTTGCACCGAGCCAGCGCTACCTTGCAACCTGTGTGGTGGCACTTCGGAGGAAATGCAGGAACCTCTCTGAAGTCACCAATGATGAGTGGCTTGACTTTGCAGTGGTTGTGAGGGTGCTTGAATCCGCTGTGGGCGACCTTTTTGGACCGGACCTCTTCAACTGGAGCTGCTTTAAAAATTCGGCTTTCAGGTCTGAAAACCCGGACCCTGAGGTTCACTGGCACTTCATCCCCCGCTACAGCAGACCCGTGAAATTCGGGGGTGAGGTATTCAGGGACCCTGACTTTGGTCACATACCGCTACCCATTGAGTCCAGGGCACCCGATGGGGTTATGGATGAACTTGAACTGGTCATGAAAAGAGCTGTTATGGAAAGACTGGGTGATGTACTTGGAAAGGATTGAAGGGGCACTTGAAGCTATTTCTGGTAAAGCTGAGGTAGCACTCATAACAAAAAGGGAGAATATATATTATCTCACAGGGTTCATGCCAACGGTCACTGCCTTTCTGTTCCTGAGTGATGAACCGGTCCTCTTTGTAAATGAGATGGACCTTGAGTCAGCAGCAGGGCGCGAGGTTCGTGTTGAGGTCTTTAAGAAGGTATCTGATGTCTCTGATATGGTTGAACTAAGGGCCGTCGCGGTTGAACCCTCAATGCCGGTGGGCCTCATTGAGAGAATAGGTCTCGGGAGGGACTTTCAGGTGATGGATCCCATCGCAGATCTCAGGATGGTTAAGGACCGGGAGGAGATAAGAAGGATAAAGGCAGCCCTTAAAATTGCCGAGGAATCATTTAAGAAAATTGAATTCAGCGGCAGTGAATCTGAGGTGGCCGCCAGACTGGACTACCTTATGCGTCTTGGAGGTTCAGAGGGAGTCTCATTCGACACCATCGTAACATCGGCCTCAAGGTCAAGCATACCCCATGCGGTACCCACATCTAACGATTTAGGCTCCCCTTTACTGGTTGACTGGGGCGCTGTTCACAGCGGCTACCACTCTGACACCACAAGGACACTGGTGGAGAGTGAACGGGAACATGAGATCCTTGAAGTGGTAATTGAAGCCAAAAGGGAGGGTTTGAAGGTGGCTAAACCTGGCGTGAGGGCATGTGAAGTCGACAGTGCAGTTAGGGGGGTTATAGAGGAATATGGATACGCTGATAAATTTATACACTCAAGTGGCCATGGTGTTGGACTTGAGGTCCATGAGAGGCCCTCACTTTCAGCCGACGATAAAACGGTTCTCACCAGGGGAATGGTCCTCACCATTGAACCAGGGATATATCTTCCAGGAGAATTTGGTGTGAGGGTGGAGGATATGTTCGTGGTGGGTGGTGGTGTTATGAACAGCCTACCTGATCACCTGAGGTAGGTGTTCATGAACATAACTGAATTAAAAAGTGGGTCGTCATGAATATAGTATAAATAATAGCCCGTAAATAATTAGTAACAGCAAGACTTCAAGTGGTGTGCAGATGGCAGTATTACCGGCAGCATTGAAACCTGTGAGCGAGGCCCTGGAGAGCATATTACCTGATAAACTGCTCCTCAGGGTGCAGGAAACGCTCATAAGGACTGGCCTTTATGTGAAGGCATCTGAGATAATAACCCTCGCATTTCTTGCAGGGGCACTCTTTGCTGTTCTTGGATCAGTTGTAGCCGCAGTAGCAGGTTTGAATGTTATCCTTGCAGTCATTGTTGGATTTTTCATGCCATCCATCCTCCTTGGGGCATACATCTTTGTCATGATGGAGCGGCGTGTTGATGCCATTGAGCAGTCAACTCCTGACTTTCTACGTCAGATAGCATCACTGCTGAGGGCAGGGGTGGGCCTTGAATCTGCCCTGGAGGACGTATCCAAACAGGGGGAGGGGCCACTCTACGATGAACTCAAGAGGGCGGTTATTGAAATAAAAATTGGGCGGACATTCGATGACGCCATCCTCTCCATGAGCGAAAGGCTCAAATCCCAGAACCTTGACAGGACATTCAGGATGATCCTTGAGGGTAGAAGGGCAGGAGGAAGCCTATCGGATGTAATTGAGACAGTTGCAGAGGATCTCAGGGCGGTCCTGGCACTCAAGAGGGAGAGGAAGGCCAATGTTATGATGTCGGTGATGTTCCTTATTGTCGCCGCCATAATCGCGGCACCATTCGCCCTTGGTATGATAATGGTCTACTCAGGATTCATGGAGTCTGTGGGGAAACCCAACCCTATCCTTGGTGCCGCCAAGATCGCCGCTGCAGGTTACATCATAATACACTCCATAATTGCAGGGCTCCTCATTGGAATCATAATGTATGGGAGTGCAAGGAAGGGTGTTAAGTTCTCTGTGCCACTTTCAATCGTGGCCTACGCAATATTCTATGTTATAGGCAAATTTGGATTGAGCCTTGTTGGAAGCATGGCACCATAGGAGGTTAAGGTTTTGTCAGGGGGTTTAATTGCTGATGATTCAGGTCAGGGGTCAGCCGAGCTGATACTTGTATTTGGAGGTATAATAGTCATTGTGACCTTTGCGGTGGTGTGGTACCGCAACTATGTGAGCTCATCTCAGACTGCAATGAACTCTGATGTTCAGAACGTCACCAACTCCATTAAGGGACTCAAGAACAAGTTCTAATTTTAAGGTGGTCATATGGACATGATCATTGATGGTGAATACGTGGGGGGAGATAACCGTTTCAGTGTCAGGAACCCCTTCAATGGCAGGGAGGTTGACACTGTACCCATCGCAGGCAGGGATGATGTGTTGAGGGCCCTTGAGGCGGCCCACCGTGCAAAAGGTGCCATGTCTGATCTTTCTGCCAGGCGCATCTCGGAGAACCTCCATGATGTGGCTGATGAGCTCAGGGCAGAGATGGATGAATTTGCCCGTCTCATAACCCTTGAGTCAGGTAAACCCATAAGGTTCTCACGTGATGAGGTTAAAAGGTCAGTTGAAACCGCACGTCTGTGTGCAGAGGAGGCAGGAAGGCTCTACGGCGAATCAATACCCATGGATGCAGGTATTGGCGGGAAGGGTCTTATTGGATTCACTGTAAGAATCCCGCTTGGGGTCGTGGCCGCGATAACCCCATTTAACTATCCACTCAATCTCGCCATCCATAAGGTTGGGCCGGCACTGGCAGCAGGTAACACCACTGTTCTCAAACCTTCACTTGAGGCGCCCCTCTCCGCACTTAGACTCTGTGAGATACTGAATGAGCACTTCCCGCAGGGGGCTGTTAATGCTCTAACAGGGAGGGGCCGGGAGGTGGGGGATGTTATAATAGATAGCCCCCTCGTGGATAAGATAACATTCACAGGCAGTGTGGAGGTTGGAAGATACATATCCCGGAGGGCCTCAATGAAGAAGGTTACCCTTGAACTTGGGGGCAACGATCCCCTAATTGTCATGGATGATGCTGACATTGACTCTGCAGTTGAGGGTGCTGTGAGGGGTTCCTATCTCTACTCTGGACAGGTCTGCATCGCGGTTAAGAGGATGATAGTCCATAAAGATGTGGCCGACGAATTTGCAGATAAACTTGTGGAAAAGACCCGCAGGTTAAGGTCCGGGGACCCACTTGACGCTGAGACGGATATAGGGCCACTTATAAATGAAGAGGCGGCAATTGAGGTTGAGAGGCGAATTGAGGATGCCGTTGATGATGGCGCCGAGCTCCTCCATGGAGGGTCAAGGAGAGGCAACTTTGTTGAGCCCACGGTCCTTGACTATGTGCGTCCTGAGATGGATGTTGTTGCAGAGGAAACCTTTGGGCCGGTGTCCCCGATTATAAGGTTTGCTGATGCTGATGAGGCCTTAAGGATTGCCAATGGGACATGCTATGCACTTCAGGCAGGGGTTTTCACTGAGAACATAGGAACCGCCCTGAGGATGGCGTCTGAGATCGACGCTGGCACGGTTCTTGTGAACAAACAGTCAACCTTCAGAGTGGACCACATGCCATTTGGTGGTTTCAAGTGCAGTGGAATGGGAAAAGAAGGTGTTAAGTACGCCATAGAGGACATGACCAGGACCAAACTTGTAGTGTTAAACAGCAGATGATTTTAAATGTCCCATCAACATTTAACAGCATGTTGAAGAATCTAATGTTAAAGGTTTTATCGTTGAAAACTGGATTTTCATGTTTTAATTTTTACAGAATAAAATATCTTATTGAATTATTTGCATTGATGATTTTGATTAAATGGATGTGGCCATATTTCAGTTCACTTTTATATATGCTGATATTACACCCTTAACGGGCAAATCCAACTCTTAACAGCACAAGATACACAGCACCAATTCTCCTCACAAAATCGGCGACAATCAAATTCATAGCCATTAACGGAGCATCCTCTGCAGTTTCATCAGCCAGCTACACTGTTATGAAGTCTGTAAACCTCAGCTACTACGTCAAGGCGAAGGTCAAGAAAGGGTACAGAAAATGGTACAGGTACATGGCAAATGGAGATACATGTGGCGGTACTACTGGACCTACAGCTACGTTAAGAGGACCAGCAGCTACTGGCAGATAACCTGATACTTATTTTTACATTTTTTGGAAAATGTATTAACAGGTTTTTATATAACTATTTTTATGGACGAACTCATGAACTGCAGGCTATGTGAATGGAGGTGCGGGGCAAACCGTTCTGCTGGTGAGAGGGGCGTTTGCGGGGCTGCGGAGACTGAAATCGCCTACACATCAATTACAGATGTTCTGGAAAGTTACTCGGTAACCTTTCTCTCATGCCCCTTCAGGTGTGCCTACTGCAATGCCTACAGAATATCACAGTACCCTGATTCAGGGTGGGTTTACAGGGGTCATATAAAACCCGAGGAGCTGGCGTTAGAAGTCCTCAGGGAACTTGAATCACATGACATATCAAATCTGAGCTTCACTGGAGGTGAACCCACAATACACACACCCTACATAGAAAGTATGCTGCATGAAATAAAAGAGGAAAGGAATGTTGATGTCATACTGGCAACAAATGGATTCCAGACGCCTGAGACCTTAAAGCGCATCATACGGTTCACTTCACTCTTCAGTTTTGAGATAAAGGCCCTTTCAGATGAACTCCACAGAAACCTGACAGGGGCACCGGTGGCTCCTGTACTCCGCAATGCAGCCTACCTTGCAGAGAAATTCCCTGAAAAGATAAGGGTCTTCAGGACGGTCGTGATACCCGGCATAAACCACCATGAGATATGTGAGATAGCATCATTCATTGCAGAAATAAATCCAGAGATCCCCTACCGCCTAATAGGTTTCAGACCGAACTTCCTTCTTTACTACCACAGGGGACCTGACAGAAAACTGATGGAGAAGCTAGTGGATGATTGCAGGGCAGAGGGTCTTGAAAGGGTTGATTATTCAGGCTACTATCCCTTATCAGAATTAAATCTTGAAGAGCGTCTGAGAAAAGCAGGATGCAGTCTCCCAAGGGACTGTGGAAGCTGCAGCAATGAAGTGTGCAGGGCGATTCTCAGGGAGCCATGGAGGGTTTAACCAGCCAGGAAATCCTCGACCAGGTTCCTTGTCTCGTTTAGGGCCTCGAGGGGTATCCCTCTTGGCATTTCACCAGGGTTTCCTTTAACGTCCCTCAGAACACCGTCGGCACCAAGGAACATTCCTTCACTCACAACACCCATGAAGTTCTGGGGCGGCAAAAGGGCCACGGCCACCCTGTCGTTCTCCCTTACATCAGTGTCATTTGTAACAACCTTTAGGGACCTCCCACCCACATTAACATTGCAGATCTGAAGTTTATCTGCGGAAGGGTGCCCCCCAACACTCATAACCTCACCCGCAACTATATCAACTGCAATAACAGGGTCTGATATCTTTCCAAGCATCAGCCGACCCCTGAGGTTTCCAATGGTGTTCAGGAAGAACTTAACCTTTGCTATGTTCTCCTCAACCCTCTCCCTCTCATCCCTTGAGGCCTCATCAAGGAATTTACGGCTCCAGTCCTCACCCCCCAGGGCATCAGTTATCTCCTTAAGTTTTTCCTCAATACCTATCATCTCAGGACTTGCTGCAAGGTCCTCGGGTTCAAGGTATGAATATATGAGGCTCTGCAGTGCCCTCTCAATCTCAGAGGCGGCCTGGATGGCGGGTTTCTTCTTCCACTGGCCCCTGAAACCGCCCGCCTCAAGGGCCCTCCTGAAGAGGTCAACTGCCTTAACTGCAACCATGAGCCTGTAATCCTTACTGGTGTCCCACATTTCAATCACAATCCAGAATCATTTTTTAATTCCAGTAACAGCCTTTTTCTTTCTGCCACTGCAGTAATCTGTTATTTCCCTATAACTATTTAAGCTATAAACAATAATATTAACCAACAGTAGGGTTATGCAGCAGCGCTACATGTTTAACTGTCCGGTGGTGGAAAAATGGTTGAATTATCCAGTCTATATGGACTTGAAATATACACCTCAAGGGGTAAGTACGTTGGAAGGGTTCAGGACGTTGTCCTCAACATCAAGAAGGGACGTGTCTCAACACTGAAGGTCCGTCCAATGAGACATGATAAGAAGAATGTGGGTATAAAGGATGTCCTCAAAACCAGCATAAGGATAGTCCCTGAATCAGATGAGATAAGACCCATACAGGAAGAGGGTATCATTGACATAAACTATGAACGTGTCCAGGCCGTCGGCGATATACTCATAATATCTCCAGATGTTTCAGTGGAGAAAAAGGTAAACCCCATTGAATCCTGATTTTTTTTCTGTGTGATGACATGATTGTGGGTATAGTGGGCTGCGGTGCAATAGCCAACCTTATAACGGGTTTCGTGAGGGACGGTAGGGTACCCGTTGAACTGGGATTCTTCTATGACAGGGACCTTGAGAGGGCAGAGAACCTGGCGTCCATGGTTGATGGGACTGCGGTCCTTGATGTTGCAGACATGCTCCCCCACGTTGACCTTGTGGTGGAGGCCGCATCACCTGAGGCTGTAAGGGAACTGGTCCCCGGGATACTTGAGGCAGGTAGGGACGTGGTCGTTATGAGTGTAGGCGCCCTCATGGACCCTGAATTAAGAAGCTTGCTTGAGAAGAAAGCCTCAGAGAATAATGCCGAGATACATGTACCCTCAGGGGCCATAGTGGGTCTTGATGGCCTGAAGGCGGCATCCATGGGCAGTATAAGGTCAGTTAAACTTGTTACAAGGAAACCCCCACGGTCCCTGGGCATCAGCATGGATGAGAAGAAGGTTCTCTACACGGGAAAGGCATCAGAGGCCGTTAAGAGATTTCCACTCAACATAAATGTGGCAGCAGCCCTCAGCCTCGCCTGCGGACGGGATATTGATGTTGAGATAATAGCAGACCCGGCAGTTGACCGTAACGTCCATGAGGTTACCGTTAAGGGGGACTTCGGGGAGTTCAAGACTATAACAGAGAATGTCAGGTGCTCCATAAACCCCAAGACAAGTGTGATGGCCGCATATTCCGCCATAAGACTCCTTAAATCCCTCAGTGAGAACATGCACATTGGAACCTGATGGTATGATGCGAGAACATGAAATCTACTCAAACCTCAGGGCGCCACCGTCCTCCAGCATAGTACTGAGGCTTGATGGGAGGGGTTTTCACAGGCTAACAGCAAGGGCAGGGTTTAGGAGGCCCTATGATACTGTCTTCCGTGACCTCATGGTTTCAGCGTGCCTTGAGATCATGAATGAGTTCAGCCCATCACTCGTATACACGTTCTCTGATGAGATCAATGTACTCCTTGATTCCGTCCCATTCTCAGGAAGGGTTGAAAAGCTTGACTCGGTTTTCCCGGCTTTTGCATCATCATCATTCACACTTGCGGCCGTCAGCAGGGGTTTATCACTTGATAAACCTGTTTCATTTGACTGCAGGGTTATACCACTGGGCAGGGAGCTGGTCTGGGAGTACTTCAGGTCAAGGCAGGATGAGGCCTGGAGGAACTGCCTCAACAGCTATGCATACTGGACACTGAGGGATGAAATGGATAGGGATGATGCCTCAAGAACCCTGAATGGGATGAAATCAGATGCCCTCCATGAGCTGCTCTTTGAGAGGGGTTTGAACATCTCAGAGGTGCCTGCCTGGCAGCGGAGGGGTATCGGGGTCTACCGGGCTCCGGTGAAGGTGAGGGGCTACAATCCCATCACTGAGAGGGAGGTCTCTGCGGTGAGAATGAGGGTGAAAGTTGACATGGAGCTTCCACTCTTCACAGAAGAATTTTTTGAGTGTCTCCAGGGCTTTAGGGAACACAAGGGATCAGAGAGCGCCTGATAGAATGGGTTTAATTGAAAGGATTCTTGATTTTATGGGTGTAAAACCGGTAAAGAGGGTGCTGGTCGATTCCGATGTCATTGAGGAGGCCCTGGAAATCGCAAGAAGGTCACATCCCCATGAATTTGTGGCACTCCTTGAGGGAAAACAGGAGGGTGACGCCCTTCACATCACTGGCCTCATATTCCTGCCATCAAGGACCTCTGATGAGGGTGCTGTTATGGATGTCCTGATGCTCCCACCCTTTACAGGTACTGTGGGGTCGGTGCACTCCCATCCTGGCCCCAGCAATTTACCATCGGGTGCTGATATGCAGTTTTTCTCAAAGAATGGTCTTTTCCATATGATAATAGCACACCCCTACACTTTGGAAACCGTTGCAGCCTATACAAGGCAGGGTGTGCCTGTCGGGTTTGAGATTGTTTAAAAAGGAATGTTTTGTTTTTGGGATTATTGGGTCTGGCTTATAAATTATAAAAAAAGGGATGTTTAGGGGGTCTAATTGTTGTTAGACTTATATTTCTATTGCAACAGCATCGTCCACGTTCTCAAGCTTCTTGACCTCATCTATGACCTCAGCCGGGACACTCTGGTCAACCTTGAGGACCATGACGGCCTCTCCACCGATCTCCTTCCTTCCCACCTGCATGGTGGCTATGTTTATCTGGTGCTCGCCCAGCTTGGTGCCGATGGCCCCTATGGTACCTGGGAGGTCCCTGTAGCGTGCTATTATCATTGTCCCCTCTGGCTTCACATCCACCCTGTATCCATTGATACCGATTATCGTGGGCTCCTTGATATGAGTGGCCTCCACGCTGAACTCTCCCCTGTCAGAAACAGCCCTTACCATTATGATGGACCTGTAGCCATCAGCCTCTGACCTGCGGGCCTCTGTAACCACGATACCCCTCTTCTTTGCAATTGCCGGTGCATTTATGAGGTTCACTGGTTCTGTGAGTATGGGGTTGAGGATGGCCTGCAGCATGGTCCTTGTGAGGATATCGAACTGCATATCTGCAAGTTCACCGCAGTAGGTGACATCCAGTTTCTCTATGTTGCCCGGGAGGGCCTGTGTGATGATGCTTCCCAGTTTCTCTGCGATCTCGGTGTAGGGCCTGAGGGACTTGTAGGTTTCCTGGTCCAGAACTGGCATGTTAAGGACGTTCCTGGGTGAACCCCCCTGAAAGACTGTTTTTATCTCATTTGCAACTATTATTGCGGCGTCCCTCTGGGCCTCAGCTGTTGAGGCACCGATATGTGGTGTGAGGACAACGTTCTCAAGTTCAAGTAGTGGACTGCCCTCCGGGGGCTCCTCCTCAAATACATCGAGGGCCGCCCCTGCTATCTCACCATCCCTGAGGGCCCTGTAGAGGGCTTCCTCGTCGATTATACCTCCACGGGCACAGTTAACTATGAATGCGGTTTCCTTCATCAGTTTGAATTCATCCTCTGAGATGAGGTGTTTTGTCTCAGGGGTGAGGGGTACGTGTATGGTCACAATGTCGGATTCCCTTAGGAGTGTTTCAAGGTCTGTGACAGTCACACCCATTTCCTCGGCGGCCTCCCTGCTTATGTAGGGGTCATATACCAGTATGTCCATTCCGAAGGCCTTTGTCCTCACAACAACCTGTGAACCTATACGGCCCATACCGATTATACCGAGGGTTTTGCCGTTGAGTTCTATACCCATGAACCGGTTCTTCTCCCATTTACCATCCTTGACGGATTTATCTGCAAGGGAAATCTTCCTTGCAAGGGCCAGCATGAGGCCTATTGAATGTTCGGCAACTGTTATGGATGTTGACTCCGGGGCGTTTATGACCATTATACCCCTCTCTGTGGCGGCCTTAACATCCACATTGTCAACGCCCACACCCGCCCTTGCGATTATCTTGAGGCGGGGGGCTGCCTCTATGACTTCCCTTGTGACCTTGGTCCGGCTCCTGACAACTATGGCATCGAAATCCTTTATGGCCTCAAGAAGCTCCTCGGGTGTTATGGTTGTGTTAACCACAACCTCCGCCACCTCTTCAAGTTCAGATATTCCCTTTTCATTGATGGAATCAGCAATAAGCACTTTCATCTCTGGCATAATTTCACCACACTTATCACAATGAAGATCTTATAGAATGATAGAGGAATCTATAGAGGTAGGGTATATTATAATTATTGGTGTCATGGAGGAAGATGTGATGTTCACTGGTTCAGTTACTGTCGATGGAGTTGAGCTCCCTGAGGCATTCCTGGGAAGCGCACCGTTCACCGCGGCACCCTACTTTGGGCACCGCTCAAGGCTGTATGAGATGGACCTCAAAAGGAGACCTGAAAACATTGCAGAGGTGCTCATGGGGGCATATGACGCGGGTGTGAGGGGATTTCAGATCATCCCTGAGGGCTCTGTGCTTGAGGCACTTGAAATGGCAGTTGATGCCGGGTGCAGTTTCAGACTCATGGGCACAGTTCGGGAGGGGCGCCTTGAGGAGGACCTCGGGACCCTCATGGATCTTGGTGCCGGCGCCGTTCTTCTTGATGAACACTACACGGATCTTCTACCAGCCGGTGAGGTGGCTGAGATCCTTGATGATATTGAGGTCATATCCGGCCTCATAACCACAATGCCAGGGGCCACCACCAGGCGGCTCATTGATGAGGGGGTTGATAACTTCCAGCTTTACATGATACCCCTCAACAGGCTGGGTTATATGATGGATTTCCCGGTTTTCCTTGAGGAGGAACGGGCAAAACTCAGGGATCTGCTCCTTGAACTCGGAAAGGTTGTTGTTGCCGAGAAGGTACTTGCAGCGGGGATACTCTCACCCGGGGAGGCATTTAAATTCCTTGAGGGTGCTGACTATGTTGACATGGTCACTGTGGGCGCGGCATCTGTTCTTGAAGTGAAGGAGACATTCGGGGAACTCTTCAGGTTATGATCTGGTCTCTGGAGCATAACCTCCCCCACCCATCATCATATTTAATATTTTCTATAGGAATGAAATCGTAAAATAGAAGTTAATGTTTTAACATTAACATGTTAAAGGACACATTCCATTGTTCATGAATGGACTCCCATTCAGTCAGTGTATATGGGGTGTGGTTATGGATACTGCGACAAAGGTGCTTGTTGTAATCTGTTTTATTCTCATAGGGGCCCTGGGCTTTATCTCAGGGATGTTCCTCAAGTCACCCCACGGAGGGGATCAGTACTACAATGTGACCATCACCAGCGATACAGAAGGTGGGGGGTCATCAGGTCCCAGCTGGCACAGGGTCATGACATTCACAGGGTCCGAATCAGATTACCGCTATGTTAACATCAGGGGCAACAGGCTACGCGTTGTTTTTTCAGCGACTCCTCTGGTGAATTACGATGTGAACAGCATCACAGTGGATGTCCTCAGGGACGGTTACACTGTGGCCACTGACACCGTGGACTGGGGAGCCACCGAGTCACCTGCAAGGAAAAAGAGGACAGTTGAGGTTGAGGGGAGCCCTGGTGAATACTGCATCGCGGTTTATGCAAGCGAAATCAGGGACTGGAAGGTCACGGTGTGGGATTACTACTGAAAGCTGATGATAGTAGGGTTCAGCTGCAGGTCTTCCTTTCAGCTATCACCTTCAGGAAGTCCCTGCTGCTATCCATCTCACATATCTCCCAGCTCTTGATCACAGGCACACCCTCGAGGTTCTCACTTATACGGGGGTTATCAATGATAAAAACAGATTCTGAACCGCTTACAAGTGACAGGTCCCGCAGCGGCACAGCCATCCTCCTGAGGGTCCTTGAATCCCTCCCCTTCTCAAGGTCCGTTATGACGGTACTCTCAAATTTCAGTTCCTTTGCAACGGCATCAAAGGGTGTCCTCTGGGTTTCAATCATTCCAAACCCAATATCACCCAGCCTTCCCCTGGGCCTTATTTCAACTTCATCCCTCTCAGGGACACTTAAGATGTCAATTGAGAGTGTTATCCTTATGTTGAGTATCTCCTCGAGTTTCATGGCTGTTTCAGGTGAGGCCCTTGCAAGCCCATTCTCATACTTGTAGATGGTCTTGCGGGATACGTGGGCCAGGTCTGCAAGGTCCTTGAGTGAGAGGTTGTATTCCTCACGGACCTCCCTTAGGGTTCTTCCGTCTATCTGCACATAGTAACCGCCCCGGTCAGCTATCACCTCAGGGCACTCACCATCAACCACCATGTTCCTGAAGGTCTCAGGGGCAATGACAGGGATGCCGTGCCTCTCATAGACAACATCCTCCTCAAGGTACTCTGTCTTTGACCTTATACCGATGAGGAGTGGTGATGCCAGGAACGTGTGTGCAAGGGTTTTTATCTCATGGGCCTGCAAACTATTTATACCATCAATGTTCACAAGGACCTTAAGCAGAAGTAGAAGGAGCTTCCTCCTGGCCATGAGGTCAAAGCAGCTCCTCTCATATATGTGGGATGTTTCAAATCCGTTGCTGATAAGAAGTTCATGTATCACCCTTAATACATCTTCCCTTTTAACAGATTTATCCAACTGGATCACCGGGTGATTTAATGTACAGAATTCATGTGGGTATAGATGATACCGATTCCCCCGATGGGATGTGCACAACCTATATATCATGCTTTATAATCCATGAACTTAAAAGTTGCGGTTTCACCACTGAGGGTTACCCGCGGCTCATAAGACTTAACCCCTTTGCACCCCACAAGACCCGGGGTAACGGTGCAGTGGCATTCACCGTGAGGGCAGAATCAGAGGATGAAATGGATGATATCAGGGATATCGTCATTCGCAGTGTTGAGGAACTTGCAGAGCTTGATAATGAGAGGACAAACCCTGGGGTGGTCTTCTATACAGGTGGGATCACAGATTCCATGAGGGAATTTGCCATATCAGCCATAAGGAGAATACTCAAAATTGAAGATGCCTTAAGGGTTGCAGAGGAGGTGGGGGCAGAGGTTCATGGATTCAAAAGGGGGAGGGGGGTCATAGGGGCCCTTGCAGCCATCGGCTGCCCCCTTGAGGACAGGACATATGAACTTCTCACCTACAGGGTCCCTGAGAACTACGGAAAACCCCGCCAGATAGACCCTGAATCCGTGAGGCTCATGGACGCTGAAACAGGCAGTGAGACCTTTGACAACATTGATGATGACTACATTGCAATCGAGCCGCATACACCCTGCCCAATACTCTATGGTATACGCGGCGAATCCCCTGAGGTGCTCCTGAGGGCCATGGAGATGGTTCGTGTCTCTGAGGAGATAGAGAGGTTCTGCATCTTCGAGACAAACCAGCACACAGACCAGCACATCCAGGATGCAGACAGCATAGCTGAGATGGAAAAATTCGGCTGCTACCGCATCAGCGGTGAGGTGCTTGACAGGCCAAGGGTGATTGAGGGCGGCCACGTATTCTTCACCCTTGGCGACGACTCCGGTGAAATCGAATGCGGTGCCTATGAGCCAACAAAGGACTTCAGGAAGGTCATCCTTGAACTCATACCCGGGGACAGGGTCACCGTTTATGGGGGTATCGGGGCCCAGGGGACACTGAACATTGAAAAGATACACCTTGAGAGGGCTGCCGAGCTCTACGTAGAGGAAAACCCCCTCTGCACCTGTGGCAGGCGCATGAAATCCGCAGGCAGAAATAAGGGGTTCAAGTGTCCCTCATGCGGGCGGAGGGTAAGAAATTCCAGAAAGGTTAAGAGGGTACTTGAGAGGCCATTGAGGGAGGGCTACTATGAGGTCCCCACCTGCGCCAGAAGACACCTCTCAAAGCAGCTTGTGAGGATGGGAATTTCTGGCGGCTCTTACCCATCTGGCTGGGTTAGGTAGAGAGTGGGGATTGATGGAGGTCCTTAGCCCTCTGGTGAGGTAGAGGAGGGTTGCTGGAAGCTGTTATCCCTCTGAATTAATAAAAAATGGGAAACTTTATAACAATCACTGTTATATTTAAAGGCAACATAGTAGCATCAATGATGACAGGAAGGCTTGCAGAATTTGTATCATCACTCTCATACAGGGACCTCCCTCCTGAGATCCTTGAAAGGGCGGAGATATGCTTCCTGGACTTTCTGGGCGTCTCACTCAGGGGTTCAGGGGAGAGGAGCGGTCTTTTGGCACTCAGGGCACTGGGTACCGGAGAGGGAAATTCGACGGTCATAGGCCATGGAAGGGCTTCTGATGAAAGGGCTGCCCTCCTCAATGGCATATTCGCCCATAACCTTGACCTTGATGACGGCCACAGGGGGGCCCAGCTGCATCCAGGGGCATGCGTGATCCCCGCGGCACTCGCAGCTGCAGAGGCCCTGGATGCAGAGTTCAGGGAGTTCATAGCAGGGCTTGTGGCAGGTTATGAGGTGGCCATCTTCATGGGTCTCCTCGCAAACCCCGGCCACAGGAAGAGGGGCTTCCACACCACAGGTACCTGTGGCACATTCGGGGCCGCCGCAGCCGCAGCCAGCGTAATGGGCCTTGACTGTGAGGAGACAGTCAATGCACTGGGACTTGCAGGGACCCAGGCAGCAGGACTCCTTGAATCAGACCATGCCGGCTCAATGGGCAAGCACCTGCACGCCGGGAGGGCGGCCCAGTCAGGACTCATATCTGCAAAGCTTGCACTGGAGGGTTTCACAGGGGCAGAGTCCATAATTGAGGGAAAGGAGGGGTTCCTCAATGCAATGTGCCAGCCCCCATCAGAGGTACCTGAAACCGGCGTCTTCCACATAGGAGACGTTTACCTCAAGAGGTACCCTGTCTGCAGGCACCTTCACTCCACCCTTGACTGCGCCCTTGAAATACTTGGAATGACCAGATTCTCCGCCTCAGATATAGATGAGGTCCTCGTGGAGACCTATGAGATTGCAGCAGAACACGACAGCTATTCCCCAAAAACGGTTGAGGCGGTGAGGCAGAGCCTGCCTGTTTCACTGGCCATAATCCTCGAGAAAGGGGATATTAGGGTTGAGGACCTTGAGATGGCCCCTGATGTCAGGGAAACTGCATCAAAGATCAGGATAATGGTGGATCCAGAGATGCAGGAAATGAAGAACAGGAGACCTGCACGTGTTACAGTGAGACTCAGGGATGGCAGTGTCCACACAGCCTTCAGAGAACTCCCATCAGGGGAACCAGAGGACCCCTACACCCGGGAGGACATCCTTGAGAAGTTCAAACTCCTGAACCCGGGTTACAGGACAGATAAACTGGATATCCTGAGGGGGGCATGGTCAGAGAGTATCTCAGAGATAATCTCTGAGGTCCTTGACTGATACATTGGGCGGAGCTCCTGCTTGATACTGGCTTCATTGACAAATGCTCAGAACACTCCTCTGGGCTACTGATTAAAGGGTATAATTAAAACTGGAGGTGAAAAGTTTGGAAAAAACCCGCAGATACCTTGATAGAATCGGAATAGGAGTCCCCGAAGGTGAATCAGAGAAGAGATTCAGTGATGGCGGACAGTACCGCTTTGAGGTCCCAGGGATACAGAGGCCTGGGGCCATGAGGGCCCTCCTAGATGCCATGGAAGAACATGACGTCAGGGTCCACAGGGTAACCCAGACAAAGGGTATAATGCTCCTCACCGACGATGAGATTGAGGAGATGGCTGAACTGGCCCGTGAAGCCGGCATAGAACTCTTCCTGAGTGTGGGTCCCAGGGCAACCTACGATACAAGTGCATCTGCAAGGACCCCTGAGGGTTCAAGGATAGGTTACAGGCTCAGGGGATACGACAACATGGTGTATGCGGTTGAGGATGTTCGGAGGGCTGCTGAACTCGGTGTGAGGGGCATAGTGGTCTACGACGAGGGACTCCTCTGGGTTCTCGGGAGGATGCGAGGCGACGGTGAACTGCCAGCTGACCTCCACTTCAAGGTCTCAGCCCACTGCGGGCACGGTAACCCTGCATCAGCACGTCTCCTTCAGGATATAGGTGCTGATTCCCTCAACCCTGTGAGGGACCTCCAGATACCCATGCTTGCAGCAATAAGGGAGGCCATTGACATTTCAATCGATGTCCACACAGAGAACCCCAAGTCATCCGGTGGATTCATAAGACACTACGAGGTCCCTGATATCATAAGGTACGCATCCCCGGTTTACCTCAAAACAGGGGGGTCTGTGGCGGGACACCATGGATGGGACACCACAGAGTCACAGGCCCGTGAGAGGATAAGGCAGGTTGTGCTTGTGAGGGACATGATAGAGCGTTACTACCCTGAAGCCGTGTTTTCATCCGGGAAGGACCTCGCGGTACCTGTGGGGGGAAGGTAGATTGGATATAGCGGCACGGGTGAGGGATGCCCTTGTAAGGGCAGGTACAACCACACCACCGGATGTTATGCGGGCATATAAGCGGGCCCTTGAGAGGGAAGAGGATGAAAAGGCCGCATGGATCCTTGAACTTCTAATTAAAAACGCCAGGATAGCCGAAGAAAGCGGCAGACCCCTCTGTGATGACACAGGAATACCCCACGTCATCGTTGAGGTGGGTGAGGACTCCTTCCTCCCTGGTGGCTTCTTTAACCTCATAAGGAGGGGGATTGCTGAGGGCCTCCTTAAACTTCCAGGAAGACCCATGGCTGTGCGGGGCGATGAGATTGAGAGGATAGAGCAGAGCCGGGGCCTCTACAGTGACCCGTCAAAACTTCCCCCAGCACCCTTCCTTGTTGACTCAGTCCCGGGAGACGAGGTCAGAATCCATGTTCTCCTCCTTGGGGGTGGCCCTGAGATAAGGGCAAGGACCAGAAGGGTTTTTCACAGACACAGCTATAGAAAAGTATTTGAGGAAGTTCTGACATGGATGAAAACAGAGGTCCCTTTACTTGGATGCACCCCGTGCATACCTGTTATAGGTATTGGGAGAACTCATTTTGAGGCCACGAGCCTTATGCTCAGGGCAATGGCCACTGGAAGCCTTGATGAGCAGTCTGAAATTGAGGATTACATTACAGAATCCCTTAACAGTACCGGAACAGGACCCCTGGGTCTTGGGGGATCCACAACAGCCCTTGGTTCCCTGGTGAATGTGGGGCCTCAGAGGGCCAGCGGCGTCAGAATAGTCTCAATGAGGCTGGCATGCTGTGTGGAGCCGAGAAGGGCGACAATAAAACTGTAGATCTCTGAGGTGAATAAATGGCTATAGGAAAGGATTCACTTGAAAACGTATTCAGGATGGGTTCCCCGAAGTGGAGGACTTCCATTACGAGGGTTGAGCCTAATCGGATTGTTACCAGGGGTTATTCTCAGGAGGATTTGATTGGTGGTGTTTCTTTTTCTGAGATGGTTTACCTGTTGATTAGGGGTGAGCTTCCTCCTGGTAATGTTGCGAGGATGCTGGAGGCTGTCCTGGTGTCTTTCTGTGATCATGGTGTGACTCCGCCCAGTACGCAGGCTGCCCGTATGATTGCCTCTGCTGGTTCTCCGGTGCATGCGTGTATTGCTGGTGGTCTTCTGGCCTTTGGTAAGAATCATGCCGGGGCTATTGAGAGGTCCATGAAGCTTTTCCAGGAGACGGTTTCAGGGTGTGAGTCTGAGGATGAGATTCCTGAGGCTGCTGTGAGGCTGGTGGATGATCATCTGCGGAGGAACCGGAAGGTGCCTGGTTTCGGGCACAGGTATCATAATGCGGATCCCCGGGCTGTGCGGCTCCTGGACCTTGCAGAGGAGTACGACTGTGTCGGCCCACACACAAGGCTTGCGGTTGAGGTTCAGAACATACTCCTTGAGCGTAAGGGTGTCAGGATGAACGTTGACGGTGCCAACGCCGGGATACTCTCAGATATGGGTTTTGACTGGCGCACAGGTGCCGGGGTGTTTATGATAGGACGGCTCCCAGGACTCATATCCCACGTATACGAGGAAAAGGTGCGTGAACCGGCCTTCAGAAAATTCTTCGACATCGAAGAAATACACTACGACGGCGAGGAGGAGAAGAACCTCTCTGCCGGCGCAGACCTTGAACCAATGCCTGAATAGCATAAACCTTCAGGCGGCATAAAATCATTTTATAGCAAATAATAACCTTTATAATACCCTTAAATTCATTTAAGTCTCATAATATGATTCAATGAATCAAGGGAGGGATTCAAAAGGCTTTGTTCACCGAATAGGTTTAGTTGAGTATCATAAACTCTGGAATAAAATAGTAAAAGATAAATATACCCCGAAATAGACCTTTGCATTAATAGGGTGATTTACATGACAACCATATCGGAAGCTATCACTACCATAAAGAAGGCTGAAAATGACGCTGACAGGTTAATTCAGGAGGCCAGAGAAAAATCATCCCAGCTAATCGATGACGCCAGAACCAGGTCCAGCGAACTCCTTGAAAATGCTGAAAGGGAGGCCAGTGAGAAGGGCGATGAGCTCATAATGGAGGCAGAGGAAAGGGCCAGAAAGGAAGCCATCAGCATTTCAGGGAAGGCAAAGCGTGAAGTGGAGACAATGAAATCAGCGGCAATGGGCAGAGTCCCTGAGGCCGCCAGCATTATCGTGAAAAGTATCTTGTAGTGTGAGTAACATGTTTCTACCGGCAAGGATGCGAAAACTCAAGATCATAACCCTGGACCAGTACTCGGATTCAGTGGTTCGGTCCTTGCATGAGGAGGGAATAACCCAGATCGATGACATCTCCGAGCGCATCCAGCAGGATGCAGAGTGGCGCCAGATCCTTAAACCATCGAGGGCAACACCATACACAGGAAGGGTGTCATCCCTCCTCATGAAGACAAGCGGTATCCTGGACTTCCTTGGCTCAGTGGCAGCCCAGGAGAAGGGACTCAAGGATACCCTGAAGGAGTTCATCAACCCCCCTGTCTTTGATAAAAGGGAGGTTGAGGAACTGGACACAGAATCACTCCTGGAAAGGGCCGAGGAAATCCTGGGAAAGGTCGAATCAGAGACCAGGGTTATGGAGGAAAAATTGAATGAGCTTGATTCAGAAAAAGCAAGCCTCGAATCAAGCCTGACAGTTGCAGAGAAACTGAAAGAATTTGATATTGATTTTGCCGATCTCCATTCTTCAAAGTACATAACCGGAATCGCCGGGAGAATACCCTCTGAAAACCTGGATGAAATCAGGGAAAAACTCTCAGAGATCACAGATGAACTGATACTCTTCGATGGAGAGGGGGAAACCAAGGCAGAGCGCATTTTAATAATAATAACCCTAAGGAAACATGGGGACAGTGTGGCCTCACTCCTCAGGCGAATGGAATTTGAGCGGTTCGAGATCAGCGAACTCAGCGGAAAACCATCAGAGGTCATATCCTCCTCAGAGACACGCATTGCGGAAATTGAGGGGGAAAGAAGTGAGATCATCTCAAAGCTGAGGGAGATAAACAGTGAATGGGAGGATGAACTCCTTGTCCTCAAAGAACAGCTTGAAATCGAGAAGGAGCGAAACGAGGTTTTCTCACTCTTCGGCGAAACCGAGAAGACAGTGATGCTGGAGGCATGGGTGCCCCTCAAGGAGGCCGATAGGGCCATCGAGGTTGTTGAGGAGTCATCCGAGGGCCACTGCGTCACCGAACTCGAGGAACCAAACCCCGAGGAAGTTCCGGTGCTTCTGGACAACCCCAGATTCGCCAAACCCTACGAGAACTTCGTGGAGATGTACTCACCACTGAAGTACAACGAGATCGACCCGACGATCTTCATGGCCTTTGTGTTCCCGTTCTTCTTCGGGTTCTGTCTCACAGATGCAGGGTACGGTATACTGGATGCACTCATAGGATTCATACTCTACCGGGGCCTTGGTAAGGTCAACGGGTTCATGAGGGACTTTGGTATAATCATGATGTCCTGTGGGGTATGGGCCTTCATCCTCGGGATGGTCACCAATGGATTCATAGGGGACTTCTTCCCACGGTTCCTGAACATTCAGCTTCCAACGGTTATACCGGCCATAGACGCATTTGTGAACCCCCAGAACATACTCATAATGGCACTCACGGTTGGTGTGCTGCACATCAACTTCGGTTTAATCCTGGGGGCGAGGAACAACATAAGGCTAGGGAACATGAGGGAGGCCCTCGGGTCACAGATAGTCTGGCTGATACTTGAACTGGGTATCATCCTCTACATCTTCGGAGGAATGTTCCTGGGGGCGCCAGTGATAATCCTGGCAGCTGCAATGCTGCTCTACTACAACGGCCTCTTTGGCCTCATGGATGTATCAGGGTTCCTGGGTACACTCCTATCATATGCCAGGCTCCTGGCCCTCTGTCTATCAACAGGGGGTATAGCGATGACCGTTAACATCCTCACAGGACTGAGCTATGAGATGATACCGGTCATTGGAGTCGTTCTGGCCCCGATAATATTCGTGTTCGGGCACCTTGCCAACAACGCCTTCCAGAGCCTTGGTGCCTTCATAAACTCACTTCGTCTGCATTATGTGGAATTCTTTGCCCAGTTCTATCTGGGTGGAAAAAACAAATTCAACGCATTTCGTGCTGAAAGAAACTTCACTAAGATAAGGAGGTAAATAGAATGGTTGAAATAGCATTAGGTACTGCTTTAGCAGCAATAGGTGCTGGAGTTGCAGTAGGATTCGCAGGTCTTGGATCAGGATTAGGTCAAGGTATAGCAGCCGCAGGAAGTGTGGGTGCAGTTGCAGAGGACTCCGACATGTTTGCGAGGGGTATTATATTCTCAGCCCTGCCAGAGACACAGGCCATCTACGGTTTCCTGATCGCCATACTTCTCCTGGTGTTCTCAGGACTCCTTGGAGGAGGAAAGGGCCTGGATGTAACAGCCGGACTTGTGGCTGTGGGTGCAGGTGCAGCCATAGGATTTGCAGGTCTCGGTTCAGGTATGGGTCAGGGTATAACATCAGCATCATCAGTGGGTGCAGTTGTTGAGGACCCTGACATGTTTGCGAGGGGTATTATATTCTCAGCCCTTTCAGAGACACAGGCTATTTACGGGTTCCTGATTGCCATACTCCTCATGGTCTTCGGCGGAATACTAGGAGGCTAATTAGATGAGCTCCGGAGCCGAAAAAATTGTCTCCAGTATAATGTCAGAGGCTCAGGCAAAGGCAGACGCCATCATTCAGGAAGCTGAAAAGGAAGCCGCCGGTATACTAGAGGAAGGTGAGAAAAGGGCCAGAATGGCCAGCGAACGCATCCTGGAGTCAGCCAGGAAACAGGCCGATATGAGGTACCAGCAGATAATCTCAGAGGCCAAGATGAACGCAAGGCGTGCAGAGCTGGAGGCAAGGGAAGAGGTAATACAGGAGGCCTTCAGAAAGGCCGAGGAGGAACTTGAAAAGCTGGCATCCGCATCCTCAGATGAATATGTCAGTGCCCTAAAGGCAATGATAAAGGAGGCCGCGCTTGAGATAGGAGGGGGAGAACTCACCGTAAGCATGAAGGAGGGTGATGACTCCCTTGACCTTGCTCTTGATAAAATCGCAGCTGAAGTGGAAGCCGAGACAGGTAAAAAAACAACCCTGGAGGTTGGAGACAGTATCAGGACCATTGGAGGAGCAGTGGTAAGGACAAAGGATGGACTGGTTGAGGTTAACAATACAGTAGAGGCCAGGATGTCCCGCTTCAAAAAGGCTCTACGTTCAGAGGTGGCCAGGGTTCTTTTCCAATGAAAGGGGAGATAACAGATGGCTGACAGCATCACAACAATTGTAACAGCGCTTGGATTCCCTTCAATAGAATCTTTTATAGGCGTACTCCTCCTTGGAGGGGCAATTATAGGTGCTATTGTTGTAATAGCAACTATAAGACCTATATTAGATTTATTCCCCTTTGCATACCCCAACGCCAGAGTCAGGGCACGTATCGGGAGACTGATAAACGAGAAACAGCTCTCAGAGATCCTTGAGACAGAGTCAATGGAGGAGTTCAAAAACTACCTGAGGGGACTCCCTGACTATGCAGGCTACGTTGACCGCTTCCCAATTGAGAAGGCACTTGAAAGTCAGCTTGCAGAGACCTATGAGACAGTATCAAAGATAGCGCCTGCATCCATAAGGGACCCGTTCAGGGCAAACCTCAGGAAGTGGGATATAAGGAACATAAAGAGCCTCATAACAGCAAAGGACGCTGGTCTAAGTGCTGAGGAGACAGTGAACCTGATAGTACCTGCAGGGGAGATCTATGAGGTCATAGAGGGACTGGTGGATGCCTCAAGTGTTCAGGAGGTCGTAACAGGTCTTGAGGGAACAGAATATGCGGAGGTACTGGAGGATGCCCTCTCCCAGTACCAGGAGACAGGTATGCTGCTCCCAATCGAGGCGGCCCTCGACAGGAAATTCCTGGAGGACCTCATAAGGTCAGTTGGAAGCCCCTCAGATGACAACACAAAGATTCTGCACAGCTACTTCGGTACACAGGTGGACGTGGCGAACCTCAGGATGATACTCCGTGCAAAGGCAGACGGCCTCAGCTACGATGACATAAGCCCATACATAGTACCCCAGGGCTACCAGCTGAGGGAGTGGAAACTCAAGGACCTCATGGAGGCAGAGGACGTCAGTGGAGTTATAAGCGGCCTTGAGGGGACAGACTACGGCCAGATCCTATCAGAGGCACTATCAGAGTACACATCAACAGGTTCAGTGGCGGTCTTCGAGCGCGTCCTTGAGGACAACCTCAACAGGATGGCCAGGAACTTCGCACTCAAGAAGCCCTTCGGGGTGGGACCAATGATAGGATTCCTCAGCAGGAAGGAAACCGAGGTGCGAAACCTCAAGGTCATAGCAAGAAGCAAGAGGGAGCCAGGGTTCCCTGAATCAATGGTTAAGGAGATGTTGGTATGAGTTCAAATATTGCAGTGGTCGGTGACAGGGACACCGTGACAGGGTTCAGACTCGGAGGCGTCAGGGAAGGCTACGTCGTGGAGACACCTGACGAGGCAGAGGAAACCATAAGGAACCTTATAGGCGAAGGCTTCTCCATAATAATCGTCACAGAAAAGATTGGGGATGAACTGAGGGAATTTATTGAGGAAACCACAAGTTCAAGCGCACTGCCAATGATAATAGAGATACCTGATAAAACAGGGCCCTCAGAACGTGAAACCGATCCACTGAGGGACCTTATTAAAAGAGTTATTGGGGTTGAGATGGTAAAATGACACAGGAAGGAAGGATTATAAAAATAGCGGGTCCTGTTATCATCGCCGAGGGGATGAGAGGATCCCAGATGTATGAAATGGTCAAGGTGGGTGAAGACAAGCTCATAGGAGAAATCATTGAACTTGAGGGTGACACAGCAACCATCCAGGTCTACGAGGAAACAGCAGGTATAAAACCTGGGGAGACCGTTGAGAGAACAGGCGGCCCTCTATCAGTGGAACTCGGACCTGGAATACTGGGTTCAATCTTCGATGGGATACAGAGGCCCCTCGAGGACATCAAGGCACTCACCGGAGACTACATCGAGAGGGGAGTGGATGTACCGTCACTCCCAAAGGATAAGAAATGGACCTTCAAGCCAGTGGCCCAGGAGGGTCAGATGGTTAAGGGTGGGGACATAATCGGTGAGGTGGAGGAGACATCCTCAATAACCCACAGGATAATGATCCCACCAAATGTTGAGGGTAAACTCACAAGGATAGTGCCCCAGGGCGAATACACGGTCCTTGATGATATAGCAGAGGTGGAAACCGATAAGGGCACCGTTAAGGTGCAGATGCTCCAGAAGTGGCCTGTGAGGAAGGGCCGACCATACAAGAAGAAACTTGACCCTGACGTGCCACTCATAACAGGTCAGAGGGCACAGGACACATTCTTCTCAGTCGCCAAGGGCGGTACAGCAGCAATACCAGGGCCATTCGGTTCAGGTAAAACCGTTACCCAGCAGCAGCTTGCAAAATGGGCCGACGCAGACATAATCGTCTACGTTGGATGCGGTGAAAGGGGTAACGAGATGACAGAGGTCCTTAAGGAATTCCCTGAACTGGAGGACCCAAAGACAGGTAACCCCCTCATGGACAGGACGGTTCTCATAGCAAACACATCCAACATGCCTGTGGCTGCAAGGGAGGCCTGTGTGTACACAGGTATAACCATAGCAGAGTACTTCAGGGACATGGGATACGATGTTGCACTCATGGCTGACTCCACCTCAAGGTGGGCAGAGGCCATGAGGGAGATCTCAGGAAGGCTCGAGGAGATGCCCGGTGAAGAGGGATACCCGGCATACCTGGCATCCAGGCTCGCCCAGTTCTATGAGCGCGCAGGAAGGGTTACAACCGCGGGTTCAGAGGACAAGGTTGCATCCGTGTCAGTCGTTGGTGCGGTTTCACCACCAGGTGGGGACCTCTCAGAGCCTGTCACACAGAACACACTCAGGATCTGTAAGGTTTTCTGGGCACTTGACGCATCCCTTGCAGATAAGCGTCACTTCCCATCCATTGACTGGCTCCAGAGCTACTCACTCTACGTTGACAGCGTCGAGGAATGGTGGGCCAAAAACGTTGACCCTGAATGGAGGGCCACAAGGGACGAGGCAATGGCGCTCCTCCAGAAGGAGGCAGAACTCCAGGAGATTGTCCAGCTTGTGGGACCAGACGCACTTCCAGACAGGGAGAGGATAACCCTTGAGACAACAAGGATGATAAGGGAGGACTTCCTCCAGCAGAACGCCTACCATGAGATTGACACATACTGCTCACCATCAAAGCAGTTCGAGATGCTCAGGACAATCATAATGTTCCACAAGAATGCAACAGCAGCACTTGAGAAGGGTGCGCCAGCAGCGGACATCATAGCCCTCCCGGTCAAGGAGGACATAGGGCGTATGAAGTACATACCCGAAGATGAATTCCCGGCAAGAATCAAGGAGATCCAGGAGAGGATCGTCAAGGAATGTGGTGAGGTGTGAAGATGAACGTTAACATCAAAACCCGAGAATACACCACAGTCACAGAGGTTTCAGGGCCTCTGATGATTGTTGAGGGTGTTGAAGGGGTTGCCTACAGTGAGATAGTGGAGATTGAAACACCCACAGGTGAGAAGAGAAGGGGACAGGTCCTTGAGGTAAAGGAGGACCTGGCTGTCGTCCAGGTCTTTGAGGGTACAAGTGACCTCAACACAGAGACCACAAAGATAAGGTTCACAGGTGAAACAGCCAAGATCGGCGTATCCCTTGACATGATGGGCCGTATATTCGACGGTACAGGGAAACCAATAGACGGCGGCCCTGAAATCATCCCTGAGAAGGAACTCGACATCAACGGTAGCCCAATGAACCCCGCTGCAAGGGAGTTCCCTGCGGAGTTCATACAGACAGGTATATCCACCATCGACGGAATGAACACCCTTGTGAGGGGTCAGAAACTCCCGATATTCTCAGGTTCAGGGCTTCCCCACAACGAACTGGCCGCACAGATCGCAAGGCAGGCAAAGGTGCTTGCAGAGGAGAGCGAATTTGCGGTTATCTTCGCGGCAATGGGTATCACCCACGAAGAGGCAAACTACTTCATGAGGGACTTCGAGAGGACAGGCGCCCTTGAAAGGGTTACAGTGTTCATGAACCTGGCAGACGACCCTGCCATTGAGCGTATCATCACCCCAAGGATGGCGCTGACAACAGCAGAGTACTTCGCCTTTGAACACGACATGCACGTGCTCGTTATCCTCACTGACCTTACAAACTACTGTGAGGCCCTCAGGGAGATATCAGCTGCAAGGGAGGAGGTCCCAGGCCGAAGGGGTTACCCGGGTTACATGTACACCGACCTTGCAAGCCTCTATGAGAGAGCAGGCCGTATAGTTGGCAAGGAGGGGTCAATCACCCAGATGCCAATACTTGTGATGCCACAGGACGACATAACCCACCCGATACCTGACCTCACAGGTTACATCACAGAGGGCCAGATAGTGCTGAGCCGTGACCTCCACCGTAAGGGCATATACCCACCGGTGGATGTGCTGCCATCACTATCAAGGCTCATGAGTGGTGGTATCGGCGAGGGAAGGACACGTGAGGACCACAGTGGTGTCTCTGATCAGCTCTACAGTGCCTACGCCGAGGGTCGTGATTTGAGGGACCTCATGGCTGTTGTGGGTGAGGAGGCCCTCACAGAGAGGGACAGGAAGTTCCTCAAATTCGCCGATGAATTTGAGAAACGCTTCATCACCCAGGCACGTGATGAGGACCGCTCCATAGAGGAGACCCTCAACCTTGGCTGGGAGCTCCTGTCACTCCTGCCAAGATCCGAACTCAAGAGGGTCCGCGAGGAGCACATACCCAAGTACCTCCCGGGTGCCGAATAAACACCCAACATATTTTTTCAGGAGAGGTAGCAGATGGCACAGGAAATGATTGAGGGGATCAACCCAACGAGGATGGAGCTCCTGAAACTCAAGCAGCGGGAGAAACTCGCTGTTAAGGGTTACAGTCTCCTCAAGGAGAAGAGGAACGCCCTTATCATGGAGTTCTTCAACATCCTTGAGAGGGTTAAGGGTTCCCGTGAAAAGGTGGAGGAGCACCTCAGGGAGGCCTTCATGGACCTCACAGAGGCCCAGGTACTCATGGGTGATGCCGCGGTTGAGAGGGCCGCAATGTCAGTGAGGGAGTCAGTGGAGGTTGACATAGACTCAAGGAGCATAATGGGTGTCGTGGTCCCTGTCGTGGATGCCCGTGCAACCAGGAGGACGGTGGTTGAGCGTGGCTATGGCCTTGTGGACACATCAGTCAAACTTGACGAGGCAGCCAGGAAATTCGAGGAGTCCCTGGCACTCATAATAGAACTCGGTGAAATCGAGAAGACCATAAGGCTCCTTGCCGGTGAGATAGAATCAACCAAGCGAAGGGTCAACGCCCTTGAGCACATCATAATCCCGAGACTCAAGAACACCGTCAAGTACATTGAGATGAGGCTCGAGGAGATGGAGAGGGAGAACTTCGTCAGGTTGAAGATGATCAAAAAATCCATGGAGATGGAGTGATGGTTAGGATACTTACAAGGCTCGGCCAGGTCCGTGAGGCCGAGGAGAGGTATAAGAGGGAGCTTGTTGACTTCAGGATGGGTGAGGTCTACGGCAACCTCAGGGCCATCATTGCAGATGAGGATATTGAGGTGAGGGCCGGCGAGGCAAAACCCGTGAAGATAAAGGAGATCAGCATACCCGCAAACCACATAGTCTTCATGTGTGCCTACGCCACGAACCCCCTGGGTCATCCGATAGCGGCCGGGGAGGAGACACCCCTACCAATAAGCATGGACCGTAAGGCTGACCATGCTACCTTTGTGGCTGCAGTGGATGGTAAAATAAGCAGGAACGACCTCCTGGGAGTCCTCATAATCCTCCCTGTTGAGCTAACCCACTAATCTTTTTTTAATTTAAAAGAGTCTATGGTTTTATAGTTCATAGAGTAAAAAAAGGATCTTTTATCCAAGAAATGACTTCATTAACTCATAGAGTTCAATCATAAGGTCCTCGGTGTACTCCAGGAGTTCCCCTGTGTACTCCAGGAGTTCCCTGTAGGTTTCAATAAGGGCATCACGGTTTCTATGGAGCTGTCTCATGGCCTTTGTCTGGGCAGCTGCAGGGTTACCTGTTATTATTCTTTTAAGTGCGGATGAGTTCTCCTTGAGGCACTCAACCTCACTTCTTATCTCTGCCATCCGATCCAGGTAGTAGATTTGAGCCCCCCGAATATCCCTCTTTATTCGCTTCCGGATCTCAAGTAACTGTTCTCTCCTCTCAGTGAGTTCCATGAGGGATTTTCTGGTTGATGCGATGGTTGATGTGTCGATTTCACTGAAGTCTGCAAGTTCCATCAGGATGTTCCGGTAATCCTCTGGATCCATCACCCACCACCCATCAGCCAAACTGGATCCTTACCTCTATCAGGCCGTCACTGACACGGGTTTCGGTTTCAATCTCCTCGTTCTCCTTTTCAATTTCACGTATACGGTAGAATATGTTGGTGAGGGCGCCTGTCCTGAATACGCCTGTCCTGTTATCTGGCTTGGAGGATATGAGGAGGATTGAAACACCATCATCTGTTATCTTAACGTTGTAGTTAACCCCATTTATGTATATGCCGTCGGAGAGCCTCAGAAGAAGTTTTATGTACTTTATGGGGAGTCCGCTGCTACTTATTATCTCCTTTATCTTATCATTTTCCCTGCACTGCTCTATATCAATATCCAAGGTCCACCCTCCATCCAGTTAAGATATTAATCTTTTATAGAATATAAAACATAGCCTATACGATGAGAGGTGACAGGTCAGACAGGCTCATAAAGAAGGAGATCTTCAACCTCAACAAGCACCTTCCATCCAGGAGAAAGACCCTGGAGGAGCTCATGGGGGAGGACAAACCCCACGTCATTGGTTCTGATGGTACGAGGCACAGGTTCAAGTGGGCTGAACTTGAGGAGCTCAGGGACATGCTGACCCCCCAGGAGGCACGCCGTTTGAGGTTACCCATCTACATTGAGATAGAATCGGATACATCCGGTGCAAGGATAGCTGGTGAGGTTGAGGTTAAGGTGGTAGGTGAGGTTCTTGGCAGGGATGATGAGGGGGATGAGATCTACATCTACAGGCCCGAGATCAGGGTGTTGAGGGCGAGGTTTCCAACGGCAACACAGTACATATTCCTTGTGAGGGAATTTTAATGGAGGTTGATGATATGAGTAAGGATCCGCTTAAGGAGTACCTTAAGGACCCGGATAGAAGGGCGAAACTCTTCCTTTTAATGACAGGTGGCATGATTCTGAGCACAGTGCTCATAACCATAGGCACCATAATACTGATACTCCTGCTTCTTGGCATAATATAACATAGTTTTCAATCTTCTGATCATTGAGCACTTCAGGGTGTCACTATTTTGTGTCTAGAGGGCTTTCAATCTTTTCCTGATCATTGAGCACTTTATTGATGCAGCTGAGAACGCCCTTTCAGGGGTTTCATGTGCAGCCAGCACAGTTACGAGGGGCTCACCCTTTTCAATTATTGCACCGGGGAATGGGAGGTCATGGACTCCAGGGATTTTTATCTCACCCACCATGCACCTTGAGGGGGCGTAGAGTATCCTCTTAACAGCATACTTGCGAGGGTCTGGTTTTTCAATGAGTTCCCCCATGCAGGCCGTCACATGGGCCTCAGTCATGTTTATACCAAGAGATGCCTCGGCACACTCAAAGGTCCCCTGGATGCGGGGGTTCACCTCCACAACATAAAGCTCAGAGCCCTTCATTATGAAGTCGACACCATTGGAGCCCCTGAGCGAGAGGTCAAGTATGAGGTCCTCTGCCATCTCCTCCATCACACCACGGGGCCCGGGTGTTATGTTACCGGCGTAGATGAACTGGCCCTCAAATCCAGGGATGTCCCTTTTGATGATCTGCCTGCTTGTAAGGACCGTCACTGCCTCAGAACCCGTTGATAGCACCGAGGCACTCACAGGTACACCCTCAATGTACTCCTGCAGCAGGAACTCGCCGCTGGCCTCCTGGAAATCCATCACACCAAAGCCACCGGCACCCCTCACAGGCTTTATGAGGTACCTCTTCTCCCCACCAGATACAATCTCCAGGGCCTCCTGGGGGTCGGTGATGAGGTGGGTCTCTGGAGTGGGGTATGAGTTCTTTATCCTCTGATAGAAGCTGTACTTGTCCTCCACGTGGTCTGCATGTGGGTTACCTAGCACCTTATTCTCTGGAAGTCCAGGGGCCCCTGTGAGGGGTATTATACCATCAGCCCTTTCCATGAAATCCGATGCTGCTTCAAGGAGTTTCTCTGTGCTGAAGTTCTCCTGGAACCTCCCGCAGCTTTCACCCCTTCGCTCCTGGAGGATGCACCTCCTCTCCGTGTATCCACGAAAGTCCAGGGTGCAGTAGTAGGATGCAGAGTAGACACTGTAACCCGCCCTGAAGGCTGATTCAGCGACGGGTCTTGTGTTGACACCTATTATGAGAAGTTTTTCCATTCTAGACACAGAATAAGTTGATTTGATAGTCCCGAGCGGAGTCGAACCGCTGTCGCCGGGTCCAAAGCCCAGCAGGATTACCACTACCCCACGGGACTATGACAGTTAATAGGTGGTGAGGTTCATAATAAATAGGTTTCGATAAAGAGGGGGTTTTGGGGGGAATAGTCCCGAGCGGAGTCGAACCGCTATCGATGGATCCAGAGTCCATCAGGATTGCCATTACCCCACGGGACTGTATCTGAAAAACAGTTCATATCGGCAAAATATGTGTTAAGTGGAAGCCATATAAATAGTTTGCGGTTACGGTAAAAATAAAATTAGAATGGTTGGAAGACCTGGCGGTTAGAATGGTGAGAAGACCCCTACAAATACCAGCCAGGCCAGTATGGTCTTGGCAACGAGGCTCAGTATAATGTACACCCGCTCACCGTAGAGGTAGTCCCTCCACTTACCGACACCCTTATACTGGAGCAGCATGTTGATGGAGAACGTGTTGAACATCACAAAGTAGAGGAGGAGTGCTAGGTACACGAAGTCAGGTGGCTGGGTCTCTGATGAACCAAGGGCCGCCACAAAGTATGCTGCAATGACGATCCACGGCGTGAAACCAGCAATACAGCCAAGGAGGTAGGGTGACCAGTCGATCTTCTCGGTGTACTGGTTGATCTTCTCCATGAGGTAACCGAACATTATCATTGAGGCATTCAGCACAAAGATCATCACAAGTGACCAGAGGTCCCACACACCCACAAAGGTGGCCAGTATGACGATCATTATTGAACTGGAGAACGCATACTCGTACCAGCGGTAGGGGTTCATCCCCCTCTTGAGGTTCTCAACGTAACTCTCATTCCTCAGGAAGGCAATGGTGAAGTGTGCCACCGCAGAGATCAGCAGGAACGATGCAAGTATCACCCCAAGGTAGCTAACCGTGAACGCCACCTCCGGGTTCGGGAGCACCTGGAAGGACGGTGGGTTCAGGGATATCACCTTGAACTTCAGGTAGAAAGTGTATATGTCCCTGTCCCAGGTCAGAAGGTATCCCAGTGCAACCATCAGGAGACCCTGCAGGAGGTGCAGTGTCCCGGCCGCAATGTTCAGTTTACGGAGTCCCTCAAAGGTTATAGGGGACTTCTCAATCATTTTAAGTCTTTCAACATTATCCATAAAACAACCCCCAGATTTATTATGTTTCTTAAATTATTTTAATATTTTGTAATATGGGGGGTTGAAAAGGGGGAATTTGTTCCAGAACTTTTATTTTTAATATTTTGTAATGTGGGGTTGAAAAAAGGGAGGTTACCCCAGGAACCTCCTCTGGCTTGCAGCCTCAAGTATGAGTTCCTGGAGGTTGGCGGTTCTGTTAACCCTGAGGGCCCTTATGATTTCATCAGTGACCCTGCGGTGGTCCTCATCATATTCAGGTTCAATGTACTCCTCAACCGCGGATTTAACCTCAGGGCTGAGGAATGGCGAGTCAGGGTTGGCGTACCTCAGAGCATCTCCAAGGTCGCGCCTGAGACCAGGGTAGACATCCTCTATGAATTCAAAGTCCTCAGAGGACAGTGCATTGAACCCCAGAACCTCAGGGGGAACCCCCAGGGAGTAGAGGGCTGCGGTGAATGTTATTGCCCTTGGAAGTGAAACGTTACCCATACTCCTGGCATATCCAAAGAGTCCGATGTGGAGCTTCCTCTTCCTTCTGCCCGGGACGTACCTTGCAACCCTGTTTATGATATCCACGAGGTCCATGACCTGCCTCCGGTACTCCCGACAGTAGGCTGAGATTATCTCAAGGGCACGGTCGGTATCAATATCAGATGCCCTGCCAGGTTTTGCAGACCTCAGCTCCCTTATCCCCCCTATGACCTCTGAGGGTTCATGGTCGTACTTGAAGGAGGACTGGACAGTGAATGTGTATGCCCCGCTGTATTCCCCTGTAACGTCCCTCACATTATCTGGCCTGAGGTTTCCCCTGAATGGGGCTGAACCCATACCGATGATGGGGTAGAGTTTAACCCCACTCTCCTCTTCAAGGGCCCTGAAGTCTCTGAGGGCTATCCTGTTGAGTATGGTGGCTGAGACCATACCGTAGTTCATTGCCGGGTCGGATCTTGCAAGGAATACCCTCTGCCCTGTGAGGTCCTTACCATCAAGGTACTCCCCTGTTATACGGGCTGCGTTGAGCATCCCCTCATAGTCCTCAAAGAGGGGGATAACGTTGATCTCGTCGGGCCGGAATTCACCTATCCACTCCTTGACGGTCACACCATCTGCGAGCTGCAGCCTCTCCTTTCCCTTCACAAAGTCCAGGTAGTAGCTGTGGATCCGGTTGAGGCAGCTGCTGGAGGAGGTCATGGGTAGTATGACCTCGAATACAGGGGCTACGTCCATCCCGTAGAAGAGGCCTGCGGTGTCATAGGATCTCGGTATGCTCTCAAGGGTCTCCAGGAGTATCTTGGCCTCGGCCCTCTCCACGGTGGGGTTGGGAACCCTGAGGGTTAACCTGAGGTCCTCCCCCAGGACATGGTCCCTGAAGAAGGCCTGGTACTTTGTTAGGAGCTTCTTAACGACGTAGTTGTCAACTTCCTTGCCCTCACAGTCCCACATCTGCTCGTCACAGCCGAGGTGTGAGAAGACATAGTAGGCCTCCCTTATCTCGTCTTCACCACCCAGTTCAGGTTCTGCTGCAAAGAACGGCGGGTTCACATTGTCTGGATGCTGTGTACTCATGCATCTTGGAACCTTCATGTTTAACACTCCGGGGTGATATTTCTGTGGACTGGAATATAAGGATGATGATGAGGATAATGAACCTGGACCTTGAAATGACATGCTATGTAATTGGTTTACAGCACCATACCGCACAAAGATATTTATATTAAAAGTTATAAATTATACAAGTAGTAAGTTAATTAGCTTGTATAATCTGGACATGGATCATTGCAGGCAGGACTGCCACCTTAACTGAAGGTGATAATATGAAACTACCAAAATGGCTTGAAGAAAAATATGACCTCCTCTGGGATAAATTTGAGGACCGGGAATTCAGGAGCACTGAGGCCCTTGAAATACTTGGAAAGGAACATCTAATTGATGAAAAGTCCCTTTCAGCTGCAATATCCGAGATGAGGAAGAAGGGGTGGATAGAGACAAGAAAGGATCCCGCTGATGAGAGAAGAAGTATCTACATGCTCAGACCCAAATCAGAGATCATACAGGATTACCTCACCCTCAAGGACGATAAACTTGGCCGTGCAGACATAGAGAGGATACTCAAGGGGGCAGCAGACCTCATAAGGACAAGGGTCGACTACAAGTTCATCCTGGTCCTCCTGTTCATGAAACAGATGAGTGACAAGTGGATGATGGAGTACCAGAAGGCATACGAGGATGCCATAAAGGAGTATGGCCTCAGTGAGGAGGAGGCGAGGCTTGAGGCACGTAACAGTGCATACCATGACCTTGACATAAAGGAGGATTACCTGTGGGACAACATAAGGAAGGACGTTGAGAACCTGCCCATAAAATTTGCAGGGGCCCTCAAGAACCTCGCAGAACTCAACCCTGCCTTCAAGGACGTGGTGGACGCCTTTGACTTCGTGGAGTTCACACAGAGTCAGGAGAACCGGGAGATACTCAGGCAGCTCGTTGAACTATTCAGTGAGAAGAAACTCACAAACGTTGACCCCGACATCCTTGGAGACGCCTATGAATGGATACTGAGATACTTCGCCCCAACCAAGGCCAAGGAGGGCGAGGTCTACACACCCAGGGAGGTTATAAGGCTACTGGTCGAGATACTCGACCCAAAACCCGGCGAAAGCGTCTACGACCCGGCATCAGCGTCCAATGGTATGCTCATAATATCCCACAAGTACGTTAAGGAGACCTATGGTGAGGCCGAAAGGCTCTTCCTCTACGGACAGGAGGTCAACAGGAAGACAATGGCCTTAGGATCAATGAACATGTACATACATGACATAAAGGATCACCACATAGCCCATGGTGACACACTCCTCTACCCCAAATTCAAGGAATCAGACGGGATCATGAGGTTCGACGTAGTGATAGCCAACCCACCATGGAACCAGGATGGTTACGGTGAGGACACCCTCAAGAAGGGGGATTACTGGAGGGAGAGATTCAGGTACGGATTTGTGAACAAGCAGTCCGCTGACTGGGCATGGATACAGCACATGATAGCCTCTGCCAAGGATGACGGGAGGATAGGTGTGGTTATAGATAATGGTTGCCTCTTCAGGGGTGGCCGTGAGAAGAGTATAAGGTCAGCTGTACTGGAGGACGACCTCATAGAGGCGGTTATACTTCTCCCTGAAAAATTATTCTACAATACAGGTGCCCCGGGGGCAATAATAATCCTCAACAAGGATAAGGATGAGGAAAGGAGGGGTAAGGTCCTCTTCATCAATGCAGGTGAGGAGTATGAGAAGCACCCTGAGGTCAGGAAGCTGAACATCCTATCTGATGGGAACATTGAGAGGATACTTGAGGCCTACAGGGAGTTCCAGGATGATGATGGATTCTCAAGGGTTGTTGACCTTGATGAGATCCGTGAGAATGATTATAATCTGAACGTGCCCCTCTACGCATTCCCTGAGGAGGAGCTCGAGGATATTGATGTGGCGGGTGAGTGGATGCGCCTCTCAGAGATCGAGGAGGAACTCGCTGAAGTTGATGAGAGGATAAGGGGTTACCTGGATGAACTTGGGTATATGGGGGTGAAAATGTGAATACTGTGGAATTCAAGGATTCTCCTGTTGGCAGGATTCCTGTGGATTGGGATGTTGTCAGTTTGGGTGAGGTTGTGGATCAGAGAAGAGAGTCCATTCAACCCGCGGGGGAAGGTAAAAATAATTTTGTTGGGTTAGAACATATAAGATCTGGAGAAACTAAACTTTGTGAATATGTGTCTGATGAAGGTATCCGCAGTACAAAGTACAGATTTTACACTGGAGATATTTTATATGGTAAACTGAGACCGTATCTCGATAAAGCAGTATTAGCGGATATAAATGGAATTTGTTCAACGGATTTAATAGTCTTAACACCCTCCGATAGGATAATTCCTGAATTTCTTATCTATTTTATTCATACAAATCAATTTATTCAAAGAGCAGTATCTACGACTTCAGGAACTAACCATCCAAGGACATCGTGGAAAGCAATTAGTAAATTTAGGATGGCTCTTCCTCCTCTTGAGGAGCAGAAAAGGATTTCAGAGATACTCCAGGATGTTGATGGTGCGATAGAGAAGGTTAATAAGGAGATAGGGGTTACAGAGAAACTTAAGAGGGGTCTCATGCAGAGGCTTCTGATGGAGGGCATCAACCATACGGAATTTAAGGATTCTCATGTTGGCAGGATTCCTGTGGATTGGGGTGTTTCCAGAGTTTCGGAAGTTTTTGATGTTTTTACTGGAACTACACCATCAACTAAAATAGATGAGTTCTGGGATGATGGTGATGTTGTTTGGGTTACACCTGCTGATATGAGTAATCTTAACGGGATTATGATAGCAGACAGCGAAAGAAAGGTTACTGTGAAGGCGCTGAAAAGAACAAATCTTAATCTTATCCCTAAACTTTCCATTCTCATCTCAACAAGAGCACCAGTTGGATACGTTGCATTGAATACGGTTGAATGTGTGTTTAATCAAGGATGCAAAGCACTAGTCCCTAAATCACATGTTGACACGAGATATTTTGCATATTATCTATTAATAAATAAAAAACGCCTGCAAGACCTCAGCGGAGGCAGCACGTTCAAAGAACTCAATAAAAAAACTTTGGAAAAAATTTATTTACCGGTACCCCCTCTTGAGGAGCAGAAAAGGATTTCAGAGATACTCCAGGATGTGGACAGAAGGCTCGAGCTCCTCACGGAGAGGAAGGTTAAACTTGAAAATATAAAGAGGGGGCTCATGAACGACCTCCTGACAGGTAAAAGGAGGGTCAGAATAACATCATAGGGGGGATAGAACATGAAATTAAATGAGGAGGCCCTTGAAGACTACTTCATGAAGGAACTGAGGGGAATGGGCTGGAATGATATACCGGCCGCCGAACTTGGGAGGGATGACCCTGAAAACCCCCTCATAGAATCTGAGCTGATAGACTCCATAAGAAGGATCAACCAGTATATAGAGGATGATGATATACAGCAGGTCATCCAGGAGCTCCGGGGTAAAGCAGCAAGCATTGAGGGATGCAAATCGATACTTGAATACCTTAAAAATGGCGTTTACATAAAATCTGCCACAACAGGGGAACCCAGGAAGGTCAAAATCCTTGACCACGATACCCCGGGCCACAACTCATTCACAGCATCAAGGCAGGTCGTATTCCGTCGCGGTGACCAGACCATAAGGACAGACATAATGCTCTTCATCAACGGCATCCCCCTCGTGAACATAGAACTCAAAAACCCCGTGGGGATGTCAGAGACATGGGCGGACGCCTACCGGCAGATAAAGGACTATGAGAAGACAGTACCGGAACTCTACAAATACGTACAGATGGGTGTCGCTGCTGAAGACTTTGCAAGGTACTTCCCGGTAGTTCCCTGGCTTGATGAGGTCCCCACCTTCGAGTGGAATGAGACGGATGGTAAACTCCCTCCACAATCCAGAAAACAGGACCATGAGCACCATACAGGACTCCCTGCCGCAGATATACTCCCACTCCTCAGACCAGAACGGGTGCTCGACTTCATCAGGAACTACATCTACATAAGGACAGAATTCGGATCAACAACCAAGGTAATAGCAAGGCACATGCAGTACCATGCAGCTGAGAGGATAGTTGAAAGGGTCCTGAGGAACATCAGGGGAGAAGATAAAAGGAACAGGGGCCTTATATGGCACTGGCAGGGATCAGGCAAAACCCTGACAATGATATTCGCGGCCAGTAAACTCTACAGGATGAAGGAACTGGAGAACCCAACAGTATTCTTCATAGTGGACCGCAGAGAACTTGAGGAACAGTTATACGCAGAACTCGCGGCACTGGAAATCCACCAGCCTGAGAGAATAGAATCCATAGCAGAATTAAAGAGAACAATAGCCAGCGATGACTACCGGGGAAAGAGGGGCCTCTTCATAACACTCATACAGAAATTCACAGACAAACTTGATGATATAACAGCCGAACTCAGGGAACATGGAGGAGAAACCATAATGGACAGGAAGAACGTCATAGTCTTCATTGATGAGGCCCACAGGAGTCAGTATGGCCTCCTGGCAGCCCAGATGAAGGACATGCTGAGATCAGCGTTCTTCTTCGGCTTCACAGGAACACCCATATCAAAGAGGGAACGCGACACCTATGATAGGTTCGCATACCCCCCCGAAGAGAAATACATCCACCAGTACTTCATAACAGACTCCATAAGGGACGGCTTCACCGTGAAGATAACCTATCAGCCGAGACTCGCAGGTGACGTCCACCTTGACAGGAAACACCTGGAGGCATTCATCGGCGTGGAATTCGAGGAACTGCCAGAATCCATAAGGAAGGACGTTGAGGAATCTGTTAAAAGGAAACTGGACACCATAAAAACCATCCTCGAGAACCCTCGCAGGATAGAGATAATAGCAGAGGACATCGCGAAACACTTCAAAGAGAACATTGATGGAAGATTCAAGGCCATGGTTGTGGCTCCAAGCAGAAGGGCATGCGTCCTCTACAAGAGGGAACTCGACAGGCACCTCCCACCAGAGTACTCTGAGATCGTAATGACCTACACTCCACGGGACGAGGAGATAATAAGGGCCTATGAGGAGGAACTCATGGATAAATACCATGGCAGGAGCCACCATGAGATTAAAAACCTGGTACTGGAAAGGTTCAGGGACCCTGATAGGAACCCCCGGATACTCATAGTGACGGATATGCTCCTCACAGGATTCGACGCACCCATACTCCAGACCATGTACCTCGACAAGCCACTGAAGGAACACAGACTGCTGCAGGCAGTTGCAAGAACAAACAGACCCTACAGGGACGTCAAGGAGGCAGGCCTCATAATAGATTACATTGGAGTCATGGGGGCGGAACTGAGGCGCGCATTTGAGCTCTACAGTAAGGAGGAGTATGAGGGCGCAGTATACGATATGGAATCCATGAAGAGGGAATACGAGGAGCTACTCAGGGAGACCCTCAGGATCTTCAGCGACCTTGAATGGGATGGGATGGATATTGAGGTCCTCTCCGACGCGGTTGAACTCATAACCTCTGATGAAGAACTCGAAAAGAAATTCACAGAGAATTACCGTGAACTCAGAAGGCTCTTCGAGCTGCTCTCTGACCAGCCCTTCATAAGGCATGGCCTCAAGGATTACAGGTGGCTCACGGTCATCTACACATACTATCAGAGAGTCGTATCAAGGAAACCATCAGTTGAAGCCGAAACTGAAAGGTATTACCAGAAAACCCTCAAATACATCCACAGGACCACAGAGTTCAGGGAAATAGAAAGTAAACTCCCGGTAATAGAATTTGACTCCGATTACTTTGAAAACCTCAGGAAGGTCAGGGATATAAGGGATAAGGCTGCCTTAACAGTCTACACACTCAACTCATATGTCCTCAGGAATGGCACAAGGAACCCCATCTATGAATCGGTGGCTGAAAAGGTTGAACGCCTCCTGGAACAGTGGAGGGAGAAAACCATGGACTACGAGGAACTCTACAGGGAGGGCGCTGCCATCATAAGAGAGATCTGGAAGGAGGAGCGCAGAATGAAGGAGCTCGGTCTTGACGAGAAGGAGTTCGCGGTCCTGATGACCCTCAGGGGTAGAGGTATACCAGAGGATAAACTGAAGGAATATGCTGTTGCCCTTACAGAGGAGGTTGATGGGAACATATTCCCTGGATGGACGTCCCAGGAGAGCGTTAAGAGGAATGTTATGAGAATCATAAGGGTTTTCCTCCTGAGGAACCTCCCGAAGGATGCGCCCAAAAGAAGGCAGATCGCCGATGAAGCACAGGAAGATCTTATGAAAATATTTGAGAGGTATCAGTGATAAAATGGACAGATTCATGGCCGGGGACCTGGAGGTCAGATGTGAGGTCATATACAGGAGGGTTAAGAACCCGAGGATTGAGCTGAGATTCGACAGCCTGCGCCTGATACTCCCCGCAGATTTCACCGGGGACCCCATGGAGGTTCTATCATCCAGGAGTGACTGGATCCAGAGGAAGATCCATGAGTTCCATGAGATGCTTGAGAGGGCATCTGACATGGAACTGGAGTACCGGCGGGATAAGGAACTGAGATCACTGGTCAGCGGATTCCTGGACCATTACTCTGATGTCCTGGGCGTCGAATATGGGAGGGTCCGTTTCAGGAGGATGAGGTCCCGCTGGGGTAGCTGCAGCTCCAGGGGCAATCTGAGCTTCAACACCCTCCTCTCCCATCTCCCGGACAGGATGGTGGAGTACGTGGTGCTCCATGAACTGGCCCACCTCCGGGAGATGAATCACAGCCCGAGGTTCTGGGGTATCCTCGAATCTGAGATGCCGGACTGCACCGAAAGGAGGAGGATGCTGAGGTACTACTGGGCCCGGCTTTACATGGAGGGCCTTGTCGATTAGCAGGTCACATGTATTATGGCCGCAACCCTCCTACCGGCACTCCTCTCCTCATTGTACCTCTTTATGGCCTCACAGGTGGGAAGAACTGTTGCATCTGATCTGAACCCGGTTTCAAGGGCTCCATGGACCCCTGAGCCTATGATTATGGATTCAGGTTTCTCTTCCAGGAGTTCCTCAAGTTCCTCCTCTGCCATGACATGGGATGTCCCGTATTTCCTCCTTGATATCTCCTTCCTCCTTGGTGTCACACTCCCATCAACGTGCACCACGATGTCTGATCTGTATTCACGTCCCCTGTAGGTCACGGAGCCGAATCTGCAGTCTGAGAACATGGTTTCCCTTCCAGCTTATCTGAGTCCCCTAACCTGGAATATGACTGTGCCGCCATCTGTGTAGGGTTCGCCAGGGTCCACGCACTGCATGTAGGCGTGCTCCTCGTCGCCGTCCACTGTGAGTCCAAGTTCCACAGGACACCAGTTCCTCTCAAGGATTGTGGTGTAGTGCAGGATCGTGGATAGGGCGTGTGTGCAGAGGGCGTCTGTCCTTTCAAGGTCTATCTCAGGGTCGTCAACTGTTATCCGGTCCCCCTCCCGGTGCACCGGGCACTTACCCCTTATCTCATGCACGCGTATCTCAAGCACATCCATCACCTTTCATGAATATAAATGACAAAACTTAAATAGGTTTTGAATATATATTCAATTGGTGTCTTTATGGAACTCACAAGGAGCATGGAAAACTACCTCGAGACATTATACAGGTTAAGTAGTCACGGGATCGTTAAAACCTCTGACCTGTCATCAAGGATGAACGTCAGACCAGCCAGTGTAACCCAGATGCTCAAGAGACTCCATGAAATGGGCCTTGTCATCTACCACCCATACCTGGGGGCTGAACTCACAGATGAGGGAAGGGAGATTGCAGAGATGGTTCTGAGGAGGCACATGATCCTGGAGTGCTTCTTCCACAACGTCCTTGGAATGGACCTCGACTCATCCTATGAGGAGGCCTCCCGCATGAAGCACGAGCTCTTCAGGGAAACAGAGCTGGCACTCATGAGGTACCTGAGGAACCCGGCAAGGTGCCCCCACGGCATACCCATACCCTGAAGGTATTTAAGTGATGATGTCAGCTTAAGGAACATGAAGACAGGAGCAGACAGATTTCTTGGGGAACTACCTGAAGTTGCAGAATCATTCAAAAACTTCAGGGAAGCAGTTAGATCTGAGGGTAAACTCACAGAGAGGGAGAAACTTCTCATATCGGTGGCATGTTCGGTTGCAGTCAGGTGTGATGCATGCACACGGAGACACGCAGAGGAGGCCCTTGAGGCAGGTATAACAGAGGGGGAACTGGCAGAGGCCGCGGCGGTGGCGGCACTGATAAGGGCCGGCTCTGCAATGAACACGGCCTCAGCCATATTCAGGGACTGATTCCCGAATTCTATTCCAGGTCAATCTTCAGGACGAACTTCAGCACAAATTTGAGGCCATGAAGGAATACGGCGACCGCAAGGACGACCATTGCAACAAGGAGGGCGAATCTGACAGAGTAGAACACATAGATGTTCCTGAAGGTGAAGGGGAATACACTGTAAAGGGATGAGACCATAAGGTACCCCAGTGCACTCAGGATGATCTGCATGAACGTCCAGAACCACTGCCTCCCGTAGATGAGGAAACAGGCATTCGCAGCCAGATTGGCTCCTATCACAGCATTTAATAATGGTATAAGGTCCCTGAAGGAATCTGCAATGAAGGAGATATCCCAGTTCATCACACTGTTTATGATGTAGAGGAGGACGAGGTTGGCTACAATGCCAGCCACGAACTCAGAGTTTCTAAATTCCTTATCCCCCAGGAATTCCACCAGAGCTTTATTCTCCATTTTCAGTCCCCATAGATGAATGTACCGGTGTAGCTGTAGTTTTTAAGTTCATCCACCCCGTCGAGGATTCTGAATTCAGACCGGTACCCGTGGTATTCAAGTGAGATCCTGAGGTGTGCAAGGGCTATCCCCATATCTATGGGGTTCCACCTCCCCACAAGGCGCCTCTTGAGGGGGCTCTGCACCTGGCAGTAGGCATGGATCTTTCCATCTCCACCGGTGAAGTACCATGGCTGGTTGTTGACAGCTGAGGGTGCAAGTCTCACGGCCTCGAGGACGTCATCCATCCCCTCCATGTCCGTTATCTTACTGAGGGGCTTCCTCCTGAACTCGGAGTGCTCCCTGTGGACGGGTTCAGCTGCAGCACCAAAGGCCAGGAGTATGACAAAATCAAGTTCAGACTTCACATGAGCCCTCAGCCGTGGGATCCCCTGCCAGCAGCTCCCGAGGCCCATGCCTGAGATTCTGAGGTCCATCTGCTGGAGCATGAATCCCACATTCACCTTCCCCACATAGCCATCTGAGAAGGCTGCTATATAGTGGGGGGCCGGCTGCTGCATCCGGGTCCTCACATCATCCCTCTCCAGGAGCCTGAATTCGGTATCAACATCCTCCAGCAGGGGTTCAAGTTTCTCAAGGCGGTCCTCAATTTCCCTGAGCTCATCCTCTGATGCAGGGCCCCTGTACTTTCTCGTGGACTTTCTTCTGAAAATGAATGGATAGAGTTCTTTCATAACAGTATCTCCTATGTTTCATAATATATTTAAAGTGCCCTGAATTTTCTTCAATCCTGGAGTGATCCGGACAGTTAAAGCGTCCTTATGTTGAACTTTGCGTCTCTGATCCTTCCATGGAAGTACTTCAGGTCACCCTCCGGGAGGTGCCATGTTGCTGTGCACTCCGCGGGATAGATAAAACCCCCGGCATCCCTGTATGATAGCACCTCAACACTCCAGGGGTGCTGCTCCATGTTGAACTCTACACAGTACCTGTCCTCTGTATAGAATTTCAGGAACCTTCCATGCTCATCGAAGGTGAACAGACCACTGGCAGTGATGCCATGGTCCCTGATTCTACCCTCAACCCTTTCATCATCCAGCTGTGACCATTCCGTACACTCTGCAAGGAATAGGGATGGGAGAAATGGGGCCTCTGAGAGTAGAGTTACAAGGGCTGACACGTCCATAGGATCTCCACGCTCCTCTGCGACCTTCAGAAATTTCAGTGCCCTGATGGTCATCTCTCCATGGCCTCCGGAATATATGTCAAGGCCCTCAAGGGGTATTCCTAAAAAACGGCCCTTTATGTAAACGCTCCTGAAGGGTGCTGGAGTGTTGATCTGGGTCATGTCCACATTCATCCAGCGGGGTCCTCTCCTTATTTTTGAGTCAGCCCACCTGATCAGGAGGTTTTGAGGGTCATGGGGGAGACCGGAGGATTCAAGGTATCCTGCAAGTAACCCTGGTAGTTCCCTCTCATTCAGATTATAAACCTTTCTGAGTTCTTCTCTAACTTCCATTTCAAATCTTTTTCTTAGCATATGCTCATCTCTTACGGTATTCCATATATCGCTGCTTTGAGGCTTCCTCAAGCTTTGAAAATACGTTAAACAGGCTTTTGACCTCTTCATCGTCAAGTGAATCGAAGAGGGATTTCAGGGTGGCGGAGTCTCTCTCATCTCTACCAGCCCAGAACTCATGGAACCTCCCTGTTGGCTCGAGGCGCAGGATCCTCCTGTTTTCAGGGTCCTTTTTTATTCTCAGGAGTCCCTTATCCTCAAGGCGAACTGCAAGTTGCTTGACGTTCTGGTGGGTGGTGCTCATGGCATCAGCCATCTCCTGCATTGAGGGGGGCCTTTCAAAGACGTTTCCAAGGATCACCATGAAGAGCCACTGCTTTGCTGTTATGCCATCTTCGCGGAACTCGCGGCTCACTATGTAGCTCCAGCGCTGCTCGATGAGGAAGAGGGCTACCAGTATGTACCTCTCCATGGACTCCCTTGTCTCCCGGTGTTCATCCCGTATTGCCTGCATATCCTTCATCCAGTGTCAACCTCCCTGATGTGATTGCCATTCCCCGGTAGAAAATCCCGGTGACGGCCAGGCCTGTGAAGGTGAGGACCATAAAGAAGGCAGCCTGCCCCCAGCTGAATGGGACCCCCTCCATGGCCATGAAGGCCACCATTGAGAGTATGGCTGTTCCCAGTAATGATACCTTGACAAGGAATACCGGTGCAAGTATGTAGCCCCACACTTCTCTCTTCAGGAGGAAGTATGATGTGAGGAGGGCCGCTGGAACCACGACGCCGAGGTCGAGTGCCTGTATGACGAGGGTTGTGTAGCCCTCAAGGGCCCCCGGGGCCATGCCGGTTATCAGGGAATCTGTGATCATCTTGATCCACATGGCTGCCAGCATTAATCCGGTGAGGGTGAGGTAGATGGCTGTGAAGCCTGATTTTTTTTCATCAACCTTAACCCTGTAGGTGGTTGTGAACAGCTCTCCCATGAGGCCGTAGAGTGATAAGGCAAGTATGCCCACATACAGGAGGAAGAGACTGTTGTAGGATGCGAGGAAGGCCATGGAGGCATAGGTGTAGGTGAAGTAGAACATTCCACCCATCCACAGCAGCCTGGCTTTGGCCGAGGAACGGCTAAGGTATGCTGAAATGATTAGGAGGGGGATCCCTGTGGTGAGTGTCACGAGGTCCTGGCCCATCATCTGTGCAGTTGCTGATAATGAGTCGTTGATGTATGTATTCTGGTCCAGGAGGCCAGATAGTGTTGCAAAGAGCCCCATAAGTGTTATGAGGGCTGTTAGTGTATGGATCTTATTTATTTTCATCTTCTCAAAAACTCCTATGGTAATATATTACATGTTTAGGTAATATATTACATTCTTCCCATATAAATGTTTCCGGTTGTGTTTAAGTTAATGGGCATCACAATTTTCTATAGGATAACTTAAGGTTCTGACATGGAACCTGAACCTGGGGGTGATTGAATGGAACTTAAGGTTCTGACATGGAACCTGAACCGGGCATCCTACAGGCGGAGGAAACTCTGGAGTTATATGGGGGAACTGGAATTTGATGCAGGATTTTTCCAGGAGGTCTACATGATACCCAATGAGGTAAGGTGGAATTACCATACCTTCCGCGGGGAGATGAACACATTACTTCTTCATAAGGATCTCATGCTGGATTCCATGAAAAGGAACTACCTTGAAATCTCAGACAACCACTGTATAGAAGATTTTTATGTTTCCTGCAGAATAGAAATCGGAGGAAATAGTCTTTCCCTCTTTAGCATATACAATTACATTGGGCCAGCAGATAGTGACTTTTCTGAGTTCCTTGACCTCCTGTATAACTACATTGAGGAGGGAGAGGACCTGATCATAATTGGCGGTGATTTCAACATCAATAAAAACTTCAGCCCATCCCTGAGGAGGTTAGCACTCCTTGCAGAGGAGATGACCGGAAGACTCTCTGAACTTGGATTCAGGGATGTTCTCAGGGAGGAGGAAGATCCATTCACATTCATGACACCTAACGGGGGGAAATACCAGATTGATTACCTCTTTGTCCCGGAAGGAGTGAAGATCCTTGACGTCTGGCACCCTCCGGCAGGTGAAATTATAGAGACCAGGCCAAGGTTATCTGATCATATACCCCTCAGGGTAACCCTGGAGATCTAGCACCCTGTGATTAATTTATTAAATATAATTTTACATAACCGGTGCATTGAATGGCACTAAATGGCCTCTTCAGTTGATTGATCGATTCCGATTTTTTGAACATTTAAAGGGCTTTCCAGATTAACCTTTATTATGCGTGTATTAATGAGTGAGTCATGCAGTACATGAACCCGGACCTTCTCTCAAGGGTCAGGGAGAAGCTTTACGCTGCCACGAAGAGCTCAGCATTCGCACTATCCCCCGATGGAGGATCCACACCGACAGCACCATCAAATCCAGGACAGCCACAGGCACCGGGTACATCAGCAGACAAGGGGGAGCCACATCACGAGGAATCACAGGGTTCAGATGTTTCAACATCAGCACCTGGAGTGGAGGCAGCAACTCATTCCTCAGCGGGCGAAAACCAGGGTAAGGCCTATGAGGTCAGCAGCGCCTCAGGTTCAGCTAACCCGGAGACCGGGCTACCTGTCTATGCCATAGTTGGTATAGTGGCGATAGTGGGCCTTCTAGGTCTGGGGTACTTCTTTGGACCTGGAAGAACAGATTAATTTTAATTTTTTATTTTTCAGGAAATATGTGAGGATATCCATTATAACTGCGGGGGTCTTCAGCTGCCATGTAAAACAGTACTGTTTTCATGAGGTCCATTAAGAAAGATTTATATATGGACTTTTGGAATATACGATATGCAAAAAATTACATTTCGAGGTTGGTCTATGATAGTCATCAATAGGGAGAAATGTAGCGGTGTTGAAAACTGCGCGGGAAAAGGCCTCTGCATTCTCATCTGTGAAAAGGATGCAATAATTGAGGACAACGGATTTCCCCTTGTGATAAATGATAAATGTGATAATTGTAGGCTTTGCATCTCTAACTGCCCAAACGGCGCTATTTCTGAGGTAGATACTGATGTTGGTTAATGAAAGGATGGGTTCTGAAAGGAGGACACTGAATTACAATCCGGATCTATGCACGGGTTGTGGGTTATGTTCAGAGACATGCCCTGTGGACGCTATAGATATAGCTCCTCTTCTCCCAATAGCGAGGGGTTTAATCAAAATGAACAGAGTGTCCTTCAACAAGGAGAAGTGTGTTCTATGTGGGTTATGTGCTTCAGTATGCATCTTCGGAGCCATAGATCTCCAGAAGGATGGTAAAAGCATAAGGGGCGCCGATGAATATCCGTTCTGGGACTTTAAACTTGAAATTGATGACGAAAAATGCTTTTTATGCGGTAATTGCGCCGATGCATGTCCAAGGAATGCACTCTTAACCATCAGGGATCTTCCTGAACGTAAATCCCTTGTAAAAGGGGAGATAAATGTATCAATGGAAAAATGCATCTATTGTGGTGAATGTGCAGCTATGTGTCCTGTATCAGCCATTGAAATAAGCTGGAGAGACCCGGATTCATCAAATATGGCGATAGCCGATGGAATCCGGGTGGATGAGGATAAATGTCTCTACTGCGGCATATGCAAAAGGATATGTCCTGTTGGCGCCATCCGTATGAGCTGTCTGACATGCATGTATAAGGAGGAACTGAAGGCCACTGTTGAGGGTGCTGTCATAACAATTGATGAAAAATGTGCTCACTGTGGTTGGTGTATGGAAATATGCCCGGCAAATGCGATCACCGTTAAAAAACCCATCAGAGGAACCATAGGCCAGGCAGATGAGCGATGCAGGGGTGAGTCATGCCACGCGTGTGTGGATGTTTGTCCCTGTAATGCAATCAGTATAATAAATGGTACTGCCCGGATCGATGAGAAATTCTGCGTATTCTGCGGAGCATGCTCCAGTGTCTGTCCCGATGGACTCCTCTCTATTGAAAGGTCTGAACTAAGGATCAGGAATCTAAAGTCAGTGGCATGGGAACACATCATAAAGACGGCACTCCAGAAATAAATGCCCGAAATTGCCATTATACTGGTGCTATTATGATACTTGATGATATACTGGATGAGATTGAGAACATGCCTGAAATCAGAGTAAGGGATGTGGCCATAGGCAGATCATGGACGGCTGTTTGGAGCAGCTCCTGCGGTATAGCCAGTAATAATGGATTCATCAGAGATTTTGAAATTCCAGAGATGACTCATGAATTACTTGAACTTTCAAGGTCATGGGACCCATTTTATTCCAGCCTGGGAATTGCTACTGTTAACTCAGTGATCGAGGGAGGTGGTAAACGATGCAATGCATTTGATATACTGATGGAGGAATGCCGAAATCGAAAAATCGCTATGGTGGGTGAATTCCCACGCCGCTACACTGACAGGATAAGGACGGTTTCGGACGAGTTCTATATTCTGGAGATCAATCCATTTAAGGTCAATCCTAAAAGGGGTGTTTTTCCTGAAACAGCGGCTGAACAGATTATCCCCCGGGTTGATGTACTTGCAGTGACTGGCAGCACACTGGTCAATCACAGCACAGAACGTTACCTTGCACTGGCAGAACTTGATGCTTTTGTGGCTATCATAGGACCCACAACGCCAATGACAGATGTTTTTTTTGAATACGGGGTTGATATGATTGCAGGGGTTGAAATAACTGATCCTGTTAATATTCTAAAGAAAATAAGGTTCAATGAGGGCATGTTACATGAAAAAGATGGAGGAATAATCTACAGGGTAATGGAGGCCTGATCATGGATAAGAAGATAATGGCGTTTGTAATAGGGTTGCTGATCCTTTCAGCGGTTACAGGAGCGTATCTTATCACAGGAAATTCAAAGACTATGAAGGGATCAGAGATCACAGTCCTTGCAGGGGCAGGGCTCATGAAACCAATGAATGAGATAATAACTAATTTTGAGAAAAAGACAGGAAAAAAGGTTAATGTTCAGTATGGGGGTTCAGGAGAACTTCTTGCAACACTGATGACATCAAAAAAGGGCGATGTACTCATAACAGGCGAATATACGACAATGGACAAGGCAAAAGAAAAGGGTTACATAATCAATGATACCATTGTGAATGTAACCTCACATAAACCCGTCATAGCCGTTAAAAGGGGAAATCCGAAGAACATAACCTCCCTTAAAGATCTGGGTAAAGAAAACGTGAGAGTTGCGATAGGAGATCCCAAGGCATGCGCGATAGGCAAAGTCGCCCAGAAAATGCTTGATAAAGAGGGCGTAAATATAAATGAAAATTTAGTTGCAAAGACTCCAACAGTTAATCAGCTCTTAACATACATCCTCTCAGGACAGGTAGATGCAGTTATAATATGGGAGGACATGTTGACATGGAACAACAGTAAATCAAAGCTGGAAATGATTGAAATCGAGGGAGCAAAGAACCAGACAATACCCGCAGCGGTCACTTCAATTTCAGGAAACGTTGAAACATCAAAAGAATTCGTTGAATACATTAAATCAGATGAGGCCAGGGTTATATGGGAAAAATGGGGGTTCAAAGTCATTTTCTGATTTAAACCAGGATCTGATACCATGATACATGAGTTTATCAGGGATAAAATGAACTATCTGATACATTCGTCAGCCATGGAGTCCACATATGTCGAGATCTCTGTGAAGAACCCTCTCCTTGATACATCAACCATCAAGGATTATCCTCTTGTTGAGGGGAGAGAGGTCATGCTCAGAGCGACTCTTGAAGATGGTACTGTAGGGGAGTGCTTCACAGCTACTCCCACTCATTTCAGAGGAACCCTCGGGGAACTTTTAGTAAAAGGGAAACAATCGTGTTTGATAGCTACTTTCAATGCACTCATGAGGAAGAAGGGTTTCATTGATAGGACAGTTCACTGCACTGGAAACGCTCCTGAAAGGTGTGCTGAATTACTTTCAGATTACCTTGAATTGCTGGGATATGACAGAGTTGCTTTGCTTGGGTTTCAACCGGCGTTTGTAAGGAAACTTCACGAGACATTTGGAGACAGATTGCAGGTTACAGATCTGAATCCTGGAAATAAGGGTAAAAAATATGGTGTAGATGTATTTGATGCAAAAAAAAAGCAATAAGAAGATAATTCATAATTCTGATGTTTTAGTGGTAACCGGTTCTACTGTAGCTAACGGTACATTTGAGGATATCATGGCCATGGCATCAGATAAAAGAGTAATATTTTATGGAACAACGATAGCAGGGTTAGCAGCACTGATGGGAGTTGAACGGTTTTGTCCATTGAGCGAGTGAGTATTTTCAGAGGTACTTGCAGATTCTTTGCGGTCATCTTTGTGGCCGCATTTTTTATAATATGTATTTCACTCTGGACAGTATCCTCTCCGCAATCCATCCTGAATTCATTCACAAGTGCTGATATGATCCACTCAGTGAAATTATCTCTTTTAACATCCACTATAACAACAGTGATTGTGATGTTATCTGCGCTGCTCATTGCTTATTCACTATCAGAGGACTCCTTCAGAGGGAAATCCATTGTTAAAACAGTGCTGGATATTCCTATAGCATTCCCTGAAATTCTTATAGGTATAATGCTTCTCATATTTCTTGGAAACACCCCTCTAAATTATATGATGGATGGACTCGGTATTCAGATAGTCTTCACGGATCTTGGAGTCATCTGTGCACAGTTCTTTGTCTCTTTACCGTATACGGTCAGAATATGTTACTCCACATTCTGTAACATAGATAGGAGACTCAAATTTGTTTCCCGTTCCCTTGGATATACAGAATTTGAGACATTCAGGAATATCATGATCCCTTTATCAAGGGATGGAATATTAGCTGCAACAATAATTACCTTTTCAAGATGCATAGGCTGCTTTGGAGCGGTACTGATAGTTGCTGGAGGTACCTATCAGAAAACAGATACGCTGCCTATATCTCTGTATCTTAATTTATCCTATGGAAACGTGGAGATGGCTGTGGCATCCGGTATCTTCCTTATGATAATTTCATTCATAACAATATTTTTCCTTGAAAAAATGGGGGCTTATGGGAATGAGTTTTCTGGATATAGATAATTTAGAAATCGACCTTGGCGAATTCGTAGTCAGGGTAGATGAACTCCACCTTTCGAGGGGAGATTATCTTGTTATAATCGGCCCGACTGGTAGTGGTAAGTCTATCTTTCTTGAGACCATCATGGGGTTCTTTGAACCGATTTCGGGGACGATATCTCTTGATGGGGCGGATCTAACCACCCTCCCACCTGAGGAACGTGATGTTAGCATAGTATATCAGGATCACTGTCTCTTCCCTCACATGACCGTGGAGGAGAATATAGCCTACGGCCTTCGTAAGCAGACAGAGATGAAGGAAAATATTCACAGACAAGTCCATGAAATCGCAGCTATGATGGGTATAGATCACGTACTGAATAGATACCCTGGAACCCTCAGTGGAGGTGAGCTCCAGAGGGCATCGATAGCAAGGGCAATCATAGTGAATCCCCGATTGCTATTGATGGATGAACCATTCAGTGCCCTTGACCAGAGAACAAAGATATCCCTAAGAAAACTTATCGCAGATATCAGGGATAATTTTGAAACCACTGTGATCCATGTTACACATGACCTTGATGATATATGGTGGCTTTCAAATAAGGTGGCGGTGATGAACCATGGAAAAATCATTCAGATGGGTAAAAAGGAGGAAGTCATCAATAAACCATCGTCCTACTTTGTTGCAGATTTTCTGGGTGCTAATATACTTGAAGGGACTGTTGAAGGCCAGGTGAATGGGCTCACCTCTGTAAATGTTAATTCAAATATCTTCAGGACAGTTGACTGCGGGGAGGGGTCTGTGATACTTTCCATCAGACCAGAAAATATAATGATAGCAGCTGATCCGTTTATGGCATCTGCACAGAATATCTTCAAGGGTACAGTTGAAGACATTATAGAAACTTCAAGGATTGTTTATGTAAACTTGAGGATAGGGGATATAGTTCTGACCTCGGCTGTAACTCCAGGCGCAGTCACTGAGCTTGGTATAAGAACGGGCGAAGAGTTTCAAGTTCTGATTAAAGCCACGAATGTCTGTATCATAGGAGAAAAAAATAAAAATGGTTAGCAGATATTTATTCGCCTTTAATTGATTTAACCCTCTCAAGGATCTGTCTAAGAGTATGTTCGTTGCTCTCTGTTTCAGGGAATGGTGATGTTGTGAATGCCTTATGGTGGATGGGAACATTGTCAAAGCGGTAGAAGGTGCCGCTGGACTCCATAGCATCAATAACTCCAGGGATCACAACATCAGATACAAGTGTTGTTGGACATGGGGCAATATCTATGCATATTACAGGAATCTCTTTCATATACTCAACGCATTCTTTGGGGAGGTGAGCTCCAAGATCTGAACATATAACGAGGACCGCATCGGATTCTTTTCTCTGGAGAAGATCGACTATAGTTGTTTCTCCGGGGTTGTAGCGTGGATAACCCCTTGTAAAATCAACACCAAAGGGGAAACCATACTCCCATGAAGCCACCTGATTAAATCCTGCAACATTACAATGACCTCTTATGGCTCCTATTGTAAATTTGGTGTGTTCATTAAGTGCAGCTACCAGTTTGAGAACCATCTCAACGTTTCTATGCTTACCTTCTGATGATGCAAGTCCAAGACCTCCATAGATGGCTCCAAACTGCGCATTCAGCATTATGTCTGCGACTTCCTTTATGGTTTCAACTGATATCCCTGTTATACTCTCAATACTCCTGTGCGGTTCATTGCCCCTTATAACTGTAAGCAGTGCTGAAAAAAGTTCATAATCTGAGTTTGGTTTCAGCTGCAGATGGATATCGGAGGCTTTAGTTGTTGCTGTTTCACGGGGATCCACGGAGATGACAGTTCTATCTTTTTTACCACGTTCTCTGAAAAATCCGCGCATGAATATGCTGTAACGTGACATGTGGCGAGGCATGGAGTCCATAACATTTGTACCCCAATAAATGATGACGTCAGCTCTATTCTTTATCTCACCTGCCGTAGCAGCGCTCTGTCCAGCTTCCTGGATTCCCATTAATGTGGGGCCATGACATATGGTTGCATTTGAATCCACCATGGCATTTAGATACTCACCAAGTTCAAGACCTGCAGCCATGGCTTCAGTTGACATCTCACTACCCATGAATAGGGTTGGTCTTTTTGACTCTGTAAGTATCTCTGCTGCAGCGTCAAGGGCTTCATCCCATTCTGCGGATCTGAAACCACTTTCAGTTTTAATCTGGGGTCTAAGTATTCTGTGGGAGCTGACCATCTCCTGAAACTTTGCATTCCCCATCCTGCAAGCATTCCTTGTTTTTATTGTTTTCCCATCATAGAGAACCTCTATGTCATCACAAGACCCTCCGCAGACGGGACATGTCACATTTTTATAGACGCTCATTTTCCCACCCCGTATTCCTCTACAAGTTCCTCGGCACTCAGGATCCTTTCACCTTGTGAAGCCTTTCTAAGATAAACCGGCACTCCTTTATACATTGGGGAACCGGTTGACTCGGTATACGGTGGCGTTAGCACATTGGCCCATATACCTCTGGGTATGAATATTGTTCCCATCTGGATTCCAGGGTCCTCAACAGCTCTCAGAACAACTTCATTTCCATGTGATGATACGACAACATTTTCGGGTTCACCTAGGAGCTTATAGTCTTCAGGACTAATACAGCAGCGTGCACATTCATCTATATAATCATCTGTGAGTTTATTGCCTCCCTTTATTATCTGCCCTTCACGGATCGTACTTCCACTGTTGTAGATTACTTTAATTCCCTTTTTTGTGATGACTCTCCCTTCATCGGTCTCATTCTCTAGAATGTGAAGGTTCTTATTATAATTGATGTATAGATTACCCTCCGGATTTTTTTCGGATAGATCTCCTTTGAATAGGATCATAAGGGATCCATCTTCTTTGAATGTTGAGATCTCCTTGAATCCCGGGAGGAGAGAGGAGATCCGTCCATGAATTTTGATGATACCTGATACCATCTCTGCTCCGGGGGCCCTTCCAGCATCCCCGCGTACTGTTATTTCACCCCCATTCATTCGGATGCCGCAGAAATTACCTGCATCTCCACCTATATAAATTTCTCCGGCCATCATACCACCCCCAATATTGTTCCCTGCATTACCCTGTATAATGATTTTACCTCCTTTCATGCCACGCCACTCTCCCCTATATGCGCAGCCAACATAATCCCCCGCGTTTCCATTAATTTTTATGGTGCCACCATGCATTTCCATGCCGATCCATGAAGAAACATTTCCATTTACCTCTATTTCACCGCCTTTCATTTCACAGCCAAGCTGGAGTCCGACATCGCCGTTTATGATGATTTTTCCGGATTTCATCCCTGAACCGATATACTTCACCCTGCTGACATCCCCATCGATCCGTATTAACTGATCTTCATGGGATGTCTCTGCTATCTCAAAAAATTCGCCTAGGGGTCTTTTGATGTTCCCTTCGTATACTTGAAGGGAACGAATTTCATCAAGATCCAGCCCTTCAAACAGATCGGGTCTTATGGTATCTGCTTCCAGAGGTATCTGGAAATCTGATTTTGGTACCAACACAAATCCCATCTTTTTTCACCTCATGTTTATCTTTTCAGACAAGCTGGACAGAGATCCAGCTCATTTCTTTTTATGAAAGGTTCGTTGCAAAGATTACAGATTTCAATTATCTTCTTTTCTTTTTCTGGAACGATCACATCAACAAAATACCAGGAATATAGATTTTCACCGGCTCTTATGAGTTCTGGATTCACTTCTTCTGCGGATACCTTGCGGGTGTTCATGTACCATTCATGTATGATCGGGTAATTGACGGTCTTTTCAGGATCCAGTATTATTCTAAGAGCCTGGACTGTTTCTCCAGGCATACCCTTTCTGTTGATGATGACAGCCATTTTTCCAGTGTCCAGGATATTCAGTCTCCCATTTCCTATTGTTGATTTGCATATGGCCTGGAATGCGTCGGGTAAACAGTTTGTCGTTTCACATGTAACATAAATTTCTTCATCGACTTCAAAATCAAGGACCTTCCTGGCTATTAGTAACATATGAGCTCCTATGACACTGCCCGGGCTTGCGAACCCACTGAAATTTTTTATTAAATCAAGGTATTCTCTGACCTGCCCCACCTTTGATCACCACACGATATGCATATATCTGCATCTCGTTGTATATGGGAGGTACTATAAAAATTTTTTTATAAATTCTAGGAATTTAGATCGACGATAATTTCTCCGTCCCTTGTCACTCCTATTTCAAAATCGCTTTTAACAACCCTGTGAACGATCCTGTGGCTGGCCTTTTCCCTTATCAGAAATGCGAGTGTAATTGAGTCATGTATTACATGTATGCCCTCTTTATTTGATTCTTCCAATAATCTCTTTATAATTTCATCAAGGGTATCCCCGCGTCTGCAAAGTATTCTTACAGGTGATTTTAGGAATTTAACAAAATCTAGAGTGTTCCGGGATTTCTCTATGTTCTCCATGGCCTTTCTTTCTATTGCTGACACGTTCTGTCTTGTGGTCTTCAATTCCCTTGCAATCTTCTTCTGGGACCATCCCCTCTCCCTCATTTCAAGAACGGTTTTCTGTCTTTCGGTTAGGAAAGTTTTTTTACTCAGAATTATCCCTCCTAGCTCGATTATTCAAATTATAACCATTTAGGAGTATGACGTTCCCTCCTTATCAGGGCCCCTTTCTTCTCGATTTCCATGTATTCAGCCACAATTTTTGGATTTACAACAGTTTTTGAGTGATCTTCATAGGCACTCAGAAACCTTTTTATAAGGTGTTTTTTGTCATTCATGGACATCTGTGAGTTACTATCCATTATGAAGAAGCATAGTTTTCCAAGATCATCATAGGGATTCCCATAGTGTATATATTCAAAATCAACCCCAAAAATTTCTTTTTCTGTGAATATGAAGTTTTTAAGATTGCAGTCACCTTTTAAAAGGGTCTTTGACTGTTTTTTTATACTGTGGATTTCTGAGAACCACTTTCCAAGGCTTTCTGTCCATGTTGTGTCTGCCCTAGATATCAGGTCTCCAATGGTTTTTCCTTCGATGAACTCCTCAATCAAGATATTCTTGGATACACCAAGTATTCTAGGCACTCTGACTCCTTTATCCCTCAGTAGTTTCACATTTTCTGATTCGAGGTAAGATTTTTCGCTGGTTTTGTGTACTTTGACGATGAAACTTTCTGTACCTGATTGGATTAAGTATACATGGTTTCTCTTACTTTCAAGTCTTTTAAATCCATGAATCATCATATCTGCATTTCACACCCAGTTATTCTTTTAAAACTGATCTTTCTCCTCGGCAGAGTACTGCAGTTCTGTGGATTCACATACCTATTTATACACGAATTACATAAAAATGTAACTCGATATTTATGATTTAAATGGAGGTGAAAATTGAAATGAAAAACAAACTTCTGACTCTAGTGATCCCAGTGCTAACAGTGTTTCTTTTTCATGTAGCTATGATTCAATCACATATCAGAGACTTTAGCTCCATTTTGCCTTCTGTAACTCCATTCAAATCTAGGGTTCAAGGTCATATATCAGAAATCCCAGTATGAATCCAAATATTCCAAATGCAACAAAACCTTCAAGGGCCGATCTCAGAACGTTCCAGTCCACAGCCATTCTCCCAATCATCCCCCATATAAAGAGGACGGCTGAGCCAAGCACAGCGAGTATCAATGCAATCTTGATTGAGTATTTGATCCTTTCAATCAAGGGGTTCACCTATCCAAGTTTTTCATGGACCCTCCTGAGTTCAGAGGGTATATCGATCATCTGGGGGCAGGGCATGCATGAGCAGCACCCTGAACAGTTTGATGCCCGCTCCCTGTCATCCATGATCTTCCTGTACTCAGTTTCCACGCCCCCAGTGCTCATGAACCTGTATACCTCATTCAGAAGCCTGAAGTTACGGGGTATGTCAACGCCCTCAGGGCAGGGCATGCAGTATCCGCATTCTGAACAGGGGACACTCTTCCTCATGCGGTAGGCCCTTTTAACTTCCCTCAAAATTTCGCGGTCATCTTCCGTGAGCTCCTGTGAGTTCAATGCAATTTCAACATTCTCCCTGATCTCTGATACACTGCCCATACCGCTTAGAACCACGTCAACATCATCCATATCCCATAGATACCTCAGACACCACTCCACAGGTTTTCGGGGGGTCCTGGCCATTTCATATATCTCCTGGACCTCCTGTGGGATGTTACGTACAAGTGAGCCTCCCCTCAGTGGCTCCATTATCACAGTACCGGCACCAAGTCCGTGGGCATATGCAAGGGTGGTGGGGTTTGCCTGGTGGTCATCCACTATATTGTGCTGGACCTGAATGACATCCCAGCTGTATGAGTCGGCTATCTCAAAGAATACGTCGGCTGTATCATGGAATGAGAATCCAACATAGATTCCATCGTCTCGAAGTGAATCAAGAAAATCAAGGACACCCATATCGTCTAGAGCCAGCCAGGAATCCTTTTTGAGGTTGTGAAGGAGGTATATATCAATTTTGCCTCTGAGGCGCTTCGTCTGCTCCTCAAAGTAGACATCCATGTCCTCTCTTCTGTTAACGAGCCAGGTGGGAAGCTTGGTTGCCACGACCGCATCGTCCCTGTAGTCACCATTTTCTGAGAGGAATTCCCCAACGAAAACCTCGCTTTCACCACCATGGTAGGTGTAACCGGTGTCAATGTAGTTTATGCCGCTCTCAAGGGCAAATTTCATAATTTTCGCTGCAGACCCTCTTTCAAGTCTCCCATTCACCTCAGGGAACCTCATGACCCCAATCCCCAGTATCGAAGCAGATATGCCAGTTGAACCGAGTTTTCGCCGGATCATTATCTTTCACCTCGGGTTTCTGTGTACCAGGCAGACATCAATCCAGGAACATTCACCGCATATATCAGTTAATTCAGGGGAATCTATGAGGGGGGAGATGAGGTCATCGATTTCTGTGGATGTCAGTTCATCCCCGCTCTTTATACCCAGTAAATCCATGAGCATCCGATCCATGAGCCTCACGGTGTCTTCGGCCCTCAGGCAGGCGGATCCATCAAGGAATGGACATGCAGCACAGATATCATCTGGAAAATCAACAATCATTATTGACTTCTTGGGATTATCATGGATCCACTTGAGGATCCTCTCCATATTATCAACGAATTCCCTGCTGTAGCCGTATCCCTGAAACCCCCTCATACAGAGGAGGTGATGTGCCCTGATTATCAGTTCAGGGCAGCCTCCATTCAGGGAATTTATGGACGTCAACCTCTTCACCGTAGGGCTCCTTTGGTGTTATGGCCCTTGTAACTGCTGCAGCCCCTGTTATCTTAAGCAGATCACCTGGTATGAACGGTAAAAGCCCCATGGCAAGAAGTTCCCATGCTGATGGCATGGTCCCTGTTGTCTGCAGGGTCCAGAGCCCCAGAACAAGAAGTCCTGGGATGTAGATAAGGCCAAAGTTTGCAACAAGCATCAGGGCCATCATCGGTGTGAATTTCCTTGATCTTATGTGTCTGTCAACGAAGTGGCCCAGCAGCAGCGCTGCAAGAATGAATCCAATGAGATATCCTCCGGTCGCACCCACCAGTACAGCGGCTCCACCTGTCATACCGGCAAACCAGGGCACTCCAGCGGCACCAATGAGGATGTATATGACCTGGCTCAGCCCACCCCAGTACCTTCCAAGGACAACACCGGACATGAGGACTGCCAGTGTCTGGGCTGTGATGGGTACCGGGGTCCAGGGTAGTGGAATCACAACCTGGGCCATTATCCCTGTTACACAGGCCATGAAAAATGCCATGACTGTCTTGCTGATCCATGTCTGATTGTGTCTCCATCTGAATAGACTGTAACGTATCCTGTAGTATCCTTCAAGGTCAATGTTCATATCATAACCTCCATGGAGTGAGAATAATTGGAATCCCTTAGATAATTGGGTGTAGGATGATAAAAAAGTTTTGCTGGGTGAGGGTTTTTCATTAGGTGTTTGTTCTGTGGAATGTTCTCTGTGATAAAATAATGTGTGCGTCATTTACTCTTCCAGCTCCTGAACTCTCCTCACATATTCACCTATCCGAAATTTTCGTTCAAGTCCACGGTCATTCATGTACCTTACCTTTCCGAATATCTCCCTTTCGGCCCAGGCCCTGTCATGTTTACCGAAACACCAGGCAACCCCTGTGAAGCCATTGGGGTCCCTTCCATCTATCTCATATTTATCATTGAGGTAAATTGCTATGTCGTAGGCCCTTTCAGGGTGATCTGTCCATTCCAGGATCTTTTTGCCCCAGTACATTCTCATGTAACCGTGCATCTTCCCGGTGATAACCATCTCCTTCTGGGCGGCGTTCCAGTAGGGGTCATGGGTTCTGGCCTCCTCAAATTCCCTGAGGGTGTATTCGTATTCCTTGGGGTCCCTTGCGTGCTCCATGAGGGTTTTCTGGGCCCACTCAGGAAGACACCTTATGCTGCTGTAATTATCACTGTAGTGCACGAAGTTCATGCTGAGTTCCCTTCTCACAATGAGTTCCTCAAGGAATTCAGGGCATTCACCCGTCTTTGATGCTTTCATGGCAAGGTAAAGCGGTGATATATGTCCGAAATGAAGGTACGGGCTCATATTTGATAGGCAGTTCTTCACAGGGTCATTCCTGTACTTCTCAAAGCATGCAAGTTTTTCTGAAAGAAACTCATCAAATAGCCTTATTGCCTCAGAGGCCCCACCACTGAAGATGGAGGGTTCCAGTTCCTCAGAGGCCCTGAATTTTCCGGTGACATCATTAAGATCAGGGCCAGGGTCAAGGTCAAGGGAATCCACAGCCAGCCTTCGCTCCTTGAGTGGAACCATGAACCTTTCAAGCTCCCTTGTTATCTTTGGCCTGAAGGTCCCTGCGGAATACTCCTCCTTGGGGGAGGCTGTTTCAACGGGTACTATAACGTTGCTTTCAACCTGCATCAGGGGGATGTGGAGTGATTCAGCGAGTTCATCCACCCATTCTTTCTGAATGTCAAGGTATCCTCTGTCCACCACCACTGCGGAGGCCTCATCCGCGTATTTAATAACAGCTGAGGGGGGCCTTTCATTTTCAACCACGAGCCTCGCACCCCTCTTCATGAGAGCATCCCCAACATCCCTCAAACCCTCTATGAGGAATCTGTAGTGGCGGGAGTTGGCATTGGGGAATTCATCTGTGAGTCCAAATATGACAATCAGCGGTTTATGGAGGCTGTTGGCAGTTTCAATTGCATACTCAAGGGCATGATTCCAGTGTGCCCTCACCGAGGCCTGCATCCAGTAGATGACGTACTTACCATCCCTAGCTGGTTTTTCAGTGTTGAGGCTCCTTATCCTTTCATCATGTATCATCACCGCCACCTCAAACGATGAGGGTTACCGGCACAAGTTCACGGGGGTATGGTTCAAAGAGGGTCTGGCCCTCAAGGTACTCATCCCCGAATCTCACGACCCATGACCTCAGTATGCTGAGGGGCACAAGAAGTGGCATGATCCCCTTACGGTACCCCTCAACTGATTCAAGGAAATAACTCTTCTCCCTTCCATTCAGTTCTGATGAGAAGTGGCCGAAGGCATGCAGGAGGCTGTTTATGATTCTTTCAGGTTTCAGCGGATCTTTTATAACGCTGCAGAGGGTTTCAGAGTATCTCTTGAGGGTGTCATCATGATCCTTCTGATCTGCTATTATCCTCCCGAGTGTTCTCTGCCCCTCTGGACTGTAGGACATGAGGAGCAGCTTGTTTGATGTGTGGAACTCTATGAGGTCACCCAGGTCTCTCACCGCACGGAAGTCCCTCACCAGGTAGAGCTTTATGAGGAAATCCTCCCTTATCTGCAGGTTCCTGAGGCGCCCCTCATCCTCAAGGGGGAGGTGGGGGAACCTTTCCATCACAGCCCTTCCAAAGAACCCCACCCCATGGCTGCCAGGTCTTTTACCGGCGCCCATGTAGACCTTAACGTTCCTTATACCGCAGGAGGGCGACTTGTTCTTTAATATGAATCCATCGACTTTGTCCAGTGAATCCAGAAATGAGGTTATGAATGAATTCATCTCCTCTGTCAGATCCCTGCCGGTTTCGGGTTGAAAAAGTCTGAATTCCCCTTTTTTCATGGTTATATGTATTGGAGGTCTTGGAACACCCAGACCCATCTCAACCTCAGGGCAGACCGTGATAAAATCAGCGTAATCAGAGAACTGCCTCACAAAGGGACTGGGTATCATTGAGCCGTCATAGCGACAGTGATCATGTTCGATGCAGCGGCTGAGTACAACGAGGGGTCTTCTGAATTTTCTCATAAGTATATTATAGGGAGACAGATAAATAAGACTTGCCCAGCAGATTTAGGTGTTATAGATCATGCTTGTGGCGGATAAATAAGACTTGTTAAAAACATTAATTTATGAATCATAGCTAAAAGAGGATAGGATGACATGCAGGATTCTCATACTTGAGGATGTCCCCCTTGACGTCGAACTGATGGAGAGGGAGATAAGTCGCTCAGGAATTGACTTCATATCAGAAACGGTTGAAGGTGAGGAGGACTTTGTAAGGGCACTTCATGAATTCAATCCAGATGTTATACTGGCTGACCATTCACTACCATCCTTTGACGGCCTCTCTGCCCTGGCAATAGCACGCAAGCTGTGTCCAGATGTGCCTTTCATATTCGTAAGTGGAAAGATAGGTGAGGAATTCGCTGTGAAGGCACTTAAGAGTGGGGCCACAGATTATGTTCTTAAGAGCAACTTCTCAAAGGTTCCAGTTGCAATAAGAAGAGCCCTCAGGGAGGTTGAAAAGGAGAGGGAACTTGAGAGGACAAGAAGGTCCCTCGCAGAAAGTCACTGGCAGCTAAAGGAGGCTCAGAGGATAGGTAAGATCGGAAGCTGGCAGTGGAATTTTGATTCAGAAACACTTTCATGTTCCGATGAGGCCCTGAGGATACTTGGAATCAGAAAACAGGATTTTGGGGGCACCCTTCATGAGATGGTATCAAGGATCCACCCGGAAGACAGGGAGTCATTCATTGATTCAATCACAAAAAAGGAGCCATTTGAGGGGGAGTACAGGGTGATGAGGGATGAATCAGTGGCATATGTACTCTTCAGGGCAAAGGTACTCTATGACTCCCGCGGGAACCCCACATCCATGATAGGAATAAAGCAGGATATAACAGAGGACAAGAATATCAGAAAATCCCTGGAGGCTTCCCTGAGGGAGAAGGAATTCTTGATGTCTGAGATACACCACAGGGTCAAGAATAACCTTCAGCTTATCATAAGCCTCCTGAGGCTCCAGTCCAGGTACATAGATGATGAGAAATCCCTTGAGATATTCACTGAGTGCCAGAACAGGGTGCGTTCAATAGCCCTCGTACATGAGAGGCTCTATGGCTCCAGAAACGGCATGGCCGTGAACCTATCTGACTACATTGAGGAACTCATTGGTGAACTTAAGGGCATGTGCCGCGGCAGGGATGTGGTGTTCAGGGTGAACCTGGCTGAAGTTGAGGTGGGGATCAACACAGCGGTTTCCATTGGTCTGATAGTCAACGAACTTGTAACAAATGCCATAAAGCACGGTACGGGGGATTCAGGGGAGATAAAAGTTGAACTTGAATCATTCAAAGGTTCAGGGGTCCTGATGGTTGCCGATGATGGTTCTGGCTTACCCGAGGACCTTGATCTTTCAGATCCTCCGGGTTTCGGTCTCAGACTGGTTAATTTCATGTTAAGCAGAATTAAGGGCTCAATTTCGGCAGAAAATCAGAATGGCGCGGTATTCAGGATCACATTCGATCTTGGTGGTTGATGATGAGGAGAAGGGTTGTCATTGTGGAGGACGAGGAGCTGGTGGCCCAGGATATCCGGGCTATACTCGAAGATGCTGGCTATGAGGTTCCTGCGATATTTCATTCGGCTGAGGACCTCCTTGAGGGAATTGAGGACCTCCAGCCAGACTCCATAATAATGGACATCATGCTTGCCGGTGAAATGGATGGGATAGAGGCTGCGAGGATCATAACAGAGAAGATGGACGTACCCATCATATACCTCACAGCCTACAGCAGCAACGATATCCTCAAGAGGGCCGGTGAAACAGAGCCCTATGCATACCTGCTGAAGCCATTCCATGAGAGGGACCTCAAGGTCAACCTTGAGATGGCAATCCACAAGCATGAGGCAAAGAGGAACAGACTTAAACTCATCCGTGAAAGAACCCTGAATGAATACCTTAAGAGGTCAATAGCTGAGAAGGAAGCTCTTCTCAGAGAACTTCACCACAGGGTCAAGAATAACCTTCAGCTTATCATAAGTCTCCTTTCACTTCAGATAAGGTATGCTGAGGATCCCGCCATGGAGCACTTCTTCAGGGACTACGTTAACCAGCTGAGGTCAATTGCGGTTATACATGAGAGGGCGTACCCATCAGGTGGCAGCTACATTATTGATTTTGGTGATTACCTCAGAAGCATCTCCTCACAGCTTCTAGAATCATATGGTGCATCATCATCTGTCCGTCTGGATATAATGGCAGATGATGTGCGCCTGAATATGGACACCGCGGTCCCACTGGCACTCATAATATCGGAACTGATATCAAATTCACTGAAACATGCATTTGAGGGTAAGGGTAGGATAACAATTTCCATTGAAAAAATGAATGGCTTCTACCTGCTGGTATACTCTGATGATGGAAGGGGACTACCTGAGGGAATAAAATTCCCGGATGGGGGGTCCTTTGGCTTCAGGATGATTGAAAACCTTTCCATCCAGCTTGGGGGAAATATGAGGGTGGAAAAACCTGAAAGGGGAGTTAAGTTTACATTTGAATTCACGGAACAGGTCTACAGTGACAGGATGTCATGATAAAAGAAATCTTTGGATGCCCAGAACCATTTCAGTATTCCAGGTCATTCAGGAGGTATTCGACCTTTGAGGGGAGGCTGTCATCTGATAGCATGTAGTGGACCCATACCCCTATCTTCTCTGATTTAAGGAAACCGGCCCTTTTGAGTATGTTGAGGTGATGTGAGACCGTTGGCTGGGGCTTTTCGAGTGCTGCCATGATTTCACAGACACACAGCTCCCCTTCAGATAGGAGATGGATTATCTTGAGTCTCGTCGGGTCGGCGAGGGCTTTAAGGGCATTCGCATCCCTTTCTATTTTATCATCATCAGGTAGCCTTTCAAGTCTTTCCTTAAGTCTCTCAAGCTGTTCAGGGCTTGGCTTATCTGCTGAACATGTCCTCATAACGATTACCTGTCTTCAATCTTTTCTGCTGTGGACCACCAGCACCGGGACGGCAGCGTGCCTTACAACCTTCTCTGAGACACTCCCCAGAATGAACCTTTCAAGGGCGTGCTTTCCTGAAGCACCAACGACTATGAGATCAACATCTTCCTCATCAGCGACCCTGAGGATGGTATCTGCAGATGGCCCCTCAAGAATCATCTTCCTGACCTTAACTGAGCCTTCCATGGAACTGGCCAGTTCCTCGACCCTCTCCAGAGCTTCCTCTGATTCCCTTCTGAAGAGTTCTGTAACCTTCTTTGTTAGTTCCTCAACCGGGAGATTCTGGAGCGCCTTTGTTTCGGTAACTGAGAGTGCTATGAGCTCTGCCTGGTTTTGCCTGGCGGTTTCAATGGCGTATTTCGCAGCCTTCATTGAGCATTCGGATCCATCTGTTGCAAGCAGTATCCGTTTATACATCCTTTACCTCCAGATAATTCATCCATAAACACTTAAAGTTTCTCCTTAAGGTTCCTGTAGAGTGCCGTGAGTTTATCCCTGTAAATGGATCTTATATGGTCTTCTTCAGTGGAGAGGGGTTTTATGGGAATCAGGTCCATGAGCACATCTCTTTGAGGGTAGCTGTAGAATGCTTCAACCGCACCAAGGGTCATTGATGAGACTGCCGCCCTGGCCTCTTCGGCGTCCATCCCGAAGTCCACGGCCAACCTTTCAAGTTCATCCAGCTGGAACCATAGATAGGTGGGGCCCATTGCAGTTATAATTGCGTATGCCTCAAGTTTTTCCTCATCAACCTCTGGAAAGTCTCCTAAAGCGTCAAAAATTGATTTCAGATTTTCTTTATCTGATTGGGATGCTTCAGTGGCTATGCAGAATGGGTTGTATCCCCTGTTGATGATTGATGGGGCATTGGGTATAACCCTCGCAACCTTCGGGTGGTTCATGGCATTCTGCATGTAACCCATGCTTATTCTTGGTGCAAGGGATACCACCAGGGAATCCCTGGGCGGCTTTATATTGGCGAGGACATCCTTCAGGACAGGTGGGTGGAGCGCCAGGAAGATCAGGTCCCCCTCAGCGTTTCTGCAGTCGGTTGATGTATTAACACTGAACTCTTCCTCCAGACTCTTCAGTGTTCCCCCATCGGTGTCACAGACCATAACGTCCTCTGGAGTCCTCCCGACCCTCTGAAGGCCTCCAAGGATTATTCTTACTACCCGCCCCCCGCCTATGAATGATATTTCCATTTAGATCATCATTTCATTTTTCTTTCACAGTCCATACAGTAATCTGTGTCCCTGTCGGTTTTGAATAGTTTGCCGCATCCCTTACAGTTAACATATCTGAGTCCTGATTTTTTCTTTTCAAGGATACCTGTCTGGCATGCGCAGGCCCTTGAGGAGATCATGGCCTTTATTTTACCCTCAAAACCCTTTTCTTCCTTGACCATTGGATTCACCATAAAAAGTGGATCAGGAGAGGATCTTCATTATCTCCTCCTTTGAGGCGACCCTTCCCATGATTTTGAGTTCACCGTCAACTGCAAGTCCAGGGAGGGCTGTGAGTCCCGCTTCAAGTATCTCGTCCATGTCCTTCACCTTCTCGAACTCTGCATCTATTCCCAGTTCCTTAACGGCTTCCCTTGCATTTTTCTCAAGCATCTGGCAGTTTGCACATCCTGTACCGTATATCTGTATCTTCATCTTATCACCTCAATCATATTATCAGGTTGAATAGGTAACCTGTAACTGTTATGGAGACTGCGAGTATTGCTATGAATGTTCCAAGGAGTCTTGGCTTCATAACCTTCCTGAGGATTATCATTTCCGGAAGGGATAGGGCTGTTATTGACATCATAAGTGCCAGGGCGGTTCCAGCAGCCATTCCCTTTTCTATGAGTGCTGATATGAGGGGTATGGTCCCCGCAGCATTTGAATAGAGGGGGACACCTATGAGTACAGCCATGGGGACTGCGAGGATGTTGTCTGAACCAGCATATTCCAGCAGGAAATCGGATGGTAAATAGCCGTGTATCCATCCGCCTATGGCTATCGCGACTATTATGTAGGGTGAGACCCTGCGGAGTATATCCTTCATTTCGTTTTTTGCTATCATGTACCTTTCCCTGAGGGTTGGTTTAGGGAGCTCAACATCGGCTGTGCCCAGCGCCTTCATCTTCTCAAGTGTCTCATAGACGTAGTCCTCAAGCTGGCTTTCCATTTTGAGTTTTCCTATGAGCACACCGCCGACCACAGCTATTATGTAACCTGATATGATGTAGAACGCGGTTATCTGCCACCCGAAGAGTCCCAGGAGGAGCACTATTGCTATTTCGTTTATCATAGGGGAGGATATAAGGAATGAGAATGTGGCTCCCAGGGGCACGCCAGCCTCAACGAACCCTATGAATAGGGGGACCGCAGAACATGAACAGAATGGTGTTATTATACCTACAAGGGCTGCAATGAAGTTTCCTGTATACTTGTGCCTTTTTTCAAGGATTTCCCTGACCCTGTTGGGGGGTATGTATGTCCTTATGAATGATATGACGAATATGAGTGTTGCAAGGAGGATGAATATCTTTATGGTGTCGTATATGAAGAAGTTAACAGCGCTTCCCAAGTGTGACGCGGGTTCAAGCCCAATGAGATTGTAGGTTACATAATCGGCAAATTCCTGTAACAACCTTTAACCTCCAGATCAATATATTCAAATCTATGGATATATTGCTGTTGTAGTTTATATAATTATTTGGTATCAGACACCACTCACTGAGATGACCCGCTGAAAAAATAAGATTGAAGCTAAAGGAGCTTTGCACGATCATAAACATTTTTAAGGGTCTGCATATCCACACTGGTGTAGATCTGGGTGGTTGAAAGATTTGAATGCCCCAGAAGCTGCTGTATGGCCCTTATGTCCACACCATTCTTTAGGAGATGGGTTGCAAAGGAATGCCTGAGGATGTGGGGGGTCACCTTCTTGTTTATACCCGCCTTCCGGGCGTAGTTCTTTATCATCATCTGGACGTACCTCGGTGTGAGGGGGTCCCCGAAGCGGTTGAGGAAGAGGTACTCACTCTCATGGATCCTCCTACTGAGGTACTCCACAAGGAGGTCCCTTGTGCTCTCATCAAAGAGGACTATACGATCCTTATCACCCTTACCCCTTATCCTAATTGTCCGCTCACCGGTGTCAATATCATTGACCTTGAGTGAAACAAGCTCAGAGACCCTGAGACCCGAAGAATAAAGGAGCGAGAGTATCAGTCTGTCCCTGGTCTTTATGAACCTCTTAATGGCCGAACCATCATCTGAGAGTTCAACGGCATTTATGAGCCTCATAACCTCATCCTCATTGAGGGACTTGGGGAGGGACTTCGTCCTCTTGGGAGCCTTGACCTCCTGCAGGCAGTCTATTTCACTGAACTCAAAGAACTTCTTGATAACAACGGTAACAAGATAAATGTAGTTCTGGGTGACGTTCTTATCCCTCTTAAGGTACTGTATGTACCTCTTGAAGGACCTCAGAACCCTTCTATCATCGTAGAGGTCATCCTCCTCCATCAGAAATTCGTAGAAATTTTTAACAATTGACCTGTAGGTTTTGATGGTGTTGGGGGAGTAGTTCCTGATTTCAAGTTCCACAAGGTAGTCCTCAATGAGTTCCGGGAAATTGTAGCGTTCAAGAAGACCCTGTTTTTCCTCTGACTCTCTCTTCATGTTCATGGTATCTACCATAAATGCCCACTTAAATCTTGCGGATCAGGTATCACATGTAGCTTCGGTCTATGTTCTCACTGTTATAACTTTGATGTGACATCCTCTGTGAACTTGATAGGTCCTTCTCAAGGGCCTTCTCATAGCTCTTGTACCTTCTGAGGATCTGGTCCTCAATGGAAACAGCCTTCCTTATTGCAACCTCCATGTGCTTGGTCTCGATATATTCGCTGCCATCCATCACAGCAAGGTCCCCGGCCATCCTCACAACACCACCAAGGTCCCTGAGGCGTAGTGTGAGGGCATCATCCATGTCATCAATCACCCTTGCCCTTCTCCTTGCCTCCTCAATAAGGAGCTCCACTGCAGCAGCCCGGGCATGGGGTATCTTCCCATCAAGTTCTATCTCCTGTGCAACAAACTGCGCAATTTTTGCCCTGTTCTCATCGGTATCAGGCATCGTAGTATTCAGAAGAAGCTCATAGCCCTCCCCCTGCACCCTTGAGCGAAGAGGGGGGAGTATGTACTGGAGATCAGCAATGTTGCAGGCCCCCACGAATATGAAGTCACAGGGGACCTCATCGACCTTAACTGAACTCCCGGCGCTCTGGGGGTTTCTACCGACTATTGGGAATGTCTTATCCTGCATGGCAGTGAATATGAACCTCTGAAGGCCTGCTATGTGGACTATCTCGTCTATGAAGAGCACGCCCTCATGGGCCTCGTGGATTGCCCCGGGGACCACACGTTCATAGGGCTGGGAACCCAGGTCAGGATGTCCCCCGTAGGGATCGTGGCGTACATCACCCAGAAGTTCGGTTTCACTTGCCCCTGTGGCCTGAATGAAGGTTTTCCTCTCAAGGGGGACTATGACGTTCCTGGGTTTCTCTTCAACCATCTGCCTCCTCTTTTCAAGGGCCCTCTGATCAAGGACCTTGATGCTGTCTCCGCCAACCCTCTCGTAGATCACAACCTCCTCAACACCATCCATGATCCTGGTGGTTGTGACCCTCTTCTGGGGCACGCTGAGGCTCCCTGAACTCATCTCGAACATACCGAGGAGGTCCCCGATGTGCTTCCGCCTCGCCTTAATGTGGGAGAACTTATCACCGCCACATTTTGGGCAGATGCTGTTGTAGGCGCTGCTGTACTCGCCGCAGTGTATGCACTTGAATCCCAGGCGTTCCGCAACAGCCTCGGGGACACTATGGGGGTCTATGAGTTCACCCTCAGCCCTTTCAATCTCAAGGATTTCATCCTCTATTTCCTTACGGCTTTTAACCTCAACGAATGGCCTTTCAGGCCTTTCAGGGTTGTGAACAACTGTTATCTCCTCTGATGGTTCAGGGAGGTGAAATGATATTGCCTGTGCAAGCAGGGACTTTCCTATACCTGGCGGTCCCACGAGAAGCAGGTGCCGCCTCTGCTTTGCAGCTATCTTTATCATGGGCATGACGTCCTCATGCCCTATGACCCTCTCAAGGGGATCTTCAGGTATCTTAACGTCTTCTGTTGTGTTTATATCCTTCAGGTACTCACGGTTCATGTCGACATACATTTTGATGCCTTCTATGGGTTCAGGTGTGGCCTGTTATGAGTTTGAGGTTGTGGGGTTTCTTGACAATGTCCCCACTCCTCACAGCCACAAGGTATCTGAGGCCCTTCTCAAATGAGAGGTCAACAAGGCGCTGTGTTATCACGCCATCAAAGACCACCGCGTAGGGGTGGTTGTTGACGCGGCTGAGTTCATCGTAGAGGTTCTCAACCTTGACCTCCTTCAGTATGTTGAGGGCGTCATCCAGTATCTCAGCATTTCCTGTCCCCTCAAGTTCCTTCAGGATGTTCCGAAGGAGCACCATCTTGTCCTCTGATTTCTTCTTCTCCTTCTGCATCCCAAGGTCATGGTAGAACTGCTCAACCGGCACCTTGTTTCGGAGGGCCATCATGATCTCATCCTTCTCAAGGTCCTCCACCTCCTTGCCCTTGGGTGCCCTTGTGACGTAGTCTATGTCCCCCACTTGTAGGAGCTCCTTGAGGATGAGTTCACCGCCCCGGTCACCATCTACAAAGGCCGTTACAGTTTTTTTCTTTGTGAGCTCGGCAACGGTTCGGGGTACACTGACCCCCTCAACTGCAATGGCATTCTTTATACCGTACTTAAGGAGGTTGAGGACGTCGGATCTTCCCTCCACCACAAGTATGGCGTCTGAGGTCTCAACATTGGGCCCTGCTGGAAGCTTTTCCTCACCGTACTCTGTGATTTCATGGACCCTCATGGCCTCCTTGACCTCTTCAATCATTCTGAGGCTTTCAGGGGTAACCTCCTCCATCATACTGGCGTATATCTCCTTGGCCCTCTCAACGACCCTTTTACGTTTAACCGCACGGACGTCCTCAACCTTTGTGACCTGAATGTAGGCTTCACATGGTCCGACACGGTTTATTGTTTCAAGGGAAGCTGCAAGGATGGCGGTTTCAACGCGGTCAAGACTTGATGGTATGATTATCTCCCCCTTTGATTTACCACCCCTGGATGTGATGTTGACCTTGATCCTCCCGATTCTACCTGTTTTCTGGAGTTCCCTGAGATCCAGGTCATTGCTGAGAAGACCTTCAGTCTGTCCAAATATTGCCCCAACAACATCAGGTTTCTCAACGATTCCGTTAGCATTAATTTGAGCGTGAATGAGGTATTTGGTTGTACTTATTTCTTCTTTTCCCATGTAAACCCTCCTTTGAGGAATGAACTGGTTATCAAATTGAAAAATATGATGATAACAGTTTTCAGATATTATCAAGGGGGTATGGGCATACCTCCAGCTTCAGCCTTTCTATGTATGATGGAAGGCTCTGTATGTCCTTGATGTATTTTCTGGTCATTCCCATGAGTCTCCGGCGTATTCTGAGGTCTGGATTCGCTCCAAGGCTCTGTATATCAGCGTACAATCTTTTTGCAAGTTCGCTGCCCTTCCTGTCAAAGTCTGTAAGTATGATGACCCTCGAGGCACTTGCTGCCCGGAGGGCGATTTCAGAAAGTCCCATCATGGAACCTGAAACCTTTATGAAGGGTCCCTCGACACCCAGTTCCCGCAGGGCCTCCTCGTCCTTCCGGCCCTCGATGAGAATGGGTACTCCAAGTTCTCCCTGGTATTTAAGTTCATCTATTTCATGGGTTATCTGCTGAAGCTTTATAAGAGACATATTAAGCCCTTTCAGTAGCTTGATAATATCTATATTTTATATGGAGATACTGATATATAAAATAATCACAGATGTCCCGCTCTGGAATGGGACTATATTTAAATATCCTTTCTATCATAATACCCATATCATTTTAAAGAATCATGGAGGAAAGATGGTGGCTAAGGGCCTTATAAGAATTGTTCTGGATATACTAAAACCACACGAACCCATAATACCTGAATATGCCAAGTACCTGAGTGAACTCAGGGGCGTTGAGGGTGTTAACATAACCCTCATGGAAATCGATAAGGAGACAGAGAACATCAAGGTCACGATTCAGGGAAACGACCTGGATTTTGATGAGATAACAAGGGCCATTGAGAGTTATGGGGGCTCCATTCACAGCGTTGACGAAGTTGTAGCTGGAAAAACCATGGTAGAAGAAGTTACAACTCCTCAGGATTGATTACATGGCCATAAAGGGCATAAAACCCATTGAACGCCTGAGAAGTTTCCGCAGCCCACGGGATCCCCTGAGGCTCCTTTCTGACATATCAGCCCCCCAGGTTTCAGATGCACTCAAGGCGGTGGCAGGTATAAGTGGGGTTATACACTCCATAAAGCCTGTTAACAACCTCAGGCTCTGCGGATGGGCTGTGACCGCAAGCACATCAAGCAGTGACTGGGGGACCTCTGTACTGGCCATAGACGCTGCAGGTAAAGGTGATGTTGTTTTCATAGGGACTGATGGCGATGATATGGCCGTCTGGGGAGAGCTCACATCAAAAACCGCCATGACTAAGGGCATAGCAGGTGCTGTGATCTATGGATCCTGCAGGGATATGGATGCCCTTCTTGAACTTGACTTCCCGGTATTCTCCAGGGATTATGTCCCATGCGCCGGGGAACCCCTCGCAGAGGGGGGGCTCAACGTGACCCTTGAGTGCGACGGTGTCAGAGTTGAGAGTGGAGACCTCATATTTGGAGATGAATCTGGAGTGGTTGTGGTTCCCGCTGAGATTGTGCCTGAAGTTGTTCGTGCAGCAATGGAAATCAAAAAGAAGGAATCATCCATCAAGGAGAAACTTGCCGAGGGCTTCACCCTTTCTGAGATTCTTGGATTGAAGTAGTGGGTTTCCATGGGAGAGAGGGACGTTTTTGCTTACATTGGGGAGAATAAGCGTACCATAGTTCTCTCCTTCATTGCTGTTGCTGTTCTCATATTCATTATAGGATTATTTGCAGGCTTTGGGGATATTCTGAGGGCCCTTGAGAGGACCAGCCCCTATTTTCTTGCATTGAACTTTCTCCTGGAGGCACTTATACTTGTGCTGTGGACGTTGAGATGGAGGCTTATACTGAACCTGGTTGATGATGCTCCATCGTTTCCCAGGCTCATGATGCTTCTTTTTGCAAGCATCTTCGGTAACAACATAACCCCAGGGGCCGCAGGTGGCGAGCCACTGAGGGCATACCTCCTGCGGGAGGTTGAAGGGACGCCATTTGAGATAGGTTTCGCGTCTTCAACGGCAGACAGGGTCTTTGAGTTCATACCCTTTGCGGTTATATCAATTCTCTCAGCGGTCCTCATCATGACCTGGAGCATATCCATCTGGACGAGGGTTGTTGTGAGTGTCCTGATCTTTTTCACAATAGCATTTTTTTCCGCTGCAATCTATGCCGGAATGAACCGTGATATTGCCCAGAGGCTTGCCCTATCTGTTGTGAGAAGAGCTGTGGAGTGGGTTTCAAGGTTCAGGAAGGGTGATATCAGTTTCTCAAGAATACATGAGAGGGTCATATTCTATATAAACAGGTTCAGTGAGGGCTTTTCAACAGCGATAACTGATAAGAGGGTCTTTATGGCAGGTTTTTTTGTTTCGCTTGGAATGTGGGCCCTTGATGTCTGTCGTCTGTATGTTTGCTTCCTGGCGGTTGGGGTTTCACCACCTGCAGTGCCCCTCATAATAATCTACACAGTGGGGATCCTGATATCACTTTTACCACTCCTACCTGGATCTCTCGGACTAAGGGAGGGCATACTTGTGGGTCTATTTGCTGTTGCAGGGATAGGGGCTGATTATGTCATGGCTGCCAGTGTGGTTGATAGAATCGCAAGTTACTTTGCACCCACCATTATAGGTTTTCTCGCAGCGCTGTATTACGGGAGATACATAATGGCCCCTGGGGATTGACTCAAGAAAACCATGCACATCCCTGTACATCAAACACTATTTTAATATAAAATTATCGAAACATTTATATAGTAGTAAGTAAAGAGTACACTATATAAAATTTTCGGTGAATTATGAAGAGTTTAGGGAATATTTCACATGTCTCCAGCAAGGGAAGAATCATAGTACGTTCCGCCAGAACACCGCAGCTTGGAGCACCCGTTTTTACTTCTGAAGGGAGAATGATAGGGAAAGTGCACGACATCTTCGGTCCAACACGAAATCCATACATATCAGTAAAACCAGTTCGTGCAATAAAACCTGAAAAGTTTGAGAACCGAGCTGGAGAGACTTTATACGTGGGTATAAAGAATGTGAAAAAATGGGGGCGAAGGAAACGAAGGAGAAAATGAGGTCTGATGTTTCTGAAATAGAGAAGGAAACAAAATGCCCTGAGTGCGGCTCTGAGGATCTCAGGGGCGACTACGAAAGGGCTGAAATAGTATGTGGAAAGTGCGGTCTTGTCATAGACGATAACCTGGTTGACATGGGTCCAGAATGGAGGGCCTTTGACCATGAACAGCGTGACAAGAGGACAAGGGTGGGGGCACCCATAACCTACACCATACACGACAAGGGTCTATCAACCATGATAGACTGGAGAAACAAGGACATCTATGGAAGGGACATCCCAGCAAGGAACAGGGCCCAGTGGTACCGCCTCAGGAAATGGCAGAGGAAGATAAGGATTTCAGGGGCCACAGAGAGAAACCTCGCATTTGCCCTGAGCGAACTCGACCGTGACTCCTCAAGACTTGGGTTACCGAGAAGCGTCAGGGAAGCCGCATCAATGGTCTACAGGAGAGCCGTTGAGAACAAACTCATCAGGGGAAGAAGCATTGAGGGAGTCGTTGCAGCGTCACTATACGCGGCATGCAGAAGCTGCAATGTCCCCAGAACACTTGATGAGATCGCGGAGGTCTCAAGGGTCAGCAAGAAGGAGGTTGGAAGGACCTACAGGTTCTTAACAAGGGAACTCAACATAAAGCTGCCGCCAACATCCCCTGTTGACTACGTACCAAGGTTCGCAAGTGAACTGGGACTCTCAGGGGAGGTCCAGTCCAAGGCCATTGAGATCATAGAGATGGCAATGGAAAACGGCCTCACATCAGGTAGGGGCCCCACCGGTGTTGCAGCAGCAGCCCTGTACATAGCATCGGTCCTCCTAGGGGAGCGCAAGACCCAGAGGGACGTTGCAGAGGTTGCAGGTGTAACCGAGGTGACAATAAGGAACAGGTACAAGGAGCTCACAGAGCAGCTTGATCTTGGTGTGACACTCTAGTTACACCAGGAACAATTTTTAATGAGTTTTTATCAGGATCTTTCTTTGCACTGTTTTTTGGGAAATTCAGAATAAAATTTTCTATATTTGTATATCTGTTCTGAAATCATGGATTTTTCAGATAGACACTACAATATTCTATTTTTTCAAATTTATCGGTTCTTCAGAACTTAAAAATAAGAAAAACTGCTAAAGAACCTTCAGGAACGGCTCTGCAGTTTAACATCCCCTTGAACATTCATCTATTGCCCTCTTAAGGGCATCTATTATCTCGTTGTTACCCCCATCATAGTCCTCAAGGTTCCGTCTGTAGACGTCAAGTCGCCCAAGGAACCCCTCAAGAGTCTCCCTTTCTGTCTCCTCATGGAATTCGCCGTAGCCCAGCTTCTCAAGGTACACCGCGTTGAGTATCTGCTCGAACTGTCCCTTAACAGGAACACTGTAGACTGGCTTTCGCAGGTAGAGGGCCTCACTTATCAGGGTGAAGCCCCCATTTGTTATAACCGCAGCCGCAGACTCAAAGTCCCTGAAGAACTGGTCCTCATTGAATTTCCTGAAGGTGAGGTTCCCATTCACTTCATCCCTGTTAAAGCCGTATACGATGAATTCCCTGTCCAGGCTCTTCAGGATCTCAATGAGCCTCCTGTTTGACCTGCTGGTCTGGTAGACCAGCACATGGTCCCCATAGTAAGGATCAAGATTCATTATTTCCTCCCTCAGGACAGGGGGATACATGGATACCTTTTTTGGGTTTTTAACCTCAGGGAAGAAGTAACTGGTTATTAGATATCGCCTGGGCCTCACAATGAATGACCTCACAACGGCCTCAGCCTTGATCTTGTCCCGCCTGAATTTCTCAGGATACTCTATCCTGCACTGGGTTATGACGTGCATGTTGTCTATGCTTATTAGGGGTATCCTGAGCATGTTGCTTATGACACTGGCATAGAACTCAAAGTCAGACACCACCACATCCGGTCTGAAATCCTTCGCTATCCTGTAGAGGAGTTTGAGGTTCTCCTTGAGGTCCCTGGGGAATGTTTTCATGGCCTTTACGAATGTTTTGATGTCATTTACACTGTTATCCTCATAGACAGTGTTGAAGCCGTATATCTCATGGACATTATCGAATTTGCTGCTCAGGTACCTGTAGGCGCGGTCACTTGCAAATATGAGGACATCATGGTCCTCTGTTAGCTTGTCCAGAATCACCCCACTCCTTATGGCGTGCCCCATCCCCTCACCGCAGACAGAGTAGAGAACCCTCTTCTTCTTGGAGTGCCCGAATTCATATTTGAGGTCACCTGCACTCACCTTTTTTCCCATGAAGTCATATATTGTGCTCTTTGTGTACTTGAATGCCAGGTTCCTGAGGCCCTCCTTTTCAAGCCTCCTTATGGATACCAGAACCCTGGGTTTCCTCAGAACCCTGAACCTGCTTATCTTACCTATGCGCTCAATGTAGTCGGTATCCTCCCCGAAGTCAAGGGACTCATCGAAACCACCGACCCTTTCATGAAGTTCCTTACGGGTGATTATTCCATAGCAGCCTGCCCCGTGGGGTTTAATGGATTCAACAAGTATCATGAATCTGTTTGCGAATTCGTGGAGTATCTTGTCACGCCTTCTGGTTGAGAGGGGTATCATCTGGGTTATGGCGATTCCCAGGTCCTCTGATTCGAATTCCTCCACAGCATCCCTGAGGTACCCCTCGGTGAGGACAAGGTCGGCGTCCAGAAAGAGGAGGAGTTCGCCCCTGGCGACCTCAGCCCCCCGGTTTCTACCGGCTGCGGGCATGCCACCCTCAACCACCCTGCAGCCGTACTCCTCTGCAATTTTCCTGGTATTATCCTCAGAGTCTGCATCTGCCACTATAACCTCATAGTCTGTGAAGTCCTGTTTCCTTATACTCTCAAGCAGCGCCGGTAGATATTCCTCCTCATTGTATGTAGGTATGATTATGCTGAGTTTCATCATTATCCTCCTTCAGAAGAATGAAAAGAAGTTCCATGTCATGAAGAACCCGCCGCATCTGCCATCAAGGCGGCGGGTTAACCTATCAAGGAGCACCATCTCGTTCTGCTCCGGTGAAAGTTTCAGTACCAGCGTATCACCCTTTCTCTCCTCTGAGAGAACAGGGAGCCCCTCAAGGTTGGGGTTGCCGGATGGCTCAAGGATGGTGACCTCATAGTACCCGGGCACTGACCCCAGGATTCCAAGGAGCACCCTCAGAACCACCAGTGAGGCTATTATGAGGGCCGGGATTTTAAGGTTTCCTGGGCTGAAGGGGACCCTTAGGGCGCTCATACCTATAATCCCGGATAGCCCGACAAGTGCGGGGGTTGAGAAGAGGCCCCCGTCTATTATACCTATTATTGTGGATGCTGTGGCGAATATGACTATCGCCACATGGAAATCCCTCCTGTCCCCAGTTGATAGAAGCCCAAGGATGTATATCAGTGTGATTGAGATGATTGTAACCGGGAGAAGGAAGGGGATATGACCTGCCAGTGATGAACCTGTATGGATGCCTGATGAGGCAGGCACTACAAGGCCGGTGAGGGGGCTGAGGCTTGCCTTGAATACATGGGAGTGGGTCAGGCTTGTTGAGGCAGCTGGATTCATTGATATGAAGGTCGTGAATGGTGATACGCCCATTTGAAGGCGGAGTGCCAACTCGACTGCAAGGCCCGTGAGGTATGTTACAAATGCTACGATCGCCGAGATGTAGAGGTAGGTGTTCTTATCGAGGCATTCAGGGCCAAAAATTCCACCCTCCCTGAAGAGGGGTGCAAGGAGGAACATTGTCCCCATTATGGTGAAGAATATCACATCCTTGCCCTCTGAGGAGCCCATGAGGAATACGTGTGTGAATGGTGTTATTATGGGGTCGAGGATGTCTGTGGTGAAGAGTGTGATTGCCAGTGCAATGAAGATTATGCCGGCTGCCATGAATCTGTCTGATCTCAAAGTTATTCACCAGAAGAAATTAATTTAATTAGCAGGGAGAGATATGGATCTTGTCACTTATAAATTAATCGCGGTAATGATTGAACAACTCAGGTTATAAGATGGATCCGGTATTCTATATTGCGGCACTTCTTCTTACGGGAATCGTGGCTGGACTTGCAACGGGCCTCCTGGGTGTTGGGGGAGGCTTCATAATAGCGCCGGTGCTCTTCTTTTTAATGGAGTCCTCAGGCACACCAGAGGATATTGCAATAAGGACAGCCTTTGCAACAAGCCTTGCAGTTATTCTCCCAGCTGCCCTCACAGGGGCTTACTCACATTACAGGAGGGGCTGTGTTGATGCAGGCAGGGCCATACCCATGGGGGCTCTCGGTGTATGCGGAAGCATCCTGGGGGTTCTGACTGCCACATCATCACCCGCAGGGGTCCTAAAGGCGGTATTTGGGTTGCTCCTGATCCTTGTTTCACTGCAGCTCCTCCTGTCGTCCAGGGTTTCACCATCCCATGGGAAAAGGAATGCCGCCATTTCACTGGGCTTCATCGCAGGTTTCCTCTCAGGTCTCCTTGGCATCGGTGGTGGAGTGGTCCTCGTACCACTCCTGGTGCTGGTTGGAGGTTTCGATGTCCTTGAGGCTGTTGGGACATCCTCGGTTGTGATTGCGATGACCGCAGCATCGGGTACAGTCTCCTATCTCCTGAGCGGACCTGGGGGCCAGTTTTCTGTGGGATATGTTAACCTGGTCCAGTTCACGGCCATTGCATTCATGAGTGTCCCGGCCTCACGTCTTGGTGTTATGGTAGCCCACAGGATTGACGTGAGGTACATAAGGTACCTTTTCATAGCCCTGCTCCTTGTCACGGGTTTCAGGATGATCATTTAGGTTTGAGTAGTCCTGCTTCTTGTCAGGGGCTTCGTGGTGATCCTCAGGTTTATGTAAAAATCAGATGAAATTTCATAAAATATATAAAATCAGATGAACATAATAACAGACCGGTGAGATGATGCTGAAAAAATGGATGGGTCTCCTCTCGGTTATTCTCGGTATTGTATTTCTTGTATCTCCGATCTCAGGTGTAACAGCCATAAGCATACTCACGGGTCTTGTGCTCTCGGGCCTTGGCGTGTGGATGCTTGCAAATGCCATCATGGCCAGGAGGTACATGGAGGTGGGGATACTCTGGATGATATTTGCAGTTATAACCCTTGCAGTTGGCCTCATGCTTGTCTTCAGGGTCTTCCTCATAAATCAGCTTGCCGGGGCCTGGCTTTACGTTACGGGCATCCTCCTGCTTGTTGCGGCGATACTGATACTTGCAGCAGGTTCCCAGAGTTACCTGAAAAGAAATGCTGGTATAATCAGCGCCATCCTGGGGGTCATATACATCCTTATGGGGGCGCTCTCGTTCAACCCTGCCTTCGTGGGTGTCGCAGTTGGTCTTATACTTGTTGTGTATGGGGTGGCTGTGCTGAGGTCACCGTGAGCCACCCGAATAAAATCAGCTACCTTTTTATGGAGAGCACAACCCACACCACAATGAAAAGCGCGAATACAAGGTAGAAGATTGTCCTTGTTCTCCTCACCCTCTGCTGATTCTTTGATAGGATCTCCTGGCACCTCTCTGAACAGGTCACCTCATCCATGGGTATGGGGGTGCTGCATACAGGACAGTGCTTGTGCGGTTCAACCATTCTCTTTACCTCCATTTTTTGATGAATTTAAACTTCTAAATTTATTCGGGGATAAAAGTGGTTCCTATCCCACCTGATGAATTTAGGTTTCCACATTTATTCAGGGATAACAGTGGTTCCTATCCCACCATCGATTGCCCTCAGAAGGTTCTCAGGGTCACTGCCATTGGCTATGATGGTCTTTATCCCTGACCTCTTTATCATCTTCAGGGCTGTATGGTCAAAGAACTCGTAGGTGCCGGCCTTAACATCGGATTCACTGAGGTGCTCCAGCATATCACTGGCACTGATCTCAGGGTAGAACCTTGCATCCGGGTACTTCTGGGGGTCCCTGTCATAGAAACCATCAACCGATGTGAGGTTTATCATGAGGTCGGCCCCAACGGTTTCAGCCAGTATAGCCCCAACTGCGTCGGTGCTGTGGGCAGGCTCGGTACCACCCATCACAACTATTCTGCCCGACGCTGCAAACCTGACGGCCTCCCTGAAGTTTTCAGGTACAGATGGGTACGCACTTTCACCGAGGGCTGTTATCAGGATCCTGGCATTCAACCTTGTGACATCGATTCCTATATCATCGCACTGGGCCTCCCCTGCCCCCAGCTTCCTTGCAACCCCTATGTAATCACGGGCTGGTCTGCCCCCACCCACAACCACAAACAGTTCATGTTCATTCCTCAGTGAATTCAGAATATCGGCGTATGCCCTGAACATTTCATGTGTGAATTCACTTATCAGGATTGATCCTCCAATGGTAATAACAATTCTCATAACGATCCACCGCGAAAATTAGTTGACTCTTCCTTTCCAGTTATGATTGAATCCACTTATATCTTTTCTCCCGGTATCCAGTAAACTTTATAATTACCCCGCCCCATATACAGTTACAGTTTATTTTATCATTTTCACGAGGAGTGATTCATAGTGAGTGAACCATCATCAAAGGAGCTTTTCGAATTCAAGAGAACCCTCCAGGAACTCTCAGATAAGAGGGGAAGGGGGACAGAGCTTGTATCGGTATACATACCCCCCGACAGGCAGATCAGTGACGTTGCAAAGCATATGAGGGAGGAGCTGAGCCAGAGCGCCAACATCAAGAGCAAGCAGACCAAGAAGAATGTGCAGTCAGCAATTGAGGTTATAATGCAGAGGCTGAAGCTTTTCCCGAGACCACCCGAGAAGGGCCTTGTGATGTTCGTGGGAATGGTCCCCCGCGGAGGCCCCGGCACAGAGAAGATGGAAACCTACGTCTTCGAGCCACCTGAACCCATAAAGACCTACATATACCACTGTAACTCGGAGTTCTACCTTGAACCCCTCAGGGAGATGCTTGAGGAGAAGGAGACCTACGGCCTGGCTGTACTTGACAGGAAGGAGGCGACCATTGCAACCCTCAGGGGTAAGAGGATAGACATCCTAAAGACCCTCACAAGTGGTGTTCCAGGTAAGCACAAGGCGGGTGGTCAGTCCCAGAGGAGGTTCGACCGCCTCATAGACCTGGCAGCCCACGAGTTCCTCAAGAGGATAGGGGAGCACATGAACGAGGCCTTCCTCCAGATAGAGGACCTCAAGGGCATCATTCTCGGGGGCCCTGGACACACCAAGGAGGAGTTCCTCAACGGGGACTACCTTCACCATGAACTCAAGAAGAAGGTCATAACCACGGTGGACACATCATACACAGGGGAATTCGGTATCAGGGAGGTCATCGACAAGTCAATGGACGTCCTGAGTGAAATTGATGTGATGAGGGAGAAGAAACTGGTCCAGCGCTTCCTGAGGGAACTCATAAATGAGGATGGACTTGCATCCTATGGTGAGAGGGAGGTCCGACAGCACCTCCAGATGGGCGCAGTTGAGGTTTTACTGCTCTCAGAGGACATCAAATACCAGAGGGGAACCTACGAGTGCGCCTCATGTGGTCACAGTATGGAGAAGACAGGTAAGGATCTACCGGACACCGAAACCTGTCCAGAATGTAACGATCAGATGAGGCTCTCAGACAGGAGGGATATGATCGATGACCTGGTTGAGATGGCCGAGGAGGTTGGAACCGAGGTTGAGATCATATCAACAGAGACAGAGGAGGGTATGCAGCTCCTGAGGGCCTTTGGGGGTATAGGGGCGATACTGAGGTACCGCCCCTGATCCTTAGGGGGTTTAATTGAAACGGCACCTTAGGATCCCAGAATAAGTATCAAGTGAAGGGGACCCTCAAGGTCCGCAATGAGTGTGGCTCTTTTTATATCCATCTCCCCCTTCAGATGTAGGTAAATTCCGGTGTAGATGGTAAGGATCACCGCAGCAACACCTGTACCAGGTACAAGTCCAAGGATTATAGCAGCAGACAGAAAAACCGCGCCAGAGGCGTTTATAAATTGCAGGATAACTGAACTCCCATCTGCACCGTAAACTGCAGGAAGTGTTTTGAGTCCCTTCAGCCTGTCTGATTCAACATCCTTATAGTCACTGAAGGCGGTGTTCACGTATACCTTCAGAAAAATGAATGTGAACACCACGAGGTGCGATGCTGTGAGGGTACAGGGATCTACCGGTAGAACGGTCCATGAACTCCATATGATGGCCAAGTAGATGTTTTTAAAGCCAGTAATTCTTCTTGTGAGGTTCTTGAAGAATCCTGTGTAGAGGATCCCTGCTGTCAGAAGAACCACGGTAAGAGCTGTTATGAAGGGGTCCCTGCATATGCCAAGCAGCACGATAATTGTGACTGCACATGATGCAATAATCGATTTACCCCACCGTTCGCTGAAAAGGGACCTCCGGGGGTCTGTGAGGGAATCCACTCTGGAGTCTGCAAGGTAGTCGTAGGCGTACACAGTTAGGGGGAGTATGAAGGATATCGCTACGTTTATGGGGCTGCACTGTTTTTCAAGAAGTGCGGACGATGCCAGAAGGAGTGATGGCCCCCAGAGCCCGGGGAGAATTCCACCATAAATGAACAGGTCTTTCAGGGCTGAAAAAAATTCCCTTAAAATTTTGACGTTTTTCAGAAAACCGATTTCATATACATGACCTGACATAGTATTAACTATGTTTAAATGAAATCTTATCGATATCTGACGATTTTATCTGAAAAAATAATTCAAAATTAGATGGGATTGTGGTAATCTTTTAATCAATCATCTGATCTGCAGCCCAGTATTAGGCAGAACACTGAATGCATTTAAAAAATGGAGTTCAGTATACAGGTGCTGGAGAGCACATTTAATTGAATGGGATGATATTAAGGTTTAAAACCATTTAAAAGGTTAAATAGGGTATAAAAACCATAAAAGGATTTAGAGTGAAATTTCAGGTTTTTAGAGAATGAAAAAAGTCTTTAGGGATGTGCTCATGGGTAAGGTGGGGATAATGAATTGGGATGGTTATCATCCAAGTCTGCTGACCCTTATGAGTGACTCGACCGGTACACCATCAACCTCAGAGATCCCCTTCTTATCTATGAGGACGGTGACCGCCAGGGGTTTGGCTCCATGCTCCCTGAGGACCCTTACAACCTCACCTATGGTCCTCCCGCTGGTTATCACATCATCAACAACCACAACCCTCTTGCCCTTCACCTTTGCAAAGTTGCTGCTTATGGCACCCTCTGCCCCCTCATCCTTCCTGTGTTTCACGGGGTGGAAGACGGCAAGGGATGTTTCAAGACCTGTCTCAGCTCCCATAACATCGGCCATGAGGGTGGCGAATGGTATGCCGCTTATGGCTATACCGAGCACAACATCTGCAACACCGTACTTGAGTGCCATGTCTGCCATTGCAGCCGAAACATACCTCATACGGGATGAACTGCCGCCGAGGCTTTCCCAGTTGATGGCAAAATCCACAGGGACTTCCTTTGGGGAAACTGAACTGGCGGTCTGAAGCGTCAGCCACCTGGCAGTATCCTTTGATACGTTCAGTTCATCTGCAATTTCCCCTGTTGTAAAACCCCTTTTCCTCAGTTCCCTAGCCTTCTTTATAAGCTCATTTTCCATTACAAGCACCTCAAATATCACCGTTAAGTTTCACGGGCCTGTGTTCCCTCGCAGATTTCATGGCTGCAAGTACAGTTCTAAGGGCGTATATGCCATCCTCACCGGTTATCTCAGGCTCCTCATCGTTGATAACCGATGAGAGGAATGATTTGATTTCATTCCTGAGGGGTTCCTCATGTTTGATCTGGATGTCCTGGGCGAACTTTCCGTACACATCCAGCTTCTGATCGATATAGTCAACGTTTATTATACCATCTGTTCCTGTGATGGCGAGCTTCCTCCTCTTGTAGGGGGTGAGCCAGTTAACCTCAAGCATCCCTGTGATTCCGCTTCTGAACTTTGTCATTATCTCTGCATGGTCCTCATATTCACACTTCTCTAGTATGCTCCCCATGACCGCGTACACCTCTGCCACGGGTTCACTGAAGAGGTAGTGCATGACATCAAGGTCATGTATCGCAAGGTCAATTGTAACACCAACGTCCTTTATCCTTGGAGGGAATGGGCCTACCCTCTTTGCAGATGCGGAAACCACGTCCCCTATCACATCATTTTCAATTAACTCCTTCGCCTTCTGAACAGCAGGGTTGAACCTTTCAACATGTCCTGTCCCCAGCTTCAGACCCTTCCTGCGGGCTGTTTTCACCATCTCCTTGGCCTCTTCAAGTGTGAATGCAATGGGTTTTTCCACAAGAACGTTTTTATCGTGTTCAAGGGTATCCATGACCACACGGTAATGGTGGGTGGTTGGCACGCAGACACTGACTACCTCTATCTCTGGTATCTCAAGGAGGTTCTCGTAGTCCACATACCCTACAGCATCGTACTTGTTGGCAACCTTCTGGAGTGTTCCCTTCATTATGTCGGATACGGCCATAAGATTCGCATTTTTAAGTCTGTAGTAAACCCTGGCATGGTTGTAACCCATGGCTCCAACGCCGATTACACCCACATTTATCTTTCTCAAATATAATCCTCCATTTCTTTGGCAGCTTTTTTACCGATTTCCTCTGCTTTATCAACAGATCCTTTAACATTAACTCTTTTGAGTATCTCACCATCTCTTGTTAGAAGAACAGCATAGAGATTGATCTCTCCATCAGAGGCCCTTGCTATAACGCCAAGTGGGCACTGGCACCCAGCACCCAGTTCCCGGAGGAGAGCCTTCTCGGCTGCGACCTCCTGCTGGGAGGGGTAGTGGGTTATCCTCTCAATTGATTCCCTCAGTTCACTGTCTCTTCTTGTTATAACAGCCAGGGCCCCCTGCCCAGCGGCGGGCGTGAAGTATTCCAGAGTGAATCTTTTTTTAATGCAATTTTCGAGTCCTAGACGCTTTAAACCCGCCTCGGCCATTATGGTTGCATGGACTTCCCCTTCCATCACCTTTCTTATCCTAGTATCTATATTTCCTCTTAGGGGCTCCATCTTAAAATTTTTTTGGTGATGATTGCAGAATGCCTCCCTCCGGAGACTGCTTGTTCCAAGTTTAGCACCGGGGGGAAGTTCATCCCAGTCAAAACGGGATACAAGGACCTCATTGGGGGATTCCCGTGGGGGTACCGCTGCAATCACAAGTTCAGGATCAAGGTCACTGGGGACGTCCTTGAGGCTATGGACAGCAAAGTCAACCTCCTCCTCAAGGACTGCTATGTCAAGTTCCCTTGTGAAGAGACCCCTTGAGTCCATACTGTAAAGCTGGGAATCCTTTATCCTGTCACCCTTTGTCTTTATGATTCTCCTTTCGATCCTCTCACCGCAGATTTTGCTGAGCATATCAATGACGTGGTCTGTCTGTACCAGTGCCAGGCGACTCCCCCTTGTTCCAGCTATCAATGAATCATCTCCAGTAAACGTTAATCACTTGAAAAATTTATGGCATCCTATTTATAAGTTTTTAAAAAGTCACGATTATTAAAAAAACCCAATTTCTGATTACATACACTGCGTTACTCATCATCTTCTTGAGAGGTCACGGTACTCTGACCTGTAAATCAGGATCACGGTTTCATGTTCAAGGGCAGCCTTCAGTGCATCATCAGGGGACTTAAAGTAGGGGCTGTTTTTATGGGTTTTTCTCATTATACTGTACCCCAGTTCATCGGTGAACATGATGTTGAGGTCACTGAATTCTCTAAGAATTTCAGAGAGTCTGTCCTCATCTATATCCTCACAGGTAACACCGTATCTTCCACCTATGATTACTGCAGGATCAGGGAGGTCCTCGGCCATTTTCAGTGTGTACTCGACGGCCTTCACATTCAGACCAGGGTTCACCTCCTCTATTATGCAGGCACCATCCACTTTTCTGATTGATGTGCGGCCAGGTATTCCCTGGAAGCCCTTAACCCCCTGCTGGATGTCACTCACATCAAGGTTAAGTGTGAGAGCGGCGCTGACTGCGGCAAGGACGTTTGATAGATGGTGCCCTGCAGGTGCAAATGTTTCAATTCCAAACTCTGTATTGATCCGGTCACCATCAATGGTTTTAAGGTCCTCCACGATGACACTGGCCACCGTGGAATCAAGGCCGTACCTGATATCGGTGGCATGGACACTGGCACCGGTGTCAACCGAGAATGTGTTTGTTTTATCCTCAAAATTCCGGTAGTACTTGTTGAATGCCTGAAGGTCGCAGCAGACCATTCTGCTTTTGAATATCTGCCTCTTGGCGGAACTGGCCCTTGATGTGCCCCTTCTTATGGTGTAGTCCTCGGCTATATTTGTCAGCACACCCACATCTGCAAGCCCCGTGCCACCAAGGGAGACCTCAAAGATGGCTGAACCATAATCACGGGGACCAGCGAGTTTCACGGTCTCAATCATACTGGCAGGGGTTATACTTATATCCCTCCTCAGGAGTTCAGAACCCGCATAGGACCCCAGGCTGCTCAGGATGAGAGGATTCAGGTTCTCCATGATCTTTCTGAGTATCCATACCGTGCTGGTCTTACCCTTTACGCCTGTAACCTCAACCACAGGTATCCCACGTGCTTCTTTCCAGGGGCCCAGCAGAAGACCTGTTATCTCATGATGGGTTATATCTGCTTTAACCGGGCAGTGGACCGGTGCTATTATGGTTGAATCGGCTATGGGACCATCGACCTCATCGATGCCCATTTCAAGGAGCATTTCATGGTCAGAGCCCTTCAGTGTCCCGTATATGTCCCATGCAAGGACATGGTCCGATATTTTTTTCAGTTCACGGGCAATGGTAACTCCACCATGTGTGAGGTCAACAACAAGTGGTTTTGAGATGGTTTTGAGGTCTTTGGTCATCCGTATAACCTTTTTTAACCTTTTTTGGGTTTTGAGATGGTTTTGAGGTCTTTGGTCATCCGTATAACCTTTTTTAACCTTTTTTGGGTTTTGAGATGGTTTTGAGGTCTTTGGTCATCTGTATAACATTAGTCCAGTTAAATGGCTTTGGTTAACCATTGCGACTACAAGAGCTTAAAATCAGCTTTAACTCTTTATTGAGTCTATACCCCCCTCTATGAGCTTCTCACGCACCTTCCTGTAGAAGTCCTTACTGAGCCTTACAAAGTGGGCGCAGTGATCCGATTTTTTAAATACAACCTCCTCCATGTGGTTGATCTCCTCCTCATACTGCCCATCAATCACTGCGATGGCCTTTTTGCCCTTCCTCAAGAGCTTGACCCTGATGACACTTTTATTGGAGACAACCAGTGGTCTGGCGCTAAGCTTGAAGGGGCAGATGGGGACTATAAGGAAGGCCTCCACACGGGGATCAACTATTGGACCCCCAGCGGACATGGAATAGGCTGTTGAACCGCTGGGTGTTGCTATGATTATACCGTCCGCCCTGAGCTCCTCAACCACCTCGTCGTCAACAGATATCTCTATGTGGAGCATCTTGGCGGGCTTCCTTGTCATCATAACAACCTCATTGAGGGCTGATGGAAGTTCACCGTTATGGTATACGCTGAGGAGGGTTCTCCTCTCAACGGCATAGTTGCCAATAAGAACATCCTCCAGGGCCGAGAAGACATTTTCAGGGTCAACCTCCGTGAGGAAACCGACCGTGCCCATGTTTATTCCAAGGATCGGTATCTCCTTACCCTCTATGAGACTCTGGGTGCGGAGTATTGTCCCGTCCCCCCCAATGGTCAGTATCATGTCGACATCCATGTCCCTGATGTCCTTTCCGTATTCACGGAGTTCAGGTAGCTCCTCTGTGATCTTGAGGTCAACGCTCAGCTCAACGCCCCTGTTCAGAAGGAATGAGGCCACCTTACCTGCAAGTTCAACGGCTTCAGGCACATCAAAGCGGGCTATTATACCTATACGCATCAGATGACCTCCAGGGTCTGCATTATCTTTTTGTGGAGTTCCATGTTCCCTGCAGCGATAAGTGAGGTCCTTGCCTTGACGTTTAGCAGACCGTCTATTGATTCGCCCCTCTCATTTGTCACCACACCACCGGCCTCCTCCACGATGAGCTTGGATGCGGCTATGTCGACTATTCGCAGATTCTCCCGCAGGTCCATGAAGGCGTCATATGATCCGCTTGCAACGTATGCGAGTTCAAGGGCCACTGAGCCCAGAATGCGCATCCGGCGGATCACCCTGCAGATGCTATCAACCCTCCGGAATCTCGTACCGTAGATGAATGCACCGAGGGATGTCCTATCCAGGGAGTTCTGGCTTGATGCGCAGATTTTTTTATCATTCAGGAAGGCGCCCTGACCCCTTATTGCCCAGTAAAGGTCTCCAGTTGCAAAGTTCTTCACGAAACCCATGACGACATTGTTGAGGGAGGGGAGGTCGCCTCCAGGGATATATTCTGCAACAGCCACAGAGATCCCGTAGAAGGGTATGTTCCTTATTGCATTGCTTGTACCATCGAGGGGGTCCACAACGAAGATTATTCTGGGTTCATCCGGGGGTTCCTGGTTTATGTGGAGAATACCGATCTCCTCACTTATTATGGTGACTGGTCGATCGGTGTTCTCAAGCACACCTATGGCCTCATCCTCCGCCACGAGGTCTATGAGTTTTGTGGGTGTTCCATCAGCCCCCATTTTGATTATCTCCCCGGCATCTGGAGTTCCTACAAGGGGAGCAACAGCCTTTTCAACCTGCTCGGCCATTTTAACTGCGATGCTCTTCCAGTAGTAGATGTCTGATTCTTCCATTCAACCCCCTTCTTGAGTTCAATCAAGGTAGATGAGCGCTGATACAGCAGCCCCGCACTCTTCAACAACATGGTTTGTTTCTTCTACTATTAATTCATTTATTTCAAGTCCCCTCACAGACATCATGTATCTGACCATTGAGATGGCCTCTTCCCTCACATCCTCAGGGTTTCTGTTAACCGCAGAGTTCTCAACGACACATCCGAACTCATCTGAAGTTGCAGCTGCTATGGCGGCGGATATGAGGTCACCGGGGGTATCTGATATTTTGTATGAGAGCACACAGTTCACCATGGACCCGGGTTCAAGGGGTGGAAGTTCAACTATTTTCGTGCCATGGGGGAGTATGCTTGAAACCTTTATGAGGTTCACGTCACCTATTCCAGCTTCAAGGAGTGCGTTGTCAAAGGCATTGAGCCTGGTGGGCCCTTCAGAGCTACCTGATGTTATAGCAACCTTCATCTCAATCACTTCTTATCAGATTCAATTTAATCACAAGGGGTACTGTTTCTATAAAGCTTTTATATATGTGCACCAGATTAATAGATATACATCTGTCTCATATCACTCATTCTAACAGGAGGTAAAATTAATGTCAAAGAAAGTGGTTGAAGTTAAGACACTTAAGGTTGGAAAGTACGTGATCATTGATGGTGAGGCATCAAAGATTACAAACATCTCAACATCATCTCCGGGCAAGCATGGATCAGCAAAGGCCCGTGTTGAGGCTGTTGGGATCTTTGACAACCAGAAGAGGAGCTTTGTTAAACCTGTTGACTCAAAGGTTGACATACCCATAATCGACAAGAGGACAGCCCAGGTTCTTGCAATAATGGGCGGAGACGTCCAGCTGATGGACCTTGAAACCTATGAAACCTTTGAAACACCCATACCTGATGAACTGAGCGACCAGCTGGTTGAGGGTGTTGAGGTGGAATACATAGAGGCCCTCGGTCAGAGGAAACTCATGAGGACCAAGGGATAATCCCACAAACTCCTTTTTTACAATCTGATAAAATCAGGTTTTTGATCTGAATGCTTTTACATACAGAAGACCCTCTGAAATTTGCTTTTTCAACAACGGACCCTGAGAGGATACCGGAACTTTCATTTGGAATACTGGGGGTCCCCTTTGATTCCACAACCACCTATGTTCCAGGGACACGCTTCGGCCCCCTGGCAGTTAGGGAGGCATCCTACAGCTTTGAATCATATAACCTCAGGTTTTCAGGAGAGCCGGGCGTTAAATGCTTCGACTTCGGTGACGTGGATGTGGTGCCGGGTAATTTCCAGAGAACCGCAGAGTTCATAGGTGACTCCATAGGTGGGGTGCTGGATCTGGGCCTCAAACCCATCACCCTGGGCGGTGAGCACACGGTGACACTCCCTGTGGTTGAGGAACTCATATCCCGGGATGGTGCCCCAGTGGTTATCCACCTCGATGCACATATGGATATGGCGGATCGCTATGCAGGCGAGAGGTACTCCCATGCAACCGTCATGAGGCGCGTTCATGAAATCGGGGCGGAGGTAATACAGATTGGTGTTCGCTCGGCATCAGCCGATGAGGCTGCATTTGTAAGGGAGAACGGTATAAGATGCATAATGGCCCATGAGGTAATGCGAAACCCTGAGGAGACGCTTGATGCCCTCAAGGGTATCAGGGACCCTGTATATATCTCAGTCGACATGGATGTACTTGACCCGGCATATGCACCATCCGTTGGTAACCCCACACCCTGCGGTCTCACGCCATGGGTTCTCGAGGATATCGCTGAGGTTCTCTCCAGGAAGGATGTGGTTGGTTTTGATGTGGTGGAAGTTGCATCCACCGGCTTTGGGGATCAGACATCTGTGAATGCGGCCAAGATAATCTATGACCTTCTGACACTTTTATAATTCTTTAAAGCATCTAAAAGCCCGGATTCCCTTCCTGATCCCAGCAGATTTTATATACTTTGTTGGCCAACCATTTAATTATCAATCCCGGTGGTGTAAATCATGAATACTCGAGAGGTGGAACTCAGGGGTCACATAATTGACAGTCTCATACTCCCCAGGGCCCTTGATATAATAATGGATATGGGCGGGGATTTCCAGATACTTGAAATCGAAATAGGAAAGAGAAAATCTGATCCAAGCCATGCAAGGATACTTGTGGAGGCGGAGACACCATCACTCCTCAACCAAATCCTGGATGAACTCAGTGAGATAGGGGCGTCCATAGCAGAGATAAGGGAGGTTGAGCTGAAAAGAGCCCCGATGGACAGGGTTCTCCCTGATGACTTCTACTCCACAACCAACCATCAGACCTTCATTTACCACGGAGGCGAATGGCTGGAGGTTGAGGGGATAGAGATGGACTGCATGATAGTCGTTGACCCTGAGGCAAAAACTGCCCGGTGCAAACCCATCAGGGACATAAGGGAGGGGGACCTGGTTGTTGTTGGAAGGGAAGGAATAAAGGTGGTACCACCCGAGAGGCCCAGGGGTAAGCAGGGGGTATTTGAATTCATGGGCAGTGATGTTTCAAGTGAGAAACCCCTTGTGACCACCATAAAGAAGATAGCCTCTGAGATAACCGATATTAAAAGGAGGGGGGGTAAGATAGGCCTTGTCGGTGGCCCGGCAATTGTGCACACAGGTTCTGCACCTGTGATTGCAGAGATGATACGGCGTGGTTTTATAGATGTGCTCTTTGCAGGTAACGCCCTTGCTACACATGATATAGAGTCAGCCCTGTACGGCACTTCACTCGGGGTTAACCTTGAGAGGGGTGAGGCCGTAAGCAGGGGTCACAGACACCATATCAATGCAATAAACGAGATAAACCGCGCCGGTTCAATAAGGGATGCAGTGGAGAAGGGGGTCCTCAGGTCAGGGATAATGTATGAGTGCATAAAGAATGACGTGCCATTTGTCCTTGCAGGTTCAATAAGGGATGATGGGCCGCTTCCTGACGTCATAACCGATGTCATGGAGGCCCAGAATGAGATGAGGAAGTACGTTCAGGACCTCGACATGGTCATAATGATAGCCACCATGCTCCACTCAATAGCCACTGGAAATATACTCCCATCACGTGTAAAGACAATATGCGTTGATATAAACCCGGCAACCGTAACGAAGCTCTCTGACAGGGGCAGTTCACAGGCTGTGAGCGTGGTTACAGATGTGGGTGCGTTCATCCCCATACTCCTCCATGAACTCAAAAAGATGAACAACCTGGGGGATTAGATGATAAGGGGTAACATCCTCAACGTCTTCACAGGGGATATATACCCTGCAGAGGTTGAATTTTCAGGTGGCATGATAACATGTGTCCGGAGGGTGGAGGGGAACTTCACCGATATAATCCTCCCGGGATTTGTGGATGCCCATGTCCACATCGAAAGCTCAATGCTCACCCCATCATCCTTTGCAGCCGCTGCAATCCCCCATGGCACCACCGCTGTTGTTTCTGATCCACACGAGATAGCCAATGTTATGGGTGTTGAGGGTGTTGAGTTCATGCTGGAGGATGCTTCGCACACACCCCTGAAATTTTACTTCACGGCACCATCCTGCGTACCTGCAACACCCTTTGAGACATCAGGTGCAGAGCTCTCAGCCAGGGAGATAGAGGACCTCCTTTCAAGGGACTCTGTGGTGGCACTGGGCGAAATGATGAACTTCCCCGGTGTGATATCAGCGGATGAGAAAGTAATGGAGAAGATAGATGCTGCAGGGAAACACAATAAGCCGGTGGACGGCCACGCCCCCCTACTATCAGGTAATGAACTGTGTGCATACATAGGGGCCGGTATATCCACAGAACATGAATGTGTGAGTCCCGAAGAGGCCCTTGAGAAAAGGGAACTTGGAATGAAGATAATGGCGCGGGAGGGCTCCAGCGCAAGGAACCTCAGGGACCTTGTAGCCGTCGACTGTGACTTCCTGGTATCAGATGATATCCACCCAGCAGACCTCCTGGGGGGTCACATGGACAGGATACTCCGAAGGGCTGTTGAATACGGTGTTGACCCTGTTAAAGCTGTGCAGATGGCTACCGTGAACCCTGCAGATCACTACAACCTCAATACAGGGGCCATAGCACCTGGAAGGGCAGCCGACATGGTGGTTGTTGATAACCTAAGGGACTTCAATGTTAAGAGGGTCTACATTGATGGAAGGGTCGTTGCAGAGAATGGAAGATACCTGGAAGCCCCTAAAACCAGTCACAGGAAGATGAACCGCCTTGAAATCGTTGATTTCACTGCAGAGGATCTTGAGGTGAAATCAGATGATGAGGTCACTGTCAGGGTAATTGATGTATTCGATGGCCAGATAGTGACAGGGGAGTTGCAGAAGAGACTTGGGGTAAATGATGGTTTCGTAGCCCCGGACCCATCCCTGGACGTACTTAAGGTATCGGTTATAGATCGTTATGGTAAGGGGAACATCTCCAATGGATTCGTTCATGGCTTCGGACTTAAGGAAGGGGCCATTGCCTCAACTGTGGCCCATGACTCACACAACGTCATAACAGTGGGCACAGATTCAGAACTCATGAAGAGGGCGGTCGATATCCTCAAAAAAACAGGTGGGGGGCTTGTGGCTGTTTCAGATGATGACCAAAGGACCCTTGAACTCCCGGTTGCAGGTTTAATGTCAGATGGAAATGCAGTGGAGGTCGCATCCAGAATGGAGGACCTCAACGATTTTGTGTGCGAACTTGGCTGCACTCTGAGTGCCCCATTCATGACGATGTCCTTCCTCTCGCTTCTGGTTATCCCTGAACTGAAAATAGGTGATAGGGGTCTCTTCAGTGTGGATGACTTCCGGTTCGTAGATGTTATTGTTGGGTGATGGTTGGTCTTTTTGTTCTGGATGTATTCAGTGGGTGATCACTTAAACCCCTTTGATTCAAGGGCCCTTATTATCCTTTTCATGGCTTCCCGTTCACGGGGTCCCCCAACCTTCCTTGCAACCCTGTTCATTTCACGGATCCTGTTCATAAGGTCCTGGGGGTCCATGAAGCCTGCCCGGGTGTAATTTATGAGTGACTCTATAACAGCATATATTCCCCTGTTAAGGACGATCCTGAAATCTTCACCCCTGAAAATCTCAGGGGTCCTTGCATTTACGATGTGGATCTCTGTTTCACCGTACCGGTCGGTCCTCACCACCTTCTTAACAGAATCAACCTCTGCGGTGAAGAATGCATCGGCGCCCTTGAGGTGAAGGTATTCCCTGTGGGATGAGAACATCTCATCGCCAAGCTCACCCAGGGTGGCCTCGGTGAAGATGAGGGGATCCAGGGTCACGTTCACCGTGAATTTTCTGTTTCTGAGTATATTCTCAAGTGTGCGGGTTCCAGGATACAGGTAGAGGGTCACACTCCGCTCACCGGTGCAGAGGACTCCGATGGGGGCGGCATTCCCCCTCATTGATTCATCCCACGTTACAACTATGGTCTCATATAGCTGTCCAGGGACCATATCAAGGGCCCTCACACTGGACTCATGGGTGTACCCTGTGCCCTCAGATGTCCCATCATCTTCAGGTTTTCTCTTCAAATCGATAAATATCACCTTCTGAGGACGAACCCCTCTATATCTGCGTTTATGACACAGTCAAAGTCAAGGAGGTCGTACCATCCGGCCCTTGCAAACATGTCCATGTAGCATATTCCCATGAGCATCCCGCCCTCAACAAGGGCCTCATCGGTGAGCCTTTTAACTTCCTCAATATCTGAACCTATACCTGGCATTGAGAGCCCCCCCAGCAGCACGAGGACATCGACCTTTTCTGATTTCATTTCACCAAGCTCAACCCCATATTCTGTTAATTCCAGTGTTCTTGCCCTTTTAAAGTCCGTGTTGGGTATAAATATGTTATCCTTGTCCCTTGAGGCGTATGCAAATAGCTGGGCAAAGGGTGTGCAGACCCCGGGTACACCTGCAAAGCCTATACTATCAGCATCCTTAACAGCCTCCCGGAATACACCGAGATGTTCCTTTATACCCCTGAATTCCTTCACCTTCTCCATACTGACACCTCAAAACTTATAGTTATAAATTAATGGTCTCCATATAACTATTTTACTGGAATATTCTCTTTGAGTGATATCATGGAAATAGAGAACGTTAAGATGGCCCTTGATATGCTATCATCATCTGAATGCTTCGGGATTCTCATACCTGAGGTGAGGTCCAACCTTGTAATGGCACGGGAAAACCCCCGCGATATCGAAGATGTTGTGGCGGTACCTGGCAGAATCACAGAGTTCCGTGGGAGGGCCTTCGCATGCAGGGAACCTGAATTCGGGGCATCATCCCACATGGCCCGTTTCATAATAGCCCTCAACAGGCACTTTCCCTGGAAGAGAAGCGCACTTAATATTAAATTTGATGAAAGTATAATTGATATCTGTGGGGACCATGGAATGGTGGTCTCATCATATGACCGCAGCAGGGAACCCCCAGAGGTGCGGGAGATCGAGGGCGGCACCATACCCTGGGGTGTTGAGGAGGCCATAAGAAACTCAGAATCACCCCCTGATGTCATATACCACAGGGGTGCATGGGGCAAGGAGCCAATGATCGTACTCACTGGAGGAGATGCAGTTGAAGTTGCAGAGGCAGCCCTTAGAATAGCTGAGGATTATGAAAAACTTTTGGGGAGATGAGATGAAATACAGGATGTACACAGAGCTCATGGAACAGCCAGGATCACTTAAAAGGACCCTTAAAGCTGAAGGGGACAGAATGTCCCAGATATCAAATGAGATTGCTGACTGCAGACGAATATACCTTGTTGGATGTGGAAGTTCACTATCCACATGCTACAGTGCAAGGGATGCAGTTGCAATGAACTATGAGCTTAACATTGATGTCATGACCGGCTATGAATTCTACTACCACAGAAAGATTGAGGAAAGGGACTCTGTGGTTATATTCACGTCCCAGTCCGGGGAGACAGCAGATACCCTCGCGGCACTTAGAAGGGCCACTGAACTTGGACTTAAAACGGTGACGATCACAAATGAACCTGAAAGCACCATGGCCTCTGAGTCCCAGAGCACCATAATAACCCGCTGTGGCAGAGAGGAGGCCATACTTGGCACCAAGACCTACATGACACAGCTCTTGGCCCTCTACAGGATATTATTTGACATGCACACCGATGAGTTATCTGAGAGGATACTCTCAGAACTGGACGAGCTACCTGATGAGATCGGGAGGCTCCTGAGTGACACCGAGGATGACTGCAGGGGTCTTGCAGAGGAGCATGCAGGGGAGGATATATTCTACTGTATGGGGAGCGGCCCAAACTATGGACTGGCATACAAGCTTGCCATGACCATGCTCATGGAGGGCGCCCTGAAACATGCCTGTCCCCTCTATTCAGGCGAATTCAGGCATGGACTCATTGAGAGGGTGGAGAAGGGGGTGCCGGTGATATTCCTTGAGTCAGGATTTCCGGGTGATGAGCTTACAGAGAGGGCTTTGAGGTTCTGTGAAAGTCTTGGAGCTCTGAATATAGTATTCAGGATGTCTGATTACTCTGACCTCAGTCCACTGCTCTCACCATTTGTGCTTGCAGTTCCCCTTGAGTGGTTCGTATACTACCTTGCCCACTTCAATGGTGAGGATCCTGGAAGCACGAGGCATATCGGCAAGGTCAGATACTAATGAATTATTACTTTCTTTAAAGTAATCCGTGAACCGATTTTTATTAGCCAGCAAAAATCAGCCTAAAGTTCCAGTGGCAACAAAAAATAGGAGGTGGTTCATTCCACCTTGAGGACCTGTTTCTTTTTGACCTCCACCTTTGGAAGCTCAACTGTAAGGACACCATTTTCAAATTTGGCCTTGGCCTCTTCGACCTTTATCTTTTCAGGGAGCCTCATCTCCCTTCTTGCCTCACCGTATTTCCTTTCCTTTTTGACGAAATTGGCCTCCTTGACCTCAATTTCCTCTTCAAAGACTGCAGATATGGATATGGTATTTTCTGTGAGTTCTATGTTTATATCTTCCTTCTTAACACCGGGAAGGTCCGTCTTTATGATTATCTGGTCATCTGTTTCTATGACGTCCATGTTCAGCTTTTCAGGTATGTTCTCGGTGTACTCTGATATCTTCTTCTCGAACTCCTTCTGCATCTCCCTCATGTTCTTTATCATATCTTCCATCATCTTCTCGGCCATCAGCCTTCTTTTCTCAAACATTGTCATAGGTTTTTCCAGTTTCTTTTTCATATAAACCCTCCAGTTTTTTTACTATCTCGGAGACCCCTCTGCCCTGGAATGCAGACACCATCAGTGGTTCCTCAACCATATTAATATATTCTTCCAGATACTTAACATTTTCTGCAAGGTCCATCTTGTTGAAAACCGTGATGATGGGCGTTTCAAAGATACCCTTTATGCCAAGATAAAGGCTGTACTGGTTTTCGAGTGTGTACCCGCAGGTTTCTGAGGCGTCAAATATGAAGAGTATGACATCGGCTATGTTCTCAAGGGCAACCATGGCCTGTAGTTCAATGTTGTTCATATCCTCAACCGGCCGGTCAAGGAGACCTGGAGTATCTATTACCTGAATTTTCCGCCATTTACGTTCAAGGTGGCCTATCTGTATACCCTTGGTGGTGAAGGGGTAATCAGCAACCTCTGGTTCTGCACCTGTCAGTGTCCTGAGGAGCGTGGATTTCCCCACATTTGGGAAGCCCGCTATAACAACCGTGAATGCGTCGAAGTCCACGGTTGGCATGTTCCTGAGCTTGTTCTTTGCAAAGTCAAGGAAGTCAAGGTCCCCTTCAATTCTTCTCACAACTGATGATATCCTCCCGAAGGCCTCTCTTCTTAGGTTGGATGCATCTGATGGCTTTGAACGTTTGATTTTCTTCATGTAATCGGATTCAAGCTGATTGAGTATTCCGACAGCCCAGTTAAGCGCGCCGAGGGACTTTTTGAGGTCATCCACACCCACTGTTACATCGATGTAGTCCTGATAGAACTCTGGCAGTGACTCTATATCTGGTATGCGCTGGATGATCATCTTCAGACGGTCCCTTATAACCTGGCATGCTGTCTGGATTCGTGTGGATTCAATTATCTTGGCCTTTTTCTGTCCAGGGATCTTTGAACTCCTCTTGAGGGATGCGGCTTTCCTGGCCCTCCTGAATCCCTTATCAAGGAGTTCATCCGCTGTTGGAACTGTTGGTATTATCATGAAAATCACTCTTCTCTATTAATAACTTTGGAATATTTATGTGTGGTGAACCTCAAGGGTGTGATTCTGGGTTTTATCTGTAGTCCTTTTCACGGAATATCTGGGCCTGAAACCTGTAAACCCTTGTCTGGGGGTCATAGAAGCAGTCAGGTGGAAGTCCTGCCTTCATACATGTGTTGCAGAGGAACTCCTCAGCATCCCATCCCCACTCTGTTGCAACCTGTGGCAGAAGAAGGCCCCTGGCCCATCCCCTCTCAACGATGAGGCCATCAACACCAACCCTTATTCTCTGGGGATAGTCAGCAGGATTTTCAACCCTGATGGGGGTGGGTGGTGTGAGGACGCTGACCTCAACCTCTATCTCATCAAGTTCAGCAGGTTCAACAGGCGGGAACCTGGGGTCACGTGTGGCCGCGGATATGGCGGCGTCGATGAGGGCATCTATGAGGGGTCTTACCGGTTCAGGGTAACCTATGCATCCCCTGAGCTCACCATTCTTCTCCAGTGTAACGAATACTCCCCTCTTCTCCCTGAATTTATCAGGAAGATCTCCTGGTAATCTGAAGGTTTCGGAGCCTCGCAGGTGCTCCTCAATTACACTCCTTGCAATTTCAACAAGCAGCCTTCCCTCCTCTCTTGATATGGATTTCATGTTCCACCAACCATTGCATTCAGTATCCTCACATGGGGCCCCCCATCACCCACAGGGACGCTCTGTCCTGATTTACCGCAGAAGCCAATACCAAGTTTGAAGTCTGACCCAACACCATCAACGTTCATGAGGGTCTCAAGAACGTTTCCTGAAAGTGAAACATCCCTGAGGGGCTCACATATCTCACCATTCCTTATCCTGAATGATTCAGCCGCATTGAACTGGAATATCCCCTTACCTGTATCAACCTGACCTCCCCTTGAACCCCGAAGGTAGATGCCGTCACGTATATCCTCAACGAGTTCATCAAATGATAGGTCTCCTGGTTCAAGGAATGTGTTGCTCATCCTGACAATGGGCTGGTCCCCTATGGCTGAACGTGCATTTCCTGATGGTTCAAGACCAAGCTTGAAGGCTGTTTCCCTGGAATTCAGGAGTGATCTGAGAGTACCGTCCTCCACAAGAACGGTCCTTGATGCCTCCACACCCTCTGCATCGTAGCTGTAGCTACCAAAACCCTCTATGGTTGGATCGTCAACTATGGTCACAGACTCTGAGGCGATCCTCTCACCGAGCTTTCCCTCAAGGATTGAGTCACCCTGAAGTATGCGGTCAGCCTCGGCGGCATGCCCCAGGGCCTCATGTATGAAGACACCTGTAAGTTCAGGGTCTGTTATTACATGGAAGCGTCCTGAGGGGGGTGAATCTGCTGATAGGAGTCTCACCGCCTTCTCACCTGCCCTGCGCCCGAATTCTTCGATGTCCTCCCTTTCAAGTATCTCAAATCCTCCTGTGCCACCGCAGCTACCATGGCCAAACTGTATGCTGGTACCGTCGGATGCAACGGCGTTGAGGAACAGGGCAACCTTTGAATCGTTCATCTCTATGCAGGATCCCTCAGAGTTGAGGAAAACGGTTGAACTCTCCATATCAACATAACTCACGGTGGTGCTCACAACCCCATCAACCGATGCCGCATGGTGAGCCTCAAACACAAGCTCCCGTTTCTCATCTGCTGGAACATCTGAGGGGGCCCTTGATGATTTAACGGTTGTCTTATCGTTTTGGGGCTGCAGTGAACCAACCTCAACATCGCCCCTCAGTGATTCTGCCATCTTTAAAGCATGGAGTGCCATTCCCTCCAGTTCTTCTGGTTCATCGGTGAAGGCGAATCCCCATGAACCATTTTTGAGCACCCTTATTCTGAACCCTGCAGCCTCTCCTGACTTGACCTCCTGTACGTTGCCGTCCTTGAGTATAATTGAACCTGAAGATGAGGTCCCTGCCCTTAAATCTGCGTATTCTACCTTTTCAGCTATACCGCTGATTACCCTCTCCAGATGATCCATATCGATATCCATTTCCCATCAGCCTTCAAGAAGTTTCTCTAGGTTTATCTGTAAGTGGAGCCTTATGATTCTTTTGCCTGTTTAGTTGAATGGTATCCATTAAGGTTTAGAATGCCATTGCAAGTAGGCAGATCTTGATTGGGAGATTCAGTGGATTAGATAAATTATTTAAATGAACACCCATATACCAACTAATCAGTTTATTTTACAGATAGCACCGGATGTGGTATATTGAAAACAATTGAGGAAATAAACCAGAAGATCAGGGATGGGGATGCTGTCGTCGTAACTGCAGCTGAGATGACGGCAATTGTGGCTGAAACCGGACCAGAAGATGCTGCAAGGGAAGTTGATGTTGTTACAACCGGTACATTTGGTGCTATGTGTTCATCAGGCGCTTTCCTCAACTTCGGTCACTCTGATCCACCAATAAAGATGTCGAAAACGTACCTGAATGGTGTGGAGGCATATTCCGGACTTGCAGCTGTGGACGCCTATATAGGGGCAACACAGCCAAACAGGGACCCTGAGATAGGCCTCAGCTATGGGGGTTCACATGTCATAGAGGACCTCATAAGGGGAAAGGAGATAGAACTGGTTGCAGAGGCCTATGGTACCGACTGCTACCCATTAAAGAGCGTGGAGACCCTCATAAGTCTCGATACAATAAACCAGGCGGTAATGGTGAACCCCAGAAACTGCTACCAGAACTATGCGGTTGCCGTCAATTCAACCCAGGAGACCCTCTACACCTACATGGGAACACTCCTTCCAAATTACGGTAATGTGACATATTCAAGTGCAGGGGAACTGAGCCCCCTCCTCAATGACCCATACTTCCAGACGATCGGTTTGGGCACAAAGATATTCCTCTGCGGTGCAGAGGGCTATATAATCGGGGAGGGCACACAGCACTCAACAGATGTGGATAGAAAGAATGGTGTTCCTATTTCAGCCGCAGGGACCCTCATGGTCAGGGGTGATATGAAGGAGATGGACCCTGAATACGTGAGGGGGGCGACCATGCCAAGGTACGGCCCCACACTCTATGTTGGGGCGGGGATACCCATACCGGTACTCAATGAGGATATAGCAGCTGCAACAGGAATATCAGATGAGGAAATAGTCTGCAGGGTGATAGACTACGGTGTTCCAAGAAGATCAAGACCAGTTATCATGGAAACAAACTATAAGGAGCTCAAATCAGGTAAAATTGAAATAAATGGTGTTGAGGTCCCAACATCTCCACTTTCATCACTTAAAAAGGCGAGGGAGATTGCAGAGGAACTGAAATCATGGATTGAAAGGGGAGATTTCCTCCTCACAGAACCCATAAAACCCCTACCATCGAGGGGCCATTCCACAAAGCCACTGGAAATAAGGAGGCCCTCCATCATGGTGAGGGAACTTGAGAGCAAACCTGTGATAATGACCCATGAGGATGACGACCTCAGGGAGGTGGCGAGGAAGATGGTTGACAACAACATAAACCATATACCTGTTGTTGACAGCCAGGGCATCCTCAGGGGTATTGTGACATCATGGGACATCGCAGATGCAGTTGCAAGGGGTAAGAGAAGCCTTAAGGATGTAATGACCCGTAGAGTAATCGTAGCACGGGAAAATGAACCCGTGGACGTTGTTGCAAGACGTATAGATAAATATAACATATCAGGTTTACCGATAGTGGATGAGGAAAACCGGGTGAAGGGTATAATCACAGCAGAGGATATTTCAAGGCTGATAGGAAAACTGGAGAATAGGGGAGAGTCAATATGAAGGCCTGGCTTAAATTCTCACCTAATATCGTTAACAAATCCATAATATCAGAGGCAATAAAGAGGTACGACATTGACTTCAACATACTCCGTGCCAACATCACACCCCGCGGGGGTAAGATGCTCGTTGAGATAAGCGGTCCGGAGGAGAAGGAGGGAATAGACTTCATCGAGGACGCTGGAATTGAGGTTCACCCTGCAATGAGGGTGGTGAAGAAGGACAGGGAGAAGTGCGTTGACTGTGGGGCCTGCGTCTCACTCTGTCCTGTGAGCGCAATATGCATCGAGGATGACTGGGAGATAAGAATTGACGACCAGAAGTGCATAGGATGCAGCTTCTGTGTGAACTCATGCCCTACAAGGGCCATAATGCTATTTGAATGAAACAAGGATCCGGTTTTCAGATCCTGAAGAAAAGGTGAATTATGGTTCTCATAGTCGGTTCAGGGGCCTCAGGGGCAACCCTTGCAAGGGAACTTGCAGTGGGGGGATTTGATGTTACCGTAATAGAAAGGGGCCCCTACGTTCAGGACAGGGACGCATTTCTGTGCTACGATGAGAGTTCAGATGACCCTGACATCCTTAAAACAAGCTGTGTGGGTGGATCGACACTCGTGGCAGCAGGTAACGCCGTAAGAGTCCTTGAGGACACGCTGAAGGATTATGGTGTTGATATAACAGATGATCTCGATGCCATTGAAAGGGAACTTAATGTGCGGGAACTCCCTGATACACACATCGGGAGGGGGACTGCACTCATCATGGATGCGGCAGAGTCCCTTGGACTTAAAATCAGGAGGATGCCAAAGTTCATAAGACCCGAAAAATGCAGACCATGCGGTAAATGCTCCTTTGGCTGCCCCAGGAGTGCCAAATGGTCTGCCAGGGAATTCATGGATGAGGCCATTGAACACGGCGCGGTGCTGGTTAAGGAGACAGAGGCAAGGGACCTGATCCTGGAGGGGGGGAAGGTCAGGGGTCTTGAAACATCAGCAGGCAGTTTCCATGATGAAACCGTTGTCCTGGCAGCAGGGGCAGTTGAAACCCCAAGAATCCTAATGAGGGCAGGTATTGATGCAGGGAGAAAGTTCTTCATGGACACCTTCGTTACGGTGGGGGGCATACTTGATGGGATCGGGTTCTGTGATGAGGTCCAGATGAATGCACTCATTGAAATGGACGGCTTCATACTTTCACCCCACTTCTCAACCCTTCTCTTCCCTGAAAGGGATAGGGGTGACGTTCTGGGGCTCATGGTCAAGATAAGGGATGAGGCCTGCGGTCGTGTGGAGACGGGTAGGGTTGTGAAGCATCATACCCAGAGGGATGTTAGGTATCTCGCTGAGGGCGCCGCCCTTGCAGGGGCGATTTTATCTGAGGCAGGGGTAAGGGCGGATACCCTACGATCCACACGCCCCCGTGGAGCCCACCCTGGGGGTACAGCGGCCATAGGGGATGTTGTGGACGAGAACCTTGAAACATCCATTCAGGGCCTCTTTGTGGCCGATGCCAGCGTTCTGCCTGAGGCACCAGGGGCCCCACCGATCCTCACCCTCATGGCACTTGCAAGGCGCCTCGCAAGGCACCTGGCATCTTATTTATAACATTTTTAGATTTTTTAACCAGTCACAATTTTTCTTTTCGGGACGTTAAGGAAGACAAAATTAATTTATTAAGTCTTTTCGGAACCAAAAATCAATATATGATGCTGAATATATGATAGGAAAGGTGAGGATTTATGAGAAAAGCACCGTTGAAATTTCTAACCATTCTTGTTACAGTCGCATTCATCCTTTCATCTGTGCCCGTGGCTTCGGCACTCAAAACTGAGATCATTTATACTGGTACAGGGGGGGATGTATCAAAGAACTATTACATCAGGCACTACTCCCCCCACACATCGGTAACATCAGGGGTTTTTCAGGCTGCAAAAAAGGGCACTCCAATGTTCACATTTGGAAATGGTAGCAGGAAGGTTATAATAGTTGCAGGTGTCCATGGAAATGAACTTCCAGCTTCAATTGCCGCTGTTAAGCTCATAAATTATCTTTCAGGTAAAAGGATAAACGGGACGGTCTACGTTGTACCGTTCCTCATACCCTCATCCACTGCCCGGAGTTCCAGGTACTGGAATGGTAAGAACCCCAACAGCATTGCAAATGTGAGGGGCACACCATCCAACAGGATAGTTCAGGTGGCTGCTTCAAGGGGTGTGAGTGCCGTGGGGGACTTCCACTCAACAAGGCCCGGTGGAGTGCCGGGGAAAACATCGATTCTATGCACAAGGATACCAACCTATGAGAGCTACAGGATGGCATCCTATATGAGCCGCTACAGCGGATCAGCCCTCATACCATCACAGGTGGCAGGTAAGGATTATCCAGGAGCCCTTGAGGATGTCTGCAACCTTGCAGGTATCCCTGCAGTTACAGCGGAGGTCCGCTCCCCCCATGGTTCAGTTGCATCAGGTAGTGTTACAAAATCCTACACCCAGATGATAGCCTTCCTGAAGTACAACGGCATCATCTGAATGAGGTCACCTAGGGAAAATATCGGGTGTTCAAGGGCTTCTGAAAGAAGTAATTTATCGTGGAATTCCCAAGAGCCGAAGTCTTAGTACAAAGGCATCTGGGAAAACCTATTCCTTTCTTTTTAATGGAACATTATCTGTATTCGTTTTGCAGAAAAAACATATCAAATTAGAGATGAAAAGGGTATAAAATAAAAAAAGAGATTTTTGACACATCTATGTTATTAGGTCCTTTATGAACTGGACCACAGTGTCAATGAGGCTCTCACCCACCTTAACAGATGACGGGAACACCATCTTGCTCTTATCTGTGTGGTTCTGGATTATCTGTGCAAACATCAGTGTGTACTCGTCCCTTCCAAGCTTTTTATCACCAACTGAGACATAGGCGGGAAGCCTCCTGTTGGCCTTTGCGAATTCATAGACCCTCCTTGCAGCGTCACGGTACTCGGCCCTTGTGAGTGTCCCAGTGTAGGTGTTGCTTGATGAACTGGCGTCTGATATTGCAGTTGTGTTCTTCCTGATGGGGAGCCCTGCTATGTACTGGGATGCAAGGTAGGCCCACTCCTCCCGGGCCATCACGGTCGTGTTACCACTGACTATGCGGCGGGCATCTGCTGAGAGTGTGGTTGGATCGATTTCATGCCTTGCGATGTACACTGATGAATTCACTGTCCTCAGGTGCTCACCATCTGCAGAGTAGGCGTGGTCGATGAGGTTCATTGCTGTGAAGTGAATCTGCTGGCTCTGGGGTAAAACCTTTGGTTCCAGGAGAAGGATACCCGAAGTCTTGAGGTACTCTGAGGGTTTACTGATACCTGCAAAGTAGACATTTGAGAAGTTATCATCCCAGGCCCTGGATAGGTAGCTGGTCTTCTCAAGGTTGAGGCTACCGTAGTTCACATAGGCCACCCCGTCGAGACTGGAGGCGTATGATCTGAGGTAACCTGATTTTATTCCTGAGATGGTACTGTACATCGTCCCGGGACATGCGGCTGCTATGTAAACAGCAAGGGATCCTGGGGGGGCATTCTTAATGGCACGGTCGGCTTCCCCGGGGGCCGGTGACCTCTCATCTATTATAACCCTGGCTGACCCTGCTATCTCTGCCTTTATGGATTCCATGAGTGTTCTTCCATTAACACCATTCAACCTGTCTGAGCTCATGTATATGGTCTCCAGTGTTCCTGAAGCGTAGCGGTTCATTATAACAGATGTGGTTGGATAGCATGATGACCAGAGAACCGTTCCATTGACTCTAACTGATGTGGATGTGGAGAATACGCCTGATCTCCAGAGTGTCATCGCCACGGGGAGAAGCGACCTGGGTGCCATAACCCTTGGTCCTGATTTTGGCTGGAGGGCGCTCAGTGTGGCTGAATCACTGCCATACCACACCCTCTGGTAGGGTATGCCAAGGCCCTTCAGTGATGATGAGGGTATGGCTGATGCAGGGGCGCATATGATTATCTTCTTGGGCTTCAAACGCTTTATCTCTGTTTTTGTGGCTGATGGCAGCGTCTTTCCACTTATAAGGAGGGGGGCATCATTTTTTATTGCAGCATATGCTGCTGAGATATCTGACCCCGTTCCAAGGACAACCACGTTGCTCCTGCTCCAGTAACGTGCAAGTGAGGATGTCCTTGCAGGGATACGGGTCCCATTAACCTTAACGTCACCAACAACAACTGTGTCCATCCCCTTAACATACTTGAGGACGGACTTCTCTGGAGTGTAACTGCTCACCACAAGCCCACTTTTTGTATGGGCTGCCACAGGTGCCGTTATAATGGTATGGGATGAATCGGTTACAAAAACAGTACCGGCTGCCGGTGATATAAGCAACAGGAACATGATGACCAGTGCAGATACCTTAATCTCTCTCATGGAATCACCCTAAAACTGGGATTCTATCTCCTCGGTCTCGATGAGGCGCTCACAGTAATAGCATCGCAGCATCACAGGTTCCTTTGATATGACATAGAACCGGTTCTCAACGCCCTCATCGCTGTTGGTGATACAGTTGGGATTGGGGCACCTCAGGATGCCCCTAACCTCATCCAGAAGCCTCACCTTGGCCTTTTCAACAATCTTGTAATCCCTTATGATGTTTATGGTAGCTCGCGGGGCTATCAGGGCTATCTGATCCACCTCGGATGACTCAAGTTCCCTGTTCTCTATCTTAACAATATCCTTGGAGCCAAGCTGGGATGAATCCATGTTCATGGCAACCGTCACCTTGCTCCTCCCATCAGGTAATCCAAGGATATTGAGTACATTGAGGGCCCTGTTGGCAGTTATATGGTCTATAACCGTCCCGTTCTTTATTGGCTTGACCCGCAGTTCAAAGGGTTTCTTCATCTCATACCCACCTTCAGATCACCTTCTACCCAGATTGAAGGTTTCAATGAACTTTGCATACACAGGTCTTGTTATGAACACACCTATAAGCACCCCAAGGACGGTGGTGAATGCGAAACCTGAAAGGAGACCTATACCCGTGGCACCCCTTGAAAAGCCCACGTAGGCCAGTGGAAGCATTGCGGCTATCAGGGTACCTGCAGATGCGAATATTATGAAGAAGGCATCCTTTATCCTGAACTTACGTCTGGTTCTCCTGCCCTCACCTGCCAGCACCTCGTCTGTTATGATGATCTGGTCATCCACACCGGTACCTATGGCTGCCAGTATACCTGCTATTGCCGCAAGGTCAATGTTCCACCGTATAACGGCAGCTGCACCCAGGATGATTATGAGTTCTGCAAGTGTCGTCATGAAGATGGGCACAACCAGGAGGGGGGTCCTGTAGCGTATTATGAGTATGACGGCAATTGCAAGGACAGCAAGAAGCCCTGCGATGAGTGCACCCTCCACAAACTGTTTTCCAAGTTCCGCGGATACACTGCTCACACCAACAATTTTAACCTTCACAGGAAGAGACCCTGATTTCAGGAGCGTCTCTATCTCCTTGGCCTGGGCCTCAGCCTCTTCCTTGCTGTTCTCAGCCCCTGTTATCCGGACATCCGTGGTTGGTTTTCCTGTTGCAACCTCCGGTGAAATCTCAGGGGAGGTGATCAGACGGTCATCCAGGTACATGTTGACTGGCTGCCCTGCTTTGCCCCTGGCAGCCTCAGCGAACCTCTGAGCCCCTTCAGTTGAAAGCTTGAAGGGCACCTCCCATTCATTGGCTGTGATTATGGGTGCCTGGACACTCACAATGTCCGCCCCTGTGAGGACGGTCTCGTTTCCTATCCGGGCCTCAAATTTACCTGGTTTACCAACTATGTCTGCAACCTGATCTGGCTGGACACCTGCAATTTCAACTATAACATTCTGATCGCCACTGGCACGCACCTTCACGTCCTTGACACCGAATATGTTGAGCCTCTTGTCCAGCACGCTCGTCACTGTATTCATTGTGGCAGCATCCACCGGCTTTTCAAGCTGTATCTGTATGAGCGAACCCCCCTTGAGGTCAAGACCCTGCTGGATCCCCAGGGTTGACACCGCAGCTATACTGCCTGCAACGAGGACAAGGAGGAGTATAACCCTGTAATCTTTGAGGAATTTTGAAACCTTCCTGTTCATGCTTTAACCTCCAGGTACCACCTTAGAATTCCAAGGTTCATGAGCCAGGTGGTTATGATGTCTGCAAGGAGCCCTATTATGAGTACAGCGGCTATGTTACTGAGGACCTGTGCCTCAGGCATAAGAAAGACAGTGACCAGGTACAGGGCTGTCATTGAGGCTATGGCCGATATGGACATGGTGAGCCCCGTCTTCATGGCCCCCAGAGCCCTCTGGTTGATGTCACCCTTCCTCTGTTTCAGGACCCTTGTTGTGAGGAGAATATCCGTGTCCACACTGTAACCTATGAGCATGAGTATGGCACCGACTGAGGCAAGGGAGAGTGGTATTCCAAAGGCGGACATACCACCAACTGCTATTATTATGTCGGACGCTGCTGCAAGGATAACAGCGATGGAGGGTATCGGGTCCCTGAATACTATGAAGACGGTGATTGACATGAAGAGGAATGCGAATCCAACGGCCCAGTATATCTGATTCAGTGCCTGCTTGCTCAGTACAGGTCCTACTGACTTGTAACTGTTTATGGTCGCGGTTCCCTTAAGGGCATCACTCACCCTGACAACATCCAAATCGGTACCGAACTGTACCGTCGCCCTTTTACCTGTCACCGAGAGCACCTTCACATCATCCAGGCCCAGTTCACCCTTGAGGAGTGATTCCAGTTCCGGACCACTGATGCTCTTCTCAAGGGTTAGCTCTGCGAGAGCCCCGCCCCTGAGGTCCACGCTTTCATTGAGACCATGGAAAACCACAAGGAGAAGGGCCAGCAGTGTTATGGCTGCAGGTATTGCTATGAGCGGCTTGTATGATCTGAACATCCTATCAAACAATGTTATCACCTGATCTCTTTGGCAGTTCATCACCTGGAGCTGTATATCTTCAGGTCCTTTTCTGCCATAAGCTTGAGTGTATCCTCCCTCACCTGGATAAGCTCCTTTCCACCGGTTTTCTGCATGAAGAAATTCACTATACGGCCCCCTCGGGCCCTTATCTTTTCAGACATGCGTTCGATTACCCCCTCACCACCCTGCCTGCTCATGGTTGTAAAGGGTATCACGTCCTTTCCCATGAAATCTGCCCTGTCAATGAAGGTTATCACTGCAGGTGCGGGCTTCCCGGCCCAGGTTGGGGTGCCAATGTATATGAGGTCATATTCTGAGAGTTCAACCCTTTCTGGACTGATCGGGGTCTTTGATTCCCTAAGCGCATCTATTGAGGACTTAAAACTACTTAAAAATCCTCTTCTATCCTTAAGATCCTTGATTTCAGTTAGATCAGCATTCAGTTCCTCTGCAAGTGTCTTTGCCACCATTGCAGTGTTTCCTGTGCGTGAATAGTAGATCACACATGTCTTCATCGTATCACTCAGCTTCATCACCTAACAGATAATCTGATCCATTTATTTATAATATAATTTTCTGTTCACTTAATATTTCCCTTGAATCCAGAATCTCATGGATGCATTCCAGGGAAGTCAAGGCCCTCCACCTCACTGAATCCACACATTATGTTCATGTTCTGTATGGCCTGACCTGAGGCACCCTTCACAAGGTTGTCTATGGCAGAGACTATAACGGCCCTCTGGTTATCATCCACCTCAAAGCATCCTATGTGGCAGAAGTTTGAACCCCTCACAGCACTGAGCACAGGCATCCCATCGACAACCCTGACAAAGGGTTCTCCATCGTAGAAGCCCTGGAATATCTCCATGAGTTCATCCTGATTGAGGTCCTCACTGAGGAAGGTGTGTGCGGTTGTGAGGATGCCCCTTGTTACCGGGACAAGGTGTGGGGTGAAGCTGAGCCTCACAGGGTTAAACCTTGAAAGTTCCTGCCTTATTTCAGGCGTATGCCTGTGTCTTGTCACGTTGTAGGCGGTAACATTGTCACTGCATTCAGGGTAATGGGTGAGGGGGGTTGGCTTCACACCGGCACCACTCACACCTGTCTTTGAATCAATTATGAATGTGTCGGCAAGCTTCTCATAAACCAGTGGGAGACATGCAAGTATTGCACCTGTGGGAAAACATCCAGGATTCGCCACAAGATCTGCAGATTCTATCTCCTCCCGGTGAATCTCGGGAAGACCATAGACAGCTTCAAGGGGTTTTTCATGTTTGATCCCATACCACTCCTCATACGTACTGGGGTCCTGGAACCTGTAGTCCCCGCTGAGATCCACAACCCGCATACCCCTCTCTAGCAGATCGGGAACGATCTTCATGGAGGCTCCATGTGGGGTGGCCGTGAAAACGATATCCGCATCCACCTTTTCCATGGACTCCTCGAATTTCAGGTCAGTGTCCTGGAGATGGGGATGTACGCGCGATACAGGAAGACCACTGTACTGCCTTGAGGTTGCAGCCACCACCTCCACCTTACTGTGGTTATCAAGTAATCTGAGGAGTTCACCACCTGTATATCCGCTGGCTCCAATAATACCCGCACTGATCACGTCAATCACCTTTGCTAATTTATTAGTAGTTTGGTGGAATGCATTTAAATAAGGTTGTATTCTGCTTAAATGGACCAAAAACTTATAAATGGAGTGGCATAGAATTCTTGAATGTCCACGGGGGAGAAGTTACCCCCACAATGGAGGCGGTAAAATTAAGCGTCACTCGATATTTGCAGTGCTGCTACTTCTCGGGGTGGCAGTGTTGCCTGCGGGGTATGTGAGTGCAGCTGATTCAAATGTAACATCCAATGCAACGGTTAACAGCACAGCAGCCAGTACCTCTGCGTACACAAAGGTATCTCCATCAACAACAGTGAGTTACACCTACCACGAGTATGTCCCGTATACTGTGAGGGTGAAGGTTTCCTATATGAAACCCTACACAGTGAAGGTTAAGACACCCATAAAGAGGTACTACTACAGGAAGGGAAAGTACAGGGTGAGGTACGTCTACAGCTACACCTATGTGACCAAGTACCGTAAAACCTACAGATGGGTTACAGAGACACGCTACAGAAAGGTTACTCGGATCGGGTATGCTGAGATGGGCGATTACCTCAGGGAAACAGAAAACTGCCAGGTTTCGGATCCTGAAATTTCTTCTCTAAGTTCTAACCTGACTGCAGGATGCACTTCAACCTATGAGAAAGCTGTCCGCATATTCAACTGGGTCAGGGATAATATAGACTACAGCTTCTACTACAACACAAAAAACGGTGCGGTTGAGACACTCCACAAAAGGTCAGCCAACTGCTGTGACCACACACATCTTCTGGTTGCTCTTGCAAGGGCTGCAAACATACCAGCAAGGTACATGCATGGTAAATGCGTATTTAGAAGCGGAAACACCTATGGACACGTCTGGGGACAGTTATATATCAACGGAAAATGGTATGACGCAGACGCAACAAGCTTCTCAAACACGCTTGGCACAATAAAAAACTGGGACACCTCCAGCGCATTCATAAAAGGTGTTTACGCCGAATTACCATTCTAGAATCTCAAATATCCAATTTTTTATTTTTTTAACAGTTTTTCAGGGCGTTCTCATCAAATTCCATCTTCCGTATCTTTTTTATTATCTTACAGGTACTGTCAAGTTCGGATCTTCTGTATTTGCCCACCCTTTTAACCTCACACTCAAGGCCCCTTCTTCTGAGTTCATCCCTCAGTTCATCGATATCGAACTTCTGATCTGGGCCTATGGCGATTATATCAGGCTTCAACCTGTGAACTATCTCAAACATATCGGTTTCACTTCCAAGGTAGGCATCATCAACGGGTTTGAGCATCCTTACAACTTCAAGTCTCTGCCTTTCACCTATGATGGGCGTCCTCTTACGCGCCCTTACCGTGGAGTCCCTCGCAAGTACAACCACCAGTCTGGCGTTTTCTCCCCCAAGTTTCTTTGCCTCCTCAAGGAAAAATCCGTGTCCCGGGTGGATTATGTCAAATGTGCCTGTGGCCATGACGGTTTTAATTTCAGTTCGCTCATCAACGGATCCGTTCATTTCAGTTTCTGATATTTTAAGGCCTCCCTGAAGTCTATTTTACCCTTATAAATCGCTGAACCAATAACAACACCTGCGGCACCTGTTTTCTGGAGCTTATCAATGTCCTGAATGCTGCTAACACCCCCTGAGTAAACAACGGGGACATCAACGGCATTCACAAGCTCAATCACAGGTTCTGGATCAAATCCGGATAGAAGGCCCTCAAAGTCCACATTTGTAAAGAGTATACTTCCAGCCCCTTTCTCCTGGAGTTTTCTACCCATTTCCACTGCTGTATGTTCTATATTCTCTGTCCATCCCCTTATCACCACCTTTGAGTTTCTGCTATCGAGTGAGACCATTATACGGTCTGAACCGTATTCCCCTGAGAGATCCCCTATAACCTCAGGGTTTTCGATGGCCATGGTGCCGAGTATTATCCTCTCAAAGCCCATCTCCAGGAGTTCAGAGGCATATCCCTTACTTCTTATTCCCCCACCTATCTGGAGTGGTACAGAGACCCTTTCTGTGATTTCTTTAAGGATATCGGTATTCCTCTCTGAACCCAGGGCACCGTCAAGGTCAACCACATGGATGGTCTCAGCCCCCAGGGATTCCCATCTCTCTGCCACACCGGCAGGGTCATCAATCACAACCTGCTCGGTGCCAGGTTTTCCCTGCACAAGCTGGACGCATTTACCGTTTCTTATATCAACAGCTGGAATTATGAGCATTCTATCCTTTCTGAAGGTCATATTATCACTTTAAAGTTAATCTATGTTTAAATGGGCCTCTGAGAAACCCCTTGCAATAATTATCTTCCCCATATGATACCCACTTTTCACTGAAAATATTTAAGAATTTCACCCACATATATTAAGACATAATAGGTGTTTGCAATGACCGGTTTAAGGGCCCTCATCAGGGAAATACAGAAAGATCACAGACAATGAAATCAAATCTGAAACAGGAAATGGAACTCTTATGGGTCCAAGGGGTCCCCTCAAGGAAAAGATAGAGTTCAGAGACCTTCTGAATCCAGGTAGAAGGTATTTTTCAGCTTTCAAAGAGGACGACAAGTATGTATCCAGCTTCCGGCTTGGCCACTTCAATATCCCTGATATAATCGCCGGGTCAGCTGCAGGTGTCTCATACATTGGGGGCATGAACCTTGGAAGGGCGCTTATAAAGGAGGGCCTTGCAGATGATACCCGATCACTGGGGGAGTTAATGCTGGAGCATAAACTCGGGATACTTGACGTGATATCTGAAGAGGGGGACGGAAGGCACCTCACGATGGACATAAGGGTCTATGAGTGTATCGAGTGCTCGGGCCTTCCAAATATTGGACGCCCCATCTGCTTCTTTGAGGCAGGCATAATAGCAGGGGCCCTCTCTGAGATACTTGGGGGAAGGGTTGATGCATATGAGAGGCGCTGCTGGACCAATGGCTACTCCTTCTGCCAGTTTGATGTGAGGGCCAGAATCTGATCAACTGTTTCAGTGGAGATTGAGCTCCAAGCTTGAACTATTTTTTCATGCCGTTCCAGTAGAGAATTATAACCCCAGTGAGCATCACAATTCCAGAAACCACCTGCATGGCTGAAAAGGGTTCATTCAGGATTAAAAACGCAAATATGGCTCCAAAGAGTGACGATAGAGGGAACAGGGACCCCACCATCGCCGCGCCTATCTCCCTTACTGCAATGTAGATGAGGATGAAGGAGCAGCCTATACTGAAAATCGAAACCATGAGTGCATAGGGGAGCATTTCAGGCGGGAGAACTGTGCCCAAACCGAGAATCAGCATGATAATCAGGAGCAGAAAGCCCCCCACAGAACTTTTGATACCTGAAAGAAGGATGAGGTCCCTTTTTTTGCTTAAAAATTTACTTAGAACTGTGTCAAGGCTCCAGAAGAAGGCCGCTGAGATAACAAGGAGGTTACCGCTCACCGCCACATTGTTGAAGAGACTCTGAAACTCACCATCACTGACGAGGTAGGCGGCTCCAACTACGAGAAGCATTATTCCAAGGAAGTCCTTAAATTTGAGCGTCTCCCTGAAAATCAGGTAGCCGAGGATTATGATGAAGAGAACCTCAATGTTTAAAAGGAGGGATGCGTTAACTGCTGTTGTCTCACCAAGACCAGTAAGGAAAAGTACAGGTGCAATAACCGTGCTTAGGAGTGCTGTGAGCAGGAGTAAAAGGTAATCCCTTCCGGTTATTCTGCTCTCTATCTCATCTGTTCTGTTGATCATGTCAAGTATGTTCTCCTTGAGGGGTGACTGCCTCACCATGAAAAGAAAAATGCCTGCAATTAGGTATGTGTAGGCCCCGATGGTTATGGGGTGCATCTCAGATAACATTATCTTGTCAAGGGTTGCTGACATACCAAAGAAAACCGTTGCAGTTATGATACTTAGATAACCCCAGACCTTTCGCATACCTGCACCCCAGAGTGAGTGAATCATCAAAATATAACTTGCAGATCACATATAAAACATGGCATGATGTCGGTTCAGATATCGCTGACGCAGATTATAAAAGTAGCGTATGGTTATTTCCGGAGTTATGCTTAGTAGTCAGATGTTCATCAATAACGAATTAAAGCATCCATTGCTCTGTAACATTGTTCAGGGGGATCTAATATGAAGAAGATAGCACTTAAGGTTGCATATATCGGTACCAACTATCACGGGTTTCAGAGACAGCCTGATGTCCCCACTGTGGAGGGAAAACTCCTTGATGCTCTGAAGGAGGCTGGCGTAATCAGGAGTCCTGGAGAGTCCCGCTTCCAGATAGCGGGCAGGACTGACAGGGGTGTCCATGCACTGGGGAATTTTGTGAGCTTCTTCACAGAAGAGGAGATCCATGTGAACCAGATAAACGACCTCCTCCCCCCTGACATAAAGGTCCTTGCCTGGGCATCTGTAATGTACCCATTCAAGGTGCGCTACCCCCTTGAGAGACACTACCGCTACATTCTACACAGGGGGGAGTCCATGGACACTGATGCAATGGCCGAGGCAGCTGAACACTTCAGAGGCACCCACGACTTCAGCAACTTCTCGAGGAGGAGGGACAGGAATCCCATAAGAAAAATAAATGATGTCAGGGTATCAGAAGATGAGAACTCCATCCTGGTGGACGTCTACGGTGAAAGCTTCCTCTGGCAGATGGTACGCAAAATGGTGAGAGTCCTCCTACTGGTTTCAGAGGGGGAACTATCTCCAGAGGATGTTGCAAAACTTCTGGATACAGACGAAAGGGTTTTCATAGACCCGGCGCCCCCTGAGAACCTCATCCTCATGGACCTCAAATATGGGGTTAAGATAAAACTCAGGCATGATGAATATGCCATTGAACGTTTCAGATCCCTTCTTGAAGAGGAATTCCGGAGGTACCGTGACATGTCAATGGTCAGGAGAGTCATGGGAGATTCCCTGAAACATATACGCGACTCTGACTGAGTTCCCCTCTGGTTTATCCAAAACTCTAAATAATTTATTATAAATATAGTAACCAGGGAAGCGATAATTCTGGAGGATCATAATCTGCAGCAGAATAGAAATCCTGATAGGGGTGCTGCGAAACCCCTAACGATAGTTGGTGTTGATCCTGGCCTCACGGTTGGCCTGGCAGTCCTAGACCTGGAGGGGAGACTTCTCTACCTTGGAAGCATGAAGGAGGCCTCAAGGTCCAGCATAATAGAGGAGATAATAGAATATGGAAAACCCGTAGTTGTCGCATCGGACGTATACCCCCCTCCCGGAGCGGTTAAAAGGATCGCTTCAATGCTCAACGCTAAATTATATACTCCGGAGAAGGTTTTAACGGTATCATTCAAGAATGAACTGGTATCAGAATTTCTAAGGGAATCTGAGAATGCACCGGAAAACTCCCATGAAAGGGACGCCCTTGCAGCGGCTTTGAGGGCCTACAGGCATTATGAAAAGAAACTGAGACAGATCGATAGGAAGGTTGAGGGTACTGGCCTCACAGCAGGGGAAACCCTTGAGGTCAAGGGCCTGGTTATAATGGGAAAACCAGTTGCAGAAGCAATAAGATCACTTAAAGAACTGGAAGAGGTAGATAAAATCTCTTCTGGACCTATGGAGGGGGGTTCTGAGATAGAAACCTCCAAATTTTCAGCTGCTGATGAAGAATCCCACGGAGACGTTGAAAAACTCAGGAGGACCATAAGGACTCAGCGTTCAACTATAAGGCACCAGCGGTTGACAATTGAAAAACTCAAAAGGGAGGGGAGGTCCCTTAAGGAAAGGATAAGGAAACTCGAGAAGGAGAAGTCAAAGCTGGAGTCAAAGCTTGAAAGGTTACAGTATGAATATTCAAGGGACCTTTTACTCAACCGGGAGTTATCACATAAACTCAAGGTCATTGAAAAGCTTCAGAGGAAATACACGAGGGAGCGGGAACGCAGGGAATCCCTTGAGAGGGATCTTGACGCACTGCTTCAGATAAAGGACATGGAGTCATCGGAAAACACATCACCTGTGAAGATAATTGATAGCTTCACAAGGGAGGGTATAAGGAGCGCATGTTCCCGGTGGAAGATAAAGAGGGGTGACGTGCTTCTACTCAGAAGTTCCGAGGGCGGGGGCTCACAGACCGCAAGGATATTAAGGGACCTGAAACCCTGTGCCATTATAACAGAGGACAGAATGTCCCACCAGGCCCTTGAGGTTTTCGAGGAGGCCGAAGTGCCCGTCATATCCAGGGAATCCCTTGATATTCAGATACATGATGATTTCGGCTCAGTTAAAACTCAAGATTTAAATAGAGAAATTAAAAAATGGAAACACAGATTAAATGAAAAGAGAAAGAAAAGAGAAGAAGAGGAGCTTCTGAGGGTAATAACTGAATACAGGGCTCAGAGAAGAAGAAATCATTAATGAGACTTTTCAAGTGGTTAAAATGAAGATTGCAGTTGTTTTGGGAACGCGGCCAGAGATAATAAAGATGGCCCCGGTCATAGATGAGATAGAAAGGCGCAACCTTGACTTCACACTCATACACACAGGTCAGCACTACGACCATGAAATGTCAGATCAGTTCTTCATTGACCTGGAACTCCCGTCACCGGACTACAATATAGGTGCAGGTTCAGGGAGCCATGGGGCCATGACTGCAGAGATGCTAAGGGGTATAGAGGATGTCCTCATGAGGGAGGAACCCGATATCGTGATGGTACAGGGGGACACAAACGCTGTCCTTGCAGGGGCCCTTGCGGCAGTGAAGCTCCACATACCCGTTGGACACGTGGAGGCGGGCCTCCGATCATTTGACAGGACCATGCCGGAGGAAATAAACCGGATGGTGGCAGATGTCTGCTCAAAACTCTACTATGTACCCACTGAGGAATCTGCCATTAACCTCCTCATGGAGGGTGCCGATCCAGAGACAGTATTTGTAACCGGAAACACGGTTGTTGACGCCTGCCTAAGGAATATTGAGATAGCATCAAAGAAATCAGATATCCTCTCAGAGTTTCAGGGGGATGAAAAACTTGTTGCGCTGACTCTTCACCGCGCAGAAAATGTGGATAACCCTGAAAGGCTCAGATCAATAGTGGAGGCCATACTTGAGCTTGATGAATTCAGGATAGTCTTCCCGGTTCATCCAAGGACGAGGAAGAACCTGGAAAAATCTGGACTCTATAACAGACTGCTCGAGGCGGATCATGTCACATTAAAGAAGCCAATGGGCTATCTTGATTTCCTTCTTCTACTTTCAAACTCGTTCATAGTACTCACTGACTCCGGAGGACTCCAGGAGGAGGCCATAACATTCAATGTACCCTGTTTAACCCTGCGATACAATACTGAACGCCCGGAAACTGTTGAGGCTGGGGGTAACATACTTGTAGGTGCTGATAAGAACAGGATAACCACAACGGCAAGAAGACTCCTTGAGGACCCTCATTTCAGAAGGGGGATGATGATGGCAGAGAACCCCTACGGTGACGGCCATGCATCAGAGAGGATACTGGATGAGACCCTTCGGCTACACATGGAGGGCAGGCTCACAATGAAACCACCCGCTGAGGTCATGGAAGCACCATCGAGAAGGCTTATACATGTGGATGAGAATATCACGGTGGCTGAATTCGCTGAAGGGAATGATGCAGTTATAAGGATGGTTTATGCTGGAGGAGAACCGGTTTTTCCTTCCCATACACTTAACCTGAAGGATAAGGATGTTTTGATTGAGTACAGGTGATGGAGGAATTGACATGGACGATTACAGGATAGCAGTATTTGGCCTTGGACACATAGGCCTTCCCACAGCAGCACTTTTTGCCAGGGCAGGATTTGATGTTACAGGGGTTGACATAAGCACAGAAACGGTGGAAAAGGTCAACATAGGAAAATCACCTGTCCCTGAACCGGGTCTTGATGAACTCGTTGCTGAGGTTGTTGGGAAAGGTAAACTGAGGGCAACCGTCGATGGTGTTAGCGCTGCAGAGGAATCAAACGTGATGGTTGTGGTGGTACCGACACCTGTTAACAGCGACAACACGTCTGACCTTTCTGCTGTCATATCAGCGACAGAGACCATCTCAGAGGGTCTTAAGAAGGGCGACCTTGTGATTATAGAGAGCACCGTACCTCCGGGGGCATGCGAGAACGTGGTGCTTCCGATACTTGAAAAAACAGGTTTACGCGCATCAAGGGACTTTGGGCTTGCATACACACCTGAAAGGGCCCTTCCAAACAACACACTCCATGAGATGCAGAACAACGCAAGGGTCATAGGGGGTATCGATGGGAAAAGTGCAGATATGGCCGCTCAACTTTACGGTAAGGTCACAAGGGGCGAGGTAATAGTTGTGGATGACATCATAACAGCAGAAATGGTTAAGCTCATGGAGAACACCTACAGGGATACCAACATAGCCCTCGCCAATGAACTTGCAGTGATATGTGAGTCACTCGGCATAGACGCCATAAAGGCCATAGAGGCAGCAAACCACCACCCCCGGGTGAACCTCCACACCCCAGGACCCGGTGTTGGGGGCCACTGCCTCTCAATAGACCCCTACTTCATAGTTGAGATGGCAGAGAAACATGGTGTACCAGCAAGACTCATAAGGACGGCCAGGGAGGTCAATGAATCCATGCCATTCCATGTCCTTGACATCATAAGGGATGCACTTGAATCAGCTGGCCGGGACCTTAAAGGGTCACGGGTGGGTGTTCTTGGCGTGGCCTACAAGGGTGATGTTGCAGATGCAAGGGAGACACCAACAAGGCCCCTTGTGGCAGCACTCATATCCGAGGGTGCTGAGGTCGTTGTCAACGACCCCCATGTTGACCCGGTGCTGATAAAGGAAATGGGTGTTGAACCTGTCTCACTTGAGGAGGCACTTGAATCTGACTGTGTGGTTCTCATGACGGATCATTCTGAATATCTTGAAATAACCCCTGAGATGATAGTGGGTGGGATATTCATCTGCACCAGACCTGTTCTGGATCCTGAAGAATTCAGAGAACATGGCATAGTATTCCGGGGTGTGGGGCGCCCTTGAAACTTCTAATATTTGAATATGCAACTGCCTCAGGGATTGAAGACCCCGAGATATTCCTTGAGGGCCGTTCAATGCTTGAGGCTCTTCTTGCTGACTTCAGTAACCTTGAAATTGACTTTCTTCTCTCTGAGAAGTTCGCTGATATTGAAATCCAGTCCAACTGCAGGCCAACAATCATCACAGGTTCCCTCAGGAAATGGCTCAGAGCAAACCTTCATAGATTTGACGCCTGCATATTCATCGCAGCAGAGGAGGATATGGAACTCTATAAACTCACAGAACTGGTTGAGGACTCAGGAGTACTTCTTATCGGCTCAGGCAGTGAGGCGGTCCGCATATGCTCAGATAAGAGGATGACCTACAGGGCCCTCAGGGGCGTGGTTCCCCTCATAAGGACCTATGAACGGGATGATCTTGAAGAACTACCATCAAGGGTTCTCATAAAACCCGCAGACGGTGTTGCCTGCCAGGGTATAAGGATACTTGAGCCGGAGAACCTCCATGAAATCCCTGAGAATATGATAATACAGGAATTTGTTGAGGGTGAGAGCGTCAGCGTGAGCCTGCTCTCTGATGGAAGAAGAGCACTTCCACTGAGCCTCAACAGGCAGAATATCCTCATAAGGGGGGATTCACTGGAGTATAATGGGGGCGTCACCCCTGTGGATCACAGGATGAGGGATGAGGCCTTCAGGGTTGCCAGAAGGGCTGTGGAATCCATTAAGGGTTTGAGGGGCTATGTTGGTGTGGACATGATACTTGCAGATAAACCATATGTTGTTGAAATAAACTCCAGGATCACGACACCCTACATAGGACTCAGAAGGATTTCAGAGGGAAACCTGGGCCATATGGTCCTTCAATCTGTTATGGGTGAACTTCCAGAGTGTGTTAAATTCAATGGAACAGCACACTTCAGAAAAGGTTCCAGCGGCATGGTTGTGGATATCCGCAGGGGAGCTGAAGCCGGGAATTAAGAGTATGGAGTTGACCTTGATGAAGATCGCAGGATTTGATATTGGAGGAGCAAACACTGACATGGCATTAATAGAGTTTGGAGCCGATGGTGAAATGAAGAAAGTCCGTGTGGACTTCAGGTACCTCCCCATGTGGCTTAAACGTGATGAACTTTCAGAGACCCTGATTGAGCTTACAGGGGATGATCTTGATGATCTTGATGGCGTTGGCGTGTGCATGACAGCGGAACTGGTGGACGCCTACCCAAGCAAGGCAGAGGGAGTTATCGACATAGTTGAAAGTGTCCAGAGCGCATTTGATGTTCCAGTGGCATACGTGAGCCTCTCGGGTATGGTGGATGCCTCCGAGGCGGTCAGGGACCCCATGGATGTGGCTGCAGCCAACTGGGTTGCCACCTCACAGATAGCCTCTGCAATGAGCAGCGACTGCATAATGGTGGACGTGGGAAGCACAACAACAGACATAATACCCGTCAAGGACGGATTCGAGGCTGCAAGGGGAAGGAATGACCTCGAAAGACTATCAACTGGTGAACTTGTCTACACGGGTACACTGAGAACCAATGTGGCAACGATAGTCGACAGGGTCCCCCTGCATGATAAATGGTTCAGGGTTTCATCTGAACTTTTTGCAATAACGGCCGATGTTCACAGGGTACTCGGCAATATCAGGGAATCCGACTACACCTGCAGCACACCTGATGGTTCAGGGAGATCCATTGAAGATTGCATGCTCAGGATAGCCCGCGTCCTATGCGCCGACCTGGAACTCCTTGAACCAGAGGATATACTTGAGGTGTCAGAGTACATCTACCACCAGCAGATACTCAAGATAGCAGAGGGAATCGCAGAGGTTTCAGAGCGCGAGAACCTTGATGAGGTGATCGCCACTGGCCTTGGAATGAATGTTCTTGCAAAAAGGGCCGCGGAAATTCTTGACCTCAAATGCAGAACCATGGACGAATTCCTGACAGAGGAGGAGTGTGTGGTGGCCCCTGCAGTTGGCACAGCACTCCTGATGGAGGATTACCTCCAGAACAGATAGATGGATGGTCGAGTTGAAATCAAGGATTTTAATTGCCGGGATCCTCCTCCTGATTGTAACCCCCCTTGTAATCATGAACCTATCTGACCATTCAACCATCGGCTCGGATTCCAGGGGATATGTTACAAAGGATGTCTATGCACATTACGGGAAGCAGAACATAAAGATAGCCGTTGTAACAGGGATACATCCACGGGAGGAGGTTTCAGTTGCACCAGTCCAGTGGGCCAGCAGGGCATTCGCACTTCTCCCTGTGGAGGTTGCACTTTACAGTATAAATGTTGAGGACAGTCCAATGGATTACAGCAAGGGCAGAGCCAATGGTGAGGGCCTTGCAGCCACCTACATCCTCCCAGATGTAATGAAATCTGATTATGACCTTGTGATAATCGCCCATGCCCATGCACCGGGTTATGGTGAGGGATTCTATGTTGCAACACCACAGATGGATGAACCCTCAGTGCAAATCGCTGAAAGCCTCAGGAAGGAAGGTTTCAATTACTACCCGGTCTCAGGAAAAGCAAGGTACAGGAGTTCATCTGCAAGACTCTTCTCAAGACCACTTGCTGCCGCAGGTTACCCCACACTTGTCTATGAGGTCCCTGAGTGGTCATCAGCATATGAGGTATTTTTCATGACCCTTAAACTTTTGAGGGCCAGCAGTTCTGTTTTATCGTAATTTCTATCGTAATTAAATGGTGGGGGTTATTCTTTCATGACCCTTAAACTTTTTTAGGGGATCGTCTGTTCCCTATCAGTACCAGACATCCTTCATACCGATGAGGTATGCTATGATGTTTGCTGAGAGATGAAGGACCAGGGTGATAAGCATTATCAGGATGATGTAATCAACTGGCAGTACCCTCATGGGAGATACCAGTATCAGGGCCCCGGCAACGAAGTCAAGCTGATCAAGAATGGGCGCAGGCCTACCCCTATCTATTTTAAGCCTTCTTTTTATGAAACTACCCGCTGCATCTCCCATAAGGGCTCCGAATCCAAGTAAAAGTCCTGTTATTACTCCTGTTATAACTGAACCTGAAAGAAGACCCTGAATTAATCCCACAAGCAGTCCAATAAGGGTACCTGCAGCAGTGCCCCGCCAGGTTACCCCGTCCCCTATGAGGCGCCTGCCATCACGGAGGGTGATGCCCATGTCAAGGGGTCTGCCCCCACCAAATACGAGACCACTTATATTTGCCATGTAGGCAGGTAACATAAAGTATATTACATAGAGAACATCTATAATATTGATAATATCGGTATTCACGTGTACACCTCGCAAAATTATTTAATTTGAGATACTGCAAGAACTGTCAGTTCAGGCTCCAAGAAGAGGATGCATGGGTTTGTAATTTCATACATCAAGTATATAACATTTGCCAGTGAACTGATTCAATGATTTTAATATTCAAATTAAACAGGTGACTGTTGTGGTAATAAAGAGAACAAGGAGTCTCTGCCCTGAGTGCCTCAGACCCGTCGATGCAGAGGTCTTTGAGGACGAGGGCAGGGTTCTAATAAGGAAGGAATGCCCGGAGCACGGAAACTTTGAGGGTGTTTACTGGAGCAATTCCGAGGTCTACCATAAGGCAGAAAATTATGATGAGGAAGGTGAGGGGCTACTGAACCCGCAGACGGATCCCCTCAAGGGATGCCCACTTGACTGTGGCCTCTGTCCTGAACATGAGAGCCACACTGTTCTTGGTCTTATTGATGTTACTAATCGATGCAATCTTAAATGTCCCATCTGTTTTGCCAATGCTGCCGTTTCAAAGTACCTTTATGAGCCTACCTATGAAGAGATAAGGGAGATGCTAAGAAATCTCCGCAGAAACAGACCCGTACCCACCCCAGCCATTCAGTACGCGGGTGGTGAGCCCACTGTGAGGAAGGATATAGTGGAGCTCGTTAAACTCGCAAGGGAGGAGGGCTTCACCCATGTCCAGATAGCCACAAATGGCGTGAGACTTGCGCGGAAACCTGAACTCGCAGCGGAACTCAGGGAGGCAGGGCTCAACACAGTTTACCTCCAGTTCGATGGGGTCACAGAGGAACCCTACCTTGTATCAAGGGGTAAAAATCTGCTGCCACTGAAATTACAGGCAATAGAAAACTGCAGAAAGGCAGGTCTTGGAATAGTACTTGTCCCCACACTCGTCAGGGGCCTCAACGACAGCCAGGTGGGGGACATAATAAGGTTTGCCATTGAAAACATCGATATAATAAGGGGCGTTAACTTCCAGCCGGTGTCCTTTGCAGGAAGAACCCCTGCAGATAGGGTTGAGGAGCAGCGCATAACAATACCCGACTTCCAGAAACTCGTGGAGGAACAGACAGGTTCAGAGATAGCGGTGGACGACTTCTACCCGGCATCATCTGTCCGCCCAATATCCGACTTCGTTGCGGCCATTGAGGGCGAACCCCAGGTTACATTCACATGCCACCAGCACTGCGGTACAGCCACATACATATTCATAGAGGACGGAAAAATAATCCCAATAACAAGGTTCATCGATGTTGACAGGTTCTTTGAGATACTCGATAAGGGCAGGAAGGAACTTGAGAAGGGCGGAATAGCAGCAAAGGCCAAATTGATAGCAAAATCAACAATAGAACTTCCAAAAACCCTCGACAAATCAAAGGCGCCGGAGTCTGTTGATATAAAGAGCATACTAACATCAGTATTCAGGGAGAGATCATACAGTGCCCTTGGGGAATTCCACTACAACACCCTCCTGGTATCATGCATGCACTTCATGGACCCATGGAACTTTGATATTGAGAGGGTTAGAAGGTGCGTCATACACTACGCCCTGCCTGATGGGCGCATAGTCCCATTCTGTACCATGAACTCAATACACAGGGCAGAGGTTGAAAAGCAGTTCTCAAAACCTCTAAAAGGATAATCGAAGGAGTGGTAATTGAATTGATCATCAACACACCGTCCCGGTTACACCTCACCCTCATAGACCTCAATGGGAGGAGGGGCCGCCTCGATGGAGGGGTGGGAATCACCCTCAGGGAGCCTGAACTCATTATGGGCCTCAAGGCCTCAGATGAAATCACTGTGGAGTTCACTGGTGAAGTGGATAGCTCACTCAGGGAGGAATACGTTTCAAAGATAACAGCGGCTGCAGAGAAAACCCTCAGTTACATTGGCAGTGATGAAAAATTCGCCTTCAAGGTTGAAAGCATGTTCCCGGCCCACTCAGGCCTTGGTTCAGGGACCCAGATATCCCTTGCAGCCGCAAAGCTCATCGCAGAGTACCACGGCGTCAGTATAAGGGCAAGGGAACTGGCAGCGATTGTTGGTAGGGGTGGAACATCAGGTATAGGTGTCGCCTCCTTTGAAAAGGGAGGATTCATAGTGGATGCAGGACACAACACCCGTGAAAAGTCTGACTTCCTGCCGTCATCTGCCTCACATGCCTCTCCACCACCGGTTATTGCAAGATATGATTTTCCTGAGGGCTGGAATATCGTGGTTGCCATACCCCACATTGAGAGATCCGTTTCAGGGAAAAAGGAGGTTAACATATTCCAGGAATACTGCCCCATCCCCCTCAGGGAGGTTGAAAGGCTATCACACATAATTCTCATGAAGATGATGCCCTCAGTCATTGAAGGGGACATTGAGGCCTTTGGGGAATCTGTTAATGAAATACAGAAGATAGGATTCAAGAAGGTTGAAAGGGATCTTCAGGACCCACTGATTGACAGATTAATAGATGCTATGTTGTCTGCAGGGGCTGCAGGGGCGGGCATGAGTTCATTTGGTCCTGCAGTATACGCGGTCACAGATGGGAAAGCTGATGATATGGTGGATGCGGTTCTGGAGATAATGGATTCCGGGCAGGCCTTTGTAACAGGCGGCCGCAACAGGGGGGCCTCTGTGATCAGATCCTGAGTGCAGGAGGGAATATGGATGGAAGAAGTTATAAGGGGAAGAGTATGGAGATTCGGTGATAACATAGATACTGACATGATCATACCAGGTCGTTACCTGCGGACCTTCAGCCTTGATGAACTCGCATCCCATGTAATGGAGGGTGCAAGGCCAGAGTTTGCCTCTGAGGTTAAGAGGGGCGACATAATAGTGGCCGGGCGCAACTTCGGATGCGGATCGTCGAGGGAACAGGCCCCGGTAGCCCTTAAACATGCAGGTGTCGCCGCGATCATTGCAGAATCCTTTGCCAGGATATTCTACAGGAACGCCATAAACATAGGGTTTCCCGTTATAATGGCTCGTGTGGATGCGGCGGACGGGGATGAAATCTCTGTTGATCTCAAGGGTGGTTTCATTGAGAACCTCACCTCTGGAAAGAGATATGAGATGAAGCCCTTCAACGACTACATGTTATCGATACTGCAGGACGGCGGCCTTGTAAACCACTACATCAGGACGCTGAAAGAAGGTTCGGGATAGAGAAACATTTAAATTCACAGGAAAGTGTATGAGGGGTAATAGATGCAGTGTCCGATTTGCGGGTCAAAGGCATTCAGGGTTTTAAAGAGCAGAACAGATGAGTCCAGATCAAGGAAGGTCAAGCACCTTGTACTTGAATGTGAGGAATGCGGGACGGTCTTCAGGGATAGCCTTGTGATTGAAAAGCCCGAAAGCCACAGGATAATAATAAGTGAGCATGGAAGCTCCTACAGGGATGAGGTGGATCTATACCCCCATGAGGAGGTATCAACAGGCGATGCAATCACCGTATCAGGAAAACTCGTTGAAATAACATCACTGGAACTTAAGAGTGGCAAGAGGGTTGATAAAGCCACTGCCGCCGATGTTAAGACTCTCTGGGCTGTTTCACTCGAGGCTCCCGCCCGTGTTGGTATATCCGTGGACCTCCATGGTGAGGTCTACTCAAGAAAGGTTGAGGTGGACAGGGACTTTGAATTCAGGGTGGGAGATGTCATGAAGATAGATGAACACGTCTTCAAGATCAGGAGCATAAAGACAGAGGATAGCATGATAAGGAGGGGCTCCGTACCGGCCCGGAGGATTAAGAGGGTTTATGGCTATCCTGTAAACCTCAGGTTCAGACATGACCTCACAGACATGATTGTGTGATATCTGGCCGAACATAACCGTTTTTAGTGGTCCAATGATGAATGAAAGACTTAGAATGGTCCAGGACCTCATAGATAAGGGCTACATAAAATCTGAGTCCGTAAGAAGGGCTATGGAGAGGGTTCCAAGGGATGAGTTCATCCCCGAAGATGAAAGGCACAGGGCCTACCTTGACATGCCCCTTCCGATAGGTGAGGGACAGACCATATCCGCACCCCACATGGTCGCCATGATAGCCGAGCTACTGGACCTTGAGAGGGGAATGAAGGTCCTTGAGGTTGGCACCGGCTGCGGTTACAATGCGGCGGTCATAGCAGAGATAATAGGGAGGGAGGGCCACCTCTACACGATTGAAAGGATACGTTCACTGTATGAGAGGGCGAGGCGAAAACTTGAGGCCCTGGGATACGATAACATCACTGTCATACATGGGGACGGAAGCAGGGGATACCCTCCTGAGGCCCCCTACAGCAGGATATACGTGACCGCGGCAGCACCCTACATACCAGACCCCCTCAGGGAGCAACTGGAGGTTGGGGGAAAACTTTTAATACCTGTTGGTTCTGATAAATTCTACCAGGAACTTGTTCTTGTTGAGAGGCTCTCCTCTGGGGATTACAGGTCCAGGAACCTGGGGGGAGTTGCATTTGTTCCATTGATAGGTGAACATGGCTGGAAATTCCACTGAACCCGTATTTAGGCGGGAATTTTACAGATGACTTTTAAAGGGGATTCCTAATGGACAATATCAGGGTTTACATAGAGACGTTTGGATGCACATTCAACCAGGCAGACTCAGAGATCATGGCGGGCGTCCTGAGTGAAGCAGGGGCTTCTCTTACAGGGATTGATGAGGCGGATGTGATAATTCTTAACACATGCTATGTTAAGCATCCCACTGAACACAAGGTTATAAACAGGATAAAGAGGATCAGGGAGATGTACCCTGATAAGGGCCTCGTCGTTGCCGGGTGCATGGTTGAAATAGACCCACAGAAACTTGAATCCATATCAGGGGATGCCTCATGGCTTGGACCCCACCAGCTCATGAGAACGGCGGAGGTTGTGCGTGCCGCCTACCGCGGTGATGTTAAACGGATAACAGGTTTCACATCTGATGTGAAGGTGGGGGTCCCCAGGGTGAGGTCGAACCCCCTGATACACATCATACAGATATGTGAGGGATGCAGTGGAAGCTGCAGCTACTGCTGCACACGCTTTGCAAGGGGGAGTATACAGAGTTACCCATCAGATATCATCGTCCAGGAGGCCAGGGAGGCCATCGAGGCTGGATGCAGGGAGATTCAGCTTACGGCACAGGATACTGCAGCATACGGTTCTGATACAGGTGAGAGACTCTCTGACCTCATAAGAGAAATAACTCAAATACCGGGTGATTTCAGGGTGCGTGTTGGCATGATGCACCCTGCAAGTGTCCTCAGGGACCTTGATGGTCTTGTTGAGGCATTCAGATCAGAGAAGGTGTACAGTTTTCTCCACATCCCTGTTCAGAGTGGAAGTGACCGTGTACTCAGGGATATGGGAAGGGGGCACACTGTGGATGATTTCAGGATGATAGTTGACAGGTTCAGGTCAAGAATTCCTGAAATCTCCATTGCAACCGATATAATCGTTGGCTACCCCACTGAGGGCGAGGATGACTTCCTTGACACCTGCAGGCTCCTTGAGGAGGTGAGACCCGGCTTCATACACCTCTCAAAGTACAGGCACAGGCCACGCGCCCTCTCGTCCTCCCTTGATGAGATAGACTTCAGGGAACTGCGGAGGCGGTCAAAGGCCGTTGAGGAACTCAAGGGGAGGATCACAGAGGAGGAAAATAGGAGGCTTGTTGGAACCACCCAGAACATACTCATAGTTGAGAGGGGAAGGAAGGGCGGCTTCATAGGCAGAACAGACTCATACATACCTGTTGTCACACATGATGGCGAGGTGGGATCCTTCAGGAGTGTGAGGATCAAGAGGGCCACAGGAACATACCTTATAGCAGAATCAGAAGAGTAATAGCCTCCAGTAAGGTTTTATTTTATTTCTTAACTGACTTGAGTGTTTGCAGGTCTTTAAAACCAAGTAAAATAAGTTAAGACTTGTCTTATGTTTTAATGTCCTTAAAAATAGCTATATAATTAGTTTCTGGATAAAGAGGTGGTTATAAGTGCCGTGGGCCGGACTTGAACCAGCGACATCCAGATCTTCAGTCTGGCGTTCTCCCAACTGAACTACCACGGCATAGTGGGCCGGACGAGATTCGAACTCGTGATCACCTCCGTGTCAGGGAGGTATCATACCCCTAGACCACCGGCCCATGTTCCTTCTAAACTATGGAAGTAGTCATATATAACCTTTTCCATTCTGGGTTGGGGATTCTGGAATAAAAGCCTCCTTACAGGCATGGGGTGGCACCATGAACCTGAAATGCCCAATAAAACCCCATCGGCATGATAATGGTTAAAAATCAGGGGTTTCAGGAATTCCAGCACAAAGTTTTCAATTATTATATGCCATAAATGTATTTCTAATACTTCATACATACTATTCATGGAAAACTTTTTAGTGAATCTGATAACTTAAATAATAACTGAATGTGAAACCATCATGGGATTGATGGTTTTACACAGATACACAAGGTTTATTGATAGGGTGGGGGCATTGGTTAATAGAACTCTTACTTTTACAGAGAAGATACAGTCATACAGGGATATGAGGACCCGGCTGGCTATTGTAGCATCACTCACAGCCCTCTGTGTTGCTGCAACGGTCTATTTCCATATGTTTCTTGGGATTGAAATTGTATTCACACATATCTTTTACATACCAATAGTCCTTGCAGCTATCTGGTTTGAGAGGAGGTCATTTCTTGTAACGGCATTACTTGGCACGGTACTTATTGTAACAAACGTCATGGCATCTCTTTCAGGTTTCTATGAGGACCTGCTGAGGGTTTCCGTGATGCTCTTTGTTAACCTCATTACAGTACTCCTTGCTGAGTCCATAGAAGAATCAGAGGAGGTTATCCGTGAGACCGAGGAGAAGTACAGGACAATAGTGGAGACAGCAAGGGATGCAATAATAACCGCTGATGAGCGGGGAAGGGTGGTTTCATGGAACTATGGGGCTGAGAAGATCTTTGGGTACACCGCAGATGAGATGAAGGGAAAACACATCAATAAAATAATCTCAGAGCAAAACCGGGACATGCACAACTTTCAGGATATAAATAGTGACGTTTCTCTGATGATCACGGATGTGGAGGCCATCAGAAAGGATGGAAAAGGAGTCCCTGTGGATATTTCCGTCACAGGATGGCATTACCTGGGGGAAAACTTTGTAACAGCGGTTATAAGGGACATTTCAGAGAGGAAAAAGGCTGAAGAGGCATTGAGGGAGAGTGAAAAGAAATTCAGGGCGGTTTTCAATGGTGTTGAGGATATAATAACCATCGTTGAGTTAAGGGATGATGGGTTGCCAGGTAACTACATTGAGGTGAACAGGACCGCTGTGGAGAAACTGGGCTACTCAAGGGATGAACTCCTCAACATGACCCCCATGGACCTTGGACCCACCAAGGAGGAGATCTCAGATAATATGAGGACACTCCTTGAAAGGAAGGCCGCAAGGTTTGAGAGAACCTACATATCAAAGGACGGTCGCAGGGTCCCGGTTGAGGTGAACTCCCGCCTTATTGAAATTGGCGGTAAAAATGTGGTTGTATCGGTTTCAAGGGACATAACTCATAGAATAGAGAACGAAAGGAAACTGAGGGAGAGTGAGGAAAAATACAGGTCACTATTTGATCTTTCACCCGACTACATAATCCTCCTTGATCTGGAGGGTGGTGTGATACTGGATATTAATTCAACCCTCTCAGAGAGACTTGGAATGGCACCTGAGGAACTTCGAGGAACATCCATCTATGACGTTGAATTCATCGCTGATGATGTGAAGCATAAATTCAGATCAAAGCTTGAAATAATCAAAGATGAGGGGAATATTGAACCCTATGAGGTTGTCCTTAATGACCCTCTTGGGAGGAAGTACACCGTAAGGATATACAATAAGCTTGTACATGCTGAGGGGAGGGACTGTGCCCTGGTGGTCCTTCATGACATCTCAGACCTCAAGAGGACACAAAGGATGCTTGAAAAGTCCCTTGAGGAGAAGGAACTCCTCATTAAGGAGATACACCACAGGGTCAAGAACAACCTGATGATAATCTCAAGCCTCCTCAGCCTCCAGTCAAGGAAGGCCAAGGATGAAGAGACCCTGGACCTCTTCAGGGAGAGTGAAAACAGGGCTAGGTCCATGGCCCTGATCCATGAAAGGCTTTACCGTTCAGAGGATCTCAAAAACATTGATATGGGTGAATACGTAAGGACACTCGCATCTGAGGTCTTCAGAAGTTACTCTGCAGATTCCAGGATAAGGCTGAATATGGACGTGGATGAACTGAAAGTTGACGTGGAGACCGCCATACCCGTTGGCCTCATCGTCAATGAACTTTTAACAAATGCGGTAAAACATGCCTTCCCTGATGGCGAAGGTACTGTATCTGTTTCGGTTAAAAGAAGTAATAACCATGTTCTGATTGAGGTTAGTGATGATGGGGTTGGATTTCCACCTGATCTTGACTGGGAGAGCAGTCCATCCCTTGGTCTCCAGCTTGTAAGGAACCTCACCGACCAGATTGATGGGACTGCAGAGATGATTTCAGATGGGGGTACAACATTCAGGATAACCTTCACAGAGAAGGGCGTTATTGATGAAAAATAGAAGTAAGGTGATAGAAAATTATTCTATCTTTCTGAACTCCTTCTTGGGGGCCCCGCAGATGGCGCACCTTTCGGGTGCCTCACCCTCAACGGTGTTACCGCACCAGTTGCAGACGTAGTAGTCCACCTCAACGTTCTTTCCAAGGTTATCGAGGGCATTCTGGTAGAGTTCAGCGTGGATCTTCTCAACCTTATTTGCAACGTCAAAGCTCCAGCGTGCCTGTTCTTCACCCTCTGCTTCTGCTTCCTCTATGAATCCAGGGTACATCTCCTTGAATTCCGCGGTTTCTCCGGCTATTGCCTCCCTTAGGTTCTCCTCTGTGCTATTGACGGCCCCCATGGCCTCAAGGTGGTTCATTGCGTGGACTGTCTCTGCTGCGGCCGCGGCACGGAAGAGCTTTGCGACCTGGTGGTAACCCTCCTCATCAGCCTTCCTTGCGAATGCAAGGTACTTTCTGTTTGCCTGTGACTCCCCGGCAAATGCTTCCTTCAGGTTATCCATTGTTGACATCAAAAATCACCTCATCTTATTATTATGTTAGTCTGAGCTTATAAAGAAAAAACATGAAGCAGTACAGAATCATAACAGCTTAAATCTGGTAGGGGGCACCTGGTCCCTGAAAAAATAAATAGGTAGAATTATTGGTCTACCTATAACTGTTTAGCGGCCATTTCAATGTCTGTGGCTTTAACAGTTTTTCTGCCGGCGTGTTTTGCAAGTTCAACGGCTTTGCGTGAGATTTCCTCACCCATGTCTTCGAGGGCCTTTGCTAAAGCCTCTTTTGCATCATCACTTATTCTCTGGGCACCGGCATTTTTTATTATTCTACCTACTGGTGCGATTGGTAATTCAGCCATAATTTCACCTCCAAATTAAGCTGGTAATCTCTAATATTTAAATTTATTGGTTCTGCCGGGTTAATGGACCACATAGGGCCCATGGGGGTAAATGGATATGGATTTCACCAAAACCAAAAATTTTAAACTTGGAGAACCAGATACTAAATCGCATGTTTGGCACCATGGACATCAAAACCCGCACAGAAAAAATACTTGAAAAGGCAATGGACGAGCCAATCAACAATGAGGAGGCCCTCTACTTAATGAATGTGAAGGGAAGGGACCTCCAGGCCCTTTTAATAGCCGCGGACACTGTCAGGGAGTCCGAGGCGGGTGACAGGGTAACCTACATTGAGAACTGGAACATCAACTTCACCAATATATGCTCGGGACAGTGCGGGTTCTGTGCCTTTAAGAGGGATGATCTGGATGGGGACGCATATTACCTTGAAACTGAAAGGATCCTTGAAATTGCCCGCAAGGCCGTGGAAAACGGTGCCCGTGAACTCTGCATACAGGGAGGCCTCTACCCGGGCCTTGACACCTACTTCTATGAGGATCTTGTGAGGACCATAAAATCAGAGCTACCCCATGTGCACCTCCACTCATTCTCCCCAATGGAGGTTTACTATGGTGCTCGTAATGCGGAGCTATCCATTGAGGAGGCCCTGAGGATACTTAAAAGGGCGGGTCTTGGTTCAATGCCCGGCACGGCGGCAGAGATACTCAATGATGATATAAGGGCCGTTATCTGCCCTACAAAGCTGAGTACCGGGGAGTGGGTTGAGGTTATAGAGACGGCACACAGGGTTGGGATACCAACAACCTGCACCATGATGTACGGTCACATCGATGGACCCGAGCACAGGGTTGAACACATGGACATACTGCGGCAGATTCAGGAGAGAACAGGGGGATTCACTGAGTTTGTTCCATTACCATTCATGCATCCAAGGGCCCCCATATACCGTGAGGGAAAGGCGGCTGCAGGTGCAACCGGTGCAGATGACCTTAAGGTCTATGCGGTTTCAAGGCTGATGTTCAGGGGCCTTATCAGGAACATACAGGCCTCATGGGTTAAACTGGGCTTTAAGTTTGCACAGGTTGCCCTCATGTCAGGAGCCAACGACCTTGGGGGTACACTGGGTGAGGAGAACATATCAAGGTCTGCTGGCGCCTCACATGGGGTTAGAACGGAACCTGAAGAAATAATAAGGGTTGTGAAGGATCTGGGAAGGATTCCAGCAAGCAGGGATACGCTTTACAGGGAAATAGAGGATGTTTAGCGTTTCCGGTCGCTGATTTTTTGTTAGTCCATTCTTTCTATTATTATCCTGTCGCCCTCATCAACACTGAAGAAAAGGTCAAGGTTTCTGGTCACCCTCCCTATATGATTCACCGGGGAGTAGGGCTGTGTTGACCCGAAGAATATGCAGAGGGCGTACCCTGGCGGCCAGTAGGATATGTCCCCTGGACTGGCGGTATCAGAGGGGTTCTCATAGTCAAGGGTGACTGGTATGTCAAAGTAGACCTCCTCCATCCATAGGAGGGCCCTGCCCTCAAGTGGAAGGCTCTCATAGATCCTCTCTGCAGATTCAGGGTTTCTCTCATCAAGTTCGGCCTCAGCGTAACCCTTACCCTCCACGGTTATCCTTATCCTCATGTCAGATCACCTTCTGAGAATGCTTCCGAGGATCAGGAACCTTTCTTCTCATATTACCTCCACCCCTCCATGATCTGGACCCCGGTTGATGTTCCAATCCTGTCTGCACCGGCCGCTATCATTGCAAGGGCTGTTTCAGCATCCCTTATACCGCCGGCTGCCTTAACACCCATCTCATCACCCACAGTCTCACGCATGAGTTTCACGTCCTCCACTGTGGCACCTGAAAGCCCACCATATGCTGTAGATGTTTTAACAAATGCGGCACCAGCATCCTTACTTATGAGGCATGCCTCCACCTTCTCCTCGTCTGTGAGGTAGGCTGTCTCCAGTATAACCTTCACAGGGACGCCTGCGGCATCAACGACTCCACTTATATCCTCATAGACAAGTTCCCTCAGCCCTGACTTCAGTGCCCCTATGTTCATTACCATGTCAACCTCCTCTGCACCGTTATCCACGGCCTCTGATGCCTCGAAGGCCTTAACCGCAGGCGTGTTAACACCTGCTGGAAATCCTATAACAGAGCAGACCATGACGTCACTGTCCCTGAGGAGTTCAGATGCCAGCCTGACGTTGGTTGGGGTGACAACCGCGCACCTGAACCCATACTCAATGGCCTCCCTGCAAAGTTTCTTGATATCAGCAACCGTTGCATCTGCCCTTACGTTTGTATGGTCTATGAGTGATGCAAGTTCCTCTGCTGTTTCAACCTTCATTTTAACCCTCCTGGAGTTCTTTTGACATGTAGGGGCCCTCCCTTCTGTAGCCAAATTTGCTGTAGTATTCACGGGCCCCTATCCCGCTTGTGACCATAATTTTCTCCATCCCCCCGGCGTGTGCTATTGCCTCTGCACGGCTTAGTAGCTCCTCACCGTAGCCCCTGTGCTGTCCAATGGTATCGCGACGCTCACCTATGGGTATCATTGAACCGTAGACATGGAGTTCCCTCACAAGGGCGGTCTTATCATCTATTTCAGGGCGGTGAGCATTTTCTGATGGGAATCTTAGCCTCAGGAATCCGATGAGGACATCATTTTCAGGGTCCTCGGCTGAGATGAAGAACTCCCTGCCCCCTGCGGCATCGTACTCCTCAACCATCACTGTAACTGCATCCTCATTGACACTCACACCCCTGCGGCTCACATGGCCCACCTCACGGCACCTTATGCACCTGCAGCGGATGCCCTCCTCCTCAAGGCGCCTGTAGACCAGTTCACCCAGGTTGGACTTCCTGACACCATCAACTATAAGCTGGGAGGGTATATCCCTCTGTATCCTCATGGTCCTCACCCAGGGGGGCATCATCTTCTTTATCTCGACGATTAGATCAACGGCCTCCTCTGTGGAGTATGGTTTATAGAGACCCTTTTCCCAGAGATTGTAGAGTTCGCTGCCCCTGGTAACAAGGCAGGGGTATATCTTCAGCATGTCAGGTCTGAAGGATGGGTCCTGGAATATTCTCCTGAATATCCGGAGGTCCCGGTCAAAGTCTGAGAAGAGGCCGGGCATGAGGTGCATCGCAACCTTTATCCCCGAGTCCCTGAGTATCCTGTTGGATTCTATAACGTCCCCTATGCTGTGGCCCCTCCGGATGCGCTGGTAGATGTAGTTGTAGATGGTCTGGACGCCCAGCTCAACCCTGGTAACCCCAAGGCTGAGCATCCTGTCAACGTCCTCCTCCCGGCAGTAGTCTGGCCTTGTCTCAAATGTCATCCCCACACAGCGAACCGGCGATGTCTCGTTGAACCGCTGGGCGTCATCCACCTTCACATAACCATGGTGATTGGGCATATCAACCTTGACACCACTCAGTCTGGCTCCAAAGTCCACCATGGCCTCAAGGCACCTGGATATGAACCATTCCTGGTAGCAGAGGCTGTGGGACGGGAAGGTGCCCCCCATGACTATGAGTTCCACCTTGTCAACAGGGTGGCCTATGCTGTGGAGCTGCTCAAGGCGATTGTAGACCTGCCTGTAGGGGTGGAAATCGTACATTCTGGCCCTCAGGGCGGCTGGTTCCTCTCCTGTGTAGCTGGGGGGTGCCTTTTCACTTTCAGGGCAGTACAGGCACCTTCCATGGGGGCATTCATGGGGGTGACACATGACTGCCACAACGGCAACACCTGATATTGTCCTGGTGGGTTTTTTCCTGAGGAGATTTTCGATCAATTTCTTTTCTTCTGGAGTAGCATGTTCAAGGATTTCTGAGTTACTCATGAATTTTTCAAGTCCAAAGTCACGGCAAACCCTGTGTTTAGCCCTTTCAAGGTCCTTCCTTGTTTTTATTTGACCTGATATTATATCATCGATTATCCGGCGACAAGCTTCCCTCATTATCTTCACCGTAAAGGTTCACTGTAGATATGTTTTCATTCGATTCAGCGTCCTTAATATGCATTTTTCATTCAATTCCCTTTCTCATAAGATTCAGCGTCCTTATTATATCTGTCCTTGAAATTATACCCTTCAGTTTACCGTCACACATCACAGGGAGCCTTCCAAGCTGGTGGCGGTTCATTTTTTCAAGGACAGAGGTGAGTTCCTCGTCCTCTGTGGCAGTCACAATCTCCGTGGTCATCACATCTCCCACCATCACATCTCTGGCAGCCTCTGATATGTCATGGAATGTCACTATTCCTGCAAGTTCATTCCCGGTGGTTACAGGGTAACCCATGTGCTTCTTTCTGAACATGACATCAAGGGCCTCCCCCACTGTCATATCGGGTCTGAGTGTTACAGGATCCGGGGTCATCACGTCCCCCACGGTCACCCCCTCAAGAAGCGAGGATATTAGGGTTGACTGGTACTCCTGCTCTGCACCTATGTAGATGAAGAGTCCTATCAGTATCAGGAAGAGGTTATAGAAGAGGCCGGTGACAGCCATCATTGCAGCGATGGTCTTACCAAGGTTCGCTGCTATCCTGGTTGCCCTCAGGTAACTCACACGTTCGGCGAGTATGGCCCTCAGTATCCTCCCACCGTCCATTGGAAAGGCGGGTATAAGATTGAAGAGTGCCAGGACCAGATTCACGGCCAGGAAATCTCCAAGGAATGGTTTGAGGGGTCCTGTGAGGTTCAGGAGGATTGGCACTGCTGTTAACACTGCCATTATGATGTTTGTGAGGGGCCCGGCGATGGATATGAGGAACTCCTGCCTTGGAACCTTTGGTATCTCCTCCATCCTTGAAACCCCGCCTATGGGAAGGAGAAGTATGCTCCTTATCTTCACACCGAACCTGAGGGCGACATAGGAGTGGGCCAGTTCATGTATCACCACCACCACGAAGACGAGGGTTATGAGCACAGCAAGGTTGAGTGATAGGAAACCCAGATAGGTGAGGAGGTATATGAATACCATCAGAATGAGGAATGAGATGTCGAGTTCAACGGGTATTCCAAGAACACGGAATATCTTCACGGCAGCCATGCTATTATATTGGAGTGCTATGAATAAATCATTTTTTATACCATGACGTACATAGATTTTAGTGGTGTTAAAATGAAGGTAACGGAGTTCCTGGGTCGTAAGGTGCTGGATAAGAATGCGATGGAGATAGGGAAGGTCTCTGACCTTGAACTGGACCCTGAGAAGGGTGTTGTGAATTCCATCATAATATCCAAGGGGGAGCTGTCCCTTAAACAGAGGACATTCATTGTTGGCATGGACAACGTGAGCAGGGTTGGAGACTATGTGATACTTAAAATAGCCGCTGATGAGGCGGAAGAGGCCCCTGAAGAGGAGTCAAAGGAAGTTTCACCTGAATGATGGTGGATACAATGGAGGTTAAGGACGTAAACGGGAATGTGCTGACGGTTGGTATGGCTGTCCGTTACACAGGTACCGGAACGACGGGTGAGATCTCAGCCATCAAGGTTGAAGATGGTGATGGTTGGGTCCGCCTTGAAGACTCTGATCTATGGTACAACGCGAATTACCTGGAGGTAATCGACAGATCCCAGCTTAAGAGGGGATCTGGAAAAGGAAGAAAAACAGATACCGTTGAAAGGCTTAAGAGGATGAAAGAGGACTTTGAAGACATTGATATGGGTTCAGAGGTCTGTGACGGAGGTGGATGAACTCCACCAAATCCTTTTTTGGCGAGTTTATATTGAAATCTCTATCTGAGTACAAACAGAGTAACTGAAATTCATATATGAATACAAAAATTTAAAGGGGGTGAAATTGTGGCTGAGACAAAAGTTCCAGGTCTTTTAACACTGATTCTAGGTATTCTTGTGATAATCTTCCCGCTGTTTTCAATATTCACACTGAGTGTCCTCACAGGTGTTGCGGTTCTCTTTCTGGCGCTCTGGCTGTTCCTTCTTGGCGTGAACGCATGGAAGGTTAGCAGAGGGGCAGGCGTGCTTTATGTTGTGCTGGGAATACTTGGCGTGATACTTGCAGCTGCCCTCGCAGGTAACGTGGCGCTATTCAGTTTCCTTGCAGCATTCTGGATATACCTCACAGGTATAATCCTCATAATCGCAGGTGTTGCAAGTTTATTCTCCAGGGAGCACAGAGCAGGAATGGTTGCAGGTCTATCAGTGGTGATTCTGGGAGTCCTCTATATCATCCTGGGAGTATTCGTAAGAAACCCTGTCTTCCTTGCCTGGCTGATTGGTCTTTCACTGGTCATTGATGGTATCGGTCTTCTTCTCTATGAATGAGCGCCTGGAACATCAGGGTCCTGCCTGCTCACACAGAAACGGCAGAGGGCGGTGGGGGTGCTGATCTGCCTGTCCTTCACAGGGCAGTAGAAGACATCACCCACCCTTCTAACCATCAAGCCTCCGGGAAAGCGGGTTCCAACGGGGTGGACTGGCTCCTCCCTCACAAAGGTTACGTAGATGGTTATTATACGGGCGATCCTCTGGAAACACCTTTCAGGCCGTGACCTGGCACGCCTTAACTGTTCATCAAGGAACCCTATGAATTCAGCCAGTTTTTCAGTGTCAACCTCTCCAGGGTAGATGTTTTTATCATTCTTTATATCCCTTATCCTGTTGAAGAAGGCCCTGGTGAACCTTTCAATGAACTCCTTCTGCTCCCTTGGTGGCATGTATTTGGCATCCTCCCTCAGGTAAACCGATGCGTCCATCACATCCTTTATATGTACCGAAGAGGCCTCCTTTTTAACCATCTCAAGGAGCTCCATTTTTGTCAGTTTCTCTGGAATCTCATCCGCCTGGATCATTGGGGCCCTCCTTTAGGGTTTCACAGCTTCTCACCATCAGAAGTCATCTCCTGAGTCATGGGGTCTGCTCTGCAATGCAGATATCACACAGCGCTGATGGATTATCCTTCTGCTTATCCTTCACAGGGCAGTAGTATGTCCCATGTTCCTCTGTAACTGAGTAACCACCGGGAAAAGGAGTCCCCACAGGGTGGAGGGGTTCTGAAAGGATAAAATTCCTGTAAATAACGGTTAAAACCACAATAAGGGGGCTGGAGGTATCATATAGTCTTTTCAGTGTCCTCAGAAGGCTTTTTCTATCTGCAGTGATATCCCCCACACCACCCTTAAGAGCAAGAACAGCTTCAACAGCAATTCCAGTATAGGTTTTTATATAGGCCTCCCTGTACCCTCTGGGAACGTGGGCACATTCCCTCTCAATGAATTCACGGATCCTCATGATGTCAAATATGCTGATGGACGCTGCACACTCCCTTAAAATGGTTTTAAGACTGGCAGGATCTCTCAGCATATCCTCTAATGGCATCGGCGAGTTTTTCCCCGATACCATCGATACGTTTGAGTTCATCCTTCCGCACATGTCTGAGGTCCTCCCCAAAGGTTTCAACAATCTTACGGGCCCTGACACGTCCAAGGCCCCTTACACCAACCACCAGTGGAATGATGTCCTCCCTGACTCCATAGTAGAGTCTTGCAGCCAGAACATCAAGTTTCCCTGTGTAACCATAAACGCCCTGGATTTCACAGATCCTCTTGAAGAACTTAACGAGCCTTGATGCCTCGTATGCGGTCCTTCTTGTTGATGCCGCATAGACATTGAAGGCGTTCTCAATCTCATACTCCGTCCTCTCATTTATCCACTCAATGAGGGCTGCTGCTGTTGCCTCGCTGTTACCGGCATCCATAACAAATATTCCATGTTCCATGAGCCTCTCACGTACCGGGTCGCGGCTCTTCCGCCCCTTGAATGGTATGAGTGGAATGTCGGGGGTCCCTGCCAGCTCGTAGATGAGGCGGTAGATGTCGAGTTCATCCATTTCAGATGCGAACTGGTGGAGTTTGACGGCTGTCTCAACAGAGTAACTGGATTTTGCAATCAGAAGCCCAAATTCTGTCGCTGATAAGCCACTGGGACCAGGATATATGATCCTGTTCTTAATCAAAAACTCTGTGGCGGTCTCGATTTCGTACTGAATGCTGTCCAGGCCAAATGCATTGCTGAATGGACCCTCACTCATCTGGTAGCCGTAGAAGGTTTCCCTGAAGAATTCAAGGAGATCTTCAGTTGTGGATGCAAGTCCTGAGGCCACCTGTGCGATTATCTGCCTGTAGAGGGCATCCCGGTTCTCCATGAGCCTTGAGTTGGTCCTCTCCACCTCACCATTCACATAGTACTCCTCGAGTTCCATGGCCTCGTCATGGCTCTTTCCTATGAGGTAGGAGTAGCCGATATCATCATAGAGGGGTCTCCCGGCCCTCCCTGACATCTGCTCATAATCAAATACAGGGATCCTCTGGGGGCCCTGCCCTGTCCACCTGGTGTAGTCCCTTATCACAACGGTCCTTGAGGGGAGGTTCACCCCGTACATGAGGCTGGGGGTTGCTGCGATCATGAGGATGTTTCCCCTCCTGAATTCGTCCTCTATTATTTCCCGCTGCCTGTTGAAGAGGCCTGCATGGTGGAATGCAACCCCTGCCCTGAGGCAGTCTGCAAGTTTCAGGCAGGTGGAGGTTGGGGGTGAGCCGCTGGCCCTTGGCACGTCAAGTATCCTCTCCGCCACTTCATTGAATCTCTCCAGCAAGTCCCCCGGGATCTTCTTTTTGATCCTATCTGCAAGGTAGGATGCGAGGGATTCTGTGAACCTTCTTGTGGATACGAATGCCAGGGTCTGGCTATCCTCACTGATGGACCTTTCAAGGATCTTCAGGACAACCTGATTCTTGTCCCGGGCCCCGAACATCTCGGTGTCAAGCACCTCCCGGTGCAGGGGTACCGGCCTGTAGTCGTGTTCAACGATTCTTGCACCGAGCCACTCCCCTATTTCATCCATATTTGAGAGGGTCGCTGAGAGGGCCACAATGCGCATTGCGGAATTCAGTTTTCTGGCCCTTGTGATGGCGGATTCTATTACAGGGCCCCTGCTGTACTCCCCGATCATATGGAACTCGTCCACTATGAGAAGGTCAATCTCCCTCAGGGTGTTCCATGAGAATCGGGTGAGGCTGTCAAAGGATTCGAAGACCATCACCGCCAGGTCTGAGGTTCGGGGATCCTTACCCACACTTATACCGTGTTTTTCAAGCTCCCTGAACTCCTTTACCTTTTCGTTCTGTATTGATATGAGTGGTACGGTGTAGATAACCCGTCCGCCATCCATTATGGCTTGAATGGCAGCCAGAACTCCCAGGAGGGTCTTTCCACTGGCCGTTGGTATGGCTATGATGAAATTTTCATCCGATTCCAGGTAGCCGGCCTCAACAGCACTCATCTGGGCGGGGTTCAGGGATCTTATATACGGGTAGCAGTCGGTGATGATCTTCCTTAGGTCAGGGTTCAGAAATTTCATTCAACCACTTCTTCCAGCTCTACCTTCTCCTTTTTAAGGACCCTGATATTGCTGATTGCAGTTTCAGGGTACTGGCCATTCTCATCCTTCTCAACACTTTTAACCATGTCCCAGATTGTGAGGAGCGCCACAGAAACCCCTGTGAGGGCCTCCATTTCAACGCCTGTTTTTCCATCGCACCTCACAGTTACCCTGACGGTGATCCCGTCAGCCTTAACATCGAATTCAACGTCAACGCCGGTTACAGGAAGCTGGTGACAGAGGGGTATGAGGTCCCAGGTTCGTTTAACCGCTGCTATGGCTGCTATCTGGGCTGTTGCAAGCACATTCCCCTTCTCAATCCTTTTTTCATTGATCAATTTCAGGGTATCCTCTGTGAGTGATATGTGACCTTCAGCGGTCGCCGTCCTTCTGACAACCGCCTTCGATCCCACATCAACCATACGTACAGATTTTCCATCTGTGTGGGTAAATCCTTTCATGCAAACCACTACCTCGCTTGATTAGGTAAATACTATCAGTGCACTTATTCTGCTTGTTCATCTGGAAGAGAGTGGCTGCCGTCCCGGAATCTGTGGGCGGACGTGGTTTTAAAGTTGGAGTTGAGTATCCTACCATCCATGCTGAAGATCAAAACGTCGGTCTCAAATGGGAACCTTTCAGAACACCTTTCCCTTATTGCTCTGCTGATGCTGTTGAACACATCCTCCCTCAGACCCCCCCTTTCGAGTTCACTGATCATCTCCTCAACGGTGGCGAGGTTGAAGATCCTCTCTGTAACCTCTGGCGCTGCACCGCTGAGGGCTGCATGTGCGGTCATTATCTCGCGCCGGGCATCTGCAATGGAGTTCTTTGTCTGGAATATCCCAGCAGAGAGCTTTATGAGTTTGCCTGCATGGCCCATCAGCACAATCCTCTTCACACCCTTTTTGGCGGCCTCCTCCAGCATGTAACCCGGGAAGTTGGCCATCTGTATTATCCTCTCCTCATCAATCCGGTTGAAGTATTCCCTGGCAAACCTTTCCCCTATGTTACCAGGGACGAATACGAGTTCCCTGAATCCACGGGCGACTGCAATGTCAATCTGACATGCAAGGGATCTCCTGTAGGCTGATGAGGACATGGGCCTTGCAATGCCACTTGTCCCAAGGATGGAGATACCCCCCTCAATCCCGAGGCGGGGGTTCATGGTTTTTGAGGCGATTTTCTCCCCATCGGGAACCGAAACAGTGACAACCACCCCCTCCCCTCCCTTCAGGTATTTCCTCAGATTAGCCTCTATCATTCTCCTCGGGACGGGGTTTATTGCAGCCTCACCCGGGGGGACCTGGAGACCCGGTTTTGTCACGGTACCGACGCCCTCACCGCCCCTGATTACTACTCCAGAGGTTTCTGTGATCTGAACCTCTGCTATGATACTGAGGTTCACTGTGACGTCAGGGTCACCGTAGGGTCTCTTTATTACACAGGCCCTTGCCCTGTCCTGGGAGATCCTTTCAACAGAATCAACGTCCACATCAATTTTCCCTGAGGGGGTCTCAACACCGACACTGTTAACCACGCGACCCCTTAAACATAGAAGTGATGCGAGGGCCGCTGCAGTGGCGGCGGTTCCCGTTGTGATTCCGAATACCCTCTCATCCCTCATCAGAAAGATCCTTTAAAATTAATGGAGAAAAAGTAATCTATCTCATTTCATCGCTTATGGCTTCGAAGAGTTCCTCCCTGCCAGGGGCCCCAACGAACCTCACAACACCGTTTATCGCTATTGCAGGGACTGCCATGAGGCCATAGTCGATTGCCTTTTCCCGGTCAACCATTATGTCAATCTTTTCAACTTCTATTTTGTCCCCAAATTCCTTCTTGGCCTCATCAACAACCTCGATTGCCATTGGACAGTATGGACAGGTTGGGGATGTGAAAACCTCTATCTTAACAACCATTTCCTAACCTCCGTGGGATTAATTATATTCTTCAATCCTTTTAGGATAAATAGTTATCCTTTTATTTTTTAGATCTTGAGGTGTTCTGCTGTATTTCTTCGAGTGCAATTCCATAAACTTATCCTTTTATTTTTTAGATCTTGAGGTGTTCTGCTGTATTTCTTCGAGTGCAATTCCATAAACTTATCCTTTTATTTTTTAGATCTTGAGGTGTTCTGCTGTATTTCTTCGAGTGCAATTCCATAAACTTATCCTTTTATTTTTTAGATCTTGAGGTGTTCTGATGTATTTCCGGAATCGGCAAATCCAAGCTTTGAGAACATCCCTGAGAGGATCTTCACAAATCCACCTGGAGGCTCAAGGGTTACGGTGTCATAGTTCCTTAAACCTGCAAGTTCAGCTGCCACATCAACAGCATAGTCCCTTCCACCTGTATAATCCACGAGCCGATTCTTCAGGGCCTGTCTTCCGGTGAATATCCTTCCCTCTGCAAGGCCACGTACATATGATACGCTGAGGTTTCTGTTGGCAGCCACGGTCCTTATGAAGTAGTCATACTCCTCATTCACCATTGACTGGAGCATCTGCCTCTCCTCATCGGTTATCATACGGTAATCCGCACCCATATCCTTGTATTCCCCGGCCTTTATTGCGTACTTGTTTATACCCATCTGCCTGTACATCTCGGAGAGATCTGTGAGGTCAAGTATGACACCTATGCTTCCAACCCATGCAGATGGACTCGCAACTATCCTGTCAGATGCCGAGGCTGCAAGATACGCTCCTGAGGTACCAGAATCACTTATCCAGCTTACAACAGGCTTTTCAGATTTTTTTATGGCTTCCATCAGCTCTTCACTCGCCACCGGAGTCCCTCCAGGGCTGTTTATATCCAGGACTATGGCCTTAACTGAGGGGTCACTGTTGGCTTCCTCTATGAGCTCCTTCACATCATCGGGGCTGACAACATCAGAAAACCCTGATGTATCATAGGCTATGGCCCCGTGGACTGGTATGATTGCCACAGTACCCTCAGGTCCTCCAATTAGCCCTGAAATTGACATTACCAGCCCTGAAATTGATAGAACCACAATTAAACCCGCAACCATCTTACTGTTCCTGTCCATGATATCAGACCTTCAGATTTACCTCCCATCCTAAACTTTACTGTTTTTGTATTAATTAAGACTGCAACCCATTATATAAATAGTTTTTATATAATCTAGGTATATGAACTGTTTGGAGTGATAGGTTGAGAAAAGCAGCAAGAGCACCTGGATCAGCCACGGTTATAAATGCCATTGCAACGGGAAGGGGCTCAGCATTCGGGATAGGCCTCGGTGTCAGGGCAGAGGCCAGACTCACAGATTCCGGTATAGAGTGCATCTCCCTTGAGGGTGCGGATACAGCGCTCATGGAACTCTGCACAGAGATGGTCCTTGAGCATTACGGCGCCGATACTGGTGTGAGGGTGGTCACAGCCTCTGATTTACCCGTTGCGAGCGGCCTTTCAAGCAGCAGCGCGGCATCCAATGCCACTGTAATGGCAGTTTCTGAACTCATATCAGAGGAATTTCAGCTGGAACCCATGGGTGGACCTGAGATGCTCAATATGGGAGTGGAGGCATCCCTCAGGGCAGGGGTGACGGTGACGGGTGCCTATGATGATGCAAGCGCATCATTCTACGGGGGCCTCACCGTGACAGATAACATGGCAAGGCGCATAATCTGCAGGAGGGAAATGGAAAATCAAAAGGTATTAATATACATGCCGGACAGAAAATCACTGACTGCACAATCAGATGTCCCGAGGATGAAGCTGCTGGCCCCCTGGGTTGACATGGCCTTCCGAGAGGTCCTTGAGGGCAGGGTGCACAGTGCAATGACACTCAACGGGATACTCTATTGTGCATCCCTGGGATTCGATCCGGGAATAGCCCTCGATGCCCTTGAGGCGGGTGCCCTCTCAGCGGGTCTTTCAGGCACAGGACCGGCGTTTGTGGCGCTGGCTGATGATGATTCTGCAGGGAATGTCATTGATTCATGGGAGAACCTTGAGGGCAATGTTACTGTAACATCAGTGGATAACCAGGGTACACATGTGCTTGACTGATCCGGTGACCCCTAAAGCAGTGCAGGTCAGGGGGATGTTTTATGGACGAATCCAGAGCACTGGAAACCCTTAAAAGGTCCAGAAGGGAAATAGATAGAATAGACAGGGAGATACTTGACCTCATATCATCACGCACATCCCTTGCACGTGAGATAGCTGAGGCCAAAGTTGCCCTTGGAATGGACATATTCGACCCTGAGAGGGAGCTTGAGATCATAGAGAGGACCCGGAGAATCGCCAGGGCCTATGGTATCAATGAGGATAAACTCATCCAGCTGATGAAGATTCTGATGGATCTAAGCAAAACTGAACAGAAAGAACTGTTAAGGAGGCAATGAAATGGGAAACATAAGAACATCCTTTGTAAAAAGAATCGCGAAAGAACTGATAGAAACTCATCCAGGTAAATTCACATCTGATTTTGATAAAAACAAGAAACTTGTGGAGGAGTTTTCAACGGTCAGCACAAAACACCTCAGGAACAAGATCGCGGGCTACATCACAAGGATAATCAGCCAGCAGAAATAATTTTGATCTTTTTCCATTTTCAACATTTAAAAGGCTGTGAAGGTTAATGGAGTTAATAGTTGCTAAATTTGGCGGTACATCTATAGGGAATGGTAGGCGAATTAAAAAGGCGGCCCGTTCTGTCGTGAAGGAGTACATGAAGGGCAAGAAGGTCGTTGTTGTTGTATCTGCCATCAATAAGACAACCGATGAACTCCTTCAGATAGTTGATGAGGCAATGGAAGATGCTGTTACAGAAAAGCAGCTGGCTGAAATAGTATCCATGGGTGAAATGACAAGTGTAAGGATATTTTCCTCTGCAATAGAGGCACTTGGGGTTAAATCTGAATACATAGACCCCTTCATGGATGAATGGCCAATAATAACCGACAGCAACCTTTTAAATGCTAAGGTGGACTTTGAGGCAACTGAGAAGAAGTCAAGGGAACTTTTAAAACTCCTTGACCAGGGTATAATACCTGTGGTGTGTGGTTTCCTTGGGAGGGACCCCAATGGTTACATAACAACCCTGGGGAGGGGTGGAAGTGACATCACAGCCTTCCTGCTGGGCCACTGCCTGAAGGCGGATGAGGTTATAATCGTAACCGATGTTGGGGGCGTGATGTCGACTGATCCAAATAAACTTCAGGGAGCAAAGAAGCTCGACAAAATCTCTGTTGAGGAAATGAGGGATCTTGCAACCCATGGGGCGCAGGTACTCCACCCACATGCCCTGAAATACAAGGACCCTGATATAAATGCAAAGATCATAGGATTCGAGCACGGGGATCTCTCAGCCCCGGGTACTGAAATCATAGGCCCATCAAAGAATAAGATGGTTAAGACAACGACCCTCAACCCTGAACCAATATCTGTGGTTGCGGTTGTGGGGGAGAAGATACTCAATAAGCCAGGTATACTGGCAAAGTTAACCTCAAAACTTGCAGAGAACTCCATCAACATCATAGGAATTTCAACAGGCCAGAACTCTGTCACAATATTTGTTGATAAGAAGGACGCTGATGAGGCGCACAGGCTTCTCCATGATGTTGTCATTGCAGATGATAACCTCAGCTCACTCTCCCTGGGAAGGGATATTGCAATGATAACCATATCCAGCCCTGACTTCATAGACACTCCGGGCATAATATCCGAGATCACCAAGCCCCTCAGGGATAATGATCTTAACATAGTTGAAATTTCATCCTCACAGACATCTGTGGTTATCTTTGTTGACTGGAATGATGGTAAAAAGGCGTATGAACTTGTAAGGGGTGTTCTTGAATGAGAATTGAAGGCACAGTAGTGGCCATGGTGACTCCATTCACAGGGGACGACCGGGTGGATGAGGCCGGGCTGCGGGACAACATAAACTATCTGATTGAGAATGGGGTTGATGGGTTGCTGGTTGCCGGCACAACAGGTGAATCAGCAACTATAACCCATGAGGAACAGAGGAGAATGATTGACATACTCGTGGATGAGGTTAACGGGCGTGTTAAGACCATTGCGGGGGCAGGGAGCAACTCCTCAAGGGAGGCCCTTGGTCTTGTGAAGTATGCAGGGGACGCAGGTGCAGACGCGGCCCTTGTGATAACACCCTACTACAACAGGCCACAGCCCCATGGGCTCACTGAACACTACAGGATGCTGGAGGAGGCATCAGAGATACCCCTTATAATCTACAATGTGCCCTCAAGGACAGGCACGGACATCGACGTTGACACGGTATCTGAACTCGCAGGGCTTGATGGTATAATCGGTATAAAGGAAGCTAGCCCTGACCTGGATAAGATTTCCATGCTGAAATCACGGCTCATGGACATGGGCCTCGATGATTTCATCATACTCTCAGGTAACGATAACCTCACACTCCCAATGATCTCAATGGGTGCAGAGGGTGTCATATCTGTTGTGGCAAACGTCGATCCAGCCCGTATGAGCCGCCTTGTCAACGAGGCACTCTCAGGGGATTTTGAGTCTGCAATGAAAACCCACTATGAATTGTACAGCCTCATGAAGGTTCTTTTCATCGAGAGCAATCCTGTTCCCGTCAAGGAGGCCCTCAACATGATGGGAAGACCTGCCGGTCATGTCAGGATGCCGCTCGCACCCCTGAGGGACAGCAGCCGTGAGAAGCTGAGGATGGTCCTTGAGGAACTGGCACTCATCTGAATCCCTGAGGTGTTTTGATGATCAAAGTTGCGGTTACCGGCGCCTGCGGGCGCATGGGCTCTGGAATAATAAAAAAGGTACTTGAAGAGGAGGACATGAAGCTTGTGGCTGCCATAGAGGCACCTGGAACAGCCCTTAAGGGAAGGGACGTGGGTGAATTCACAGCCACGGGCGAAGTGGGTGTTAAGGTAAGCGATGCATCTGACCTTGCCGAAACACTCAGAGAAACAGAACCCGACGTTCTCGTTGACTTCACAGTGGCACCGGCAGCTGTTGAAACCATAAAGACAGCGACTGAAGCAGGGGTTAACCTTGTGGTTGGAACAACAGGATTTTCAGATGAGCAGATGGAGACTATCAGGGAATCTATTGAGAGGACAGGTGTGAGGGCTGTTATCTCACCAAACATGGCTGTGGGTGTCAATGTGTTCTTCAAGGTGCTCTCTGATCTTGCACCGGTACTCTCTGATTATGACGTTGAAATTATAGAGGCCCACCACAGACACAAAAAGGACGCTCCTTCAGGTACCGCGGTGCGTGCACTTGAGGTTATCGCAGAGGCCACCTCCAGGAAACCTGAGGAGGTGGCGGTGCATGGAAGGTCCGGACTTACAGGTGAGAGGACCCGTGATGAGATAGGTGTCCATGCTGTGAGGGGCGGTGACATAGTGGGGGACCACATAGTCCTATTTGCAGGTGATGGTGAACGCCTTGAAATAGTTCACAGGGCCCACAGCAGGGACGCATTTATAGGCGGAGTTATAAGGGCGGTGAGGTTTATTGAACACGCAGAACCTGGAAAGATAATGGATATGGGGGACGTGCTTGGAATAAAATGATAAGGTGGTATTATGGTTAATGTTGGTGTTCTTGGAGCAACAGGGATGGTTGGGCAGCGGTTTATTGAGATGCTTGAGAATCATCCTGAATTTGAGCTTACAACCCTTGCAGCATCTTCAAGGTCCGCGGGGAAACCCTACGGGGAGGTTGCGAACTGGTACCTTGACAGCGAGATGCCTGAGTCTGTAAGGGATATAGAGGTTGTTGAAACGGACCCTGCAGGTGTGGGGGATGTGGACATACTGTTCTCTGCACTTCCCGCAGATGTGGCGCGCAAGGTTGAGCCAAAATTTGCTGAGAAGTACATAGTGGCTTCAAATGCCAGTGCAATGCGAATGGAACCCGATGTTCCACTTGTGATCCCTGAGGTTAACCCGGAGTTCCTGGACCTCATAGAGGTTCAGCAGAGGAGGAGGGGATGGGATGGCTTCATCGTAACCAACCCCAACTGCTCCACCATAGCACTCACCCTCACTCTTAAGCCCATCTATGACAGCCACACAATAAAGAGGGTCTATGTCTCCACGATGCAGGCTGTTTCAGGTGCAGGGTACAGTGGGGTGCCATCCATGGCGATAATGGACAACATCGTCCCCTATATCGGTGGGGAGGAGGAGAAGATTGAAACCGAGACCCTCCACCTGCTTGGTGAACTTGACGATGGTGTGGTTAAACCTGCAAATTTCGGTGTGAGTGCATCATGCCACCGTGTCCCTGTTCTTGATGGTCACACCGAGGCAGTCTTCGTGGAACTGGATGATGAATTTGAAATTGAGGATATAAAGGAGGCCATGGATGGTTTCCAGGGGCTCCCACAGAAACTGGGTCTTTACTCAGCACCTGAAAAACCTGTTGTGGTCCTGGATGAGGAGAACAGACCCCAGCCAAGGATGGACAGGAACAGGGATGGTGGAATGTCAGTCACTGTCGGAAGGCTCAGGGAGGATGCAGCATTCAGCAACAGCCTTAGGTATGTCCTTGTCGGCCACAACACTGTGAGGGGGGCTGCAGGAGCATCGATACTGAATGCAGAACTTATAAATGAGATACTGTAAATGATGCATCCTTTTCTTTTATTTGCTGGTGTCTGTGCATCCATTCTTTATTTTATGATGCATCCTTTTCTTTTATTTGCTGGTGTCTGTGCATCCATTCTTTATTTTATGATGCATCCTTTTCTTTTATTTGCTGGTATTGATACCTCAATTCTCTATTTTTTAAATTCAACAATCAGTTCGCCCATTCTTGATTCATTGATGCAGATCATAACCCTTGGAGGAACCCCGATTTTCTGGGTGGTTCTGTGCCTCATATTCTACATTTTTGGGGATGAGAATGGGAAGGAGGCCGCATTCATTGCGCTCACAGCCCTTGTAATGGGATTCTTTCTCAGTGAATTACTGAAGGCTGTTATTGCGAGGCCAAGGCCCTATGAGGTTCTCAGCTGGGTTAGGTATACCACACCAGCCGGGGGCTACTCCATGCCATCAGGGCACACAGTGGCTGCATTCAGCGGTTTCCTGGCACTCTACTTTAAATTTGGGAGACTATGGCTTTTCATACTGCTTGCTTCCCTTGTTGGTATTTCAAGGGTATGCCTTGGTCTACATTACCCCAGTGATGTCATTGCAGGGGCTTTCCTTGGAGTTCTATGTGCCCTTGCAGCTGTGAAGGTGGAGGAGAGGGTTAAGTGTTTCGGCCTCTGCAACTTTGAAAGGATTGGGTGATGTCTGTAGGGGGACTTGTTGTTTTATTTTCTATGTTCTCATTTTAAGGATTGGGTGATGTCTGTAGGGGGAGTTGTTGTTTTATTTTCTATGTTCTCATTTTAAGGAATATTTGGAGACCCTTTCGCTATATAACTCTGTCTGGTATCCCGGGATGAATTCAGGAAGGTTTTTAAGGTTCCACGTAATATTTAATTAGGGGAAAGGGGTACCATGAAGTTCATGAGGGATTCGGAAAAGGAACAGCTCAAGCTTCTTGTCAAGGCATGCATGCTTGAGATAAGCAAGCTCAAGATGGATCTCAGGAAGTGCAGGGAGAATTCAGAGAACTCCAGAAGGGTGAGGGAACTTGAGGAGACCCTTAAACTCAGGGAAAGAAAGATAGCTGAACTTGAGGGGCTCATGGCTGAGAAGGATAAGATAATACAGGATCTCAATGCAATCATAGCCGAGAAGGAATCCCGCATATCTGACCTTAAAAGGTACAGGGAGTACTTCAATGCGCTTACACAGAAACCCGAAAGGGATCTGACCTCCTTCCAGTCACAGATCTACCGTCTGCTACCTGATGAAAGATCCACAGCCGAGGAATTGCTCAGTTTTTTGAATGAGATAGGATTCAGGGACATGAAGCTTGATAACATGGTTCAGATACTGAGGAACCTTGAGAGAAAGGGTTACTTCAGGTCAGTGAGAGAGGGTGGAATGGTGCTCTGGGAGAAAATAGAGAGATGACGGGTCTTTAACGCAGATAGTCCTGTGGTGGGTTCTCGATGATGGTCAGTCTGTAACGGCGAATACCCTTACGGGGGAGGCCTCCGCCCTTACATTCAGTGGAACAACGAATATTCTGAATCTTTCTGGAACCAGTTCCGTGTTTTTCATGTTTTCAACTATCCATATCCCGTTTTCAAGGAGTAGTCTGTGCACGGCTGTTTCTCCAGGCATGTCAACGCTTGGACCGTCTGTGCACACCCCCTTCACTCCATGGTCAACCAGTTTCTCTGCAAGACCCATGGGAATGCCTCTGTAGTCTTTGAAGTATTCCTCCAGACCCCACTTTGAACCCCACCCGGTTCTCAGAACCGCAATATCTCCAGATGGAATTTTTTCTGTTCCCTGCGATATAAGGAAGCCCTGCCCTGTCAGTCTTTCAAGGCCTATCCTATCAACGGTTTCATCACCCCGGTGTACGTGTGCCGGTGCATCTATGTGGGTTCCAGTGTGCATTCCAGCCTCCATTGAGGAGGTCAGATAGTCCCTATCTTCAAGTGTCCTTATTCTGACAGGAGGATCCCCTGGAAAGACAGGCATGGAATCCTCAATTCTGCGGCTCATATCAATGATTTTCATGGATCATGATATCTCATGAGGGAATATAAGGGTTCAGTGCAGATCATATTCCAGAAGCACTTCCCTAACCTCTGACACACTTGTGTTCCAGTTATACACGTGTCCGAGGGTGTTCATGGTGTGGGTGGTGTCTGCTGTCACCCAACCGCGGCCCCTTATCCATAACTGGGCCCACACATGGGAGTACCAGTTTCCGCTTATGAACCTGCAGTATCTACGGACATAACGGGCAGGTATACCGCTGGTCCTTGCAAGGGCAACCATGAGGTGTGCCTGGTCAACACAGTTTCCTGTCCTGCGCCTTAATGTGCCTGAGGCACCGTAGCGGGTCCTGTAGTAGAAGGAGTAGTCAACATTGTCCCGGACCCAGCTAAAAAGATTCAGTGCAGTGGAGTGGGTGGTGTTTCCTGAGAGTTCCCGGGCAAGGTAAACTATATTGGGATCGGTGATGTTGCAGTAGGCTGTGGATCTGATGTAACGTCGGAGGGATGATGGGACGTACCAGGGGCTGACTCTGAGGCCCTCATAGTATCTGAGCTGCCCATTCAGATAGGTGTATTTTTTTTCAAGGGACTTCAGTTTGCTCTGAAGCCTCATGATGGTTTTTTTGTTTCCAGAATATCTGATCCTCCTATGAATAAGGTTCATGAGTTTAATTGTTTTTTTGATCTGGGATTTCAGGTTATTTATCCTTCTGTCGATGGTGTTGGAGTCGATTCTGTATGCATTTAAAGGGAGGGGGGTGCTTATTTGCACATAATCCGGGAGTTTACCATGAAGTTTTCTGTAGCGCCCGATCTTTGATAGGAGATACACTGCATTGTAGAAGTCAATCCTGCCCCCGCTGAAGGAGATGGTTTCTGGACAGTACTGTGTCCGGGATGTGAGGTTACGGAATTTTGATGCTATCTCCATGTACTGTTTTTTTGTTAGCTTCACTGATATGCGCCTTATATCCAGGCGGGGCGCATTGATGGTCTGGGTTTCAACCAGATTTGAACCGGTAAGTACCCTGCTGAGGGCGTAGGCGCAGAATGGGGTGTCAAGTGTCCTGTTACCCACACTGACGTTTTCAGGAAGCCTCTGGTTTTTTTCAATAAAACTGGAAACCCTGACACCTGCCTCGAGAACATCAGAGCTATTCAGGGGATCCTCAACTTCTTCGATGGCACAGGAGCCTTCAGTTAATAGAATTAAAATCATGAACGCCGAAAGGCAGACAGGAACCGGTGATTTATACATTCTCCTACCTGTATTTAAATAAGGTCACCATTTAATAAATACATTGACCGCAAAATATTTATAGAACCTCTAACCCATTGATAAATGCACTAATGATAATAAAAATTGAGGTGATTAAATGGCACAGGGACAGCAGCCAATTCTTGTACTGCCCGAAGGTACAAGCAGATACCTTGGAAGGGACGCACAGAGAATGAACATCCTTGCAGGTAAAATACTTGCAGAAACCGTCAGGACGACCCTTGGACCAAAGGGAATGGACAAGATGCTGGTTGACTCCCTTGGAGACATCGTGGTAACAAACGACGGTGTCACAATACTAAAGGAAATGGACATAGAGCACCCAGCAGCAAAGATGCTTGTTGAGGTCGCAAAGACCCAGGAAGACGAGGTGGGTGACGGTACAACAACAGCTGTCATCATAGCAGGCGAACTACTCAAAAAAGCCGAAACACTCCTTGAAATGGAGATCCACCCAACAATAATCGCAATGGGTTACAGGCAGGCCGCTGAGAAAGCCCAGGAAATACTCAACGATATCGCAATTGACGCAAGCGACAGGGACACACTCATAAAGGTCGCAATGACCGCAATGACCGGTAAAGGAACAGAAAAGGCAAGGGAACCACTGGCTGAACTCATAGTTGACGCGGTCCAGCAGGTTGAGGAAGACGGCGAAGTCGAGAAGGACCACATAAAGATAGAGAAGAAGGAAGGCGCAGCCGTGGACGACTCAACACTCGTCCAGGGTGTCATCATCGACAAGGAAAGGGTTCACCCAGGAATGCCCAAAAAGGTTGAAAACGCCAAAATAGCACTCCTGAACTGCCCAATCGAAGTCAAGGAGACAGAAGTCGACGCTGAAATCAGGATAACAGACCCATCACAGATGCAGGCCTTCATTGAACAGGAAGAGCAGATGATCCGTGACATGGTCAACTCCATAGTCGAGACTGGTGCCAACGTGCTCTTCTGCCAGAAGGGTATCGATGACCTTGCACAGCACTACCTGGCCAAGGCAGGCGTCCTTGCAGTAAGAAGGGTTAAAAAATCCGATATGGAGAAACTCTCCAAGGCAACAGGTGCAAACATCGTCACAAACATCGAGGACCTCAGTGAGGACGACCTGGGTGAAGCAGGAATTGTCTCAGAGAAGAAGATCTCAGGCGAAGAGATGATCTTCGTTGAGGAATGCAAGGAGCCAAAGGCAGTCACAATACTCGTGAGGGGTTCAACAGAACACGTTGTAAGCGAGGTTGAAAGGGCAATCGAAGACGCAATAGGAGTCGTTGCAGCAACAGTCGAGGACGGAAAGGTTGTTGCAGGTGGCGGAGCACCTGAAATAGAGGTCGCAAAGAGGCTCAAGGACTACGCTGATAGCATAAGTGGCAGGGAGCAGCTTGCAGTCTCAGCATTTGCAGATGCCCTTGAGATCGTTCCAAAGACACTTGCAGAGAACGCTGGACTTGACAGCATCGACGTCCTGGTGGACCTCAGGGCTGCCCATGAGGAGTCACCCTACATGGGACTTGACGTCTTCGATGGTGAAATCGTTGACATGAAGGATGTCGGTGTAATAGAGCCCCACAGGGTTAAGAAACAGGCCATCCAGTCCGCTGCAGAGGCAGCTGAGATGATCCTCCGCATAGACGACGTCATAGCAGCATCATCCTCTGGATCCGATGAGGACATGGATATGGGCGACATGGGCGGAATGCCTCCAATGTAGGCACCCCCATAATTCCTCCTTTTTTCATGGCTTTTTCTGAATCAGAATAAGGGTACTTTCAGTTCCCTGAACCTCGAGTATTTTCAGTTTTGTAAATGCAAACCTGTTTTTTGAAGTCTGCTGACCCCATAAGTCCTTCAGAAAATTTCAGGAAAATGGAATATGACTCATTTTCCATGTGCACGGCTTCCTTATTCTCTGGCATCACCACAGGGCAGAAAGGTCATTGCAGATATTTAATTTTTCATGAACTAATGATCAGAAGGTTAGTGCAGAATTGGAAAATCCAAGTTGGCTCAGTTCAGTTTCTTTTATTTCACTGGACTCAGTACTCTTTTGGTATCCACTGCAGGAAAAAAATGAAATGGATGGTGGCTACCTTGAGAATATATGCACAGCTGCTGTCCCACCGGTTCCACCTATGTTGTGGGTCATACCTATCTCAGCACCCTCAACCTGTCTTTTACCGGCTTCACCACGCAGCTGCCAGACCACCTCAGCCGCCTGGGCGATACCTGTTGCTCCCAGTGGATGGCCACGTGCCTTGAGACCTCCTGAGGGGTTTACAGGTATGTCACCATCAATGCGGGTCATGCCCTCCTCAAAGGCCCTTCCACCTTCACCCTTCTCAACGAATCCGAGGTCCTCAACAGCCAGTATACCATTTATGCTGAAGCAGTCATGAACCTCAACAAGGTCTATGTCCCCTGGTGTCAGATCTGCCATTTTGAATGCGGATCTTGCGGCGTTCACAGTGGCGTCAATCCTGGTTATATCCATTCTATCGTGCAGTGCAATGGTACCTGATGCCTGTGCTGATGCCTTCACATACACAGGGGTATCCGTGTATTCCCTTGCCATCTCGGCGGGGCAGAGTATGACTGCTGCAGCACCATCAGAGATGGGTGAACAGTCAAGGAGTCGGAGGGGATCCGCGACCATGGTTGAGTTGATGACCTGTTCAACCGTGACCTTCATGGGGAACTGGGCCCTCGGGTTGTTTGAGGCATTCTCATGGTTTATCACAGATACCATGGCGAGCTGCTCCCTTGTTGTACCGTACTCGTACATGTGCCTCCTTGCCATCATGGCGTAAAGTGAGGGGAAGGTTACACCCTGCTGGGCCTCCCATTCCTGGTCGGATGCCGTTGCAATTGCAGGGGTGGGGTCAACAACGTCGGTCATCTTCTCAACACCTGCCGCTATCACAATATCATGGTATCCTGATGCCACGGCCATTACACCGCTCCTTAGGGCGAGTCCACCTGATGCACAGGCGGCCTCCACCCTGGTTGAGGGTATTGGTGTTAGCCCTGCATGATCTGCGATGAGTGAAGAAATGTGCTCCTGTTTTATGAAGAGACCCGCTGACATGTTACCAACGTACATTGCCTCCAGGTCTGCACCTTCAACTCCAGCATCCTCTATGGCACCGAGGCCGGCCTCGGTTATCATATCCCTGAATGAGACGTCCCAAAGTTCTCCGAATTTTGTCTGTGAGACTCCAATAATTGCTACATCCCTCATGTTATCACCATCTTAAGCCATCCTGAGTTTGCCCTTGAACTTGGCATAGAGCGCATAGTCAACGTATTTTTTGCGGCTGATTATTTCAGAAACGGTTGGGGCGAGGTCCCTCTTTCTCTCTATCTCATCGGTGACCTCTATTATGAATGCGTCACTTCCGGCCCCTGAACCATAGGAAACTGCAAGTATCCTTGCCCCTGGTTCTGCAACGTCAAGTGTTGCTGCAAGGCCTATTGGTGTTGCACCGGAGTATGTGTTGCCTATGACCGGTGTTAGGAGACCCGGTTTCACCTGTTCGGTTTCAAATCCAAGTTTTTTCGCTGCCTTCAGGTAGAACTTTCCGTTTGGCTGATGGAAAACCGCGTAGTCAAAGTCACCTGCAGAAAGACCGGTCTTTTTCATCATGCCCTTTGCAGCGCCAAGAACGTGTTTGAAGTAGGCTGGTTCACCTGTGAATCTTCCACCGTGTCTGGGGTAGGGCATTCCCTCCCTTCTGTAGAAATCGGGTGTGTCTGTGGTGAAACTGTAGGTTTCCATTATCTCTGCAAGACAGCTCTCATTTCCTATGATGTAGGCGGCTCCACCTGCTGATGCTGTGTATTCAAGGGCGTCCCCCGGCGCTCCCTGGGCTGTATCTGCGCCAACAGCAAGGCCGTATTCTATGATTCCTGAGTCAACAAGTCCCATACAGGCCTGCATACCTGCGGTTCCCGCTTTACATGCGAATTCAAGGTCAGCCGCTGTCATTTCAGGTGTTGCCTCCACGGCCTCTGCGACGATTGTTGCTGTTGGTTTGACTGCATAGGGGTGGGATTCTGATCCAACATATATGGCCCCTATCCTTGAGGGGTCTATCTGGCTCCTTTTGAGGGCGTTGCGGGCAGCCTCCACTGAGATTGTTGCGGTGTCCTCATCTGGACCTGGAACTGATTTCTCTTCAACAACCAGTCCCCTTGATATGGCCTGGGGGTCGTCTCCCCAGACCCTTGCTATTTCTTCAACCTTTATTCTGTATGATGGAATGTAAACTCCATATCCAACGATTCCAGCCATGAGTATCACACCATTAATATTAGTCTGGATCCTGTTATTATCTAGAATTAAAGTACTTATCCTTTGCTCTACTATCGGGGTTTCTAATATATATATCTGATATATGGCTGGTCACTTCCCCTGTTACGTGCAGATTACCTCCAGTGGAGTTTCAATTGGAATAAACAGTTAAAATCAGCCAGAAACAGTTTATCATGTACTCCAGAAATAACGTGTTACCGTCAGCAGAAGCAGTTTTTATGCGGTTGCCGGGATTTGAACCCGGGTCGCGGGCTTGGAAGGCCCGAGTCCTAACCAGACTAGACTACAACCGCTATGCGGCGTCCGGGATTTGAACCCGGGTCGCTGGCGTGGCAGGCCAGTGTCTTAACCAGGCTGGACTAACGCCGCAATTCGTAGGCATAGAAGAGATTTGAAATCATCCTATATAAAATTTTCTATTTTCCTCTCAGACGATTCATCTGGAGATCATCCCTCCAGTGGAACTGCTTTTACAGGGATCCACACAATTTATAAATGGAGGTTATCCATGGGGGCAGCATCCTCGTACAGCGGGAGGTTCCATGAGGTCGATGCCATGAGGGGCATCGCTGTTGTGATGATGATTGTATACCATGTAATCTTTGACCTTGACTTCCTTGGAGCAGTGGAACTGGATCTGAACTCACCCATCATCTGGCTCACCGGCAGGCTGGCTGCATTTCTTTTCATATTCCTTGTGGGCGTATCACTCAGCCTGAGCCACTCCAGAAGGGGCTCCGGTGTTCCTGGACATTACATCAGGAGGGGTGTCATGATATTCATTTACGGCCTTCTTATAACTGCTGCCACCTGGGTATACCCCCATGAGGGGTTCATAGTGTTCGGGGTGCTGCATTTCATAGGGGTTGCTGTGATCATCACATACCCGTTTGCAGGAAGAAGGGCACTCTCACTTATCGCAGCCCTCCTGGCACTGGCAGCGGGTATGCGGGTTTCAGGCTTGATGGTGGACACCCCCTATCTGCTCTGGCTTGGACTGAAGCCACCTGGATTTTACACTCTTGATTACTTTCCGTTGCTTCCATGGCTCGGCGTTGTCCTTCTCGGTATCTTCACAGGGGATACCCTCTATCCTGGATACAGGAGAAGATGGAATGGGGAGCTGCCAGGGAGAAACCATGCACTTGAATTTCTGGGAAAACACTCGCTGACCATTTACTTTATCCACCAGCCTGTAATACTGGCTTTCACATGGTTTTTAATGAATATTTAAATGTTCAGCATCAGCTCTTCTGATTTAGGCTGTCGCTGCCCATCCTTATGGATTAACTGGCAGTCAGCAAAACTGGGGTGGGATTAAAGGCCGATCTCTTTATAATGTAAAAAATTTATAAGCTACTTGAAACTTACAGTTACCAACAAGAGGAGGTAAAAGAGGAGGTAATATTACGGATGCAAAGAAAGGATTTATTCTGAGTTTTCTTCTTGCAGTTGCAGTGTACCTGATGCCATTACCGGGTCTTAAGGCTTCAGGGCACGCGGCAATATCCTTACTTGTTTTCGCGATTTCAATGTGGGCAACGGAGTCTGTTCCACTTGCAGTCACGTCCCTCATAATACTCTTTGCACAGCCACTTATCGGTGTCGGGAGCTTTGAAAATGCTGTTATAGGATTTGCAAACCCCATACTCTTCCTCATGATAGGCGGGTTCATAATGGCTGAGGCCATAAGGAAGAGTGGCCTTGCACAGAGATTCACCTACTACCTTTTAAGGAGACTTGGAACATCACCGGAGAGGGGTCTCTTTGTGAGCATATTCTCCACGGGTCTCCTCTCAGCGTGGATCGAGAACGTGGTGGCATTTGCCATGCTCCTTCCAATCATAAAGGAGATAGTGGATATTATGGGCTGTTCTGAGCCCGAGAGGGGGAGGAGTAACTATGCAAAGGCTATGGTACTCGGGGCATCATTTGGGTCCCTTGCAGGTGGCTTCGGGACGGAGATAGGGACAGCCCCCAACCTCATGGCTGCTGCCTACACCCAGATACCCTTCCTCAACTGGATGATCTTCGGGTTCCCCCTTGCAGTTGCAATGCTCTTTGTAATATGGGTTGTCCTCCTGAAGATATTCCCCAGTGAGGTCACAGCCCTATCTGACGGTGAGGCGGTTATAGGGAAGAAACTGATGGAACTTGGCACGGTTAAAAGGGAGGAGAAGGTCAGTGTGGGGATACTCCTATTTGCAATTCTACTATGGGTGACAGCTGGGTGGACAGGCATCAACAGCTACTCGGTTTCACTGATAGCCGCGGTGATGTTCATCTTCGCAGGTGTTATAACCTGGAAGGACGCCCAGAAGAATATTGACTGGGGACTCATCGTGTTCTTTGGGGGCGCACTCTCCCTTGGAAGCGCCCTGCTCAAGACTGGTGCCGCGGCATGGCTGATAAATGACCTTATAAGGATGCTGGGCTCTGATCCATCAACTATTCTTGTCATGGTGGTCCTCATGGTCATCGCAGTGCTTATAACGCAGGTGATGTCAAATATAGCACTATCAGCGATCCTTGTTCCACTTTCAGTGACCCTTGCAGGTGCACAGCATCAGCCGGTGGGTATATACGCGGTTCCGGTGGCCATAGCATGTTCACTGTCCTTCATGCTGCCAATGGCGGATCCAACCGTTGCAATGGCATATGGGTCTGGCTACGTTAAGCTCCGGGACATACCACGGGCAGGGATCCCGGTGATGGTGATAGGTATCATCCTGACGGTCCTCGTGATTACAACACTCGCGGTGCCATTCATAGCATAGAATCAACGATTCAGGCTTGTCCTGAATAAAAACCTTTTTAATTTTTTTTGGATGAGGTTCTTTAATTTTGGAGGGTTCCTTAGGAAGGGATTTTTTTGGATGAGGTTCTTTAATTTTGGAGGGTTCCTTAGGAAGGGATTTTTCTGGGGGTATGGGTCTTCTCTCAATCCCCTCCGATGATATCCTCAATGATGGAGAGGTCCATGTTATCCTCGACTATCTCAGCCAGACGGTCAATTGAGAACCTCCTTGAGGCATCGAAGTGGTCATCCACATAGTCAAGTTTTTCAAGTCCCTTCCTCTCCCTCAGAAGGTTGGTGAAGTATCTCCTGAATCTGAAGTTGTGGAATATGCCGTGGAAGTAGGTACCGGCCACGTTCCCATCAGCGGCACCATCGAATCCCATGGTGTATGTGTTACCAAAGCCCCTCTTCACCTTCATGAGGGGTTTAACGTCACCCAGGACTGTGGTTCCCTCATGAAGCTCATATCCCTCAACGGTTTCCCCTGCAAGACCTGAGAATAAGCCGGCGCCGGTGATCTCCCCGGCGCTGCTGGATATGATCTTACCATCACCTGTGAACGTGGTTTCACAGTCAAGGAGGTTAAGGCCATCAACGCTTCCCAGTTTTGACTCCTGAAGTCCCTCATCCACGACCCTCCTTCCAAGCATCTGGAAACCACCGCATATACCAAATACTGGTATCTCATGGCTCAGATCTCTGATCTCATCTTCGAAGCCATTCTCCCTCAGATACATGAGGTCGCTGATGGTGTTCCTGGTTCCAGGGATTATGATGGCGTCAAGGCCCTCAAGGCTGTCACCGGCCTCTATGAGCCTCACAGCAACGTCCTTCTCGTACTCAAGGGGGTCTATGTCTGTAAAGTTGGATATCCTCGGAAGCCTCATGACACCGATCTTCACATCCCCGCTTCCACGGTACTTGCGCCCTGAGAGTGAGGCTGAATCCTCCTCAGGAAGCCTCAGGCTATCATCATAGGGGAGCACGCCAAGCACAGGCACGCCGGTGATCTCCTCAATCCTTTCTATACCAGGCATAAGGATGTCAATGTTTCCCCTGAACTTGTTTATGACAACACCCTTTATCCGGGACCTGTCACGCTCATCGAGAAGCATTAGGGTGCCTGCAATTGAGGCGAAAACACCTCCACGGTCTATATCAGCAACAAGTATGACATCGGCGTCTGCAAGGTGGGCTATCTCCATATTGGCAAGGTCCCGGTCCCTCATGTTTATCTCGGCAGGTGACCCGGCCCCTTCAATCACGATGATGTCATATCGCTCCTTAAGGTAATCGAGGGACTCCCTTATGGCCTTAAGGGCGGTTTCCCGGAACCCTGTCTGGTACTCCTGGAAGTTCATGTTCCCGGCGGGTCTCCCGTGGACAATGACCTGGGATGTGAAGTCCTCCTTTGGTTTGAGGAGTATTGGGTTCATATGATATGATGGCCTGATGCCTGCAGCCTCTGCCTGGAGGACCTGGGCCACCGCTATCTCCCTGTTCTCATGGGTTGTGAAGGAATTCAGTGACATGTTCTGGGATTTGAAGGGGGCAACCCGGTACCCCCTCTTTGAGAATATGCGGCATAGTGCAGCCACAAGGACACTCTTACCAGCGCTTGATGATGTCCCCTGAACCATTATACATTTTGAACTCATTTATTCACCACTTCTGGGCTCCTGTGATCCTAAGATCTATTGATCACTAAAATCTTAAATACCTTGCCGGCATAGATATTATCTGAGACTGTTTGATTTATTATGTGGAGATGGTTGGATGTCCGGTGTTTCCCCTGAAATCCATTTACTGTCTGATGAGGACCTTAAATCAGTATTTGAGACGGTTATACATAACAGCCCCGATGGGGTGATCACTGTTGACTCTGAGGGCATTATAGTATTCTCAAACCCTGCGGCAGACAGAATGTTTGGATACACCTCCCTTGAGGGTAAAAGAGTGGATTTACTTGTTCCCGAATCCCTCAGGGATGACCTAAACGCCAAGATGAGAGAATACCGGATGGAGGGGAAGCACGAACTTGCAGGGAGGCTCTTTGAAACCACATCCCTCCGATCAGATGGAACTGAGTTCCCTGTTGAAATGAGCCTGAACCCTGCGCGAACATCAGGGGGCCTTTTTTTGACCTCAATAATCAGGGATATCTCAGAGAGGAGGAAAATGGGGGCTGAGATTCACAGAAGGGAGGAGCAGTTCAGGGACCTCTTTGAGAACGCCAATGATATGATACAGGCTGTCGACCCTGAGGGCAGATTTGTATATGTGAACAGGGCCTGGATGGAGACACTGGGTTACACTGAGGACGACCTTGAGAATCTCACCCTATTCGATGTGATACACCCCGACAAGCTGGATGAGTGCCACGAGATCTTCAGGCGTGTAATGAGTGGGGAGAGCATTTCCCTGGTTGAAACCGCATTCATAACAAAGGATGGTGAGAAGATCTTTGTGGAGGGAAACGTTAACGTTCGCATGAGGAATGGGGAGGTTGAGTACAGTAGGGCCATCTTCAGGGATGTGACAGAGAGGGTGAAGTTCCAGCGTGAACTCGAAAGGCTGGCGTCCATCGTGGAGTCCTCGGGAGATGCCATCGTAAGCTATGACCTTGATGGGACCATAATTGACTGGAACAGGGGTGCTGAGAGGATATATGGTTACAGTGCAGAGGAGGCCAGGGGACAGAATGTTTCGATGCTCATGGATGAGGAGGAATTTGAGAGACTCAGGAACCTCATATCAGAGGTGAGGTCAGGTAAACTTGTTTCAAATTTTGAAGCCAGAAGGTTAAGGAAGGATGGGGAGGAGATATGGGTTTCCATTTCACTCTCACCACTCAGGGACGTTAATGGTGAGATTATAGGAGTATCCACCATTGCAAGGGATATAACTGAGATTAAGAGGACACAGGAGGCCCTCAGGGCAAGTGAGGAGAAGTACCGTAAAATAGTTGAGAAATTTATCCAGAATGCCCTTGCCCTCATATCCGAGATAAACCGCTGACCCCTGGAGATACCTTTATAAGTGACATCACCATAAATTAAAATAAAAATTTGTAAGTAAAATATTTTAGGCAGAAGGGATAACAGTAAACTGTGATTTTATTTTAACCACTTCACTTAATGGAGGCATTCGAATAGAAATGAAACCCACCATTAAAAACTTCAGAATTGAAGAATCTGTTTCATATGAAAGTACAGATGATAAGAGGGAATCAGGGAGGAGCCTTTCATATGAAACCTCAAAGGATATAGATGTCCCTGAAAGACTCATAGATCAGATCATAGGTCAGGAAGAGGCAGTTGAGACCATAAAAAAGGCTGCAGAACAGAGACGTAACGTATTATTGATAGGTGAACCAGGGGTCGGCAAATCAATGCTGGCCAAGGCAATGGCAGAACTCCTGCCCCGGGAAAAACTCCAGGACATACTGGTTTACCCCAATATAGATGACCCGAACAACCCCCTCATTGGCACCGTACCCGCCGGGGAGGGCAGGAAAATCGTGATGAACCACAAGAACCGGGCCAGGGCACAGGATGAGAAGAAGAACCTCTTCATGATGCTCATAATATCATTCATCCTTGTCCTCGGGTTCATGGTTAATCAGTTCCTTGCAGCCATAATAGCAGCGGGTATAGTCTTCCTGGCCCTCCAGCAGTTCAGGCCAAGGAACACAGTCATGGTGCCTAAACTCCTGGTCAACAATGAGGGAAGGCAGGTTGCCCCATTTGTGGATGCAACCGGTGCCCATGCAGGTGCGCTCCTGGGGGATGTGAGGCACGACCCATACCAGTCAGGAGGCCTGGGCACCCCTGCACATGAGAGGGTCGAGGCCGGGATGATACACAGGGCCAACAAGGGGGTCCTCTACATAGACGAGATAGGGACCATGAAGATGAAGACCCAGCAGGAACTCCTAACAGCAATGCAGGAGAAGAAGTACTCAATTACGGGTCAGAGCGAGACAAGCAGCGGTGCAATGGTGCGCTCACAGGCAGTCCCATGTGACTTTGTTCTCGTGGCATCAGGTAACCTTCAGGTGCTTGAGGGCATGCACCCCGCCCTCCGCTCAAGGATAAGGGGATACGGTTACGAGGTCTTCATGAAGGACACAATGCCCGATACACCTGAAAACAGGGACAAACTTGTCCAGTTCGTTGCACAGGAAGTTGAAAAGGATGGAAGGATCCCTCACTTCAGCAGGGAGGCCATAGAGGAGATAATAAGGGAGGCCCAGAGGAGGGCCGGTAAGAAGGATTCACTCACACTCAAACTCCGTGAACTTGGGGGTCTTGTGAGGGCTGCGGGGGACATTGCCAAGAGTCGAGGCGCTGAACTGGTTGAGACCAGCGATGTTATGGAGGCAAAGAAACTTTCAAGGACCCTCGAACAGCAGATCGCAGACCGATACATTGTACAGAAGAAGAAGTACAGTGTCTTCAAATCAGAGGGAGGCGAGGTTGGACGTGTCAATGGGCTTGCAATAATCGGTGACAGGAGCGGTATCATCCTCCCGATAGCTGCAGAGGCAGCCCCAGCTCAGAGCAAGGAGGAGGGCAGGATAATCGCAACAGGTAAACTGGGTGAGATCGCCCGTGAGGCGGTTCAGAACGTAAGCGCCCTAATCAAGAAATACACAGGTACAGACATATCCAACTATGACATACACATCCAGTTCCTCCAGGCATACGATGGTGTGGAGGGTGACAGTGCAAGCGTCTCAGTGGCAACGGCAGTCATATCAGCCCTTGAGGAGATACCCGTGGATCAGTCAGTCGCCCTGACAGGCTCACTGAGCATACGTGGTGATGTGCTCCCTGTGGGTGGGGTTACAGGGAAGATAGAGGCAGCTGCAGAGGCAGGAATAAAGAAGGTACTCATACCCGCCTCCAATATGGGGGATGTCATGATTGAGAAGAGGTATGAGGATAAGGTTGAGATAATACCCGTTGAGACCCTCGGTGATGTCCTGGAACACGCCCTCATTGGTAAGGGCAAGGAGAGCCTACTTGAGAGGATGCAGAAAATAAGCGATATAGTACCCTCAATCATGAAGAAGCCAGCCATGCACTGATTTTTTCCGAAGGGGCTGGACTTTTTCCCATTTCAATTTCGAAGGTTTTCAATGGAGACGGGTCCTTTTAGTAGTAAAGGGTCCACCTTTAGGTCTGGAATAAAAAAATTATTTCATGGCCTCTGCAATCAGAGGAGCCACCGAGATCTCACTCACCTCAGATTTCAGGGTGTCCGTTGCAATCACCCGCTCAACACCTGCAGAGAATATCTTGAGCAGGGCATCCTCCACCAGAACAGGGTGGACACAGCACACGGTTATGCTTGAGGCCCCGCAGTTTCTTAAAATTCCTGCGGCGTTCACAATCGTACAACCGGTACTTATGATGTCATCCACCACCACGGCGTCCATCCCCTCAACATCCAGGTCCCGCACCCGGGTCTCAACGGTTTCAGGGGAAAGTCTAACCTTCTCCATGTAATCGCATTCACATCCAAGTATGCTGCTGACCTCCCTGGCATGGTCCATAGCACCCTTATCGGGTGCGATGATCACAGGATCATCCAGGAATGAAATGTGCCTGGCTATGAGGGGCATGGCAGAAAGTTCAGTTACAGGTATGGTGAAGAATTCGCTGAGACAGTTCTCATGGAGATTCACAGTTATGATCTCATCTGCACCAGCGGCCTCGAGGAGGTGGGCAACTATTCTGGCTGACACAGCCTCACCACCTTTGAAGCGCCGCTCCTGCCTCCCGTAACCGAAGTAGGGTACCACAGCCCGTACATAATCCGCCCCAAGATCCTTAAGGTTCTCCATCATGAAGAGGAGTTCCATGAGGTTTTCATCCTGAGGGTAACCTGTTGACTGAACAACGGTGACCTCACCATCAACCTCGCCCTTAACACGGATATAACGCTCCCCGTCAGGGAATTTACGGGTTTCAACTGGACACAGTCTATCATCAAGCAAATCTGCAACGCTGGCAGCCAGTTTCTGTGATGCTGAACAACCTATTATCATGAAAAATCACCATGCATGATTAACAATTTTTATATAGATAACTCTATTAATTCTAATTATAAAATTTTGTCAGACCAGAGAGGTGAAATGGTTGCATGAACTATCCATGGCCGATGCAATTGTGAGGACCGTCATCGATGCTGCAGAGAAGAACGATGCAGTTGAGGTCCTGGAGGTCACGGTTGAGATCGGTCAGCTCACTCTACTTAACCCTGAACAGATCAGATTCATGCTGGAGGTCCTCAGCGAGGGCACAATACTTGAGGGGGCAGATTTTAACCTTGAGGTTGTCCCTGCTGAAATAGAATGCGAATGCGGATATGAGGGCGTGGTTGAGGCCGATGAACTTGACCACCTTGCCCCGGTTATAAGCTGCCCTGAATGCGGGGGACATGAATTCCAGGTGAGGGCTGGCAGGGAATGCAACGTTAAGAACATAAAGATTGAGAAGAAGGAATAAAGGAGGAATTCCATGCATAAGATAGCAGAGGTTGAAATTCAGAATGATATTCTCCTTGCAAACAGAAAACTTGCCAGGAAAAACCAGAGGCGCCTTGACAGGTCAGATGTCTTTGCAGTTGATTTCCTTGGCGCAATAGGATCAGGGAAGACAACACTCATAGAGAGGCTCATTGAGAACATGGACAGGAAGGTTGCGGTCATTGCAGGGGATGTTATAAGCAAATTTGACGCGGGGAGGTTCGAAAGTTACGGCGTCCCGGTTGTCGGGCTGAACACAGGCAAGGAATGTCACCTTGACGCCCATCTCGTTGAACACGCACTGGAGGATCTTCCCCTTGATGATGTGGACATCCTTTTCATTGAAAACGTTGGTAACCTCATATGCCCGGTGGACTTCGACCTTGGATCACATATGAGGGTCGTTGTGGTGAGCTCCACAGAGGGCGATGATACGGTGGAGAAGCACCCCCTCATATTCAGGGAGGCAGACCTCGTGGTTATCAACAAGGCCGACCTTGCAGATGCGGTTGGTGCAGATCTTGATAAGATGGTTGAGGATGTTAAGAATATCAACCCCGATGTAATGGTGCTTAAGACCAGTCTTAAAACCGGTGAGGGTGTTCAGGAGATAATTGATGCCATTGAGGATGCCATGGTGGATTGAAATTTTATGGTGATCCCCTTGAAGGTATGGATTGACATTACAAATGCCCCCCATGTGAGGTTTTTCAGGGACATCATCACCCACCTCCAGGACGAGGGGGAGGATGTGATCATAACAGCAAGGAAGTTCGGAGATATCCACAGGCTCATGAACCTCTTTGGCTTTGAATTCACCTCGATAGGTAAACACGGCGTCACCCTTTCTGAAAAGCTTCTTGAGAGTACAAAGAGGGCCTACAAGCTCTCAAAATTTATAAGTGAAGAGAAACCTGATGTCGGCCTTTCAAAACATTCGATAGAGCTTCCAAGGGTCACATTTGGTCTTGGAATCCCCAGTGTCTATGTACTGGACAATGAGCATGCCCTTGCAGCCAACAAGCTGACACTCCCACTCTGTGATCATATAATCATGCCTGAGGTCATTGATCTCTGGGATATAATGAAGACAGGGGCTGACCCCAACAGGATAACGAGGTACAGGGGGTCATCTGAGATAATCCACTTCCAGAACTTTGAGTACAATGAGAACATCTTTGAGGACCTGAACCTGAAACTTGAAAGGGAGAAGACCATACTCATGAGGCCGGAACCATCTCTGGCCTCCTATCTGGATGCTGACTGCCATGAATCTGTGCTCACGCCGATAGTGGAGGTTCTAAAGGATTACGCCAACATACTCATCATCCCAAGGTTCAGGGAACAGGAGGAGATCTTCAGGGGATATGATAACGTCACCATAATCAAGCCGCCGGTTGACACATTCAGCCTCATGAAGAGGTGCGACCTTGTAATCGGGGCAGGGGGCACCATGAACAGGGAGGCCGCCCTACTCGGCACGCCGGTCATATCCTGTTACCCTGGAAAGCCGCTTTCGGTTGACAGGTTCTACATTGAGAACGGGCTGATGTACAGGTCAACCGATGTTGATGAGATAGTCAACTTGGCACTGAGGCTTCTTGTTTCACGAAAGGGTACGAAGGAAATCAAGACAGACGACCTTTTCAGAATAATAATTGACAGTGTCTATGAGGCCGCTGATTCGGGACTTAAAAGGTAGAATTGATGGACTGGCCGGGATTTGAACCCGGGGCCTCCGCCATGCCAAGGCGACGCTCTACCAACCTGAGCTACCAGCCCCAACACAGTATACATTAAGTCTTTTCATATTTAAACTTAACCCTTTAACAGTTCTCCAGCTCATAATATATCCGGGTGGTTGGTTTGATCTTAAGGAACGTGAGGGAGGAGGATTTCACTGCAATAGCCCAACTGGCATTTAGATGTCCCCCCATGGTTACAGAGAGGAACTCCATCTACCACATCTTCACAAGGTTCTTCAGCAGCACCTCCTTTGTTGCAGAGGAGGATGGAAGAATCAGGGGCTTTCTTCTGGGATTCATATCCCAGGACAACCCTGATGAGGCATACATTCATCTTCTGTGTGTCTCACCACAGCTCAGGGGAATGGGCGTGGCATCCCGGCTTCTTGAGGTCTTCACGGAAACTGTGGAGCAGAAGGGTGTTCATGTGATATACCTTATAACAAAACCGGTTAACCAGAGGGCGATAAGATTTTACCTTAAAAATGGGTTCAGGGCGGTTGAGAATGGTGAAACCGTTGATGCGGGTCCCGTGAAGGCGTTGGCAGATTACAATGGTCCCGGTGAAGACATGGTGGTATTCAGAAGGCTGATCTGATGCTGGAAGACCGCAGGGAATACATCACTCTTATCCCAGCATGGTTGCTATGGGTCCGGAAAAACTTTTTAAGATGACCCCCAAATAAGGATGTATCTGATAATCTGATAAATTTCTGGAGGATTAAATTGGCCCTCATAGCACAGAATCACCTTCAGTTCATAGTCGAGGTCGGCATCATAATGTATGCGGCCATGATATTCCTGCTGAACCTGGCACCCCTTTCCCTCAGCATGATACTGTTCCTCTGCCTGGTGCTGGGGATAGGATTCAATATAATATTTGGCCTTGATGTTGTGGCGCTCTTCATGTCCTTCGGGCAGAGTGAATTCACACACCCATTTGGTCCCATAGCACTCCTTGTTACCATATCATCACTTGCAGCCCTTGCAATCATGGAGGAGTCCGGGGTTGATGTAAGGGGACTCAGGGGATTCGTTTATATCCTTATGGCGGGTATCACTGTTTTTGGAGGTCTCATGCACAGATCATTCCTTCTACTATGGCTCCTGGGACTGCTGATAGGTTTTTTCCTCATATCAAAGTCCATGAGGCAGAAGTCCATCATAACAGTTAAGAGGGTTCTGGGTTTTGCTTTCATCGCGGTCGCAGGATTTGGGGGGCTGGAGTTACTCTCAAGGATACTCCAGATGCCTGTTTTAAGCCCCCTTCTCCGTATAGAGAGGCTTGAGACCTTTTCACTTCCAAGCCTCAAACTTGTACTCAAGAACACCACCCTCCTTGGACATAACCCCATGTCATCCTACTGGGGTGAACTCTCAAGCGGATTTGCAGACGGCTACATTTCACTGCCACTCCAGCTTATACTATTCTTTGGCCTCCCCTTCCCGGTCTTCTACGGCATACTGGTCAACAAGAAGGATGTGATAGATTACATGGTGCCTGGAATATTTGGATGGGCATATGACTTTGGTTACATTACAATGCTCTTCCTTTTAATCTGGTGTGCCGGCATCATCATCATGGGCCTTCGGATGCTCCACATGTACCGTGATATGAGGGAAAATGGCTCAAAAACATACCTTGGAAGGGAGGTCCTCCTCACAGGTGCACTTGCAGCCTTCATGTCCCAGGCCCTCATAGGACTATTCATAATAAACAGGACAATAAACGGGACAGCGCTCATGACATTCATATTTCTCAGCTCACTCATATTCGCCACCATATTCGGGGTGAAGGAATAAGTATTCAGGGAGTGTATAGGATGAAGAAAGCTTTGATGGTACTCGGATGCCCGGAGTCCCCGGTGCAGGTTCCCATAGCAATTTACACATCACACATACTCAGGAAGAAGGGGTTCAGTGTCACCATAACAGCAAATCCCGCTGCAATAAGGCTTGTGCAGGTTGCGGATCCAGAGGGTGTATACACTGGTGAACTCACCGACCTTGACTCCTGCCTCAATGAACTATCTGAAGGGGACTATGAATTCCTTGTAGGCTTTGTACCCAATGATGCTGCTGCTGCATACCTTGCAACCTTTGCAGGGATACTTAATACAGAAACACTGGCAGTTGTATTTGAAAGAGATGCAGATACCCTTGAAAAACTGGTTGATGCGGTGATGGAAGGTACAGAAGCCGGCATAATAGCCGCAAGGGCACACCACAACCCCGCCCCACTGAGGGTGAGGATAGACAGATTCCTGGAGGAGATCTGATGTCATTCTGCATAGAGACCTACCTGCAGCAGTCCGACGACTATGAAATCCACATGACCCGTTCAGGGTTCAGGGAATGCGCAGCCTTCATTGAGAAAAAGGCAAAAATGGTTGTCCATATAAGGCCAGGCGAGAAGATACTGGGTGCAAGGATAATAGGCATACCCCCGGTACCTCTGGGTATAGATAGGGAGCGTTCAACCGTGATGATACCCTACACAAAGCCCTGCTATGGAACAGCTGTCATAGAGATACCCGTCGATGAAGATGAAATAGAGAGAATACTTGAAGTTGCAGAGCACTGACGGTGATAGAGTGATCACAACGGTGGTTGGAAGCTACCCCGCAACCCCCCGGGGACCCGAAACATTAAGGGAGCGAATCTCAAGTTTTATTGGATCCTATGATGCCTGCAGACCTGCCATAGAGACCGCCGTGAGGGACCAGGTAAGGGCGGGTGTTGACATCATCTCAGATGGACAGGTGAGGGGAGACATGGTGGGCCACTTTGCAGAGGCAATGGGTGGCATGACGGTAAAGGATGGAGTATCAATCATATTTTCAAGAATAACAGCTCCCGCAGGGTCTATAGGGTCCGATGACCTCAGATATGCAATGGGAATCCTCAGGAAACTTAAAGATAATGAATCAGGGGGTGTTAAGGGGATAATCACAGGACCATCCACCATGGTGCACGCCTCAAGGATAGAGGGATTCTACAGCCCCCAGAAGAGGGAGAAGGCAATTATGGATATGGCAGATGCCCTTAAAGTCGAGGCGGAACACCTCCAGGATGCAGGGGCAGTCATGATACAGATAGATGAACCATTCCTATCAACGGGTATGGTGGATATGGGGGCAGCAAGAAGGGCTGTTAAACGCATTTCAGGGGCCCTTGATGTTGATGTCTCACTCCATGTCTGCGGTGACATCAGAGGGGTTATTGGGGAACTCCTCACATTTCCCGTTGAGATGCTGGACCTTGAGTTTGCAGGAAGACCATCAAATCTTGAAGTGCTGGCAGATAAATGGAGGGGTGATAAAAAACTGGGATTCGGCTGCGTTGACACATCGAAGGAGGCGATTGAGTCCACTGATACCATAAAAGACCTTATTAAAAGGGGTGCTGATATAGTCGGGGAGGATAACCTCTACATAGACCCTGACTGTGGAATGAGGAAACTTCCAAGGGAGGTGGCATTCACCAAACTCAGAAACATGGTGAAGGCTGCATCAGAGTTTTAGGGGGTTCAAAAATGGCCTATGAGATAAGCGTCGAGGAAATTGCAGAGGGCTGGCTTAAACTGGTTGAGAAGATAATGCGTGATGGAAGAGAGATAAGGGATGAAAGGGGGTCCCTGACAAGGGAGGTCATGAACACGGTTGTGACAATAAAGAACCCCCTCGGCAGGTCAGGCGACTTTTACCACCTCCCGGGCAGATCACTCATCAACATCAGGGTCCCTGAGGGGTACTTCTGGAGTGGAGAGAAACTCTCGAAGTACTCAGAACAGTTCCTCTCAGATGACAGGAAGGGATTCATATACACCTACGGGAACCGTCTGAGGGCACACTTCGGCGTGGACCAGGTGGATAAGGCAGTGGAGAGGCTGAAAAACTGTAAAGAGTCCAGAAGGGCAACCATGATCACATGGGACCCTAAAACGGATACTGGGAGTGATGAGGTTCCATGCATGATCCTCGTGGACTTCAAGGTGAGGGATGGGAGGCTCTTCACCACCGCACTCTGGCGCAGCCACGACATCTACGGCGCATGGTTCCCCAACGCCGTTGGCCTGACCTACCTTGCAGATCACGTTGCATCAGAGGTGGGGGTTGATGTTGGACATATAACCATCCACTCCATTAGCGCTCATATATATGAGGTTAACTTCAAAGAAGCAAAAGAGGTGATTGAAAATGGTTAGTGTGAACATTGAGGCAAAGAAAATAGTCGACCGGATGATCGAAGGCGCAGATGACCTTAAAATAAGCGTTGATAAACTTGAAAATGGCTCAACAGTCATAGACTGTGGTGTTAACGTTGATGGTAGCATAAAGGCCGGTGAACTCTACACCGCGGTGTGCCTTGGAGGCCTTGCAGATGTGGGCATATCAATACCCGGTGATCTATCAGAGAGGTTCGCCCTTCCATCAGTCAAGATAAAGACAGACTTCCCGGCAATCTCAACACTGGGCGCCCAGAAGGCAGGCTGGTCAGTCAGTGTCGGTGACTTCTTTGCACTTGGTTCAGGACCTGCAAGGGCACTGGCACTTAAACCGGCAGAGACCTATGAGGAGATAGGCTACCAGGACGCGGCTGACATTGCAGTGCTCACCCTTGAAGCAGATAAACTCCCAGGGGAGGACGTCACAGACAGGATTGCAGAGGACTGTGATGTTTCACCTGAGAACGTTTACGTACTCGTGGCCCCAACCTCATCCCTTGTTGGTTCAATACAGATCTCAGGCCGTGTGGTGGAGAACGGTACCTACAAGATGCTTGAGGCACTCCACTTTGATGTTAACAAGGTCAAATACGCCGCAGGTATCGCCCCAATAGCCCCAGTGGACCCTGACAGCCTGAAGGCAATGGGTAAAACCAATGACGCAGTCCTCTTTGGAGGCAGAACCTACTACTACATAAAATCAGAGGAGGGTGATGACCTGAAATCCCTTGCAGAGAAACTGCCATCATCAGCCTCTGAGGGCTACGGTAAACCATTCTATGACGTATTCAAGGAGGCTGACTACGACTTCTACAAGATAGACAAGGGTATGTTCGCACCAGCAGAGGTCGTCATAAATGACCTCAGAACCGGTGAGGTCTTCAGGGCAGGTTTCGTCAATGAAGAACTCCTGATGAAGTCCTTTGGACTTTAATTTATTTCTTAACTTTTTTCTGGAGCAGCAGTTCATGCCATCAGTATCAGTAACTCACTGCCAGTCCTATGACCCTGAAGAGGTCAGGGATGGTGTTAGGGAGTGCCTGGATCACCTTGGGGGTGTTAAAAAATTCGCATCACCCGGTGACAGGGTCCTTCTGAAACCCAACATGCTCATGGCGGCCCCTCCTGAAAGACACGTCACAACACATCCAGCGGTTATCGAGGCGGTTGCAGAGCTCTTCATAGACACCGGGGCGGAGGTCAGAGTTGGGGACAGTCCAGGCGGATCCTTCAGGAATATAGAGAAGTTCTGGAGGGCCACAGGGATACTTGACGTGGCAGAGAGGCTTGATATTGAACTCATAAACTTTGAGGCATCTGGGTCATACATAATGGGAGGGGAGGGCTACCCCATCTCAAGGCCGGTTGTGGATAGTGACACCGTTGTCAACCTCCCCAAGCTCAAGACCCACTCCATGACCATCTTCACCTGTGCTGTAAAGAACATGTACGGTGCTGTACCAGGCTTCAGGAAGGCGGATTATCACAGGGAACACCCGGGGCCATCTGAGTTTGCTGAGAAGCTCCTCGAGATCTACCTGCTTGTAAATCCTGCACTCACAGTGGTGGATGGGGTTGTGGGGATGGAGGGCAATGGTCCCTCAGGAGGGGATCCAAGAGACCTTGGGCTTCTTCTGGCATCAGAGGATGCACTGGCACTTGACGTTTACATACCCCTGCTCCTGGGGATGGACCCGTTCAGGGTACCTGTGAATGAGGCTGCACGGCGGAGGAACCTTGCTCCTGACCCTTCAGATATAGAGATTCTGGGATTCGGGGCTGAAGTGGTGGATGACTTCAGGTGGCCCTCCAACATATACTACACCCTTGATCTGCTTCCATCGGGTCTTGCACGTGCGCTCATGAAACTCTGGTGGTCAAGGCCGGCCATAGACCCTGAAAGGTGCAGGAACTGTAATGTATGTGTTGAGAGCTGCCCTGCCGACGCCCTGAAGTCTGGGGCGCTGGTACCAGAGTTTGACTACTCCAGCTGCATCAACTGCCTCTGCTGCATGGAGGTATGCCCACACAGGGCTTTCTACCAGGATAAAAGCCTCCTCTACAGGCTTACCAGTCTGTTCTCGGGGGTGCTCAAATAGCTTTTTTTATGAAGGTTGACTGTGAGGCGCACACCAAAACTTTTATTGATATCTGATTCTGGGGGAACCCCACAAACCCCTGATCTGGTGAGGCGCACACCAAAACTTTTATTGATATAGGGCCATAACTAAAACCGGTGTTTCCATGGAATTCTATACAGAGGAGATTCCACTGCGAACCTCCATGCGGGTTGAACTCATTGATATAACCTCCATGGTTTCAGGGGTCCTCGCGTCATCCGGAATAAAGGAGGGAATACTGAACGTATTCTCAAGGCATTCCACATCAGCGATATTCATAAATGAAAATGAGACACGGCTCTTGGGGGACATAGAGTCAATGCTCTCAGGTATGGTGCCTTCAGGTGGTTCATATGGCCATAATGTAATAGATAACAATGCCGATTCCCACCTGAGGGCCGTGCTCCTTGGTGGGAGCCAGACTATTCCGGTGGTAAACGGGAAGATGGACCTGGGCACATGGCAGAGCATATTCTTTGCTGAACTTGACGGACCAAGAAACAGGAAGATCAGGGTTTCGGTTGCTGGTAAGCCCTGAAGGTTGGTTATTGGGGGCAGGGTTTCTGTGTAAACCCTAACCCAGTTATTTATTTTTTCCCCCTACTGGAGGATCACAACACCCACTGATCGGGATTTAGCTTGTTGATATTCACTTCTCCTCAAATTCAATTTCAAGGGCAATGACAGGGTACTCGAGGTTGAAGTTTGTCACAACCTCGGGGTGAACCTCACCGAAGAACCCTCTTATTCTCGATGATTCACCCTCAGATTCAATGGACGCACACCTCCCCCTTATGAATGATGGGTGGTCGAGGGGTTCCACTCTGAACTCATATCCAAGGTTCTCAACCACTGCAGCTGCAATTGACTTGATCTCGGTGAAACCCGCGCTTGAGTGGGTGATTGCACATGCCAGTTTCTTCACGGTACGTGTACGGGTCTCGGCTTTAGGATCAATGTATACCACGTCCCCAACCTCGAATATTCTCTGGGGGAGGTCCTCATGCCTGTTATCCTCAAGGAATTCAAGGAGACCATTCAGGAGGCTCTTGCGGATCATGGTCCGATCCTGTGAAATCGGCTGGGCAACCTGCACCCTTTCATCCTCCTCGAGTCGCATCTTCTGGTAGTGGCTCTCCTCACTTGTCAGCATGAGGCTCATCACCTCCTGGAAGCCCAGACCCACCATAACATCCCTTATGAATTTATCGGCCCTGTTCCAGTTATCCTCCTCTGCAATGGTTGCAACTTCAGGGATAAGGGGTTCGATCCTCCCTATGCAGTACTGGGTTGCTATGTTCTCCACAAGGTCAACCTCGTGGAGGATGTCCACCCTGTAGGCCGGGATAACCGCAAGGACCTCGTCAGGGGAGACGATGGATGCATCCATACGGGCCTTCATGAGGAGTTCTTTGATCTCAGCAGCGTCAAGTTCAATGCCTGTTATGTGTGAAGCTGTTGATACAGAGACACTCATCTCCTTTGGTGTGAGGTCAGGGAGCCTTAACTCAGATTCAGGGCGCCTCACCGTTACTGACCTTATGACACCACCAGACTCTGCAAATGATGTGCATATGATGTTCAGGGCCTGGTTAACTGCCCTCTCATCGGTCCCTGTAACATCAACGAGTATCCTCTCTGTCTCTGTGGTTAACTTGGTGAGTTCCCCGTTTATTATGGGGGGGAGGGAGAGCACATCTCCATTCTTATCGGTTATGAGGGGATAACGTTCATGGTCCCTCAGGAGATGTGCGTAGGCCACACCCTTGGGGTGCTCCTCCAGTATCTCCCGGGGTGTCATTTCACATACACTCTCAAGGGGGGTGAAGGTGACACCCTCAGGTTCAACTCCACTGTAGACGAAGGGGGGCTCAACACGGTCAAGGTCATGTATACCAATGGCCACCTTCTTCCGGTCACGCCCGATAACCCAGTGGAGGTCCTCCTGAAACTCCATGACCTGTTTAAGCTTCTTATCTGTGAATCTCACATTTTCAATGACAGCCATTCCAAGGTGGGGCCTCACATTGAGGACAGACTCATCAACAGTCACCTCAATGTCTGATTCAGGAACATCATAACTGGGCATGCCTGTTTCAATCCCCAGAAATCCCCTGAGGCTCCTTGCAACACCCTCAACCGAGAGGAGGTCAGGGCGGTTGGGGAAGAATTCAACCTTAATACCCTCATCATCAAAGTCCTCAATGTCACTCCCCATCATCGGCAGAACTTCAATGAGCCTTTCTCTATCAATGTCAATGCCCAGTTCCTTCAGGTCATCATAATCCAACGTTATAACAGGCATGGTGATCTCTCCGGTAAATATGATGGTTCAAATTATCATGGGTATCCAATAAATAATTAACCCGCCCCCTATCTCAAAATTCATATAGTCCAGGAAACAGAATACATAGAGGGGGTGTGAAGTTGAAGCACATTTTTTTGCTATATTTTTTGTAATCGCGATTCTCATGGGTGCAGCATCAGCAGCCGCTGTAAATCAGACACCTGCAAATAACAGCTGGAGCACCTGGGGGTCATCAGGGACCCATCACCATGAGGTGGACTCTGACTGCTGCTCGGTGGTGGTTAATGTTAATGAGAGTGACGCTGTCTTTGCCTACAGGAGGGATTCCACCTATGCCGCCACCCTCAGGATTCAGAAGACGATCTGGAATGGCAGGGAAACCCTGAAGGAATACAAGACCGTCAACGGATACTTCTTCCACACCATAATCTCAGAGGGTGGCTGGATGATGGGGGCCGGCGGACCCGATATAGTCTGGATAAACCGGGCCCTTGAGGCTATAGGGGGAGACATCATCCGGCGCGGTAACGTGACATCCTATGATATGAAGAGGGCCCACAGCCTCGTGAGAAAACTCGGCCTCGGACACTTTGTTATAAGGGGCCCGGGTGGTCAGGTAGGGGTTTCAATTTACAGGAGTGGCTACTCAAGGCTCTCAGTATTCAGGCTGCGGAATGGGGAGTACATAAGTGTACCCAACAGCCCATCCTATTACAGGAGAGGCTACTATTCACGCTGGAGTCAAAATCCCCTTAAGGCAGCGGTTTATGCTGCAGGGACAGACCGCTGGGGATACAACAGGCGAAACATACTTCTCTACGAGACCCTGAGCAGGGAAAACTCCACACTTCTGAGGGTGCACGCAACCTTTGATGGGGGCAGACTCCTTGGAAGAAACAGGGGAAGGCCCGATAACATAATATTCCTTGGAAAATATGTGGCAGCATCATCACTCCCACGGATACCCACCACAAAATTCATAGGGTCTCTGACACTGGGGAGAACAGGATAAAATTATTTTAAAAGGAAACGGGCCTTTTAGAGGGCAGAGAAGACCATTATGAAGAAAACCGATTCCACGGTGAAGTGGAGGGCCCTGTGATACAGCCATCCATGGTCCACCCCGCTCAGCTGATGGTAAAGATCCACAACAAGGTGTATGAGGGCTGCGAGGAACCCTATCTCAAATGAGAGAAACACAAGGGACAGCACTATGAAGTGGAAGAGGGCCTCCAGACCCTCATGGACCAGCCACAGCTGGATGTTCGATGAGACGGTCTCCTTTATTATCCCGGCAAGAAGTATGTAAAAATCAAAGAAGACATTCCAGAGTATCCTCGTGTGTATCTCATCACTTATTGCAAGGAAGAGTGCTATGTAGAACCAGATCAACTCCATTGGCATTCACCATATGAGAACTTGCTCTCCTTTTATTTCTCCACAAAGTTAGAGTATTCAAACATCTTTATAAAGATTGGGTAGTGAATATTATCATATAACTTTTCCAGCACTTCACAGCTTCTATCAGGGAGAGAATAAGATGACCGATAACCAGATCCCAAAGGATTACAACCATAAAAACGAGGTTAAATGGCAGAAAAAATGGCAGGAAGATGACATATACCGCTTCATAGGGTCAGGGACAAAGCCCAGGTACATCATAGACACGCCACCACCATACCCAACAGGATCCATACACATGGGCCACGTACTCAACTGGGTCTACATGGACATAATAGCAAGGTTCAGGAGGATGAGGGGATTCGATGTCCTCTTCCCCCAGGGCTGGGACTGTCATGGTCTCCCAACGGAGGTCAAGGTTGAGGAGACCCACAACATAAAGAAGAGTGACGTGTCACGTGAGGAATTCAGGCGCCTCTGTGTGGAACTCACACAGGAAAACATAAAGATGATGAAGGAGCAGATGCAGCGCCTTGGCTTCAGCCAGGACTGGAGCCACGAATTCGTGACCATGACCCCTGAGTACATGAGAAGAACCCAGCTCTCATTCCTCCGCATGTATGAGGACGGCCTCATATACCAGGGTGTGCACCCGGTCAACTGGTGCCCCAGGTGTGAGACTGCGATAGCCTTTGCAGAGGTCGAATACGTTGAGAACGAGACAAACCTCAACTATGTGAGGTTCCCTGTCGATGGTGGTGAAGATATAGAGATAGCCACAACAAGGCCGGAGCTCATGGCAGCCTGCGTGGCTGTGGCTGTGCACCCTGATGATGATAGATTCAGTGAATTTGAGGGTAAGGAGATAGAGGTACCCCTCTTCGGCCAGAAGGTTAAACTGATAAAGGACCCTGATGTTGACCCTGAATTCGGTACCGGTGCTGTCATGATATGTACCTTCGGGGACAAGACGGACGTTACCTGGGTCAACCGCCATAACCTTGACATTATAGAGGCGATAGATGAAAGGGGATATATGACAGAGGCCGCAGGCAAATATAAGGGTCTTACCATAAGGGAGTGCAAGGAACAGATAGTTGAGGACCTTGAAAGGGAGGGCTTCCTCCTGAGAAAGGAGCCTGTAAAGCAGAACGTGGGCACCTGCTGGAGGTGCAAGACACCGATAGAGATCCTGGTCAAGAAGCAGTGGTTTGTGGCGGTAAAGAAACTCATACCCGATGTTAGAAGGGCTGCTGAGGAAATGGAATGGGTGCCCGAACACATGAAGACGAGGCTCCTCAACTGGACAGGGTCCATGGACTGGGACTGGTGCATATCAAGGCAGAGGATATTCGCAACACCCATACCAGTGTGGTACTGTAAGGAATGCGGAAGGGTCCACGTTGCAGATGAGGATATGCTGCCAGTTGACCCAACAAGGGACGATCCAGGGATAAAATGTGAATGCGGAAGCACAGAATTCATTGGGGAGGAGGATGTCCTGGACACCTGGATGGACAGTTCAATATCCCCTCTCTCGGTTGCAGGATGGCCAGATGAATCCTACAGGGACCTCTTCCCCGCAAATCTGAGGCCACAGGGACACGACATAATCCGTACCTGGGCATTCTACACCATACTGAGATGCATGGCACTCACCGGTGAGAAACCCTTCAGTGAGATAGTGATAAACGGGATGGTCTTCGGGGAGGACGGACACAAGATGAGCAAGTCCCGGGGAAATGTTATAGCACCTGAGGAGGTCCTTGAGGACTACGGTGCCGATGCACTGAGGCTCTGGGCCGCAGGGAGTGTGCCAGGGTCAGACGTTCCATTTGCCTGGAAGGACGTGAAGTACGGCTACAAGTTCCTGAGGAAATTCTGGAATGCATTCAGATTCATAAGCATCCACCTGGGAGATGACAGGGAGGCGGAATTCAGACCGCTTGACCGCTGGATACTCTCCAGGCTCATGAACCTGGTGAGGGACGTTACAGAGAGTCTGGAGGAGTACAACTTCGCAGCAGCGGTGGGGAGGATCCAGAAGTTCGTCTGGCATGACTTCTGTGACGAGTACATCGAGGCTGTCAAGTACCGCCTGTACTCAGAGGGGGATGGGGCCTCAAGGGTGGCAGCCCAGACCACCCTCAGGATGGTTCTCGAGACATGCCTCAGGCTCCTTGCCCCGGTGACACCCCACTTCACAGAGGAGGTTCACCAGCACATCGGTGAGGGATCAATACATGTGAAAGGCTGGCCAGAGTACCGACCTGAGCTGGTTGACCCTGAGATCGAGAGGATGGGTGACATTTCAGTTGAGGTTATAGGTGAAATCAGGAGGTTCAAGTCATCATCAAAGATGCCCCTCAACGCACCCCTCCGATCAGCCACCATATACACGGATGAGGATTCAGCGGCAATGCTGGAACCATTCCTCCAGGACATAGCAGGGACAATGAATATATCTGAGGTGGGCCTTGAGACGGGTGAACCTGAAATAACAGAGAGGGTCGTGGAACTTGAACCGAGAATGGACAGGATAGGGCCCGAGTTCAGGGGAGACGCCCCGGCCATAATCTCCCATCTCCAGGGATCTGACCCCCAGGATGTCTACGATGAACTCCAGGAGAATGGGGAAATAGAGGTTGCTGGAAGAAGACTCACAGCTGAATACATAAGCTTCAGAAAGGAGGTTGTGGGAACAGCCGGCGAAAGGGTCGATGTGCTCAACATGGATGAACCTGAGATCATAATAGAAATCGTGCGATGATCCCCTCGAGGTGTTTCAATGGAACTTAAAGTTGATGTTTCACCTGAACTTTCAGGGACAGTCAAAGCCCCACCATCCAAGAGTTACACCCACAGGGCAGTCATAGTGGCGGCTCTTGCAGATGGCATATCAGAGATCAGGGACCCCCTTGTGGCAGAGGACACCCTCTCCTCAGTGGAGGCCTGCCGGGCATTCGGGGTTGACATAGAGGGCAATGAGAAATGGTCCGTCACCGGAAGCGGGGGTGAACTTGAAACACCCGACGATGTTGTATACCTTGGAAATTCAGGGACAACACTGCGCATCATGACCTCGGTGGCTGGCCTTGCAGAGAACTACACTGTACTCACCGGTGATGAGTCCCTCAGGACAAGACCCATGCAGCCCCTCCTGGACGCCCTCAAACCACTGGGTGTTGAGGCAGTATCCTCAAGGATGAACGGCCTCCCACCTGTTATTATAAAGGGAGGATTCAGGGGCGGTGAGACATCAATAGATGGGAGTCTGAGTTCACAGTTCATATCCTCGATCCTCATAGCAGCACCCCTCTCAGAGGGCGTTGACCTGAAGGTTGAGGGGGAGTTCATATCAAGGCCCTACGTTGACATGACCCTTGATGTGATGGAGAAATTCTCTGTCCCGGTGGAATACTCTGATGGGGTATTCTCTGTTGAACCATCCAGGTACAGGGGAAGGACGTACACGGTTGAGGGTGACTACTCCTCTGCATCCTACCTTGCAGGGGCAGTTGCAGTTGCAGGCGGGGAGGTCAGAATCGAGAACCTCTTCAGGGATTCCAGGCAGGGCGACCGTATCATACTTGACATAATCAGTGAGATGGGGGCCGATGTTGTGGTGGGAGATAACCACGTGGTTGTATCATCCACAGGGGAACTTTCAGGTGTCCAGGCGGACCTCCATGACGCCCCGGACCTCCTCCCAACTGTAGCGGTCCTTGGGGCCCTTGCAGATGGACGAACCGAGATAAGGGGGGTTGAACATGCAAGGTACAAGGAAACAGACAGGATAAGGACATGCGCCACTGAACTTGGAAAACTGGGAGTGGATGTTAAGGAGCTGCGGGACGGCATGGTCATTGAGGGTGGTGTGAGGGGTGGAGTGGTCTCATCCCACGGCGACCACAGACTTGCAATGGCATTCACCCTCATAGGTCTCAGGGAGGGTATAACAATAATGGATGGTGAGGTCTTCAGTGTTTCGTTCCCTGATTTTCCAGAGAGGATGAGGTCAATTGGGTGTCGAATAAACCTCCCACAGCATTAAATATATAAAATATGGTACATAAAATAGGGACACAGCATTCAGACATTATACTTAACTATAAATGAGTGTGAGTTGATTATAATGAAAAATAAGGAGACAAAGGTTGTAATCTTCGGGGATTATGATACCGGTAAAACAACCACCCTTGAGCAGCTCTGTGATAAGATAACAAAGGTTGAGTACAAGGGCACAACACTGGCACTGGATTATGGTAACTGCATCGTTAACGGTGAGAAGATACACCTCTTTGCAACACCCGGCCACGAGAGGTTCAAGTTCATGCTTGAGATCATCTCCAATGGCCTTGATGCCGCCATAATAGTGGTGGATAACTCAAGGGGGGTAACCCTGGCTGAGAAGGAGATAATGGCAGAACTTGAGGAGAAAAACATCCCATACGTTGTGTTCTCAAATAAACAGGACCTTGATGATTCTGAACTTGAGATTGACAGGGATGTGGATGTTCTGCCCACCATTGCAACCGAGGGTGAGGGGCTGATGGACGGTCTTCAGCTTCTGCTCCAGAAACTTAACTGATTCTTTTTTCCGGTGGTATCCATCAGGGATATTGACAGGATAATGGAGGGTCTTAGGAGCCTCTACTCCCTCAGGGTCTTTGAGGACAGGGACCCCTACCGTGTCCTCATAAGAACAATACTCTCCCAGAGGACCCGGGACGAGAACACCGATGAGGCAACCGCCAGGCTGTTCTCTGAGTACCCCACCATGGAGGACGTTGCATATGCACCGGTTGAGAAATTGGAGCAGCTTGTAAGGAAGGCTGGCTTCTATCACGTCAAGGCACGGAGGATCAGGGAGGTTTCGCGGATTCTCCTTGAGGAATACGGGGGGAGGGTCCCTGATGACATTGATGAACTCCTTAAACTTCCAGGTGTTGGGAGGAAAACAGCAAACTGTGTACTTGTATATGCATTCAATAAGCCAGTGGTCCCTGTTGATACACATGTCCACAGGATATCAAACAGAATAGGCCTTGTGAACACCAGGACACCTGAGGAGACCGAGAGGGTCCTCATGGAGGTCATACCCAGGAAATACTGGATAGAACTCAATGACCTCATGGTCCAGTTCGGACAGGACATATGCAGGCCAGTGGGTCCGAGGCATGAGGAATGTCCCATTGCAGATGAATGCGACTACTATAAGAGCTTGATGGACGAAAGGGAAAAAACCTGATGTTTAGGAGTTAATATTTACTTTTTTCAGGCATTCATGAGGGGATACTTGATTAATTAAAATAAGATTAGAGTCAATCTATTCAAAATTAAAATCTAGAAGTCTAGTTTCTCAGAGCGTCACAGGAAAAAAATATCAATTTAATTGATTTTTTATTCCCTGAGGGATGCCACCTTCTCTGCAAAGGCTGATAAAACCTTCTTTGAGAGGCCCTCAATGTACTTGAGTGACCCTGCGCATTCATGTCCACCCCCATCGATCACCGCCTCAGGAATCTCCTCTGCCAGTTCCCAGACTATCTCGTTGAGGTTGAACCCGAATTTCTCATTCACAGCATCGGTTGCCCTTATAACCCCGAAGTCCGGTCCATAGGCAAGGGTGATTATTGGTGTCTCCTCGCCGTGCTTCTGGACCATGTAGTCATGGACGAAGCCGCAGGTCTTGCCGGGGGCAGGGAAGGTGAAGCGGTGTGAGTACTTCTCAACGTCAAGGACATTGAAGAGTATACCATTGGGGAGCATCGTGGATTTGAGGTTGGGTATCGCGGCCCGGAGCTGGGTATCAACCTTTCTCTCGTATTCCCTGTAGAGGGCGTCCACCAGTTTTTTGTGCTTATCAAGATTTCCAAGACCAAGGATGGTGTCTATTATGCCCCTTCCATTCATGAATCGGAGGTAAAAAGCCTCAAAGTCAACACAGGCGGCTATTTTTTCAAGCTCCTCCCGTTCATAGCCCCGCTCACCTGCGAGTTCAATGTAACCTTCGGCTTCAGGGGAGTTTGCATGGTCCCCCACAGCAGCAATGCCGGGGAGGTGCAGGATCCTCTCGGTGATCTCAGGGTTTATCATCTTGGCTATCTCCACTGAAAGGGCACCAGCCGTTATCTGGGAGTCCCCACCCACCAGGTATGGGTTCACGTGCACGTCAACGTATTCATCAACCTCCACCCTTCCATCGGTGACCTCACCCGGGTAGTGGTGGTCCACGACCACTATTTCGATGTCATAGATCTTTGCCTTCATGAGGGCGAGTATGTCCTCCTCTGTCGACCCGTTGTCAAGGAGCACAAGGAGGGGGAGTTTCTGCCCGTGCCTTTCCAGGTCCTCAAGTGCATAGGAAAGGTCCTTCACCACGTCCTCCAGTTCATAGAACGGGGCCTTACTTGGGGCCCTCTTGAAGTAGTGCCACTCTGCATCTGTGCTCGGGTTCAGTTCCCTCAGCAGGGGCACAACTGCCTTTTCTATGGCCACACCTGCACATATACCATCGGCGTCTGCATGGTGCCTTACCAGTATGGATCTTCCATCGTATATTGCCCTTCTTATGGCCTTGGCTGCTTCAATGAGTTTTGGCCTCAGTTTTTCAAGGGTTTCGCTTTCTATGAGGAGGTCCTTCCTCTTAGGTTCTGCCCTCCTGTCAATTGCCTCATCGATGAGCCTCCTTGCCTCAGCAGCATCCTTTCCTATGAGGCGTTCAATGGACTCTGATTCTATCTGGATCTTACCGGTGTGCTGGTTAACCTCACCTATAACCTCAACTATGTGTCCTATCTGGATGTGGGGGTAGACCCTTATGCCTGGCTCATCAAAGGCCGCTGCCCAGGTTGTCCCTGTCTCATCTGAGATTGTGAATATTGTTGGTCCTGAGGTCTGCTGTATCTGTATGACCTCACCCACTATTCTCACTGTTTTACCAAGACTCTTGGTGTCTATATCAGCTATTCTTGTCCTTGGGAGGTCCTTTTTTAATTTAACGATCTCATATGGTCCCTTTATACTGGCGGGTATCATGTCAACCTCGCCCTTGTAGGGCTTTACATGGGATACCCTGACGAATATTTCGTCACCGATTCTGTGGTCAGGGAAGAGGCCCCTCATGAGTCCCCAGACATGGCTGTTGAGGCTCACGAAGACACCATATTTTTCTATCCTCGTTATCTTTCCACGGTATACGCTTCCAACCTCAAGGTCGTCGATGGTGCATGCCGGGTGGAGGACGTATACGTGTTCCTTCTTCTGGCAGTCAGGACAGTACTCGTCCCTGCCACTTATCCTCTTTCCACATGAGGGGCATATGTTCACCTCACCCTTTCCTCCACAGTTGGGGCAGGGTTCCCTCACCTCGACCTCACCCTTTCCCCTGCATACCTCGCAGGGCACATCATGGGCCTCCTCAAGGTCGAACCTCTGCCTTGCAGTGTTTGATACACCCTTGAAGTGGTCCTTAATATCCTCCGTTGATTGGTAGCCTGTCCCATGGCATGCGCTGCATATTTTGTAACTTTTAACACGGTAACCCTTACCCTTACATTCACTACATGACTGGATCATGGTATTCCTCATAGAAACGATTTATTTAATGATAAATAACGGGAACTTATTATATAATGGCGGCGTTCATTATTTATATTTGATTGTTGTGGAGCCGGGGGAATAAGATGTCAGGGACGTCACCCATGGTTGTGGGAATCATTAACTTTTTTGACAGGAGGAGACACCCATCAGGGGGTTACACACTTTATGAGGGGCTTCCTGACTCTAAAAATACGTATTACGCCATAAAGTCCCTGGAGGTCATTGATTCTCTCCCTGATGATGTTGCGAGAACCCTTGACTGGCTTGAGGAGCTTCACTCGAGGGGTAGCTTCGCTGCCCAGGGACTTTTCTACAGGTGCAGTTTGCTGGCTGATTATGGCAGGGAATTCAGGGTAAAGGATAGATTTCTCGATCTTCTAAGAAGGTCCTACAGAAGATCAAAGCTTGAAATAACGTATTACATGGATTCGGTTCTCCGCCTCCATGGTGAATACCTTGAGGGGGTCCCTGAATGGGTTCTTTCGCTTCAGAACGATGACGGCGGTTTTGGAAGGCACGGTTCAGACATCATAAACACCCATTTTGCGGTTGAGATACTGGAGGCCCATGGTGTGAATTTCAGCAGGAAGGAGGTGCTTGAATTTGCTGATTCCTGCTGGGGTGAGGGGGGCTGGAACTTCACGCCCCTGTCCCATCCGCCATACATTGAGACGGTTTACGCAGGTTTCAGGGTCAACGAGATCCTCAGGGGAATGAAACATGATGTGGGAGACTTTATATTGAAATTGAGAAACCCTGATGGGGGATTCAGGAGGTCACTGTATATGGGCATATCTGAACCTGAGTACACCTATAGGGCGGTTTACATTCTGTTCAGGGGTTAAGGTGATGATTATCTCTAAACTGGAAATTCATTCCTCTGCCGGGATTTTACAGGCAGTTAAATTCGTAAGGGGGAGGGAGACTCATTTTTCTATGGGGGTTTACCATGAATAGGGCGGCTAAGTTCATAATCATACTCGGAATTGTGAGCCTATTTGCAGACATGACCTATGAGGGTGCCAGGGGAATAACAGGGCCATTCATGGCCTTTCTCGGCGCCAGCGCATTCATGGTTGGATTTGCGGCAGGGTTCGGTGAACTTTCAGGGTACATTATAAGGTTCCTTTCAGGGTACATCTCAGATAGAACAGGGAGGTACTGGTTCATAACATTTGCCGGCTACCTGATCAACCTTATAGCTGTGCCTCTCTTGCATTTGCAGGTAACTGGCAGGCGGCGGTTCTCCTGATAATAATGGAGAGGGTGGGTAAGGGCCTCAGAACACCACCCCGGGATGCTATTTTATCATATGCATCCTCAGGTATGGGTCATGGTACTGGATTCGGGATACATGAGGCCCTTGACCAGATTGGGGCTGTTGCAGGACCCCTCATAGTTTTCATTGTTCTGGCACTTGGCGGAGGCTTCAGGGAGGGGTTCCTGATCCTTGCAGTTCCGGCGGTCATGGCGCTCTCAGTTTTAACTGCAGGTTACCTCCTCTTTCCACGTCCAGGTGAACTTGAAACCTCAACAGGAATTGATTACACATCATTCAGAGGTTCCTACTGGATTTACATGCTCGCTGTATGTTTCATAGCCCTCGGATACGCTGATTTTCCACTTGTGGGTTACCACCTTGGAGTGAGTGGGGTTATGGGACCCTCAATGATTCCTGTCCTTTATTCCCTTGCCATGCTCACAGATGCCGTCTCAGCTCTCATCTTTGGAAGGTACTTTGACAGGTATGGTTTCAGGGTCATGGCCCTTGCGGTGTTAATCTCCATGCTCTATGGCCCCCCTTGCCTTCCTTGGCGGCTCAGTGGCGGCAGTTACTGGGGCGGCACTCTGGGGTGTGGGTATGGGTGCACAGGAGTCTGTTATGAGGGCCGCAGTTTCAAGGTTTTCTCCACCAGAGAGGAGGGGCTCAGCCTACGGGACGTTCAACATGGTTTTTGGAGTCGCCTGGTTTTCGGGAAGCCTCCTTATGGGCTACCTCTACGGTTTGTGGATACCTGCGGTTGTCCTGTTTTCAATTATAACCCAGTCAGCTGCCATAGCTGTAATAGCTGGTGTTGAACGGATGGAGAGGAAGGTTCCTTAGATGAAAGCAACCGGAAAATTTATATAAATCAACCTGAAGTTCAGTATATAGGTGATGGAGTCCACCTTTAAACGCTTTTTCTGGCTGATGACTCCTGCAGAAAAAATGTAGGAGGAGCTATCCTCCAGATGGAGGTATCAATTTGGAGTATGTTGCATTCAGCGTAGCTGTTATTATCTTACTTGGTCTTCTGTTCAGCAGGGTATTCAACCGCATCGGGATACCGGGAATCCTGGGGATGCTTGTACTGGGCATTCTGATAGGTCCCCATGGACTGAACCTTATATCAAAAAGTATAATGGACGTTTCACCCGACCTCAGGGTCATAGCACTCATAATAATCCTCCTGAGGGCTGGTTTTGGTATAAACCTCGAAAGCCTAAGAAAGGTGGGCATGACCGCAGTTAAGATGAGTTTCATACCCGATGTCGTTGAGGGTTTCGCTGTGATGTTCGCAGCCCACTACATACTGGGCCTTTCACTCATAGAGGCGGGTATCCTTGGTTTTGTTATAGCCGCGGTTTCACCTGCAGTTATAGTCCCACAGATGCTCTCCTTCATTGAGAGGAGGATGGGGACAGCCAAGGGTATACCCACCATTATACTGACAGGTGCATCTGTGGATGACGTTGTTTCAATAACCCTCTTCTCGGCGTTCCTGGGAATGTATCAGGGACAGCAGGTTAACTTTCTTGTGGAGGTCCTGGGGGTCCCGATATCAATACTGACAGGTATGGTTGCGGGTCTTGCCCTTGGTCTTGCCCTTGTGTATCTCTTCAGGAAATTTGAGATAAGAAACACTGAGAAGACACTCATCATCCTGGGCGCGGCAATACTCCTTAAGAATGCAGGGGATATACTCAGTGCCCATGTCCCCATAGCCGCACTTGTTGGTGTGATGGTAACAGGGCTTGTTATACTTGAGAGGATGCCTGAAACAGGACTCAAGCTCTCTGAGAAATTCAACAAGGTATGGATATTTGCAGAGATACTTCTCTTTGTGCTTGTGGGGGCAGCGGTTGACGTTAAACTCATATTCCAGGTGGGACTCCTGGGACTGGCAGTGGTAATCCTGGGTCTTGCAGCAAGGAGTATGGGCGTGCTCCTGGCACTCAGAGGCTCCAACCTTAATTTGAGGGAAAGGGTATTCTGCATAGCAGCTTACATACCAAAGGCTACTGTGCAGGCAGCTGTGGGTGCAATACCCCTTGCCGCGGGGGTTGCAGCGGGTCAAACAATACTTGCAATGGCGGTACTCGCCATACTCTTCACAGCACCCCTTGGGTCAGTGGCTGTCAGAATCACAGGCGAAAGGTTCCTGGAGGTTGAAGGGGCCCCGTAGGGGACCTGAACCTTTCAGGATTTTTAGATAAGGGGTGTGTACTGTAAGTTTAACTGGACCTTTCAGGATTTTTAGATAAGGGGTGTGTACTGTAAGTTTAACTGAACCTTTCGGGATTTTTATTTACAATTTCCTGTCTTTTTCTTTCTAATTCCTTTGCACTCAGCATGTAACCATTTGCAAGTTCTATATTTGAGTTCCCGCTCTCAGTGTCTTTCAGTGTGAACATCTGTATGGCATTCTTAAGCTGTTGGGTGGCGTTGAGTTTTGCCTCCAGCTCAGATACCAGGAGTTCGATGTAGTTGACCACTATGGGGTCACCTGTGTCCTTAGCATGATTCAGGGCCTCGGATGCAAGGGTCCTGGCGGAACTATACTCACTCTCTGCAAGTTCGCACTTTGAAAGCGCATCGTCCAGTTTGAAGCTGTTTGCTGCAAGTGCTGATTCATTGAAATAAGCATCACCCTTCTTTATATGATCATTTATCTGGGGGGCAAGCTGGTTGATGCTGCTGTTCCCTGAAGTTATGCAGCCACTCACACTTACGGTAAGAAGAAGGAGTGCCATAAGATAGATCCTCTTCATGGAGGGGATTTTATAATTTGAAAAATAAAAGTTTTGGGTTTGGGTAAAGGTTTTGGGTTTGGGTAGTTTATCTGTAGGGGTTATGTGAGGTTTTTTGTGATTGTGGGTTGGGTTATCCTGAGCATGGTTTATGGAGCCAGAATTTTCACCGGTCATGGAACCGGATGATCTGTAAATTGAGGTTCAGTCCCCATCCGTGTGCTGAATCAGGGCTATCCTCACCCCATTGGGGTCCTCTATGAATGCAAGTTTTCCCACAGTTATGGGTGTTGGATCCATTACAACCCTTGCCCCCCGGGATCTCAGCTCCTGCAGTGTGACTTCAAGGTCATCGACGTCCATTCCAACCGAGAATAAACCCTCTTTGTTGACGGGATTCCTTATGAGTTCCACCATGGTTTCCCCATCACCCCGGAGGATGGTTATCTCACCATGATCTCCAAGGTCATAGTGGCTATCCACCTCAAAACCCATGACATCCCTGTAAAAGCGGACGGATTCATCCATATCTTTAACTATCATGGTTATATACTTAATTTTCATAAAATAAAGCCTCCTTCCATAAAAACTCTCCAGAGCATCCATACTGATACGTACCAGAGCACTCTCTAATTGAATTTAGAGCAACTAAAAGTTCATTCTATGAAAATAAAAGGTTGATTGAACCATCAGTACCAGAGTCCATGGATATTGCAGTAGGCCCTCACCATGAACTCTGAGTCAGGGTCAACAGGGAATTCAGCCTCTGGCCTGTCACCTGGCCTGAGATCCCTCCTGTGGACCTCTGTCCCTGCTATGACCTCTACCCACTGTATGTGATGGTTCTCCTCCATTGGGTGGGGTACCTCACCAATTTTAACCCTGATTCCATCACCGCTCCTCTCAACGACGGGCACGTGTTTCTCTGGCCCAACATCTGTTCTTCTTGCAACGAGGAGCTCCATTGGCTGGTTGCAGCATACCAGCTGACCCGCGCCAGGGTTGAGTACCTCCACGATGTTCCCGCAGACGTTGCACCTGAATATCTGGTTCCTCTCTGTCATAGGGCTTCCCTTCTAGTACTCCTCACATTTCACCTGGAAGTACCTGGTGGGGTGGTCACATGATGGACACTTCTCTGGTGGCTCTGTACCCTCATGGACGTAGCCACACTTCCTGCAGACCCAGGCCACAGGTTCATCCTTCCTGTAAACCTTGCCTGTTTCAACAACTTTAAGCAGCTTTCTGTAACGTTCCTCGTGGTGCTTCTCCGCTTCTCCTATCGCCCTGAGTCTCTTGGCAATCTCAGGGTACCCCTCCTCCTCTGCAACATCGGCAAATTCAGGGTACATTTCGCTGTTCTCGTAGTGCTCACCTGCAATGGCGGCTATCAGGTTCTCATCGGTACTTCCGAGGATGAGGGGGGCCTCTGCGTCCACAACGATGGACTCGGGTTCATCCCCTGCCTCCTTCCTGAGTTCATTTATGAGGCGGAAGAGCCACTTGGCGTGTTCCCTCTCATTCTCGGCGGTGGTCAGGAATATCTCGGATATCTGCTCGAATCCTTCCTTCTTTGCAATTTTCGCATAGAAGGTGTATCTGTTCCTCGCCTGGCTTTCACCAATGAAGGCCTTTGTAAGGTTCTCCAGGGTCCTTTTCATTTTTTTCACCCATCCAATATATGCAAGCAACTCATATTAAATCCTTTCATTTTATGTTCTCTGCCTGTGAACTTAACCGCCATGACCCCTGAAACTGAATGTCTTGGCATTGAGGGCCACTATGACAGTACTTACAGACATGAGTATGGCCCCCATGGCGGGTGTCAGGATGAGGCCCTGGCCATACAGCACCCCGGCTGCAAGAGGGAGGGCTATGACGTTGTAACCAGTGGCCCAGATCAGGTTCTCCTTCATCTTGCTGTAGGTGGCCGATGCAAGGTCCATGAGGTCAACAACATCAAGGGGGTTGCTCCTCACAAGCACCACATCGGCACTTTCAATCGCCACATCGGTCCCGGCCCCTATGGCTATGCCGATATCTGCCTGTGCAAGGGCCGGGGCATCATTTACACCATCCCCCACCACTGCAACCCTGAGCCCGTCATCCTGCAGTCCCCTTATGACCTCATATTTCTCCTGGGGGATGAGCTGTGCCTGGTATTCATCAATGCCAAGTTCGGAGGCAACCCAGCCGGCGACCCTCTGGCTGTCACCGGTTAACATCATGCACCTTATACCGCGGGATCTGAGTATCCTGATGGCATCCCTGGCCTCGGGGCGTATGACATCTGCAAGGGCAATGCAGCCCTTGAGTTCATCGTTCACAGTTACAAAGACCGTGGTTTTAGGCTGATCCATGAGTTCATCAACCCTGGGGTCCTTAACCATGAGTCCGAGTTCCTCTGTGTAACTGTAGCTGAGTACCTTCACCCTTGAGCCGTTCACATGCCCCATAACACCCCTTCCACCTATCGCTGCAAAGTTCTCCACAGGGAGCACCTCATCCACGGCCTCAACTATGCCCCTGGCTATGGGGTGACTGGAGGCTGACTCAACGGCTGCAGCATAGGATAGTATCTCCCCCTCATCCATTTCAGGGTCAAAGGATATGACATCGGTTATCCCGAGTTCACCCACCGTCAGTGTTCCTGTCTTGTCAAAAACAACAACATCAGGGTTCATGGCGTTCTCGAAGGCTTCCCGGTTCCTTATGAGTATGCCCCTCCCTGCTGAGATTGCGGTGGAGACAGCTATCACAAGGGGTATTGCAAGTCCCAGGGCATGGGGGCAGGCTGTTACCATGACCGTCACTGACCTTTCAAGTGAGAAGAATGCTCCCATACCAAGGCCGTACCATGCTGTGAATGTGAGGACCCCACCGGTAAGGGCAACAACTGTTAACCAGAATGCTGCCCTGTCTGCCAGCACCTGAGTCCTTGTCCTCCCCTCCTGGGCCATCCCCACAAGCCGGATTATCTGGGAAATGAATGATTCCTCACCAACGCGCTCCACCTCTACAGTGAGGGGGCCTCCGGTGTTTATGGAACCCCCAATAACCCGGTCACCAGGGGACTTTCTGACGGGAACCGACTCCCCGGTGAGCAGCGCCTCATTCACATGGGATTCCCCCTTTATCACGGTTCCATCCGTTGGTATCTTCTCTGCTGACCTCACAAGCACGATGTCGCCTGGTTTGAGGGTGGCCACATCAACATCTTCAACCTTTCCATCCACCAGGAGGTGGGCCTTCTTGGGGATGAGCCTTGCAAGCCTCTCAACTGCCCCGGAGGCGCTCCTGACAGATCTCATCTCGATCCAGTGCCCGAGGAGCATGACGTCAATTAGGGTTACAAGTTCAACAAAGAACACCATACCCCCAGGGCCGGCCGGTACCCCGAGGCTGTAGATGTAGGCCACGGTTATGGCCACGGCGATGAGGGTCATCATACCGGGGGTTCTGGATGAAATCTCCCTCACGGATCCCCTCAGGAAGGGGTAGCCCCCGTAGAAGAATATGATGGATGATATGATCAGAACAACCAGTTCACTACCCTCAAAGCTTACCAGAACAGTCCCTGTTGGCAGTTCACCAAGCAGGATAACAGGGATGGTGAGGAGGAGGCATACAATGAATCTCCTCCTGTATTCCATTTCATGGTGTCTGTGCATCTCCATCCTAGATCACCCCCAGGTGTTCCATGACTTCCACCGGATCATTCACCGGGGGGTAGCATCTGCTGCCATCACAGAGGTAATAGGCGCAGCCCTCAGATGGAGCTCTCTTATCCCTGAGGTGTGAAGGTGCAATGGGCCAGTCACGGGGCATGACGGTGATGGTAAAATCAGGTATCAGCCTTTTCCTGAGCTCCACGGGTATAACAGGTTTCCCGCTGCAGACGACAGTGAGGGACCTGCCTCCACTTATGGCCCACTCTGCATGGGATAGGAGGAATGTATGGGCTGCCGGCGCAGATTCAACATCACCGGCAAAGGCCCTCATCACGCCCCTGGCAGATTCTGCTAGCTCATCATCCTCAAGGATGCCCCCCAGCCTGAGGAGGTTCAGCATATGAACAGAGTTTCCTGAGGGGATGGCACCATCAGCAGCATTCCTGGGTCTTAATATTAGCCTGGGGTCATCGGTTGAATAGAATCCACCATCAGGGGCACCGAATTTATTCTCAAGGGATTCTGAGAGTTCAAGGGCCATCTCAACGTAATCCTTCCTGAAGGTCGCGTCATACATCTCAAGGAGGCCCCAGATGAGAAATGCGTAGTCATCGAGTTTCCCGTCTATTCCAGCATCACCGTCACGATAGAGGTGAAGAAGCTCACCATCCATGTGCAGGTTGTCCATGATGAATTTGAGGCACCTCTCTGCAGCGTCCAGGGCCTCATCACTGTCGAGGATCCTCCCACACGCTGCAAGCGCCCCCACCATAAGTCCGTTCCAGTCCGTTAATATCTTATCATCCAGGGCGGGGGCCGGTCGCTCCATCCTCATCTCAAGGAGGACACCCCTTGCATTTTCTATGATCTCATTTAACTCAGCCAGGGTGAGGTTGAACTCCTCTGCAACCCTTCCGGGGGAGCCGATGTGAAGTATGTTCTCACCCCTCACGTCACCTGCAAAGTTTCCATCCTCAAGCACGTTGAAATAGCGCATCACAACATCCGCATCATCCCCCAGGGCCCTGCGTATCTCAGAGGCCCTCCAGAGGTAGTACTTACCCTCAACTCCCTCACTCTCGGCATCCTCCGCTGAATAGAAACCCCCCTCTGGGGACTGGAGATTCCCAAGAACGTATTCAACCATCTCAAGGGATGTCTTTTTGTAGAGATCATCACCGGTAACCTGGAAGGCCTCCAGGTAGGCTTTCAGTATCAGCGCCTGATCATAGAGCATCTTCTCGAAGTGGGGCACAGTCCAGGTGGGTTCAACCGCGTATCTGTGGAATCCGTAACCCAGCTGGTCATATATGCCCCCGTACCTCATCCTCCTCAGGGTGAGGTTAACCATCCCGAGGGCATCATCGTCCCTTCGCCTCAGATGATACCTCAGGAGGAAGTAGATGTTGTGGGGGGTCGGGAACTTCTGGTAGGATCCAAAGCCGCCGTTCCTGGCATCGAAATTCCTCCTTAGATACTCATATGCAGCATCCACGGTTCCGGGTTTGAGTCTGGATGATTCTTTCACAGATTTTTTAAGGGCACTGACAACCTCCCTGGCGGTTTTTACTATTCCATCAGGGTCGTTCTTCCAGAGCAGAACCACCCTTTCGAGGATTGTCCTGAGACCCGGTACACCGCCCCTGTCATCGGGCGGGAAGTAGGTCCCTGCAAAGAAGGGTTCCCCCTCAGGTGTCATGATGATTGTGAGTGGCCAGCCACCTGTCCCGGTCATCATCTGGCAGACCCTCATGTATATGGCGTCGATGTCAGGGCGCTCCTCCCTGTCCACCTTCACAGCAACAAAGTTTTCATTGAGTATTCCCGCGATTTCAGGGTCCTCAAAGGATTCCCGTGCCATCACATGGCACCAGTGACATGTTGAGTAACCTATGGATAGAAATATGGGTTTTTCTTCCTCCCGTGCCAGCTGAAAAGCCTCATCCCCCCATGGATACCAGTTAACAGGGTTGTGGGCATGCTGAAGCAGGTAGGGACTCTTCTCATTTATCAGAGAATTGGTGAATTCTTTACCTTTCATTTACTCCCCCTCAACATCAATTATGTTGATCCGGCTTTATTAATATTAATAGATGGGCTGCTGCCAGGGCGAGGGGTCATTCGAATCATTTATTATTTCCCCCACCAGATATGGTACCTGTTGGTGATCCACAATGAGTCTCATCATAACATACATAAGTACCAGGGGATGCGTGATAGCAGGAGACAAACGCAGAATAGCCTACTTTGGGGATAAATCAAAGAGGGAAAAGCTTGAAGAGGAACTATACAGTGGGAAGATAAAGAGTGACGATGAACTCCACAGAAGGGCGTCGGAGCTTGGTGTCAGTATAAAGGTCACAGATGACACAGCCAAGGTGAGAAGCCTGGGGGATGTGGTTGTTGGGGAGATAAGCCAGAAAACCCCATTCGAGACAAAGAGGAGAAGGATATACGCAACAACAGGGGCCTATCAGATAATAGATCTCACAGGCTCAAGGATAACCAGCATGGAGAAGGGTGAAACTGCGATAATCGTCTTCGGAAATAAGGTGGCCAAGGAACTGACAAACAGGTTCCTTAAGAAGAGGTGGAAGACAAAGACGACCCTCAAGGAGGTTGAAAATCTTTTCAGGGAACTCATGGATTACGTTTCATCCAGAACCCCCTCAGTTGGCAGTAAATATGATATCTTCATGAAGAGTCCCTCACTGGATAAAAGGAGCGCACATAAGCTTCTCAGCGATACAATCGTTAGGGACGTCCGGCTCCTCCAGAAGTGGAGGGCTAAACTTAAACAAGAGATGCTTGATCGCAGAGAGGAGATGAAACTGGCATCCAGAATACTCACTGAGGGGGAGGTTGGCCGTGTAATCAGTCAGGACGGCAACCATGTTGAGGTGAAACTTTCAGATGGTGTCGAGGCCTACGACACCAGATGGAAACGTGTTGCAGGCCCCGGTGAGAATGTTCTCATGAGGCTCTCAGACGATGTTGCGGTGGCTGCAGGTGAGGGGGTCGCTGTGAGGAACGAGAACCTCTGCGTGGACGGCAGGGACATAAAACTTGAGTGCGACGTCATAATCTGCCGCACTGAGGAATAGACTTTTAAGAAATCGTCAGGGGGATAGATTTTTATAATCTCCCCCCATTACATAGATAGGTGATATAAAATGAGGCTAACATTTCTGGGGAGTGGTGGCGGACGATTTCGCCACCATAACACAGAAGAGGATGACCGGTGGACTTAGAATTGATGGATTCGGTGGAATGAACATCCATGTGGATCCCGGTCCGGGTGCCCTTGTGAGGTCCTACCAGTTCGATGCTGACCCCAGAAAACTGGATGCAGTCATGGTCTCACATTCACATACGGACCATTACACCGACGCCGAGGTACTCATAGAGGCGATGACAAGAGGGATGACCCGCCAGAATGGGACTGTTGTGGGTAGTGTGAGTGTCATAGATGGCTACAGGGACTGGGGTCCCTGCATATCAGATTATCACAAGAGAAAATCTCGCTGCCTGACACTATCCCCCGGCGAGACCGTGGAGATAGGGGAGATTGAGGTGATGGGTACAGGGACCGTGCATGGAGACCCCACAGGGGTGGGATTCAAACTGAGGGCCGGTGATCTTACAGTATCCTACACATCGGATACAGAATACTTTGATGGGCTCTCAGAATACCACAGGGATGCGGATGTTCTCATAGCAAGCGTCATAAGACCCGGTAATGACCATATAAGGGGTCACATGTGCACCGATGACTTCATAAAACTCGTTGAGGAGGTTGAACCGGGACTTGCGGTGATGAACCACCTTGGAATGAAGATGATACTCAATGACCCTGAAATGGAGGCATTCAGGGTTCAGGAGGCCACAGGGATCCGTACACTGGCAGCAAGGGATGGGATGAAAATTGAACTGGATGAGAGCGGCATTTTTAACATGATCCGCTGATTTAATTACCTGAGATGGTGCTGAGGGTAGATGATCTATCACCTGAGCACCAAAATTTTATATAATAAAAATGCATTAATCCCTGATATGCCCCGGTAGCTTAGGTGGGAGAGCGCGGGATTCGTAATCCCGAGGTCGCGGGTTCAATCCCCGCCCGGGGCTCTTATTTTCTCATGGAATGGTTCGGTTAGAAGCGCTCCAACCAGGAGTCCGAGGGCTATGGCGATCACCGTCATTGAAAAGAGCGTTATCTCTGCAATGGATGTCAGGTAATTCTTTCCAAGGAGATTGGCAAGTCCTATGAACCCTATGGACCCCGGTGCAAGGAACCAGAAGGCAGGGTAGAGCGTGACAAAGTGCGGGGTTTTACCGGCCATCTCAATGGCCCTTGCCACCAGTGTCATGGAGAGGGCGCCAAGAAAGGCCCCGAGAAGCCCACCCCCCATGGTGTTTCCAAGCTGCTGACCAACCAGTGCCGTGTAGAGTACAAGGAGTATCCATGGAAAATCACTCCGGTAGACGGAGAGGAAGAGGTATATGCCAACGGCAAATAGGAATGCCCCCAGATATGGGCTGTAACTTATGGCTGATATTTTTATAGCTGCAAATTCCTCCTGCGGGAACCTGTTGAGCTGCATACCCATCAGGACACCAAAAAGAGGAGGAGAAGAACCATGCAGCCGTATATCACCCTGCTGGACCCTGATACGAGTTCACCGCTTGCAAGTTCATATATGCCCGTTGTGAGGGTGACCCCCGGGATGAAGTATATGAGTGGGGGTACAATGAGGGTGAGGTTACCTGTGACGGCCCCCGCCCTTATCAGAAAGAATGCAACACCTGAAACCGTGAAGGAGGCGAGTACAGGCATGATTAGGGAGAGCCTCCTGTTACCATAACCCAGCACTATCAGCGCACCTGATATTACGCTCAGAAGGGAGGAATAGACAACAAGGTTCAGATCAGGCTGTATCAGGAAGGCTATCCCCACTGAGAGGAGCAGGTACCCGAGGAACATCCCGTAGCGCCCGAACCTGTGGGGTCCACCCACTATTTCCCTGAGTTCATCAAGTGCGTCGCTGATTTCGGTCCCGCCTGACCTGACAGCGTCAATGAGCCTGTAAATCTTTGTAACCTGGTGGAGAGGCATCACACCTGGTGACTGGGCTGCAAGGCTCATCCGTGATGTCTCCCCGCCAGCCTTGATTATCAACATGGTTGGGAGGACCGAAACCTCAACCTCCACATTCTGTGACTCTGCAATGCCTCTTAAAATTCTTTCAGTCTCAGAAACAGAGTTTCCTGAGGCTATAAGCGCCCTGCTGAGTTCCTCAAGGAATTCAACCAGTTTATCCGTCATTTTCCTTCTTGCTTATATCTGTGGGGTGGATGAAACCGGCCCTTATCATGTGGTCTGCAAGGACCATCGCGACTGCGGCCTCGGCCACAGGCACAACCCTCGGGCATATGCAGGGGTCGTGCCTTCCATGGATCTCAATCCCGGTCTCCTCCATCATCTCAAGGTCGACGCTTCTCTGGGGCAGCGATATTGATGGTGTGGGCTTCACAGCTATCCTTGCAGTTATGGGCATGCCGCTGGATATACCCCCGAGTATACCCCCTGAGGTGTTGGTGGTTGTCCTTATTTCACCGCCAGAGATGTAGAACTCGTCGTTTATTTCACTGGCATGGTGCTCTGCAACCTCAAATCCCATTCCTATCTCCACACCCTTCACAGCCCCGATACCCATGAGTGCGGCTGCGAGTTCAGCGTCAAGTTTACTGAAGACAGGGTCTCCAAGCCCGGCGGGCACCCCCAGCGCCACAACCTCAACGACTCCGCCAATGGAGTCACCCATTTCCTTAGCATCAAGGATGGCTTTCTCCATCAATCTGGCCGCAGCGGGATCAGCACATCTAACAGGGTTTCTCTCTGCGTACTCCCCTATCAGTTTCAGGTTTACCCGGTCTGCCCTGATGTCACCCACCTGTACCACGTGTGCGTTCACCTGGATACCATGGGTTCCGATGAGTTTCTTTGCAACCGCCCCGCCAATCACGTGTCCAATGGTTACCCTTCCACTTCCACGGCCACCTCCACGGTGGTCATAGTGGCCGAACCTGACCCTCCAGGTGTAGTCGCCGTGGCCGGGTCTTGGCACCGACTTGAGGTTACTGTAACTTGCAGAGTCAACGTCACGGTTCCTGACAATTCCTGCTATGGGGGTCCCGTCTGTTTTACCCTCGAATATCCCTGAAAGTATCTCAACCCTGTCCATTTCACCCCTGGGGGTAGTTAAACTGCTCGTACCGGGTCTTCTCCTGTCCAGTTCCCTCTGGATGTCCTCTTCACTCAGTTTAAGGCCTGCGGGGCAGCCATCGATAACCGCCCCAAGTGCAGGTCCATGGCTGGACCCGAAGGTTGTAACCCTGAATACTTTGCCGGTACTGTTCCCAGCCACCGAATCACCACCATGAGTTATGAATTCATCAACCTAATCCCTTGAGGGGAGCATGGGTATTAACCATCCAACGAAGCTATCAACACTTCTTGTCTGCATGTAAACGGTTCCTGTACCTTCAAATTCGGCTACAAGTCCCTCTCCACTGAGAAATGTGCTTTTAAGTCCTCCGATCTTTCGCACATGGAAGTCAAGGCCCTCTGTGAAGGCTACGATGTGGCCTGTGTCCACAACGAACCTCTCATTCACAAGTTCCCTGTGGTATATTGCCCCGAAACTTGAGAGGAATATGGGTCCGGAGGCCCTCACTTTAAGCAGGAAGAGGCCCTCACCTCCGAAGAATGTTTTGAAACCCCCAAATTTGGTATCTATCTCCACATCCTCTGAAGCCGCCATGAATGAGCCGCTCTGAGCATAGAGTGTCTCATGGGTTTCAATGACCTCAACATCTCCTGGATATGATGGTGCAAGCTGTATCTCACCCATTCCCTGTGACCGGAAGGTGTTGAGGAAGATACTTTCCCCTCCAAGCATGGATCTTTTAACAGCCCCCAGAAGACCCCCTGTTTCGGTCTGGATCTCTATGTTGGAGCTCATACTCACCATTGCACCGGCCTCTGCCTTTATGGCTTCACCGCTTGCAAGCTGGATATTTGCCATACTGTAACTTGGTCTGTTTATGATTTCATATTTCATGCACTTATCTGTGTAGCTTTTAATTAATAAACTGATCAGCTGAAGCCGATGTGTGCAGATTTTCCAGAGAATTTGTGAACTGACTTAGCTGAGGCCGGTGTGTTTGTGGATCTGAAGAATCTGAGGTGTGTGGTGTGTGATGGTGCAGCATTCTATTCCAGTATGGTGAGTCGGCGCGACACCTCCACATGCTATCAGTGCCTGTAACCTAAACCTTTAACTGTGGTCTCCATACTTATCCCTATACATGAAGGTGCTCATGGATATCTACAGGGTGCTCATGGAACTCTATGGTCCCCAGGGGTGGTGGCCGCTCCTTGATAGGGATACCCTCAAACTCAGGTACCACCCTGGCGACTACACTCCACCATCATCTGAGACCGAAATCTTTGAGGTGATGGCGGGGACAATACTCACCCAGAACACGTCATGGGACTCAGCTGCAGCTGCACTCCGCAACCTCGCATCAATGGGTGCCCTTGACCCTGAGGATATACTTGCAGCTGATGACGATGAACTTGAGGGTGCCATCAGATGTGCCGGTTTCTACAGACAGAAGGCATCATACCTGAGGGGGATTTCAGAGTTCTTCATCTCCCTTGAGGGCACCAGCCCATCCAGGAAGGAGCTCCTGGGGGTAAGGGGTGTTGGATATGAGACCGCGGATTCCATCCTCCTCTATGGATACAGAAAACCTGAATTCGTGGTTGATGCGTACACAAGGAGGATGTTATCCCATACCGGCATTATAGAGGGGGATGAGGGCTATTCGGTGATAAAGGGGATCTTTGAAGAAAACCTTGAACCTGATTTCAGGGTCTTTCAGGAGTACCATGCCCTCATTGTGAGACACGGAAAACTGTATTACAGGGGGCGGGTTCATGGTGAGGGGGATCCTCTCCCAGGGAAACTCTATGGTGATTTGGGTGATTGATTTCACTGATCTGAGTATTGCAATAATAAAAAGAACGTTCCAGAGGAGATTTGAACTTGCAAGGATCACCAAAAGGTCAGATACCTTCAGGAAAATTGTCAGGAGACTGTTCTTTGAGGGGGACGATATACAGGTCATACCCAGGGACGCGTCGGTTGAAGTAAATAGGAGTTTTCAGCCACCGGAGAGTACCGTGCTGCCATCAGATGTTTTAAGGAGGATGATACTTCGCTCAAAGCACATATTCAGGATGGACTTCTGTATATGCAGGGTTTCATCCGGTTGCAGTGACTATCCCCATGATCTCGGCTGTCTCTTCCTGGGCCCCGGGGCACTGAGGATATCGGATAAGGTTGGAGGCCTCATATCAAAGGAGGAGGCCCTTGATCACATTGAAAGGTGCAGGGAGGCAGGTCTGGTTCACATAATAGGTAGAAACAGGATAGACTCTGTCTGGCTCAATTCAGGTCCACATGATGAATTACTTTCTATCTGCAACTGCTGTGAATGCTGCTGTCTCTGGAGGATGACACCTTTTCTTTCTGAGGACATAGCGTCCTCCATAACACCAATGGAGGGGGTCACTATGGTAAGGGGCCCTGAAAGGTGTGTTCTTTGCGGTCGCTGTGGGGAGGCATGTTTTACAGGTGCCATCAGTGGAGACACAGCACAGCATGATACCGGGAGGTGCCTCATATGCGGAAGATGCGCTGAGAGGTGCCCCAGAGGTGCTCTGAAAATAGTTATGGACCCCGATGCTGTTGATGAGGCGGTAAGGAGGGTTGAGGTCCTGGTGGATGTGGAATCGTGATGCCAAATGAAGCATTCTTCAGGTCAGTACAGCATCAGGGCGTTATGTTTTTTAGCGGTGAAAATGTAATAAATATCATCCTCTTCAATCTTTTAAGAGTTACCAGTGAGTGATATTATGGAGTTTCCCACAAAAAGGATGCGAAGATTGCGGAAGAGTCCACAGATACGTGAAATTCTCCGAGAAACACGGCTGCACCCATCGGACCTCATCTACCCCATCTTTGTGAGTGAAAAACTTGAAGGGGGTAAACCTGAGCCCATAGATACAATGCCTGGACAGTACAGGTACTCTGTGGATGATGCGGTCTCTGAGGCATCCAGACTTGAGGATGAGGGGCTTTCATCTGTCCTCTTATTTGGCATGCCCTCCGCCAAGGATGAGCTTGCCTCATCAGCATATGACCCTGATGGCGCTGTGCAGAGGACCGTGAGGAGGCTGAAGGAGGAGACTGAACTCGTTGTCATGACAGATGTCTGCCTCTGCCAGTACACAACCCACGGACACTGTGGCATCGTCGTGGAGGGGGAGGTGGTCAATGATGAGACCCTGGATGTCCTTGCAAGGATAGCCCTCTCCCATGCAGAGGCCGGTGCAGATGTGGTTGCCCCCTCAGATATGATGGATGGGCGTGTTGCAGCTATAAGGCGGGCCCTGGATGATTCAGGTTTCAGTGACACGCTGATAATGTCCTATGCCATCAAGTATGCATCTGCATTCTACGCACCATTCCGTGATGCGGTTTCTTCAGCCCCCTCCTTCGGTGACCGCAGATCATATCAGATGGACCCTGCAAATGTCAGCGAGGCCCTCATGGAGGCGGAACTCGACCTTGAGGAGGGCGCCGATATACTGATGGTGAAGCCCGCCCTGGCATACCTGGATGTGATAGGGGCTGTGAAGGACAGGTTCAGGGTCCCCCTTGCAGCCTACAATGTGAGCGGGGAGTATTCAATGCTCATGGCAGCCATAAACAGCGGTTACCTCACTGAAGAGGCGATATATGAGTCTATCCTATCAATAAAACGTGCGGGTGCTGACCTTATAATCTCACACTTCGCACCGGAACTTCTGGGGGTGATCTAGTGGATCCCCTCTATGTTTCAAGGATAGCCCAGATAGCATCTGTACTGGAGGTTAGCGGCTATCCGAAACCAGGTAACGTCCACAGAACCCGTGACTTTGATGACATGGTCTATGAGGACTTTCTGGTGAGCGGGATAGTTATAGGGGATACAATGCGCATCGCCGCCAGAAGGGGGACCGAGCTGAGGGATAGCCTGGATCTCTCATCCATTGGACTGGGGGAACTGATACTGAGGGCTGTGGAGGATACCGGGAAATGGGTTTCCACCAACACAAACCTTGGTATAGTCATGCTCCTTGCACCACTCTCTGCAGCTGCAGGGATGGTTGATGAGGGGGATCTGCAGGGGTTAAGAGAACAGGTGAACAGGTTGATACTTCAGACAACACCTGATGATGCTGTTAATCTTTACAGAGCCATTTCTGTTGCGAATCCAGGGGGTATGGGTGAACACGAAAGCCTCGATGTCAATGACCCCGGATCACAGCAGAGGATACTTGATGAGAAAATAACACTCTTTGATACACTGAAGATATCCTCCAAGTGGGACCTCATCGCAAGGGAGCTGACATCAGGAATGCCAGTCACATTCAATGTCGGGTTTCCGGTCTTCAAGGCCACTGTGGGGGAGCATGGAATGAACAGGGCGGTTGTCCAGACATTCCTCACAATACTTGCAAGGTTCCCTGACACCCTCATAGCAAGGAAATATGATGAAAAAATAGCAGAGGAGGTTTCAGAGGAGGCCGCTGAAATTGTTGATAGAGGAGGTGTGCTCACAGAGGCCGGGCTTAAACGTGCTGAAAGGTTTGACAGAAAACTCCACAGCAGCGGTTTAAACCCGGGTACAACAGCGGATCTTACGGCATCATCGATAATGGTGGGTCTTCTTGATTATTATTCAGAAAGATGAAACCCGGATTAAGAGGATTAGGGAGGAATCAATATGGATCCTGACAGAATAATCGATCAGCTTCACATTTACGAAAAAAAGGTCCTGAAGGCATTTGAGGATTCAGATAAACCACTTAAACCAGAGGAGATAGCAGAGTCACAGAAGATGGATATCAAATCCGTGATGAGTGCAGCGGGCGCCCTTGAATCAAGGGGATTTGTGAGGGTCATCAAGGAGGTAGAGGAAGCAGTATCACTCACAGATGACGGGAAAGTTTATGCAATTGAGGGTCTTCCAGAGAGGAGGGTCATGGATATTCTCTCCAGGGAGGGGGAACTTGAAATGTCCGAAATCTCCAGAAGGGCGGGTCTTGACAAGGCTGAATCAGGGATAGCAATAGGCTGGCTTGTGAGAAAGGGATGGGCAAGGATAGCCGACGGGAAGGTTTCCGCCATCCAGGAGAGGCCCCCTGAAACTGGAGATGATGAGAAACTCCTTAAAATGCTCCTGGATAAAGGGTCCATAAGGGTCGTGGAACTTCCTGAACACCTGAAGGGGGCCCTTAAGGACCTTGCAGGAAGAAAGGGTATTGTTGATATTAAAAAGGTCAGGAAGCACAGGATTGAACTCACACCCGGGGGCAGGAGACTCCTTGAGAGGGGTGTGGAGATCGCTGAGGAGGCTACCCAGGTCACCCACGAGCACCTGAAGACAGGCTCCTGGAGGAGGCTTCACTACAGGGGCTACAACATTGATGCAGAGTACCCTGTGGTTTACCCGGGTAAGATGCACCCGCTGAGGCGCATAATTGATGAGATAAGGCTCATATTCCTTAAACTGGGGTTTACGGAGTCCAGGGGCCCCCTTCTTGAATCAGCCTTCTGGAACTTTGACTGTCTCTTCCAGCCCCAGGACCACGCTGCAAGGGAGATGCAGGACACTTTCTACGTTAAAAATCCCCCGGTAACTGAACTCCCGGATGAGGATCTTGTGAGGGCTGTGCAGAGTGCCCATGAAACAGGGGGCTCCACTGGATCAGAGGGCTGGCAGTATGAATGGGACAGGGACGTTGCAATGCAGAGCGTACTCAGGACCCACACAACCTGTGTATCCGCCAGGTTCCTGAGGGAGAATGAACCACCCCTCAAGATGTTCTCTGTTGGGAGGGTTTTCAGGAGGGAGACCATAACCTACAAGCATCTGCCAGAGTTCCACCAGGTTGAGGGTATCGTCGCAGGGGAGGATGTTAACTTCAGAAACCTCCTGGGTATACTGAGGGAGTTTTACAGAAAACTGGGATTTGAGGTGAGGTTCAGGCCGGCTTACTTCCCCTACACCTACCTCTCAACAGAATGTGAAATATACCTCCCTGAGAAGAAGAGCTGGATAGAACTTGGAGGGGCAGGTATGTTCAGGCCTGAAGTCCTCGAACCGCTTGGTGTTGAGGTCCCTGTGGCTGCCTTTGGTCTGGGTATCGAGAGGCTTGCAATGATAAGATTTGATATAAAGGATATAAGGATGCTCTACCAGAGCGACCTTGGCTGGCTCAGGGGCCTTCCGGTGACGGATGATCTGAAACTTTAGATCTGCAGAGAAAATGATGGTTCAGAAGGTGTTCAGGAATCATGGTTTAGATCTGCAGAGAAAATGATGGTTCAGAAGGTGTTCAGGAATCATGGGGGGCTGAGGGGCGGTAATATTCACCTTGATCCAGCACCACCATCTCTATGAGCTTTTTATTTTCAAGTGAAAGGAGTACGTTGTACATGCGCCTTGTGCTGAGCCTGAGGGGACCATAGAGAAGGTGGCCCTCAAGGAGGTAACGGGGAACCGGTCCTCCGCCTCCGAGTTCCTTAATGGTCCTCAGGGTTTCCTCCTCTATCTGGTTCAGCTCAGCTTCCCTGACTTCGTCCTGATTTTCCATTACCTTCACATCTTCACCAGGGTTCCCGGCAGTTATCCTCCCGTTTTTTCTTGATATGAGTCCCTTTTTCTCAAGGCTTACTACTATGTCATGATACTCGTGTTCAGGGAGGTCAAGGTTCCTCTTAAGCATCTCCTCTGATACAGGGGCGTTGAGATCAAGCTGCATGTACCTTATTTCCCTGTAGACCATGTTCTCCTTTCTGGTTATAATCTTCAAGGGTTACCTCCTCTGTATGGATTATCTCTGATCAGAGGGGGATGGATGTGTGGAGTGTCCACACCATTCTCTGTATGGATTATCTCCGATCATGAAAGGGGAATCGTGTATTAACCTCTGCTGTACCTCTGAATCAGGAGGGTACCAGTATCTCCGCCGCAACCAGCCGGCAGATATCTGTTTTTGTTATCACACCCACAGGTTTATCGTCATCCATCACAAGGAGGCCTGAAATATCGGCCCTCAGCATGAGGTTGGCGGCGTCCTCTATGTTGTCGTCGGCTGAGATGGTTATAACCTCATCCACCATGATGTTACTCACCTTGAGGTCCCTCTCAGGGTGTTCGCTGTCGGGTTTTATTGATCCGAGGACCCCTATGAGGTCTGTGTAGGATACAACGCCAACAGGTTTACCGTCATCGTCAAGCACAAAGAGTCTTCTGACACCGTGTTTGTACATCTTTTCAAAGGCTTCAAGGGGCCTTGTCTCGGGGCTCACCGTTATTATTTCGGGGTTCATTGCTTCTTTAACTTTCATTGATAATCCCTCAAAAAACTCCACTGGATAATATTATGATGGGGCATCTTTTTATGTTTTGTTGTTCCATTGGCACTGTCCGGTGGCGGGATACCATGCATGCCCCTTGGAGTTGACGCTGCACCGGACCTTCATTCCGATGCATTTAAATATTCAGGTTAATTATTCATGTAATAACTGATTGTTCCATACAGACAATACTGCATGCCTTAAAAAAAGTTTAAATATGACTTTAGATTAATACTATAATAAATTCATATAAAATTACCTGTGGGGTAATAGCCATGATGAGAATAAGCATGTCTCTACCAAAAAAGCTCCTGAATGAGTTTGATGAAGTTTTAAGGGATCGTGGTTACCAGTCAAGGTCCAAGGGTATAAGGGATGCCCTGAAGGACTACATTGTCAGGTACCAGTGGATGAATGAAATGGAAGGAGAGCGAATCGGTATAATTGCAGTTATCTATGACCACCACTACACCGGGGTCATGGAGGATCTTGCGGATATCCAGCACGACTACCGTGAATACATCAATGCGGTTATGCATGTGCACATGACAGAGAAGCACTGCCTTGAGGTGATCGTTGTCAAGGGTGACGTTTCAAAGATCCGTGAACTCACAGAGAAGATGATGAGGCTCAAGGGTGTTGAACACGTAAGGCTCACAAGCACATCAACCGAACAGAAAGTGGAGCATGAACACTAGGCAAGGGTCGGATGAAATTCAGGGTCACAGCGTACCACCAGCACCTCCTGCGGGACCATGAACGCCTTTCAGCATTTTATGAGGCAATAGCCTCCGCTGCCCATGGACTCACATATGATCTTGGCGCTGGAAGCGGCGTCCTCTCATTCTTTGCATCAGAATACGCGGATCATGTCATTGCAATTGAAAGGGACCCAAGAATAGCGGCATGTGCATGGGAGAATCTCTCGGGTCTTGAGAATGTCACGGTCGTGAATGAGGATGCCCTGGAGTATGAATTCAAGGAGAGGGCAGATACAATCATCTGCGAAATGCTGGACACTGCACTGATAGATGAGGAGCAGGTCCCGGTTTTGAGGAGGGCCCTCAGATTCCTTAAGGATGGAGGTAACGTCATACCCGCCGCGGTTATAAATGCGGCGGAGCCTGTGATGATTAAGGGTGGAAGCATATCATATGATGAAAACATCAGAGCCCCCTCATCGGGCCCTCTATGTGTCTATGACAGGGTTGATTTCAGGGGGAGGATACCTGAAAAATTCAGAGGAACCCTGAAACTTTTGGCATCAGACTCCTTCAACGCCATAAGGATAACCTCCTTCACAGTCCCCGCAGAGAATATAATCTGTGGCCCAACACCCATGATGAACCCTCCACTCATCCTGCCCCTGGGGGATACCCTTGAAGCTGGCTATTTCAGGGTGAAGCTCTCATACAAAATGGGCGGTGGTCTTGATTCAGTTAAAGCAGAGCTTAAGTGACTTTCTGAAGGGCTGCAGCAGGCTCCTTATACTTACAGTTGGAAATGAAATGAGGTCCGACGATGGATTCGGACCATACCTTGCATCAATAATATCCAGGGATGTGATGGAAAGGGGCCATCTACTCATAAATGCAGGCACCGTCCCTGAAAATTTCACAGGAATGATAAGGTCAGAGAAGCCCAGCCACATAATCATAGTCGACGCGGTGGAGATGGGTAAAGAGCCAGGGACCATCATGCTGATTGATAGGGATAGAATATCAGATTACAGCATATCCACCCATGCCATGCCCCTTTCATTCCTGGTGAGGTACCTTGAGGAGCAGGGCGACTGCAGGATAACCCTGATAGGGGTTCAGCCAGAAAACCTTGAGTTTGGAATGGAACTATCTGAAGGGGTCAGGGGGGCTGCATATGAACTCAGAGATTTACTCCTCTCGGCAATCGATGAGGTATGCTGCGGGAAGACCCCCTATTTTAAACAAGATCCGGGCTCATAACCTCCCCCGTTAAGGGGTATTAAATTATTTATAATAGCTTCCCAAACAGTAAATCAGTTCTTGATTCTTTAAGTGATAACATGAGAATCCTATTCATTGGCTCAAGGCTGTTCAATGACGTTGCAGACTATGCCTCATCAAGGGGAATTACCACCATACTCTCAGAGTCAAACCCGGAGGCACCCAACCTTGAACTCGCAGACTCATACTTCATAGTGCCCCGTGGCATGGAGGCACCAATGGAAATTGCACTGAGGGAGGATGTTGACGCGGTTGTACCCCTCATAGGTGTCGACGGTCCCCTGAGGGACGTTGCCAGGCTTAAGATGGAACTTGAGGAGAGTTATGGGATTCCAGTGGTTGCCTCTGGCGAAAGGGCGGCGGAGATCTCCACAGATAAACTCAAAACCAAGGAGTTCTTCACTGAAAACGCTATAAACACACCGGCCTATGGTCTGATAGGGACTGCAGATGAAGTAAAGGGGTTTCCCACGGTCCTTAAGCAGAGGGAAGGACAGGGAGGCTCAAATATAAAGGTTGCATCTTCAGGTGCTGATGTGGAGGAATACCTCAGCTCCCATGACTCCGCAATCATGGAGAAATACATACAGGGAGTTGAGATCTCAGTGGAGGTCCTCCGCTGGGATGGGAAAACCTTCCCCCTTGTGGCTGTGGACAAGGGCCCCACAAGTATGGATGGACTGCACCCCCTGGGAAAGGTGAAGAGGGCCCCTGCAGTCATTGAGGGTTTCAATGGAGATGAGGCCCTTAAAATGGCCTCCAGAATAACTGAACTCCTTGGAGCTGAGGGGAACACGGATGTTGACATGATACTCTCCGATGACGGTATCCTTTATGCCATAGAGGTTAACACAAGGCCCAGTGGGACAAGGTACATCTCTGAGGCCGCCACAGGTATAAATCCAATGCACAGCCTTGTGGACATGGCAACCGGGGACTGGAATCCCCATAAACTTAAAAGAGAGGATTACAATGCGGTGGAGATACCTCTGGGCAATCCGGGGAATATTGAATCCCTAATGCCTGATGGGGTAAATTGGCTGCTGCACGGGCCTCAGAATCATGTGAGGCTCACAGCAGGGGCTGCGAATAGGGAGAAGCTTGATCTGATCATGAAGAGACTCAGGGTGATATGATGGAGATTGGGTTAACAGCATTCATTGTAAGTGCGGCTGCTTCGGCGGCTTTCACACTCTTTATAAGGAACGTTCTGAGAAGTGCAGGTATCGGGGACAGGCCAATAGTTACAGAGCACAGCCACAAGGCAGGTACACCCACAATGGGGGGCCTTGGCATGCTCCTCGCAGTGCTTCTTGTGACCATTATCTACCGCAACAACCCCTACCTTGTCCTCACAGCACTCATAATCCTCACAGCAGCCATTGTGGGACTCCTGGATGACCTCATTGGGCTTAAGGTCAGGGAGGTCCAGAGGATAATCAGGAACGTATCTGAAAGTCCCCTTGAGGTGGGGCAGCTGGTGCTGAAGCCAGGGGAAGAGGCAAGGGCAGCCACAGATAAGGCAAAAAGGGATGTTGAGGAGCTACTGGAGAGTGGTCTTGTTGAGGTGGTGGGTGAGGCACCCATAAAGAGCGAGGTGAGTGAGGGTGAGAAGATACTTGCCCAGCTCATGATAGGGGTGTTCCTGGTTCTTGGAGGATCATTCACCAAACTTGGAGGATTTAATCTGGGTATTGCAGCGGCACCCATTGTTATTGGGGGGATGGTGGGTGCGATCAACGCCGTCAACCTGATAGATGGTATGGATGGGATGGCCTCGGGGATAATGCTCATAGCCTCCCTATCCTGTGCACTGCTCCTGGGATTATCTGCAGCCGCTCTTCCGTTTCTGGTTCTTGCAGGAATCTCTGCAGGCTTTCTTGTATTCAACAGGCACCCAGCCAGCATATTCATGGGGGACACAGGTTCATTTGCCCTGGGGGCAGGTTATGCAACCGCGGTGATGCTCACAGATACGGTTTACTTCGGTGTTCTTGCCATAGCTGTACCTGTGGTCTCAGTTATAATCAGCCTCCTTCATCGTGCAGGGGTCATCAGACTGCCGGTGGAGCCACTGCACCACACACTCCACTACCGTGGAATGTCTGAAAGGATAATCGTGCTACTATACTGGCTGATAACCGCAGCGGTCTGCGGACTTGGACTCTACCTCAGTGGGTTCACGTTCTGATGGTGTATGGGGTGGACATTGTGGAACTCTCAGGGGTTCACGTTCTGATGGTGTATGGGGTGGACATTGTGGAACTCTCAAGATTGCTGTCCCCCTCATCAGAAATCTCAGAGGATGGTGGATAGGATGGACATCGAGGAAATCGCAGGAAGGATTTCAGGAAAACTCCTGGGAAATGGCGGGGAGTTCAGGGGTAAATTCACAACCCTGGGGGCTGCAGAGGAAGGTGACATTGTTATAAGGCACTGGATTGACGATAGGGGGATCCAGATTGCCTCAGAAAGGGGTGTTGCAGCCATAATAACCCAGGATTTGAGGTCCGATGCCTCAAAGGTTCTTGATGTCCCCATCATCCTTGTGGATCGTATTGAAATCGCAAATGCCCTTGCACTATCATGGACGATAAACAGGTTTGCATCTTCCTCCAGGAGGATAGCTGTAACAGGTACCAACGGGAAATCAACCACCACCCACATGATCAACCACATCATAACCACAGCCGGCAGGTCATCCTACACCAATACAGATTCAAGGTCCGAGTTCAACACCCTCATCGACCCTGTAGTCGCGCAGCATATAGCAGAGGCCGCCAGCAGGGAGCAGCTGGAATTCATGGTCATCGAGGTTTCAGAGGTTCAGGGCTGGCTTGGAAGGGTTATGAGGGACCACGCCCAACTCATGACCTCAGCAATACAGCCAGAGATGGTTGTCATAACCAACGTTGCTATGGACCACATAGGACTGGTTGAATCGGTGGATGACGTCTTCAGGGAGGTTTCAGGAGCCCTCAGGGCGATGGATTCAGGGGTTGCTGTACTGAACTCTGATGATGAGAGGGTCAGGGCAATGGCAGATATCAACCCCCTCCTCAGGACGGTCTTCTATGGATCCCATGGACCTGTGAGGTACACTGGGAATGGGATCCACTGCGGAGATGATCTTATAATTCAGACAGATGAACTCCCATTCACAGGTGAACACTTCATACAGAACACCCTTGCAGCGATCACAGCAGCACTGGAACTGGGATTCTCATATGAGGATGTGAGGAGGGGTGTTGAAACTTACAGGGCACTTAAAAGGAGATTCACCCATCTCATGGATAATCCCAGGGTCATCGATGACTTCGCCCACAACCCAGACGGCATAAGGGCAACGGTCAGAAGCGCAGCCTGTGACCTCAAGGGGAGACTGTGGGTCGTGAATGCCATCAGGGGATCCAGGGGAGAGGACATCAACATCATGAATGCGGAGGCCCTGGCAGAGTCACTGAAGGACCTTGATGTGGAGCTCATAGTAACATCAAGCAGCGACCTTGTTGATGAGCAGAACAGGGTACTTGAAAACGAGAGGAGGGTCTTCCTGCATGTCCTGGATGAGAACGGGATAGGGTATACCCATATTGAAAATCTGAGGGACGCACTCAGAAGAGTCCTGGAAAATGCAGAACCCTCTGACACGGTTCTCCTCCTTGGTGCCCAGGGAATGGACCCTGCAGCGGATGTTATAGGAGATTTAACCCGTAAAAGCTCCTGAATTAACTTTTCAGGGGCGCTGGATATTTTGTCAGCATCTCAATCAGCACCATCTCCTGCTGCTCAATCTTTATAAACCCTTACATGGCTGCCTTGCAGTTTGTACTTGATGGTGGTTACTCGCCGTTGCTCAATCTTTATAAACCTTGAGCCAAGAATTAATATTCAGTAACTGTAAGAAACTGCAGTTTAAAGGTGAAGTGTAATGCTCATAAAGATCAGAAGGGACACGCTTGTGATACTCCTCCTGGCATTCATACTCATCCTGTCGGGGCGCGTGATGACATACCTTGCCTATGCCTCATCGATGGAGGATGAGGGGGGAGTTCCAATATCTGGTGTCATAGTGAAGGGTAACGATATAGTCCCACTCTCATCCATAAAGACCAACGTGTATGCTGCTGGATTCAGACCGGGGAGCTACATAAAGGGGGATATACTCGTAACATCCAAGAGGAAGGTTCCGCTGAGCGAGGCAATAGAAAACGCGGAGAAATTTGTTAAAAGAACAACAATTCCAGGTACACGTGTCACGCCAATAGCGGCTGCAGATGTGAAGGTGGACACCAGAACGGGTATAGTGACTGTCAATGTCATTGAGGACTTTTCAACAGTTAAAATCACTAACAGAACAGGAGGGTAACCGGTGCATAAAATTTCAAGGCTAATCGCCCTTATATTCATATTCAACCTTCTCATAGGTCCTGTATCCGCCACGATGAACGTCATCGTAATCACGGACCCCAACGGCGCAGATCCCAACGGCGCAGCAGCAGGGAGTATGTCATTTGCACAGAACATGTTCCAGTCCACATTTCTCATGTCCAAGGAGAAACGATTCGCTGTCCTCTCAGGGGGTGAAGGTGAGTCCATACCAAGGCTCATGGCGATAATGGATGTTATAAACCGCCTTGAGAATGGGGCCACAGCTGCAGAGGCCGCATCAGCAGCCAACAGTTACCCTGGGATCAGGGTCATGTGCGGAGGCCCGGGTATAGGTGCGGCTGTTGGCGGATCCTTCGATGCCTACGTGGTTATAGTGGAGGATGACGGTACAATAACAGTGACACCCTACTCAGGGGGGCTCGCTGTCCTCCCACCAGGGAAGAAGGGTGCAATAATACACCTCAGGAACACCCATGGTAACCCCAAGTACGGTACCGCAACAAGGGTGCGCCAGGAGACAGCGGTGAACATCGGTAAGATGATAAGGGATGGTTACTCAGCCACCTACATAGTTGGTAAGGTCTTCGAGGAGGTTGCAAAGGACGCAGGTGAAAAATACGGTGGTGGTGCAGTGAACCTTGCCTCAGGGGTATCCACCGGGGACATGTTCACCCCTGAAAACCTCAATGAGACGGGTTATCCAATGGATGAGCCCTACGTCAAGGTATGCGAGGAGTGCGGATGGAGTATAGGTTACCCCGCAGCCGAAAGCTATCAGGTCTGCCCGGTTGATGGGAGTAAACTCAAGGTGATATACGCCTATGAGGCCCTCAAGGACGCCATAACAGTGACCAACGGCTCTGTTTCAGTTTCGGTGTACGGAACAGAGGAGGCAGGTGTTGTGCAGACCACCCAGGAGATTGTGAGGGCATCGGTCAGAAAGAATGGTTACAGTGCAGAGGCCATAGCAAGGTCCATAAACAGGGCAATAAAGAACGGCTTCCTTGTGGGCGTGAACTATGTTGAACCCAAGGATATAAACGTCAAACCAAGTTCAAGGGCTGTTGGTGTCTACTACACACCACTACCAGATGATCGGACAGCACCCCCCATGGAGCTGCCTGTAAGTTCAGATCTCCTGGATCTCCTGGGCAACATACAGACCGCCCTGGGATTTGTAATGGTACTCCTGGTACTCTTCAGGAGCAGCCTGATAAGTTCATTCAGAAGGGATTAAATCCTTAAAAGAAGTGGTTAATGTGTCTCTAGTAATCTTAAGGGCTGATAGCAGGGATAAGATCCTGAATGCCCTCGCGGATCTTGAAAGACATGCTGGTATGAGGGTCAGGGGCAGGCCCCGCATAATGAAACCTGAAATCGCAGATAAAATGGCAGCATCCATTCTTGGAGGTAACCTCCGGACCAGGTCCACGGTTGCAGCTGCAGTTGAGGTGGAGGAGGGTGATACAGAGACCATAATGGCTGTGAGGAGGATACATCCACCGGCCCACATAATTGTTGTGAGCAGCGAATATGATGAATATGAGGACCTCAGGGAAATGTTTGGCACTCTAAAGGTCCTCAAGGGTTATTATTCATATAAAAAGAGGTGAGTGTCCACAGGGGGAATCATTCAACCCCTTTTTATTCTTGCTATATCACCTATGGTTGCTCCGCGGAACCCTCCAACCTCAATCCTTTCCTCTTCACCGGCCTCGAATTTCTCCAGGATCTTTATTTTAAGGAGCTTCTCGAGTTTCCTTGCAAGTTTGATGTCGGGTTCCATTCTCTCAGATTCAATCCTGTTTATGACTGAGACCTTCTCATTGATTCTCTCTGCGAGATCCTCCCTTGACCATCCCCGGGACTCTCTCTCAGCCCTTATGATCTCACCGTAACCCTCAACAACCTCATATAGGGTTTCCATTGGCCTCCTTGACCTCTTAGGGGCTCTCCTAACACCCGCCTTGGTGGGTCTTGGTCTGGAAGGTTCCCTGATGATTTTACCGAACTTAGAGCATTCTCTGCATACATCCATCACTGAACTGTCGATTTTGGTCTTCACAGGTTTTCCAACAATCTTTTTGCCGCAAATCTCGCATCTCATGAAGATCCCTTTTTATTTTATACTAGTTTTATCCCACCCCAATATTTAAATATTACTAGAAACAAGATAGTATACAACAAAATTTAAATAGGAGTGTTCTAAAATCATGGAAAATAACTCCCAGAATGTATTAAAAAAGATTGAGGACCTCAAAAAAGAAATTAGAATGCTTAAAGAGGAGAATTCAAAGACAAAAAGGAATCTGATGTGGAAGATCAGAAAGCTTGAGAAGGATAAACTTTTAATTGAAAATGAGAAGACAAGGCTTGACAGGGAGGTTAAATCTCTCCGTGGTGAGATTGAAAGATTCAGAACCCCGCCACTGGTCATAGCCACCATCACAGAGGTTCTTGATGATCACAGGGTCGCAGTTAAGAGCAGCACAGGCCCTCACTTCGTAATAAACTATTCAAGATTCATTGATAAGAAGCAGCTGGAGCCAGGTGCCAGGGTTGCACTCAACCAGCAGACATTCAGCATAGTGGATGTGCTTCCATCAGAGAAGGACCCCGTGGTAACGGGTATGGAAGTTGAAGAAAAACCGGACGTCTCCTATGAGCAGATAGGTGGCCTCGAGGAACAGGTACGTGAGGTCAAGGAGACAGTGGAATTACCACTTAAAAAACCTGAACTATTTGAGAAGATAGGTATAGAACCACCAAAGGGTGTACTGCTCTACGGACCCCCGGGTACAGGTAAAACACTCCTTGCAAAGGCCGTTGCACATGAAACCAACGCCACCTTCATAAAGATAGTTGCATCAGAGTTCGTCAGAAAGTACATAGGTGAAGGTGCAAGGCTGGTGAGGGGAGTCTTTGAGCTGGCCAAGGAGAAGGCCCCCAGCATAATATTCATAGATGAAATTGACGCTGTGGCAGCCAAGAGACTTAAGAGTTCAACAAGCGGGGACAGGGAGGTTCAGAGGACACTGATGCAGCTCCTTGCAGAGCTTGATGGCTTTGAATCCAGGGGTAATGTTGGTATAGTCGCTGCAACCAACAGGCCTGACATCCTGGATCCTGCACTTCTCCGCCCTGGAAGATTTGACAGGTTCATTGAGGTTCCACTGCCAAATGAGGACGGCAGGAGGGAGATCCTCAAGATACACACATCTGGAATGGCCCTTGCAGAGGAAGTTGACATTGAACTCCTTGCAAGGATCACAGACGGTGCATCCGGCGCGGACCTCAAGGCGATATGTACAGAGGCAGGTATGTTCGCCATAAGGGAGGAACGTGATGAGGTCACAATGAATGACTTCATGGACGCCGTTGATAAGATAATGGGTGTTGAGAAGGAAGAGGAATACAAGCAGGAAACCGGCGTGATGTTCGGCTAAACACACCGCAGCCTGTGATGAACCCTATGAGCTCTGAATAGGTGATGAATGATGGGCGATCTGAGGCTGTAATCCTATTATTTTTTTCTGAGATTAATTGATTATCAACTGGATTTCTTCCAGAGTAAGGCTTAGTTTTAGGATCTTCAGTTAGACTTCCTCCCAGAGGTCTGAAAGCACGGCTTTTCTATCGGTCATTACGAGTTTCGGTATCTTCCCCACCGTGCCTGCATGCTCACCCACCACAATCATAACCCCTCTGAAGTGCTCACGAAAGTCATCAGCCCTCTCAAGCGCGCTCTCAACCGCGGATCTATCATCGGGGCCATCCGCACTGTTGGCTATTGAGGTTGCAAGGGCATCTGCGGTGCTGGCCTCAGATGCGAATACCGTCACAGAGTCGGCCCTGCCAAAGCTTATGGAGTGACCCACTGTACCAGAGGACGTGCATATACCCCTGGGGGAACCTGGCTTCAGGAGAAAACCCACGGTCCCTGAAAGTGATGATGAACCGGCATAAAGTCCCACGGTAACCTTACGGTTGTTCACGAGGGCGATGTCCCCGCCATTGTCCACTATACTGCACCTGGAGCCTAGGCCCATGAGGTGCATGAGGGATAGCTGGGCTATTGTTCCCGCCACAGCAGCCATTGGTCCCACATCAGCCTTCCCTGATGCACGGGACATCATTCTCACTATAAGGGGCCCCTCACTCACATGGATGGGTTCAAGGGATGTTAAAAACTCGTGATTTCTCTGTATATGACCTATGAGTTTCATTCTCTCCCCCAAAATGAAACCAGCAACTCCATGGTCCTCGATATCGGTTCTGAGCCTTATATGGGTTTCCCCGATGTTTATATTCTCCGCTGTCATTTAATCAGTGCCCCTCTTCTATGCTCAATTCCTGAAGTTCTTTTCTGAACCAACCATTAGATATAAAAACACATGCAAACAATTATGTACAGTGAAGTTAACTCCTTTTAATCTATGTAAGTTCACTGTGATAACATGTTTGGCAGGGAGAGGTTATATCCAGGTGAAAGGGTTCTATATGAAACACGGCCAAGGTTCATCCTCAACTCAAAGTCATCCATCATAAAAATCCTGTTCCTTGCACTCATCATATACATCTTCCCGGCGGCGGTTAAATTTGCAGGGGACCTTGATAACCTTCTCATTATGAGGTACGGGTTCACGGTTGCAGATAAGGTTGTCTGGATTTTAACTGCTGCTTTTATCCTGCTGGTGCTCAGTGTGCTCTGGGATGTGATCTCATGGAGGAGCAGGCGCTACATAATCACCGACCACAGGGTTATAGTTGAGAGTGGAGTTTTAAGGAAGAGGAGGTTCTACATGAACCACAGCAAGATAGTGGACATATCCTTCTCACAGGGTATCATGGAGAGGCTCCTGGACTCTGCGGATATAGAGATCCGCGGCGGCCATGAGGATACCCACATAATCCTTGAGGATGCCCCATTCCCGGCCAGGATCGAGTACCACATTAACCGCTTCACAGAACACCGATCAGTTGATGAGGCAGAGGAGATACTCAGGGAACTATCATCAGAAAGACAGAAAGGGCGGGGATTCGCAGACCCCAAGTTCTGGGAGGATACAGATGAATTTGATGAAAACACTCCTGAAGAATCCCCCCATGAAATGGGAGGCAGTGAAGAGTCTGTAATGGAGAGGCATTCACGGAAATTCAGGAGGTCCAGAGAGGAGGGTGAGAATGACTGAATACGATGTCATCATCATGGGAGCCGGGCCGGCGGGTTCAACGATTGCAAGGCTCACTGCCAGCATGGGATTCAGGGTGGGCGTCCTTGACAGGAAAAAAATACTGGGTGTTCCCCTCCAGTGTGCAGGACTCATATCCCATAGGATAACCGAGGCAAATGTACTCCCGGACAACTTAATACTGAACAGTGTAAGGGGTGCGGTGCTGCATTCACCATCAGGCATAAAACTCAGGGTTTCCAGGAAGAGGCCCGAGGCACATGTGATTGACAGGACAGCCTATGACCAGTACCTTGCAGACCTTGCATGCGAAGCAGGTGCTGAGCTGAGAACAGGAACAGCCGTTAGGGACTTCAGTGAGGCCACAGGCGAGGTTGAGGTAAATGGAAGAACTCTTAGGGCCAGTGTGCTTGTGGATGCAAGGGGTCAGGTCGCTATCCGCGACAAGTACCCGGCAAGGCAGTTCCTTGTGAGGTTCAGGGACCAGGAAATGGACACAGACTTTGTTGACCTCAGGGTCGACTCACGCCTCTCACCAGGTTTCCTCTGGAGAATACCCCTTGATGAGAAAACAGCCCGTGTGGGTGCATTCGGACACCATAAAAATCTCAAGGATCTTATTAAGGGATTCATTTCAGATCTCAGCACAGATTTCAGGATCATGGAGAGCCACCATGGATTCATACCGGAACCAGACCCTGATATGGAACTTGTAGGGGGAAGATGCATCAGGATAGGTGATGCCGCAGGACAGGTTAAACCCACAACCGGCGGAGGCATAGTTCTTGCATCCAGGGCTGCCCACGTGGCGGCGGAGGTCATCCAGATGGCCCTCGAGGATGACATGGGGCTACTTGAGAACTACCAGGAAGCCTGCAGGAAGCTCTATATGGGTGAGATGAAGAACCAGATGAGGGTGCAGAGGACCTTCAGGATACTGTCTGATGAGGACCTCGACCATATCTTCCTCAAGATGAGGGAGTACGGTGCAGAGGAGATAATATCGAGGTACGGGGACATGGACATACAGACACCACTCATAAGGGAATTCCTTAAGAGGGGCCTGCTCTTCAGGATAATACCATCCATCCTCTCAAGGAAGGTGGCCAGCATATGGAAATGATGGTTATACTCTCACAGGAACACCCTGAACTCCCCTCTGCTGAACTCAAATCTGTTCTGAGGTCAGAGGGTATAGAATTCAGTTTGGTTGAGGATGGAATGGGATATGTGATTCTGGATGCCCCCCCATCTGCATGGAAAATCCTTAAGGGGAGGCTTGCATACGCCCATGAAATCTGCCGGGTCGCCGGATATTCCACCACCGGTGAGGTTCAAGGGACTGCAGAGAAAATTGACTGGAAGAGTCATATTAAGGGTAGCTTTGCGGTGAGGATAAAAAAGCTCAGGGGCGAGGTTGATGCAAGGGAACTTGAGAGAGAACTTGGGGCCATCATAAAAAATAAGACAGGAGCAAGGGTTGATCTTGAGAATCCCTGGACCCTTGTAAGGCCGGTACTCATTGACGACAGATTCATCCTCACACTGCGCCTTGCAGAGATAAGTAAGGATCACTTCAACAAGGCCAAACCACACAGAAGACCATTCTTCTATCCGGGCTCGATGAGTCCGAAACTTGCAAGGTGTATGGTGAACCTCGCAGGTGTGAGGTCCGGTGACAGACTCCTAGACCCATTCTGCGGTACAGGGGGGATACTCATAGAGGCAGGCCTCATGGGTGTGAGGGTGATGGGTGCGGATATAGACTGGAGGATGGTTGAGGGCACACGGAAAAACCTTCAGCACTATGGTATAACTGATTTTGAGGTTATAAGATCCGATGCCAGGGATCTGAGGCTTGAGGGAGGGGTGGATGCAATAGTGACAGACCCCCCATATGGAATATCAGCATCAACTGCAGGTGAGAGGAGCGAGAAACTCTACAGGGAGTTCCTGAACTCAGCATACTCAAATCTTAAAGAGGATGGTGTGATATGCATGGCAGCACCCCACTACATTGACCTTGAGGGACTCATCGATGATAGGTTCACAGTAAGAGAAAAATACTCCATGAGGATGCACAGGAGCCTCACAAGGATTATAAGGGTTATTGAAACCGTGTAACGGTATCAACACATTTTATGAAGTGAACAGGTGCGGGTTGGCGCCCTCCACCGCAGAGGACTGAACGCTTAACCATAGTCATCCTTTGCACAGAACTGAACACTTAACCATAGTCATCCTTTGCACAGAACTGAACACTTAACCATATATAAGTGTCGGAACTAAAATCTAAAATAACTATTTTCTGAGCACCTGAAAGAGGGATTAATTTGCAGGTTAGAGTACTTGACACCACACTGAGGGATGGAGAACAGACACCAGGGGTTTCCCTTACCCCGGAGGAGAAACTCAGAATAGCACTAAAAATCGATGATCTGGGGGCTGACATCATCGAGGCCGGCTCAGCAATCACATCAGAGGGTGAAAGAGAAGGTATCAGGAGAATCACATCAGAGGGTCTGAACGCTGAGATCTGCAGCTTTTCAAGGGCTGTCAGGGATGACATAGACGCCGCGCTCTCATGTGAAGTTGACAGTGTGCACCTGGTTGTGCCCACCTCTGACCTGCACCTTGAACACAAGCTAAGAAAAACAAGGGAGGAGGTCCTTGAACAGGCGGTGGACTGCACAGAGTACGCAGTTGACCATGGCCTCCTGGTTGAACTCTCAGCAGAGGACTCAACACGTAGCGACATGGAATTCCTCAGGAGGGTATTCACTGAGGGTATAGCTGCAGGGGCAGAGAGGATATGCGCCTGTGACACCGTGGGGATGCTCACACCTGAACGCTCCTATGAATTCTACGGTGAACTCTCAGAACTTGGGGTCCCGCTGAGTGTCCACTGCCACAACGACTTTGGACTGGCAGTTGCAAACTCCCTCGCCGGTTTAAGGGCAGGAGCATCCGAGGTCCACGCAACCATCAATGGCATAGGTGAACGTGCAGGTAACGCAGCCCTTGAGGAGGTTGTGGTTGCACTCAAATCACTCTATGATGTTGATACAAACATCAACATCGAGATGCTCTATGAGACCTCCAGAATGGTCGCAAGGATGACCGGGGTATACCTGCAGCCAAACAAGGCAATAGTCGGTGAAAACGCATTCGCCCATGAATCGGGGATACATGCAGATGGAGTCCTCAAGAAGGCGGAAACCTATGAACCAATAACACCTGAGATGGTTGGCCACAGGAGAAGGTTCGTCATGGGCAAACACATAGGGACCCATGCCCTCAGACAGAGGCTTGATGAGCTTGGAATGAAGGTCGATGAGGATAAGCTGATGAAGATATTCAGGAGGGTCAAGGCACTGGGGGATATGGGTAAATGTGTCACCGACGTGGACCTCCAGGCCATAGCAGAGGATGTTCTCGGGGTCATGGAGGACAAGGTTGTGGACCTTGAGGAGGTCACCATAGTCTCAGGTAACCGGGTGACACCCACAGCATCGGTCAAACTTAGGGTGGATGGTAATGAGGTCCTTGAGGCAGGTATAGGGGTTGGTCCGGTGGATGCTGCCATAGTTGCCATAAAGAAGAGCCTTGAGGACTTTGCAGATATCACCCTTGAGGAGTACCATGTGGACGCCATAACAGGGGGTACAGATGCCCTCATCGATGTTGTTATAAAGCTGAGGCACGGTGACAGGATAATAAGTGCCAGGAGCACCCAGCCTGACATCATCATGGCCAGTGTGGAGGCCTTCCTCAGCGGTGTTAACAGGCTGCTGGCAAATGAGGCAGCTCAGAATCAGAAGGGTGGTTAGGTGAATATAGATATCAGGGGATACCGTGGAACCATTGAAGACCTGGATGAACTCCTGAATGAGATAAGAGGGTTCCCATGCACACTCCAGCTTGTTGATGCCAGGGCCGTTGCAGGGAGTGACCATGCACTCCATGGTGCACTCCACGCCCTCAGGGCCTTTGAGAGGGGTCAGAATATTTCCAGCGACCCTGGAATTGAGATATGCCTACGTATTGCAGGTATCAGGCAGATAAGCCGGGCCCTTGAACTTTTAGGTGTCAGGAAGGGTGAAATGGAGATCTGCGCGATCCTTGTGGACTGCGAGACTGATGTCCAGGAATTCCTTGATTCCCGGTTCCAGAGGGATGACAGGGTCCTTGAACCAGATGAGGATTATCTCAGAAGCCTCTATGGTCTTGGGGAGGAGGTAAAAACAGTTGGAGTTGAGAATGCACTCATAGAGAGGACGACGATGCTCCAGGTTTTATAGTTTATGATGGGGATTTGAGGATACTCCACCTTCATATAACAGAGGAGATGATCTCCGCCATCCTCTCAAGGTTCTCATGGGTGAGGCATCCCACATCCAGGTTCTTAACCTCCACTGCAACTGCACTCTCAAGTATCCTGTCAGGTGAGGGGCATGCTGTGAATATGCTCCTGCCATCTGCTGTTATAAGTTTTCTCAGAGTTTTAACATCCTCCCTGGGGGTGCTGGATGGGATTATAACATTTATACCTCTTTTTTCAGGGTGGAATGCCCCCTCAAGTTTTTCTTTGAGGTAACTGCATGCCCTGAGGGTCTCTGTGAGGTTCCTCCTGGCGACATCAAGTTCGGCGGCAACGGCAGCCCTCACATATGGATCCGCCTTGAGGGCGGATAGTAGCATGTCCTGCTGCACAAACTCTGGAATGGAGGTTGAGATGAACCCGCCACCACCCGCGTTAACGGTTTTTGGAGAGCCAGTGGATGCAATTATAATGTGACTTTTTTTACCATTGCATAACCTTTCAAGGGGGTCAGAGACGCTCCCGGATGCGTCCTCAACCAGGATTGCATCATGGGATCTGCAGATATCTGAGAGTTCTGCGATGGGTTGCTCCGCTGTATAACCGGCGAAGCTTGTGACAAAAACTGCCCTGGCCCCTGTATCTTCAAGACGTGATTCCAGGACTTCAGGGTCAATGATTCCTATCTCTGTCTTGACCGTGAAAACCTCCCTGCCAAGGATCTCAGGTATCCTCTTAAAGCCCCGCCATCCGCCCTGGTCAGGCACGAGGATGGGACCATCGAGCCGGGATACAGTGAGGAGGATTGCGGCATTCCCGCTGCTGAGGAGTCTTGCGTATCTGTGTCCTGTGATCCTCCTGATTTTCTTTTCAGGGTCTGGTATTTCCCTGTAGAGTGCGGCTTTGCAGATGGCTCTTTTTGTTTCAGGTGATGGTTCTCTGAATCTGAGTCTAAGGGGTTCAAGATCCTCCATCATCTCTGCTGGGGTTTCTGAATTCATGATATCACCTGAAGAAGGAGTCCAGGGTTGTCTGCCTTGAAGAACTGATGTCCCGCAGCAGGTTACTCCTCCTTCTGAATGCATCAAGTCCAAGTTTAAGTTTGCTGTCCATGAATTCAAGGGCCTCTTTAAGGCCGTTGAACTCATGTGGCCTTACATTCATGGCGTTTTTAACGTTCTCCCTGACGTTGAAGACACCCAGGGGCACATAGCCCGGGTAGGCCTCCCTGAGTATGATTGCACCTGCCTGTTTCTCTTCCCTGTCAAGGGCCTCAAGGACAGCCATCCTGGCGCTGTAGTAGCAGCCACCAACCCTTGAGTACTCCCTCTTACCCTTCAGTGTTTCATGGTCTGAGAATATCATTGCACGCCCGTCACGCTTTATAAAGGCCTCCATCCATTCATACTGCCACTCTGAGGGTGTGAGGAGTATGAGGTATCTGTTTTTGAGGCTTTCAAATTCATGGACCCTGTAGATGTCCAGGATATCATATTCAAGAACCCTCCTGTGGAAGTGGTCCGCCAGGGTGCTGTCGCAGGCTGTTATTGACCACCTTGTGGGGACAAGCCTCCTTTTCCTGGCATCACCAAGTGCACCCACCGAGAGGGCCTTCTGGATGGCAGAGAATGGGGTTCCCTTTCTGTGGAGTTCCACTATTGCCTCATCTGCCCTGAGGTCGGTGTCGTAGTGGGCCCTTTCAAGTTCACGGTCCCATTTGACGTTCTCTATCTCAAAGTTTTCAAGGACTGCGCTGGGGCCGTGGGGTGTCTGCTCCTCACTGAAAAACAGGCCTCTTGGTTTTCTCCTGAACTGGGCCTCGCTTTCAATGGCCCCTGATGAGAGGGATATTTCCTGGAGCTTCTCCACGAGATGGTTATCAAGGTCCCTGACTCCCACTAGCTGCTTGCCCCTTATGAGGTTGAGGCGGTAGTCTATGATTTCCTCCTGTGTTTTACTCTCGGGTATCCATCTCTCAGGGGAGTCAAATATCTCGACCTCACCCTGGATGGGTGCTATCATGGGTCCAGCGTAGACCCTGGGGTAGTTCCAGCTCCCTATGAATACCGATGGGGGTGTGGCCCCCTCAAACTCCTCTCCCACCTCCACGGACCTCATTTTGAGGTCCCTGGTGAGCCTCTTGAGGAAGGCGTACTTTGACCGTATCATTGTTAAAGCTCTGTTTCTGGATATTTATTGTTTTTATGGTACACCTGACCCGTCATCATATCCCATTGGAGGGACTGGGTTTATTGTTTTTATGACACCTCACTGAAACTTATTCTTTATATCAAGAAAATTCGCATTGTGCTTTTTGACATCTGCTGTACTTCGTTAAAGATAATGAGTATTTCCCTGTTTTTGTTTTTTCTTCTGATCTCATGTACAATATCGTTTATAGTATATTTTTGTATAGGTGTTTTTCACGGTTTCACCAATAATATCTTTTTACCCTGTGTTTTCCTTCCTACTTCATACTTCTCCATTGCATATTGTAGGAACACCTAAGAATGGGGGAGCAGGAAAAATTCTGTATTCCCTTAGAAGAATCATTATGTAAAGAAATGAGGTTTCTCTTTGCCCATCTGGGGGGGATGGTAAGTGCCTATTTTTCCTGTTTAAGCTTGTAATGATGGGATTCATGCTCTTGTCTTAAATCCCACCTTTTATATTTTTCGCCCCTAAAAGAGATAGTAATCTTTTTATACTATAATGTGTTATCATATTATGGTGGTGGCTGTGAGGAGGTTGTTGTTTTTTCTGGCGATCCTGTCCTTTTTCTGTTTTCTGGGCAGTTCTTCAGCTGTGAGTTTATCCTATAATGAGATTTGTGACGCTTCAAAGCTGATCGGAAATTACACCGCACAACATGAAAAAATACCATCACAGGTTGTGATTAACGGTAAGAATGTGTCGGCAGACGACTACCTCTACGCCTCATCCACAACCATCATAAACCTCGATCAGGCTAGGAGAGTTGGCTTGTCATTCAATAGTATGGCCTCCCCGCCCAGTCCAAGTGGAACAGGAACAGGAACACTCCAAAAAGCAGGATACCTGCAGGTGGCAAAGAATGTTAAGGCTTTCATGGAATCCTATGGGAGGTCGCCGAATTATGCCAGCACAGCCATCGGACAAATCCGCCCAGAAAGCCTAATATATGCCAATGCAAGGATAATAAACTTCTACAACAGCACAGGAAGACTACCAAACCATGTAACAGTAAAATATGTTACAGGTAAGGCCGGAACCCTGACAAGGCCAAGGGCAGACTACACCTACACAATACAAGGCTATAATGTCCAGTTCCAGGATAAAAGTACAGGGACAATACAATACTACAAATGGGACTTCGGAGACCAAAGCACAAGCACCCAGAAGAATCCAGTACACGCCTACAAACCAGGAACCTACAAAGCAACCCTAACAGTCCAAGCCTATGGCATAACAGACACGAAGACTATTACATTGGAGGTTATGCTTGCAACGGTCCATGTTAATTCCACGGCAACATCCTCTGGGAAGCCCCTAAATTTAACATTTAAAATTCCGCTCAATGACACGGTTAAATGGATTAGTATAGGGGCTATATCTTCGGGCCTATTCAATGAAACAATATTCCTTGTGGAGGATGGCATAGCATACAAACTAGCCGAGGTCACTAACCCATTCTACCAGGCTAACAGCCAGAGTCAAAGAGAAATAGTCTGGCAAGTCATAGCTGGCCTGAACAGACTCATAGAAATTTACACAAAACTCGGAGCAGAACCTCAAGTGAATGAATATCTCAACAACTTCAATTTAACCCAGGCAGAAAAGACATTCATACTCACAAACTATAACAAGTGCATAGACCCTTTACAGGTCAGTGTGGAGTATCCCGGCGAGGAAAAGGTGACAATAGCCAATATAACATTCCCAGGGAACAAATCAACAAGAACACTCCTCCTACTCTACACAAACGGCCAATACATACACCCACCAGGAGAAACAGGACCCAATATCATAATAAACGACACTCTCATCTGGGAGGCTAGCAACTACGACGCCATCATAACCTACACCCTCGCCACAGGGAAGATAACAAACCAGACATTACAAAAGTGGCTAAACAGGACATACGAGCCCGGACCATTAAAGGCAGCCTACGGAACATTCCTAACAGGCCTTGAAGTAATATACCTCCACGATCTCATCGCAGAAGAAGCAGCCACGCGCTATAATGTAACATGGACCAGGACCATGCCAGTGATGGTCTCAGCAGGAGACCACAGCCCAGGGACATGGATAAGCCTCGAATGCAACCACAACATGGCCGTGAAAGCAGAAGGCACACCTGAAAACATTAAAGCATTCAATTATGCGAGAACATCAGCTATAAATCCAATAGAATACTATGTGATGGAGGCCCTCTTCCCAGGATCAGACCCCACAAGCGCGCCCACAACAGGAATAGGCCTAACACTCCTCAACGGCGGGTCACTAAACATCCTCGAAAGCGGGAATTACACGCTTATCAGTGACGGGCAGGGAAGATACCTCATCATAGACCATGCAACAGGGATAGTAAGGGACATGATCTATGCTTTCATGGGAGCATACTGCTACTACCACCAACAAACAGAATGGGCCCGGGAACTTGGCCAAGCCATAATATTCTCTGAAAAGTTAGATTCGCTCTTGGATGGTAATGGCACAGTAAACCTTGAAGGTTTAGATGATAGTATCAAGAAGGCCTATATTGGCCTTGTAATCTCCATGTACATTGCCCTGGAAGGTCCAATGGCTTTCGTTGATATCCTCAATTATGCTCTTGTGGGTCAGGGACTTATAGGACTCAACATGGCAGCATATGCAACAATAATAGCCTACACAGGCCTCCTAAACATCACAGACGATATCAAAAAATTCATCATAGAACACCAAACATGCATTGGAGGGGACATTATAGATGGGATTCTTTTTATATGGAGTTTAAAAGAGCTTAGTAGTGAAGGTGTCACCTTGGCAAGTGGTATTTTTTCGATTGCTTCTCTACTATTAGCAGAAGGTGATTTAATTGTGAATGTAAGAACGAATTATCTTCCAACTGAATATTGGAAATATGTTTCTTACCATAGAACTTGGCGGCATGGTTATGAACTTAAAATTTATGTTGGCGAAGACCATTGCATACACTACATTGAAATCCCAAAGAACCCAGATGGTACTTTAAGATGGGATGAAGCAGTGTATATCTGATTAGGAGGATGATATGATGGTAAAGTACATTTTTTATTTTAGTTATTTCCTTTCTTATTTTACTGCTGCATTGGTTGTGGTTAGTCTCCGTTTCCCCTATATTATCAGCAAATTAATTGTCTATTCCATTTACATAGTGAACATGTTTCTCTTAATTTACCTATTAGGCAAGGATGAGTTGGGAAAAACTGAAAATGAAACTGTCAGAGCACTTGGAGGCTTGCTTGTAATTATAGGCTTCTTTGGCCTTGCATAAAAGAAAAGCAGCCCCCCACGCCCAAAAAAACTGGAAAATCTTAGAAAAAACCTATAAAAAATATCACAACTCATGATAATGTTGAAGTCTATGTGGATTTACATTCCAGGATATCCTCAATTATGCTCTTGTGGAGGGATTTATAGGACTCAACATGGCAGCATATGCAACAACAATAGCCTACACAAGCCTCCTAAACATCACAGACGATATCAAAGAATTCATATTAGAGCACCAGACATACATTCCAGAGGATGTTTTCCATGGTATTAGATATTGCAACTGTTGCCGGTGTCACTGCTGTTATGGGTCCTTTGGGTTTTATAAGTGTGATAGTGGCTGAAGGTGATTTGATTTTAAGGATACGGACTCATTATCTTCCCCAAGAATATTGGAAGTATATTTCGATTCATCGTACCTGGATTTATGGTTATGAGTTGAGAAGTTATGTTGGTGAGGATCATTGTATACACTATATTGAAATACCGGAAAATCCTGATGGTAGTTTGAGGTGGGATGAAGCAGTATATATCTAAAGTGGAGGGGATCTTATTGGATTATGAATCTTGGTATAAGAGGGCTTATCCTCTTATCTGCATAGTTATGTTCCTATGTATTCTTGCGCTTAAGTATCATTGTGTTGTTTTGTCCCTAATAGCAGCCCCTTTAGGCTTGTTCACTCTTCTCCTTTTATGCTGGCTCTACTACGAGTTGAAGGAAAAAGAGTATGAAATAAGATGGATGATGGTAATGCTCCTTATAGTGGGTTTAATTGCATCTCCAGGGGTATAACAGGGCTATTTAATTATTGTCGGGACATCAAACCCCTCAGAGTTCAATGCAACGCCTATTCCCATACAATGGAAGCCTCGACAATATAGGGGATATCATGGAAGGTGCTGCGATCACAAGCATAGCATACAGGCTCCTGAACGGAGAAAAACTAAATATTACAAAAGCTGGGAACTACACCATAATAAACTATGATAATGACTACCTGATCATCGACACTGCAACAGGGATAGTGAGGGATGTCAATATCTTTAAGAATGTTATGGGGGCATATTGTTTCAGCCACCTGCAGACAGAATGGGCAGCCAACCTCGCAAAAGAACTACTGAATGAGACCGGTTTGTGGAAGTTCATTGGATTTGCTGGTGTTTCAGGAGCTGAAGTCGTCGGCTTCGAAGGAGGAGCTGAAGTCGCCATCCTCGAAGCAGGAGCCTTGTCAGCGCCGGCGACAGCTGGCATAGGAATAGTTGTTGCAATAGTCGCTTATATCCTCATCGAACATCCTGAGTGGCTCCCATACATCGAAGATGCCATGATGTTACTCTCACCCGCTGGTCTGCCAACATTCATCGCCTACACACTACTAACAGGAGACACACAACCAATACAAAACTATCTTGAAATACTATCAAGACAGTCTGACGAATGGAGTCAAGCGATAAATGAGTATAGAGAAGCCGTAGATACTCTAAGGGTGATTAGCAGTGGTGGTGTTGGTGGCGATCCCGACGATATAGGAAGGGCTATAAATAATTTAGGTAAACTCATGATGGATGAATGGGATCTGTTCAAGGAGGCTTTAAAGGATGGGGATGTTGTGGGCGCCATAAAACATGGAGGCACTATAATAGGCACTGGGATGGCTATTGGAAGCCTATTGGCCTATGAGAATCGTGAAGCAATAGAAGCCTGCATACTAGGATTCAAAAACTACCTAGAAAAGAAGTTGAGAGAGGCTGGAGGATGAACCCCCTTAAGAAAATAAAGGATTGGATAGCCGAGGGAAAGGCTGGATGGCACCTTGCTGGGGGCCGATCAAGCCTAAAACAGGGAAAATACAAAGAAGCCCTCAAAGAATTCAGGAAAGCCCTCAAAGCAAGACCAAACAACCCAGAAATCCTCCACTACAATGCAATAACACTACTAAAACTCAAAAGACCAGAGAAAGCCTTAGAATGCTATGAAAAAATCCTCAAAAACAATCCAAAACTTGCAGAAGCATGGAACAACAAAGGACTAGTCCTCAAAGAACTTGGGAGATATGATGAGGCACTAGAATGCTATGAAAAAGCACTAAAAATAAATCCAAAGTATGCAGGAGCATGGAACAATAAAGCACTAGTCCTCAAAGAACTTGGGAGATATGATGAGGCACTAGAATGCTATGAAAAAGCATTACAGATAAACCCCAAACTTGCAGATGCATGGTACAATAAAGGCTCCGTTCTAATTTACCTTAAAAAATACAAAAAGGCACTAAAATGTTTCGAAAAAGCCATAGAGCTAAATCCAAAAAATTATAGAGCTTGGGGAACTAAAGGAATAACATTACATAACCTTAAGATATATGAAGAAGCATTAAAATGTTATGACAAAGTTCTCCAATTAAATCCACAAGATGATAAAGCTTGGAACAACAAAGGACTAGTTTTCAATGAACTTGGGAGATATGATGAGTCACTAGAATGCTATGAAAAAGCATTACAGATAAACCCCAAACTTGCAGAAGCATGGAACAATAAAGGAGTAGTCCTCAGTGAACTTGGGAGATATGAGGAGGCACTGGAATGCTATGAAAAAGCCCTGGAAATAGATCCAGAAGACGACAAAACATGGAACAACAAAGGACTAGTCCTCGAAGAACTTGGAAAATATGAGGATGCGCTGGAATGCTTTCAAAAAGCCCTTGAAATAAACCCAGAATTCGCTGATGCATGGAAATGGAAAGGCATAATCCTAGAAGACCTCAAAGAACCAGAGGAATCCCTGAAATGCTACAAGAAAGCCCTCAAACTAAACCCGCAAAACAAAACACTATGGTACATGCAAGGAAAAACACTACAAAAACTCGGCAAACACAAAGAAGCACTAAAATGCTACGAAAAATCCCTGAAAATAGACCCAGAATACAAAAAAGCCAAAAAAGCCCTGAAAGAACTCACCATCCAAAAAAATCAACCATAAACCCAAATCCCAGGATCAAAACCTCCACACAACAGGAATAGGCCTAACACTCCTCAACGGCGGGTCACTAAACATCCTCGAAAGCGAGAATTACACGCTTATCAGTGACGGGCAGGGAAGATACCTCATCATAGACCATGTAACAGGGATAGTAAGGGACATGATCTATGCTTTCATGGGAGCATACTGCTACTACCACCAACAGACAGAATGGGCTCGGGAACTTGGCCAGACTATAATATTCTCTGAAAAGTTAGATTCGCTCTTGGATGGTAATGGCACAGTAAACCTTGAAGGTTTAGATGATAGTATTAAGAAGGCTTATATTGGCCTTGTAATCTCCATGTACATTGCCCTGGAAGGTCCGATGGCTTTTGTTGATATCCTCAATTATGCTCTTGTGGAGGGATTTATAGGACTCAACATGGCAGCATATGCAACAATAATAGCCTACACAGGCCTCCTAAACATCACAGACGATATCAAAAAATTCATCATAGAACACCAAACATACATCTCAGAAGATACTGCTCACTGTTTGATCCAGGTTTTGGCATATGTGTTAGTAAGGTATGGTGGTGAAATATTTCAACCAATTGGATGGTGTATGCGGATAGGTGATGGCATACTTACATTTAGAGATCATTATCTTCCCCAAGAATATTGGAAGTATATTTCGATTCATCGTACCTGGATTTATGGTTATGAGTTGAGAAGTTATGTTGGTGAGGATCATTGTATACACTATATTGAAATACCGAAGAATCCTGATGGTAGTTTGAGGTGGGAGGATGCAGTATACATCTAAGCTTTTTCAGTTTTTGGGGTCGTTATCGTGTTTTACAATTTTCTTGGTTTTACTGTTTACGTGTAGTAGGTTGGCTTTACTGCATACTAGGCCTAAACTACCTATTATATTGTTAACGTGTCTTTTACTGGGAAATATGTTTTTGATAATCTATTTTCTGTCGAAGAAGGTGTTTAGAGGCGAGGAAAAAGGTGTGCTCGAAACACTTTTTGTTATAATGCTCCTAGTAGGTGTACTTCTCCTTTCTATGCCATATATTTGAGGAGCGTTAAACCCAACAACAAACCAACAAGCCAATACCAAAATAAAGAGGTTCAGGGCATTTCTAGCCTCCAAATAGCAGCCTCCAATCTCATCCCCCATTCCCAGATAACCTGAAAGTGGATCAAACACCACACTACACAAACCCAAAAGGGGATATCAGGTTCCCAAAAAAGCGACTATCAAAGTTTTCTTCTCGGCCTCCACATATTTTATTTTCAAGCATGACAAAATAAACTCCTCAAGAATCATTATGTAAACAAGAATCATTTTATGACAAATACAAAGTTACATAAGATACTCTTTATAGATGAAAATCCCGCGCCCGGAGCAGAGGACGCAGACTATACTATTGGACGGGTGGGCGGGTATAACGGCCATTACTGACATGTGAGTTATGGAGTTGGTTTTTCAGGTGTATTTTATTTCGTTATATTCTTGTATAGAACATGTACAAGTTTTCTGCAGTATCAGAGAAGAACAGACAGATATCATAATAGGCTGCTAGATAAGATGGCGGTTCTAAGCGACCCAGACGATGAAATCATAGACATAATGATTCCAGTGATGGTTTTCGCAGGAACACTCGCCTTCCTCACATACCTAAAAATGAGATGGATTTATCAGGCCTTATAGCCTATAGTGCCTGCAGCTGTATGGTTCGGCACAATAATCGCCATAACACTCATATGGATCAAAAAAAATAAATGATGGGGATAAGATTGAACGGCACAACATATCCTCCTTCTCATACACGTCATCCGTATGATACTACTGCAGGAACATGGTACACTTGAATATAGGGAATAAATGGAAATCTATTTTTCAGAAGGACACTTAGATTGAAATGGGGAGGTCCTATGTACACTGAAAGTATGCAGAGGCATGTCCAGAGGATAGGGTACAATGTGAACCGATTCAGGGGTAACCTTCTCCTTCTGAAGGGCGGGAAGAATCCTGAGGAACTCAAAGAGGAATTTATGGATATCGAACGTTCCTTAAGTGAAATATTCAATGATATAAGGGTTGAAGTCCCGGATCCTGGACTGGAGGGTGCGCACAGCACGATCCTCAGGGCGGCGGGGATTTACAGGGATTCTCTGAGGGAGTTCATGAGGTTCTATGATGATGGTGATGATGACCACTTTGTCCATGCGGGTCTCATGATAAATGAGGCCAATGAGCTCCTCAACGAGGCAGCTTCAATGATGGGTGTCTAGCCAGGGTTTTTCTTCAGCTCTGTTTCTTCTATCTCTTGAGGGGTGGCCTTACTCAGGGGTGTTTAGCTAGGGTTTTTCTTCAGCTCTGTTTCTTCTATCTCTTGAGGGGTGGCCTTACTCAGGGGTGTTTAGCTAGGGTTTTTCTTCAGCTCCTGGCTATGAACCTCATGTATATGAACTCCACTAGCCTCCCGTAGATCCAGGGTACCAGGATGAACATGGTGATACCTATGGCACCTGTGAGTATTCCCAGTAGCCACTCGGGATACTGTTCCGGCCTCCAGGTTCCTATGATGTAGGTGAGGGTGTTCAGCATACCACCGGCAACGGCCATTATGAGTCCGGCCACCCAGTACCTTCCAAAGTCCTCAGCCATTAAATGCCTCCAGGCCTCTATATTTGAACCTCAGCGTATCTGGCTCCTTGGGATGAATTTAAGTGCCGCTGAGTTCATACAGTACCTCTTACCTGTTGGCAGGGGGCCGTCATCGAATACATGGCCAAGATGGGCGCCGCACCTCGCACAGAGGACCTCACAGCGCACCATTCCAAGGCTCCGGTCCTCCCTGAGTTCCACATTGTACTCTGATATGGTGTCATAGAAGCTTGGCCATCCTGTGCCTGAATCAAATTTGGTTTCTGAGTCAAAAAGGTCTGTGCCGCAGCATACGCAGCGGTATATACCGTCACCATGGAAGTCATGGTATTCGCCTGTGAATGGAGGTTCTGTGCCTCCGCACCTTGCAACACGGAAGGCCTCGGGTTCGAGTATCTCCCGCCACTCCTCAACGGTTAATTCGATCTTTTCAACCATCTCAACATTTCCACCTGCAGCGGAGAATATGGGTATTTTTTCACTCATGAGTGGAAATATGTTCTTAAATGTATATTAGATTATATTATAATCATTCATCTTTTTAGAGGGATCTCAGATCCATGACTGCAGTGTTTCATGACCGTCCAATGATGGATGATAAGGGATCGTCTGCGTGTCATTTAAAAGACAATGGAACTCCCCATTCAGACATGATAGATGATAAAAAGATGGTATTTGCGGGAAACTCACCGGGATGGTGATAATGGAAAGAATAATGGAGGATGTCTCAAATTTCAAATCTAATTCAGGCAAATTCAATGGTGCTTGGCGGCTTATCGCTCACAGAAAGCGCCACATGTGTAACCTCAGGTATCTCGGAGGTTATACGCTTTGATATCCTCTTCACAAGGTCCCAGGGGAGTTCAGGGACACTGGCGGTCATTGCATCAAGGGATTCAACCATCCTTATGACCACGAGGTAGCCGAAGTCCCTCACATCACCCTTAACACCGGTCACCATGGTGTCTGTGAGCACAGCAAAGTACTGCCAGAGGCTCTCATGGAGTCCGCTTTCAAGGACCTCCTCCTCCACGATGGCGTTGGCCCTCCTGCATATCTCTATTTTCTCCCTGGTTATCTCACCCACGATCCTCACCGCAAGTCCAGGACCAGGGAATGGCTGCCTCTGGATCATCTCACGGGGAAGGCCGAGTTCAAGGCCAATTTCCCGCACCTCATCCTTGTACAGTTCCCTTATTGGTTCCACTATCTCAAGCACCAGTCCATGGGGGAGTGCAACGTTGTGGTGGGATTTTATCTTACCCTCACTCTCGATCCAGTCGGGGGCTATGGTACCCTGCACCAGGTACCTCGCGCCTATCTCCTCTGCAACGCGTTCAAAGACCTCAATGAAGACCCTCCCGATTATCTTGCGTTTCTCCTCAGGGTCCGTCACACCCTCAAGTTCCCCCAGGAACTCGTCTGATGCATCAATGTATCGGAAGTTAAGCCTATCACTGAAGGTTTTCTTCACGTATTCTGCCTCGCCCTCCCTGAGGAGTCCATGGTCAACGAAGACCGCTGTCAGGTTATCACCTATGGCCTTACCTGCAAGTACAGAGGCCACTGAACTGTCAACTCCTCCTGAGAGTGCTATTATTGCCTTTTCATCACCCACGGTATTTCTTATCTCTTCCACAGCTTTCTGGATAAAATCAGATGGATTCAGCATTAATATCACCGGATAAAAATGATTGGTTTAATTATTTGTGTGGCTCCTATTTAATGTTAAGGTCAGCCTTTTCCATGAAATCTTTGCCTGATGTTGGGTGTCTCTTATGAAACCTTTATATTAGATGTTTCTGCGGACTTCATGGAAGTTTTCAGAGGTTTTTTTTGAAGGTGTTTCTATTGGAGGTTTTCACAGACCTCATGGAAGTTTTCGAAGACCCGGTGACCATCCTGTGTATGGTGTACCTCAGGGTGGAACTGTATACCGTATACTGGCCTTTCATGGTGTTTCATGGCCTCCACCTCACATATGCTTGAGGTTGCAAGAACATTGAAGTCCTCGGGGAGCCTCTTAACCTCATCCTTGTGGGAGGCCCATACGCTCATCCTGGGGCCGAGGCCCCTGAAGATGTCATCCTCGTCCAGTATCTCCAGTTCTATCTGGGCGTAGCTCTCTGCCTCGGCGGTTGCAACCTCCCCACCGTAGGCCATGGCTATGAGCTGGTGGCCCAGGCAGATACCCAGTATCGGAATATCGAGTTTCTGGATGTACTCAACACAGTTACCTGCCATCTCAAGTGATGGGCCGCCACCGAGTATGAGGCCATCTGGTTCCATTGAGATGATCTCATCCAGCGGTGTTGTGTTGGGCACGAGACTGGATGGTATCTGGAGATACCGGAGTGTCCTGTGTATTCTGTGGTTGTACTGGCCGTGATTATTGATGATGAGTATCATAAACATTCTCCCTGTCTGATTCTGAAAATCTATTTATATTTCATTGGATAATTAAATATTATGGAGGCCATGGATATAATTTACATTCTGGTTGCACTTGTACTTGCGGTTGTGGCATTCTATGTTCTTGTCTGGCTGCTGCCGGTTATAGTGGTTCTTATAATCGCCTATGTGATATATGTCTTCCTCAGAGAGGGAAGATGACACCGGAGGGGTGCATATGGCGGTCCCTGATTTTCAGGATATAATGTTACCCATCCTGAGGCTGGCAGCTGAGGGAGAGCAGAGTTTAAATGGGTCCATAGAAAAACTTGCAGAGGAGTTCCAGTTATCCCAGGACGATTTAAACGAACTTATGCCGAGTGGCTCGCCAAAATTCAAAGGCAGGGTTTCATGGGCCAAGACATACCTCAAGAAGGCGGGTCTTCTTGAATCAAGGAAAAGGGGATTTTTTAATATCACAGAGCGCGGATTGGAGATTCTTAAGGGGGATCCGCATGCCATTGACGTTGATTTTCTGATGCAGTTCCCTGAATTTGCAGAGTTTCGTGGGGGATCAGGGAAACCAAGGAAGACCCGTAAAAAGCTTCAAAAAAGGACCAATTCGAGTAGGGAGAGGCTCACCCCTGAGGAGAGACTTGAAAGGGCCTATGATGAACTCAGGAAGGGCCTCGCAGCCGAAATCCTGGATATGGTCAGGAACAGCTCACCTGAATTCTTTGAACGACTTGTTGTGGATCTACTTGTGAGGATGGGTTATGGAGGATCCAGGGAGGATGCAGGGAGTGCCATTGGCAGGCAGGGGGACGGTGGAGTCGACGGAATAATAAAGGAGGACAGACTGGGACTTGAGGTTATCTACATACAGGCTAAAAGGTGGAACAGTTCAGTGTCCCGTCCCGAGATCCAGAAATTTGCGGGTGCACTGCAGGGTAAGAGGGCAGCGAAGGGCATATTCATAACCACATCGAATTTTACGGAAGGTGCAAGAGAATACGTTTCCAAAATTGATAGCAGGATAGTGCTTGTTGATGGGATGCAGATGGCGAACTATATGATTGAACATGGTGTGGGTGTAACTGAGGTGGCCTCCTATTCTGTTAAAAAGATTGATAATGATTATTTTTCTGAATGAGGAGAATCCCTTCAGAGTCTCTGTATTTCACTGTAGGCATAGGTTGCTGCAATTGCCCCCTCTGCACATGCTGTTACCCACTGGTTCAGGCCCCCGGTGATATCCCCCGCCGCGTATACAAGGGGGATGTTTGTCCTCTGCCTTTTATCTGTTATGATGTAGCCGCCATCATCCACCTCAACACCCAGTTCAACTGCGAGCTGATTGAGGGGCTCTTCACCTATGGATATGAATATCCCATCAACCTTCAGGGCCTCATCCTCACCTGTTACACGGTTGTGTATCATGACCTCCTCAACCCTATCATCACCCCTTATCTCGGTTACAACAGAGTTCCATATCACAGGGATGTTCATTTCCTTCAGCTTTTCCTGAAGGTACCTGTCGGCCCTCAGTTCATCCCTCCTGTGGACTATGCTGACGTCACACCCTATGTTTTTGAGGAACACTGCCTCCTGGGCTGCGCTGTTTCCTCCACCAACCATGAGGACCTTCCTGCCCCTGTAGAGTGGGCCGTCACAGGTTGCACAGTAACACACACCCCTTCCAAGGAGTTCGTTCTCGCCTGGCACACCCAGCTGCCTGTGCCTGCTTCCTGTTGCAAAGATCAGTGCGGAGGCCGTGTAGGTGTCCCTTGAGGTCCTGACTGTGAACACGTCATCCTTCTCTATCTCCTTCACTTCCTCCATTTCCCTGAGCTCAGCCACCTTCGTGGCCTGTTTCTTCATTTTGGTGACAAGGCTCATCCCGGCTATCATTTCAAATCCAGGGTAATTCTCCATCATGGGGACCTCAAGGCCCAGTCCACCTGCAGGGCCCTTATCCAGCATGAGAACACGACTTCCCTGCCTTCCACCGTAGATACCTGCTGTTAGTCCTGCGGGGCCAGCCCCTATAACTATTATGTCGTAATCAGTCATCATACCACCTTCAGGTTTTATCTTGGTTTTTGATTGAGATAAAGATTTAAGTAAATGACCTATCTACATTAAAAAAATTAATGGTATATTGTGATTATGAGGTTGTTTAAGGGGACTAAGCTGGATTTAAGTTTGCATTGAAAAAGGTAATATATTTTTGTGAACTAAAAATGTAAAATGAGGTTTCTAGAGTCTTTCCCGGATTTTTGAGTTCAGTATCCTGTTTACAATCTTACCATCGGCTCTACCACGCAGCCTACCCATGGCCTGACCCATCAGGGGTCCCATTGCACCCATACCCCTCTCCTGGATCATTTCATGGTTAAGCTCAATGATCTCATCTATCACAGCCTCAACCTCATCCTCTGTGAGGAGCAGGAGGTCCAGTTTCTCTGCAGCCTCACCTGCTGTTACACCATCATCGGCCATGCAGGCAACTATGTCCCTGAGGGCATCCTTTGACACCTTACCCTCCTCAAGGAGTCTTATGGCGTCTCTGAGTTCATCAATGCCAATAACGTCCATATCATGGCCCTCCCTTCCAAGCTCCCTGAGGGTGTAGGCGAGGAGTGATGCTATCACGGTCACATCAACCCTGAACTCTGCGAGGGCCTCGAATTCCTCAACAAGGTTTCTCTTAACAAGCTGGGATGCAAGGTCCCCACTGAGGCCATACTCCCCCATGAGCCTCTCCCTCTTCTCTGATGGAAGCTCAGGGAGGTTCTCCCGGATCCCGGCGATGAATTCCTCTTCTATGCTGAAGAGCGGTATGTCTGTTTCAAGGTACATCCTGCTTGAGGTTGGAAGTGGCCTGAGGTACTGGGTGTTTCCGTCGGGGAGGGCCTTCCGGGTCTCCTCTGGAACGCCATCAATGGCCATCCTGGCACGTTTAGTGACCTCCCTGAGGGCATTCTCTGCTGTCTCCCTATCATGGGCCACCAGGACCACCGCATCATCCTCTGAGGCATCAACAGCATCCCTGAGGGCTTTAACCTCCTCGGGGGTTATACCGTAGGCAGGGAGTTCATCGGTGTGGAATATCCCCTTAACGCCCCTCTTCTTTGCATAGTCAGCCATCTCTGTACCTAAACGTCTTCCGGGCTGTATTTCAGTTCCTATCAGTCCATGGAAGCCCATCAGTTTAACAGCGAGTACTGACTCTGCCGAGGATATTATCCTGGAGGCCGTATCCCTGAAGACCTCTGAGACATCAACCAGATCCCCATCAACCGAGGCTCCCCTCTTCCTGAGGGTGTTTCTTATCTCAACCAGTTTCAGCTGCCTCATGACCTCCCTCTCAACTATCTCCGGGATGAGGTCAAGGTCCTGGACACCCTTCACCTCGACCCTGGCCCCCTCACGTATGGATATGTTGAGGTCCTGCCTTATGGTCCCGAGGCCCCTCTTAACACGGGTGCTCCTGAGCACCTGGCCTATCTGGTATGCGACATCCCTGAGCTGCTGGGGGTCACTGATGGATGGGTCTGTGGTTATCTCAACGAGGGGTATGCCCAGGCGGTCCAGTCTGAATACAACACCATCCTCTGTCTCCCTGATCCTCCTTGCGGCGTCCTCCTCAAGGCAGAGGTTCTCTATTTTAACAGTCCCCTGTGGTGTTTCAAGGTGGCCGTCGGTTGCAACAAGGCCCGTCCTCTGGAAGCCCCCGGTGTTGCTGCCATCGATGACCTGCTTCCTCATGGTGTGGAATTCATCCACAACCCTCATGTTGAGGAGGAGTGCGATTGTAACTGCAAGTTCAAGGGCCTCCCTGTTGAGGGGGTGGGGTGGCTCCTCATCTGCCTCAACCAGGCATGTTCCATCATCGTAGTTCTCGTAGTGGAAGTGGAGCTTCCTCATGGCCTCCTCAAAGGCTGCCCTGTCAAATTTCCCGAGTTCGCTCTGGGTTGGCCTGAGGTTCCTCACTATGTCGTGGTCAGGTTCTGAATCGATAAGTTCTGTTCTGCAAGGGCAGAAGAGTTTGCTCTCTGTATCAAGCTGCTGGTGTATCTCGAGGCCCATTTTGAGTCCTATCTCATCCCAGTTCATCTGATCAACCCCTGAAGTATGCTATTGATGTCCTATCCTTGATTTCCCCTGCAATGTTATCCATCATCATTTCACGCACCCTTCCTGGTTCAGATGTCTGTCCCAGGACCCAGCACATCTTGACGTAGGCGACCTCCGGGAGCATATCTGCGCAGGGTATGACACCCGCCTGGAGGAGCCTCCTTCCTGTGCTGTAGACGTTCATGTTGACCCTTCCGTTTAGGCACTGGGATGTCATGGCAACAGGGACCCCCATATCATGGGCCTCCCTGAGTACCGGTATCAGTGTGTCGGGGCAGTGCCCGAGACCTGTACCCTCCATGACCAGTCCCTTGTAGCCCCTCTCCAGGTGCCATTCTATGATATCAGGAGACATACCAGGGTAACTCTTTATGAGGGCAACCCTCTCCTCAACTCTGTCATGGAGTTCCAGTTCAGCTGAACCCCTCTTCCTGTAGTCAGCGTCAAGTATTTTGATGTCCCCTGGTGTTACCTCTGCGAGGGGGAGGGCGTTTATGCTCCTGAAGGTGTCCCTCCTTGAGGTGTGCATCTTCCTCACCTTCACGCCCCTGTGGAGGTGGCAGGTGAGGTCATCCATGGTTGCATGCATGCAGACCGTGACCTCAGCTATATCAGAGGTGGCGGCCCTCACCGAGCACTGTATGTTGAGGCTTGCATCCGATGATGGCCTGTCTGAACTCCTCTGGGCGCCTGTAAGAACTATAGGGACTGGAGTTTTGAGCATGAAACTCAGGGCGGCGGATGTGTAGTGCATGGTGTCGGTTCCATGTGCGACAACAACGCCATCTGCACCATCATCTATCTCCCGGTATACGGCCCTTGCAGTTTCAACCCAGTATTCGGGTTTCATGTTCTCACTGAGGATGTTCAGGACGGCCTTACCCCTTATGTTTGCCATGTCCAGGAGTTCGGGGTTGGCCCGGAGGAGGTCGTCTGCGGTGAAGGCCGGGTGCACTGCCCCTGTACGGTAGTCTATTATTGACGCAACGGTACCTCCCGTTGATATTATGGACACATCTGGCAGGTTGGGGTCCTCACTCACATCAACCGGGGGTAGCTCTATTTTTGGTTCTGAACCCCTCTCAATGAGTTCTATTTTTGCTTCACTTATTTCAACCCCAATGTTGTATCCGTTTTTGAGTTTCAGGACGATGTGCCGGTCATCTGCATCATCTGCACGGTCCAGCACCATACCCTCATAGGTCACATCGGGTTTCTCCACCCTAACGGTGTCCCCCACATCTATGGAGGCTGATTCAAGGAATTTCCTGGCTGATCCATGGTATGTCATTAAAATTCCCCCTCAAGGTTCTTCCTGGCCCACTCTTCCCCTGCCTCGAGTATTTTAAGGTTGATGTCTATTATCTTATCCTTACCAGAGAAGGTGAAGCTTATTGCCTCCCTGAAGGATTCCTCATCGAGGCCGGTGATTCCAAGGGCCATCATGACACCCAGCATGGCGGTGTTGGCAGCTCTCCCTGTACCGTGTTCCTTTGCTATTTCAAGGGCTGGCACACCTATGGCCCTGAGATTCTCTTTTTTACTGAAATCTGCGGTGGCAGTGTCGTAGAGGACAATACCACCCTCCCTGACATCACCTGCAAATTCATCTAGGGATGGCTGGTTGAAGGCCACGAGGACATCTGGCGTGTCAACCGCCGGTGAGCCCACCCTTTCACCTGATATAACTACTCCGCAGCTTGATGTACCACCCCTCTGTTCGGGCCCATAGGCAGGGTACCATGATGTGTGTCTTCCCTCACTGCAGGCTGCCTGTGCCAGTGTCAGCCCCATACTGAGGACTCCCTGGCCACCAAAGCCTGCAATCTTCACCCGTACCTCATGGAATTCCGGGTCATCCACAGGGTCTGGCACCGAGTCCTCCTTTATCTGGAATATGTGGTCCAGGCTCTCCCTTGAGAAGTCACTCTCTGATCTTATGAGGGGTTCTGTCTCGGATGAGCGGTCCCTGAAGTTCTTCACGGGGAATTCCCTTTCCATTTCCTCCTTCAGGAACCTTTCAGCACCCTCGGCGTCCTGCCTGAGGTTTGTGGGACATGGTGATAGTACCTCAACAAATGCGTAGCCCTTCCCATCCCTCTGGATTTCAAGGGCTCTTTTAACAGCTCTTTTGGCCTTCCTTATGCTTTTTGGGTCTGCAAGGGAGACCCTCTCTATGAAAACCGGGGCCTGGAGGTTGTCGAGGAGTTCACACATATGTAGCGGGTAACCTGCATATCGGGGGTCCCTCCCACCGGGACATGTGACTGTCACTTCACCTATGAGGGTTGTTGGCGCCATCTGACCGCCTGTCATACCGTAGACGGTGTTGTTGACAAAGAAGACCGCCATTTTCTCACCACGGTTTGCGGCCTGTATCGTCTCATTGAGGCCGATGGATGCAAGGTCCCCGTCACCCTGGTAGAGTATGACCACGGCATCGTCCTCTGCACGTGATATCCCTGTCCCCACTGCAGGGGCCCTTCCATGGGCCACCTGGACGTTTCCGCAGTCAAAGTAGTAGTAGGCGAAAACCGCACAGCCAACCGGGCTTATCATTACTGAACGCTCCTGTATACCCAGTTCATCAATGGCCTCGCCTATGAGCTTGTGGAGTATTCCATGGCCGCAGCCTGCACAGTAGTGTGTGGCTGTGGGGGCGCTTCCACCCTTCCTCTCGAATACCTCGTGGAGTGAATCTGGTTTCCTGATCACCTTTTTAGTCATTGGATTCCCCCGCGATTTCTCTGATTTTCCTGAGGATGTCCCTCAGTTCTATGAGGTTTCCACCCATCCTGTTTACGAGTTCAACATCCCTGCAGCCTGAGGCCATCTTTATATCCTCCCTCATCTGGCCGCTGCTCATCTCAACCGATATGAAGGTGCAGCCACCCTCTGCAAGTTCCCTGATTCTTTCTGATGGGAATGGGAATAGCGTTATGGGCCTCAGAAGTCCCACATTTATGCCATCTGCCCTTGCTGTGTCAACCGCGCTCTTCGCAACCCTGCTGCTTATACCATACGCCACGAGTACAATGTCAGCATCCTCAACCATGTATTCCTCGTATCTCACCTCGTTCTCCTCCACCGCCGCGTATTTCTCCTGGAGGTAGAAGTTGAACTCCTCGAGTTCATCGAAGTCAAGGAATATGGAGGTTACGAGGTTCTTCATGGTTTCCCTGCTGCCGCATACAGCCCAGGATGTGTCCGGCCTGTGCTCCACGGCCCTTTCAGGGAAGCGGAGGGGTTCTGCCATCTGCCCCAGGACGGCGTCTGCAAGTATTATAACTGGGTTCCTGTATTTGTCTGCCAGTTCAAAGGCATCCATTGTGAGGTCGCACATCTCCTGTACACTGTTGGGTGCAAGGACGATATTCCTGTAGTTTCCATGTCCACCGCCCTTCACCAGCTGGTTGTAGTCTGCCTGCTCCGGCCCGATGTTCCCGAGTCCAGGACCGGCCCTCATGACATCCACGATGACCGCAGGAAGCTCAGCACCTGCAAGGAAGGATATTCCCTCCTGTTTGAGGCTCATACCTGGCCCTGAGGATGCTGTCATGACCCTGTGGCCTGCTGCGGCTGCACCGTAGACCATATTTATGGCTGCCTCCTCTGATTCTGCCTGCACAAACTTCCTCCCCACCATGGGGAAGTACCTTGAGGCCTCGTGGAGTATCTCACTTGCTGGTGTTATCGGGTATCCGAAGTAGCAGTCACAGCCAGCATACATGGCCCCTATTATCACGGCGGTGTTACCCTTAACCATCTGTGTCGCCATCTTCACACCTCTCTATGTGGACCTCTATTGCGTTGATCTCGGGGCAGGTGTAGTAGCAGTTCCCGCAGCCGTTGCATCCCTCGCCACGGTACTCAACGTAGTGGTAACCTCTCTCGTTGATCTTATTGCTCATGTAAAGCACTTTCCGGGGGCATGCGATTATACACCGCTCACATGCCTTGCATTCGACCCTGTTTATTACCGGGTAGGCCTTCTTCATTGGTTTTCACCGTCTCCTTCAAGGTCATGTTCTCTGATCTCAACACGCCTTATCTTACCGCTTATGGTCTTGGGCAGTTCATCAACAAATTCAACTATCCGGGGGTACTTGTAGGGCGCGGTCACCCTTTTCACATGGTCCTGTATCTCCTTCTTCAGTTCCTCTGATGGTTCATATCCCCTTGCAAGCACCACGGTTGCCTTGACAACCTGTCCCCTTATTGGGTCGGGGTATCCTGTAACTGCACATTCAAGGACCGATGGGTGGGATATGATGGCGCTTTCAACCTCAAAGGGTCCTATACGGTAACCTGAACTCTTTATTATGTCGTCGGTTCTCCCGACAAACCACATGTATCCATCCTCATCCATCCAGGCTGTGTCCCCTGTGTGGTAGTAACCGTCGTGCCATACCTCTGATGTCTTATCGGGGTTTCTGTAGTAGCCGTTGAAGAGCCCTATCGGTTTACCATCCTCTGTTTTAATAACTATCTCACCCTCTTCACCAACATCCACGGGTTCACCGTTCCTGTCCACAAGTTCAACATGGTAGCCCGGTGATGGTTTGCCCATTGAACCCGGCTTTGGTTTCATCCATGGGAAGTTTGCTATGCACACAACACACTCTGTCTGGCCGAAGCCCTCCATGAGCTCAAGGCCTGTGTGCTCCTTGAACCTCTCAAAGACCTCGGGGTTGAGGGGTTCCCCTGCTGTCACCGCATATTCTATGCCTGATAGGTCGTAGCGTGAGAGGTCCTCCTTTATGAGGAACCTGTAGATGGTTGGGGGGGCGCAGAAGGTTGTTATGTCATACTTTTCAAGCTTCTCAAGCATCTTCTCCGGGTCAAAGCGGTCGTAGTCGTAGACAAAGACGGCGCTTCCAGCTATCCACTGTCCATAGATCTGTCCCCACATGGCCTTGGCCCAGCCTGTGTCTGCGACAGTGTAGTGGAGACCGTCCTCCCTGACGTTCTGCCAGTACTTTGCGGTTATTATGTGGCCGAGGGGGTAGGTGTGGTCGTGTTCTATCATCTTGGGCATCCCGGTTGTACCTGATGAGAAGTACACAAGCAGTGTATCCTCTCCTCCGGGGCGGTCTTCAGGGGCCTGAAACTCCCCCTGAATGTTTCTGAGTTCCTCCCTGAGGTTTATCCAGCCTTCCCTTTCCACGTCACCGACGATGACCCTTTTTATGTCGGCCCCCAGTTCATCAATGGCGCGGTCGAATACATCAGGCACACCGTCCTCTGCTATGCAGACAACCATCTTTATGTTGGCTTCCCCTATACGGTAGACGATGTCCTTCTCCTTGAGCATGTGTGTGGCTGGTATTGCAATGGCGCCTATCTTGTGAAGTCCAAGGAGGGAGTACCAGAAGTCGTACCTTGCCTTGAGGGTCAGCATGACAGTGTCACCCTTCTCTATACCCTCCCTGCTGAAGAAGCTGGCCGCCCTGTCTGATAGTTCCTTGAGTTCACCGAAGGTTACCCTCCTTTCATCTCCACTGTCATTGCACCAGACGATGGCTGTCTTGTCGGGTTCAATCTCTGCGTAGCGGTCAACCACGTCGTATGCAAAGTTGAAGTTTTCAGGTATCTTTATCTGGAAATTATCACGGAAATCCTCGTAGGAGTCAAATTCAACACGGTTAACGAATTCATGTATGAGAGCAGTCATTGGCACACCTCTACATTATTATTGCAAGGAACCTGGCCCTTTTACCGTCCAGGGCCTCCATGGCATGTTCATAGGATGAGTCAAAGAATATGGAGTCACCCTCATTCAGTATTATCTCATTGTCGTGTATGTAGAACCTTATGCGCCCCTCAAGGACGTAGTTGAATTCCTGTCCGGGGTGGCTGTTGGTCTTCGGTTTTTCGTCCCGGGGCTCCACTGTAACTATGAATGGTTCGGCCTTCTTGTGTATGAACTTCTCTGCCAGGTTCTCGTAGCGGTACTGTTTCCTCCTCTCAACCTCCACCCCCTTGCCCCTGCGGGTGACTGTGAAGATGTGCATCCTTGTCTCCTCACCTGTGAGCAGAAGTCCCATGTCAACGCCCATCTTGTGGGCTATCTCAAAGAGTATGCTTGCCGGGATGTCCTCCTCTCCGGTCTCATAGCGGCGGTAGGTATCCACGTCAATGTTCAGGTAACTGGCCATTTCATCTTCCGTGATTTCTGAGAGTTCCCTCAGTTCCCTTACACGGGAACCAATCTCCTTACTTTTCTCTTTCATGGTTACACCTCATCAGTGCCAGAAAAAAATAATAATGATTATTAATGATAAATGTCTTCTGCCTTAAATACATTTCTCCTCCTTTAATGATTTAAGTTACACATAATAAAAATATATTGAAAGGAGGTCTTTTCATGGAGATAAAGACGGTCAGAATAGAGCCCCAGGAGGACCTGAACCTGATACTCGGGCAGAGTCACTTCATAAAGACTGTTGAGGACATATATGAGGCCGTGGTGAACACGGTTCCCCAGGCAAAATTTGGGGTGGCATTTGCCGAGGCATCCGGGGACTGCCTTGTGAGGCATGCCGGAAATGATGAGGAACTGGAGGAACTTGCAGCAGAGACCATGCTTGAAATTGGAGCCGGACACTCGTTCATAGTGTTCCTCAGGGACGCCTTCCCCATAAACGTACTTCAGCGGATAAAGGACGTCCCGGAGGTTGTTAACATCTACTGCGCCACCGCAAACCCTGTTGAGGTCATCGTTGCAGAGACAGAGCAGGGAAGGGGAATTCTGGGGGTCATAGATGGCAGCAGACCTGAGGGTATAGAGGATGAAGAGGATATCGCTGAGAGAAAGAGGTTCCTCCGCATTATCGGATACAAGTTTTAGTGGGGTCACATAATCGGGGAGGGGTCAAAATATATTAAACAGCAGGCCCAATAATAATATGGGGGTTGTTTAAATGTCAGATACAGTGGTTTTTGTTAAGGAGAGCGGAAACAAGAATAAGGATGAAAATGTCCTGGAAATAAACCAGAACAGGGTCCGGATGAAGGAAAAACAGAAAGGTACACTCTCAATAACCTTTGAAAGTCCGGATAAGGGGGACATAGAGGCTGCTATGGCCTTCTTTGAATCAATGACCGATATGGAACCTCTCACAATGAACATAGCAGATACAGGTGAGGTTAAGGCCTACTTCAAGGGGACAGCACCCTTCAGTCAGACTGAAGAGGAGGGAATGACGGTCTACACCTATGGTGTGACCATCCAGGAACTGCATGAGTAACTAATTTTAATCCTTTTTTTATCCAGGTCACTGGTCCTTGGGGTATGTCCACTCCTCAAAGATCTTGTAGATCCTGCTGGGGTCACTGAAAACCTCTGTTTTATCCATCCCTGATATCCTCTTCACGTGTTCAACATCCTCCCTGGTTATTTTGAGTTCCAGTTTTTTACCGTTGGGAAGTGTCGTGATAACCTTCCCCTCACTGTAATCCGATGGCATGATGTAGACAGGGACAGATGCCTTCTGGGCCATTATAACGGCATTTGTAACCAGGGTATCCCCTATCCTCAGGGATATCTTGGCTGTGCTGTTGGAGGTGCAGGGAGCCACAAGTATGAAGTCATACTTACCAAGCTGGACCTGACCTGCAAGGAATGGTGAATTGGCGTTTATCTCAACCCACTTCCTGTCGAAGCTGGTCTCAAGGTCCCTGTACAGGCCATAGTACTTGACAACCTGGTCACCTGCCTTGGATATGAAGACGTCGATTTTAATACGGTCCCCATAGATCTTTTTAATATCCTTCATTATTCCGTAGGTTTCAGTCAGTTTCTCCCCGGCCCCGGTTATACACCAGGCAACAGTCAGTTTTTCAGTCATGAATCATAATATGTTGGAACTTATTAATCAAATTTGGGCTTAAAGATCTGGAACATGGCATGATTTGGGCGGGACCATGGAATAATTCTGGAAAAAATATTAGTATTCATTTTAGATTATATCGACATGCGGGAGGGGAAGGCACTGAAATTCTTCTAAGGACCCCCAGGAAGTGGTGTCCGGACCAGTTTGTCACCTCCCTATCAAAAAATGTTCTGGAGCACCACTCCAGCATAACCTGATGACACCTCCCGCAGGGGATCCCCTCATTCCTTTTTTAGTTGCATGGTGGACCTGTTTATCTGCAGATCTTTCAGATTCTATACAGAGACACATCTGCAATTTCACTTGAGACGCATGGGTTGTACTGGCTGGAACATTCCAGAAAGGCTGTATTATGTAATCCCGCGTATGGGTTGTACTGGCTGGAACATTCCAGAAAGGCTGTATTATGTATCCCAAATTCAAAGAACATAGACCACCGGACACCGGAGCCTTCACTTCTGTGGTGAAGATGATTAATGTCGGTCACAGGGTAACTGAGGCCCATCGGGGTGCTATGATTTACTGCACCTGCCACCTATGATTATTCACGGTTACCTTCAGGGACATCAGTCTACAATGACACCGTCAAGGATACTGATGGTTCTTGAGGCCATCTCGGCCACATGGGGCTCGTGGGTGACAACAACAAGGGTAACACCCTCCTCCTGGAGCTTCTGAAGTATCTGGAGTATATTTCTGCTTGTCTTTGAGTCAAGCGCCCCTGTAGGTTCATCTGCAAGGATTATTGACGGGTTATTGGCAAGGGCCCGGGCAATTGCAACCCTCTGACGTTCACCACCAGAGAGTTCAGTGGGTTTTCTGTCAGCCTTATCCCTGAGGCCAACCTGTTCAAGGAGCCCCATTGCACGCTCCTCCATGTTGCCGTGCTTCACAGCAAACATGGGTATCTCAACGTTCTCAAGGGCTGTAAGGCTGGGTATGAGGTTGTGGAGCTGGAACACGAAGCCTATCTCCTCAGCCCTCAGACGGCTCAGGTCCTTCTCCTCTGAGAGATCCCTTCCAGCGACCCTGACAGTACCTGAATCAGGGACATCAAGGGCGCCTATCATGTTGAGGAGGGTGGATTTACCTGAACCTGATGGCCCCATGATTGAGATGAACTCACCCATATCAACTTCAAGGTCAACACCATTAAGGGCCCTTATCTTACCCCCATCAAAGCTCTTCTTAAGGTTTCTTACCTCTATCGCCTTCATGGAACCACCTACTCGTACCTCAGAGCTTCTGTGGGGGCGAGCCTTGATGCCCTGTAGGCGGGGTAAAGTCCGCCGAGCACACCCACGCTCAGGGCGACTGCAAAGGCCCTGATGAAGATCTCTGGACTGTATACGGGTTCTATGAATCCCCTCATCCCAAGTTCAAGGAGCACCTGTATGGCTGCAACACCAAGAACTGAACCCACAATACCCGCAATAACTGTCAGCACCACAGATTCTCCGAGTATCATGATGAGAATCCTGCGGTCCCTCCAGCCGACGGCCTTCAGGACTCCAATCTCCCTTGTCCTCTCAAATACGGACATTATCATGGTATTTATAACCCCAATTCCACCTATTATTATGGCCAGGAGTGATATGGCCCAGGTCGCAGTGTCGATGGTCTGCAGGCCCTGATCAACGCTCTGGAGGTCCTCAAGTGATGCTATGGTCGTGAGGTCACTGTAACGTTTCTCGATGCGGTCTGTGACGTCCTCAACCCTTGAATTCCGGGTCATCTTAACATAGATCATGGTGACCTTCCCCTCCTTATCCTCTATCTTCTGGAGCTTTTTGAGTGATATAAATGCACCTGAGTCCTGCTGCATGTCACCTGATTCAAATATCCCTACGATCCTGTAATCGCGGTTCTTTATCTTTATTGTATCACCAACGCCCTTGCCATGGTTCTCTGAGGCGACCTTACCGATTATGACCTCATCTGCATCTGGATCCGTGAGGGTCCTCCCATCTGTTATTTTTATCTGGCTCATGTTTATCTTCGCAGGATCTATACCTATCAGTACAAAGTAGGGGTTCTCGTCAAGGGGCTGTACAGCCATCAGTATCCCAACGGCATCCTCAACACCGCTTACATTCCGCACCCCATTCACGTATTCCTCGTCTATCTTGCTGAAGAACATGTCTGAAACATTGGACTCCACAATCGTGAAGTCCGCTCCACCCGCCTTGAGGGTGTTCTCTGTTGACGTCTTCAGACCCTCGGTTATCACGCCGAGGGTTACAATGGTCGCGATTCCAATTGCGATACCTGTAATTGCAAGGAGACTCCTTGCGCGGCTTCTGAATGGATTCTTCAGAACGAGTGTTATGAACCTCATGTGTAGGTATATGGATCTGGGCCCTAATAATACTGACTGGCATAATCTTAAAAAAATAAAATTGTGGGGTTCAGGACATTTTCCCGGCCTTAAGGACCTCAAATGCGTCCATGTCCACAGCTCCGATTGTGCTGTAACATTCGGCCTCAGGCATCTTCTCAAGTTCCTCCTGGCTTATGTACTTCATTTTATCAAGGCCACGGATAAAGTACCTGAACTGGGGTCCAAGCCTTTCCCTCAACCTGTAACCCTTTCCAATGTTTATGAAGTACCTTCTTTTCACCTCATATTCCCCGGTGAGTTCATGGATTCTGTTAAGAAGCCTCCTTGTGGGGTGCCTGTAGGTGCCGTTCTCCATTGCTATTACAATGTCCACATGGGCACCGAGTTCATCTGCAAGTTCCCTCTGGGTTTTACCTTCACTGATCCTGTAACCCAGCACAAGAAATTTCAGTTCATCTTCGCCACTCACGATTTCCACCTCCGTTGAATTTATTATGGGACACCACTATAAATACTTTTTTATAAAAAATTATTATTAAAATTTCAATTAATCCGATAAACGTAATAATAAATTTCAAAATATTATATTATAAATGATTATATCCATGACTGTGACAATATTTAATAGTTGAATAACACTGGGTAACAGTAAATAATATAAACATGGAGTAGATTATTAACTGGTGGTGGGATCATGGGACCTGAGTCATGGGTGATAATAGCTGCCATATGCCTCATAGGCGAAATGCTGACCGCGGGATTCTTTCTTCTCTGGTTCGCCGTCGGGGCACTGGTAGCAGCGGCACTTGGATACCTCGGATTCGATACAACGGTACAGTTTGTTACGTTCGTCCTTGTTTCAGTTATTCTCCTTGCTATTTCAAGACAATTCGCAGCACGCATAACGGGGGAGCCATCAAAGAGAGCGGTTGCAGATAGACTCATAGGAAAAGAGGGAACTGTTACTGAGGCAATCACGCCCCGGAGCTCTGGTCTTGTGAAGATCGACGGTGAAACCTGGAGGGCAAGGTCAGACATGGATCTTAAAGAGGGAGATATGGTGAAGGTTAAGGCAATTGAGGGAGTTAAACTCGTTGTTGAAAAACTGGAGGAATGAAAGATGCTTCTTGAAATAATAATTGTACTTGTACTCCTTGTACTGGCATTCAAGAGCCTGAAAATACTCAGACCCTACGAGAAGGGTGTTGTTGAAAGGCTCGGTAAATATCAGAGGACAGTCGAAAGCGGCCTCGTTGTTATAATCCCGTTCATAGAGGCCATAAAGAAGGTTGACATGAGGGAGCAGGTGGTTGATGTACCACCACAGGAGGTCATAACCAAGGACAACACAGTCGTTGTTGTGGACTGCGTCATATTCTATGAGGTGGTTGACCCCTTCAATGCGGTCTACAACGTGGTTGACTTCTACCAGGCCATAACCAAGCTGGCCCAGACAAACCTCAGGAACATAATAGGGGACCTTGAACTGGACCAGACCCTCACATCAAGGGAGATGATAAACACCCAGCTCCGCGAGGTCCTGGATGAGGCCACAGACAAGTGGGGTACCAGGGTTGTCCGTGTGGAGATACAGCGCATAGAACCACCCGGAGACATAGTTGAGGCCATGTCAAAGCAGATGAAGGCCGAACGTATGAAGAGGGCGGCCATCCTCGAGGCAGAGGGTTACAAGCAGTCAGAGATAAAGAGGGCTGAGGGTGATAAACAGGCAGCCATCCTTGAGGCAGAGGGTAAGGCCGAGGCCATAAAGAAGGTTGCAGACGCCAACAAGTACCGGGAGATAGCCATAGCAGAGGGTCAGGCCAAGGCCATACTCTCGGTTTTCAGGGCAATGCACGAGGGGGACCCGACGAATGATATAATAGCACTCAAATACCTTGAGGCCCTTGAGAAGGTTGCCGATGGAAGGGCCACAAAGATACTTCTCCCTGTGGAGGCCACAGGTATTCTGGGTTCAATTGCAGGGATCTCAGAGATGCTCTCTGACCCCTCAAGGGCATCTGAAAAAACATCGAAAAAATCTGAGCCATCAGAAGCAGAGAAAAAACCAGCATCCCCAGAATTTCAGGAAAAACAGTGAATAATCACCTTTTATTTTTAGCTGGTGTTAGTTATAAATATCAAGCTGAACATAATAAGATTCGGGAGGTGTAAGGTATGAAAGAGGATGTTTTCTATGGAAAGGGCATGGTCCATGTGAAGGAGGACTATCCTGACATCTACGAGGCAGTTGTTAAACTCAACGAGGCCGCCTACACAGGGAAGGTTCTTGACTACAAGACACAGAAACTCATAGCCCTCGGGATAACAGCTGCAAACTCAGATGACCGTGCGGTTAAAAAGCAGATACAGAGTGCCATAAATGAATTTGGGGTTACAAGGGATGAGATTGTTGACGTTCTCCGTGTTGTTCTCCTCACATCAGGTAATCCACCCTTTGTGAAGGCAATGAGGATTCTTTATGAGGTCCTTGGGGACTGATTAAATTCTTTTTTAAATTAAGGTATTCAGTTTTTTATTAATCAGCTCTTGAAAATCACCTTTTGCAAAAATTAGATAAATATTCTTAAAATTTAAAAATAGAAAAGAAGTATTTTTTTATTTATCTTGTTGTGAATGTTGATTTGAAATCTACTGCCATCATGTTACCTGTGCTGGTCTTAACTGCAGTCCTTGGAACAGTGATGATGTACCTTGTACGGGCACTCCAGCTTCCAACTGGTTTTATGTAGAGCCTGTTGCCACTTATTCTCTTACTGATGGGCTTCAGCCGGCCGGCAGATGTTTTTACAGTTATTGATCTGTAGCTGGGGCCGGCAAGTATGCTGTTACTGAATGTTATGACAATTACTTTGGTCCTTGAAACACCTGTTGCACCACTTCTGGGATCAATGGCTGTTACTGCAATGGCAGACGTGAAATTTGATGTGAAGTCCACTGATAGGGTGGTTCCTGCAATATTTTCTATGGCATTCACAGGTATTCTGACTGTGAACTTGACACCGGGATCCCAGCCTCCAACGGGTGTTATGATGAGCCTGTTGCCGCTTATACTCTGGATGATTGATTTTAGAGCACCTGTAGATTTTCTGACTGTTATACTGTAATATTTAGTTCCGGCTATGATAATGGAGCTGAAGGTTATTACAAGGCTTTTTGTCCTTGAAACGCTCATGGAACCGTTTGGCGGATCCATGGATACCACTTTAAGTTTCTGCAGAGGATCTCTGATGAGCGGAAGGCTGTCGGCTCCACCGCTAAAGGTGTAGGGAGTGTCCCCGAAGTTATCCCCATTTTTATCCTCCCCGGTGTAGTCGCTCCAGTAGTTACCTCCAGTGGGCCGCGTGAGATTGAAAACATTGGTTAAACCACCTTCATTTTCCGCCTGAATACCATTGTTTATGAAGCTGTTTCCATAGACCCTGTTGCCCTTGCTGTAACTGATATAAGTAATCCCACTGAATTGTTCAATAAAAGATTACCATAGATTGTATTGAATGAACCCGTGACATGTATGCCCCTATTGCCGCTAAAGCTTATTTTATTTCCCAGAATGGTGTTGTTACTGGAATAGTGTATAAAAATACCATCATATCTGGCCATGTGTACCCTGTTACTCTGAATGGTGTTTTTACTGGACTGCAACAGGAAGATACCATAGTCATCATCGCTTATGTTGCAGTTTTCGATCCTTGAACTGTTTGTATTTGCAAGTATTATTCCATTACCACATTTTGAGAGGGCAACGTTTTTTATGGTTACATTCCTGCAGCCCACAAGTGCAAGGTAGCCCATTTGGATTCCATTGTAGACCCTGTTGGAGATTCCAGTGAGATAATAGACTGGTTTACCGTCAATGGTATTTGAGGTATCTATGTTCTGGATAAAATGGCCAACTGAGTTGTCCCCTCCCCCAATTTTAATGGCTCTAGATGCGTTGATGATGGAGTTACTCCTTAAGACACTGTTGAGTGAGGTCAGAAGGCAAATAGCATTCTCTGTTATGTCCTCTATCCTGTTTTCTCTGATTACATTTGAAGGTGAGAACCCAGCTTCGATTCCGTTGAGACAGTTTCTTATAATGTTACTGGAAATTGTGTTTTCAGCTGAGGATTCAAGAGAAATTCCGGATCCCTCACTGCTTATATTATTTCTGGATATAATGTTCCTGTTTGATGATATTAGAACTATTCCACCAGTATTATCAGTTATTTCATTTTCCTGGATCACGCTGTTATCGGAGTCCATTAGCCAGATTGCTATATCGTTGTGTCTTATGACGTTCTTTGTCAGGTTACACCAGCCAGCAGATGAATATATTCCATGAGTACCATTGATCAGCGTAAAACCGTTTATTTTTGACCCATTGGCCGTTATATTTATTACAGGTTCTCTGTCACGCCATCCATCTATTATTACTGTTCCGTTTGCTTTCAGAGTTAAATTTTCTCTGTTTATAACTATGTTTTCTTCATAAGTTCCAGCATCCACCACTATAGTATCCTGAACTTCACTATCGTCTATAGCCTCCTGGATGGTCATATAAATTTTTCCAGTTCTTTCATTCCGTGAAACAGCTGCTGAAGTTCCAGAAAAAAACAAAACAAACAAAAAAGCCACAGCCAGCAAAGAGCAAAATTTGACGTACTTCACATTCAACCCCCCGAAACAAATATTATATTAATATCTACCTCCATTTAGATATAGATTATACTAAAATCAATAGCCGGTAAGATATGTGATGATATCATGATTTTCTGATTTGGATTATCTGCATCATGTTTACCGGATATCAAATTCCAGCTTAATCTAGCTTAATGGACTTAAATTCAGACATACACAAATGGTTAATGACACTAAAATCGTGCATAAACAGATTTATTCATGGAACCAACAGTAAACTTTTTAAGTGACCACATCAAATGTAGTAGTACATAAACCGCTATTTTTAAGGGATACGATCCCATGGATGTGGCGTAAAGCCGAACAGAATAGAGGTGTAAACAATGTACAAATATGTTAAAGACGCATGGAAAAATCCAAAGGACTCCTATGTAATGGAGCTTATGTGGGAAAGGGCCCCAAAATGGAGAAGGGACCCTGTAATTAAAAGGATTGAAAGGCCAACAAGAATAGACCGTGCAAGATCACTTGGTTACAAGGCAAAACCTGGATACATAATCGTGAGGACACGTGTGAGGCGCGGTAGCCAGAGAAAAACCAGGTTCAAGGCAGGTAGAAGACCCAAAAGAATGGGTGTTAAGAAAATCACAACTGCAAAGAGCATAAAGAGGATCGCAGAGGAAAGGGTTGCAAGGAAATACCCCAACATGGAGGTCCTCAACTCCTACTGGGTCTGGGAGGACGGAAAATACAAGTTCTATGAGGTCATCCTCGTTGATCCAAACCACCCAGCAATAAAGAATGACCCCAAAATAAACTGGATCTGTGAAAAGCAGCACAGGGGACGTGTGTTCAGGGGCCTCACAAGTGAAGGTAAGAAGAACAGGGGCCTCCGAAACAGGGGTAAAGGGGCTGAAAAGGTAAGGTAAAGCCCCACTTAATTAATTTTTAGAGGAAAATGATACACAACATCTCCTACCGCCTGATGGTTTACGGTACCGAGGACGAGGGAAAGGTCCTTGAGGCCCTCAGGAACATAATACCCGGCGCAGCACCTGAAAGGGAAATGGCAGAGGGCTACCATGGAAACCCCATCACAGTTTTAAGGGGCAGGGTGGACCGCAGAAGGGCTCTCAGAGAATTCATGGAAAAATTCATTGAGGTCTTCAGGGGCAGAATGGATGAACTCGAGGGCAGGTTCGATGAAAACGGTAACCTGTTCATCCGACTGGATAAACAGGAGGCCCTTGAGGGGATCTGGAAACCTGTAAGGCATGGTGATGCAATACACCTCAAGATCAAGGTGGAGGCCTACCCTGCAAAGAGGGATGTTGCAGCTGAGAATATAAGGAAATTACTTGAATAAGTGGGTCATCCAGCCAGATGAATTCTTTAACTTCCATTAGGATGCTCAAATAACCGATTTCAGCGGGTTCAGATGAAATTCTTTGACTTCAAGGAGGATGCTCGAATAAGTGGGTCATCTAGGCAGATGAAATTCTTTGACTTCAAGGAGGATGCTCGAATAAGTGGGTCATCTAGGCAGATGAAATTCTTTGACTTCAAGGAGGATGCTCGAATAAGTGGGTCATCTAGGCAGATGAAATTCTTTGACTTCCATATTCAGGCAGGTGACCATGATTTCAGTCTGAGACTTCTTGCTGAGGCTTCCCGTCTTGGTTACCAGGGGGCTGTCCTGGTCTGTTCCGATGAGACCTACAGCAGGCTCCAGCCAGAGATTGAACTCCTGAGGGATAACCCTGCAATCAGTGGCCTTGAGGTGGCAGCCGGTGTTATGATAAACGCCTCGAACCCCCAGGATATGAGGCGCAAGGTTAACCGTTTCAGGAGGAAGGCCGACGTTGTATACGTTTCAGGGGGTGACCTGAAGGTGAACCGCGCCGCCTGTGAGAACCCCCGGGTGGATGTCCTCTCTGCACCCTACTCCTCAAGGAGAGACGCTGGCATGAACCATGTCCTCGCAAGGGAGGCTGCAAGGAACAGGGTTGCAGTTGAACTTGTCACCACTGATATCATGGGCTCATGGCTCAAGGTAAGGGCGAGGGTTCTTGAGTACTTCAGGGACATCCTTAAACTCCACAGAAAATTCGATTTTCCACTCTTACTCTCAAGCAGGGCATCATCAATATATGACCTCCGCACACCCCGTGACCTCATGAACCTGGCAGGGTGCTTTGGCATGAGTACCCAGGAGGCCGGAAGGGCACTATCATCAACACCATCCTCCATAATCGAATACTCACGCAAACGCCCCCTTATGATTGCAGATGGTGTGAGGCTTGTGGATGATGAGGAAGAGGACTGAAAACAGCCAACGGAAGAACTGGAATAGGAAGAAAAGGCTTGTGGATGACGAAGAACAGGACTGAACCCCGGTGAAGACATGAGGATGAAGATACTACCCCCCACCCTCAGGAACCCAAAGAGGTACATCGCCTTTGAACTGATATCTGAGAGGGAGCTTTCAAGGGATGAAATCGTATCCCTGATATGGGACAGCTGCCTCAAACTCCACGGTGAATGTGAGACATCGAATTTCCGTCTATGGCTCATGAAACTCTGGCGATGTGATTTCCCGGATGCAGTAAGGATGAGGGGTGTGCTTCAGTGCCAGAGGGGTTACGAGGGAAAGGTCATGGCTGCCCTCACAGCGGCACACCACAACAGCGGGGCAAGGGTGGTATTCCATATACTGGGACTCTCCGGGACGGTGCGCTCTGCAACACAAAAGTTTATTAAACCTTCCAAGAAAGATAAATACTGACTGATTTGTATCACATGTTTCATGATTACCAGATTTATCCATCAATAAAGAGAGGTTAGAAAAATGCAACCACTTCAAAGTGCAGGATACGATAGGGCCATTACGGTATTCAGCCCGGATGGCAGGCTATTCCAGGTGGAGTATGCAAGGGAAGCAGTTAAGAGAGGAACCACTTCTCTTGGAGTAAAATCAAAGGAAGGAATAGTTCTTGTTGTGGACAAAAGGCCCACAAGTAAACTGGTTGAGCCAAAATCCATAGAAAAGATATTCCAGATAGATGAACACATAGGGGCCGCAACATCTGGGCTGGTGGCAGATGCAAGGGCCATAATTGAAAAGGCAAGACTCGAGGCCCAGATAAACAGGATAACCTACAATGAACCCATAAGGGTTGAAAGCCTTGCCAAGAAGATATGTGACATGAAACAGATGTACACCCAGCATGGAGGTGTCAGGCCCTTTGGAACGGCCCTCATAATAGGTGGTGTAAACGGGAAGGGCTGCAGGCTCTTTGAAACAGATCCCAGCGGGGCCCTCATAGAGTACAAGGCCACAGCCATAGGGGCCGGTAGGCCAGCGGCCATGGAGGAATTTGAGAAGAAATACACTGATGATATGAACCTGAACCAGGCAATAGAACTGGCCCTCGATGCGGTCTATGAGGCAACAGAGGGTAAAACAACACCTGAAAGTGTTGAGATAGCTGTTATAGAAGCCGCAGATAAGAAGTACAGAAGGCTTCCTGATGATGAGATCAGGGACCATGTTGAGGAACTCCTGATCAGGAAGGAAAAGGAGGAAGAGGAGTAAAAAATGGTCAGCCTTGAAGATGCGGTTATCGCCCGGCTCGAATCCCATGGCGAGCGATTCGAAGTTCTAGTGGACCCTGACCTTGCAGCTGAATTCCGGAGGGAGGATTCAGAGGTCAGTGTTGAGGATGTTCTGGCGGTCCAGGAGGTCTTCAGGGACGCCAGAAAGGGTGATAAGGCATCTGAGGAGGCCATGAGGAAGGTCTTTGAAACAGCGGATCCTCTTGAGGTAACACCCATAATACTTCAGAGGGGGACAATACAGCTCACTGCAGAACAGAGAAGACAGATGATAGAGGATAAACGCAAAAAAATCATCAGTAAGATTGCATGTGAAGCTATAAATCCCCAGAACGGACTTCCTCACCCTCCAAAGAGGATTGAAAAGGCAATGGAGGAAGCAAGGGTTCACGTTGATCCATTCAAAACAGTTGATGAGCAGGTCAACATTGTCCTGAAGGCCATAAGGACCAAGATACCCATAAAATTCGAGAAGGTCACCGTTGCCATAAAGATACCAGGCGACAGGGCCGGCCCAGCCTACGGTGTGATATCCAATTTCGGGAAAATAAAGAATGAGGAATGGCAGAGTGATGGGTCATGGATAGCGGTGGTTGAGATACCAGGGGGTCTTCAGGATAGTTTCTACCAGAAAATCAATGAACTCACCGGCGGTAACGTTGAGACCAGGATTATCAAGTAAACCCTCATCTCCTTTTTCGCCTTCAAAAAACAGGGAGGCATAATGTGTTACTCGTAAATGAAAAGGACCTGGTTGTCCCAGGTCAGGTTCTGGCAGAAAATGATTACTACCCGGGCAGGGGGACCTTCAAAGAGGGTAAAAAAATATGTTCATCATTTGTTGGACTTGTTTCTGTTAGAAATAAGAAGATAAATGTGATACCACTTCAGAGCAAGTACATCCCCAAGAGGGGAGATGTGGTGATCGGTGAGATCACGGATATAAGGTTCTCAATGTGGGGCCTGGATATAAACTCCCCCTACAGCGGGCTCCTGCCGGCGTCAGAGGTTTTCGGCAAGGAGAAAAGGGAACTTGAGAACGTCTTTGACATAGGCGACGTGCTCCTTTTAAGGGTAGTTGATGTGGACGAGGTCAAAAAGGTTAAACTGGGCCTTAAGGGCCGCGGGCTTGGAAAGTTCAGGGACGGAATTCTGGTATACATAACACCAACAAAGGTTCCAAGGCTCATAGGCAAAAGGGGATCCATGATAAACATGGTCAAGGAGAAGACCCACTGTGATATCGTTGTGGGCCAGAATGGAGTCGTCTGGATAAAGGGCGAACCCGACATGGAGCGGATAGCCGAGAGGGTTATATTGATGATAGACCGTGAGGCCCACACATCAGGACTCACAGACCGCGTAAGGGAACTTCTGGACAGACTAACAGGCACGGAACCCACAACAATGGATGAGGATGATGGGTCTGAAGCGGTTGAAGCAGAAGCCCCAGTTGAGGATGCTGAAGAGCTGGAAGAAGAAACAGAAAACCCTGATGACCTAGAAGAAGATGAAGAGGAATTATCCGAGGGCGAAGAATCAGGGCATGAAGAAGTTAAGGATGAAAATAATTCCGAAGAACCGAGGTGATTGGTATCATCACACAGGATCAGCTGAAAACCTCCCCCAGTATCAGGGAGGATGGAAGGGCATTTGATGAACTCAGGCCCCTGAAAATTGAGGCCGGAATACTTGAAAGGGCTGACGGTTCATCCTACCTTGAATTTGGAGGTAACAAGATACTTGTAGCTGTTTACGGGCCAAGAGAGGCACAGATAAGGAAGCTGCAGCGACCTGACAGGGCAGTTATAAGGTGCAGGTACAACATGGCACCATTCTCTGTTGAGGAGAGAAAGAGGCCGGGTCCCGACAGGCGCTCTGTTGAGATTTCCAAGATAACCGCAGAGGCCCTTAGGCCTGCACTGATACTTGAAAAGTTTCCAAGGTCCGTCATAGACGTCTTCATAGAGGTTCTTGAGGCAGAGGGCGGTACAAGGTGTGCGGGTATCACAGCAGCATCCGTGGCCCTTGCAGATGCCGGGATACCCATGAGGGACATGGTTGTCGCCTGCGCCGCAGGTAAGGTTAACGACCAGGTCGTCCTTGACCTCTCTGAGGAGGAGGACAAGGCCGGACAGGCAGATGTACCGGTTGCAATCCTACCAAGGACGCGTGAGATCACACTTCTCCAGAGCGATGGAAACCTGTCAGAGGATGAATTTGAAAGGGCCCTTGACCTGGCAGTGGAGGGTTGTCTCAGAATACATGAGGTTCAGAAAGAGGCCCTCAGAAAGAGGTATGGTGAATAAAATGGATATAATACCTGAAATTACAAGAAAAAGCATAACAGACCTTATAAATAACAAGGAGAGAATTGATGGAAGGTCACTCCATGAGTTCAGGGACATATCCATTGAAACAGGGGTGATATCCAAGGCTGAGGGTTCCTCAAGGGTCAAACTCGGCAACACACAGATAATAGTTGGTGTCAAGCCGCAGATAGGCGAACCATTCCCTGACACCCCTGAGATGGGAGTGATACTCACAAACTCTGAACTACTACCCATGGCATCACCAACCTTTGAGCCGGGACCCCCCGATGAGCGTTCGGTTGAACTCTCAAGGGTTGTTGACCGCTGCATAAGGGAAAGTCAGATGATAGACCTTGAAAAACTCTGTATAATAGAGGGCAGCAAGGTCTGGATGCTCTTCCTGGACCTCCACATAATCGACTACGATGGCAACCTCTTTGATGCCGCGGTACTTGCAACTGTGGCAGCGCTCCTGGATACAAGGATACCCAAAGCGGAGGTTGAGGATGGTGAGGTCCTGGTTGACAGGGAAAACATGCAGCCACTCCCCATCAACAGAAAGGCACTCATGTGCACCTTTGCAAAGATTGGTGATGAGATAATACTGGACCCCTGCCTTGAGGAGGAGGACATACTCACCGCAAGGCTGTCCATAGGGGTGACAGAGGATGGCTCCATATGCGCCATGCAGAAGGGTGGTGAGGGGGCCCTCACAAGGGATGATGTCCTGAGGGCAGTTTCCATTGCAAGGGAGAAGGTGCCACAGCTCATTGAGTACCTTGATAAGTCAATGGCACCATGAATCCCCTGGAGGAATCAGAGGTCACCATATTCCAGTGGCTCTGCTCATGAGGAGTTATGGTTGGGAGGAATCGGAGGTCACCATATTCTGGTGGCTCCCCAAATCTTAAATACTCGCCTTACAATACCTATAACATCATATTTACTGGAGTGATAAAATGGCAAGAACAAAGAAAGTTGGTATTACAGGACGTTTCGGTCCACGTTACGGTCGTAAAGCTAAAAGAGCTGTCAAGAAGATTGAAGAAGAGATGAAGAGGAAGCACGTATGCCCCAGCTGTGACAGGCCAGGTGTTAAAAGGGAGAGCAGGGGCATATGGAAGTGCAGAAAGTGTGGCGCTGTATTCACAGGCGGCGCGTACCTGCCTGTGACCCCGATGGGTAAGACAGCAGCCCGTAACATCAAGAGGATAGTTGGAGGTAAGTAGATTGTACCGCTGCGCCCAGTGCGGAACCCTGATCGACCCCAAGAAGTACATGGAGAATAAGTGCCCGAGGTGCAGGTACAGGATCCTCTTCAAGGAGGTGCCTCCTGTTAAGAGGACCATAAGGGCACGGTAGGATGCTTCTTACAACATCCAGGAAGCCCTCCCAGCGAACAAGGTCGTTTTCCCAGAGGCTCTCCAGGATAATGGGCTGGAGGTATGTCAACAGGGGCAAGATGAGTATCAGGGACGTGCTCATCGAGGCATCCGGACCCGTGGCTCTTGTATCTGAAAGACACGGAAACCCCTCCAGGATAACGTTCCTTGGTGATAGGGGGGACGAGAGGGGATACATCCTTTTCAACCCATCCTTTGACATCAGGGGATCAGAGCGGGATTCTCCTGCTGCAGGGATAAGATCATGCCCCCCTGAGCTTAAAGGTATCTGCAGGCTCATGGGTCTTGAGGTTGATCCCGAGGCATCCGGGAGCGTCTGGGAACTCAGGGAGGGTGATGATTACCCGTGGGTTATGGAGCTTTTTGATGCCACTGGCGAGCCTGCAGGGTTCAAACTGCTGATAAGGGACTTTAAGGCCGGTGAGTGATGTGGGTCTTAAGAGAATTCAGGGATTCATTGACATATCCACGGGAAACCCTGAATCCGCTTCAGTGGTTTACAGGGCAGTTAAGCCAGAGTTCATGGATTCTCCATCTGGAAGGTCTTCAGTTTCAGTGGACCTTGAGGATGACAGGATAACAATAAAAATCAGTGCCCGGGACCCGGCATCATTCAGGGCAGCCCTAAACTCATCGCTCCGCTGGGTGAGGCTCTCAATGGATATGATGGAACTCATTCCTCCAGATAAACAGGATTCATGATTGAATTAATGAAAGGTGATAGTATGGAACTTCCACAGAATGTACAGCACCAGCTGGCCCAGTTCCAGCAGCTGCAGCAGCAGGCACAGGCAATATCTGTGCAGAAACAGACGGTTGAAATGCAGATCAATGAAACACAGAAGGCCCTTGATGAACTCTCAAAGGCTGCAGATGACGCTGAGGTATTTAAGAGTTCAGGAAACATCCTTATAAAGGTAGATAAGGGTGAAATCACAGCTGAACTTGAGGAAAAACTTGAAACTCTCCAGTTAAGGGAGAAAACCATCCAGCGACAGGAAGAACGTGTGATGAAAAAGCTGCAGGAGATGCAGGTTAACATCCAGGAAGCCATGAAGGGCGCCGGGATCAATCCAGGGATGGGTAACTAATTGAGCCTTAAAAAACTCAGTGACAGGGATCTGGATGAGATATCCAGTTTCCTTTATAACACCATTTCTGATTTTATACTTGAAAGGGTCTCATCAAAGGAGATAGTTGATATTGAGATAACGGTGAGTGCTGAATACACCGACAGGCTGGATGTTGATATCACCGCTGAGCTTCATCTCGACGAACTCTCAGATGTAGACCCCCGAATTGTTGACGAGGCAGTGGACGCTGCTTACGAGGCACTGGAGTCATTCCTTGAAGGGTACAGGGAATGATTAGACTACGGGCTTTTCATAATTATTTAGGCTGATTAATTAATACTGAGATCTGGATCATTTAAATATAAGTAATAATTTTATTTCAAAAAGTATTTATATATCCTGTGCCAACCATCATATGAGCATGAATTCCTCCTAGCTTACCAGAGTAAGCCAGCTCAACAGGGCATCCAGCTACAATCCTTTCGCTCAAAAAAATGTCATCTGATGCCCTGTTCCTCCTCTTTTCTAGTCAAAATAAGATTTCCCTGATATCCACTCCAGAAATCAGTATTGAAGTACTTTGCGGGTTTTAAAGGGTTTCTGCATGTGGATTGTGCTGAGTTTATCTGGGCTTCCAACAGGTTTAAGGGGTTTTTCCATGTGGACCGTGTTGAGTTCGTTGCCGGTGTCAAGGGTCACCCGGTAACCCATTGAGAGCCAGAATTCAAGTGCACCCCGCACATGTTTGTGCGTATGGAGGTACATCCTCCTGTATCCCATTCTGGCTGCATGGGCCTCTGCGATACCAACAAGGAGTGACGCGATCCCCCGTCTCCTGTGGTCCTCATGCACAAAGACCCTCCACAGACCTGCTGTTGTCTCAGGATCATAACTGAAGCCCTCAAATTCACGGTCATAGGCACGGAGTCCCAGGGTCCCGATTACTTTTCTACCCAGAGAGGCAGAGATGAAGGTATTACCTGGTGGATTTAGGTAGTGTTCCCTGAATTCCATGATGTCCCGGTGGTAGTCGGGTATGTACCCGTAGCCAAATTCCCGCCTGATCATATCAAACAGGAATCTTCTTATGGATTCAATTTCACTTTCTGTTTGGGGAATGGTAATCAGAATAATATCAACCACCATTCAGTATTAATTTTTAAGGGCATATATGCTCCATAGTAATACCTGATTTCGTACACATATTATATATGCTGTGAAGTCTTATAAAGACTGCTGTTTAATTAATTACCATCATGGAGAACCCCACATGAGCTGCTACATCTACTGGAATAAGATAAAGAGGATCGCATCCATGCTTGAGGGGATGGACCACCACTTCGACAGGATGGACACATTCAGGGTCATACCCCTCCTTGACGAGATCGAGGAGATAGCCCATGATTCATCCATTGACTTTGAATCAGCCAGGCACATACTTGACGATGCTGATATGAACCATGCCCTCAGGGTCATAAGAACCTTCTATGTTAACCTTGGCATGAGACTTGAACTGGAGAAGGCGGCGGAGGTTAAAGACTCAGATTCTCCATGGGAGACCCTGAAATCATTCTATTTCTACCCAAGGTACATCCAGCTCCTCAAAAATGAGGCTGCCCTTGGTAGATTCAGGAGTGGGGAGCGCGCTGTATTCATTGGGGGAGGGCCACTACCACTCACAGGGATACTCCTTGCAGATATCTATGGTATGAGGGTCCATGTTGTTGAGATTGAACCTGAGATAGCTGATATCTCCCGTGGAGTGATAGAAAGACTTGAACCTGGAGATGTGGATGTGATCACTGGTGATGAGACCGCACTGGCGGATCTCGACTTTGACGTTGTTATGGTGGCTGCCCTTGCAGAACCCAAGAGGAGGGTTTTCAGGAATATACACAGGTATGTGAACCCTGATACCAGGGTTATATACAGGACTTACACGGGAATGAGGGCGATTCTCTACGCCCCCGTGACTGATGAGGATGTGGCGGGATTCAGAAGGGCGGGGATTGTGCTGCCTTCAGGTAAGGTTAACAATACCTCAGTGCTTGTTTTTAAGTGCCCGTGATGTTTCTGTATGATCAAATCAGGAACATTTGAACTTTTTTAAAGATCACATTATCTCTTTATTACCATTCCGGCAGTCTAGGCCCGATAATTATTATGAATATTAAAATAGAAAATATTAAATATGTTTGGTTTGCAATTTTAACTATAACACCATCATGGTGTTTAATAATAAATTTTCCCTCCAGCAATCAGTTCATGGGACCTTCCCATGAATCCCCTCTTTTTTAACTGAAACTAAGTATTACATTTTGCCTTTTATCAGCCTCTAAAGTATTAACAAAATAATTATATATGTTATTACTCCTACTCATTCTGTACATTATTAAACATTACAGAACTTAAAGGAGGTGAAAAATGTTATGAGAAGACAGTATTTCATGGTTTTCATGGTTCTTCTCGTTGCTGTCGCACTGACGGGTTCAGTGAGCGCAGTAGACACAGCATGTGAGGTGGGGGTGGATGTAAAGTACGAATTTGCAGACGACAACCCCCGCATCAACCCTGACATAAACTGTATCACCGATGCAAACGGATCAAAGATCAACTTCACAAAGACCTTTGACCCGGCAGCCAACAGGACAAAGATCATCTTCAATTACCAGAACGTCACAAACACCACGAAATTCCGGATAAAGGTAACAGCACCGGGCTACAGGGACCTAGTACATGAATTCACCCTATCAACCAACCCGGCGAATCCACTGGATACCAAATACTACGCACTGCTTTCACTTAAAATGAACGCTACAGACGCCTACAAACTGGGAAGGGAGATCACCAGGAGGGCAGATCAGATCCTGAACTTCTCGAAGGGAAACGTGCTCGTCATAACAACTGCCGGTATTGTTAAGTACAGGAACGATACCACAGAGGACGTCATTGAGGGAATACTTAACCAAGCAGGTGGCCGTGTAACCTATGGTAAGGGGAACCTGCTTGTAATAAGGAAGTCACCTGTTGACCCCCTGGACACGTTCTTCATACTACAGAGGGGCAGCACACTGGTGGGTGTTTACTTCAAGAATGCAAGCACATCACCGGTTGTAATCAAAACAGTCAACGGAAAACCAGTTTACACAATCGACCTTCTGAAGAACATGACTGAGGCAAACTGGAACCTTCTGGTAAGCAAATACGGAAACTACGCGTTTCCGGTTGCAAGCCTTTCAAACGCATGGATGCAGGGCGCACCATCTGATCTCCTCAGGGCTGCAGCATTCCATGGTCACATGTGCCTCGGTACCATCAGCGGTTATGCAATGAGTCTCACACTATTAAAGTACTACCCACCGGTCATGGACTTCACCAACCCTGGCTCACCAGGTGAGATAACAAGTTACGTGACAGTGGGTGTCCCAGGGGACTCAGATGACGATTCACTGCTCATGTTCCTTGACACCACACCAGGTAAGGGAGGATCCTACAGCGGATTCAACACCACGGCCACAGGTGCCGACACAAACCTGGTTGGCTTCATAAGATGGAACCCCAACACCCTCAAGGGTGACCTCATAGTGATGAAGTTCGACAAGGAGGCACTCAGGAAACAGTTCCAGCAGCAGACAGGCAAAAAAACAGAACTTGAATTCAACGCATGGCTCATATCCAAGGTGAAACAGGACCCAACGTCCCTTGTGACCATAGTAAGGGAACTTAAGGGCCTCAATGCGACCCACTACTACTATCTCCTGGGAAGCGAAAGCGGTGCCAACGTGACAGATAAGGTCAACAACATAACCTACCAGATTCCACCACAGGTCGCCCATGGACTTGACATGGCCTACATAGACAGCCTTGGACTTCCAAATGCAACCCGTGAAAGCAATACCTTCACATGGGGTAACCTGACATACGAGCAGATCAGGAAAATCGGTGCTGACGCAGCCAACCTTGCAAAACAGCTATTCCTCACAGAGAAGGGTATAAACCTTGAAAAGGACGACAGGGACCTCGTGGTACTCACATCAGCCGGTTACTCAAGGGTTAACGGTCAGGATATGAGTGCCGCCTGGGACGGAGTATTTGATGTTCTCGGCTCAAGGCTCAGCAGGGCAACACTTCTCCCGGTTCACAGGCCGCTCTGGAAACCACTCTGGTTCACATTCGTCCTGAGGGGCTACGATGGGGTGACAATGGATGCAGTCTACATCTACTATGACCCAACAACCGGTCAGCTAATCGCAAGCAATGCATCAGACGGTAAATTTGTGAATGACATCGGACCAAGAACCCTGAACAGCACACAGCTCAGCAACAAGGTCTCAAAGGTCTTTGCAAAGGATGGCTGGTTCAACATACAGAGCATAGCAAACGCATGGAGAAATGATCCACCATACGACCAGATACTGACATTCCTCTTCCACGACCACGCATGTCCCGGTGTATCACCTGGTTACCTGATAACAGAGTACATATTCAAGAACTACCCCCTCAAGGAAAACGAGAACTACATCTACCTTGGTAACACCATCTACTGCAAGGACGACGCCATCGTATACCGCCTCGGGGTCTCACCTGGACAGGGAACCTACTTCAACCTGCGCGTACCTGGATCAGATAACGACCCTGAGAATGAGTATGCATACGGCGGTAGCATTGAGGGAATCCTTGTGATATGGGACAACAAGAACAAGGTTGGAAAGGCAGTGGTCCTGGACTTCAAATGGCCGACCTTCGATGTGAGCGACTGCGTCACCAGCGATGCGAAGAGGGAAAAACAGATAGCAGGTTTCATAAGCCTCTACAAGGGTGAAACACCAAGCTATATGATCTCAGGGCCGGTTGTAACCTATGACGCTGAGAGGTACATCACTGAGAGTGAACTTCAGATGATCCTCTCAGGCGCCAGTGGTCAGCCAATAGCCTATGTGAAGGGGCTCCCTGCAAACAGGACACTTGAGGACCTCATCCCGGTGAACAATGGCGGAAGCCAGAACGGAAACCAGGGCGGTATACCTGGTGGTTCAACCGGTGGCTCCACGGGTGGTTCAACCGGTGGTTTACCCTCAGGTTCCCATGGTACCGCAGGTCATGCAGGTTACACACCAGGTGTGGAGTACAGTGCTTCACCGGCTGATGTGAGTGCAGCATCAGAGGTTTCAGAGGAACCTGCGACAGCTGAGGGTAAGAGGGCCTATGAGGTTACCAATGCAACCTCAACTTCTGGCAGTGATGGGTCATGGTACGTCTATGGTATCGTGGGTGTCCTTGTGGCTGCTGGTCTTGTGGCCTTCGGATTCCTCAGGGGCGGAGCAGGAAAATAAACACCCCAATTATTTATTTTTTTATCCAGAGGATTATTACTTTTTCTTGATTGATATTTAAATTAAGTAATATTTTAGGTTAAATAATAATTTATTTTTAAAGTATTCTGTATAATGTAATAATAATTTATTTTAATGACATAACTCAGAGGGGTTACCGTAAATTTAAAAAAAATAAAGGGAGGTGAAAAGTCATGAGAAAACAGCTACTTACACTGATAGCAGTTCTCTTCATGGTTATATTCTGCCAGACAGTGGCAGCTGCAGATAACAGCACCGCAGGAGGTGATTCAGGAAACCTAACAGTGAACAGCACGCATGAAATCAGAGATCCTGTCGTACTTGTCATACACTCTTCAACCAGTTCCAAGATGACCAACGACGCGGCAAAGAAGGTCATGGACCTCATAAACCCTTCACAGCCAGGGTACAACCCCCAGAACAGGTCAACATGGACGGTCAGGTTTGAGGTGAGAACCACCACACAGATATCAAGGATGAACTCCTCTGAACTTAAAAGCCTCATCGAGTCTGCTGATATCGTTATTGCAGAGTGGCTCTTTGACTCAGGTAACTTCAGGAATGTTATGAGGGACTACCCTGAAATCGCAGCTAACAGGCCAAACAAGATATTCCTGGTCCTTGAAAGTGACCCGGACCTCACAAACATGTCACAGATCAATGGTGTACGCATATTCCAGGGTATAGATGCCTCGGTGATTGGTAACACCGATACAAAGAACACAATCCTCTATGACCTCAAAAACTCCAACGAGGCACGTCTGAGGGCCTATGTTAATACGTACCCTCAGCTTGCACCCTGGGTGACCTACGGTCTCTACTATGCAAAGAAGGGAACCGTGAACTATGAAAACCAGTTCAAGCTGCTTCTTAAGAACTTCACGGTGATGAATGGAGGAACATGGCCATCTGAATGGGAACCTGCAGCACCCATAACCATTCCAGCGGAGATGCTCTACCGTGACGGTAGGGTCTTTACCAGCCTCGCTGATTACCTTGCAGCATACCCACTCAACTCATCACGACCCACTGTTGGAATAGCTGGCCTTGATAGCGTGCTCCTTTCAGGGGATATGGCCCACTTTGACAGCATAATAGCCAGGCTCACAGCCAGTGGAATGAACGTGATACCCGTTGTTGGGGCATATTCTGGTGTTAACGGTACACAGCCACTCAACATCTATTCGGCAATGGTAAAGTTCTTCGTCTATGACCCTGCAAACCCATCACGTGTGGTCACAGCAGCGGAGTATGAGGCCAACCCCTCAGCCTACAGGTACAGGATAGATGCCCTTGTGAGTTTCACAACATTCACACTGGGTTCTGGCTTCGTGAATCAGACCGCAGCTCTTCTTGAGAGAATGAATGTGCCTGTATTCAGGGCGATGATATCAACAAAGAGGGAAGAGGGCGAATGGTTAGTATCAGAGGACGGGCTTCTCTGGAGTGACACCTATTACCAGATAGCCATTCCAGAGACCCAGGGTATAATAGAGCCCATATTCGTTGCCGCACCGGCAAAGAGTATTGACAGTGTAACAGGGGTTGAAATAGTCGCATACACGCCGATAGATGAGCAGATGAACTACCTGGTGCAGCGAATCAGCAACTGGGTCAGGCTCAGATACCTGGCAAACTCCCAGAAAAGAATAGCACTCATCTACTACAATTACCCTCCAGGTAAGGGTAACATAGGTGCCAGTTACCTCAACGTACCTGAAACTCTCGTTGAAATACTAAGGGCACTCCAGAGCTCAGGGTACAATGTTTCAGGTTTTCCTCAGAGTGCAGACGACCTTGTGAAGCTCCTCACTGAGAGGGGAATAAACGTTGCAACATGGGCACCAGGGGAACTCGAGAAACTTGCAAATAAAACCTCCATCATCCTCTGGGATGCGGAGGAATACTATGCATGGTTCCAGACCCTGAACCCGATTGCAAGAAAACAGGTCGTGGAGGGTCCTGTGGGTTACATTGAGGAGATGGTTAAGCTCGCGCTCAGCTACGTCTCCAGTGACACCGCATACACCGCAGCCATGAATACCCTTGATAAGTGGTCCTCTGAGATGATATCACTTGCAAACACCTATCCTGAGAAGGCACAGCAGGCATCAGTTCTCATAAGGAACATGACAGAAGCACTGAAATCAGTTCTCAACAATGCAAGGACAGGTCAGAGCACAGATGCACCGTGGAGCATGTTCTATAACTTCAAAAATGAATTCCAGTCCCTTGCAGTTCCCGGATTCAATGGATGGGGTGCCCCGCCAGGTAATGTCATGACAGTGGAGAGAAACGGCAGAAAGTACATCGTCATACCAGGTATAATGTTTGGCAACGTATTCATTGGCCCTGAACCCCAGAGGGGATGGGAGGCAGACGTTGATAAACTCTACCACAGCACGGTCGTGGCACCACCACACCAGTACCTTGCATGGTATGCATGGGTTAACACGGTGTTCAATGCGGATGCCCAGGTCCACATAGGCAGACATGCAACATACGAGTGGCTCCCCAGAAAGCAGGTCGCACTCAGCAACTTTGACTTCTCACAGATATGTGCCGGTACAAAGCCCTCAGTCTACATCTACATCATGGACGGTGTTGGTGAGGGCATACAGTCCAAGAGGAGGGGCTATGCGGTTATAGTGGACCACCTCACACCCCCAATGAAGACAACACAGCTCTACGGGGACCTCTCAGAACTCAGAGCCCTCATTGACGATTATACAAAGACACCCGATGCAAGCCCACTCAAACAGGAGTACTTCAATTCAATAAGGAACCTAGTCATAAAGCTCAACATAGCAGCAGAGATTGGTATCAGTCCAGATAACTTCACTGCAGAGGACATTGAAAGGGTTGAGGATTACCTTGTGGTGCTCCAGCAGACACTCATGCCTGTCGGTCTCCATACCTTTGGGTTAAGGTGGACCGATGAGGAGATAGCCCTCCTTGCAGCTGCAATGGTATCCTCTGATGGCGGACCATCAAGTCCCTCACTGCAGAGGCTCATAGCATCTCTGAAGGGATGGAATTTTGACAACCTCACGGCACTGCAGGCAGAGGAGCTCAACAATATCACCATAAGCTGGATACTGCAGGTCATGGGTGGCACACCACCAGCGGACCTTACAAACAATTCACAGGTGATTGAGCTTCTCAACAGGGCACGTGAGTACGCAGCACTGATAAGCCAGAGCTTCAGTTCAGAGATGGACTCACTTCTCGATGCACTGAACGGAGGATTTATAACACCAAGACCAGGAAATGACCCTGTAAGGAACCCCTCAGCGCTTCCAACAGGCAGCAACTTCTATGCGGTCTCAGAAAACCTGATGCCAACAAAGACAGCATGGAATCTGGGTAAACGCCTGGCTGACATGGCACTTGCACAGTTTGACAGGATCCCTGAGAAGGTGGCTGCGGTTGTCTGGTGTGTTGAGACGGTGCGTGACGACGGTACCATGGTCTCATTTGTCCTGAGGCTTATGGGTGTGGAGCCCACCTGGTCATCCACGGGGTCAGCTTCCAACCTTAAGGCGACACCACTCTCACAGTTACTCGCAGATATCAATTCAGTAAGGTCCGCATCTGGACTTTCAAACTTCACAGAAAGGCCCAGGGTGGATCCAATCGTAACAACAAGCGGACTCTTCAGGGACCTGTTCCCGAGGCTCCTCATCAACATGGACAGGGCATACAGGGTTGCCCTTGCCGCTTCATACAGTGAGATAGTCGCGGCCTATCCGTCACTTAAAACATCACTTGACCATGTGCTGCAGACACTTGTTGATGCCAAGTATACAAACTTCAGGGGAAGCGAGCCTCTGCGCACCAACTACATTGCACTCCACTGGATCAATGATACCCTGAGGTACATGCAGGCGGGTCTTAACGCCACTGATGCAGGTGAAATCGCCATCACAAGGATCTTCGCACCGCCTGTTGGTGATTACGGTGCCGGTGTCAGTAAGGGTACAGAGGTGTCATGGACCTGGAACGACAGAAGCGAACTTGCAGACATCTACTTCAACAGGATGAGCCATGCATACAGTGAACGTTCCTGGGGCGTTTCAATGCCCGAAACCTTCAAGGAACTCCTCAAGGGTATTCAAACGGCATACCACAGCAGAAACACCAACCTGTATGGGGTTGTTGATAACGACGACTACTTCGACTACTTCGGCGGCCTTTCAATGGCTATCGAGATGATGAACAATGGAAGGGCCCCGGAACTCTACGTACTGAGATATGCAAACCCAGGCAATCCCCGGGTCATGTCACTGAAGCAGTTTATAGCCATTGAATACAGAACAAGGTACCTGAATCCCGAGTGGATCAAGGCAATCATTAATGAGGGGTATCAGGGGCCAAGGACCATAGCCAAGTACACATCCCACTTGGTGGGATGGGAATACACGGTGCCTGAACTCCTTGACAGTGGCTTCTGGGATGAGTACTATGACGCTGTGGTTGCAGATAAATACAATCTTGGACTGAAGACAGCCTATTCAAAGAACCCCTACGCCGCAATGGACATACTGGCACATTTTGCCGAGATGGCAAACAGGGGCCAGTGGAATGCCAGGAGTGAGCAGCTTGCATTCATTGCAGAGTGCCTTGGAAATTACGTTGCCGAGAATGGTGTTTCATGTTCAGGATCGGTCTGCGGTGACAGGGAACTGATGAAGTGGATCAGCCAGTACATGTCCTCTGATCTCAGGAAGAAATTCACTGCAGCACTCTATGCGGCAACAGGGGCGTCGGTGTTTGCACCTGAACCATCCGGTGATGTGAATCCAGGTGAGAATCCATCCACAGGACCCACAACAGGCCCTTCAGCCACAGGTGGCGGATCCTCTGGAAGAACTTCCGCTGATGGTTCTGCTGGAAGAACCTCCGCGGCTTCACAGGCAGTTGTTTCAGATTCTTCACAGGATTCAGCCGGTGAAGAGGCAGGTCAGCAGAAATCCTATGAGGTGAAAGAAACTCATTCAGCGGTCAATCAGAGAACAGAGTTCCCGTTATATGGAGTGGCAGGTATAGCAGCCATACTGGTACTTGTGGGTGTGGGATACTTCCTTGGACCTGGAAGGAGGTAGGCCCACCATAATTTATTTTTTAGAAAACATTAAATATCAGATTTACTTTAATTCTAATAAAAATTGTTTGAATGAGTTATTACTCATTAGGGCCTAATAGTAATAAGAAATATGGTATTAAAATACTGCTTTAATCCTGCGAAATAGTAATAATTTAATTTATATAGTAATTATTATAAAGTTGAAAAGAGAAGGTGTGGAACATGGACATGGCAAACCTACTTTGGCAGGCGGGAATCCTATCGGTTTTACTGATATTCGGCGTGAAGATTGGACTGGCAATGGGTTTCGCGGGGCTATCAAGGAAGATGGCCGCCCTAATAACGGCGGGTTACGGTCTTGGCATATATGGTCTTGCAGCCCTTGCAAATGCCTACATGAACTCGATTCAGGGCTTCTTCAACACCTACAGTTCACTGATAACAATCATAATGGCATCCATTCTGATATTTGCCGGTGTGCACACCCTCCGTGAGTGGAAGGAACACAGGAGGGACACAGCAAAGACTGCGTGCGTTGCAATGGTGGCGCCCTGCCCCTGCTGTTTCGGGGCGGTGATCGTCAGCATAATACTTGTATCACCCATACTCGGTGTATCAGCAATCACACTCGGCAAATATTCCGGAATAATTCTGGTAGCCTTCATAGCGTTCTTCTATTTATTTGCCAATGGAGTCGCATCAGCAATCAATAAACCCTACCCTGTTCTGCTGGGCAACTTCATGCTTTTTGCCGGTCTCTACTTCCTGACAGCTGCCATTGTGCTTCCAAATGTGAACAGCGCCATGAGCATGAAAATGACGCCACTGACGGTTCCAGGCATAAACACCATAATATATGTTGTGCTGGGGACACTGGCGCTCATGGGACTTGGAATTTACCTTAACAAGAGAAAGAGCACTTTCATAGAATAAGGAGAGGTGATAGGATATGGTTGCAGTACCCGGCAGTGAAATACTGAGCGGCGCACTACACGTTGTCTCCCAGAGTCTCCTCATACCTGTTATAGCAGGGCTCCTGTTATTCATGGTCTATGCAATAATAACTCTTGGCGGGCTAATGTCAGAGTACTCTGGAAGAATAAGGACTGACATCAGGGAACTGGAATCCGCTATAAAATCAATTTCCAATCCAGGAACCCCTGAGAGGATAATTGAGGTTGTAAATTCAATGGAGATACCACAGAGCCAGAAGGAGGTCCTTACAAATATTGCGGAGACTTCAGAACTGGGACCCAAATCAAGGGAGGCCCTTGCAAGGAAACTCATAGAGAACGAGGAGCTCAAGGCTGCAAAGAGCCTCGAGAAGACGGACATCGTGACAAGGCTCGGACCAACCCTTGGTCTTATGGGGACACTCATACCCATGGGGCCCGGCCTGGCAGCCCTCGGTGCAGGGGATATAAATACACTGGCCCAGGCCATCATCATAGCCTTTGACACAACAGTCGTGGGCCTGGCATCAGGGGGTATAGCCTACGTAATCTCAAAGGTCAGGCGCAGATGGTATGAGGAGTACCTCTCAAACCTTGAGACCATGGCCGAGGCAGTGCTGGAGGTGATGGATAATGCCGCTCAGACGCCGGCGAAGGCTCCTGTCGGATCAAAATGAAGAGGACCCGATGGCCGGAAGCGCAAACCTGGTTGATGCCATGCTGGTCCTGTCTGTGGGCTTCCTCATATTCCTGGTGCTCTCCTGGAACATGCAGAATGTCGTATTCGCTGACATGACTCCACAGGAGCGTCAGGAAACCATGGAGGCAATGAAGAAGGCAGTTGAGGTTCAGAAGGGCCAGGAGCTCAACAACACTCCCGAGACCAGTTCGGGGTCTGGTCAGGGATACGTTGAGATGGGAACAGTTTACAGGGACCCCAAGACAGGTAAGCTTATAATGGTTCAGGGGTAGCTTACCATTCTAATTTTTAGTTTTTTTCTGGAAAGTTTGATGGTAATGGTTCAGGGGTAGTTTACCCGTTCCCATTTTTTAGTTTTTCTGAAAACTTCAGATGATATGGTTCATGTGGCTTACCATTCCCATTTTCTCTGAAAACTTTAAATATCCCAAACCCAAAATGAGTTCTGATATTTCACTTCTTCTTAGAGGTATCCATATGATTGAAGTCATACCTGTTATTGATCTGAGGGGAGGTATAGCGGTAGCCGGCAAATCAGGTGAACGTGAAAATTACAGACCCCTCGAGACTGTGTTCTCGTCAGCCCCCGACCCTGTGAATATAGCACTCTCCCTCAGGGCAGCCGGGGCACGGTCAATCTACATAGCCGACCTTGACGCCATCGAGGGCACAGGATCCAATCTTGATAGCGTAGGAAGGGTTAACCATGTGCTGCCGGTAACCCTCGACGCAGGGGTAAAAAACAGGGAGACATTCAGATTCATGCTCCAGTTTGCATCACGGGTTGTTGCCGCAACAGAGACCCTTGAGAGTACAGAGGAACTTGAATACATCCTTAAAACATATCCCCCAGAGAGGACCGTTGTAAGCGTGGATGTTAAGGACATGAAACTCCACTCAGAGAACATTGACCTTGAACTTGAAGAATTCAGGGACCTCCTCCTCGGCTATGAGTCTGACGTTATACTCCTTGACCTGGGGGCAGTTGGCACATCCTCAGGGTTCAACAGGGACCTCCTTGAACTCTTCAGGCCAATCATCAGGAGGGTGATACCCGGTGGCGGTGTTCTACCCAACGAGATACCTGAATTTGAGGCCATGGGTGTGAGGAAGGTTCTTGTTGGAAGGGCTCTCCATGAGGGGATGGTGAGGCCCGGGTGAACAAAGAAAGGTACCTCCTTATTGGTCCTGTTAGCATGGACCGGATAGTGAGGAGGAACTCCACAGAGTCCAGGGTGGGGGGCGCCGTTTACTACTATTCCCGGCTACTCTCACACCTTGGGGTTGACCACACGGCAGTTGTAACCCTGTCAGAGGCTGACAGGCGCCTTCTCGGTGAATTCCCGTCCAATACAAACATAATACCCCTTTACAGGGACTCAACGGTTGAGTTTGAGAATATCTATGATAACGGGGATACCTCGAGGAGGATCCAGAGGTCCAATTTTGCCAGTAACCCAATTGAAATTGGGGATATTGAAACAATTGCAAGGGAGGAGTGGACCGCCGTCCTTGCAGGGCCTCTTCTGCCCTCAGACATACCCCTGGAGACCCTGGAGTTTCTGGGAAAAAGGCACAGGCTCTACACAGGACTTCAGGGCTACCTGAGATACCCTGCGGGAGACATGGTCAGACTGAAATTCAGGAAGAAAATCCCTCGGGTCCTGGAGGCGGGGAGTGGTGCTTTTCTTGATATCAACGAACTTCGAGCAGTTTCCAGTGACATCATGGGGGCTATTGGGATACTCAGTGAACACTGCGGTGAGGTCATAGTGACCTGTGGACCCAGGGGCTCCCTGATATCCCATAAGGGGTCCCTCATAAGGATAATGGCTGTTACTGCAGAAAGGGAACTTGACCCAACAGGGCTGGGGGATACATACATGGCTGCCTATGTCCATATGAGGAGGACCTCTGACCCTGAGGCTGCCGGAAACTTTGCATCACTCATGGCAACAAGAAAGCTTGAGGGAAAAATTTAAGTGAATCGCTTCCCAATGGAATGGTTTCAGATACCAAGGATCAGGGGCAGTATGATGAACGGAAGCAGCCCTGCTGCAAAGAATAAACCGAGACCTGCAAGCACCTGGTCCCTCTTATCATCCATCATACCGTTACATAGGAGTATCAGTCCTGTAAATCCAAGAATTGCGGGTACAGCATGTGAGTAAATCACAGACCCTGTGAATGTTCCTGCCACCATTTTTATCACGGAAAACCTGCTGGTTTAGCTATGATTCATCATCCTCTGCTTATGTTATGATTCCTCATCTTAAATATTTTCGGGAGCAGCAACCCGGGCAAGATATTTAACAGTTGGTTTTCAGATATAAATGTGCTGTTTATTCTAACAGGAGGAGATTGATCATGCTGCATGGTACAGAAGTACTCAAGAAGGGATTTGCAAAGATGACCAAGGGCGGCGTTATAATGGACGTTGTCAACGCTGAACAGGCTGCAATTGCAGAGGACTCAGGGGCAGTCGCTGTAATGGCCCTTGAGAAGGTACCCGCGGATATAAGGGCCTCTGGAGGAGTTGCAAGGATGGCCGATCCCAATAAGGTTCAGGAGATAATGGACGCAGTGTCCATACCTGTGATGGCCAAGGTCAGGATAGGACACTTCGTGGAGGCCCAGGTCCTTGAGGCCCTTGGGGTTGACATGATAGATGAGAGCGAGGTCCTAACCCCTGCAGATGAGCGCTTCCACATAGACAAGAAGAAGTTCACTGTCCCATTTGTGTGCGGTGCAAGAAACCTTGGGGAGGCACTCAGGAGGATAGACGAGGGCGCAGCCATGATAAGGACCAAGGGGGAACCTGGAACTGGTAACATCGTTGAGGCCGTTAGGCACATGAGGATAATGATGGGTGAGATCAGGGAGATCCAGAACAAGGAGGAAGAGGAACTCTGGGAATTCGCAAGGAAGATTGAGGCTCCCCTTGAACTTGTGAGGGAAACAGCCCGCCTTGGAAAGCTCCCCGTAGTTAACTTCGCAGCTGGTGGGGTTGCAACACCCGCAGACGCAGCACTCATGATGCAGCTTGGCGCCGATGGCGTTTTTGTGGGTTCTGGAATATTCAAGTCAGATAACCCTGAGGGATATGCGAGGGCCATTGTTGAGGCCACAGCCCACTACGACGAACCTGAGGTCATAGCGGAGGTTTCAAGGGGCCTTGGCACAGCCATGAGGGGCCTTGAAATCAGCGAGATCCCTGAAGAGGGTAGAATGCAGGATAGGGGATGGTGACCCCCTCAATTATTAATTTTTAGTTTAAACTGCCACGTAGGTTATGGTGACTGTGTATGTGCCGGGGTCCGTGTAGAGGGGTACAGTTATGTAGTAATTAACTGGGATCACTACACTAACACGGCCTGTGTAGGTCCATATCATATAGTAACTGGTTGTAAAACTTCTTTTTGGGACCTCGATCGGCCCATAGGGACTCTCATATTTTATGCTGTATTTCAGATTTGAAAGGGGTATGGTGTTTGAACTGTTGTTTATGCTTATAAGGTCACCGCTGGCCATCAGGTAGACCACTAAGGTCCCCCTCCTTGTTATTATTGATACATTTGTTGCGGTGTAGTATTCCCTTTCTATTCCATCCGGATCCACAGTTCCGAGGTTGAGGCTTGTGGGATCCACGCTTAAATTAATGCCAGTTGCAAGTGGTTCCACTGATGGCTGGGTTTCTGATGTGATGTTCGCTGTGGTGTTATTTTCTTCTGCAGATGTGCATCCCATGAAAAATACTGACAGGATAACTGCAATGAGCATTATCTGACCCTTCAAGAACCCCCAGCCCCCTTTTTCTATATACGAAGTATGGAATTTCTTAGATTATTTAATTATGGGATTAAAATCGGTGGGGGTTGTATGTTAGTCTGAAAAAATAAAGTTTTAATTATGGGATTAAAATCGGTGGGGGTTGTATGTTAGTCTGAAAAAATAAAGTTTTAATTATGGGATTAAAATCGGTGGGGGTTGTATGTTAGTCTGAAAAAATAAAGTTTATGGGTTAAACGGCCTTTTTACCGCTTTCACCTGTCCTTATCCTGACAACCTCTTCAACTCCTGAGATGAATATCTTCCCGTCTCCTATGTCACCTGTCTGTGCGCTTTTCACTATGGTGTCAACCACCTTATCGAGGTCCTCATCGTTCACCACAATTTCGATCTTTGTTTTTGGCAGCAGGTCTATCCGGTAATCCCTACCACGGTAGCTTTCGGTTATGCCGAGCTGTCTCCCACGCCCTTTGACCTCTGTCACTGTCATCCCATGGCACCCTACCTCTTCAAGGGCGTTTTTAACTTCCTCGAGTTTCTCGGGTCTTATGATGGCCACCACTTCTTTCATCCTATCACCCCTAGATTCTGTATCCTGTCTCCTCGTGGAGGTGGGTATCGAGTCCCTCTATTTCCTCCTTCTCTGTTACCCTGAGGCCCACCGTGAGGTCCAGGAGCTTTCCTATCACCAGTGTAACTATGAATGAGTAGACAGCGACGATCACAACTGCTATTACCTGTGCCGTCATCTGACCAGGGTTTCCGTAGATGAGGCCTGTTCCCAGTTCATTTATGAATGGCGCTGCGAAGATACCTGTTGCCACTGATCCCCATATACCTGACATCCCGTGTATTCCGAACACGTCCAGGGCGTCGTCGTATCCAATCCTTGGTTTGAGGTATGATATTGCAAGGTATGATATGGCACTTGTGACCAGGCCTATGATTATTGCTGCGGGTACCGTTACAAATCCTGCTGCAGGTGTTATTGCAACAAGACCTGCAACGGCACCTGATATGCCGCCGAGCACTGTGGGTTTACCTGTTTTGAGGTAGTCTATTATCACCCATGAGATCATACCTGCTGCTGCAGCGGTGTTGGTCACAAGGAAGGCTGATGCTGCCAGTCCACCTGCTGTGAGGGCTGAACCTGCGTTGAATCCGAACCAGCCGAACCAAAGGAGGGCAGCGCCTATCACTGAGTACCCAAGGTTGTGTGGTAGCAGCCTTGTATCCTTTCTCTTACCAAGGAGGTATACCAGTGCAAGTGCAGCCACACCTGAGTTTATGTGGACCACTGTACCCCCTGCAAAGTCAAGGGCACCCAGCTGGGCAAGGAATCCGCCGCCCCATACCCAGTGGGCCACCGGTACATATACCAGGCTCACCCAGAGTGCAATGAATGCAAGCCATGCTGAGAATTTCATTCTCTCCACTATCGCACCTGATATGAGTGCAACTGTTATTGCAGCGAATGTTAGCTGGAATGCTATGTAAAGGAAGTCTGGTATTGTTGGTGCGAGTTCTGCGAGTTTATCGACACCTATGCCGTTCATGAATAGGTTCGCCGGACTTCCTATGAGTCCCATTATATCTGCTCCAAATGCAAACTGATAGCCGTAGAGTACCCATATGAGGCTTGTCACTGCGAAGGCTATCAGTGACAGGAACATCGTGTTGAGCACGTTCTCCTTTTTTGTTAAACCCCCATAGAAGAGTGCCACGCCTGGAACCGTCATGAGCATCACGAGGGCCGTTGATATCAGCATCCAGGCTGTGTCACCGGAGTTTAAAACCGCGTCCATCAGAGTCATCCTCCATATACCTGTTGTTATTATTCTGTTTTTTACAATCTTATACTTCAATGCCGGAAGGCGGAAATCAACTTCCGACACTATCACTTAGATCATGCTCATATATAAAGATTTCGGTTAAAATTTCAGGTAAAGTGGGTTAAACTAAAATAAGTTCAGGGCTAAAAGGTAAATTACAGCAAAATGTTAAATAGAGATCAGGGAGGCTGAGTTCTGGATTAATTGGGCACTGGACAGCCTTTCCCCCCTTTTTTTCTGTCATTATCCTTAAAAAAGGGGTTTTATATGATTTTTGATCCATTATATGGCCTTTTTTCCCCTTTCACCGGTCCTTATCCTCACAACATCAAGCACATCAGTTATGAAGATTTTACCGTCCCCAATATCTCCTGTTCTTGCGTTTTCGGTTACTGTTTCAATCACCTTTTCAAGGTCCCCTGAGTCAACCACCACCTCAATCTGGACCTTTGGGATCAGGTCAACGCAGTAATCCATACCACGGTAACTCTCACGGATACCCATCTGCTGGCCCCTTCCCCTCACATCTGTGACGGTCATTCCGTGAATTCCCACCAGTTCCAGGGCATCCTTAACATCCTCAAGTTTTTCTCTTCTGATAATGGCTGTGATCCTCTTCATTGGTCTCCACCTCTCTCTGTGAACAGCTTTTATGTATATTCTCTTGCCCCTATTTAAATCACTGATTATGTCAGTCTGTAACCGGTTTCCTCGTGTAGGTTTATGTCAAGTCCCTGAATCTCATCCTCCCTTTCAACACGGAGACCTCTCCATTTCTTAAGCAGGCTTGCTAGAATGTATGTAACTGTGAAGGTGTAGATGACCACAGTAACAACACCGATAACCTGACTGGTGAAGAGCGCGGTGCTTCCTGTTATGAGACCACTGCCACTGAGGGCGGGGTTAAGTGCGGGTATTGCAAATAGGCCCACCCCTATCGTTCCTATAACACCTGAGACTCCATGAATTCCGAAAACATCCAGGGCGTCATCATACCCCAGGAGGGGCTTGAGCCAGGACACAGCGAGGTAACAGATCATGGATGCCAGAAACCCAATGAAAATCGATGCACCTATATCCACGAAGCCAGCTGCAGGGGTTATTGATGCAAGACCTGCAACTGCACCTGAAAGGGCCCCAAGGAGGGTTGGCTTCCCGGTTTTGATTCTGTCCATCAGCATCCAGCCGAGCATCCCTGCGGCGGCAGAGGTGTTGGTCACAATCATGGCATCTGTGGCAAGGTTGCCCGCTGAAAGGGCTGAACCTGCGTTGAATCCGAACCATCCAAACCATAGAAGGCCGGTGCCTATCACAGAGTATCCAAGATGGTGCGGCATCAGCTTCTGGTCGTGCCTTGGGCCAATGACCAGTGCAAGTGCAAGTGCGGCAATACCACTTGTGAGGTGCACCACTATTCCACCTGCGAAATCATAGACACCGAGGCTCTGCAGGAATCCACCGCCCCATACCCAGTGGGCCACGGGCACGTAAACAAATGTGAACCAGAGCGGAATAAAGATGATCCACGACGAAAACCTGATCCTCTCAACCACAGCACCTGATATCAGCGCAACGGTTATGGCAGCAAATGTCATCTGGAAAATTGCAAAAAGGCCCCCTGGAATTGTTGGAGCATATTCTGACGCTGATTTAAGGGATGTAAGGCTTATGCTGCTAATCTGAGTTCCTAATATCCCTGAAATGTCCCCTCCAAAGATGAGGCCATAGCCAAATAAAAACCACAGCAGACTGACCACTCCGAAGGAGACAAATGATAGAAAAATTGTATTAAGGACATTTTCCCTTTTTGTAAGGCCTGAATAGAACATTGCAACGCCGGGTATAGTCATCAGAATTACCAGGGCAGTTGATATCAGCATCCAGGCTGTATCACCGGAATTTAACATTTCTTATCACACTCCTTTTTTGGTATCCATATGATAAACAAGACTATATAAGGATGCCGGTAACCTTTTTCCGGGCACCATGCCAACATTAAAATATCAGAAAAATGAGAAAAACAGTAAGAGGTGTTTCATTGAACTCAACAAAAAAGGGAAGGCTCTTTGCAGTGCTCATGATAGCTCTTGTTGCATATGGCTTCTCATCCACAGTATGTATCTTCATAAAACCATCCTTTGCAGTTGAATTTCCAACAGACATCCTTCCCTCCGATGAGAAGATAGAACCCATGGGAAACCCAGATTTTCAGCCGGTAATCCTGAGGAAACACATAATGAACGTCACCAACAACACAACAAACGAAACAGAGGTCACATTCTATACTGATAACAGAACAAACAGAACAGCAACGGCCAGCAGGGACCAGAACCAGGATCAGTAATCCACCGGCAGATTATGTTCATGAACATTTTTAAACAGCAATTTTTTTAAACTGAAATTTTAGAAATAGATACATATGACCATATTTTAAGGTGATCACGTGCCAGCAAACACTGTGGGAGAAAGAATAAAACAGCTCAGGGATAACCAGAACATCACACTGGAGGAACTTGCAGAAAGAAGTGGAGTTAATAGGGAACTCATCAAGAAAATAGAGGAAGGAGACATTCTACCATCACTTACACCCCTCATAAAGATCTCAAGGACACTTGGAGTGAGGCTCGGCACACTCCTTGATGACAGGGTTCAGGATGAGCCGGTTATAGTCAGAAAGGGAAAAACCCAGAGGGTCATACACTTCTCAGGCTATGAGGAGAGTGCAGATACAAGCAACCTCAACTTCCACTCCCTCGGTGCCGGCAAAAGCGACAGGCACATGGAGCCGTTCCTGATCGACGTTGAACTCCACAGCGACGACTTCGAACTATCATCCCATGAGGGGGAGGAGTTCATATACGTCCTGGAGGGTGAAATAGAGGTCATCTATGGACAGGAGAAGTACAGGCTCGGTGAAGGGGACAGCATATACTATGACTCTGTTGTACCCCACCACCTCCACGCAGCAGGGGAAAATGATGCAAGGATACTGGCAGTTGTCTACACACCATTCTAGTGGATGATAGGATGTTCAAAATCACGGTGACACCACGTTTTGGGGATATAGATGGTCTCAGACACGTTAACAACACTGTCCTAGCGGTCTGGTTTGAGAAGGGCAGAAACCCCATCTTCAGGATGTTCACACCCGACCTTGACCTCAGCTATGAGAAGTGGAAACTCATCCTTGTAAGGACAGAATTCGACTTCCTTGCACAGATGTACTATGGGAGTGACGTGGAGATAAGAAGCTACATAACACACATAGGAAACTCATCCTTCACCATAGGCCACGAGGCATGGCAGGACGGTGAACTAAAGGCAAAGGGTAAGGCTGTCCTGGTCCACTACGATTTCATTGAACAGAGGAAAAAGCCAATACCCCCTGATATAAGGTCACAGCTTGAAGAACACCTTGTGGAAGAGGATTAACATATAAAGGGTGGATTTATGGTTTTCACTGAGGAAACAATAGGGGAATTCTTTGAGAAACAGGTTGAAAGGTACGCTGATAAGGAGTTCATAGTATACCCTGACAGGGATCTAAGGTTCACCTACAGGGAGTTCAATGAGAGGGTCAACCTCCTTGCAAAGGGCCTGTTATCCATCGGGATAAAGAAGGGTGACCACGTGGGTATCTGGGCCACCAACGTACCAGACTGGCTGACATTCCTCTTTGCAACAGCAAAGATAGGGGCGGTTCTTGTAACGGTAAACACCGCCTACAAGAGCCATGAACTTGAATATGTCATGAAACAGTCTGACATGAAGGCAATAGCAATCATAGACGGTTTCAGGGACGTTGACTACGTGCAGACACTCTATGAACTGGTACCTGAACTCAAAACCCAGGAGAGGGGCCACCTGAGGAGTGAAAGGTTCCCTGAACTTCGAAGCGTCATATACATAGGGGCCCAGAAGCACAGGGGGATGTACAACACCAATGAACTGATGCTCCTGGGTAAACACGTCCCTGACAGTGAACTCCGCAGTGTGATGTCAACCCTCAAGAACACCGATGTCATAAACATGCAGTACACCTCAGGGACCACGGGTTTCCCCAAGGGGGTAATGCTCACCCACAGGAACATACTCAACAACGGCTACTACATCGGTGAGAGACAGAAATTCACCGAGGAGGACCGTCTGTGTCTACCGGTACCACTATTCCACTGCTTTGGAATAGTTCTGGGGGTGCTGGCTATCCTTACACATGGGGGGACACTTGTCATGATAGAACTCTTTGACCCCCTCCTGGTACTTGCAGCGGTGGAAAAGGAGAGGTGCACCGCACTCTACGGCGTGCCAACCATGTTTATAGCAGAGTTCACACACCCAATGTTTGACATGTTCGACCTTTCATCCCTCAGAACAGGTATCATGGCAGGATCACCCTGCCCCATAGAGGCAATGAAGCGTGTCATGAATGACATGAACATGAAGGAGGTCACCATAGCCTACGGCCTCACAGAGGCATCCCCGGTCTTCACACAGACAAGTGTGGATGACCCCATCGAGAAGCGTGTCGAAACCGTTGGAACTCCCCTGCCACACATTGAGGTCAAGATAGTGGACCCTGAAACCGGCGAGGAGCTGGGCCCCGGCGAACCCGGCGAGATATGCTGCAGGGGCTACAACGTCATGAAGGGCTACTACAAGATGCCTGAGATGACAGCCGAGGCCATAGATGAGGAGGGGTGGCTCCACAGCGGCGACCTTGCGGTGACGGATGAGGACGGATACTACTCAATCGTTGGAAGGATAAAGGACATGATCATCCGTGGAGGCGAGAACATCTACCCGAGGGAGATCGAGGAGTTCCTCCACACAATGCCCGGTATAAAGGACGTGCAGGTTGTGGGGATACCCGATGAGAAGTACGGCGAAATAGTCGGTGCCTTTGTGATCAGGGAGGACGGTGCAGATATACTCGAGGAGGATGTCAGGGACTATGCAATCCAGAGGATAGCAAGGTACAAGGTCCCGAAACATGTTTTCTTTGTTGATGAGTTCCCGCTCACCGCAAGCGGAAAGGTCCAGAAGTTCAAACTCAGGGAGCTGGCAGTTGAACTCCTCAAGAAGAGGAAGGAAGGCTCCTGACCCTTAATTTTTTGAGAGATATAATGATAGTCCTGAATCGAAGGAAAAGATCAGTTGATTTTATACCAGCCGGAAGTCCCAGGGGTGTCCTCAACACCCGCAGAAAGCCAGGGTACTGGGGCAAGCTGAAAATCAAAAAAACCTCCTCTGGCCCCAGAATAGCAAGGTTCACTGTGGAGAAAGATGAAAGGGAAACCCTTAGAAAACCCTCAGAGGCCATAAAACTCCTGAGGAAACAGGCAGTATTTCTAACAGGGCGGGATGAAGAACTTGAGGAACTGCTTGAAAATCACGGTATCAGGTACAGGTATGCAAGGGTATGCCAGCACTGCCTCCATGAGGGCTATCTGACCCTTGTGAGCTCAAAGGCATCAACGAAGCATGAGGGCCAGATCATATGCTCAAGGTGCGTTGATGAGGTAATAAGAAGGGAGCTCAAACTGGCAGGCATGGATAAATCGGCATTCAGAAACTTCAGGAGGCTGATCAGGAGGGGTGTAAGCCTTGAGAGGGTCCTTGAGATGATGTCACCCAGGTTCGACCCACTGGCGAACCAGGAACTGACACTCTATGATATGGTGACGGCAACAGCAGACAGAACACCAAAGGTGCCCCTTGACCGCCTTGAGCTTCCTGAGAAATTTAAGCGGATTCTCAGAAGGGAGGGTAGCAGGGTGCTGAGGCCAGTGCAGGTCCTTGCAGTTGATGCTGGTCTCCTTGAGGGTGCTAGTCTCATGGTTGTATCTGCAACCGCAAGTGGAAAGACCCTTGTGGGTGAACTTGCAGGCATCCCCCGGGCCATGAAGGGTGAAAGGTTCATCTACCTCACACCACTCGTTGCCCTTGCAAACCAGAAGTACAGGGACTTTAAGAAGAGATACTCTGCACTTGGACTTAAAACAGCCATAAAGGTTGGTATGAGCAGGATAAAGGCAAAGGGTGAGCTGCGGATTCCTGATACCGATGTGGCTGACGCCGATATAATAGTTGGTACCTACGAGGGAATCGACTACATCCTGAGGTCAGGGAAGGCAGGTATCCTCGGCGATGTGGGTGTGGTCGTGGTTGATGAGATACACACCCTTGAGGATGAGGAGAGGGGGGCAAGGCTCAAGGGGATGATATGGAGGATAAAAAGGTTATTCCCGAACGCCCAGGTCATAGCACTCTCTGCAACAGTCAAAAACTCCGCGGAAATAGCATCAGATTTTGGACTGAAGCTGGTTGAATACGATAAAAGGCCAGTGCCACTTGAAAGACACCTCATATTCTCAAGGAGCGGTGAGGAAAAGAAGAACATCATACTGAGGCTTGCAGCACGTGAGTTCTCCTTGAAGTCAAGGAAGGGGTTCCATGGACAGACAATAATATTCACAAATTCCCGCAGGAAAACCAGGCTCATTGCAGAGTACCTTACAAGGAACAGGGTCAGTGCAGCAGCATATCATGCAGGTTTATCCTACTCTGAAAGGCAGCGGATAGAGAAGGCCTTTGCATCCCAGAAACTCGCCGCAGTTGTCACCACAGCGGCACTTGCAGCGGGAGTGGACTTTCCGGCATCACAGGTTATATTTGAAACTCTCCTCATGGGTAACCGCTGGCTCACCCCCAATGAGTTTTCACAGATGCTTGGACGTGCAGGCAGACCATCCTACCATGACCGGGGAGTTGTCTATGTTCTTGCAGAAATTGGCATGGAATTTGATGGTGATTCCGAGGAGTCTGTGGCCCTTGAGCTCCTTGAAAGCGGTCCTGAACCTGTTGAGGTTCAACATACAGATGAAAACATTCTTGAAAATCTTCTGGCGGATATAACCTCGGGGGCCATTGAATCAGAGCATGATATCACCCCTGATGTGCCATGGACCATGGGTGGAGACATGGCGCTTGATTTCCTTGAGTCATCTGATCTTATAAGCAGGAAAGGAGAACTCAGGGCAACTGATTATGGGATGGCCGTCTCCAGATCATTTCTAAATGTGGAGGATGCGGAGTACATAAGGAGGAACCTCAAATCCAGTAAAAAGCCTCTTGATATTGCGGTTGAACTTGAACCATTTGAGGGCGCGTATCTCTCAGGAAGAATGCATAGAGGATTAACGAGGGCAGTTGGCGCCAATGTTTCAATCCGATTGACAGCGGATTCAACCCTTGATATAATATCCAATGGGGATAATCTCATAAAACTTGATAAAAATCTACAGGAGGCTGTTCTTGGAATACAGATGGATTTTCTTTCCTGTGAATGCATGGACAGACCCTTCTGTGGGTGTATTCAGCGAAAATTATCGGAATATATACTTTGGGAGAGAATGAGTGGCAGGGACCCCAGGGATATAAGTAAGGGGCTTCTCTCAAGATATCAGATTCAGGCGTATCCTGGAGATGTTTTCAGCTGGCTTGACAAAATGGTGAGAACAGTTGAGTCCATTGGAAGGGTTGCCTCTGCATTTAAAGAGAGAATTATTTTGAAGGAATGTTCAGGTATTGCGAGGGCCATCGAAAAGGGTAAACGTATTTAGAACATTATAAATTTAGATATATATTGTAAAGGTATACGATAGCTGCAGATAGGATATAAATCACCACAAGCTGATCAAGGATTCCGGTTTCAACTGAGATGAGACAGTAGGCCATAATAAGGGAGTAGAGCATGACATAAAAGGAATCCCTTGTTTTTTGCATTATTCTGTAGCCCAACCCTAAAATTAAGCCAAGCAAACTCATTCCAGCTGCCACACCAGCTGTGCCGAATTCCACGATCATCTGTCCAAATATTGTGGGCGTGATTGTAACTCCTGTCCTCCAGCAGATCAGTTTCCCGATTAGTGTTCTTGGTCCACTGCCAAGGCCGGGAACCATACTCAAGGTTAATTTACCATGCATAACGCCAGTCATCCCTGAAAGGGTGGATAATCTGTCGAGCACACCCATTGTGAAGGCAGCCCGCATCTGTAAAAACGTTAAAGCGCTCAAGTTACTTAAGGAATACTCCTCGACTGATCTGAAATAACCTATACCCATGATTACAAGTAAAGTCACCATCAAGAAACCCAGGACTTCCCATACTTCAAATAACTCTGTGTAATAGCCCATTATGACAGTTATGAGAATAACTGCAACAAGGGGTGTTCTGTACCCAAGTAAAGCCAGGAGAAAAATGCAGATTATGTTCAGAATCATGACTCTAAACCTAGCAGCTGGTCTCTCTATACGCTTCTTCTGCATTTCATCTATTATGTAAGATGATAGCAGTGCTGTTCCAGGAATCATTAAAAAAGAGGGAATAGTTAATCTGGGGTTGAGGAGATATCTCAGGGCGGGTTTCATGAGAGGAATGCCATTCACGGATGTGATGGTTATGGCGAAAAAGGCGAAGCCAATAAGAAAGAGGGTAAGGCCAATTGATCTTATATCTTCCCTGTCAACTTTCAAGTATCTGTTTCCCCTCAAAATTCTGTCGGGTATTACCATTGAAAAAACAAAGAAACATACAAAACCAGTTATTATGTTAACATGCAGGAGCCCTGTGACAGGAATGGCAGCGAGGCCCATGAATACTGAGAAAAACACGATGAAAGCTGGAGGTGAAAATATGTGGTTTCTAAGTATTCTGCTCTTTTTGAGGAAATTCATAAAATTACTTGAAGGGAATATCCTCCTGAAAAAGCTCTTTAACCATATTTCTTCAACAGTTAGAAAGACTCCCAGCATTAATTTGAATATCAATGCTTTCCTGACGTTAAATTCCACCTTTCTGCATAGGTTCCTTGCTGTATTGTAAAGATGACTCATAAAAGATACCTGCGAAGTTTATACTGTGCTAAAAGTTTATAATGTGCTAAGATTAATTACCTTGATGATCTTGTAGCGGCTTTTTATTTTTTCTAGGACATTACTGTCTGCATTGTATACTCTTATTGTTATGAAATCTGTCTGGCCATCTAGATTTCCTAGAACTTCATCAGATATTTTTATGGCCTCGGGAGTTGCCTGGAGGATCTCTATTCTACCATTTTGGATGTCTAGGGTTATTGACGCATGTTTTTCTCTGCTGTACAGTTCTCTTGAAAGCTCCTGAAATCTTGATACATCCACATTGCTTATGGGTATGTTTGTTGTCATTTCATACTTTGAGGGAATATCAAGGAGCAGATCAGACATTCTCCGGATTTTTATGGGTTCTATGATAATATCAGTGGCGTTCCGGGTTCCCGTAGCTTCCAGTGTTATTGAGTCTATGTAATAATCTGCGAATTTGTCCTGGTATTCCCCTGCAAGTATTTTTTTTCCACTGACATTCATGAGAACTTCTACCCTCCCATTGATGGTTCCTACCCATAGAACCTCACCCTGTATTACCCCTCTTTTCTGTGTTAAGGAGTTATAACCATTGATTTTACTGTTAATGATTTTTCCCTTACTGTAGAGATCGTTGTACTTTATCTGGACTTTGGTCATTTCTGAAGAATCGAAGGTGAATGTCTGTATGTTTGAATCAATATCTGAGGTTTTAAGAAATCCGTATAAAACAAGTGAAGCGAGGAATAAAATGATTGCGAGATCGATCACGGTTAATTTACCGATTTTCATTTTTTATCTCTCCCATTCCAGTATTCTAGCAGTTGCTTATCAGTAAATTGCAGAAATTTAAGAGTCTGCAGCTACAGTTGAAGACATTTAGAGTTGAGTAAATATTAACCTTCTGGTTATTTAACTTATGATGTGGATTAATTTTCATATTGATATATGCCATACTTCTCCTGATCTGCGATTAACTGCTTGCACAACAAATTCCACATTGAAGAAGAAAACTTAAATGCCGTCGGTAATAGACCTTATTTAAAATATAACGTGATCACAACTTCCTATGAAGGAGGATTATTAAATGGAAAATTCAAATCAGAGAGTACTATACCTTGTACCGTCATTCATAGTATTCCTAATGGCTCTCATGGTAACTTTCAGGCACCCATGGCCAGTTGGGTGGGATATATTCTACCATATTCATCTGGCAAAGGTTTACATGTTAAAGGGTTTAACATTTTTTGATCCTGTTTACAATGCACCTGAGGGAGCTATTATTAACTACCCACCAGTTTTTCACATGACACTTCTTGCACTGGCATATCTCTTTAGAATGAACATGTTTGATGTGGCAAGGATAATACAGCCATTTTTGGCATGTCTTGTTGCTTTATCAGTTACTCTGGTTGCCTCAAGGTTCTATGAGGATAAAATCGTGGGTTTAGCTGCAGGTTTAATACTTTTCTCAGGAGCAATTGCAATGAGGCTTGTTTCACCATTGCCAGAGAATATGGCGCTTATATTCCTTCCTTTAAGTATTTACTTTTACTATGAATTCTTTAAAGAGGATAAATTACTCTCTTCATTCATATCAGGAGTTTTAATGGGCATCGTTGCACTTATACACCCAGCTGCAACCTTTTGCCTTGGCTTTGCAATTACCTTCATCACAGCCGGAATTATAATAACTGAACTCTACTTTAAAAGAGATGTCGGTATCATAAAAAAGGCTTTGAAAGGTTATGGGATCCTGATTATGACTGCGGGCTTAATTGCAGCGGTATGGTGGGCACCGGCATTTTACCTTAAAAGTACTGGTGGACCTGGTGGTGTAAGCACATCACTACAGACTTCAAGAAACCTCAGTATAATGAAATATCCTGATCTCTTGGGTTACCTTGTTATAGTACTATCTCTTGTTGGTCTCACACCCTCCATTAAAAGATTCGGTTTAAGAGATCGTTTTATACTTTTATGGGTTATTTCGATGTTCCTTCTCTCAAAGGCATACTACTTTGGGGTTAATGTCATAACCTATAGGGTACTCATCTACATAATGATTCCTATGAGCATTCTGGCGGCTCATGGGTTAAGATACACTGCAGAAATCATTGAAACTAAAAATAAAAATATTGCATGCATTTTAATGGCAGCTGTACTTTTATTTGCTGTTTTCCAAGGGTTCAGCAACCTATCAAGTACAGAAGTTGTTGATTATGGTGCTATGACATCTCATGGAAGAATTAAGATCGCGCCTCCCACACCTTCAGAAGTTGAACTTGCAGAATGGTTCAGCCAGCAGGATAAAGGGGGCACCATTTCAATGTCAAATTATTTCGCAGCAGGGTTCATAATGGCTTATACAAACAGACCCGTGAATCCTTTATTATATGAGAAACCTGAAATCCCTCAGAGGAATGAGCTGACTAAAAATGGAATCGTTTTTCTGGTATTTGATAAAAGACTTAGGGCGAACGGAAATTTCACTTTTGATGCTTCCAGCAGTTTTCTCTTCTATAATCCATCAAAGGTTGATGTATCAAGCCTGAAATACCCTTATCTTGAGAAGGTTTATGAGAACAGCGACTTTGTTGTCTACAGGGTGGTCTAGCTGAATGAGAAAGGTTATATATACTGTCCACTAGATCAAAATAGGGAGGATTTAGGGTTTGTAGTGTCCATTTTATCACCTTGAAATCCTCCTCATCAATTGGGGCAGGTCATATCCCGGCATGACCCTGCATATTCAGGAAACCTCAGGACCTCATTCATTTTGCTTCCATACCTGTAGATGGTTATGCCCTTGCATCCAAGTTCATATGCTGCCCCGAATACCCTCTCAGCGTCATTTATGGATGCATCAGGCGGCAGATTAACGGTTTTTGAGACGGCGTTATCCACATGGCGCTGGAAGGCAGCCTGCATCTTAACATGAAAGACAGGGTCGATTTCATGGGCTGTTACGAAGAGCCTCCTGATTTTTCCTGGAACCCCTGACACCCCATGCAGAGTGCCCTTTGATATTATCATTTCAAATGTATCCCTTTTCAGCCGCCCCCTTGCGATTCTTTCAAATAGGGGATTGTTTTCGGTGAATTTTCTGCCCAGAATTTTTCTTGTGAATGAAACCGCAAAGAGGGGTTCGATCCCGCTGCTTGTACCTGCTATTATGCTGAGGGAACCTGTGGGTGCAATGGTTGTCAGTGTGGCGTTTCTCATCCCCTCGAACCCCATTTTATCCCACATGCTCCCTGAAAATTCCGGAAACGACCCCCTCTCAGCTGCAAGATCAGATGAGGCCCTCCTAGCTTCACCCTCTATGAAGGACATGACCCGCTCAGCCACCCCAAGAGCCTCCCCTGAATTGTAGGGCACACCCAGCTTTATGAGCATATCAGCGAATCCCATTACACCAAGGCCGATCTTCCTTGTCTTCAGCGTCATCTCCCTGACCTCAGGGAGCGGGTAGCTGTTGACGTCTATGACGTTGTCAAGGAAGTGCACCGCTGTATGGACGGTTCTTCTGAGTCTTTCCCAGTTCACACCTGAAGCTGAGACCATTAATGAGAGGTTGATTGACCCGAGGTTACATGACTCATAGGGGAGTAGGGGCTGCTCACCGCAGTTGTGGACAATGAAACCGTTGGCATTGAAGGCATTTGCACCTGCAACACAGGCATCATAGACATCCTCATAACCATTACTTTTGAGGGAGAGAAATGTGGAGAACCTCTCCCCTGAGTTAAAACTGCTCCCCGAGTCCATAACAAGCATATCACCCCTTTCAAGGTCGCAGGCGGCCTTCCATACTGGTTTATCCTCCATTACGAGCACCGGGTGATCATGGGTCAACTTTAAACTGTAACCCTCCCTGGTTTTAAGCTCAAAAACCTCTCTGTAACCTGTTTTAAAGAACCCTGAAGTGGAGGGATACTCTGAGCCATTGACAACCGCCATGAATGCTCTGCCCTCAAGTTCATTTACCGGGAGGGGACCCTCTGAGGTCATTATCAGGGTGTCACTGGATATGCATGGGTTGGTTGCCTCTATCCTTCCAAGGGAGGGTGTCGGGTTGCGCCGGTTTATCCTGTCCTCGAATATCATTCCGGGGTCCCCTGACCTCCAGGCGGCCTTCACAATCCTCCTGAATATCTCCCTGGATGGTACTGAGTCAACGGTTTCACCCGTCCTGGGGTTTATGAGGTCAATCTTCCTGTCCTCCATGAACCTGTCAGGGACCGAAACAGAGAGGTTGAAGTTTCTGAGGGGCCCCTCTGATGTCTTGGCCTCTATGAATCCGAATATGTCGGGGTGGCTGACATGGAGCACCCCCATATTGGCCCCACGTCTCCGTCCACCCTGCTTTATAACCTCAACTGCAACGTCGAATACCCTCATGAATGACACGGGACCTGAGGCCACGCCCATCGTCGATGCAACGGTGTCCCCCCTTGGTCTGAGTCTGGAAAATGAGAATCCAACGCCCCCCCTGATTTGTGGATTATTGCCATGTTCCTGAGGGATTCGAATATGCTCTCAATTGAATCATCAACAGGGAGGACAAAACATGCTGAGAGCTGGTTTATGGGCGTACCTGCATTCATGAGGGTGGGTGAATTCGGGAGGAACTCAAGATTCCGCATAACCGAATAGAAGAGTTCCTCTGTCTCATAGCTGTCGAAACCATACATCTCATCTGCAGATGCAACTGCACGGGCAACCCTCCTGAACATCTCCTCAGGGGTCTCTACAACCTCACCCCTTTCGTTCTTCAGGAGGTACCTCTCCTCAAGTACCTTCAGGGCGGTTTTTGTTAAATTTATCATCATTAAGAGTTATATGAAGCCATTTATGGTAGCATCTCCAGGAGCTCCCTGACATCGGATATGACACTCTCGATGGCATCATCAAGTATTCTCTGGCCAAGAACAGGGTCAGGGTTTATACCCTCCTTTTCACAGATTCTTGCGGCCCTATCAATCCCCTTATTGGCCTCTCTGGCCTCCCTGAGGCCTATCATTCCTATTTCGGGATACAGTTCTGGTCTGCATTCCCCGAGTCTCGTGAGGTCCGCTATGCCCAGTATGATTCCAGCGGACACCTCACCGCTTCCTGCGTGGGGACCCTCAATTTCAACGATTCTGTTATTCCAGATTATCTCCATGTCAAGTTCATCCATGAGATCCTCAACGCAGTCCTCAAGCTGGTTTCCGCCATGACCATTTACGATAACAGCTGCGTCGATGTTCAGGCGTTTCCTGGCCTTTCTCAGGACTGGTTTCAGGTCCCCTTCCAGAAGTTCATCCCTTTCAATATGGATGCCGTGCTTAACGTATGGAAACTCGGTTGCACCGTAGATTACCCCCAGGAACTTCGCCCCTGTTCTGAGGGACGCCTCCAGGGCCACATATGATGCTATCTTGGCATCGGTGTCGATTGGGAGGGCCGGGCCGTGGTTCTCAAGGTGTGACCCCAGGGCGAGTATACCCACCCTGTGAACATCCCCTGAGATTACGTTACCGGCATCAAGGTTGAGTTCAACCACCCTTCACACCTCTAGGTTCCATATTGCATCTCCAATGTGGTGTATGGTTTTGATGGCCTTTCCAGAGTCATTTTCTATCATTTCAGGTCCGCTTATGAGGCTTATTCCCACTGCAAGGGGTTTTCGGTGTTTTTCGTCCACCACGATAACGATGTCATCTCTTTCAATTTCAGGGTCAGCATCAACTATGCCTGGACTCATCACATCGGCCCCGTTTGCAAGGAACCTCACGGCCCCCATATCAACCACCACATAACCCTTTTCTATATCCTTCATATGGATGGCTCCCCTCAGGGTGGGAACGACCCTTTCATCCATGAACATGAGGAGCGGCTCTCCATTGATGAGTATTATGTCGTTTTCATCTGTTTCTATTATCTCAACGGTGGCCTTTCTGGGTATGAGCAGGGAGAATTCCCCTATCTGGTCGAGAATCTCCTTCATCTTCTTTTTCTTTATATGGTACCTCTTTTTGATCTTCACATTCACACCCTGGAAATTTCATGAGAACCTTACATATCTATATGGTTTAATCCATTAAACCAGTTTACCCTCTAATCTGCAATCACCTTTATTTAAAGAGTAAGATTTATGCCATTATCGTTGTGAGAAAACTTATATACTAGTAAAATAGAAAAATGGAGTATCTGACTGGAAGATTCTGGCTTGTTAGTTAGATTTAAATATAATCTGACCATATTTTAATCTAGGATAGGTGATAGATGTGAGTTCACAGAGAGTTAACGTACAGAGACCACTTGATGCTTTGGGCAATTCACTGAATTCCCCTGTGATCATCAAACTTAAGGGTGACAGGGAATTCAGGGGAGTTTTAAAAAGCTTTGATCTCCATATGAACCTCGTGCTGAATGATGCAGAGGAACTGGAGGACGGAGAGGTTACAAGGAGGCTCGGAACCGTCCTTATACGTGGAGATAACATAGTCTACATATCCCCGTAGGGTGATCCGGGAATACAGCTTTGATTTATATATGAATAAAGAAAGCATATATTTAAATTAACAAGTTTTAACTGATTTTCAGGAGGATTAGAACATGAAAGGTACTCCATCATTTGGTAAGCGTAACAAGAATCTCCATATAAGGTGCAGGCGCTGCGGTAAGAACTCATACCACGTGCGTAAGAAGGTATGTGCAGCATGCGGCTTCGGGAAATCACGCCGTATAAGGCGCTACAGCTGGCAGAATAAAAAAATTACAGGCCAAAGGTTGAAATAAATGGATAACAAGGGCCCTGTTGATGTGCGGATAATTGTTGAGGGAGCCTCTGACGTTGAGAGTGTTTCAAGGGCACTGCAGAGGGTATCCCTCGGCGCCAAATACCATATAACCATATCATCCATAGTGCCAACAACAAGCCTTGAAATAGCCATGAGGGCTGTTGAGGGCGCGGATATTGTCCTCATAGCCACTGACGTTGACCAGACAGGACGGGAACTGGCTGATAAATTCCGCGAAGCCCTTAAGGGCCACGTTGGGCATATTGAGAGGATGAAACTCCCCTATGGTCATGACGTCGAGTACCTCGACCCTGACCTCATAAGGGAGGAAATAGAAAACGCCATCATAAGGGCCGGACTCCAGACACTCTCAAGTGTGAAAAATCTGAGGAACATGAAGGAGAGCCTTGAAGAGTGTCAGGAGAGGCTTAATGAACTGGTAGCCGAAAACAGTGCCCTCAGGGATGAAAATATTAAACTCCTCGGTGAAGTTGAGGATGGTGAGAGGGAAGCAGAATCCCTCAAAGAGGAGATAAAGGTCCTCGAGGAGAAATTAAAGGTCCTCGAGGAGGATTATTCCCGGATCAAAACTCGTTTTTCTGAAATTAAAGATAAGGAACTTCTTGAGACCTTCTCAATAGGGGAACTCTGGAGCGAAACCTTTGGAGAGGAACCAGATGACCCTGAGAAGATTTATTTTGTAACTGATCACATCAAACCTGAAGGCATAATCCTTGGCCAGGGCTTCATCGCGGCACCATCAAGGGAGGATGCTGTTGAGTGGCTTAGAATAGTTAAATCGGCCCTGGTGTTCACTGAAACCGATGATGAATCATCTTAGACCCGGGAACTTAAAACCTTCTTGTTGGGAGAATCTGAAGTGAGAGACAAATGTGGTATTGTAGGGATTTACTCACAGGATAAAAACATCAGCGTGGCCTCCCAGATCTACTATGCACTCTATGCACTCCAGCACAGGGGACAGGAATCCGCAGGGATTTCAACATTTAACGGATGTGACATGCTGACCCACAGGGGGATGGGACTTGTCTGTGACGTCTTCAACCCTGAGAAACTGGATGAACTTGAGGGGAATGTTGGCATAGGTCATGTCCGTTACTCAACCACCGGTGAATCCAGGATTGAGAATTCCCAGCCATTCTGGAGTGAATTCCAGGGAGGTAAAATCGCCATAGCACACAACGGCGACATAATAAATTCAATGGAACTTCGGGATGAACTGGAGGATGAGGGCCACTCATTCATATCAACCACCGATTCAGAGGTGATATGCCACCTTCTGAGCAGGGAATACGAAAAAAAACCCAACATGATAGGTGCAATAAAGAGGGTTTCAGAGCAGCTTGTGGGGTCCTACTCCCTCGTGGTCCTCTTCAATGGGGACCTCTACGTCATAAGGGACCCTGTTGGTATAAAGCCCCTGGCATTTGCAAGGAAGGGAAACACCCAGATGGTTGCCTCTGAAACCGTTGCCTTTGATGTTATAGGGGCCGAGCATGTGAGGGATGTTCAGCCAGGGGAGATACTGCACCTCAACAGGGGCAAGTCCTACTGCTGGGTTGCCAACGCACCCAACACCAGGAGGGCCCACTGCATGTTTGAGTACGTCTACTTTGCAAGACCCGACAGTGTCATAGACGGACGCAACGTCTACAGTGTCAGGCTCAGTATAGGGGAGGCCCTCTACCGTGAACACCCCGCCGATGCCGACGTGGTTGTACCGGTACCTGACTCCTCCATCCCGGCGGCCATAGGCTACTCCCGCGCATCAGGGATACCCTACGGTGAGGGGCTCATAAAGAACAGGTACGTTGGCCGCACATTCATAATGCCCACACAGGAGGAACGCGAAACAGCGGTTAAACTCAAGATGAACCCCATAAGGTCAGAGCTTGAGGGTAAGAGGATAGTGCTCATCGATGACAGCATAGTGAGGGGCACGACCTCCAGGGCACTCATCGACATAATCAGGGATGCCGGGGCAGAGGAGATACACCTCCGTATAGGATGCCCACCCATAAAGTCCCCCTGCTACTATGGTATAGCCATGGCAACCAGGAAGGAGCTTATAGCATCAAGCAGGGATGTTGAGGAGATAAGGAAAATAATAGGGGTTGATTCCCTGGGTTACCTGAGTATCGAGTCACTCGTTGAATCCATAGGTATCAAGAAGGGTTTCCTCTGCACAGGGTGCCTGGACGGGGACTACCCGACACCTCTCCCCTCGGATATAGAGGAATATGAGGCACTGAGGCCCTGCCTCTAGTTCAGCATAAAAATTTAACGTGAACATGATGTCTGATTTCACTTTTTCTGTTTCAATAAATCCTTCAACGTGATCTAAATGCCTGAGCTTCTATCACCAGCAGGTGACTTCCCATCCCTGATGGCAGCCCTTAAGTCGGGTGCTGATGCGGTTTACGTGGGCCTTGAGGGCTGTAACATGAGGGCAAGGGCCGGTAATTTCAGCATCGGTGAAGTCGCTGAGGCAGTGGAGATAACCCACGGCTACGATGCGGGACTCTATGTATGCACAAACACGGCCCTCAGGGACTCTGATGTTGAGAGACTCGAGAAATTATTCCCTGAGCTTTACTCGGCGGGTGTTGATGCGGTGATAGCATCTGACCTTGCGGCTGTGGAGCTTGCATCTGAATGCGGCCTGGACGTCCATGTCAGTGTACAGGCGAATGTTACAAATACAAGGACGCTGAGGATACTGGGGGAGATGGGTGCCACCAGGGCCATACTATCAAGGGAGCTCTCCCTTCCTGAGATCTCAGACATTGCGGCAGAATCACCCATTGAAATCGAGGTTTTTGTCCATGGGGCCCTCTGTACAGCAATATCTGGTAGATGCTACCTCAGCTCATACCTTTATGGTAGAAGTGCCAACTGCGGGGACTGCCTTCAGCCATGCAGGAAGAGGTGGAAGCTGGTATCTGAGGACGGAGAATTTGACCTTGAGGTGACCCCTGGCGGTGATATAAGGAGTTACATCCTGAGTCCCCGGGATCTGTGCATGGTTGAACATATACCTGAACTCCTGGATGCCGGTGTTGACGCCCTCAAAATAGAGGGCCGTGGGAGGGCCGCTGATTACGTTGCAACCGTCACATCTGTTTACAGGGAGGCCATTGACACTTACCTTTCAGGTGACTGGAGCTTTGATTCCAGCTGGCTTGAAAGACTCGAGGGTGTCTTTAACCGGGGCTTTGGCACAGGTTTGTACTTCTCTGAGCCAGATACCGGTAGTGGGGGTAACATATCCCGTTATGTGAAGCAGGATGTGGGGGAGGTTGTTAACTACTACAGGAAGGTGGGGGCCGCTGAGGTGAGGCTGTGGAGGCCACTTGAGGTTGGGGATGAGATCATAATACAGGGCAGAACAACGGGGGCCCTAATACAGCGTGTTGAATCCCTTCAGGTTGATGGCGATCCCGTGGAAAGGGTTGAATCTGGGAGGGCTGGTCTACTGGTGGAGGAAAGGGTCCGCCCCGGGGACCTCGTATACCGCAGGGTTAGAAGGGATTGAGGTTAGTGCCTGGAAACATTTATCTGATGTGCGTGACTTTGGGTGGTAGTTCTGGTGTTTGGTCCAGTGCATTAAATGTCTTTGATGTACTCCTCTAACTGGAACGGGGTTATGGCTCTATGCATCCTGTTATGTCCAGGGTATCCGCCGGTAACTGTTATTTTTAAAAGTGATGCTCCACATATTAAAGAGGGGTGAGTTAATGATAAGGGTAAAGGATGCCATGCAGACCGATGTCATAACAGTTAAGAGGAACAGTAAGATACATGATGCTGCAAGGGTACTGAGGGAGAACAGGATCAGCGGGGCCCCTGTTGTTGATGATGAGGGTAAACTCGTGGGTGTTATCAGTGAGGGTGATATAATGAGGCTGATTGAAGTCCATTCACCCAGTCTGAACCTCCTCATGCCATCCCCCCTGGACCTGCTTGAACTTCCAGTTAGGATGAAACATGAATACGATGAGATAGCAAAGGGTATCAGGAAGGCGGCCATGATGCTGGTGGAGGAGATAATGAGTGATAGGGTTGTAACGGTGCACCCTGATGCATCCATCTCTGATGCGGCGGAACTCATGGACCGGCATGATGTAAAGAGGCTTCCTGTGGTTGAAGATGGTGAACTGGTGGGCATCATAACAAGGGGCGATATAATAGGCGCATTTGTTAAGTGATGAAATCTGAGCCGGTGTCTCAATGAAGCGGATAGCGATCTATGGTAAGGGTGGTATAGGGAAGTCCACGATCGTATCGAATATGGCTGCTGCCTATTCCTCTGAGCACAGGGTACTCGTTATAGGCTGTGATCCAAAGGCGGATACAACCAGGACACTCTACGGTGAAAGGCTCCCTGCGGTACTTGATATCCTCAAGGAGAACCGTAAACCTGACGCCTCTCAGGTTATCCATGAGGGTTTTGGCGGTGTTAGGTGTGTGGAGTCAGGGGGCCCTGAACCCGGTGTTGGATGCGCCGGGAGGGGTGTGATCGTTGCAATGAACCTCCTTGAAAAACTCGGAGTATTCGAGGAGGAGATTGATGTGGTCATATACGATGTACTCGGTGACGTGGTCTGCGGGGGATTCGCGGTGCCACTCCGTGAGGAATTTGCAGATGAGGTCTATATAGTAACCTCAGGGGAGTACATGTCCCTTTACGCTGCAAACAACATTGCAAGGGGCATAAAGAAACTTAGGGGTAAACTTGGCGGTGTCATCTGTAACTGCCGTGGCATCAGAAATGAGGTTGACATTGTCTCTGAATTCGCCTCAAGGATAGGTTCACGTGTTGTTGGTGTGGTTCCAAGAAGCCCCCTTGTCCAGGAGAGTGAGATTGAGGCAAAGACCGTGATTGAGAGGTTCCCTGAATCTGAACAGGCAGAGGTTTACAGGAAACTGGCAGATGAGGTTTACCTTAACACGGAATTCGTGGTACCTGAACCCATGGACCCTGAGGAGTTTGAGGAGTTCTTCAGAAACTTCAGGGGAGATGATTGATATGGAGAGATATGTGCAGCTTGGGCTCTTCCACCTTATGGTGGGTGCTGTGATAGTTCTCATGGCAGTCTGGGCACTGTACCCTGCAAGCACCATGGGATATGAACCCGGGTGGCATGCGGCCCTGAAAATCATATTCGGAGCCCTTATGGTGGGCGCTGGATTTAAACTTTTAAGGACCTAGATTTCATCCCATTTTTCCGGGACGGCACCCAGCTCCCTGAATGCCCTTTCAACGGCTTCCTCAGCTTCATCTCTGGTTTTGAAGTGGTGGAGATGTGACTTGCATCTGCAGTCGGAGCATCCGAAGCCCCTGATGGAGTCTTCCCCCTCAAGTTTTTCTGAAACTGCACATTCGAGCCTCCTCTTATCTGTGGAGTAGAGAACCCCCACAACCTCTGCATCACTCAGGAGGTAGTCTATGTGCCATCTTCTCCTTTTTTCAGCCCTCAGATGTCTTCTTATTCTGGCCTCAAGTGAACCAAAACCTGATCCAACATACACGTAGTAGCCTGGAGGAAACCTTATCCTGCCAAGGCTTCCAATTCTGGTTTCAGTTCCGCTGCACCTTATGATAAGACAGTAGGTACCCTTCATGTGACCTCATAATAATTTTAATATTTATTTTATCAATCAACGTCACTCATCATAGGATCCAGTAATAAATACACCTGTTATTATCATTGCAAGAAATTTTTAGTAAAATTTATATTTTTTCATAATTTAATTATATTCTGGTTTCTGCAGGGCACCCAGGTATTGGGGGTGATACCATGGCAGTGGCAAAATGGTTGCTTTACATAATTGGTATAATACTCGTACTCATGGGTATACTGGGTTACCTTGGGATCCCGTACCCGGCCCTCAAGGACCCGGTATGGCACGCTGCCCTTAAAATTATCGTTGGGCTTGTAGCCCTATGGGGAGGTACCAAGGCAGAGTAGATTTTGCCATTTGAACTTTTTTTACGGGGCCCTGCAGGGACCTCAAGCTCACGTGGTGGTGGAATGGCTGAGGTCAGGTACACTCTGAGGGCGAGGGGCCACCCCAACGTCACTGCAGAGCACAGGACAACATTTGAGGTCACAGCTGACCCTGAAATAGGTAAAACCGCAGACTGTATCATAGGTGTTTCATCATCGGATTCTGTTTCAACAATCCCTGATGAGGTGAGGTCTGCCATAGCAGGGGAATCGTCACGTGTGAGGGTCATTCTGCGCACTGAAAATGGTTTTGATGAAATAATTGGTTACGGGCACCCTGACCTCACCCTGGATCACCCAACAGATATCGTGTGCCGTAAGAGCAATTACATCTGTGGCAGAACACTCATGATAGGGGCTGATAAGGCTGCATGCGACCTTGACAGAAGGCTCGTGAAGGATCTAATGGAGGGCAAGGACCTCACTGTTGAAATAATAGTTGAATATGATGATTCTGATTAGATTTTTATACTTTTGCCACTTTTTCAATAGTAAAAAGTTAATGGCAATTCAGATGAAATTTTAGAGTGTAAATCATGAAAATAAGAGTGCAGGGGACGGGATTCGAACCCGCGAAGGGACTCCCCCACTAGGCCCTCAACCTAGCGCCTTTGACCGCTCGACCACCCCTGCATGGGAAAAATCAGTGCTTAACGGGGAGTGGAACAAATTATCTATGTTTTACTATTTAAACTTTGCGGTATGATGGGTAAAAGAGAGGCGATCATTCTTTAAGGATGCGGCGGAAAGAAATCCTTTATGAATACAGCTTCAGAATCAATGGAGGTGATTATTTTGTCCTGTCTTAGAGAGGTGGGGGATGATCTCCTTGTGGATATTGAGGTGTCCCCTGCTTCAGGTAGATTTGAGGTCAGATCTTACAATGAGTGGAGGAAGAGAATTGAAGTTAAGATCAGGGCACCCCCAGAGAAAGGCAGAGCCAACAGGGAGATAATAAAAGAGTTTTCAACTGTCTTGAACACGAAGGCTGACATAATATCAGGTCATAAAAGCAGACATAAAACATTGAAGATCCATGGAATGGATGCTGAGACATTTAGGGGTCTTCTGGAAGAGAAATTTGGACTTATAGTTCCATGATGATGTTAACTTTATATAAAAAAACCTAAAATTGGATTCATCTTTCCATAGACTGAAGATTTTAACTGTATAGAAAAACTTTATTATATTATCATAAAAAATGAGAAGTTAAGGTTAGAAATAGAAAACTTTATTAATTACCATAAAAAAAGAAGTAAATGGAGGTTAGAAATGATTTCTACAGTCACAACGACAACAACCACCACCATAACCACCGCTGATGTCATGACATACAGCATAATAGCAGTGATTGCACTGATCGGTTTTCTGGCTCTCAGGGAAATCCTAAGTGCGGACGAAACAGGAAATGAAACAATAAAGGCAATGGTTTCGGGCTCCAATGTGGCAATCCTGCCTCTACTCATAGTATTCGCAGCTATCGTAATATACAGGGTTCTAACAATAGTCTAGGGGGTTTAAAATGAACAGAAACGCTTTAATACTGGTAATTGTGGCTATTCTTGTCATAGTGGGCGCAGCAGCCCTTATGACCAGGAATCCAACGGTGGCACCCCCTGCAGCAGGCGACACACTTCTTGCAATGAGCAACCACGCTACTGACCACCAGGTACATGCCGTGGCAGTGGCGGAGAACGTATCAAAGGCTGATGGATCACTTACAAACATTTACATTGACTCATGGACCCAGCCTGGCGGAAAGGTCTCAGTGGACCTATCCAAGGAACTTGGCTACAATGGATCCTTACCCGCTGGAACAACATTCACCATGAAGATGTGGCTTGATCCGCACGGAAACAAAACAGGAAACGCAACACTCAATATGACAGTCAATGCGGGTACAGAGGATAAAATATCTGATGAGACAAACGCTTATCTCCTCACAGCTTCACACGTATTCTATCCATTATCCAGCATAACATCAAACCAGGTTAACGTAACACAGGATCCCACAAAGGGCGCTGAGTTCCTCAAGGGTATAAGGTCAGTTTATGTTGAGCTTCTCATAACAGTAAACGCGGACGGAACCGTTACAGTAACACAGCTAGCGCCTCCGGTTCTATGCACACTTGCAGCGGGTGGTTAAAAAAACTTTTTTCTTTTTTTTATTAAATGGAGGTTTTTCATGAAGGCAGTTATACCAGCAGCTGGTCTTGGGACCCGCTTTCTTCCTGCAACCAAGGCACAGCCCAAGGAGATGTTACCGGTATTTGATAAACCAACAATCCAGTACGTTGTGGAGGAGGCTGTGGCTTCAGGCATAGACGACATCCTCATAATAACAGGTAAGGGTAAGAGGTCAATCGAGGACCACTTTGACAGGTCATTTGAACTTGAATACTTCCTCAGGAAGAACAACAAAAAGGAGTACCTTGACGAGGTTGAGGCCATCTCGGACCTTGCAGACATATACTTTGTGAGGCAGAAGGAGCAGAAGGGCCTAGGTGATGCAATATACTGTGCAAGAAAACACATAGATGGTGAGGACGCCTTCGCGGTCCTCCTTGGTGATACAATAACCTCATCTGATGTCCCATGCACCCGTCAGCTCATGGACATATATGAAAGGTACGGTGCCTCTGCCATTGCCGTTGAGGAGGTCCCAAGGGATAAGGTTGAACGGTACGGTATCATCGACGGAAAGAAGGTCAGTGAGGGTATCTACAGCATAGATGATATGGTCGAAAAACCCCCTATCAGTGAGGCTCCATCGAATCTCGCCATAATGGGAAGGTACGTCCTTGAGAGTGAAATATTTGATCACATAGAGAACGTTCCCCCGGGATTCGGGGGTGAGATCCAGCTGACCGATGCCATGAGGGAACTTAAAACAGTTTATGGCTGTGTTTTCAGGGGTAAAACCTATGATATAGGTAACAGGGTGGACTGGCTTAAAACGTCCCTTGAATTTGCCATGAGGGATGATGAGATAAGACCGGAACTGGTTGATTACCTGAGGGGTCTCATCTCCAGGTACTGAGTTTACATTTTTTTTGAGGTCTTTCTACATAGAAAGGCATTACGAGGAAGAGTATGGAGTTGGATATCCCGTCATAAGAAAGGCATTACGAGGAAGAGTATGGAGTTGGATATCCCGTGGGATACAGTTATACCAGCGATACTCCTTGTTCTCTGGAATACAAGACCATAGACTATTGCAACGCTGAAGACGAATATAAGGTCGTAACCGGATTTCCAGCCCACGTGAAGTGCTGTAAATAGTAGTGATGCATAGAGAAGTCCCGGAAATTTTCCCATAACATCTTCGGCGTTTCTCTGAACAATTCCCCTGAAGAGGAGTTCTTCAGCAAGCCCAGTCCCTATGATCATAACAGCAAAGCCCAGAATAAAATTCTGAAATGAGAGATGGGGGATGAGGGCCTCTGGCCTGAGTATCTGGTATTCAATGTACCCCATTGGAAAACCTGTAAGTGCAACTGCAACCTGCCACCGTAATTTCCTTAAGTTCAGCCCTGCATCATCCCTTGTGAGGTTCTGGGTTCTCATGAGGGCTGCTGATGCCGCAAAAAGCGGAACCGCTATTATTATGTACCAGTAGAGGTGCTTTACAACTGTGAGGGGCATTGAAAGTCCAACAATCCTTATAATGGGAAGCATCATCATGGCGGCAAGGAGAACCTTCATCTTTTTCTTTGAGAGTGATGAGTGGATAAAGAGGGCAAAGAGAAGCACTGTGTGAATCACAAGGCCCAGCTTCATGCTTATAAAGGTTGTTGTGTACTCGGCAATCACAAGGATGGAGAGGTAGAGGAGGAGTACGGAGGTGTTGTACCTCAGGAACTCATCCCTGAGCTGATCCTCCAGCTCCTTCATCTTTGCATATGCAACAAGCACCTTGACCTTCTCCTGGTTCCTTAGACAGATCTCATTATAGCGTTTATATGCATCAATGGCCTCATCATGCTTCCCGAGCCTTTCAAGAATCCTTGCACTGTGAAGAACAGCCTCTGATTCATTTTTGAGATCGTTGACCCTTCTGAAACCTGATGCTGCAAGGTTATAGAACCATCGGGCCCGTTTCAGCTTACCCTTCCTCTCATAGATCTTACCCATGCAGAATGATACATCAGCCTCACGTGGATCGTTCTCCTCCCTGTAGAGTTCAAGGGCGTTTCTGTAACTCTCGAGGGCAAGATCAGTCTTCTGAAGTTTATGGTATTCTCTCCCCATTTTGAAGAGTGTATCAGCGGTTCTTTTCACGTCCCCTGTCTCTGCATACTCCTCAGCTTTTAGATTCAAGTACCTGATCCTGTCAATGTAATCCTCTGGTCTGAGAATCCTTCGCCTCTCCAAGTTACCACCTAATTTTTCATGACCATCCTCTGGAATAGTTCCCCATCAACGTGAAGGTCCAGCTGCCCAGCTGATGGAAGGGAAGCCTTTTCAAACTTCTTAACGTCCTGTAGCATGCTCATCTCGAGTATGGCCTCCATTGACCTCACACCATGCCTGTACTCCGGGATTCTGAGGAATGCATCCAGCACCCCATCATCGATTCTGAGGCGGCCATCACCATCAAAGAGATGTGGGGTCTTCCTCTCAAACATGGACCTTAAGAGTATTGCCCTCCTCAGCATAAAAAATTTGTCTCGCCTGTGCTGTGGGTCGGGACCGATGATATTCACATAGCCCCGGAGCCTGCTTATGAAGTCCCTCACCTTGGCTTCCCTCAGAATTTCAGGGTCCTGTGACTCGAACTCCTGGAATGTGCTGCTTGTACCACCGGCAAATACAAGTATGGATTTACCCAGAGGGTGCATGCTGTCCCCCTCCCGGAACTCCCCGTCCTGCATGGGCGCCAGGAAGTATCTGATCCATCCGAGCCTTTTACCCATCATGGGTGAGTCGAATTCATCAAAGAATGCCTGGGGAACCATACCCTCAAGCACCACGTCCCTTATCTGATGAAAGGCGTCTATGAGGTCATCCTCATCCCTGAACTGGGATATGTTGAAGTTCAGGGGTTTTATTCTCTCAGGATCCACACTTGCAGCCAGCTGGCTCACGGCGAATGACTTACCGGCCCCTGGAGGACCAAAAACCCCAATGCAGAGGGGTCTTTCAGGGTTCTCATTTTTCATGTATTCCATCAGGAGATTCCTTATGCTCTGATAGCCCTCAATTTCCCTCCGGTCGGCTGTTATGAGTTTACCAAAGTGTGCAACAGGAAGCGGACACTTTCTTCTTCTGTACCCGTTTATCACGATGTACCTTGACACGGCCTCTATATCGAATAGTGGTGGTGAGTCAGCTATTGTCCAGAAACCCTTGGGGCGGAGGGGTATGTCAACGGCCCCAATATTCTCACCCCCTGAATGGAATATGTCACTTACAGGGTAGTCGGGTTCCTCGGAAAACCCGATTGAAAGGAGTTCAGCGGCAGCAGCCATCCCCCTCCTTACTGAGTCATCAATTTCAAGGCCCCTGCTCAGCGATGCTGTGAGTCCTGCCGTGAATGCGCAGCCGCACCCCTGCATTTTACCAGGGGCCCTCTCGATGAGGTTTCCCTCGAATATCTGTGGGTGGTAGAATAACCTGGCATCATCCCCATCATGGTATATGGCGCCCTCCAGGCCCACGCGAACGATCATTCTGAGATCCTGGATGTCCTTAAGTGTCGGGTTGTTTCTCATCTGCCACATGAAGTCCTCTGCTGTTCTCTCCCAGGAGAGCCTCCTGCTTATATTGGCACCGTACTCCCTGAGGTCCTCCATGGTTATTATGAGGAGAAGATTTTCACGCTGCCTTTCCAGGAGGTGCTCCCAGAGGCTGCCGCTGAATAGGGGTGATGACATCTTGAGTACCGTGGTGGGGTCACCATCAATTATGGCTGAGGGCCATCTCTCCTTCATTTCCCTGAAACCATTCCCTGCATCATCTATAACGACAATATCTGCGTCCTGGTCCCTGAATTTGAATGGCATCGATGGGAGACCCTCATCTGGTCCTGTGTAGCCCATGAACCTCTTCACGTGATAACCATCACCTGAGGGTTTTAACTCTGCAAATGAATGTATGAACTCGGAGGGGTCTGTTTTCTCAGGTCGGCACGACAGTGATGGGTGGTTGACATCCGCAAGGTTTTTAAGCATCCTTGCTGTGAGCAGGGCGCCTCCCTCCAGCGCCCGTCTCTTGAATCCAAGGTGGGTTTTCCAGTTGAACATTGATCCCTCAGAGTCCTGTCTCACAGGCCACTGGATCCAGTCAACCGTTATATCCCCGGTTACGGTAATTTTCATCTCCATCACCATTTTAAGAGAGTTCAATCATTTTTTGCGGTTCTATGCCAGTTCCATGCGGTTTTAATGATCTCCTCCAGTTCAGTGAAAACAGGGCTCCACCCGAGGATTTCACGTGCCCTTTCTGAACTTCCAACAAGTTCAGGTGGGTCTCCTGGCCTTCTTTGATCCTCCACGACCCTTATACTGGCCCCTGTAACCTCTCTGCAGGTTTCTATGACCTCCATCACAGAGAATCCGTTCCCGTTTCCCAGGTTGAACACCCCACTTCTTTCACCCTCAAGGTATTCAAGGGCCCTCCAGTGGGCGTCTGCAAGGTCCATAACGTGTATGTAGTCCCTTATGCATGTCCCATCAGGAGTGGGGTAGTCTGTACCGAAGATCCTCACAGAGTCCCTCAGGCCCATTGCAGCGTCCAGTACTATGGGTATGAGGTGGGTTTCTGGCTCGTGAAGTTCCCCGATCTCTACTTCAGGGTCAGCCCCCGCTGCGTTGAAGTAGCGGAGTGACACATAGCTGAGGTCATATGCATCACTGTAGTCCCTCAGTATCTCCTCAACCATGAGTTTGGACCTCCCGTACGGGCTTATGGGGTTGAGTGGGTGTTCCTCGGTTATTGGAATTTCTGATGGGTTGCCGTAGACGGCACATGTTGAGGAGAATACGAACCTCCCGACCCCATTCTCCAGCATGGAATCAAGGAGGTTCATGGTGTTCACCACGTTGTTCCTGTAGTAGTCCCCTGGTTTCTGCACTGATTCCCCGACATCTGTGAAAGCCGCGAAGTGCATAACTGCCTCAACATCGTATTCTGTGAGGATCCTGTTAAGAAGTCTCCTGTCACCAAGGTCACCCTCAATGAGTTCACCCCATTTTACATGTTCCCTGTGCCCCTTTGTGAGGTTATCCAGGATGAGGGTTTCATACCCCCTCTCTGAGAGGAACTTGTTGACATGTGAACCGATATAACCTGCTCCGCCAACGATGAGTATCATCTATAACACCACACACTAAGCTATCTCTCTATCTGTCTGGGAGGCAGATAAACATTGATGCTCTTACCTACCTGAAAATTTTTTTATCGGAAATCCCATAGTTATGATACGTATCCAAGAGGTGATGTCTTGAACTACCTTGTTTTCGCGCTCCTTGCAGCGTTGATCCCTATATCATTTGAGGTGATGTCTTGAACTACCTTGTTTTCGCGCTCCTTGCAGCGTTGATCCCTATATCATTTGAGGTGATGTCTTGAACTATCTGGTGTTTGCGCTCCTTGCAGCGTTGATGTTTGGTCTGGCCCCAGTTTTCAGCAAGATGGGACTTGAGGGTGTTAACCCTGGGATCGCCCTTACAATAAGAACTTCTGTCATAACCATGGTCATGCTCGTATGGGTCATGTTAAGCGGTGGACTGGATGCTCTCTCAGATGTGGATCCGAGGGGATGGTTCTTCCTGGCACTGGATGGTATATCAGCAGCCCTTCTGGGGCAGCTATTCTATTATTATGCGCTAAAATCAGGGGAGGCTTCAATAGTTGTACCTGTGGTTGCGGCCTTCCCGGTGTTCACACTGATAGTTGCGGCATTTCTTCTGGGTGAGAGGGTAACGGTGGCAAAGGCCATCGGGTTGCTCATGGTGGTTGGGGGTGTGGTGCTTATCAGGATCTGAAGGGGAGTAACAAATTAGATAAACCTTTATCATTGATATATAGACATAATATAACTTTAGGGGGAGGTCTTTCATGGAGATAACTGAGAAGATGGTTGAGGGGGTTCGTGTTGCCTATATGGACTGCAGGGGTAGCTATGACCGTATACCCCGGTACATTGCTGAAGTTGCAGAGTGGGTCATGGGGAACGGGCTGCAGATGACGGGACGTGTATACGGGACCTACTACAACAGTCCAGAGGATGTCAGTGAGGAGGACCTCGTCTATGAGATAGGTGTCTCCATTGCAGGTGAGGCGGAGCCCTCTGAAAAAATTAAGATAAAGGATTTACCTGCTCACAGGGTCCTTGCAACGCTTCATGAGGGACCATACACTGAGGTTGGCCCTGCCATCCATGCTCTCATCGATCATGCCACTGAAAATGGCTATGAAATTGCAGGTCCCATAACCGAGGTCTACCTCAACAGTCCACTGGAGGTGGATGAATCTGAACTTCTCACGGAGGTTCAACTCCCCGTCAGAAGACCTGATTGATTCTTTCCTTTTAATTTTTTAGAGGATACAAGTTATTTTCTTTCGTAAAATAAATTAGATCTGGAGGGGTATCTCCAGAGAATTGGAATTTAAACTGTGTTTTCCACTTAAATCAGTGTAGGTGACGCTGAAACCACCTATGAAGAATGGGTTCGATAGTGTGGCGTTTTCCCCGAAGTCCTCCTTAACCTCCTCCTCGGTCGGTATGTATATCTGGACCTGAAACTCCACCTCTTCACCCGCTTCTATGACATCAAAGGACCTTTCAAAGTCCTGAGACAATACCTTAACGTTTTTAGCCGGTCCTTTACCCTCATTTTTTATCTTACACGTCACTGTAATATTTGAGCCGGGTCTTGCAGTTTCAGGACCCCTCTGGGTTGCTACAATCCTGGCCGTGCCTGTGGTCTGATTTTTCCCGTTTAAATTTTTCACTTCCGTTTTATCGTTACCATCTGTTGCGGTGAGAATGTAGACTCCTGCTGATACTCCAGCAATGAGAATCACCGCAATTAAAATCACTGGTTTCATATCCACTTTACCGCCTCCAGATTGAATAAGTATGGATCCAACCATATAAGTGTTTTGATGCAAACTGTGATATGGTTGAACATACACATAGTTTAATGTGATTTAAAATGAAAATTGAGGAACCAATTAAAACAACCGTTGAGGAGCTCCGCAGACTCCTGGACGTTAAGAACCTTGTGGGTGAGGCCATCGAGACGGAGGATAAGGTGCTGATACCCCTCATGAAGATGGGGGTTGGCTTTGGGGCTGGTATGGGTGAGGGGACCTCCTCAGAGTCTGAGGGAGGCTCTGGAAGCGGGGCAGGTGCGGCTGCAGGAGCCGAGCCCGTTGCGGTGATAGTCCTTCTCAGGGGAGTTAAAGGCCCCGATGGTGTGAGGGTCATTGACCTCCGCGCCGGGAGCACGGGGAGGATAATACAGGAGCTTGGGTCCACTGTCACGGACATAATAAAGGAGATTGCAGATAAGGGTGAACCTGAAGGTGAGAGTGGAGACTGAATAGACAATGAATGGGCTCCTTCTGGTTCTGCCATTAATTTTTCTGGCGGTACTTCTCCTGGTTCTCCTTGCATTGCCCTACAGGCTTATTTTAAGCGGAGTAAGAGATGCCGGAAGAACCGAGTTAAGGATAAGTTTAATGCTCTGGGGGATGAAATTTTTAAGTAAAAGGTTTAAAAGCGAAATAAAGGAGGGAACCATGGTTGAAGCGAAGCCCAGGCCATTGAGAGAGGTTTTACTGTTGGGGTTAAAGGCCAGATGGTGTATAATGGATCTCATCGGTGCCCTGCTGTCATCCATCACAATAAGGAGGGCCAGGATAAGTGTTTCAGTGGGCCTTGGGGAGGCTTCAGATACCGCAATCATAACAGGATACTTATGGGCCATTTCAGCATTAACGTCATCTTTAAGGAATATTGAAATAAATGCGGCCCCCGATTTCTTCAGTGGGGATGTGAATGGAAACTTTGAACTTGAACTGAGTTTAAGACCCCTGAAACCTGTTCTGGTGTTTATCATGCTTCTTTTAAAGAGACCCTTCAGGGAATTTGTTCTGGGACTAAGGGAATTTTCATGAACCGGTGGGATTTATGAGGATTGTTGATTGTACATACACGGCTGAGGCCATGAATGTGGATGGGAGGGTTATTGTACCGGTTTTCAGGTTAAGGTTTATTTTAACTGGAAAAACTATAAATGCGGTATCAGTGGAACCTATAATGTGTGTCTTGATGGAAGGTGATTTAAGATACCCTGTTATTTTCATGGATGATTTCGTGTCTTCAGGAGGAGATTCTTGTGAGGAGTGAACGCCTATCGGAATTTTTTATAGTGACGTTCCTGTTTTCGTGGATATTATGGATACCTGTTGCAATGATCTCTGCAGGTTTCACATTCCCTGAACCCATCCAGTCATTTCTCAGGAGCCCCTACAACCCTGCGGCATTCGGGCCAACTCTTGCTGCTATTATACTGACCTACAGGTACGGGGGGAGGGATGAGCTTGTCGCATTCCTGAGAAGGGGGATTAAACGTGATTTCCCCAGGATATGGTGGGCCATAATTTTACTGCTTTTCCCGGTCATTACAGCTCTTGCACTCTATCTGGGAGTCCTCTGGGGCGATCCACAGCCCTTCCTCTACTGGACCTCAAATCCACTGCTGGTTCCTATTGTATTCCTCTACATCTTCTTCCTTGGAGGTCCACTGCAGGAGGAATTCGGCTGGAGGGGCTATGCCCTTCCACGGCTTCAGGAGAGGTATGCCCCCATCTACGCCGCCATAATGGTGGGGATAATCTGGGGCCTCTGGCACATACCGCTGTTCTTCATACAGGGCAGTATCCAGTCACAGGTGCCCTTCTGGAGCTTCATGATCCTCATAATATCTGCCTCGGTGATATACACATGGGTTTACAATTCAACCGGGAGCATACTGGCCGCCATGATAATCCATACAACAGGTAACCTCTCCTATTTCCTCTTCCCTGTCCAGTCAACGATCGCAGGGGGAGTGTTCCTCATGATACTCAATGTGTCTGCAGCTCTTGGAGTGCTCCTCTTTGCAGGATCCGAGCTTAAAACAGATTTCAGTTAAAAAAAGAATTTGGGGGTTCAGTATGGGTTTGGACCCGTTACCGTTGGGTTGTCCTCTATCTGGGTCCACTCTGTGAATGATCCCTCATATATTTTCACATCGGGATATCCAAGGTACCATCTGAAGAGCAGGAACTCGTTGGTTGCCTCCCTTCCGGTTCCACAGCTGCATATGATTTTCTTATCGGGAGTTGCACCCACAGAGTCCAGAAGTTCCCTTATCTCGTCCTCTGGTTTAAGGAGGGTCTTATTTTCATCATCCATGAGGCTGGCCCATGGGAGATTAACAGCTCCAGGGATGTGCCCGGGTTTTATCCAGGGTCCCTGACCCTCATAGACTTCAGGGGGTCTTGCATCAAGTACCAGGACGTCATCATCATCCTTTATCCTCCTGAAGTCAGGGTACTCTATGTAGAAGTCTCCCTGCACTTTAACAGAAAATTCTGATTCTCTGACCTCAGGGAAGACCTTTGTAACCTCTCCCCCGGCGTTCTTCCACTCTGCAAGTCCCCCGTTCAGTACAAGGACCTCTTCATGTCCGAACCTTGCAAGACTGTATGCCACCATGGTCTGCTCAAGTCCATCACCCCAGCCCTTAAATCCGCCGGTGCCGGTGTATACAACTGTCGGTTTGTTCTCAACTCCAGCCTGCCGGAATATGGATTCTGCGGCATCCCATTGGATGTACATTGCAGGTGCAATACCCCTGGGCTCCCTGAAGAGGCCCTCGTTGAGGTATACCGCCCCGGGTATGTGTTCAAGTATGTAGTCGTGGATGTTGGGCTGGCAGTCGATTATGGCAACCTTTTCCAGGTTCTCCATGAGCCATTCAGGTGTCACCCACCTTACACGGCCATCTCCCCCACCATATGGTTCCATATAAATCACTCCTGACGTCTGATGTATTATTATGTTACATGGTGGATATACATTTTTTCCTTATAACTGTGAAAAAAGTAAGGAGATCTCGGCTAATGGGTGGATGGTTTTTCAATTATGATGGCCCGGGTTTCAGTCTCCGAACCTCTTCCTGTAGTAGATGAGACCTTCAGGTTCCCTCCCCCTTAACCTCCCGGTTAACCCCTGCTTTAGAAACTCATCCACAACACCCTCAAGGACCTCGAGTCTTTCCCTGGCATCATCAAGGAGCCCCTTGGTTATCTCTATCCTGTGCTTCAGGCGGTTGTTCTCATCCTCAAGTTCCTGAAGGTTCCTGAGCTTCAGGTCAAGCTTCATCACATGGAGCCTGTTAACCTCCTCCTGCAGCTCTGATTTCTCTGACCTCAGCTCATCAACGCGTCCCAGGCACTCGGCGAGCTTCAGTTCCAGTTCCCTGATTCTTCCATCCTTCTCCTTTATCTCACTCTCAAGTTCCCTGATTTTCTCCTCCAGTTCCATGAAAGGCCTCCATCTAAATCGCTCTATAGTAGTGATGATGCAACGGTCAGGTATATCAGTGTTGTTGTGAAGTCACTGAGTATGGTTGCAAGGGGGCCGGTTGCAACCGCCGGGTCAAACCCGAGCCTCCTGAATATGATTGGGGATGCGGTGGATATGAAGACAGCTGCAAGGACGCTGAAGAACATGGATATGAAGACGATTAAACCCAGTGATGGGTTCATCCTTGATAAACCCGCCATTAAACCTGCAAATGCAGACGAAAGGGTTCCTATCCCTGCAGCCACCATAACCTCCCTTTTTATATAGAGGAGGGGACTCATCGCCGGGTCCACGGCGATTTTACGTATTATGAGGGCCTCTGACTGGGTTCCAACAGCATCACTCATGTACACCATTATGGGTATGAATGATGCCAGTGCTATGAACTCTGATAGGAGATCCTCAAAGCTTCCTATGAGGGCTGCTGTGATGGTACCCCCTATGACCCCCACAATGAGCCATGGGACCCTTGACCTGACCATGTTCATCGCCCCGGGGTCCCGGTCGATGACCCTGTGGAATACTCCCCCGAAGTGGAGGATGTCCCGGTCGGCCTCCACCTTCAGTATCCTTATGATCTCATCATGGGTCACCACTCCCATGAATCTCCCTTCATGGTCAACCACAGGGATGGCCTTAATTCCATGTGAAAGTGCAAGGTAGGGTATATCGGAGGGGTCATCTTCAGGGTTTAAGGATATTATATTCCTCTGCATGAAGTCCCCCAGCCTTCCATCACTGGATAGCAGTTCTCTCATGGAGACAACACCTCTGAGTTTACCATCCTCAAGCACGTAGACGTAGTCTATGCTGTCATATTCCCCACTATTTTCCCTTATATGGCTCAGGACATCAGCGGGGCGCATCTCAGGGGTTGCTGATGGGATCCTATCTGTTACATGAAATTTCATGGGAATCACTCAGTACCTTTTTATGTATCCAAGCTCCCTGAACCTCAGGGTGACGGTTAAGCCCTTCTTTGCTTCAACTTTCATTTCAGCATCAAGCTGATTCGCAAGAGCATTTACAAGGTGCCATCCCATGCTACCTGCCTTTTCCAGCGCATCAGGTGACTCGACACCAACCCCATCATCTGAGACTACGAGTTCAAACATCCCATCAACCCCCTTTAATGCCACCGTGATGTTCTCTGCACCGGAGTGCTTCAGTGAATTGCTGACAAGCTCATTGACTATGAGTCCAATGGGGAGGCTCGTCTCAAGGTTGAATTCAATGTCATCTATATCTGTCCTGATCCTGAGAGAACCCTTCTCAACCTGCCCCTGGCTTATCTTTGAGATGAGATTCAGGAGGTAGTCACTTATCCTTATGGTTGTGAGGTCTGTTGATCTGTAGAGATGCTCATGGACAAGGGCAATTGATCTTATACGGTCACGGCTCTCCCTGAGGAGCCTTGAGAGTTCCTCTGATTCAAGCTTACGCTCCTGTATACTCAGGAGGCTTGATATTATCTGGAGGTTGTTCTTGACGCGGTGGTGTATCTCCCTGAGGAGCAGCTCCTTCTCCCTGAGGGACCTGATTGTATCTGTCTGGTCCTCCACTATGAGGATCAGTTCATCCCCGGCATGTGTGAGCTTGAGGTTCCCGTATATGACATCACCATCGGCTTTGATGAGGCGCCGGATCCCCTCGACATCCTCCCCTGAGTCTTCAGGGTGTATAAGTTCCCTGAGGTCTCTTCCCTCCAGATCATCCTTCCGGTAGCCCAGAACGGATTCCGTCCGGTTGTTACAGTCCCTTATGGTGAGGTCATCTTCCAGTGAGATTATCGGGCTCGGCGCCAGTTCGAATATCTCCCTGTATCTCTTCTCACTCATCTCAAGGGCCTTCCTGGTCCTCTCTACCTCCGTTATATCCTCCCCTGAGATTATGCTCCCCATGAACTCCCCGTTTTCCCTGAGGAACCTGACGTGCCATGCGACGGTCTTCCTATTACCCCTACATGTTATTATATTCCCTGTCAGATAGTAGCCGTCCTCACCGGAGCTGATCTTCTTTTTGTAGAGTCCCTCCCGCCAATTTCGATCCTCCGGGGGTACGAAGACCATGAACCAGTTTTTACCCTCAACGTCTCCACGCTTACATTCAAGGATTTCAAGTCCCCTGCTGTTTATGAGTTTCACGCGGCTATTCTCATCAAGCACCATTATGAGGGAACCCGCCACCTCAAGGTAGTTCTCGGCCCTTTCTCTTTCATTATCAACCTCATTGAGCAGGATGGTATTCTCCCTCATTGAGAGGTGCTGTCTTACAACAAAGAGGACTATTATGATTCCAAGGGATAATAGAAGTTCAGGTGAATTTTTAGCATCCGTCTCAATTAGGCTGTAGGCTGTTAAAATGTAGAAGAGGACCAGGAATGCATAAGGTATATATGTAACAACTGAACTCTTTCTTGTGAGGTATGTGGGCATGTTCCAGTCCTCATTGAAGAATTCATTAACCGCAACAAGGAGGATAATGTAACTGAATGCCCAGAAGAGGTCCTGGAATGTGCCCTTAGCATAGATTCCGGTTATGGTCTGATAGGTGAATGAAATGTCTGCTGTGAGTAGCAGCGCTATGCTTGCAAGGAAGATGTAGATGGTTCTTGACCTGAAGTTGCCCATCTTGTTTATTATGAGATCCATTATCATGAAGAGTATAAGCAGGTCCCCCACTATGTAGAGGACAGCTACAAGTACATACGTTGGATTTCCCCCTGCAAGTACCGTTGGCTTCACAAGGAAAACCCAGGCTGCTGATGCAGATGCCACAAGGATTATGAGGAGATCGATGAGTGATTTAACGTCGGAGTACCTTCTTACAGGTACAGTGAATATTCCCGCAGCAAATAGGGGGTAGTAGAGGAGGTAAAACACATCAGCAACTGAGGGAAAGGGGCTCTGTAGTAGTATGCTTTCAAGTATGAACCAGGTAAGGTCACCAAGGAATGAAAAGAACTGTCCAGCGGATAAGAGTATCAGGGTAAGGTAGAGGTGAGGGTAGACCTTTTTTGCGTATATGCTGGCGTATAGAAGTCCCAGGAATGCGGCAAGGTTTGTTATGATATTTATAAGGGATACAAGGTCATTTTTGAAGCTTAAAAACTGGGATATGAATGAGAGGGTTATTACTGCTATGAGGAATATCTTGAGATTTCTGTCCATTGAACTCCCCTATATATACCTTAATATCTAGAACCCTATATACCTTAATATCTAGAACATTTAAGTGTATGTATATGCTGAGACATTCTCTGGCGTGTATCGGCCTTAAATGTGCAGGTGGTAGGGTTCAGCGTGTTTTCTTTATCAGAGGTAGGGATATTAATGTATCCCCCACAGACTCTGGATGTGAGTCCATCTCCGGGGTACTTGATTCGCTGAACAGATTTCTTGATGGTGAGGATGTCCCCTTTGATCCAGCGGTACTTGATTTCAGGCTATGCACCGGCTATCAGAGGGGGGTTCTTCGGGTGGTCATGGGTATCCCCCGTGGGTCCACCATGACCTATGCTGAGGTTGCGGGGGCTGCTGGAGGGGGGCCCAGGAGCGTGGCGGGGGCACTCGCCAGGAACCCCTTTCCCCTTATCATCCCATGCCACCGTGTCATAAGAAGTGATGGAAAACCCGGGGGTTACCAGGGCGGTGTTGATCTTAAGGTGCGGCTTCTTGAAATGGAGGGGGCCCATTTTAAAATTTGAATTGCATTTTAGAACAGGAATATGATCATGAAAAAAAGGAACATCACCAGGGCGATGGTGAGGGATTGCCGTGCCCTCCTTGGCTTTTTACCGTACCATACAAGGAATCCTATTAGGCCGGCTGGTGGTGAGAATAGAAGTATAAATATGAACTCACTGGCTGTGAGACCACTCCTATAGCTGCAGGGGTCACTAAGGGCCCCTGATGCGGTGTAATTAACTGGTTTCATGCCACATTTTCCGGGGTAGGGGGCTTCTATTCCACGGCCCATGGAAGTTTTCTTTTTAATGCGTTTTCCACATTCTGAACAGAATTTGCGGTTTTCAGGGTTCTCTTTCCCGCAGTTTTCACATATGACTTTCATATCTCATTTTTTTGTTTCTGAGCTTGGGGGCACCGGGTTTCTTTCTGGCAATCCATATCCCCGGCACAGCCCCATTATATCATTTCAAATTCCGGTTAAAAATTCTTTACACCCTGGAATCACCTTCGTAATAGGTAAGTTTAACGCAGTTAATCCGTTTCCCTCATCTCAGCTTCCATGAGTAACCTGAACCACCAGAAAACTTATATATGATAATTATTTACTTTTTCACCTTTATTATGGGGGTTATGCAGCACACAGATGGGCAGGGGAGGTCCCATCAAAATTAAAGGAGGCTTTGGATGTTTCTGAGACTGGCTGAACTGGATAATGAGAAAAAGCAGGCAATCATGGAGAGGTACCTCAGGCATATAGAGGAGATATGGTTCCGTGATGAGTACATAACCGTCTTCAACACACTCTATGAGGCAGTATTCCTAGAAAAACTCCCTGAACTCATGGACCGTTTCGTAAGGGAGGCCATAGAGGAGAGGTACCATGAGCCGCACCGATCATTCATGTGGTGGATCTATGAAAAGAAAAGGGACTACCTGAGGGACTCGATCTCGGTTGATAAGGAGTACTTCATAGTCATCTCGAAGGCGTTCCAGGAACCGGGCTGGCTGGACGTGGACATGGTATTTGAATTCGTAGACCCCCTTGAAGCCGAATATGAGTTCACGGTGAATGTTATGGGGACGGTGGTTGATAAACTCACAGAATTCGCAGATAACACATTTGAGGACTTCATGGAAAAAATAGAGCCCGACATATATGTCCTCCACATGGAAGACGATATCCTACAGGAGATCTACCTCAACAGGGATATGATAAACATTGAACTGGACGATGAACTGAAATTCATATGTGTGTGAGCCAGATAGGACGGCCCAGTCAGCAATGGCTTTGAAATATGATGAACTGAAATTTACATGTGAGAACTTAAGAAACTCCTTTTTTGAGGCATTCCTCTTAGCGCAACACATAACTGCAGTGGTACAATCATAACCGCTCCTCATAATGTACGGTGGTAGATTCACTGATGGCCAAAGCTTAAGTTACCCAACCTATTATATTATCAGAGAGACAGATTCTTAGGTGAGGAGTGGTTGAATGGATTACTACCATGATAAAAAAATGCAGGAACTCTTTGAGCTGCTCAAACAGCCAAAGACACTGGATGAGATAGACCTCTCAGTTAACTTCATAAAAAACCTCCTTCTGAAGATCATAGCAACCTATGGTAGCATACAGGTTAACAGGATACATGAGATAACAGGTCTACATGTGGACATACTTGAGGAGTGCCTCAAGGAGATGGAGAAGGATGAACTCTGCGCCCCCACAGGTGGGGGCTTCCTCTTTCCCAGTGTAACCTACACCATCAAGAAACAGGGGAGGAAACAGGCAGATAAACTCCTCAGGGAGAACCCGTACATGGGGATGGCACCTGTAAGCTATGACCGCTACTTTGAAATCATGGGCAGGCAGCTTGAGGGAAGATTCCCGATAAGGATCCCCCAGGAGGTCATAGATAAGGCCTTCAGTGACGTGGTGGGAAATGAAAGCGCAAAGAAGACACTCATCGAGGGCGCGATAGGTGGTAAGGGATTATTCATCTACGGGCCACCTGGTACAGGTAAAACCTTCATAACAAGCAAGATGTCAGACCTTCTACCTCCACTGGTCATACCACGGTATGTGGAGTTCAGTGAACAGGTCATACAGTTCTATGACCCTGACTTCCATCGTGCATGCCCTGAACAGCCAGAGGACCCAAGGTGGGTTAAGATATACGCCCCCTTTGTCTTCACAGGGTCCGAACTTACAAGTGAGAAACTTGAAACCAGATTTGACCCCAACAAGGGTGTCTATGAGACATCCCCCATAATAAAGGCCAATGGTGGGGTGCTACTCATCGACGACCTTGGAAGGCAGAAGGAGGACCACAACGCCCTCCTGAACCGCCTCATCGTCCCACTGGAGAACAAGAAGGACATGATCTACGTTAAGGGGTCACCGATAATCGTCCACACACACTTCATACCCGCCTTCTCAACCAACCTTGACATAACAATAATGGACGAGGCCCACCTCAGGAGGGCGCCGCTGCATGTGCACCTTGAAAAACCCAGTGTGGATGAGATAGTGGAGGTCTTCAGGCGCAACCTTGAATCAATGGGGGAGGAATACGACCCTGAGGTCCTTGAAAGGTTTGCAAAGGTCTACAGGCCGATGACCGAGGGAGGCGAGGGCCTCCAGCCAACCTTTGCCCATGCAAGGGATATAGCCCAGATAGCCCAGGCCGTGAGGATAAGGAAGGGTGAGGACAGATTGACCCTTGAAACCATGGAGGAGGCCCTCCAGCAGCATGTCCTTATAGCACTCCAGAGGAGATTCACCCCCATGCTCTTTGAGAGGATAATAAGAAAGAAGGTATGAGTAACTCAGTGGCACTTTGGGAAAAACTTTTATTGCATACCCCTTAATATATGAGAGGCAGAAATTTTAAGGAGAATCAGTATGACGTGCACCGTTTTAGTTGGAGGAGGATGGGGTGACGAAGGTAAAGGTAAATGCATAACCTATCTATGTTACAATGACAGGCCATCAATAATAGCAAGGGCAGGGGTGGGACCCAACGCGGGCCATTCAGTTGAATTCAGGGGTGATAAGTACGGACTCCGCCTCACACCCTCAGGCTTCTTCCATGAGGATGCAAGGCTCCTCATAGGTGCCGGGGTTCTGGTTGACCCTGAGGTCTTCCTCCATGAAATGGAGTATCTCTCAAAGTACAGTGTAGCAGAGAGGACAGGTGTCGACTACAGGTGCGCCATAATAGAGAAGAAGCACAAGGAACAGGACCAGTCATCCAGTTACCTCTCCAAGAAGATAGGGAGCACGGGTACAGGATGCGGACCCGCCAACGCAGACCGCGTCATGAGGACAGCGAAACTTGCACGTGATGTGAGTGAACTGGAGGATTTCCTTACAGACGTCCCCATGGAGGTCAACGAGGCCCTGGATGAGGGGGAGGACGTCTTTGTGGAGGGATCCCAGGGATTCGGTCTTTCACTCTACTACGGCACATATCCCTATGTTACAAGCAAGGACACCACCGCAAGCACAGCTGCGGCTGATGTGGGTATTGGACCCACAAGGGTTGATGAGGTCATAGCGGTCTTCAAATCATACATCACAAGGGTTGGTGAGGGCCCCTTCCCTACCGAGATCAGCCAGGAGGAGGCAGAGGAGCTCGGTCTTGAGGAGTACGGGACGGTCACCGGCAGAAGAAGGAGGATTGGCCTGTTTGATATGGAGATGGCCAGGGAGTCCTGCATGATCAACGGTGCCACACAGATCGCTGTTACCTGTGTCGACAGACTCTACCCTCAATGTGAACGTGTCAGGGAGTACTCTGACCTCTCAGCCGAAGTGAAACGTTTCATAGAGGAAATAGAATCCGAAACCGGTGTTCCGGTCACCATAATATCCACGGGTCCATCCCTTGAGGATACCATTGACCTCAGGGATGAGCTGCTCTAATTATTTTTCTGGTTACCTTCAGGCCTTGCTCTGGTTTTCACCCAATCCTTCTCATCCAAGTTATCATGGCATGACTAGTTTAATTATTCTGGTTCATGGAACTGGAATAAATTAGTTTACTTTCAGGTAAATTACTTCTCAGTAAATAATTTTTTTGAGGGATGAATCAGTGCTTTGATGAAGAAGAAGGTGGAATTTTTCAGTTTTTCCATGAAAAAGAGTTTGTGATGGGTATCGAATGATATGCTGGGTTCTGCCTTCCTGCAGATAAACAGGCAGCCTCTGCAGCCTTATGTAACAGGAATAATATGAAACTTTTGAATCAGTCGTGCAGGTCTTCAGCACTAACCTGTTCACCGTACATCCAGAACTGGTTGAGGGTACCATGGTGCCCGTACCTTATGGCCTCCCTTACAAAGTCCCCAGCCTTTCTAAGGGCATCAGCCAGTTCAAGGCCCATCTCAAGGTATGCAGTGGTTGCAGCTGAAAATGAGCACCCGCTTCCATGGGTGTTCCTGCTCTCTACCAGTTCACCCTCAAGGACGGATACGTCACCGTCAATGCAGAGCACATTATTACCACCCAGGTGGCCCCCGGTTATTATCACATCGCAGATTTCACCCAGGACCCCTGCAGCCCTCACTGCGTCATCCACGGTTCTTATGGGGACCCCTGAAAGCCTTTCTGCCTCTGCAACATTTGGTGTTGCTATGAGTGCCTCAGGGAGCAGATGATCTCTAAGCGCATCAGAAAAACCACCTGCAGATAGGCTGCCTCCGGATGCCGCCACCATCACAGGGTCCACAACAACCTGTAAGTCATATTTCCTGATCTTCTCTGCAACTGTCAGCACTATCTCCTCACTGTAGAGCATACCTGTCTTGGCGTGCACTATATTCAGGTCCTCCATCACAAGGTCGATCTGCTCGGCAACAAATTCAGGGGGCACGGCCATTACACCCGAAACCCTCCTCACGTTCTGGGCAGTGAGTGCAGTTATAACCCCTGCACCGTAAACTCCAAGGGCAGAGAATGTCTTGATATCGGCGAGGATCCCTGCCCCACCTGATGGATCAAAACCAGCGATTGAAAGAGCCATCATGGTCTCACCTAGAATGATCTTGAAACCTCAAGCCTGTCAGAACCCCTTGAGGGCCTCACGATGAAACTGAGCTTTCTGAGGTACTCCCTTGCATGGGTCCCTTCTCCATGGAGTATTATCTCCCCGAGGTCCTCTGCTGTGTTAACGTCCAGTGAAAGGTAGAATGAGTCATACACTGAGACGCTGAGACCCCTACTCTCAGCTTCACTCACATGCTCAAAGAAGCTGCAGTCACCAAACCTCAGCCTCATGGACCCTGGCCTGAATATCAGGGTGTTGGTCCCGCCACCCTTGGCAGGGGCTATCACAACATCAAAGTGGGATGCCCTGTGGAGGAGTTCAGTGATATCGGTTTTCCCTATGAGGGGTATGTCTGAGGGTGTTATCATGACCCTCTCAAATTCGGGTATGCAGAACTCAGCAGCCTGTTCCAGGGCACCGTTGAGGTCCTTTCTACCCCTCTCCTCAAGTATATCGACTCCAAGGCTGTAGGCGTATTCAAGGACATCTGCATCTGCACTGATCACCAGCACACGGTCAACGTGTCTCCTGAGGGCCTCTGAAACATCCATCAGCATGGCCCTGAGCAGCCCCTCCCGTTCTGACGGTGAAAGTGTGGGGGATAGCCGTGTCTTTGCATGTGCAAACCTTGAAACAGGTATTATGGCGCAGGTCTTCATTGTCTTGCTCCGATCTGGTTCTTCAGGGCATCAAGTACTGAGAACAGTTTAAAGGGACTTTCTGTCTGGTTTAGGATTGGGCTGGTGATGTTCAGCTCTGAGAGCTGTTCCTCTGTGAGCCTGTACTCATCCATGAGCTCTGACCGCACCGCTGTGATGTTCTCCCTGAGCTGGTAGAACCTCATATCCCTCTTTTTAACCATGGCGTAAACCTCTCCACGGTATATGTTGAGTTCATCGCCCCTTGCAAGCACCCAGAGCTTGAGCTGTGTGTTGAACGCCTCAGCCGGATCTGAAGGGTTCGATGATGAGAGGACATCCACCATTAGTGCCGGGGCTTTACCGGCGGGTTTCAGTTTAACCCCCGGCACGGTCCTCTCCTCGGGTTCCACTGAGTATGCGGGAACATCCTCTGCAGAGCCGGGGCTCACATGGGTGTCTGTGGCAATTACAAGGTCACCCGAAGTGTTTGAGGCCAGCAGGGTGCCGCTGTCAACCCGTACAGGTTTATCCCCCGTGTTCCTTATTTCCACAGTATTCGGAACGTTACCGGCGCTCCCCTTCTGTATAACCTCTGCACTACCATCGCTGACGGCCGATGCAAGGTCTGGGCCTCCCAGTGTGATGTAGCCTATCCCTCCGCTCAGAAATGCGAAGATGAATATCAGGCTGATGACAAGAAGGATTCTTGCGTTCATCCAATCTCCCATCTAGTAGGTTCTGGCAAGGTATGCCCTGTAGGGGGCGTCTCTACCACAGTTCATGCATTTACCGCTTCCACCCTCCTGTATCCCAAGGATATCAACCCTGACCTTCTCCTCAACATCCATGCCGCACTCCTCATCACCGCACCACATGAATGATATTATGCCCCTCTTCTCCTCTATTATGTTCCTGGCCTCCTCTATGGTCACTGCCTCACGGATCTCTGATTCCATCCGCTCCCAGGCCCTGCTCCTAAGGTTTTCAAGGATGTCATCCATGAGATCCCTGAGGGTGTCCTCGATACCCTCAAGGTCTGCTGTTATCTTCTCACCGGTGTCCCTCCTGGAGATGACCGCGGAATTATTTTCAAGGTCCCTTGGCCCTATCTCAACCCTCAGGGGAACGCCGCGCATCTCCCATTCATAGTACTTCCTCCCTGCCCGGAGGTCACGGTCATCAAGGTGCACCCTGAAACCTGCATCCTCAAGCCTATCCCTGAGAGCCCTGCAGGCCTCCATGACCTCATCAGCGGCCTTCTTGAATATAACCGGTACTATAACCACCTGGTGGGCTGCAACCTCCGGGGGTAGACATAGACCTGATTCATCCCCGTGGACAGCTATAATTGAGGCTATGACCCTGTCTGATAAGCCGTAGCAGGTCTGGTGGACGTACTCATGCTCACCATCAGGGGTTTCAAATTTTATCTCGAAGGTCCTTGCAAAGGTCTGCCCGAGGTTGTGGACGGTTCCTATCTGAAGGGTTTTGCCGTCGGGCATGAGGGTGTCGAAGGCCATCGTGTAGTCTGAGCCAGGGAATTTGTCCCAGGGGGGCCTCTTTGTTATGAGGTATGGGATTCCCAGGGAGTCGAAGAATTCCCTGTAGATCTCTATGGCCCTTTCAACCTGTTCCTCTGCCTCATCGGCGGTTGCATGTATTGTGTGGGCCTCCTTGAAGGTTGTTATCTCACGTACCCTTATCAGAGGCCTTGTATGTTTTGTCTCATACCTGAAGGTGTTAACTATCTGGTAGAACCTCATGGGTAGATCCGTGTGTGACCTCACCCAGAGTGCGAACATGGGGTACATGACGGTTTCACTTGTGGGCCTGAGGGCCAGTTTCCTCTGGAGTTTGCTGAGGCCCCCATGTGTAACCCAGTAAACCTCGTCCTCGAAGCCCTTTACGTGTATGGCCTCCTTTGCCAGTTCATCCTCCGGTACAAGAAGCGGGAAGAGAACCTCCTCATGGTCCCTGTCAAGTATCCTCTTCAGGATGTTAAGGGTGTTTTTCCTTATCCTGAATCCATGGGGCATCCATACATGCATACCCTTGACCGGATACCTCTGATCTATAATCTCAGCTTCCTCTAAAATATTGTGGAACCATTCACTGAACTCTGTCATTTTTTCACCATGATAACAGTTAGGGTCTTTTCTGATAAATTTCTGCAAAAGTATATTTTCCTCTGGAGATAAACACCAATCAAAAATTATTTTATTACTCCTACTTAAATAATATACTCCATCAGAGGGTTAACATGGATCCAAGGAAAATTCAGCTACCAAGGGAGATACACACAGGGCCCGGTGTTATAGAGGATACCGGGAGGATATGCAGGGACCTCAGATTCGAGGGAAGGGTTATGGTGGTGACAGGCCCCAGAACCCTTAAAATTGCCGGTGAAACGGCTATTGAGAGTCTGCAGGATGCTGGATTCGAGGTTGACCAGGTTACGGTTGGGGATGCCACCATGGCCTCGGTGGCCCAGGTCCAGGATGGCCTCAACGGCACCTCCCTTGTGCTCGGTGTGGGTGGGGGTAAGGTCATCGATGTTGCGAAGATGGCCGCCACCCTTGAGGACGTGCACTTCATAAGTGTGCCCACAGCGGCATCCCATGATGGGATAGCCTCCCCCAGGGCATCAATAAGGAACGGTGAGGGCACAGCATCCCTTGAGGCCTCCTCACCCATCGGTGTGATAGCAGATACCGAGGTCATAAGGAAGGCCCCCTTCAGGCTCCTTGCATCTGGCTGTGCAGATATAATATCCAATTACACGGCCATAATGGACTGGAAACTTGCCCACAGGCTTCTTAATGAGAGGTACAGTGAATCAGCAGCAACACTTTCACTCATGACGGCCAAGATGATTATAAACTCCGCCGACGCCATAAAGGAGGGTCTTGAGGAGAGCGCAAGGCTGGCTGTGAAGTCACTCATAAGCAGCGGTATAGCCATAAGCATAGCGGGGAGCAGCAGGCCTGCCAGTGGCTCGGAGCACAAGTTCAGCCACGCCCTTGACATGGTGGCACCTGAACCTGCACTCCACGGTGAACAGTGCGGGGTGGGGACCATAATGATGATGCACCTACACGGCGGGGACTGGAGGTTCATAAGGGATGCCCTGGCAAGGATAAACGCCCCGACAACAGCGGCCGAACTCGGCATCGACCCTGAATACATTATAGAGGCACTTACAGTGGCCCACACCATCAGAAAGGAAAGATACACAATCCTTGGAGACAGAGGTTTAACCCGCGAGGCCGCTGAAAGGCTTGCAAAGATAACGGAAGTGATATGATTGATAACTCTTATCGGTGAAAAACTTGCAAGGAAGGGGTCAAGGTTCCTCTTCTGCGGACCTGCAGAGGAATGTGAGGATTGCAGGTTCAGGTCAACATGCATAGGACCCCTCGAGGAGGGGAGGCTCTACAGGATAACCGATGTTAAGGACAGGTACCAGAGGTGCCCGGTTCATCTTGGGGAGAAGGTGAAGGTGATTGAGGTTGAAAAATCCAATGTTGAGGCACTCATAGACGCTAAGGGAGCATTTGAGGGATCATTGATATCATTTGAGTTTCCTGAATGTGACCTGGAGTGCAGCATGCATGATCTATGTTTCCCCGAGGGTATCCTGGAGGGTGACAGGTGCAGGATTGTAAAAAATCTTGGAAAACCTGGAAAACAGTGTCCTGGCGGTCATGAACTGAGAAGGGTTCTTTTGAAACCCCTGAATAAAAAATGAATGGGAGTTCACAATGGATCTCAAGAGGATGGCCGCCCTAAGGGCGGTTGAGGAAATAAGGGATGGGGATATCGTTGGACTCGGCACCGGTTCAACAACCCACCACTTCATAGTGGAACTTGGAAGGCGCGTCAGGGAGGAGGAACTGGAGGTTATGGGTGTCCCCACATCCTACCAGTCAATGTTCCTTGCAGCAGAATCAGGTATAGGGGTTACAAGTCTTGCAGAACACGACGTTGATGTTGCGGTTGACGGTGCAGATGAGGTGGACCCTCAACTCAACCTTATAAAGGGGGGTGGGGCTGCCCACACACTTGAGAAGATAGTTGACTCATCTGCAGGGCGCTTCATAGTTATAGTGGATGAATCAAAACTTGTTGATAGACTGGGCGCATTTCCCCTCCCTGTTGAGGTCATCCCCGCAGCCTGCAGACCCGTTATGATGAGACTTGAGTCCATGGGTGCCAGTGTAACCCTCAGGTCATGTGAGGGGAAGGACGGCCCCGTTGTAACCGATAACGGCAACTTTGTCCTTGACGCATTATTCGGTGCCATTGATGACCCGGCAGGCCTTGAGGTGGACCTAAACAGTATACCTGGTGTTGTGGAGAACGGTATCTTCGCAGGCCTTGCAGATATGGTTATCGTGGGGACTGCGGGTGGTGTTGAGGTCCTCAGGCCTAAAGGGTGATCGTTACAATATGTGCAAGGGGTATTATGACGGTGGTGGTTGTTTTACCACCCCTTAATTTTAGTTCAAGGCTCAGATAATCGGTTTCAACTCTCTTGACCTCACCGTAGTACGTCTTCCCGGTTATGAGTGTGATGCTGAGGTAGTCACCGATTGCTGATTTCAGTGTATCCCTGAGGTCTGATCCGCACTTCATAATCTAGGGTTTCATCTATTCTTTAATGTATTTTTTGATATGCTTGCTGCGAATCCCGGCTTATCTATTTTTTGTATTTTTTGATAGATCATAGATCTTATGAACTCCTCAGGGACTTCAGTATCCGGGCCGCGCCAAATAGAAGTGTGAGTATAAGGACTATGACGGCCCCTGATGATATATTGAACCAGTAGGAAACCCATAGGCCCAGTATAGCTGCAAAGATGCCTGTGATTGAGGCCTTAACCATGATGTCCCCCATATCGGTACTGAAGTCCCTTGCAACAGCCGCTGGAACCGTGAGCAGTGCCATCACAAGTATTATGCCCGCTGCCTTTATGAGCACAACGACACTTAGGGCCACCAGGGAAAGCAGGTAAAGGTAAAAGGTGTCAGCAGGCACACCAAGGACCTCTGCGTATTCCTCATCGAAGCAGAGTGCCACAAATTCCCTGTTGAAAAGGAGGGCACTTGCTATTATGATGAGGTCAAGGAGGAGCATGGTCCAGAGGTCGGTGCTGCTTACCATGAGGATGTTGCCGAAGAGGTAGCTGAAGAGATCCGGGGCATAACCAGGGCTGAGGTTCACGAATAGTATACCCAGGGCCATACCGGCTGACCAGAGCATGCCTATCGCGGTATCCTCACTTATATCTGTTTTTCTCGTGATTTTACCCATAAGGAGAGCGGCTGCAACGGTGAAGGGGATGGCCGCCGTCACCGGATTCACACCGAGTAGGTACCCCAGCCCCACACCACCGAATGCTGCGTGTGATATACCTCCGCTTATTGAGACTATCCTCTTGGCCACAACGTAGCTTCCAACTATACCGCAGGCTATGCTGACAAGTACCGCTGCAACCACTGCGTTCCTCATGAACTGGTACTGTAGGATCTCAAGCACATCAATCACCCCTCCCTGTGTTCATGGAGCACCCTGTGGGGTATCCCATGTGCGATGAGTTCCACTGGACAGCCATATGCATCTTCAAGGCAGCTGACGGCCTTCTCCACTGTTCCGTGGACGAATAGCCTGTGGTTCAGGCACGCCACACTGTCCACGTGCTGTGCGACCGTCCCGATATCGTGGGATACCAGGATCACCGTCATCCTCTCCCTGAGGTCATCCATGAGGTTGTAGAACGAGGTCCTGAAGGCCAGGTCAACGCTTGCAGTTGGCTCATCAAGGAGGAGAAGATCAGGGTCCCGCACAATGGCCCTTGCAAGGAAAACCCTCTGCAGCTCCCCCCCTGAGAGCTCACCAATTTTTCTATCCCTGTAATCCAGCATCCCCACCATTTCCAGGGATCTGAGGGCCCTTTTTCTATCATCATCTGTATATGCCTCAAATCTCCTGTATGTGCCCATGAGGACTGTCTGGAGGACGTTTATGGGGAAATCTGTTTTGAAGTGACTCCTCTGGGGGAGGTATCCGATCCTTTCCCTGGCATCCTCAGGATTTTCCCCCAGAACCTTCACAGTCCCTGAGGATGGCCTTATCTGTCCTGTTATGAGTTTCAGGAGTGTTGTTTTACCCCCACCGTTGGGTCCGATCACTGCAAGGATTTCACCTTCAGGTACCTCAAGGTTGATGTCCTCAAGTATGGGTCTGCCATTCACCTGGTAATTCACATCCCTCATCTCAACCGCCAGCATTTCCATCACCCCTGAAGCGCCCTGAGTACCTCCTCAATGTTTCTGGTGTAGTTTCCCCCCAGCGGGTCCACGACGGCAACCCTCGCCCCTATCTCGTCTGCAATGAGTTCTGCATTCCTCCTGCTGAACTGTGGTGATACAATTACAACCCTTATGTTCTTCCTTCTGGCATCCTGAATTATCAGTGATAACGTTGCCGGACCGGGTTCCTTTCCCTCCCTTTCAATTGCGACCTGTTTTAACCCGTATTCCCTGCAGAAGTATCCCCAGGCAGGGTGGTAGACCAGTATGCTCTCACCGGTTCTGTTTTTAAGTTCCATTCTGATTCGCATGTCCAGTTCATGCAGCCTTTCAAGGTAGGTGGCAGCGTTTTCCCTGTAGTATCTGCTGTGCTGGGGGTCAATATCCTGGAGCCCCATCAGTGTATTGTTCACCATCACCATTGCGTTTCTGGGTGATGTCCACACATGGGGGTCGTATGGGCTCTCGGCTGATTCATGTGAATCTTCAATGGCTGATGGAATGAACTCTATCCCCTCTGAAGTGTTTATTATCCTCATACTGGGGTTAAGTGTCCTTATTTTATCAAGGTAGTGGTTTTCGAATTCAAGGCCGGATCCAACAATGAAGTATGCTCTGGCCTCTGACACCCTCCTGAGTGTCTCTGGTTCAGGTTCATAGGTGTGGGGATCGGCGCCCTCTGGCACCAGGACAACCACCTCTGCCCGGTCCCCTGCAACTGCCTCCACAAACTCCTTCTGGGGCATTACTGTAACCGCCACAATCAGTTTTCCCTGCCGCGGCTCATCTGATGCCTCTGATGTGAAGACGTACATTCCAGCCACGGAGAGTATGGTTATAAGTGCGATTGCACCTATCTTCCATCTTTCCATCCAACCACCCATTCAATCTATGTCCCTGAAAACATATAAAAATTGTTAATATTTGGAAGATAATTTAATAAATTTTAGCATAAAGTATATAAATTCTTATTAAAATAGAGTTATCCATGGTTGTGGTCAGTGTTTCACTCAGTGAAAAGCTCCTCGCGGAGATAGATGCACTGAGGGATGAGATGGGATTCTCAGGGAGATCTGATGTTATAAGAGTTGCTGCAAAGCTTCTGATAGATGAGAAAAGAAACATGCAGGAATTGAGGGGAGATATAAACGCGGTTCTCTTTCTAATACATCATAGAAATGCCGAGGACATGGTCACAGAGATAAAACATGACTATGAGGATATAATCAGCACCCAGATACACAGTCACCTCAAGGATGGGAAGTGCCTTGAACTCTTCATAATTGAGGGAGAGTCCTCAAGGGTGAGGGACCTCACAGAGAGGTTCATTGCCTGCGGGAGAATGGCCCACATAAAGCTCTTCACGTTCTGATTTCTGGTATACTTAAAAAAGGAGAATAAGATTTGTTCAGGGCCTGTATTCGTGGCTGAATCCTGCGTCGTAGAGCTTGGAGGCTCTGAACTCCCCTGGATCGAGAACCCTTCCCACGATTATCATGGCAGTTTTTTTTATACCTGCCTCACGTACCTTCATGGATATATCTGCCAGCGTGCCCCTCACAATCTCCTCATCAGGCCAGGAGGCTCTTTTAACGACGGCAACGGGGGTGTCAGGTGGGTAGTGATTCATCAGCCTCTCTGCAACGTCCCCTATCATGTGGACACCCAGGAATATGCACATGGTTGAACCGTGTCTTGCAAGCTCTTCGAGGCTCTCTGAAGGCGGCACAGGTGTTCTCCCGGCAGGACGTGTTATTATGACTGTCTGAGAAATCTCAGGGAGTGTAAGTTCGGCCCCCAGGGCGGCTGCGGCTGCAAAAACGGAACTGACGCCGGGTATAACACTGTATGGAATTCCTTTCTCATCAAGAACCCTCATCTGCTCCCTGATGGCCCCATAAATAGAGGGGTCTCCTGTGTGAACCCTCGCCACGGTTTTACCGGCCCTGCAGGCATTCACCATGATTTCTGTTATCTCCTCGAGGTCCATATGGGCGCTGTTGTGGACCTCTGCACCTGGCGCGTATTCCAGGATCTTTCTGTTTACAAGTGAACCGGCGTATATCACAACATCGGACCTTTCAAGAACCCGTATGGCCTTCAGTGTTATGAGTTCAGGGTCCCCTGGACCTGCACCTATGAATACAACCTCACCTGCAACCTTTTCATTAACTTCAGGGTTTTCTGTACCTTTCAGATTATCATCTCCTCTCCATTATTCAGGGTTTACGTCGGGGGTATTGATGACCCTGTGGATCCCCCTCATGGCCGCGGGTTTATCATTTCTATGGCACCGTGGGGACATTCCCTGGCGCACCTCTCACAGGCACCGCAGGAGAAGGGATCCACCTCTGCAGTCACACTCCTCCTTATGGTATTCATGGATAACCTGACAAGGGGGCAGACATCCATGCAGAGGAAGCCACAGTCCTCTCCCAGGCATTCCTGGGGGTTCACGCGGGCATGAACCCCGGGCACACCGGCAGCCCTCTTGAAGGCCTCCCTTGTGAGGTAACCTGCAACGTGGAGGTGTGTATCCCCCAGTGCAGGGTCAGCTTCCATGGATGCCAGGCAGGGGTAGTTGTGGAATCCTTCACCTGCAGCCACATCCACCTCATGGAGGGGAACACCCCTTATCCTCTCTGCAACGTAGAAGGTGGAACCACAGGGGGCGCTTCTTTTAACCCTGACCGCAAGGACACTCTCCTTCACATCCATCTCCACCTCAGGCTTCCCGAATCCTGATGCAAATGAGTCAATGAAGGGATTTCCTGTAGTATCAAGTGAACAGAAGGGTGATGGGAAGACGGCTGATTCAACCATCCCGGAAATTTCAGATTTAAGGCCTTCAGGAAGCTGACCTGGCGCATGGGATTCCACTATGATGGCCTTCGATCCCGATTCAACGGCTATTTCAGCTGCTACAAGGTTAAGGTCACCGAAGAGCCCCGCAGCAACTGTGAGATCTGCATCAGGGATTTCTGGGGGAAGAAGTGATGAGGGATCATCCAGAAATTCACCAGAATAGTCATCATAATCAAATACAGCCACTATGTCCGGTGCCAGCCCATGGGAGGCGACGGTATTCACCACCCTGGCGCCGTATTCTCCACAGGCCACCATTATGATCCTCATGGAAGCACACCTATCTGTAGAACAGTATGTATGCAACCACCATGAGGATCAGGGCAAGCACAACCCCTGTGATGGCCATGTTTCTGTCGCTGCCAAAGATTATGGGCACGGGCCCTATCATTACAACTCCCGCGGCCTTAACCTCCCCCTTATCCCTTGTCTGGGAGGCGCTGAGGGCTCCTCCAATGAATGTTAAGAGTATGCCTGTGATTATAAGGATTACTCCGGCGGTTATGAGAATCTCTCCCCTCATAATATCCTCCACTGAATTGTTGTACTCATATTATCTGGTGTATCTGGTCTTACAGCTATAATCCTCATTTTATTTAAGTGGTATGTCATGTGTCAGTGGCTGCTAAACCCATGTCTCTGAATGAAATAAATGGCCGGTGATTTTACTCTGGCTCCACGTATTCAATGGACACGCATTCCCAGGGCTGGACCTCAGTATTTATTGTTGCGTAGAGTTCCATATCAGTGTGCCTGAAGAGGTCCTCACAGCTGAAACTGAGGTCGGGCGATACCTTAACCGGGTAGATCCTCCCCCTGTTACTCTTTACGATTATCTCTCCCTCTCTGCTTATACCTATCACAAGCTGTTTTATTTCATTTGCCATATTAAATCCTCCAGCTCCTATACTAATCTGAAAGACCACCTACATAAATCTGGATGACGTGAATTCTGTGATGCAGAACGGACCCCGAAATTTTTGTCAGCATAATAATCTCATAGCAGACGGTACTCGACCCTATGGCCCCTCTTTCTTCTTTCAATGAGTTCCATGTCAACCATCTCATCAAGGAGGCCGTCATCGGCCACAATCTCATCTCCGGGGGTCCATGAGGGTTCCTCTGCGAGCCTATCATAGACCTCAAGAAGGGACTTTATCCTCTCAAGGACATCTTGATTAACATCCAGGCCCTCTATTTCCCCCTTTATCCGGCGGGCGGTCTCTCTGAGTGTTTCTTCATCTGCGCTGGGAATGATGCATAGGACTCTGACCTCATTTCTCAGGAAGTACTGGCCCCTGTGAACACTGAATGTGTCCCTCTGGATTATAAGGCCACCGGCATCCTCAACAAATTCCTCAAGTTCATGGAAGTTATGGGGTCCCCCTGTGAAGACCACTAGGGAATACATGTAAGTGTTTATGTGCATCAAACTATATCTATACACCAGTTAGTAATATTTATATACAAAAATTTATTAATTATCCTCATGGATAAACATGGTGTTCTGGCAGCTGACGCCGTAGTATCAACCTTTTTCATGGTTCTGCTTTTATCCACCATGGTTGCCATTGCAGGTTCAAGGATTGATGGTGTTCACCATGAGCAGGGACTTCTTGAACTCCGCATACTCATGGATGATGTGGCATGTGCCGTTGACCTTGCAGTTGCAGGGGGCCCGGGCCGTGAAGTTGTTGTTGAGCTCCCTCCCCGTCTCAACCACACATCAGCTTACAGGTTGAGGATCAACTCAACAGGGGTCTATGGCTGGGCGGATGGTTACAGGGGATTCTCAGATATATGCCCTGTTCTCATTGTGGACTCAAAGGGGAACCCTGCATCAATTAACCTTGAGGCAGGCAGGAAATACTCAATAAGGAACACCTGCAGGAATAACAGGACCCTTATCATGGTCTCGGAGGTGAGACTTTGAGGTTGGATGTATCTAGGAGTCCCTGGGCTTCATCTGTGACAAATTTGAGGCCAGGTCATATCTATGGCTGCACCGGAGGGCAGGTACCCATTGAGTACCTGCTACTTACAGGTGCCGGGCTCCTCATTGCCACACTCATAGCGGTTCAGGCTGGAATGCAGCTTGAACTCATGGCGGCCCATTCGGCTGCAAAAACAGGGGCCCTGGAGGGGGTTACGACTGACACCCTTGCAGTCTACCCTGCTGTTACCTTTGAGGAGTACCAGAATCAGAAACCAGTCCTCCTGCAGCCGTCTGATGTCAGGGTTCTCAGGGTTGAGCTGATTGATGAGGGCTACAACAGCACATACGGGCGGAGGAAGTTCCGTCTGAGGGCATGGCTCTCTGGCCCACCTATGGAGTCTTCCCTGAGGGAGTCCCTCTCTGATAGGGTGAACTTCTGCATGAGGAGATCCATCTCACGGACCTTCAGGACAGAGAACCTGACCGGCACCTACCACAACCCTGCCCTTTCAGATCACTACGTTTTCACAACGTCTGAGGCGGTATGGCTTCCTCCTTAAATTACACCAAGCCAGATGTAAACTGATATAAAGGGTTAACAACATAATTAAACTGTAATACTCATCGCCGGGAACACTTCCTGATACCGGTTACCGAGTCACTGGGGTGTATTGATGGCCAAAACAAAGAAGGAAAAACTGGATGATGTGCTCTCTGCTTTTATGCAGGTCGGTCAGATAAGGGCTGCGGGTATTGTTTCAAAGGAAGGGCTACTTATAAACGCACGGACACCTCCAGATGTTGATGCCAGGATATTCTCAGCCCTATGTTCAACCATAATGGGTGCTGCAGAGGCGGCATCAGGGCAGATGAACACTGGCGGCGTTTCTGAGATAACCGTGAGAACCGAGAAGGGTATAATCATTCTCAAACCTGCAGGTGAGAAGGCCATATTCACGGCCCTGGCAGAACCGGAGGCACAACTTGGTCTGCTGCTCTTTGAAATGGATTCAAGGGCAGCGCAGGTTGATGAAATTCTAAGGGAGATGTGAACATGAAGAGGACTTACATCCCGAAACTCGACGACCTCCTGGGCGGTGGAGTGAGGGAGGGGGCTTCTGTGATGTTCTCGGCATCCCCCGGAGTGGACTATGAGGCATTCGGTTACCAGATGCTCAACGGGCGCCTTGATGAAGGTGAGAAGGGATTTATATTCACCAACGTTGAGGAACCTGAGAGCATAATATATGAATTCAGATCCTATGGCTGGGACATCGAGCCCCACATTGAGAATGGGGACATGTTCTTTGTTGATGGAAGTTCACCCTTCCTTGGAATGCCATCAGAGGAACGTTACACTGTCAGTGATTACTCAGAGATAAAGGAAACAGTTCTGAGTGCAATAGAGGATATTCCTGGTGGTGTGGGAGTAATAAACTGTCTCTCTGTAATAATAGATTACTTGGGGAACGGTGACACCCTTGAAATTGTAGAGACATGGAACAGGAGGGCCTCTGAACTGGATGTCAACCTTGTCTACCTCTTCACTGAATGGGACTATGAGAGGGAGCTTATGGATAAACTGAGATCACTCATGGACTGTGTCATTGACCTGAGGACCATTGAGGAGAGGGTCATAATAGGGCAGGGGTTCATGGTTGCCCATTCTGACTGGTCCAAGCCCCCTGAAACCATGGTCCTCTTCTTTGTTGTACAGCCCGGTGGCGTTAAGGTCTATGTGCCCAAGATACTGGTGACGGGCCCCTACAATTCAGGGAAATCCACATTCGTAAAGTCAATATCCACAAAAGCAGTTTCTGTTGACAGAAAGGCCCTGTCGGCGTTCCCGACAACCATTGCAATGGACATAGGGCACCTCGAGTATAAGGGCTTCATGGCGGATATCTTCGGTACACCAGGACAGGAGAGATTCGACCTCATACTGGATGTCCTCTCAAGGGAGGCTGTAGGGGCATTCATACTGGTGGACTCAACCGCACCTGAAACCTTCGCCAGGGCCAAGGAGATGATAAGAAAGACAAGGGCAGAGGCGATACCTAAGGTTGTGGTTGCCAATAAACAGGACCTTCCAGGTGCACTATCACCTGAGGATATAAGAGCTAGGATGAAGCTTGGAGGTGATGTCCCCATAATACCTGTTTCACTCAAAGAGGGATGGGGAGTGAAGGAAGCACTTGAAACCCTCCTTGGACTTCTCTATGGTGGTTAAATGATTGTTAAAATTCCCTCAGGAATAAGGGGTCTTGATGAGCTTATTGGTGGTGGGGCGATCCCTGAAAATACTGTTACACTTGTCTATGGGCCCCCGAAGGTTGGTAAATCCATATTCAGTTATGGTTTCACGGAGGGGGTGCTGAGAGGGGTGAACCCTGTCTCTATATATCCACAGACTATGGTCTGGCGGACCTTAAGAGGAACATGCAGGTTCTTGGTATGGATGCTGAGAGCTACATGGAGAATGAACTTCTATATGTGATAGACGCGATATCAAGCATCTCAGGGCCGGCATCTGATGCTGGCAACACCTACCTCTCATCATCTGTGCATAACCCCACCGATATAATGGTGAAGCTGGGGGTTGCCATAAGGAACATAACTGCAGGCTACAGCATGTTCAGGTCTGTCCTGGACTCCCTCACAACGCTAATGGCATTCAATGATGAGCTGCTGATAGTCCGAGTCCTCACAGCATACATAATAAGGATCAAGGACGCCGGTGGAACCGCCATTGTCACCTACACCGAGGGATCAGCAGACCCCAAGGTTGAGACCATGCTCAAGGCAGTTGTGGATAACATAATACACCTCGATGGATCTGAACTTACAGTTGAGGCCATGATAGGGGTCGGAAGGGCCAGCGCCCCCTACACCATAGACGATAAGGGCCTTAAGGTCAACCCATGAGGGATATCATGAGTGAGAACTACACCACCGGTATAGCTGGACTTGATGATATCCTGGGTGAACTGGAGCCTGGTTCAGTCATGCTGGTCACGGGGCCCCCCAAGGCAGGCAAATCTGTACTTGCAACGGAGTTCATCTACAGAGGACTCCAGGCCGGAACCCCGTGCCTTTTCATAGCAGCGGAATACGGCTACAGGGACCTGCAGAGGAACACGATGGCCTTTAACTGGTTCATCCAGACATTCAGTGATAAGCTTCATGTAATCGATCTTCCAACCGGACTTGGGGGTGGTAAACCCCAGGATTCAGGAAACATAAGGTATTCAGCCCTTCAGAACACCACAGACCTCATGGTAAAGGTTGGTATAGCTACAAGGAGCCTCTACCAGGAGTCTGGAATATTTCTTTCAGCCTTTGACTCTGCATCAATTCTACTGGCATTCAACCCCCCGCGGCTTGTGCTCAGGGTGCTCAAGGCCTACAATAACCGTGTGAGGGAGGCCAATGGAATAGCACTGGTGGCATACACAGAGGGGGTTGCGGATCCAGAAATAGAGAAGGGGGTCCCTGAACTCTTTGATGTGCACATCCGCATGGATGGCTCCATGATATCTGCCAGGACCCCCACAGGGACCAGGGAGGCGCCCTACAGGATAAGTGAACAGGGTCTTCTGGTGGGCTGATCTGGATCCTGAGGCCCTCCTTTACCTTGCGGAAGCTATTGCATGTGTTCATTAAACTGCTGATCTTGATCAGAAGGTCTATTTACTGATAGATATTTAAATTACGATTTCCATATTTTATTATAATATCAGGGGCTGTGACGATGATATTAACCATTCTGAGCATATTTGATTTTCTCAAGGGAGATGAGGGTGGCGAATCACTGGAGAAGTACCTGCGTAAACTTGAGGAACTCCTTGAGGAGGAATTTGACACCCTCATAAGGATAGCCAGCTTTTATGCTGATGAAGGGGATAGCAGTGAGGCACTTGATTACCTTGAAAGGGCCTACAAGGTAGCCTCTGACATGAATGACGAGGAGCTCATGGCATTTGCCCTCGACTCCATGGGTGACGTCTACCTCAGTGATAGAAAAATCAAGACTGCAATGGAGTACTTTAAGGAGGCGCTCCGGATTTATAACTCTGTTAACTCACCACTCAGAAAGGATCTCAGGGAGAAGATCAAGGAGGTCGAAAAGATCAGGGAGGCCATAGATATAGCAAGCCTCAACCGCCTCCAGGAGGAGGCCGAACCTGAGATGGCAGAGGTGGATCTCGGTGCCATTGAGCCATTCCTGGACAGACTCGTCGAAAGGGTTGAATCACTTACAATGTACCAGTCACAGTCCTATGAGGACTCCATATCCCAGATAAGGGAGGCCTACCAGATTGCAAGGGATATTGGCGATACAGCCACAGAGGCGTCATTGCTCCTGCTCCTGGGGGCCTATTCACTTAAAAATGAGGACTTCAGCGAGTCAAGGAAGTACCTTAAGAAGGCCGAGGATCTTTTCAGAAATACAAACAATGATATGGGACTTGCCGTTGCAATGGTCCTCATGGGGGTCCTCGACTTCATAGAGAACAACCCTGAGGGTGTTGCATCAGCTTTCAGGGGGGCTGTTGAAATCTTCCAGAAACTGGATGAGAGGGAGATGGAGTCCGTGACCCTTGAGCTCCTCAACAAACTCTACAGTTTCTGAGGCCAGAAAAGCAGATAATCTTCTCTGAGGTGCTCCTCAGGCCCTAAAGCCCCTGAAGGATAACTTTGTACCTTAACACTTGGGTTTCTAAAGTTTCTCATTATAGAAATTCTTAGAATGGGTCCAGAGGGAGTATGAATGCAAGTAGAACCCCAAGGGCCCCGAAGAATACTCCAATCGACCACACTATCATCACAACCCTCTTCTCGGTCATGGGCCTTCTAAGTATCCACCTTATGAGGGAGTTGAATCCCTCAGGTGGAGCTATGAGTTTACCGTCCTCTGAGATTTCTGTGGGCCTGTGCCTGTGCCTCTCAACGACACCTGCACTGTAGAACTTCAGGAGGCCATCTATGATGTTGGGGAGGAGGACTATGAGTGCTATTATCTTGATCCTACCTATGAATGCAACGGAGGCTATGCAGGCCCCTATTATCAGGGTTCCAACATCCCCAGGGAATACCCTTGATGGGTACCTGTTGTAGATGAGGAACGCCAGGAGGGCCCCCAGCATCGCCATGGTTATTATGGAGACATTGTATTTGCCCATTATGATACATGAGGCGGTAAGGGCCGTCATTGCAATTGATCCAAGGCCAGATTCAATACCATTCAGGCCAGCAAGCATGTTTGTGAGGTTTGATGCTATTGAGACTGCAATGGGCATCATGATCATATAGAGTATTCCAACATTGGGGGGAGCCACCCATATTATGGGGAGACTCGCAAGAAATAGAAGGAAGAGTTTTTCACGTGATGATAGCCTCACAAGGTCATCAACCATCCCCACTATACCCACTAGTAGTATCACAAGGAGTGTCACCATGAGTTCGTAGTGGAGGCGGGGGAAGAAGTACATACCGAGAAACATTCCTATCGTGAACCCAAAGAGTATCCCGATACCACCCATCTCTGCGACGATGGGCTTTGAGATTTTATGTATGTCGTTTCCAACGACGTTGGCATCCTTAAGCTTACTTATGAGCCTTGGCATAACGGTATATGTTGATGTAAATGAGATGATACAGCAGATTATTGATACGATAAGTACAGATGAATATTCAGGTGTAAAGTTCAGAACCATAAAATCACCGGATTTATCTTATACTATTTATTTAACTGCATAAGTTCGTTTATAAATTTTCAGATAATCAGCCATTCTTGAGTATATAGTATACTGTTCTGAGGGGTATCCCCAGCTCCTCAGAAATCTTTCTGGCTGGAACGCCCTTTCTGGTCATTTCACGGACCCTGAGGCGCGTGTTCTTGTCATACTTCCTTTTCTTACCCCTCTTCAGTTTCATATCGCCCTTGAGGTAGTAGACAGTCTTCAGGGGTATATCTGTGATACCCGAAATTTGTTTGGGGGTTTTACCCTCCCTTAAAAGGTTCTGCACCATCTTAACGTCCTTTTCTGTGTACTTCCGGGGTCTCCCGATTCTCTTAACGGGTTCAACCTCCACTCCAAGTTCCTCAAGGGCCTCAAGATACCTCTTTGATGTACGGTGATAGAGGCTTATGGGGCATGTGATCTTCTTGAGGTCAGGGTTCTTCTCAAGGATCTCAATTATCCGCCTTGAAGTGAGAGGCTGATTTAAATGGACTTTCTCTGCCATAAAACCACTCAATCACCTTTTATAAGGTTAAGAAACATTTTAGCCCTGTCAGTAGATGGCTTACCCAGGTTTTCAATGCTCCTCTCCTCCTCGGCCACGTCCTCCACACTCACATGGAAGAGTTTGGCGCATGTTTCAGCATCAATACCTGCCTCCATGTGCAGCACAGCGGCACCAAATGCAAGGGGGTCAGGTTTCATGTGCAGGCCCTTCATTTTCTCCTCAATCTCAAATTTCCTCAGGAGAACATCCCCCAGATTTTCAATGTAGACCATTCCACAGTTCCAGTACCCTCTGAGGAGTTCCAGGGCGTCCTCACTGAACTCATCGAAGGTCCTCGCCTGTGTCCTGTCAAGTACGGGTCTGAGGTTGGGGAAGGGGCCAGAATACTTGGAGCGGCGGTCCAGGGATGTTCCAAGGTAGTAGAAGGCAACATCCCAGAGAATGAGGTTCACGGGAACATCCCTGAAGACCTCCCTCTTGAGTTCATCCATTTTCTCCAGGTCCTCCTTTAGCAGGGGGTTGAGGTTACCGTTCTCATCACCAAGGCTAGCTTCATGGATTAGCCTGTGCATCCTCTGCAATCGTACCTCACTGAGTTCATCCTCGGAAATCCTGAGATCAGGTGAATATGTTCTGGCATCAAAGACTATCTCCCGGTACCTCTCCACGGCATCGTAATCCCTCAGGTTCTCCCTGTAGACGGCATCCCGTATCTCATCTATTATCCTCTGGGAGAACCCGGCATATGCAAGTGCAAGGGCGGTCCTCGTGTACCTGTCATTCACTATGCTGGATTTTTTCCTGTGGAACTGTATCAGCTCCACCCTCACATTCGGCCCATACTTCTTCCTCAGCATCCTCTCGTAGTCATCGTCCTCACTGTCAAGGGTTATGCGCCTTCTGATCCACCTACCATCCTCAAGGACCCTTATAACCAGGGTGGCCGATCTTACAGCCCCCTTCTTTTCATTTTTAAGTAGCCTCATTATCTTCTTGAGGGCCTTCCTGGCCCAGAGGCTCAGCTCGGACATCTTCACCATGTAATCCCCTGAGAGGGGGAGGTGCGGTATTATCTCCGGCCTGCATAGTGCTCGGTCATTGAAACTGACCTCGAGGCTATCTGATCCGCAGGGGCACTCAACACCCCCTGCTGCGTCATTGAGCTCCACCTCCCCCAGCCGCAGGGTCCTTGAACATTCATGGCATGTGAGGACAGCGTACTCCTCAATGTTACCAAGGGCTATCCTGTGGGATGATATTGCAGAGTTAACCCTGTCAAGGAGGTTCTTCTTTACAGATGCCTTCATGCGGAAGTACTGGGCGTGCCTCTTTATGTCATGGATGTCCTCAGCGATTTCAGGGGACTGATGAGTGCTGTACCCGGATATTGACCTGAAGGGATACTTGAAGCCCCTCAGCTCCATGGCCTCCTTCAGATCCTGAAGCTCCTCAAGGTTTCCCCGAAGATATACGTAAAGGTTGAGGAGTGCTTCCGGCGACTTAAGATCGTCTTCAGAGATCCTTCTATCCCTTATACTCTCCAGAAACCTTTCTGACCTTGCAATTAGACCTGATTCGTTCATACTATTCTCCAGCCAGGTACAGCATACAGGGTTATCAGAGGTTTTTTTTATCACATCTACATTATCCGTTCACCGATACCTGCATCACCGGGGTCCAGTATGTTCAGTGATTCACCGGTTGCAAGGACCATACCCTCGGATTTAACACCAAAGAGTTTGGCGGGTTTGAGGTTGGCAAGGACGGTAACCTTCCTATCAAGGAGATCCTCGGGGCTGTACTTCTCTGCAAGGCCAGCAACCACCTGCATTTCCCTTTCACCCATGTCTATCATGAGTTTGAGGAGCTTATCTGACCCCTCTATTCTCTCAGCTGATCTTATAATACCCACCCTGATGTCCAGGGCTGCAAAGTCATCGATTGTCACGGTTTCAGACACACTATCCTCCTCCTTGATGAGTTTTGATTTCTCCTCCTCAATTACCTCATCGGGTATCTTTGAGAAGAGGGGCCGGGCCTTCTCTATGACCCTCCCCGGTTCAAGTTCATGGAAGCCCCATGATTCATCCTCCATGTTCATGATGGAGAGCACCCTTTCCGCTGAGGACGGCATGAAGGGCATTAGGAGTTTCCCGAGGTTGGCCGCAAGGAGGTTGCACAGGTAGAGGCATGTTGAGGCCCTCTCAGGTGACTCCTTAATGGCCTTCCATGGTTCCTGATCGTTGAAGTACTTGTTACCCTTCTTTGCAAGTTTAATCACTGACATCATGGCGTCCCTGAACTGGAAGTTCTCCAGGAGCTCACCCACAGTATCAGGGGCTCTTCTTATGGAGTTGAGGAACTCCTCGTCCTCTGCTGTGAGTTCTGATGGTTCAGGTACCCTGCCATCAAAGAACCTCCCTGTGAAGGAGAAGGTCCGGTGGAGGAAATTTCCAAGAACATCTGCCAGTTCATCGTTGACCCTCCTCTGGAAGTCGTCCCATGAGAAATCGGTGTCCCTGGTCAGGGGGGCGTTGACTGTGAGGTAGTACCTCAGAAGGTCCCTGGGGAATCTTTCAAGGAAATCTGATGTCCAGACAACCCAGTTCTTACTCGTGGACATCTTCCTCCCCTCAAGTGAGAGGTACTCCCCGGCTATTATGTTCTCAGGGGTTCCGCACCCGTAGGCCATGAGGAGGGCAGGCCAGAATATGGCGTGGTGGTATATTATGTCCTTTCCTATGAAGTGAACCGCGCCTGCATCCCAGTAGTCCCTCCAGGGCTTTCCGGTTTTCCGGCTCCAGGCTGCAGCGGATGATATGTATCCAAGGAAGGCCTCACCCCAGACATAGATTATCTTACCATCATTTCCCTCAAGGGGTACAGGGACCCCCCAGTCCATGTCCCTTGTGAGTATCCAGTCCCTGAGGCCCTCCCTGAGCCACTGCAGGGCGTAGTTCTTAACATTTGAGGGCATATCTGATTCCTCAATCCATTCCATGAGTTCATCCTGGAACTGGCTGAGGCGGAAGAAGTAGTGCCTTGAATCCCTAACCACGGGCTCTGACCCGCACACCATGCACAGGGGGTCCTCAAGCTGGAGGGGTTCAAGGTGCCTTCCACAGGCCTCACAGTGGTCTCCACGGGCACCCTCACCTCCGCAGTGGGGACAGGTCCCCTCAACGTATCTATCCGGGAGGAAACGCTGGCAGCTGTTACAGTAGAGCTGCTTTATGTCCTTCTCGTATATGTAGCCCTTCTCATAGAGTTTCAGGAAGAAGTTCTGGGCTATCTCATAGTGCAGCTCATCGGTTGTCCTTGTGAAACTATCAAAGGATATGTCGCATTCCTCAAGGTCACGTTTTATCATCTCATGGTACCGTGTGGCAACTTCAATGGGTTCCAGGCCCTCACTCTCTGCCTTGACGGCTATGGGTGTCCCGTGTTCATCTGTGGCGCACACAAACAGGACATCGTCACCCCGCAGCCGCCTGTACCTTGCATATATATCTGCGGGTATGTAGGTTGACCTCAGATGACCGAGATGCGTGGGCCCATTGGCATAGGGAAGTGCGCAGGTGATAAATACTTTGCTCAACTCAAACTCCTCCTTGAATCATGAAACGGGTTAGAATAAGATGGGTAATATCATTAAGATACAGTTTAGATTTAAGGTTTACCTCTATATAAATTTATGTGAGGGAATTTAAAACCATCTCCATTTTTCATGGAACCGTTTAAAGGGCTTCCTTAAGGTCTTACGGACCCATGCGCCCCTCCAATCCCCAGAGGTCAGATCTTATTCGGATTTATAATTTTTATAATGGACCCATATCTTTATGGGTCACCTCAGTAAACAGTTTAAACATGGTGTCTTCACTTTTCATAAACCCATTCTCAGAGGATGCCAGGGAAATTGTAAGAAACTATGGATCCCCTGACACGATATTCGAGGCCAGCAGCGCACTCCTCGATACAGTTAAACGTACAAGGGGCCAGAAACTTGATGACAATTCACTCCTCCCGGGAAGCATAGGTGACCTTGCCATCAAGAGACTGGAATGGTACCTCCGGAGGCAGAGGAAGGGTTTTGATCATGGGGACTACGCATACCTCATGGACCCCGGGATAGAGGAGTACGATGTAATTGCATTCTATGTCCTTGCACAGGCGGCAGGGGCGGGTTTCAGAAGGGGGTCAAGGGAGGTAAGACTGGTCATTGAATCTGCAGGGGCCCTTGTGGAGGACCGCTTCAGGGTCCTTGGAAGTGAAAGGGATGAGATAATCGAGGAAGTCCTCATTGAACTTGGATCCGAAGGAACCAGCTGGATCGAACTCTCAGAACTCATTGGATCAGGTAAGCTGAGGCTCACAGACCTCATACTCCACAGGGGGAGGGTGGTGATTGATGAGGACGAATTCCTGATGACATTCCAGGATAGGATAACCGACAGGGACCCCAGGAGTCTCTACGCTGCACTTGTGGGTCTGGAACTCAAGGAGACAATGATATCCCGCATAATAATGCAGAGGACAGAGGACTACATCGCCAGGGTCTCTGAGATGAGCTCCACAGTGGAACCCCACCCCATCATCCTTGAAACAGCAGACAGGATAAGGGAGACTGTTAATGAGGTCACATCATTCAGGGGTGGACCGGTTAAATCTGCGGGGCCAGGTAAACTCGTCCCGGACGCATTCCCCCCATGCATAAGGGGAACCCTGGATGGTGTGAAGTCCGGTAACAGGAACGACGCCATCGTCCTCCTCCTCACCTCATTCATATCCTATGCAAGGCTATACCCCTCGGTCTTCAGGGACCGGACACCCCTCAAGGTTTCAGACCTTGACCCTGACCTCAGGGTGATCCGGGAGGAGATACTCCCCATAATATATGAGGCAGCAGAGAGGTGCGAACCACCCCTATTTGAGGACGACCCCCAGGAGAAGCTGAACATAACAGCGAAGCTTGGTTTCGGTGTCCATGATGAACCTGAACCCGAACATGAGGGTGAGAGTAAATGGTACACCCCCATGAGCTGCGAGAAGATCAAAATACACCTACCCGACCTCTGCAGACCCGATGAGCTCTGCAGGAGGATCACCAACCCCCTCACCTACTACAACAGGAAGAGGTGGGAGCTCCACAGGGGGAAGTCAGAACAGGAAGGGGAGGACTGATAGGATCTTTGAGGCCGCAACACCCCTTGAGAGGAAGAGATACTACCGTGAAGAGTGGGATGTAAGGAAACTCCCTGACTTCATAGCCAGGAACATCCATATGAGGGAGTTCGGATTTGACCACACAGGCAGGGGACCCAGTGACAGGTACAGGGTATTCGATGATGAGAAACGCCTTTCAAGGTTCATGAGGGCCAGGTTCCCATTTGCGGCCTACTCCTCCGTGGCCTTCTACAGGGAGCCGGGTAAGAGGAGGGGCTGGCAGCGATCTGAACTCATCTTTGACGTGGACGCCAAGGACCTTCCTGTGAGGTCATGTGACTGTGAGGGGGTCTGTGAGACGTGCCTTGATGAGGCAAGGGAACTGGTCCTCATGATGGTTGACACCCTCAGGGGTGACCTGGGACTGGGGGACGTGCACGTGGTATACTCGGGGAGGGGCTACCATATAAGGGTCCTTGACCCTGGGGTCATGGAACTTGGATCAGAGGTTAGGGCTGAGATCCTGAGGTACACCGCCGGTGCACGCAGGCCCAGGAGGAAATTCATACAGAGCGGCCAGTCATATGAGATGGAACACTTCTCCATCCCCCTAGGGTACCACAGGGTCTTCACAGAGAGGGCGAAGCACGTCTTCCTCCACATGAGGGGTGATGAGAGTATAGAGAATGTCACGGCAAGGACGGTCCGTGAAGTTGTGAAGAACAGGGAGCTCCTCCTTGAGGACAGGTGGGGGGAGTTCAAGAGGAGGATAGGCCCAAGGGTCTACCCGAGGCTGGTTGCCGGGGTTGCCGGGATAAACATGAAGATGGTGGACGCCAAGGTCACAATTGACCTCAAGAGGATACTGAGGCTCCCCACATCACTCCACTCCAAGGTCAGCATGATATGCATGGAGGTTAAGAACCCCGAAACATTTGATCCCCTTAAGAGTGCCGTCCCAAAGTTTGTTCATGAAAGGGAATCATAATATCATCTTCTAATGGCCTTCCAGGGATTCAGGAAGGCGTCAAGGAACATCAGAAATTCAGGGTCCAGTGATCCAAGGGTATTCTCAAGGAAATCAACACTGAAGCCATTTATCAGTTCTTTGCGTATGTGTTTTCCCATTTTGAGCCTTTCAGGTTTTGATAGGAGCCTTTTAATGTAATCAACCGCGTTCCTATCCCTCCTGGGGGATTCCACCACAAGCCTCGGACCCTCAACCCATACCCTCTCATGCCTTTCTGTGAACCTCTCACTGTGCCGCCTGGACCAGACAGGAGGCCCGTATCTCTTTCTGTAGGATGGAAGCGCCCACACCTCCATTTCAATGAGCATAGAAGCGACACTTGATTCATCGCTCCAGTAGTCGGCCCCAAGAACCGAGAAACCCTCATTCTCCAGGTTTCTCACGATGGAATCAAGGGTCTTCCTGAGCTGGGGGTAGAGGGCATCCGCCGGGACATCAGGCACCCCGCTGGATACCAGGATAACCTTTGAGCCCCTTTTTTCAATGGTTTCAAGTATTTCACCGGCATCTGAGGTGTACTGTGGTTTTCTGAAGTATTCTGGTTTCGGGTCCCTCAGAAAATTTCTGGCTGCAGTTACAAATTCCGCCATCCGCTGCAGTGTGAGTGCCGCCGCAACGTTCCTGTTCCTGTCTACAGGGTCAACCACCACAAGGGGCTCCTGGAAGCCCCCACCGGTACCATGGCCCTCGAGGTCTATGATGTAGCCGGGCCTCCAGCTGAGGGCGCCTTTAAGCACCCCCTCAAAGTCCCCGTAGTGAAGAACCAGGAGCTCTGCAAGGTAACCTGCAAACCCTCCAACCCTGAACTCGGATCCGTAGGTCCCTGTTGACTTCATGAACTGTTTGAGGAGAAGAACCTCGTCCATCTGCTCCTCCTTAAGGTTCCTCTGGATATACTCTGTGTGGAGTATGGTTCTGTCAACGGCGGATCTGAGTTCTGAGGCATTGGATATCCTGTAGCAGGGAACGAAGTCCACCTCGTAACCATCTATGTGTCCTGTAACGTAGGGGTGTGACGCATACCTCTCCTCGGCCTCTCCCTGAAACCTCTCTATGCAGAGGTACCCGAGTTTCAGGCCCTTCTCCTTCAGTTCATCCTCGGGGGTGTCCAGGGGGAAGTGGATGAATATGTCGATGTCGGCGCCGCCTGAGAGCCAGGTCCCCTTGGCAACTGAACCCACAAGGAAGGCCTCAGCATCGATCCCCCTGCTCTCTGCAAGTTCATTTATACATTCAACAAGGCTCTCTGATAATTCCATGACCCGCTGATATTCTTCTCCTCTGGGTTTTATACTCTCAAGTATTTCACTGTAGTCCATGTTTATTCACCATGTTATCCGTTTATACTCTCAGTGCACACTGTCGCATGTCCACCATATCAATTAAAATTAATCAGATTCTGAAGACCTCAAGGTCACTGTAGACGGGTCCCTCAGGTGTGAGCTCACTCCTTTTAAGTGAGACCCTGTCAACCCTCAGGGCGCCGGCGTCCACATTCTCAAGCTCCCCTATCAGGGCTGCAAGTTTCTCACGGTTCCTCGGACCCTTGACCCGCCCGATGGTCAGGTGGGGCACGTACTCCCTTTCCTTCCGGAATCCTATCCTGGCAAATTCCATGTCCAGGTTCCTCTGCAGCTCTGAGAATACCCCGGGGTTTTCAACACCAAGCCACACCACCCGGATGTAGCGCGGGTTAGGGAAGACTCCCGCCCCCATCACGTGAAGGTCGAATGGTTCATAACCCTTCAGGGTTTCCTCAACCATCCCCCTTATCCTCCTCAGTTTGCCCTCACCCACATCACCGAAGAATTTCAGGGTGAAGTGGAGGTTCTCAGGTTCAACGAACTTTATCTGGGCATCGGCGCCCCTTATGATATCCTGTATCTCACACACCCTTTCCCTTAATTCATCGTCAACATCAACTGCAAGGAAGGCCCTGACCTTCATTTCATGATCCTCCGTGTATTACCTGTCAAGTTTTTTCAGCCTTTCAAGGCTCCTGGCCGGTGTTTCAATGGTGTTGAGTATATGGAGTTCCACCCTGCCCAGGAGTTCACTGAAGAACCTCCTGCGGAGCCCCATCTTTCTCTCATCCCTTACAAGCTGGTGGGGGTTGCAGAAGTCATTTTCCAGCAGATACTTCAGGCCCTCATCTGGATCCAGTCTCCTCATCGGGGGGTTATCAGGATTTCTCTCAAGGAGAACAACCCTCTTGAGTGTGGTGGACTCCCTTATCCGCCCCCCGAAGAGCATCCCAACATCTGCGACCCCCCTGGATCTGGCATCCAGTTTCACAGATTCCAGGAGGGAGGAGTACTCCTTCCACACCATCCCTATATCGTCCCGGATGTAGGAGTTCTTCTCAGATGCATAAACGAGGACCCCGTTCTCAAGTAGGCGGGTGAAGAACCAGTCATCTGAAACATAACTGTAGGCCCCATCAAGGAGTAGACCGTAGGTGAGGGTCGTCTTACCTGTACCCGGCGGCCCTATGATCGCAAGTCCAGCCCCTTCACGGTCGAGGGCTGAACCATGGACCGAGTAGCGGCGGTGCTCTGAATGGTACTCCTCAAAGAAGTCGGCAACCGCTGCAAGGGCTATGCTCTTAACCCAGCCATAGTAGTCACAGTTTTTGATTATGACTGTCTTTGAATTTGCCTCGTAGAGAACCTCCAGGTCACCACCATCTGACACAGCAAATACCTTTGCATGAGGCCTCACATCTTCGCTCATGAATCTGAAGTTGTCCTCCCACTCCTCCTTGAATGACACGTCATCTGTGAGGAGCTTGACGCAGGCCCCATGGAGGCTGGCCTTCCTCTCAAAGAGTCTGAGTCTGGAGAGTTCAGCCAGGATTTCATCCTTTTCCCCGGGCGTTATGAGCCTCACGCTGTACATAATATCCCATCTGGGGGTGATGAATTGATGATGGTGATTCAACACCAATCTACTCATTTCTCGATTATGGTCTCTGTTATGGCCATACCGAAGTGCCTTGCAGAGTCCTCAAAGTAGACAAGTACCTTATCACCCTCACTGAGCTCACTCACAGATACAGGCTCACCCCTATCATTCACCAGCCTTATTGTCTCGGCGTTCTGCAGGAGTGTCCTCACCTTCACGCCCTCGTACTCTGCCTCAACAAGCATCAGGGGCCTCTTCTCGATCTTAACCCGGCCGACAACCGCGGTCCTTGACCTCCCATTCCGGTCAACGATAAGGACCTCATCCCCGGTTTCAAGTTCAGAGAGGTACTTTGTCCTGCCACCGGGTATCATGACGTAGGCCTGGACAGGCCCGGCGTTCACGCGGAAGGGCCTTGAAGCCACATACTCGCTTTCAAGGGACTCGCTGTGCACCAGGAAGAGACCCTGTGAGTAGCTGCCCACCAGCATACCCTCACCGACGTCCATCATTGAGCAGGTGTCCACGCAGACCCTGTCACCGGAGCCCAGGGGCTCAACCCTGGTTACCGTGGCGGACTTGAGTTCATAGGTTTCACTTTCAATCTCCTCGAGGAGCTCTGCTATGGCCTTTATCTGTGAGATGTCCACTGGTTCTATGAGCACACCGTCGGTTCCATGTTCAAGGGTTTCAAGGGCAACCCTCGCCTCATCGGCATCTGCCACCGCCGCGACCAGTTTAACGTCCTCTTCCTGGAGATCCGCTATTATGTTCTCAAGGGGGATGATCTTCCAGTCCTCACCCACGAGTATGAGGTAGTCCACGATACGGCCCAGTTTCCTTGCAAGTTCCTCGTGGGCCTTGCTCCTTATCTCAACGTAGGCCGCAACCTCCTTACCCCCGGATTTAAGCTCAGCTGCCATTTCAAGGTCCCTTGAGTAATCAAGGGTCTCGGGGAGTTCCAGGGTTCCGTCGCCCTCCCCATCCTTTCCAATGAGTACTATGTCTGCCTCTTCCTCAGGTGATATCAGAGTTAGGCTTCCAAGCTTCTTTATCCTCTCGGCATCAGAGGTGTCCACTATGTGGTCTATCCCTGATTCGAGGGCTGCTGTTATGAAGGCCTTCTTCTCATCCCAGTAGGTGTCGGGGGCCATCAGCCATGCGAATTTCATCTCAGTCGCCACCCCTGAGTATCCTGACGGCATCCTCAACTTCAAGGCCGTCATGGACTATACCTGCAATGGCCCGGGTCATATCTGCCGGGGAATCGGCCTGGAAGATGTTCCTTCCAATGGCTACACCGGCACCGCCTGCATCTACGGAGTCCCTGACCATCTGGAGGAGTTCCTCCTCTGTCTCAATCTTCGGGCCCCCAGCTATCACCACAGGGACAGGGCAGCCCTTCACAACCTCCCTGAAGGTGTCAGGGTCACCGGTGTAGTTGGTCTTTATTATATCTGCACCCAGCTCTGCACCTGCACGTGCTGCAAGCTTAACAACCTCAGGGTCGTGCTCGTCCTTTATCCTGTCACCCCTGGGGTACATCATGGCTATGAGTGGCATTCCCCAGTCGTCACAGATCTCAGCCACGGTACCGAGCTTTATGAGCATCTCGGGCTCCCTCTCGGATCCCACGTTCACGTGGACTGATACTGCATCGGCGCCCAGCTTGAGGGCCTTCTCAACCGAGGTGACAAGCACCTTATGGTTGGGGTCAGGGCCGAGTCCCGTGCTTGCGGAGAGGTGTATTATGAGGCCTATGTCCCTCCCGTACCCCCTGTGTCCGCTCCTCACCATCCCCTTGTGCATGAGGACGGCGTTGGCTCCTCCGCTTGCCACCTCATCAATGGTCCCTGCCATGTCTATTATCCCCTTAACGGGTCCAATTGAGACCCCATGGTCAAGGGGTACTATGACAGTCCTGTCCGTCTTTCTGTTGATTATCCTCTCAATTCTAATCCTTTTGCCTATCATGGGCACCCTCCTTGTAGATTTTACTGGACCAGAGTTTAAATTCCCTGAGCCTTGGTGGGATTCCAGCGTCCCCACTTGACTCAAGCCATCCATACCCTGAGGTGAATGACTCTTCGGTGATGGATGAGCATACAAAGTCCAGGAGGCCCCGGTTCCTTATGATTGAGGCCCCTGGTTTGAGTGTGGATGACCATATGAAGTACACCTTGAAGGTTGTATCTGGATGATAACCCCCTCCAAGGTCAACGCTGAGCACATCACAGGATTCAATCATACTGCAGACCTCTTCAAGGGTTTCATGGAGGCGAACATCCCCAGATATGAATTCAACATTATCCCTCTCCCTGCTCAGGGCCTCCATAACATCAACCGCCTCTGGGCTGTTATCAACCGCCACCACCCTGCCCTCCTGCACAAGGTCAGATATTATGCGTGTTGAGTTTCCTATGTGACACCCCAGTTCAACAACGGTATCCCCGGGCCTCAGGACCTCCCTGAGGACGTCCCGGTAGATGTTTATATCATATACCAGTCTTATCATGGCCTCACCTGTCTGTCCCCTTCACACCATTCATCCGGGGATCCCTGATGCAGAGATGGGAACAGTGATTAATATAATCTTTTAATTTAAAGTATTTTCCCCCTAAATCCACAGATATGTTCATTATCACCCATAGAACCCCCCAGATGGTCTTCTACCCTTTAACTCCAGCATCACAGAAACCTTGCACCTGAAAAGTCAATTCCATACACATCATCGCCCCCGGCATCAGGGTCCTCTGACAGGGCGAATACCGTGTTACCCAGCATCGCCATGGATGCCCCCAGCGTCCCCTCAGAGAGGGCCTCCAGGGGTTCTCTGAGTTCAGGGGTTATGAGTGAGGTTCCTGTGGCAAACTCACGGGAGAGTTCCATGAACATCCTAGGTGTCGGCTCCCTGAGGAGTCTCCGGATCATCCCGGCACCCATCCGGTTTATCTCCCCAACCTTTGTTTCATCACGGATGACCGATGCCGTGTCAAGCTCCCCAAGGGTCTCTGTTAAGACATAGAGGCCCCTGTCAGTGATCCGGTCTGTCCTCCCGTATCCAGGCGGGCCCTCCCTGGTTCTTATGACTATCCCGCCGGTCATCTCGGCTATCAGGTCCCCCAGTCCTGTTCCAAGTTCCACCTCGGCCTTGTGGGCCACTGAACCTGCAGTGTTGACCGTGACAGGGAGTTCAAGTTCCCTTACAACTGCAAGGACACTTCCCAGGGCGCAGGCCGCGGATGCCCCGAAACCACACCCTATGGGGACATCAACCCTGTGGTGTATGCTCACACCCTCCCTGAATCCTGTTATTTCCCTTAGTATTTCAAGGGAACGCAGGCTAACTGATTCCCCGTTTTCTTTCTTTCCGTTGACCCTTACAACCGTTTTATCTTCGGAACCCCTGACCTTTATGGAGGTTTCAACTCCACGGTCAAGGACTACCCCTGCGCCCCTGGAACCTGTTCTCAGGGGATCATCGGCCCTTACAACCTCAAAGAATCCGGTTATATGTGCTGGGACAAAGACGGTGGGCTTCATTTAAATACTTCCCTGGACATACTCTAACTGTTCACTGGTATATTGTAACATAAATATAATGATTTTTAAGGAGGACCTGCCATCAGAAAGAGGATTGATCTTCACACCCACAGTCTCCTGAGTGACGGTGAGCTCCTGCCATCGGAACTTGCAAGGAGGGCATGTGTCCTGGGACATGAGGCCATAGCCATCACAGACCACATAGACGCCTCGAATATAAACACCATAACATCCCTCATAGACGCGGTTGAGGATATTGGAGATAACTGGGACATCAGGGTCATACCGGGGGCTGAGATAACACATGCTCCTGTTGAGATAATTGAAAAGCTTGCAGTGAGGGCAAGGGGCCTGGGGGCTGAGATCATTGTTGTGCACGGGGAAACAATCGTTGAACCTGTGATTCCAGGCACCAATCATGCGGCTGTGAGCTGCCCGGAGGTTGATATACTGGCACACCCTGGCCTCATAACGGTGGATGATGCTGAACTTGCCCGTGAGAATGGTGTTACACTTGAGCTAAGCGCAAGGAAGGGGCACTGCCTGGGTAACGGGCATGTTGCAGGTGTTGCCCGTGAGGTGGGGGTTCCGGTTGTCATTGACACCGACACCCATGCACCTGGGGACCTCCTTGACTATGACACGGCACGCCGCGTGGGTCTTGGAGCTGGACTCAATGAATCAGAGGTTGAGGATGCCCTTGTTAAGAACCCCAGAAAACTTCTTAAGGGTAATGGCATCATCTGAGCCATTTGATTAATAGATTGGTTTTTTCTGAGCTTTATATTTATTTTTTCAGGATTAGAAAAACTGGTGAATGATGGTAAATCGATAGGGGATCTAGAAAAAAGAATTTTATTTTTTCAGGATTAGAAAAACTGGTGAATGATGGTAAATCGATAGGGGATCTAGAAAAAAGAATTTTATTTTTTCAGGATTAGAAAAACTGGTGAATGATGGTAAATCGATAGGGGATCTAGAAAAAAGAATTTAATAAGTGAATTTTTAATGTGTCTTCACCTTCGCCCCGTTCTGAACTTCAGGGTCCACCTCTTCTGTGGGGAATCCACCAGTGCTGCAGCGGGCACCACGAGGGTGTACCACCTGTTTCCTGAGAGTCTGGATAGGGGTTTCACATTGAGGGTGTTGCCGCTCACCCACTTTTTAATCCTCACGGTTTTCCCGAACTGGTTCCTGAGTGCTATGCTGTTCCAGTATCTGCCCGGTGTTATGCGACCAGAGAATGTGACCCTGATGAGGGGTCTTCTTGTGGTCATACCCCCCCATTTGGGATTGCTTGAGGTTACACTGGGCCCGGTTGCCGTGTATCTCTGAAGGCCGTCAAGTGCTTTTACCAGAAGACCCGCGTCGCTGAGTTTCCGTGAGTAGGTGTCATAGAAGTATGTCTCATAGATCACTGTATTGTAACCCTGTGACGCTATTGGTATTGTGACATACTGGGGGCTTGTTGGTTTTGGGGGCCTGTAGATTTTCAGGAAATTCATGCGGGCTATTATCTGGTCAGTGTAGTTGATGGTTGCGGTGTTCTCTGATATTATGTCCAGGAATCGTGGATAGGCGTATCCACTGTTATGGTAGTGGTTCTCATGGCAGTCTATGACGAACATGGGCTTCTCGTTCTTTATATCTGGTACTATGAAGTCCCTTGCAAGGAGCTGGCCGTTCATACGGCCCCTTGAGTAATCATTCACGTCTCGGGTTACGTGGACACTGTAGAGGACATACCTCTTTGTGAGGTTTGATGTCTGAATCTTCTCTCTCACTGCGCTGTGTATACCTGACTCCTGGGGGTGGACGCCTATGATGACTGCAATGGTTTCGTTTGAGTTGAGATCCCCGTAGTAATCCTTTTCAACGTACCCGTAGGTCCTGTTTCCAAGATGCACGGCCTGTGAGGATCCCATGAGGGCAAATACCATCACAATAATTAAAAGTTTCCATAGATGCTTCATATTGATCAACTGGAACTCATTTAATGGAAAATATGTCAAAGAAGATATATAAATACTGTGATAATGATTTAGATCAGCGACCAGATAACATCCTCCCAGAGAAGGAACACAACACCGTGAGCTGTTACCCTAAAAATGTCTTCTCACCAAATACCTTCTGTTACCCGCCATCACAGTATGGACCGTTGAAATAAAAGTAAGGGATAAAAGGAATGATGGCAAATTAATAAGAATATTTCTAATTAGCTGCACCTCTGGGGTTATATATCTGCACCCATATAACTGAACGCAGTGATCCGACTTTTAATAATTTGATGTCAATAAATAACAAAAAGTTTATATCCCCTCAGAATAAAATAACTCATTGTAACTAATACCATGATGGAGGAAAAAGCCAAAATGAGAAAACTCAGCACATGGAAACTGAAGCTAAGGATGTTCCTGGCAACAGCACTTTTATTTGGTATAATCTACGCCATACTCATAGCAATAGGGGCCCTCATGGGATTCGGCGGTCCACTGTTCTATGCCCTGCTTGGTTTTGGCATAGTGTTCCTTCAGTACCTCCTCTCCCCCAAGATAGTGGAACTCACAATGAACGTCCACTACGTCAGTGAGGCCGAGGCCCCCAGGCTTCACGCCATGGTGGATGAACTTGCAAGGAATGCAGGAATACCCAAACCCAGGGTTGGAATTGCAGAGATTGCAGTGCCTAACGCCTTTGCCTTCGGGAGAACAAAATCAGACGGTAGGGTATGTGTAACGAGGGGAATACTGAACCTCCTTGATGAGGAGGAACTCCGGGCCGTCCTTGGACACGAGATATCCCACATAAGGCACAGTGACATGATAGTCATGACCCTTGTGAGCGCGGTTCCACTCATCTGCTACTACATATTCTGGAGCACCATATACAGCAGGGACGACGATGCAACCCTGGTTGGAATCGCGGCACTCATAGCGTACTTCCTTGGCCAGCTGATAGTCCTCTTCATATCAAGGACAAGGGAGTACTATGCGGACCAGGGCAGCGTGGAGATCGGTGGCCAGCCACACAAACTTGCAAGTGCGCTCTACAAACTGGTTTATGGCTCCGCTGCATTTGACAGGGATGAGCTGAAGCAGGTTGAGGGTGTTAAGGCGTTCTTCCTTAACGATGTGTCCGATGCCAGAAATGAGATAAATGATCTCAGCCAGCTTGACATTGACATGGACGGCACCATAAGCATGGCCGAGCTTCAGAGAGTGAAGTACAGTGGAGTAAAGGTTGGTGTGGGTGCAAGGATACTTGAACTTCTCTCAACACACCCAAACATGCTCAGAAGGATTGAGAGGCTCTCTGAGTTCACCTAATTAATTTTTTATCTTGTAATTCAACTTTTTTTTGCAATATGATCTGATTCTCAGGGGATTGTATTCGGTTCTGGAACATATAGTGGATCTGCAGGAAATTGTGAATAAAGCTGTGAGTTCAATGATGCGGACGTTCAGAATACTTTCACTGATCTTCATGACAGGTTTCTTCATCAGCATCATCGTTCCAGGCAAGTAGAAAACGTAGAAAGGTTAGGGAGGAGGTTTGGGGTTTCAGTATTGTAGAAAAGGTGGGGAGTAGGTGTGTGGGTTTTCAGTACTTCTTCACAACACCCACAATGGCCGACCTTGGGACCCATGTGTTGAGGGGCGTCCTGACAATCACCGATGTTGGTGTATAGATGCGCTCAACCTTCTTGTTGTCACTCATTAGGTACACCCTGGTGGGCTCTATCTTACCCACCCTCTTCACGATGAGGCCATACTCTGGGTGCTTGGCTATAACTATGTCCCCAACCTTGTAGTCGTCTGTCTTGAGCACTATGAGTTCCTGCCCATCCCTGAGCGTCGGGTACATGGAGTCACCGCTCACAACGGCTGGCATGGGGAGCTGATCAACACCGAACTGTGACTCAATGGTCACATCAACCTTACTGTAGCCGTAACTCCTTGCTATATCTGTAACATTGGCCTTTATTGTCTCAACGGTACTGTCAGGGTCGTTGATGACGTCCGCCATGTATTCACCGATCTTCTGCTCCATCTCGGGTGGAGCTTTCTGAAAGAATATGGTGTCCGCCTCAACCGTGATGTTAACCCCGTCAGTCTTTATTGTGATATCAACCGAATTGGCGTTCTCAGTATAGTAAAATGCACCTGCAAAAGCGATGACAAGCACTGCAAGGATAATCAGAACCTTCTTCATCTTCAATCCTCCGGCATGAGTTCATCAATCATTGTCCTGGTGATACGGACGTCCATCTGTCCTGGTGCTGTTGAACGGTCCGCTGATGCAAAGGTTATTGGGGCACCGAAGAGGGCGGCTGCGACCCTAGTGTATTTCCCGGCTTCCCCCATGGATATTGCTATTGTATTATCCTCCACCGAGAGCAGCTGGAGAACCACGAGGGTGTCTGCCATGTTCTGGGGCATAACAGCCACCTTTGCAATGTCCCCGAATTCCTTCTCCATCCGGACTATCCTCAGTAGGGCCTCAAGTGATGGGGTCCCTGTGAAGTTATGGTAGGATATGATGCTCCCGGCGGCAACTGCCGTGACCCTCTCGATGTACTCAGGGTCGGTGCTGAGTTCAACATCAACATAGCGGGCCACCTCGGCAGCGGAGCTCAGGAGTTCTATCCTCTCAGATTCAGTGCCACTGAAGTGGCCTCCCTCCTCTGGGGATCTGTTTGTTGCTATTACAGGAAAGCCAATATCCTCTATGACCCCTTTCACCTCAGCCCCCGATGGCCCTTTGAGGGCGTCTATTCTGAGCTCCAGGATATCGGCTCCTGCCTCTATGGCCCTTTCTGCGGATTTGATAACAGCTTCACATGTCCTTTCAAAGATGGGGACACAGATCATGGTTTCCATTAATTATTTCTCCTTAGTTTGTGGAGTCTCGAGAACCAATAGTTTACACTAACCTCTATATGTTATTTCTGGTAATTAAATTTTGCATGGGACGTCTGGCTACCGCAACAGTTTCATTCCAATCATACGCCACGGTACTCAGGAACACCCACATTCCACAGGGTTCTGCTGTAACCTATTTATTCCTGCAACTAGGATGTTATGGAGAAACTCCCATCCTTCATCGAGGTTCTGCTGTAACCTATTTATTCCCTCACCTCAAATTAGGTATCAGGTGATTGATTTGAGGATAACTTCCATAGGTGCAGATATATCAGATAATGATACAAGCTGCAGCAGGGAACTTATAAATGCACTGGAGGCCTCGATACCAGGTCTCCTTGACGCGGGTGCAGAGAGCGCAGCACTCACAAACATAACAGGCGACGATGTGGTTATAAGCGCATTTGTAGAGGATGATATGCTGGAGGACGTGAACAGGGCAATAGTTGAGATACTCAGGGACTCATCAGAGAGCCTCGGCGACCTTGAGGGGATATCAGATGAACCTGACGGTGCAGGTGAGGGTATATCCTATGCAGAGGCACTTGTGAGGCAGGATCGTTACCCTGATGCGGTTATACTGGCATTTGACACCTATGGTGGTGAAGAATTCGTGGCTGATGTTGCGAACTCAGCCATAAAGGCTGCTGGGGGAATGGATGGCGTTACAGATGTGAGCCAGGAGATCAAACCGGGGGTCCGCAGGATTCCGGGAGTGGGTTATGTTTCAGATAAGACCGATGACCCGGTTGTTGTGGCGACCATAGAGGATATGGAGAGTGTCGGGGTCGTTGCAGGGGCCATGCTGGGGGCAGCCCTTGGACACAAGAACGTGTACCTTGTAAGGAGGGGCTCACCCTCACATGTGATACCCGGAAGTGTAATAGTCTCTGCCACAGCATTCCTCAACGGCAACCTCATCGACCTTTCGGTGCCATTTGAGGAGAGAACAAGAATACTCATGGTCTGAACCTGTACCTCACAGGGGTTACGATGGGTCTGGAATTGAGGCTTTCAGGGCCACTGGTGGGTTGACTGATCACCAAGTATTTTAGATTTCACCAACATAGTATTGAGGGGATTTATCATGATACTGCTTGATGAGGATACCAGATGCCTGGTTCAGGGCATAACAGGTAAACAGGGATCATTTCATACGGAACAGATGCTTGAATATGGAACAAGGATAGTGGCCGGCGTGACACCGGGTAAAGGTGGGCAGGAGTTCCTTGGCCTCGGCGTCTACAACTCGGTTGAGGAGGTCAGGGAGGAGATGGATGTCAATGCATCCATAATCTTCGTACCGGCACCCTTTGCCAAGGACGCGGCCTTTGAGTCCATAAGGCACCTTGACCTTGTGGTTATAATAACAGAGCACATACCGGTCCATGACTCAATGCAGATAATGGAATACGCTGAAAGGATGGGTAAGACAGTTATAGGGCCCAACACCCCGGGTATAATAACCCCCGGTGTTGGTAAACTGGGTATAATGCCCACAAACATCTTCACCGAGGGCAACATAGGGATAGTCTCAAGGAGCGGGACACTTACCTATGAATTCGCTGCCCAGCTCACAGAGGCGGGCTTCGGCCAGAGCACCTGTGTGGGGATAGGGGGCGACCCTGTCACGGGTCTCGGATTTGTGGATGTCCTTGAGAGGTTTGAGGAAGACCCCCAGACCGACGCCGTTGTCCTCATAGGTGAAATAGGGGGAGACGCCGAGGAGAGGGCCGCAGAGTACATAGGTGACCACATGTCAAAGCCGGTCTTTGCCTTCATCTCAGGCTCAACTGCACCTCCAGGTAAGAGGATGGGCCATGCAGGGGCCATCATAGAGGGCGGTGCAGGAACCGCGCAGAGTAAAAGGGAGGCCCTTGAAGCCGCAGGTGCAGTGGTTGTTGACAGGCCATCCGCCATAGTCAGGGAACTCAGGCGCATGGAGGGGGCTCTCTGATGTCACTCATGGATGACCTCCTTGAGGGTAAGATAAAACTCTATGAAATTGAAAGGCACGTACCTGTTGATGAGGCTGTCAGGATAAGAAGAGAGTTCATTGAGAGGGTCTCAGGCGCCGGACTTGAGCATGTATCCCACTATACAATTGACATGGATAGGGCGTCAAGGAGGAACATTGAAAACCCCATAGGTGTCGTTCAGATTCCCCTCGGGGTTGCCGGGCCACTGCTGGTTAAGGGTGAACATGCAGACGGCGAGTACTATGTACCCCTTGCAACCTCAGAGGGTGCACTGGTGGCCTCTGTGAACAGGGGTTGCTCTGTGATCACAGGGGCCGGGGGTGCATCTGTCAGGATAACCGGTGACTCTATGACAAGGGCCCCTGTAATAAGGACTGGTTCTGCTGTTGAGGCCTTAAAGCTCAGGGAATGGATCCAGGAGAACATTGACGCCCTCAGGGAGGAGGCTGAGTCAACAACGAGGCATGGGAAACTCATAAAGATAGATCCCATCATCGTGGCGGGGCCCTACGTTTACCCCAGGTTCGTATACACAACAGGGGATAGTATGGGGATGAACATGGTCACCATCGCCACAGAGAAGGCCCTTGAACTCCTCACAGAGGAAACAGGCGCCCATGTGATTGCCCTGAGTGGAAACCTCTGCACCGACAAGAAACCAGCATCCATAAACCTGGTTGAGGGCAGGGGTAAGAGCATCAGTGCAGAGGTAACTGTACCCGGGGAGATGGTTGAGAGGGTCCTCAAGACAACACCAGAGGCTGTTGTTGAGGTTAACACCACAAAGAACCTCCTGGGATCAGCCCTCGCTGGGAGCATGGGATTCAATGCACACTACGCCAACATAATAGGCGCCATATTCCTTGCAACGGGCCAGGACGAGGCCCACATTGTTGAGGGTAGCCTCGGGGTTACCGTTGCAGAGGAGAAAAACGGCGACCTCTACTTCTCAGTTAACCTCCCTGATGTGCCCCTTGCAACTGTTGGGGGCGGCACGGGACTTGAGACGGCATCCGAGTGCCTTGATATCATGGGTGTCCGGGGTTCAGGGGGTGTACATGAGTTTGCAGAGATCGTGGGGGGAGCTGTCCTTGCAGGTGAACTCTCCCTAATGGGCGCCCTTGCAGCAGGCCACCTTGCACGTGCACACAGTGAACTGGGGAGGGGTTAGCCCTCATTGACTGAAATGATGGATGATCAGAGATGGATATACGTGAATTTCTTCATGAGTACATCAACATGAGCCGCTATGTGGCTCTCGGGACACTTGATGGTATACTGGCTGTGATGGGTGTTACACTCACCGCCAGTGGAGTTGCAGGTGCCGGTGGTCTCAGTGTGGACAACCACCTCATAGCCCTGACAGGACTAAGCGGGGGCGTGGCCCTTGCAATGTCCAATGCCTTCGGTTCATTCATAGGTGAGAGGGCTGAAGAAACAAGGACAATGCGTGAGCTTGAGAGGAAGATGATGATGGATGAGGGTAAACTGGATGACACCATCATCCACCAGCAGGCAAGGCGCCGCGTGTACATGAGCATGTTTACACATGGATTCTCAAGCTTCCTCGGCTCCTTTGTACCTGTACTCCCATTTCTTGTGTTATCTGAGAGGATGACAGCAACCATTGTGACCGTTGTACTGTGCCTTGCGGCCCTCCTGGTCCTTGGTGTCTATCTCGGGAGGGTTTCAAGGGAGAACATCTACAGGACGAGCCTTGAGGTTGTTGTGATAGGGATCCTGATAGGCCTTGTAAGCATCTTCCTTGGGGGATCCCACTGAAAAAGATTTTTTTGGTAGATGCAAAAGGTTATTAACAGATTTTATTTTTTCTGAAATGCTTTATCCATAAACAATTAACTGTTGGGTCAGAACTTAGCGATTATAAACCGTAGGCGAGGGTGTGATATATGATTTCATTGAGTACCTCTGAGGTCAGAACTTGGCGATTTATAAACCGTATACCCTTTCAACGGTCTCCTGGTGTATCCTGTAGGCGTCCTCCTCGGTGAAGATCCCCTTATTCAGGAATTCAATTGTCCTCCGTGGGACGGTCTTGGGTCCGAGGACCGCGCCGGGTCTGCTGCTATCATCTAGGTAATCGGTTTCCATGAGGAAGCATGACCCCTTCCTGATACCCTCCCTTATGACATCCCCGGATGCAATGAGGGATGGTGTGAGTCCATGGTTCTCATCCCTTCCTGTCAGGGGACCGGAGAAGTGCTTTATGACCATATGCTTCTTTATACCTGCCTTAGAGGCCATCCCTGCGAATTCCCTGAACTCTTCAGGTCCCGATGTCTCGGTGTGGAGCTGCACAGGACATGAGGCCTCGGCTGCAAGTTCCATGGCATACACCATCAGCCTGTTGTGGATGGCCATCTCCTCAGCGGGGACAGGGTAGTGGGGTCTTCCAACCTCACCTATTGCAACGGCCCTCCCCTCAAGGACCAGTGACTGGGCATATTCCAGGCCCTCCCTTATCATCTCCTCGCCCCTCTCAGGGTCGTGACCGGCCTCAAGGAGCCTTGATAGCTCCGCCGGGTGGAGTCCCACCACAGCATATGCTTCAACCTCTGTCTCATGGTTGATGATGTCAGCGTACTTAAGCACCGTATCCATGGTTTTTTTGTAGTCTGTGCCGGCGTTTATGGTCCAGGATGGCTTGTTGGGGATTATCATCCTCCTACCACCGGACCTCTGAAATTTAAGGGCCACGGCTTTCGGTCCCTCGCCGTTGATGGGGTCAACGTGTATGTGGTTATCGGTGATTGGTATGTCCAATCTATCACCGCTCCAGGGTTTTCTCGGGTACCTGGTTCATGCAACCACGTGGTCTTCTCATCTCACCTTCAAGCCCCATCTTCTCGAGGACGGCCCTGAAGTCCACCTTTGTCTTGAAGCACCCGTCCCTGAGGAGGGGGACACCCTGTGGTGTGAACCTTGAGAGCTTCATCATGGCCAGGTTGAGGTCCTGGTAGCATGCCACCCCGAGGACCGCCTTGAACCTACGCTCCTCCATTATCTTCTTTATGAAGGTTGACCCCGGTATCACGAATACCGTGTACCCTATGCTCTCGGCCCGCTCCTTGATCTTACCTATTATGCAGCGGTTGCAACCCGTGCAGACAAGCCCTGTCCTGTCGAGCCTTGCCTCACATTTGGGGTTCCTGAGGCAGTGGGGCAGTACAAGTGCCTTTTCATGGGGGTCTATTGACCGGAACCTCTTCTCGTTGATCTTGTTCCTCACTTCAACCCCTATCTGGTCCACTATGCGGCTGTTGAGTCCCAGTGTCTCTGAGAACTTTTTGAATGGACCGTAGAACATGTCTACTGTGATAAGGAGGAGTCTGGGGAATATCAACCGGTCCTCATTGAGAAGGAGCCTTCCAAGGAAGAGGCTTGAGGCAAGCATCACAATGAGACCCAGACCCGCGATGAATACCAGCTGCCCGAATATCTGATAGAATTCGTTGATCATAATCATTCACGTTCATGGTTTATGTGGGTGTACTTAAAAATAGTTTCCCCACCTCACCACTCAAGTTTTGTCACCCGCGTCCTGATGCCCGGTGGCGTGTTTGAGAGTTTAACCAGGCCATTCTCCGACACTATCCCCATTCCTGAGAGTTCGCTGACCGAGCAGAGGAGGTGATGGTCCGGGTGGGTGCCAGGGGTTATCTCGCAGCTCAATCTTATGGTATCTGAGGCAGAGACCACCATTTTCAGCCTCCTGGACCCTGGATGGTTCTCAGGGAGAACAACAAGGGGATTTTCTATCTCAAGGAGGAGGTAGGCGAGGGCCATTATGCCCCTCCTCGCCTTTTCCCCTGAGCTGAATGCAGATATGACTATGAGGTCGTCGGGTTCAAGGAACAGGGCGACCTCGTCATCAGGGGTGTTCATGAAGATGGTTCTCCTCCTGCCGGAGGGTATTATGCCAAGTGTACCTGAGTCCGACTCCACAAAGAGTATCCTGTCATCCCTCAGATTGAATTCCAGACCACTCACCCTCTAGCCTTCACATTCAACGTTATCTGACTGGCATGATGGGCAGATTATCCGCCTTCCAACACCCTTGAACTCGTTTCCACAGTCAAGGCACTTACATTTACGGGTCTTCATTTTCTTGATGTCTATATCAGCCATTGGACCTCCAACAGTGCACATATCTATCACCAGCTTAATCTATCTTCGGCATCCCTTATTTACTTTATCCAGAGGATTCCTACACTTGACCATTATTTTAATACCATTATCTACCTTCTACAGATTCCTACACCAGAAGCCCATTTTAATACCATTTCACGTAAAAACTTATTATTGAGAATAAAGATAGAATTATATGGTTATAAAAACCAGGTGAGTTAATGAAGAACCTTATTTTTCCATTCACAGCTATAGTTGGACAGGAGAGGGTGAAAAAGGCCCTTATACTCAATGCAATAAACCCCAGGATAGGCGGTGTACTCATAAAGGGTGATAAGGGGACAGGTAAAACAACCGCCGTGAGGGCCCTGGCAGACCTTCTCCCATCACTGCGGACAGTTAAGGGCTGCCCCTTCAACTGCGACCCTGATGAACCTGAAGAGGCATGTGGGGTGTGCCGTTCAGGTGACCTGGAGGTGGAGTACCGGAAGATGCGGGTGGTTGAACTACCACTGGGTGCAACAGAGGACCGGGTGGTTGGTTCCCTTGACATAGGGAAGGCGCTCACAGAGGGTATAAAGGCCCTTGAGCCGGGTATACTCGCAGAGGCCAACAGGAACATACTCTACGTTGACGAGATAAACCTCCTGGACGACCACCTGGTGGATGTCCTGCTTGATGCGGCGGCCTACGGTGTGAACACAGTTGAGAGGGAGGGAATATCCCTTCAGCACCCATCAAGGTTCATCCTGGTTGGGACCATGAACCCCGCTGAGGGTGAACTCCGGCCCCAGCTCTCAGACAGGATAGGTATACACATAAATGTTGGGACGGTCACCGACATCAGGCAGAGGATCCTCATAATGAAGCGGAGGGATGAATTCGAGGATGACCCAGAGGGATTCGTTGAGAGGTTCGCTGAGAGTCAGCGGGAACTCAGGGAGAGGATAATGGAGGCCAGGAAGCTCCTTCCAGCGGTCACCATTGACGACGACCTCCTTGAGCTGATAGCAAGGGTCTGTGTCGATGCGGGTGTCGATGGGCACCGGTCCGATATTGCAATCGTGAGGACCTCAAAGGCCATAGCGGCCTTCAACGGCAGGAGGAGGGTCCGTGAGGAGGACGTCGAGGATGCCATAATACTGGTTCTGGGGGAGAGAATACCTGGAAGGACCTATAACCGTGAAAACACGAGAAGGGAGATGCAGAGGGCCCGTGAGGAGATGGAGCGTGAAAGGGAGTCAGAGGAGCCTGAATCAGAAAGTGGTGACTCAGGCGGTGACTCAGGGGAGGGTGAAGAGGATGAAACCCCTGCAGAGGGGTCGCCAGGTGAAGGTAGCAGTGGAGATTCAGGTGCTTCACCTTCGGCATCATCCCTGGGGGCCCTTGCCGCTGATGTGGAGGGCAGGGAACCTGAAACCCAGGACATGGACGTTGATATAAAGAAGCTCCTCAGGATCAGGGGTAAGAAGAAGGAGCGCCTCTACGGCTCAAGGGTTGAGTCAAAGACCACCAAGGGGAGGTACGTGAAGAGCAGGTTCCCCAGGGGCTCAGGTGACGTTGCTGTTGACGCCACACTGAGGGCCGCCGCCTCAAGGGGGGAGCTTAAAATAGAACCCGGCGATATAAGGGAGAAGATACGCAAGCACGGTGCAAGGGCATCAATCGTCCTGGTTGTGGATATAAGCGGGTCCATGTTCTCTGAGAAGAAGGCCGCCAGAGTCAAGGGCCTCATAGAGAGGTTCATAGAGGACGCCCAGAGGCATAAGGACAGGATAAGTGTTGTGGGTTTCCGTGGAAGGGACGCGAAGGTTATAATACCCTCAACAGCCAGGGCATCTTCATTCAGGGATACGGTTGACAGCATAAGGGTTGGTGGTACAACACCAATGGCACAGGGCATAAAGAGGGGCCTTGAGATACTCAGGGAGGAGAAGAGACACAGCGAGTACGTCCCGTTCATGGTTATCCTCAGCGACGGTATGCCAAACGTTGGGGTTGAGAGGAACCCCAAGAGGGAGGCGATTGAGGCAGCAGCCAGGCTCAGGGAGGAGGATATACCCTCCGCTGTCATAAACTTTGAGCAGGGCTCAAGGGGTGGAAGGGACCTCAACATGGAGATAGCCCTGGCCTCAGGTGGCAGTTACTATGACCTCCATGACCTTGAGGACCCATCCATAGCTGTTCCAGGGATAATGGAGCATGAGAGGGAGATGTTCTAGCAGAGCTCACTTTGTTATCCCCCATCTGGAGCATGAGAGGGAAATGTTCTAGGACGGCTAGTTTTGTTATCCCCCATCTGGAGCATGAGAGGGAGATGTTCTAGGACAGGCCACTTAGGATCCCCTATCCCTCCAAATTATTTATACATGGACATTCCAATATCACCCTGATGAGAATCGTGGTATACCATGCAGAGGAGTGTGACAGGAAGAAGTGCACCAGCCTCAAACTGGGGAGGAAGGGAAAATTTAAAATAGTAAATAGTCTCAACCAGATACCCAGAGGTGCACTTGTCCTCAACCCTTTTTCTGAAAAGGCAGTCTCACCCGAGGACCGTGACATGGTCATGAGGAGGGGCATCGCAGCCCTGGACTGCTCATGGAAAAAGGTCAGAAAGTCATCGGTCATATTCCAGACCGCAGGGAACCACAGGTCGCTGCCATTCCTGGTGGCCGCAAACCCCACCAACTATGGAAAACCCTGCATACTATCAACTGCAGAGGCCGTGGCGGCAACCCTTTATATAGTTGGACTGAAAGATATAGCGTCTGACATCATGTCCTACTTCAAGTGGGGTCCACACTTCCTGGACCTCAACCGTGAACTTCTTGAAGCTTACTCCCGGGCTAGGGATAGCCGTGAGGTTGTTGAGATTCAGAACAAATACATAGGAGGCTAATTATGGCAAGATTTGAGGAAGCAGAAAACAGACTATTCAATATCAAGATCTGCCTTAAATGTAACGCCAGGAACCCACCAACTGCAAAGACATGCAGGAAGTGCGGTTACAAGGGATTAAGGTACAAGGCAAAGGAACCAAGGGGTTAAACAGCCCCACTCCCCCATTTATTACTTTTCTGAGTGTTCAAAATGAAGGTTGAAGATTATTTCCATGATATTCTTGGGGAGAGGAAGATACACCTTACCCTCATCGACCCTGAGGAGCAGACCCCTGAGGAGGCCGTTGAAATCGCAGAGGCCGCCATAAGGGGCGGTACCGATGGTATAATGCTCGGGGGGTCAACCACCGATTCCAGTGAACTGGATGCCACCGCAGGGGCTCTGAGGGAGAACATAGATGTCCCGATAATACTTTTCCCCGGGAACACCACAGGTGTCAGCCGCCACGCAGATGCGATATTCTTCATGAGTCTCCTCAACTCAAACAACCCCTACTGGATCATAGGTGCCCAGGCCCTGGGCGCGCCAGCCGTTAAGAAGATGGGGATAGAGGCCCTCCCAATGGGTTACCTTGTGGTTGAACCAGGGGGTACGGTGGGCTGGGTTGGAGATACAAAGCCTGTTCCCAGAAACAAACCGGACATTGCGGCAGCATATGCCATGGCCGCAGAGTTCCTTGGTATGAGGCTCTTCTACCTTGAGGCGGGTTCAGGTGCCCCACAGCATGTGCCTGAGGAGATGATATCCCTTGTTAAGAGGTGCACAGACCAGATACTCATAGTGGGTGGCGGTATAAGGACCGGTGCTGATGCCGCAAGGGTTGCAGGTGCAGGTGCAGATATCATAGTCACGGGTACCGTGGTTGAGAACAGTTCAAACGTTGAGGATAAGATCCGTGAGATCGTTGAGGGTATGGGGTCCATCTAGTCATATTTTATCTTTTAACTGATCCAGAGTATAGCTGGCATCTAAGTCTTTCTAGTCATATTTTATCTTTTAACTGATCCAGAGTAGCTGACATCTAAAGATTCAGTTTTTTGATGTTTTTTGTCCCCAGTAATTCATGAATTCTAATATTTTTTTGGCCTTCCATTTGATTTTACTGATCTTTCGTGGATCGGAGGTCTACTACTTATGGGCCAATCATCAGTTCATAAATGCTTTAATTTCCCACTGGTTTCTTCAAACTAGATGTCTCGCTTCACCCAGCTCAGAGTCCGCATCTTAATCTGCATGTAAACCATCTATTCACTCAACGAAAACATGGTTGTATTGAGGGCGTTGCCATTTTTCTGAAAGCAAAAACGGTTAACTAATATGCACAATATATATGCCCTTATGAAGAACCATCTGGTGGCCCATATTCTGAACCGTGTTGCTGACTACATGGAACTCAGGGGCGATGAATTCAGGACAAAGGCCTACAGGAGGGCCGCGAGGACAGTGGAATTTCTAGGGGAGGACATAGAGGATGTGGCAGCCCAGGGGAGACTCAGGGAACTCCCGGGTATAGGTGAGAACATCGCTGCAAAGATAGAGGAGATACTATCAACAGGTTCACTCTCACTCCTTGAGAAACTGGCAGGGCAATACCCGGTGGACCTTGACTCCCTCCTCTCGGTGGAGGGTGTGGGTCCAAAGACGGTTAAACTCCTCTACGAGGAGCTGGGGATAAAGACACTGGACGACCTTGAGGAGCAGGCAAGGAGGCACCGTATAAGGAGGCTAAGGGGGATGGGTGAGAAGAGGGAGGCAATGATACTCCGTAACATTGAACTTGCAAGGTCAAGGATCTCCAGGAGACCCCTCGCCTACGTGGTCCCCCTGGCATCCAGGATAAAATCAGAGCTCCTTGAACTTGAGGGTGTCAGGAGGGTTGAGGTGGCAGGATCCATAAGGAGGGGCCGGGAGACCGTCGGGGACATCGACATACTGGTGACAGCCACCGACCCCCATAGGGTCATGGACCACTTCACCTCCATGGACCTGGTGGAGGAGGTAGTGGTTAAGGGCCCCAGGAAGTCAACCGTGCGCCTCAGGGAGGGCCTTGACTGTGACCTCAGGGTCTTCGACGACGAGGTCTTTGGCGCGGCACTCCTATACTTCACAGGCTCATGGGAGTTCAACGTGGAGCTACGTAGGATAGCCATTTCCTCCTCGATGAAGCTCAGTGAATACGGCCTCTTCAGGGGGGATGAGAGGGTCGCCGGGAGGACAGAGGCCGAGGTTCTGGAGGCCCTTGGCCTCACATACATTGAACCTGAACTCAGGGAGAACCGTGGCGAGGTGGCCGCTGCAGCGGAGGGAAAACTCCCGGACCCTGTAAATCTGTCAGATATCAGGGGGGACCTCCACATGCACAGCCTGTTCAGTGACGGCATCGATGCAATGGAGTACATGGCAGAGTACGCATCCATCCTTGGGAGGGAGTACATTGCCTTCACCGACCATGCAAGGTACATCGACGATGTGGATGCATACCTGAGGGCCGCCGAGCGTATAGAGGAGGTGGAGGTCCTTGCAGGTGTCGAGGTCAACATACTCTATGATGGGAGCCTAGAGGTCCCTGATAAAATCCTGCAGGACTTTGACCTGGTTGTTGCAAGCATCCATGACTCCGGGAACATCACAGAGAGACTACTCAGGGCAATGGAGCATGACCCTGTGGATATAATAGGTCACCCCACCGGGCGAGTCCTGGGGTCACCCGACCCCCTGGTTGACATGGAGAGGGTGGTTGAACGCGCCTCTGAACTGGGAGTCGCCCTGGAGGTGAACTCCAACCCCCTCCGCCTGGACCTCAGGGACACCCATGTCAGGATGGCGGTTGATGCGGGCTGCAGGATCGCAATAAACAGTGACGCCCACTCACGGGGGGCCCTTGAGAATATCAGGTGGGGTGTTATAACTGCAAGGCGCGGCTGAGCAGAGCCAGACGATGTGATAAACACCATGGGCATCAGGAAACTCAGAAGGTGGCTTGGTAACTGAAGGTGAGGACATGACGTCAATTCTGATAGTGGAGGACGAGGCACTCATAGCATCGGACCTCCAGATGAGACTGGAGGATATGGGCTACAGGGTCGTTGGGGTTGCAGCCACAGGTAAAGAGGCCCTCAGGCTGATAGCAGAGAAGAGGCCGGACCTTGTGCTCATGGACATAGTCCTGAGGGGTGAGATGGATGGTGTGGATGTGGCCCGGAGGGTGAAGGAACTCAGGGTCCCGGTGGTGTTCCTCACAGCCTACTCTGACCCCGAGACCATAGGGAGGGCCAGGAGGGCCGGAGCCTACGGTTACCTCCTCAAACCCTACGATGACCGGACACTCAAGGTGACGGTTGAAACAGCACTCAAACGGTACCGGGCTGATATAAGGGACCTACTGAAGGTTCCGAAGGAGAGGAAGACAGGGGCAGTCCCCGGTGTCCTTGTGGTGGAGGATGAGGCGATCGTCGCAGCCGACCTCTCCCATAAACTGGAGGAGGCAGGGTTCAGGGTTGTGGGGGTTGAGGATACAGGTGAGGGCGCTGTATCAGCGGCCGCGGAACTCCAGCCCGACGTTGTCATCATGGACGTCTACCTCCGTGGTGAGATGGATGGTATAGAGGCCGCCGAGGTGATACAGGGTGAACACGGGATCCCTGTAATATACCTGACAGCCTACTCAGATGACTCGACCCTCGCCAGGATACTGGAGACGGAACCCTACGGTTACCTACTCAAGCCCTTCAGCACCGAGCAGCTGAGGGCCGAGATCGAGGTGGTACTACAGAACATCAGGGACATGGAGGACTACTCAAGGAGGATGCATGAGGTCATCGTCACCAAGGCTGAGGAGATGAAGATAGAGAAGACCGGCGTCTTCTTTGTATCATCGCTGATACTCGGCCTTGCAGCCTACGGCTTCATAACACGGAGCATGACCTGGCTCATGTACACACTCTTCATACCGGTGGTCTACAGTCTCCTGCATCTTTCATTCAGTTACAGGAAACCCGAAAGGCCTGTTTCAGATTCAATGCCCATGGTGAGCATTATAGTCCCCGCCAACAACGAGGAGAACACCATTGAGAGGTGCGTTGAGACCCTCTCATCCCTGGACTACCATGTAAACGGGAGGAGGAACTATGAGATCATAGTTGTGAACGACGGGTCAACGGACCGTACCGGTGAGATCCTCGAGGAACTGGTGAAGAGGTACAGGCACCTGAAGGTTGTGACAAGGAGGGCCCCCTTCGCCTTCAACGGTAAGGGGTACGCCCTCAATGATGGTGTGGCACTGGCCGATGGTGACATCATAGCGGTCTTTGATGCCGATGCCAGGGTTGAACCGGACTTCCTGAGGAATATAGTCCCCTACCTTGATGGTGATGATGTGGCCGGCGCCCAGTCCAGGGTGAGGATGTACAATGCAGATGAGAACCTCCTCACCAGGATGCAGGACCTTGAGTTCGCCATATTCGGCAACGTAATCATGAGGTCAAGGATGAACATGGATGTCCCGGCCTTCCTGGGGGGCAACGGTCAGCTGGTTAAGAGGAGGGTTGTTGAGGAGATTGGGGGCTGGGATGGCTACGCGGTTACAGAGGACCTGAACCTCAGCGTCAAGCTGATGCTCAGGGGGTACCATGTCAGGTATTCCCCGGAGGCGGAGGTCTTTCAGGAGGCCGTGAGTGAGTGGCCGGCCTTCTTCAGGCAGAGGACCCGCTGGCTCACAGGTAACCTGGAGACACTCTTCGTATACCTTGCCCCGATGATTGATGCCCCCATAGCACTCCACAGGAAGCTTGACGCAATATTCTACCTCTTCTCCATGATCTTCATAGGGTTCGTCATGCTGGGGTACATTGTATTCATTCTGAACCTTGCTGGTTTCGGATTCAAGATGGAGGCCCCGTTCATAATAGGCCTCATATCAACCGTGGCGTTCTTCCCCCTCACAATGAGCGGTATAAGGATGGACGGCTACAGCATACCCCGTACCATCCTGTTATCCATTGAGTACTGGGCCTACTGCCTATACCTAATCCCGCTCTTTGTGGCTGCGACAGTTCACATGCTACGGAGGCGCGAGAGGCGCTGGGCCAAGACTGTCCACAGGGGGGAGGGTGAAGGTTCAGAATAATAGTATCAGAGCATTGCGGAGTTTATTCCAGGGAGGGGGACAGGGAATCCTTAAGCCACCATTTATATATTATTAATATTTGAATATGTATTATGAAGAGGGTCATGCTTGCAGTTGCCGAATTTCTGGTGGGGTGGGGTGCCCCTGAGAGGGCCCTCCACATTGCCAGGAGGGTTACGGAGGCTGACCCTGAAAACCCGGCGGCATGGATGCTCCTGAGTAACATAAACCAGAATATGGGAAGATACAGGGATGCCCTGAAGGCCCTTGAGAGACTGACGGAAATAAGTCCCCATCCACGGGCCTGGCATAAGATGGGCTACATCCACAGTATCCTCGGGGAGGATGAGGAGAGAGACGCATGTTACCGGAGGGCCCTTGAACTCTATGAATCATCCATCAATGAGAACCCCAGTAACGCCACCCTATGGTATGGAAGGGGTCTGATACTTCACCAGTGGGGCGAAGATGAAGGGGCACTGAAGTCATTTGAAAAGGCCACAGCCATTGATCCACTCCATGCCCAATCATGGGTCTACATGGGGTTCTCCCTGAATAAACATGGGAGATACCGGGAGGCACTGGAATGCTTTGATAGGGCCATCAGGCTGGATGCAGGGAATGTCCCGGTATGGATCGGCAAGGCAGAGGCTTTTGAGGCACTCGGGAACCAATGGGCCTCTGAGAAATGTCTTAAAATAGCACTTGATACAGCCAACGGTGTCCCCATCGAGGAGGACCTCCCTGAGTCCATCTACCCATACCCCTTCAGGGCACTCACAGTCATCTCATACGCCTTCACGGCAATCACCCTCGCCCAGTTCATACTGATAATTTTCAGAGCTGAGTTTGCGGGCACCTTGGTAATGGGAGCCCTTACGGCTGCAGCCATATACATATTACTGAAGGAAAGGCCACGTAGTGAACTGCTAATGGTCCTGGGGGCCCTGATTTTCACCCCATTCGCATTTCTGTATCTATCAATCCGGCAACTGATAAAGCCTGAGGAGTCAGGGGATCGTATCCTGGCAGCAGTATCCCTTCCCATCCTCTTCGGGCCGCTGATTCTTCTCATGGCGCTTATCCTGCCATACCTGGCACAGGAGAGTAGCAGGGTCATGTACACCCTCACCATGACATGGAAAACCGGAGACCTGCATTTACTTTTTGAATGGGCCCTGGAACACATTGATGGGTTTTTGAGTTCCATCCTTTTTGTTCTTGGGCCATGCTACCTGCGTGTAAATGGTGGACATCCACGTGCCCTGAGACACTCCACAATAATGATCTGTGTACTGTTAACCTACATTTTTATCCTGCTACTCCTTCCACACATCATTTAGGGGGCACTGAACATCATCAAACACAAACTCACACGCAAGGATAGCCTGACTTCCACACATCATTTAGTGGGTACTGAACCCACAGCTACTTTAGATTCTTTTTTCTGAAGATCAGGTAGAGGGGCACGCCCCCCATGACCAGGAGTAAGCCGGCGATGATGGTCCCTGGTGTTGTATTCAGAAGGAGGTAAACACAGATAAGAACACCCAGGACACTCTTCACAGGAACCCTAGCGCCATCTCTCCTTCGAAGTATCCCCAGTGAAACGCAGGTTGCCGCGTAGGGGAGTAGAAGTGTTAAAACAGATAGTTCAATGAGCCCGGCCGCCGTACCGGTGAGTGCGGCTGCAAGGGCCGTGAGGTTCTGGACCAGGATACTGACGTGGGGTGTGCCGAACCTCCCGTGCACCCTGGAGAGGGCACGGGGAAGGAAACCATCCCTGGACATGGCAAAGAGCAGCCTGGCGGTTGAGAGCATCCCTGCCTCCTCTGAACCCGCAATCGAGAACACGGCACCTGCAGTTAGTATCAGGGCCCCAAATCCACCCATGAGGCTGTAACCGGCAACCGTGAGGGGCGCGTTTGAGGCCGCAAGGACCCTCCATGGCACAAGCCCAAGGATAACAGCATTGGTGAGGAGATAGAATAGCATCACAAAGACCATCCCGAGGGTTATGGCCAGGGGTATGTTCCTCTCAGGATTCTTAACCTCATCTGCAGGGACCGTTACAAGTTCAAATCCAACGTAGGCCCAGAACACCAGGACGGTGACACCGCCAAGGGCCCCGAGGCCCATGGGTGCCAGGGGGGTGTAATTAGCTGCAAGGGTTGATGGGTTGAGGGCGAGGTACACCGCCCCCAGGATTGCAAAGAGGAGCACTGGCGCCACCTTGAGGACCGTCAGGATATCGTTCACCTTACCGGCCCTCCCAACACCGGCAATGTTTATGAGGGTGAGTGAGGCTATGAAGAGGACCTTGACGAGGGCCTCCCACATGACATTCAGGGGGATGAAGTATTCAAGGTAATAGACAAAGGCTATGGGGAACACCGCTATGGCTATCCACGAGGAAACCCAGAGGGACCATCCGGTTATGAAACCCGCGAAACGTCCAAGGGTCTCACATGTATAGGCGTAGGGTCCCCCGGTCACAGGGAGGATCCTGGAGGCCTCAGAGAATGCAAGTGCAATAACCACAGCCATGAGGCCGGCCAGGAACCAGGCCAGTATGGAGGCCGGGCCAAGGCTACCTGCACCATAGGCAGCCACGATGTAGATGTCGGCCCCCACTATGGTCCCGATTACAAGGTTAACCGTGTCAAAGAGGGTCAGCTCCCTCCGCAGCTGGGTTTTCATGGTTTCTTTGGTTATTCAGTATATGTACAACACTACTTGATTTAGATGATCTGAATTGTCTCATTATCTTTATTATTTATTATGAATTTTCCATTCTCCTCATAGATATTCAAATCCTGAAATGTCTCCTGGAATCCAGGTGGGGGCCCATAGCGGCCATTGGAGACCCTCCTCCCGGTCATCCAGGCAACCTTATCCGCAACTGAACCCGAGGCCCACACCACATCATCAGGGGATGTATGGGTGTCAATGTACTCCTTAAGGGGATAGTATCTGTTCTCAAATGGTATGTCCACATCAGACCACCCTATATCAGTTAGAAGAAGCTGTTCGACGAATACAGTGGCCGATGAAATGATGAGGATCCCTGTAACCAGCCTCACAGCCCCTGAGGGGTTGTCAAGTAACCTTGAACCAGTGTATCCGCCCACAATTGCCAGTGGGAGTGCAACGTACTGCAGCCCCCTTGATATGTCATCAAAGAGGACCTCAGCAAGGAGTACTATGAGAATGTAGGCCATGAGGGGTCTGAACTCCCTCCGCCCCCTCACAAGGTAGAATCCAGGGACCCCAAAGTATAGGAGTATGAGGAACACAAGCCAGCCTATACTGAAGTAGCCACCATTCACGGGCTCAGATGGGGCCCCCCTTGCTGTGAGGAAGTATGCCCACCATAATATGAAGGATGGGAGGAGCAGGAGGAGCACCCTGAGGTTTCTCCTCACACCATCTGCCAGCACCGCGGGGACGACTGTTATGAGTGCTATGAAGTGGGTCCAGAGTGCAAGTGTCCCTGTAACCGCTGCAGATAGCCGATCCTCTGACAGGAGGTAAACTGTGAGTACCAGAAGGACCGGTATGTAGGCTGCCGGCATTATAACTGAGAGGGTGTCTGGACGGGGAGATGCGAGTACCAGGGCACCTGCTATGAACCCGGCCCTCTCACCGTACCACCTTGAGGCCACAAAGGATGCTGTAAACACTGTGAGGAGTATCTGCAGCATGCACATGATGGAATGGGCAAACCTGACACCACCCAGGGTCCAGAGACTTGCCAGTATAACATGAAGCAGTGGCGGATGGCCCAGGGGCCTCCCTGGAGGGTAGTAGACCATGTAGTCCCATATGAGGCCTTTGAGCGGCTCAATCATTATCTCCCTTGCCCTCACAAGGTGAAAGTCAATGTCGCCATGGGTCGGGAAGAGGTAGTAGGGTTTGAGAATGAGGAGCACCGCTATGATGATGAGGGGGATGTATGGGAGAATCCAGTCTGGAATATACCCCGGGAATCCTCTTCTATCATCCTCTGGAATGGCGGACTTCATGGTAACCTTATTATACGTCTGCAATAAAAATAATTATGGTGTTATTATGGTTACAAGTGAGGAGATGAAGAGGAGACTGGCTGAGAGGAGAGGCGGCGCTGTTTCAGCTTCCCCAAAGGAGTCATCAGCAGAGAAATTCTGTCCAAACTGTGGGAAGGAGTATGGAGCTGACTCAAACTTCTGTGACGAGTGTGGTACGAGGCTTGAGGAGCGAAGAGAAGCGCCTGCAGTTGAAAAGCATGGTGACGTGGTATACGTTACAAGCAACTATGTCCCGGGATACAGGGCTGTTAAGACCCTCGGATTCGTTTATGGGCTGACAGTTAGAAGCAGGGGACTCGGGGGTCAGATAGGCGCAGGCTTAAGGTCCATTGTGGGTGGTGAGATCAAGGAGTACGTCACCATGATGGAGCACTCAAGGCAGGAGGCCCTTGAGAGGATGCTTGACCATGCCTGTGAACTCGGGGCCAATGCGGTTATAAGTGTCCGTTTCGACTCAGACTCCATATCCGACATAATGCAGGAGATCCTTGCCTACGGCACAGCCGTCATCGTTGAGCCAGAGGAGTAGGCACGGCCTGGGATATCCCTGGAACGGTCAGATGACCCGGTCATTCAATTAAAAACCACAAACTATTTATAACATTTATTTCTTATTCAACATTAAACATTTACATGGGGGATTTTTTATTGGACATTTTTGATAGGATTGCACAGACCCTTGAGAACAGGGTGAGGTCAGGGATCGGAAGACCCTACTTCAGGTCAGCTAAATACATGGCGCATGAATTCAGCACAGCTAACTTCAGGCCCATTGAGGGGGGAGAGGAAAGGCTCATTGCCTTCATAGACGGCGGCAACAGCCCCATACTGGAGGGGCCGGGCATCTCAGTCCAGCTCAACAGGGTTGCCCTGGGCCTCTTCAGGGGGGGCCAGAGGGTCCAGCCCGAGATGCCATCGAGGATCGAGTTCTTCTCTGTCATGACCATGAACCCTGAGGAGGAGATGTGCAGATTCCAGCTACACCCCATCAGGGAGGAGTACCTGGAATTCCTCCCGAATGAGGATGACATGCACCTTAAACTGAAAGACACAGATACCTTTGATGAGTCAACTCTCAAGGTTGATGAGTCAACCCTCAAGGGCCTTCCCAGGAGATTTGCAGAGTGGAGCATGGCACTTAGGGTCCTTGATGAACTCGATGCAGGGGATATTCTGGTTAGGGACGGCTCACTGCAGGCGTCATTCGAGAAGGAAAACAATTACATAAACGAGCTCGGGGATAGGTCGGGGGACATCCACGTGGCAGGGCTCTCAAAGACCTGCACCCTCTACACCACCACTTCAATTTCACTCCTTTCAGCCATCGGAAGGCTCGCATCAGAGGGTGAGGTGAAGGGGACATGGTGCTACGACCCCATAGCCATCAGGACAGACAGGCCCACCATCCTGGCGGCGGTTAAGCTGAACCCGGCAGGGAGGATATTCCGCATGGATATCCTTGGAGATTATGAGGGGTATAAGGCACTGGACGTGGCATCAGCCCTTGCACTGAACGCGGGGGACGCATGCTTCCCTGGCTACCCCTACGGGCTGGTGGACGTGGACATGAGGGCCCGTGTCTCAGGGGATGAAGTTGAAATCTACAGGAGAAGAGTCCTGTCACAGATCAGTGATGGTGAAGTACTTAGGGGCATAAAATATGAGACAGAAAGTCTCGATTACCACGATACACTTAACAGGTATGCAGGTGAGGATTGATGGAAATCGCAGGACAGATAATAGGTGGCGAAACAGCCGCGGTACTCATAAGGCAGAAATCGGATGAACCGGTGGAACTGGGAGACCTCCTTGTCGCTGAGGGAGAAGGCTACACGATACTCCAGGTCAAGGACCTCAAATACAGGTCCCAGATACCCCAGGGGATGAGGGAGCTTGCATCAGGCTTCAACCTTGAGGGTTACAGGGGGGACGTGGAGTTCCTTGAACCGGAACTGCGGAACTACATCATCGCAGAGGCCCGCCCAATACTCCATGTGAGGGATGGGGAGCCAATGCTACCCAAACGCCTTCCGGGGTTCTTCAGGGAGGTCCGGAGGATAAGGGATGGGGACCTGGCCTTCCTTGAAAAGCCCCGCAACCCGGTATTCCTAGGGAATGTGAGGAGCGGCTCAAAGGTCCTTGAGACACCGGTCTACATCGACGCACTGGACGCCATAACCCACCACATCCTCATACCTGCAACCACGGGTAGGGGTAAGAGTAACCTGGTGAAGGTCATGCTCTGGAGCCTGGCAGATATGGACCGTGTGGGCATGCTGGTGCTGGACCCCCACGACGAGTACTATGGCAGGAACGAGGCAGGGCTCGGAAAGCACCCATCAGGTAACGTGGTCTACTACTCCCCGGATGCACCGGTCGGCGGGAACACCCTCGCAATAAACCTGAGGGCCCTGAGACCCGAGCACTTTGAGGGTATAATACCATTCACACAGGCCCAGGAGCAGGCAATTGCAAAGTACCACAACTGCTACAAAGAGAGATGGATCATCAAAATTGTTGAAGGGGAGAAGCTTTCCGATGTCAAATCTGTGACACTCAGTGTACTTAGAAGGGTCTTCGATGTTATCCTTGGAGTCTACATGGATGAGGACACAGGCGAGATAAAGTCCCGTGGAGGCGTATTCAGGGATGTGGGTGGCGAATCAACCATAAAGGACATAGCAGGACACCTCGAGGATGGAAAGATAGTTGTGGTGGACACATCCCGGCTCATGGGCGAGGCGGAACTCCTCGTTGGGAGCGTGATATCCGGTGAGATCTTCAGGAGGTACCAGAAGTACAAGTCCACAGGGGAGCTCAGGAGAAAACCCGTCATAGGGATAGTGATAGAGGAGGCCCCCCGTGTCCTTGGAAAGGAGGTCATTGAGAGGCAGGGAAACAACATCTACAGCACCATTGCAAGGGAGGGCCGTAAATTCAACATAGGTCTGGTCGCCATAACCCAGCTCGTAAGCCTCATCCCCAGGACGGTCCTTGCAAACATGAACACCAAGATAATCCTGGGGAATGAGATGGCCCAGGAGAGGGCTGAGATAATAGGAAGCGCATCCCAGGACCTTTCAGATGATAACAGGGCAATAGCAAGCCTGGATAAGGGTGAGGCCATAGTGAGCAGCATATTCACAAAGTTCGCGGTACCCGTGAAGATACCACTCTTTGAGGAGTTCACTGAATCCACGGATCATGAGGATGAAGATGAGGGGGACATTGAATTCATAGGATGAGGTGAAACTGATGTACAGATTCGCACACCTATCAGACTGCCACCTGGGGGCCCAGAAACAGCCTGAACTCCGGGAACTGGAATTCCAGGCCTTCAGGATGGCACTGGATGATGCACTGGAGAATGACGTCGACTTCATGATAATAGCGGGGGACCTCTTCCACTCCAACATCCCAAACATGGAGACCGTCAAGAGGGCCACAATGGAACTCAGGAGGGTCAGGGATGAGGGGGTCCCAATCTACGTCAACTATGGGAGCCACGACTACAGCCCATCAAACACCTCCATGATAGACATCCTGGAAACCGCGGGGGTCATAGAGAAGGTTGTGCGCCCCATCCCCGGAAAGAAGCTGGGACTGGAGTTCACAGTGGATGAGAAGACCGGGGCAAAGATCACGGGCCTATCAGGGAGGTCAAGGGCACTGGAGGTTGACTACTTCAGGAACCTTGACAGGGGGGCACTTGAGGCCGAGGACGGCTTCAGGATATTCCTGTTCCACAGCGCCATAACCCAGTTCAAACCCGTTGATTTTGCAGAGATGGATTCCATTGACCTCAACCTCTTCCCCCGTGGCCTTGAGTACTATGCAGGGGGCCACGTCCACAGGAAGGGCTGCTACATGGAGGAGGGCTACGGTCCAATAGTATACCCCGGGGCACTCTTCGGCTCATACGCAGGGGACCTTGAGGAAAACGCCAGGGGAGAGGAGAGGGGATACTACCTTGTTGAATTCAGTGAAAAGGCAAAAACTCCCCAGTTCAGGGTTATAAGGCCTGCTGACTTTGAATACATGGAATGTGATGTTACAGGTAAGAACTCCCAGGACGCATCCCTCCTCATAGGCAGGGAAATGGGGGAACACGATGTTAAGGGAAAGGTTGTGATGTTCAAGATCAGGGGTGAGCTCAGCTCAGGCAGGACCTCGGACATAGATTCGGCATGGATAAGGAGGGAACTTGAATCCAGGGGGGCCCGTGTTGTCCAGATCAACAGGCACGGCCTCAGCACCCGTGAGATACAGAAGGTGAGGGTCGCTGAGAGTGACATCCCCGCACTTGAGAGGAGGATCTTCAGGGAGAAACTCGCAGGACTTGACATCAGAAACAGAAATCTCATGAAGATTGGCGATTACCTTGCTGTTGAACTCCTCAGGAAACTTGAGAATGAAATTGCCCCCGGTGAGAAGAGGGAAGAATATGAGAGGAGGATCATTGAGGAAGCAGAGGCTGTCATGGGGGTTAATCTGGATGATGATAACCGATGACCTCAGGAGAGATGATGGTGTTGACCTGCTCTCGGGTGAATCCAGATAACTGATATCGGTGGTGATACTCTTTGATTATCAATTCACTTGAACTCAGGAACATAAGGAGCTATGAATCAGGAACTGTCGAGTTTGATGATGGGGTGACCCTATTTGAGGGGGATATAGGTTCAGGTAAGACCACGCTTCTACTTGCAATAGAATTTGCGCTCTTCGGGCTGGGTGACCAGAGGGGTGACAGCCTTCTGAGGGCCACAGCAAATTCAGGTTCAGTCAAACTCACCTTCACGGTTGATGGTGCAGAGTACACCATCTACCGGGAACTTAAAAGGGCCGCCTCAGGGGTGCAGCAGGGGGAACTCTACATCAGAACACCCACAGGGAGAAGGAAACTCTCTGCAAAGGAACTGAAGGCCGAGGTACTTGACATCCTGGGTTACAGGGAACCCCTGAATCCAAGGGCCAGGAGCAGGATATACCGTTACGCGGTCTTCACCCCACAGGAGCAGATGAAGAGCATAATAGAGACCGGAAAAAATGAGCGGCTTGAAAGGCTCAGAAAGGCCTTCGACCTTGAGAGGTACAGCAGAGCAGCGGATAATGCCAGGTTGCTTTCGCGGAAAATCAGGAGATCCGCAAAAAGCCTTGAGGATAGATCCTACGACCTTGATGATAAGAAAAATGAGCTCAACAATATTATCACTGAGAAGGGGGAACTGGAATCTGAGAGGGAAAATCTCGAAGCTGAACTCAAAGAAATCGAGGATGAGATCAGCAAACTCGAACTGGAACTTGAAGAACTCGAAAAGGAGGAAAACAAGATTCGGGCTGCTGAAGATAGGATAGAATCCCTCAAGAATGAAATTGAAAACCTGAGTTCATTCTCAGATAGTCTCAAGAGGAAAAACAGGGACATAGAGGAAGAATATAAGAAATCCATGGATGAACTTCAGAAGTGCAAGGATTTGAGGAAAAAGCTTCAGGAGGAACATGATTCACTCAGAAATGATATTGAAAAGATGAAGGATGAGGAAAAATCCATCAGAGATGACTATGAAAGGTTCAGAGATGCTACTACCAAGCTTGAAGGTCTTAAGAATCAATTTAAGACCCTTTCAGGTGTCATGGACAATGTGGAACGTGAAATCACCACAATTAAGGGTGAGATTGACGACCTCAAATCAGAGATAGGAAAACTGGAGTCCCTTGAGGATCCTGGATACAGTGAGGATGAATTGAAAGCTGAGATGGATAAACTTGAGGGCGAGGTATCGAATCTCCGGCATAAGTTGGGCGCCATTTCTGGTAAGATAGAGGACTACATGTCCATCAAAGATATTAGTGTCTGTCCCACCTGTGACCAGAATGTGGATCCTGAGTACATAAACGATAAACTCAAAGATGCCCGAAAGAGGGAAAAGTCATTTAAATCAAGAATAAAGGAGCTTAAAGCGAACATCAAAAATAAAGAAGAACTCCTAAAACGTGTAATAGAATACATGCGGTCCAGGGAAGAACTCACTAGACTTAGGAAGGACCTTAAGAAGAAGACAGACGAATGTGGGGGAAAAAAGAAGGAACTTGAGAATAAGAAGGAAGAAATCAGAGGCATTGAATCAGATATAAAGAAAAATGAAAGGATAATCAGTGAACTGAAGGATGCGGAATCCCATTTCAGAAAAATTGAGGAGGACCTGGAAGCTCTCCGGGAAAGGGAGAAGAACTGTTTCAGCAAACTTTCAGCATCAGATTCGAAGATAGAGGACCTTGAAAAAAGAATTCATGAACTCAACCCTGAAACCAGCAGGGAATACAGAGAGAACCTCCAGAAGATTAATGAAAATGCTACAATCATCGCTGAAAAGAAAGAGGAAATAAAGAAAAACCAGGAGGCACTCAAAAACAGGGAGAAGGTGGAGGCCAGTATACAGGGGGTAAGTGAAAAGCTCCATGAACTTGAAACTTCTGAGAATGAGAAAAGAAAGAGTCTTGGATCAGTTGGGGGGAAAATCGAGGAAAAGGAGAAACAGATCAGGAACCTTGAGAATGAAATTGATGAAAAGAATAAACTCAGAAAACGTGCCAGTGAACTGAAGGATCATGTGACCTGGCTTGAATCCTACTTCATCCCTGCACTCGCTGACATTGAGACCCATGTGATGGCACAGATAAACCATGAGTTCAATGAGAGGTTCCAGAAATGGTTCAGGGTCCTGGTGGATGACCAGGATAAATCGGTGCGGATTGACGAGGACTTCACACCCATTGTGGAGCAGGACGGCTACGAACAGAACCTGGAGTACCTCAGTGGTGGTGAGAGGACCAGCATAGCACTTGCCTACAGACTCGCCCTCAACATGGTGGTCCAGAGCCTCACCGATGTGCGGTCTGATATACTCATACTGGACGAGCCAACCGATGGGTTCAGCAAGGAGCAGCTCTACAAGCTCAGAGACATCTTCGATGAACTTGAAGCCAGACAGATAATCCTGGTATCCCATGAGGAGGAACTTGAAAACCTTGCAGACCACATATACCGGGTTGAAAAGTCCGACGGTGTATCCACCATACAGAAGGCGGGCTAAATTTTTAAAAGCCCGCAAATAATTTTATTTCCATTTTTGACACTTTAAAGAGTTCTTTAGATTTATATAAGCCTTTAAAATCATTTTAAATTCAAATTTTCATTTTAATGTTGCTTTTAATTTATTGAGCATTCTAGTTCTTCCTTTAACAGAAATAAGCCCTGTAAGTCACTCTTTATACAGTATTTACCTTCTGAATCTCCATCGTATCGGGGAGCCCCTCTGCCCCTAAACTCCAAATGGGATTCCATGATGGTCCCTATCTTCAAATAAAGTGGGATGGATTCTCAGAGAATATCTGAATATTAGAAAAGGATTCTGGTGGCTTTTTTTGATTAAAGGAGCTCTCAGAGCTTTTATTTTATGGAAACATTTATATACTATGATGATGTAACCATTGACTCAGTGTCCTAAGTGACCTGAAGGGTTAGTATTGGACATGGAGGCGATAGAATTACGCGATTCAAAGCAGTCACAGTGCTCTTTGCACTGATGTTCACTGTGGGTTCAGTGCCCATCAGTGAGGCAACAAATACTGGAACAGAAAACGCAAAAATAGTGGCAAAAACACAGACCATAAAGGCGGAACCTGTGAAGGTTGACGCCGCATACAAGTACAAGAAATACAAGAAATATAAAAAGACCTACAGGAAGAAGGTCAAGGCTACGTACCGTACCAGTGTGAAGAAAAGGTACTACAAGAAATATAAGTACTACAAGAAAAAGAGGGTACGGGCGGCCTACAGCACCAGCACGTACCGTTATGATCCAGACATAGGGGACTGCTGGGCTATGAGTGAATACTTATATAAAAAACTCACATCAGCCGGGAAGAAGGTGCGTATAATACAGTACGCCACGAGCATGTCACCACGACACCGCACAGTACAGGTGTACAGCGGCAGTAGATGGGTGGACTATGACTACAGTGGCTACAACAAGATATACCACCCCACATCAAGGAAACCCGGCATGTTTGTGGTTAAATCATCGGCCTAAAGAGGCCAACCCCCTTTAATTTTTCATCAGGTTTGGTTCTTATACCTGGATTCATCGTACCCGGATTCCATTTAACTCTGATTTTCTTTGTGATTACCTGCATCAATTTTATCAGGTTTGGTTCTTATACCTGGATTCATCGTACCCGGATTCCATTTAACTCTGATTTTCTTTGTGATTACCTGCATCAATTTTATCAGGTTTGATTCTTGTCCTCTGGATTAACTGCGTCCTCAATGGCTTCCCCTATGCAGTGGGGGTTCCATCCAACAATCTCGGAACTCACTTCTTCAAGTTCCACCGGTACGTTCTCAAGGCCATAGGGCCTCACGGTTATTATGGGCCTGGAGAGTTTCAGGGCCCTTTTAACATCATCCATTATCTTTTCCTTCATGGTTCCCCAGAGGCCGACAAGGATTATCACAGCATCTGCATCCTCGAGGTCCGTCTGCCTCCAGCTGAGACCTGAAAGGCCGAGTTTCTCCATGAAGACATGGTGGTCCTCAATGTCACCCTCTGTTATGTAAAGCCTGACTTCCATACCAGATTCTCCAGTACAATGATTAAAAGCATGGTCAATTAAAATACACATTAAAGCATCATCTTTGATTTAATGAGGGCCTTCAGCTTACCAGGATCATGCCTCCTCCTCCACAGTGGAGTTGCATCCCCATGGTATATACTGAGGTTCTCCTCGAACGTCGTTCCACCCTCAGCACGGTAGATCACACCCAGCGGAAACTTCCCTGAACCGTAACCCTCAAGGGACTTCTCAAAGGCAAGCGTCCTGTCTGAGGTGTCATGGTTGGTGTAGTAGGTGTTCTCACGGAACCACTGGAATGTGTTGACACGGTTGAAGGTCACACATGGCTGGAAGATATCCACGAGGGCATAGCCATGGTGCCTGATGGCCTCAACGAGAATGTCCCTGGTCCTCTCAATATCACCTGCAAAGGCCCGGGCAACGAAGGTGGCCCCAAGGGCAATGGCCACTGCAAGGGGGTTGAAGGGCTCCTCAAAGACACCGTGGACCTGCACAGGGGTCCTGAAGCCCGGCTGGCTGGTGGGGGACGCCTGTCCCTTTGTGAGGCCATAGACCATATTGTTATGGACGATGTTTGTTATATCAGGGTTCCTCCTTATGTTGTGGATGAAGTGGTTGCCGCCCTCACCGTACATGCAGCCATCACCGCTCACATCGATAACGGTGAGCTCAGGGTTCACGGCCTTTACTGCCACAGCAGCCGGGAGGGACCTCCCATGAAGGCCGTTGAAGTAGTTACACTTCAGGTACTGGGGGAGCTTACCTGCCTGACCTATACCTGAGACAAGCACCAGCCTCTCAGGTGGTATATCAAGTTCTGCAAGGGCCATCTTGAGGGCCCGGAGAATCAAAAAGTTACCGCAACCAGGGCACCATGCCACGTCTGCCTCAAGGTCATAGTCCTCGGGTTTCATTCAAAAACCTCCCCTATGAATTTCCTTATCTCCTCAACACTGAAGGGCATACCATTGTACCTGTTGAGTCGATGGTCAACCTCGAAGCCGGCCTCAAGTTTAAGGAGATCAGCAAACTGTCCCCGGTAGTTGTTCTCAACGACGGCTGTCACATCAAATGATTCGAGAAGCTCACGGGTATCAGGTGCCAGGGGGTAGACCTGACTGAAGTGCACCATGGTGACCTCGGCATCAGATGACTCAATGGCCTCCCTCACAGGCCAGTAGGTGGAGCCCCAGCATATCACTGCACTGGAGTCGTCACCCCAGACCTCAGGTGGGAGTGCATCGTCCCTGAGCATTTCAAGGCGCAGATTCCTCTTCTCAACCATTCTCATTCTTATATTGAGGTCCTCTGTTATGAAGCCGTCCTCGTCATGTTCATCTGAGTCAACACGTACAAGTCCAGAGCCGTAGCCTGGAATCCCCCGGGGGGAGATACCTTCCTCTGTGAGGCTGAACCTCCTGTAGCTGGCATCCGTTTCTATGATATGATACTCTGGCTCCACTCTGATTTCAGGTGCCGGGAGGTTGTAGTAGAGGTCCGCCAGGTACTGGTCTGATAGTATGAAGACGGGTATCTGGTACCTGTCTGCAAGGTTGAATGCATGGGCCGCTATTTCAGGAGCATCCTCGAGTTTCCCAGGGGCGAATATGCTCCTTGCAAACTCTCCGGGTCCCGAGTAGAGGGCCAGGTTCAGGTCCTCCTGGGCCGTCCTCGTGGGGAGACCAACCGCCGGCCCGGGCCTTTGACCAATGTATATGACAACAGGGGTCTCTATCATCCCTGCAAGGCCCACGGCCTCCTCCATGAGGGCAAAACCACTCCCTGAGGTTGCAACAAGTGACCTGGCACCTGCATATGACGCTCCAAGGCACATGTTTATGGCTGCAATCTCGTCCTCAGCCTGCTCAAATACCATATCAAATTCATCGGCATTCTCTGCGATGAATATCTGGAGGGGGCTTGAGGGGGTCATGGGGTAGGATGACATGAACCTGCACCCCCCTGCTATACACCCGAGGCCCACGGCCTCAGTACCGTTGAGGATTACGTGTTTCCTGACAGAGGGGTCCGGTTCAACAGAGACTTTCAGGTGGTTTTTTAGTTCCTCACCAAGTTCATACCCCTTTCTGCCAGCCTTAAGGTCTGCATTGAGGATCTCAGGCCCTTTACGCTCAAACAGTGACCTTACGGCATCGTCAAAGACACTCTCTTCTACCCTGAAGAGACGGGCTGCGGCACCTGCAGCCACAACATTGGCGAATATCCGCCCACCCAGTTTCTCAGCCTCCTCCAGTATGGGAAGGTCAATGGCGTCCTCCTCACCGAGGCTCTTATCTGCAATAATCAGTGTCCCGTTGATTCTCTCCCTAAGGTGGTCCACTGCTCCCGGGCTCAGGGCAAAGAGGACATCTATACGGTCCACGAATGCCCTCACAGGCCCTGACGAGACCCTTATGAGTGTGGAGTTTTCACCGCCACGCACACGGGACATGTACTCCTTGGAGGAGAATATATGGTACCCCGTGGCACTGAAGGCCCTTATAAGGAGTGCCTCAACGGTCTGTATCCCCTGCCCGGCCTCACCGTAGAGGACCAGTGCAACATCATCCCTGACCTCCTTCATTTAAACATTCACCTCACCTTCTATTTCAGGGCAGTGCCCTCAGAGTAGCCTCCTGAGATAACATCTTTGTGTCCTGTTCTTCTCGAGGTACTGCTGGTGGTAGTCCTCGGCCTCATAGAAGGTACCTGCTGGTTCAATGGCCGTCACGATCTTCCCAGTGAACCTCCCTGACTCCTCAAGCTTCCTCCTTGACTCCACTGCCAGCCTCCTCTGTTCATCGTCATGGTAGAATATCACTGAACGGTACTGCTCACCCACGTCCGGCCCCTGCCTGTTGAGGCTTGTGGGGTCATGGATGCTCCAGAAGACATCGAGGAGCTCACTGTAGCTTACAAGGGCAGGGTCAAAGGTGACCTCAACAACCTCTGCATGCCCTGTAAGTCCGGTGCAGACATCCTCATAGGTGGGGTTTTTCATGTGGCCCCCCATGTACCCCACACGGGTGGATACAACACCCCTGATTCTCCTGAATGCATCCTCAACTCCCCAGAAGCATCCGGCACCGAAGGTGGCCTTCCTGTATTTTTTCATCCCTGGCACCTACCTTGATACGTTACCCCGCACCTGGGCCTGGTCTGCGGTGAACCTGAAGGGTGATCCTCCGCCCCCTGCTATGGAGAATGACATGAGGACACTTCCGGTGGGGTTCTTACGGTAGTCAAACGGGCCGCTGATGGTCCAGGAGTAGGTCTGGTTTCCTATCTTCAGTGTCCACCTCCCCATCTGGCCTATACCCTTGAGGTCGCTCGCGCCTCTTCTTGGATCACCGACACCACCCTCAATCGTGAAGCTGGTTCCGGCACTCATCCGGCCAAGGTTAAAGGTCATGCTTGAACCTGGCTGGAGGAGGAAAAAGCGATTACCAGGGTCCCCCGATACGATGTGCCTGCTACCACCACCGGTGGTGTTATTGGCCTCATAGATAAAGACACTCTTTGATGGGCCGATGTTTGTTATTGTGAGCTTCACCTCAACTGTCTCGTTTCCCGGGATTTTGAAGTAGGAGCTGTATATGTAGAGGGCTGCAACTGCGATTATTATGATGGCTGCAAAAAGAAGTATGTACTCTGCACCCCCTGTCCACCTCTATCCTTCATTATCATGTAAGATATATATTGTATGATTATTTATATAAAACTGAGGTGTGGTAATGGGACCCGGGGCAGCTTCTGAAACTCCGCCTGTGAGCTTGGAGGTTATATTAACTGTGGTGGCCGTGATCCTTGCGGTTGTAGCGATCATCCTGCTGATTGTATTTATAGGTAAACGTAAGAGGTCCAGGGAGGAAGAGGAAAAACCTCTCAGACCAGAGGTTTCAAAGAACGAGGATATAATAGCCCAGCTCAAGGAGGAATATGGGGTTTCTGATGATGAGGATTCAGGAGACGATTAACAGTTAATATCGGTGAAGCAATGAGGGTTGCGGTGCTGGGACTTGGAGCTGAGGGTTTAAGGGCAGTTGAGTCACTGAAGAGAAGGGGTCACAGCGTATATGCAAGTGACATACGGCGCGAAATCCCTGCAAAACCTGAGGGAGTTGACCTTGACCTTGGCTTTCATGACACGGAAAAGATAGGGGCTGCAGATGCGGTTGTAATCAGCCCATCAATGATAAAAACTGAATTCATGGAGCGGTTCAGGGATAAACTCCTCTGCAGGGTCCTTGAGGGCCACAGGAAGCCCAAAACCATTGTGGTCACAGGGACCAATGGAAAGACCACAACAGCCACAATGATGGCACATGTACTTGAATGTGCAGGTGAAAGGGTGCTTCTTGGCGGAAATGCTGGCGGCGGATTTGAGGGTTACACAGAACTCTTTTTAAGGGCATCTGAGGAGGAATTCGACTACCTGGTGGTGGAGGTCTGCGATATGACCCTGGAATTCGCATCAGAGTGCTTTGATATTGACCTCGTGGTCCTCACAAACCTTGGCGAGGACCACATGGACTTCCACGGGTCAATGGAGAACTACAGGCGGATGGTGGCAGAATTTCTGAAGGGAAGGGATGCTGTAGTCGGCCCCGCGGAGTCAGATGGAGAACTCAGGGAGGCTCCCCGGCTTCTCAGGACCTACAGTGAGTACACCGGGCCCCTGAGGGTTGAGGGTGGATTCAACAGACTGAACGCAGGGGCCGCATCAGAGGCCCTCAGGTATCTTGGGGTTCCAGAGTATATCATAAGGGAAGGGCTTGCCGGTTTCGAGCCTGTGAGGGGCCGTATAAGGTCCTTCATCATTAACGGAGCATATGTTGTGGCAGGTAAAACCGACAACCCCCATGCCCTGAGGGCAGTACTCTCAGAATCAGAATTCGATGTCATGTTCATCGGGACCCCCAGGAGGTCAGAGGAGTGGCGCCTCCGTATCCTTGATGAGGTTGCAGAGTCACCACCGGAGGTCCTTGTGATATTCCCTGGCCTTGAGGACACGGTTGACATGGTAATGGAATACCTTGAGGGCCTTGAAATCCCATCAGAGGTCATAACGGTTGATGACCCTGATGAAATCCCCGGTATGGTCCTTGAGTTTTCCAGGAAATACAGGAGGATCTTCGTGGGTGGAAACGGTCAGGACAGGATAATCAGGGTCCAGGAAAAACTCGAGGAGATCTCCTCCTGTGAATGAACAGCATCACCTGCGTAAGTGGTATATATGAATAACCCATAATTAATAACTGGACAGCATATTTCTTTAGCATCCGGGAAAATCTGGATTGATAATAACTATTACTTCATGACCATGAATACTTTTAACTTAAAAGAGATCTATGGGTGCATAAATTGATCAGGAACATGAAAGTGCTTGTGCTTGGAGCTGGAAACGCTGGCAGACCCGCCGCAAGATTGCTGAGACACCTTGGGAACAGTGTGCTTGTAAATGACCTCAGGGAACTGGATGAACTGCCCCCCAAGGCCAGGAAGAGAATAGATGAAATGAAAAGGGAGGGTGTAAGGTTCAGGTTAGGGGGTCACAGGATTGAGGACATGCTCTGGGCCGACGCCGTCTTCGTATCACCCAGCATCCCCTCTGATGCACCGGTACGGGGGATGCTGGAGAGTGTGGAGAAGGATCTTATTCACATAACAACATCAGACATAGGGAGGGTCCTGAACCAGCTCATAGGCATCCCCATGGTGGGAGTTGCAGGGACAGACGGAAAGACAACAACCACCAACATGATAGACCACATACTCTCATCACGCTACAGGACGGTGTCATTCTCATCGATCCAGGACTCACTGGTCATTGAGGGACTCGTTGAACTTGTGGTGAATGGTGATGTGAGTAACAGGGACATGGCCGTGTTTGAACTCCCACATGGGACAATAAGGATGGCCGATGGCCTTGAAATAGTGGCTGGTGTTGTGACAAACCTCACACCAGACCACATGGATGAGTTCAGGGACTACGATGAATACATTGAGAGGAACTTCTCAATAAAGAACCTCATAGCCCCTGGGGGTATTCTGGTACTCTGTGGAGATGACCCGGTCATCGCGGGGCTCCTGGATGACCTTGAGGTTAAAAGTGTGGTTTATGGTCTGGGGAATGAAAGGAAGGTTGAGTTCATGGATAGAACCTTCAGTGGCTCTGCAGAACCACAGGTCAGCGCAACAGATATAGACCTCATGGGTCTTGAGGGGTCGGAGTTCACCCTGAAGGTCTCAGAGATACCGACTGCCCTCTGCAGCACCTGCGGATCTTTAAACTGTGAGGAACATGATGGGGTGGTCCATATTGGGCCCCTCACCGAGAGGATAAAACTCAGGGTACCGGGTCTCTTCAATGTGGAGAACGCCCTTGCAGCCATAACCGTTGCACTGGTACTCGGATTTGACATTAGGGATATTAAAAATGCATTAGAGGAATTCAGGGGTATAAAGGGTAGATTTGAATTCATAGATCATGTTGATGGTGTGTCTGTTTATATGGACGCAGCCCACAATCCTGAGAGTATGGAGAAACTCTTTGAGGGCATTGAATTCAAGGGAAGGCTGATAATAAGCCTGGACAACCCTGACACCCTCACAGTGAGGGACAAGTACAGGATAGGCCAGATACTTGGTGAGAAAGCCGATATACTGATTGTGAGCGGCAAGAATGAGACAACAGGTAAGATTGACATGGAAGCGGCCTCTGAGGTTGAAGGGGGTGCCGGCAGGGATAAAACCATAAAGACCGAGAGCGTATATGCTAGCATAAGGAGGGCCCTTGAAATCGCAGAAAAGGGGGATACGGTACTACACCTGGGCCCAGGGGTTGTCAACGCCTATGATAATGTGAGGGATGATATTGAGAGGGCCATAGAGTCAATGAGGGACTTCACAGTTGTCCTTGGAGGCTGCGGAAATGTGGGGAGCCTCATGGCAAGGAACCTCAGGGCCAGGGGTTACCGGGTAATTGTCTCGGATCTGAAGGAAAGCACACACCTCGAGGAGGTCTTCAGGGAGGAGGGAATAGAACTTGACCTTGGGGGTCACAGCATGGATGTCCTCAGGCGCGCAGGCACCATAGCCATCACACCCGCCCTCGAGAATAACAGAAGGGTTCTTGACCTTATCAGTGGACTTGACGCTGATGTGATAGGTGTTGAGGACGTCCTGAATATGTGTCCTGTTGAGAAACCGGTGGTGGGGGTCACAGGGACCAATGGAAAGACCACGACCACCGGTATTCTCAAATCCATAATGAGGTCTGCCGGAAAGTCTGTGCCAGAGCACCACCTCAACATACAGGGCAACACCGAACTGGTACCGGCCCTCCAGGCAAGACTCCCGGGGGACGTGGCGGTGGTTGAGATAGGGACATTCGGGAGGAGGGGTGAGATAAGGCAGTCAGCCCTTCTCTCAGGGGTCTCCGTGGGCGTCATAACCAACATATCAAGGGACCACCTTTCAGGTGGAAGGAGGTTCTCTGATTACATTGATTGCAAGAGGGAGATCCTTGATACAGCAGAGGTTATGGTACTCAATGCCGATGACCCCATCGTCGCATCATTCGCAGAGGAACTGAGGGAGGAGAGAGCGGTGCTCTACGGTATCCAGAGTATGGAGTCGGCGCCTGTCATGCCTGAGGGGAGGGAATGCCCCAAATGCGGCAACAACCTCAAATATACGCGCAGGACCATGGGGCACCTGGGGGACTACCAGTGTGTCTGCGGCTACCGGAGACCCCAGCCTCAGGTCATGGCCATTGATGCATCAGCCGCAGGCTTCAAACTGGTAATAGGCTCCGAGATGAGGGATGTGAAACTCAGGACACCAGGGATTTTCAATGTCTACAATGCGCTGGCAGCCGCTGCCGCCGCATGGGCACTTGGCGTGAGTATTGATGATACAGTGAGGGGAATTGAGTCATTCAGTGGTGTGAGGGGAAGGTTCCAGAAACTGATGGACTCACCAAGGGTCATACTTGACTACGCCCACAACCCGGCCGGCGTGAGGGCGGTGATGCAGGAACTTAAGGGTACCGATGGAAGACTGATAGTCGTAAACACCGTGGCATCTGAGAGCGGAATCGATGGGGACCTGGAAATCTCATCGCTCCTGAAGGATGCAGACACAGTTATACCGGCCTCCTATGCTGCAAGAAGATCCTCCAGTATCCTGGGTAAGAGGGTGGTCCATATAGAATCCAGCAGAAAACGTGCAGGGGCGGGGACCCTTGGAGCGAACCGTGAACAGGTTGAGGAGGCTATCAGCAAGGCCCTTGAAATTGCAGAACCAGGTGACACCGTACTCATAATCGGTGAGGGGGGATTCAGATATGCAGAGGATTATATCAGGTAAGCACATCATTTTACTGGTTATTGTGGCAGCCATCATAACAGCATCAGGTGCATACATTGAGGGAAGTGTTGAACCCCAGCACCCGCTGGAGATAGCTGCCCTTGAGCCTGGAAGCACGGTACTGAAGGGCCAGGACGTCATCGATGAGTCCAGGGTGAGGAGCGTCCCTCTCATACTCCACCCTGACTACATACTTGATGAATTCAACTACATGGACCCTGGAAACCTCCTTCAAGCGATCCTCACAGGGGCTGTGCATGTCCCGATATCCGAGATGACCTCCGGGATAGACCCCTCAGGAAGATCCACTGTGGACGGTCCAGGGGTACTGAGGGTTTCAGGTGACAAACTGGTGGTTCAGGAGCCACCTGTCTTCCTCTGGGCCTACAAGACACCCTACACCTATGGTGTCAAGAGAAGCAATGGTATGGATATCATTGAGAACGGAAGGAAGGTTAGATTTGTCCCGGCGGATAGTATAAGTAACAGCACCGTCCCCCACAGGTACAAATCAGTCAACAGGATAAAGAGGTGGTTCAGAAGGGCTGATGAGGGCGACGAGATAGTCCTGGACTACCAGCTATCCAACTTCAGCGACGGCAGGCTCCCTGTTCCACCAGAGAGGATAGAGGAACTATTTGGTGGGGATGTCCTTGAGTACATGGAGAACTACCCCTCAGGGGCGCCTGTCATGGTGTACACGGGGGGCTACAGGAAGGTCCTGGTATCATCTGCAGTGAGCTACCTGGGCTCATACCCCCAGTACGATGATAACAAGAGGGCCTTCAATGCAAGGGCATTCGCGGCGGCGTGGAATGGCACTGTGATTCCACCTGGAAGTGAGGGTTCAGGTAAGGAGACCGTCAGGTTCACGGCATCAAGGGACCCTGAGGCCCCCGGTGGATACGCGTCCCACGGGTCATGTCCACCTGCAAGGGCCCTCAGGGCCGTTGTCACTGATGCAGGAATGCCACTCCCCAGGGGAATGACCTGGGAGTTCCATGCGGTTCTATTCGGCTTCAACCCGGCGACCGGGATAAAGGTCAGAAATACAGGAAGGTACCCGGTACTCATTGAGATGTGGACGACTGGTGCAGGTGCAGGTACAACAATATACGCCAGAATCTACAGGCTTGAACCAGCATAGGGTGGTGGAGTTGATCTCAGCGGTTGTTACAGCGGCAGGGAGGGGTAGCCGTATGTGCAGGGACATGGTGGAACTCGGCCTTGAGCCTGTCCACAAATTACTGCTCCCCCTCGACTCAGTTACTGTAATAGAGAAAACTCTGGATTCCGTGCTCAGGGCGGGTGTGGATGAGTGCATCGTCGTAACAGGCCACCATGCAGGGGAGGTAGAGGCTGCGATATCTGGTATGGATGTGGAGATTGTGAGGAATGATCCTCCTGATGTTCCACTCTCGGCGTCACTCCTCAATGGTGTTCTATCTGCTTCGGGTGAAATCATACTCTGCATTGCCGGAGACCAGCCTGCGGTATCCCCCGGGACCATGTGGAGGATCGGTGAACACGCTGGCCCTGAGACGGTTTCGGTACTTGCAAGGGGAAGGAGTGGCTGGCTTGATAGTGCCGAGGGCCTCGGGATGCCCCTTGCAGCGAGCTCAGAGCTCCTTAAAAGGTACCTTCCAATGGGTGATGGAAATATAAATCCTCTGCTCCGTTTGATGGTGGATGATGGCATCAGGCTGTACGGTGTTGAGGCATCAGACCCCACTGAACTTGTGAATATAAACCACTACAGTGATTACCTCAGAATAATGGACTATTTTGGAGTTAAAAGGGAATAATTTGGAGGCAGGGTCTAGTCTGCGTTTAAAAGAAAATAGGAGACCATGCAACTAGAATTCTTTTTCCTCGGTCTCCTCTTCAAGAAGATCCAGTCTATCCTCAATCTCCTCAAGGAGCTTACCCACACTCCTGAGGATCTCAAGGGTGTCATAGATCCAGTTTATAACAAGTTCCTGGTCCGCCTCACTCTCATACTTTTTTATCTTCTCCTCGAGGTCAGCAACATCCTCAAGGATCCTGAAGGTCTTTGTCTCAACCACAATCATCACCCCATGTTTTTTTGAGTGAGCCTACTGGCTTATGGCCTCAAGGGCGTTGACAACGCACCCTATGTTCTCGCCGTTGAGTCCCACTATGAGTTCATCATCCCTTACACCTGCGTACTGCCTTGAACCGCTGCACCCCATGGTTATGTTTGCCCTCTTCCTCATGTAGGGACCTGCAACTGCGTCTGCACAGAGTGACTGTATACCTGAGAAGTCTGCCTCAACGCGACCACCTAAGGTGTAGACGAGGGCCTGTGAGATCTTCATTGCCTGGGCAGGGTTGCAGATGATGACTATGACGTCAGGGTCAAAGGTTGCATCCTCAAGGGGCGCGTATACTGCGGCGTAGAACCTGAGGTCAACGGATGGTATCTCATCAAAGGTTCGCTTGGCGGATGCAAAGCTTGCAAAGCGGCCAAGGTTGTAGTAGAACTCTCCTGTTTTGACCTTCTCTGGTGCCTCGTCTATTCCAAGGGCATCTGCACCACCCTTGCATGCCTGGGCCTCTGCCGTTGCATAGAATGATTTTCCTGCAGCGGCCATCTGGACCATTTCACAGTGCCTTGCAGGTTTCTCTATTTTTTCAACGCCCTCAGGAAGGTCATCCTCCCTTAGAACGAGTTTTATAGCCACCGGGGACTTTTCAAGTCCAAGGAGGGTCTTCAGTTTTTCTGATATCACATCATATCCATTCGCAGCGCATACATCAACCACAAGATCACCTCAATCAATAATCTTCACGGGTTTACCGTACTGTCGTTTCTCGAGATGGCCGCAGTCGCGGCACCTGTAGATCACCAGGATGAAATTTCCTGATTCAGGGTATGTCTCCTCAACCTCATCTGCAACTCCACCGCAGACACTGCACCTCACCCGTTCTGGCTGATCCATTCTGTAGTGTATCATCAGAACCACAGTGTAATATATGTAAAAAAGAGTATATTAATTTCTCGGTTTTGTCATCCATTCATGCTGATCTCCCGTTTTTTCAGGGTTTCTCTGGCACTGGTTGTGGATGGTCTCTTTCAGGGTTTATGAGGGGATGTCAGTGGAGTCAAGGGTTATTACAAACTCCCTGGCATGTTCCAGGGTTTCTGGGTAGTCCTGGTACATGTAGTTCTCATAGAGTATGGCGGGTATTCCTCCCTGAATTATGGGTTCCGTTACATAGGCGGGGCTTGTCTGTGACTCAGGGAAGTAGTAGGATAGCCAGCTGATCCTGGATGCAAGTTTCAGGGCTATCATCCTGCTTTGCTCATGGGGGAGTGGCGTGAAAACGAACCTTCTCATACCATAGTTGCCCCTGTTGGAGTGCACATCAACTGCCAGGCTGTAGTTACCCCGGGATACATCGGGGACCACGTATCTTCGTGCAAGGAGCTGTCCTGCCATCCTCCCCTTTTCGTAGTCCTCCGGGTTAAATGTAACGTTGACCCGGTATACGAAGTACGTGTACCTCAGTTTATCCTGGTTCTCCTCAAGGGCCTGCAGCAATGCCCTGTGGGAGTCCCCCTCAAGGGGGTGGACCCCTGTTATGTAGGCTATTTTCACCTCTGAGTCCCTGTTCCCGTAGGGTCCAAGTTTCTCAACTGTGCCCATCTTATCAGAGCCCAGAACCACAGCTTCCTTCCTATCTGTGCTGTGGAATGAGGGGTTCAGCAGGTAAACCGTGATTAGGGCTCCTGTGATTATGAGTGATAGGATCAATTTTCTCTGCATACTGAACTTCCATTGGTATACTGTTTTCCCGTTTGATACTTTGAGGATAAAAGTTTGTTTATTCAACAATGGTTATTAGTTTTCTATAAAAAGAAAAGGGTATTCAGGCACTCACCACTTCAGGTAGAGTCCCTGTCCTCCTGTATTCAACCAGAACCTGTCTGAAGATCTTCCTTGCAAGGGATGGGGTTATGTCGGGGGATCCCTCAACATAGATACCAACATGGTTGGGGCTTCTGCCATTGGCGTCCATCCATGTGTATGTGCGCTCCGCCATATCGGTGTATTCGCTCCTTGTAAGGGTAACGGTATCCATGAATCCATAGGGGTCCTCAGGGCCACTGTATTCACCCACATGGATCTTTCCTGTCTCATTGAGTTCCAGCATCACAACCCCCCTTGCAAAGATGTATAGTAACTGGGGGCCTGTGAAGTTGAATCCCCTGTAGTTCACTGTACCGTTACCTGAGTCCATCTCCGCAAGTTCAATGACCGCCTGAAGGTTCAGCTGGTATCCGTCTGAGGTTTTTTCAACTGTTGCGGTTTCAACTTTATTTTCTGGAACACTGCTACCCCTGAGTAGCTGCAGTGCACCGGCTGTCAACAGAAGAGCCACCATAACCGTTGCAATAACCGGAATCATCCTGTCGGAATCCATATCACTCAACCCTGAAACTCCTTATAATTGTGTCTATATCATCCTGTATAAGTGAGATGTCATCAGAGGTGAAAAGCAGGGAGTATTCATATATGCCGTCGGTGAATGCAATGTACTCCTGCTCTCCGTATCCATACTCTGAGGAGTAATACGATGATTTGATGGAATATGCTCTGTTGCCATCAACCTCAAGTTCTCTCACATCTTCCACAATATCCCCATTTTCATAACACACCTCAAGCCAGATATCCCTGAGTGTTTCAGCATCAAGGGATCCTGGCTTTTTATAGACTGTCATGATTGAACTCACACCACCCTTGTAGGATTCAAGACTGACAACTGCATCTGAACCCCCCTCTTCTTCTGGGGAGATACTCCACGTCTCTGGGTAACTGAATGAGATACCATTTCCCTGAAATTTATTCCCGGGTGAATCTGTTAACTCTGACCCACCACTCGCCTCCAAACTATCATAACTGGAATCATCACTGTAATCAGTACTATAATCAGTAGATACCATGGCTGCAACTGCAATGAAGAGGATTATTATCGTTGGGAGTCCAGCAGCTATTAGAAACTTTGATGTCTGGCTCTGCTTTTTCCACCAGCTGTTACTCCCCCCTGAGTTAAGTTTAAACCCGCAACTGGAACAGAAGACAGCATCTCTTCTGTTTTCTGATCCACAGTTTGAGCACCTTTTCAAATGCACACCTCCAGTTAAAAAAATAAAATTGGGGCTATCTTATCAGCCCGAGAATGCCTGCGATACCAAGGAAAACTGTTCCAGGGATTGCATAGGCAGATATGCTTATAAGAAGCCAGATAGCACTGACTATTAGGATCACACCGCCCCTTCTGGGGTTGTTCCTCACATATACTGATCCTATGATCCCCACAATTGAGGCCAGTATTGCACTGATACCCAGATAGAGGAGTTCAGAGCCGAAAACCGAAAGTACAATGGCAAAAAGTCCTCCAAGCAAACCGAAGATCGCCCCAATTATCCCAAGGACAAGTTCAAGTGTCCTTGATATTTCTACAGCATCACTCATTACAATTCACCTCCATCAGACATTCAGGGTTGTTCTGTATATGGCCGAGTCATCGTCAGTCGCCAGGTCAGTGAATATCAGCAGTTCAACCTTCACGGGGGTTCCTGAGTCAATGATGTCCATGGTGCTGAATTTAACTGGCTGACCTGCTTTCGCATCATTGATGTTCCATGCGAGTGGATTGTCGTAAAGCAGGTTTCCCTCTGAGTCATACCACTTAAGATGCATCTCAAGGTAGGAGAAGTCCTTGAGTGGCGTTATCTTTCCCTTCACAGAGTAACTTCCATAGCCCTCTGAGACGACTTCAATATCCTCAACCCTGATTTCAGATTGGGCCTGTGTGTTTGATTTTTCTGCACTGGGAGCTTCAGTAGCGGTGTTGTCTGGCGACATCATCCCGCCTATTGCAACAACAAGTATAAAACCAAGACACAGTGCTCCAATGATAACACCTGCCCTGGTTGCTGAACTCTGTTCATCCCACCAGCTCATTTTATCAACCTCTTTTTTGATCCAGAATTGTTCAGAGATGGAGTATGAAGTATTTCAGTGCCTTTGTGAGTATACCCATTCCCACACCGGCTGCAAGACCGGTTGAAAATCGCAGCAGATTGTTGCTTTCCCTGTAACCAAGCAGCTGTGTGAATCCGTCTAGAAATGTTGGCACCATCATAAGTAACGCCGCTATTATCAGAGTGATGTCATATTCAATCACTGTGAGGTATGCGTATAGGAAGTATGCAAATGCACCTGTGTATATGCCTGTACACCTTGAACATACAGGAAAATAGTGACCTCTTACTGAAAATGTTCTCTCTGGTTTTCTGTGACACAAGTACTTTAGCTTCATATGGACAACACCATCTCTAATAATGGCAATTCAGCCAACTATTCAGTAAGCATGTTATTATATTTAAATGTTTACTTTTTTCATTTACATTAATAAATTTTTTAAGAATTGTGGTACAATTTTTCATCATGAATTTTCTGCATTCACCCATTAACTTCATTATACCTCATGACATATGATGGCGCAATCATCATAAAGCACCCATCATCTGAATGGTATGAGCAAATTCGGTATAATGTAATGGGGTATATCCCTCTTTTAACTGACACCTTACAAGATATCCCATGATTGAGAATAAAAAAGGAGTCATTTCTGAATGTCAATCTGTATAGAGGAAAATATATATAGAATGATCAGAATAAGATAACACCATATTTAATGAATTGTTTTCCCTGAACAAATCTTTGGGATAGGAAAACTTAAGGGACGTGATAATAATGGATACAACGCTGATATCCACAATATACTCCATTGAGCCGGTGATGTTCTGCATAACACAGTTCTCACCAAAGAAGGTTGTACTGCTCAAGGAGGACAAGGCGCCAAGGGAGAAGGAACAGGTCGAACAGGTCCTCAGAGACACCCTGGGCAACTTCGTTGAGATAACGACCTTTGAGACAAGCCTTTATGATGTTGTCACCATTGCAAAGGACATGGTTGAGATCATAGATGAGGAAAGGGCCAACGGAAGGCGCGTGGTGGTTAACATAAGCGGTGGCAGGAAGACCCAGGCACTCGGCGCACTCTTCGGCTGCTATGCCAGGAACCATGATGTCCAGCGCATAGTGTACGTGACCGAGGAGGACAGTGAACTCATAGACCTCCCAATACTGAGCTTCGGGATCTCCAAGACCAAGAAACAGGTCCTTGAGGAACTCAAGGCCGGTGAAACATCGGTTAAGAACCTTGCAGTCAAGATAGGTATAAGCAGGGGGATGACATACAACCACATAAGGGAACTCCGTGACATGGGGTTCATAGACCGTGAAAAACTTGAGATAACCTCTGCAGGCGAACTTGCAGTGCTTTAAATCATTTTCATGGACACATCTTAACCTATAAGGAATTAAAGTGTCCTCAATGCCCATAATCTCTTTAAACAAGACAAACGATTTTTTTGGAAGAGAAAAGGAGATAAGAAGGATTAATGAAGCCCTCAATGACCCCGGCTTTGTGGTTGTGACGGGTAAGATGGGCTCCGGTAAAACTGCTATTCTCAGGAGAATCCAGGAGGAAAACCCCGCAAGAACAACCTTCATTGATATGAGGTGCACCGATATCAGAAGGACCCATGAGGGCATACCTGACTTCAGGAGGATAACTGTTCTTGCAAGAACCGTGGAGTGGAATCTGCTCCTTGACAGCATGCCCCCTGAAAAATCTACCTTCACAGATGCATGGAAGATGTCACAGATGCACTGCATGAGGTGTGCTGTGGCAGCGAGGTACAGCAGAAGACTTATAAGGGATATTCAGGAGGAACTACCCAGGGCGGCTGTTGTTGATGTGCCACCCCTCACAGAAAGAGACACAGAAAGGTACATAAGGTGCAGGGCACCTGGTTTCAGGGCTGTTCGGGCAGAATAGAATACATCCACAAGATCACAGAGGGCATGCCTCTATTCATTGACAGCTTTCTGAATGTACTATCCGATGGAATCATATATGGTCCCGCGCTCCTTGAGGAGAATTTCAAGGCAAAGTTTCAGCAGATAGCCTTCCCATGGATCGCTGAACTTAACAGCCTAACCCTGAGGGAAAAGAATATATTGAGTCTTTTAAAGGAGGGCCCCCTTGGAGGGGATGAAATACCTGCCAGTAGCAGCGAACTTGAGGAACTTGAACTCCGGGGCCTCATTGAGCTTCAGGGGGATAAATGGAATCTCGACTCAGAGCTCCTCAGAAGGGTCATTGTTGAACTTGAGAATCAGACGGGATGTATCTAGTTTTCTTTTAGAAGGGCCATGGTTGAATTTGAGAATCAGATGGGGTGTATCTAGTTTTCATTCAATAAAAAAAATAAAATAGGGTTATCTGCCCCTCCAGTAACCGAATCCCACCAGGAACACAAGGGCCACAACACCGAGAAGTGCGTAAAGTGGCACCTGGGTTTCTGATGATCCGCTCTGGGTTGATGCTGAAACCTCATAGGCTTTACCTGATTCAGCACCCTTTTCTGTTTCACCATTGGTAGCTGAACTCTGACTTTCAGCCGCTGAACCGGATGATCCACTGCATGATTCACCTGATGAACCTGAGGGTTTCTGTCCTGTCATCCCGGCACTTTCACCATTACTGTCTGAACCTGAATGGCCTGGATTCCCTGAACCTCCTTCCTGCGGTACATTGACTGATGCGCCTGTTGCAGCTGCAAGGGCAGAGGCAAACCTTTTGAGGGACGCCTGGTTGACTGAGGAGACCTTAACAACCCAGTTATTGAAGACTATGTTTGCACAGGTATGGTGGCAGCACACCACACCATACTGCCCGGCAAGTTCAATGTAGCGGTTTGCAAGGTCCCGCAGGACAGCCTTATCTGCATTCCAGATGTTCCGCCTTGCAGCCTCAAGTACCCAGGCAATCATTGACTGGGTTGCAACAGCCTCATAGTCCCTTGATGCCCTGAACCTGTCACTCAGGAGGTTCACTGCAAGCTGCTTCCATAATTCATTGCTCACAGCACCGGTTGTGACGGCCACACCGAACACATTCTTGTACCTTGAGGCATATTCCAGCCAGCCGCTTGGTGAGCTGAGGAGTGAGTCCATGTAGCGCGGGTTGAGTAGCTGGGATCTCACCTCAAGTTCAATCTCCTCTGCAACAGTCCTAACTGTGACCGTGTTCCTGTTCCGTATATCCACCAGTGCGGTGTCAGGGTTACCGCCGAGGTGGCGTGATGCAAGGACCATTCCACCGAACCAGTCATAGTAGTCGTCTGTGTCAATGAGCCTCCAGGTGCTGTCCAGGTTCTGTGTCACGAGGTTCACCTTACCCAGGAGATACTGGAAGGTGCCCCTGTTCTGCTGTATATCCACTCCCCCAGGGGTTGACCTCCAGGCATAGGAGACCCTTGAGAGGTAGACATCTGCAAGTTCAGCGCTGGTATTCCACCTTGAGGTTGCCGGTGTCATATCTGATACCCCTGTACCCTCAAGTACAAGGCCCCTGAGTCCGAAGACACGGTCCAGTGAGCCGCATTCACTGTAGTGCCTCTTAACATAGTTTTCGGTGTCATTTGCCTCTGCAGCCATCTTAACAGCGGCGTTCATGAGGTCTATCCAGAGCTGGTTACCTGTGACAGCAGTTACAAATACGTCGATGCGTGGCCTTGGTATCTCAACGCCGTTCACTGTGATCATGAGTTCTGATGCGTCCATGAGGACAGGTTCAGGTTTGACGTCACCGTTGGTGTTCCACTGGGGCTTAACCCCAAGGAGGTACATGAACTCTGCAATGGCAACCCCATCGGTCCTCAGAAGCTCGGTACCCCACATCACCATTCCGATGAGCTCAGGGAATTTTCCGTGCTTCATGTAGTACTCTGCAAGGAGGGTGTCTGTGATTTTCTTTGCGGTCTCCCAGGCGGCCCTTGTTGGCATCTTCTTGGGGTTGGTGGCGTAGAAGTTGGCGCCTGTTGGAAGCACATCACACCATGCAGGGTCACCTGCAAGGCCTGGCCTCACAAAGCCCCCTCCAAGGGCTGAAAGCAGGCTCTGCCATTCGGTGTTTCCACGTATCTTTCTGATTGTCTCATTGATGAATTCAAGGTCGGTGCCGTTTATACCTGCAGGGGCAGTGCCGTTTATGATGTTCCTGATCCAGGTTCGTGCAAGGTTCTTAACCGAGGCTATCTCGTCACTGTATCTCAGGGGGTCCTTAAGCATTTCAGTGTAGACTGGCTTTGAGGGGTAAAGGGTTTTTCTGATGTTCTCCAGGAACTCTGACCTTGATGATGCTATGGTGAGAACCTCCTCAACCAGCTCCTCACCCTCAAGCACCCTTCCCAGGCTGTGAAGTCCCAGGGGGATTATGTCTGATTCTATCTCATGGAGACTGAGGTGAAGCCTCTCCAGGGCATCTGTGAAGTTTCCTGACATGTTGAAGCCCATCTCTGAGGCTCTGGATCTGATCTGGGACTCAATGGCCGGGAGTATCTGGCTGTTACCAACCTTCAGGGCGTTCTCGTACTGGTGGATGAGGTCATGTATCTCAATGAGTTTACCGTACAGTCCGCTCTCAACCATTGCAGGGGTCATGTGGTCGATTATGAGTGCCCCGCTCCGGTCCTTTGCAACCATACCCTCCCCTGGATTTGAGACTATGTAGGGGTAGATGTTGGGTATCCCTGTGAGCTGGAATGGCCAGTCATCCTCCATGAGCCCTATCATCCTTCCAGGGAGGAACTCCAGTGTCCCGTGGGTTCCAAGGTGTATCATTGCGTTTGCCATGAAGACGTTCTCCAGCCACCTGTAGAAGGCTATGTACTGGTGGTGTGGTGGCAGGTAGGGGTTGTGGTAGTCTGTGACCTCGTCCCATCCACGTGCCGGCTGGACCGTCACGAAGATGTTCCCCAGCATTATACCCGGTATCACGATGCTGCCGTTCACCGTCATTATGTTGCCTGGTGCGGCCCCCCATTTTGATATGACCTCTGACCTGAGTTTTTCAGGGAGTTTGCTGAACCATTCCAGGTATTTCTGCACATCAAGGAGCTGTCCGCTGGCCTGCAGTTCTGCCCTGTGCTCACTCACGTACCTCTCAAGGAGTGGCTGGGCCCAGGTCCCCTTGTTACCAAACTCTGAGACTATCCTGTAGAGCTCCTCCACGTCGGGTATCCTTTCAACCCGGTACCCTGTCTCGTTGAGCTTCACCAGGAGGTCGTGGAGGCTCCTGAAGACGTCCAGGTATGATGCCGTAAACCCATCCTTACCCGGCGGGTAGCTGTAGAGTATCACCGCGATTTTCTTATCTGAATTACTGAGTTCCCTGAGCCTTGCCCAGGCATCGGCCAGTTTGACGATCTTCTCAACGCCGGGCTGTACCACAACTTCGTTCCATGATGCGTCGGTGTAGGATACAACGATGGGTGAGAAGACACCCTCGAACCCGGGTATCGTGACCTGCCATGTCCATTCGTACTGGGCACCCAGCGGGTTTGTGAGGCTTGAGTTGCTGTAGAGCTGCACCCCCTTGATCACAGGGATGTTTATCCTCTCAAACTCTGCAAGCGCCCCACCTGATGGCAGGTTGGCGTAGTTGAGTGACCAGGAGTAGAGGGATATCACCGCGTCTATCCTCCTTGTGAGGGGTCCCTTACCGTTAACACCAAGGGCGAGTTCCTCAAGGAGTGAACTCACAGCAGGGTTTGTGGCGCCCTGGTACAGGTTGAATATGGCCCTTCCCTGTTTCTCTGCCTGGCGTATTATCGCGTCCACGGTTGGTGATGGATTGTAGCTTACAACGACGATGAATGGTCCTGTCATGTTTTTGTTTGCTGTGTACCAGTTCTCGAACTGTCTGTAGATATCCGCCCTCTGACCTTCCGCCCATGCTGAGAAGTTCTGGTCTATCCATCTGAGGCTGTCATATGGTGGAATGAGACCAGGGTTGCCCTCTATCCAGGCCTTTATTCTGGATCTTTCTGCAACCACACTCATGACTCCAAGGTCAGGGTGGTAGAGTCCCCAGTCAGGGGCTGCCATGACCGGCCCCTGATTGTTCTCAACCGGGTTGAAGGTGGTCTCACCGAGGAGATACTGGATGTACTTTATCATGTTCTCCAGGTTCTCCCTGGCAGCTCCCCCTGATGCAAGGGCGTAGTAGCTTGCAATGTAGGTGTTCTCCACTGTGTCGGGCGTGTCATTTCCCGGTGTTCCACCGAGGAGGTTCAGACCTGTTCCACCGTAGGGGTCAGTGTCTGTGTCTGTTGGGTAACCGAAGGCAGCGGCTATCATGTTCCTCTGGTTCGCGGGACTCCTCAGGAGGTATGGATACCAGGAGTCGCCCCAGCCTGTCCCTGGCATTGCCATGTCCAGGTAGGCGAAGTTCACGTATTCCATGATCCAGTCACTGGCCGCCGAGGATGGGTCCCACATGTCATGGTAGATTATCCTCCTGTTACCCATTGATTTCAGTATGCGTCCCTTCTCAGGGACCGAGCTTATGATGGCTATATCCGGCATGAATGTGTGGTTCAGTGTTCGGCTTGAGGTTACGGTGTATGTCACCGGACGGTAGGTGTGGTAGCTTATCCTCACCTCAACTGGGAATGTGTCATTGAATGTGACCCTGTAGGATCCGTCTGCTGCTGTTCGTGTTTCATTGATAACCGAACCATTGTATATCACGGTGATGGTGGCATTCTTCACTGGCAGCGCGTCCTGGAGTGTGGTGTATCCTCCTGATGTTTCATTGTAGATCTCCTTTATGTGTCCTGAAACCTCCGCTGCGCTGGCTGTGCCCGTCAGTGCAACTGCGAGTATCACCGCCATTACTGTGATGAATCTTTTAATATTTTCACCTCCCTTTAATTTTATTCAGGTTTACTTTAAGGGAGGCAATATTTAAAATTAACTTTAATTATTTTAAAACAAATTTTAAATATGGTTATTCAGATGTCCGGTTAAATGATTCTGCTGATAATAAAGAAGTTGATGGGGGTTTTCCGGTTATTCTTGAGGGATTTTTTAGCCGTTTAGTGATAATAAAAGAATTTGATGGGGTTTTAGGTTATTGGGCAGGGATTTTTCCCACTGAGAATAAAAGAGGGTTATTGGAGTTAAATTTGGTGATTGTTCCTCCTCATGGTCTCAGCCCTCTCCCTGTAGCCTCTAATACTCCTGCTCTCCTCCTGGAGGTTGAAGAACACCGAGTGTATGACCTCACCTGCATGTGTCAGGGCTGAGCCCACAAGACCCTCGGCAGTGTACCTGTGGTCTATCCCGTAGCCTGGGGAGGGGTAACGGTGTTCCTCTGCGCTCATAATCCTCTCAATGAAGCCTTCAGGGTCCACAGGGTCGTATTTTACCTCATCATGGAGCATGGCCTCAATTGCATAACTCTTTATGATCTTATCATGGAGTTTCCTGTAGGATGAACTTCTTGATACAAGTTCAAATCCTGCAATTCTACCGTTAATTGCAACAAGCACTCCGTTCTGCTCTTTCACTGGTTTGAATGGTTTTTTGAATTCCTCCAGTGTCTTTCTCTTCTTTCTGTAGGCATCTGCCATTGCACCTGTTTTTGAGGTTGAGCCGGTCCTCCTGTGAAGCCTGTTAACCTCATCCCATACGCTGCTCTGGCGTGAGCAGTACGCCGTCAGTAACTCTTCCTGGTTCCTGATGTTGACCTCCCGGTTATCCCCAAAGGTGTCACGGATGACATGCTCATCTGCAGGTGTATCATCTATTTCAGCGCTTCTGCCAATGTTCTCAAGGTTCTCTGTCACGGTCCTTGTCTTGGTAACCCTTACGTTGAGTGCAGCGACCCTTTCAGGGTCCCTGAACTCCTTTGAGGTGTAGGACCATCTGCCCTGCTCCACGCAGCTTACGGGTATCAGGGTCTCTGACTTCTCAGGCACCAGAACGGTGACGTTGGCCACACGGTTCTGTTTGGCACCCTCCAGTTCCTCCCCGTCAATTATGAGTACGGGTTCATTAGCCCGGTTAACTGCAAGTACCTTTGGTACTGAGCCATATTCGTCAACCTCACCTATACTTATGAGGTCATTGCCCATTGCCTCTCTCAGTGTAAGGTAGTTCTGGTTCCCCTCAGGTGCCCTTACCGGGATGACCTCCATCTGCCCTGAAACCTGGGGTTTGAGGAACTCCAGGTTTTCCAGCCAGCTCTTAACTATCTCATTCAAAACATCACCTCTCAATGTTAACAGCCAGATAATTCACTCCGACTCTAGTAATGTATATGTAAATTATTGAATATAAATATTTTTACTGAATAATTGAAAATATTTTATCCAAATATGAGTGAAATAGCTGTTTAATGAAAGAATTGAATTTAAAACCCGGTATTCTGAAAGATTTGAAGTTTTCAGAGGGACGCGCCGTGATTCTGGATTTCTTCTCTGAGAGCCTGTAAGCATTTAATAAAAAAATTAAAGGTATTCTGAGGGTATATCAGCTGTTATCCCTGAGGGCGGCCCTCAGGTCCTCAACAGGTACATCGTATGTTTCACAGACCCTCTGGAGCCATGCAAGTGTCGATTCAGGTGTTAGGCACATGGCAACCCTGAAGAGCTCTGCAAGCACCTGAAACTGTGGTGAGGTGGTATCAAGGATTTTAACAAGGGATCTTGAAAGTTTAAGGCATTTCCTGGCGTTTGATATGAATGAGCTCAGGGTCTCCTGGTATTCAAGGGCATCCACATCCCTCTCATCATCCATTATCACCGCGGGTGTGAAGATATCGTACTCCCAGTTGAAGAGTCCCAGGATGAACCCCCTCTTATCCTCTGCCCCCTCAAGGTACCCTGATATGATGGATAGAATACCGTGGGATACCGCCGATGGACTTGACCTCAGGTTGCCTGTAACCCCCAGGCTTGACTCCAGCAGTTTCTTCAGTGAGGTCTTCATCCAGCCGCTCTGGGGGTCTTCGAGGTCGTTCAGCGTTGCCTCCACAACCTTCCTAATCTCAAAGGGTTTATCTGTGAGGTCAAAGAAGTGGGGGTATCTGGATTTCATCTCCATCTTCAGCTCCTCTGTATCATGTTCTCCCGGGTCTTCACGGGTCTCCTGGAAGGCCTCAAAGAGGATAATGTCCCGTAACCGTATGTGGGACGTCCAGTCGGTGAAGTATTTTATCCGGATATCCTCGGCGGTTTTACGCCCCATCGGGGTGTCCAAGAGGGAGGGATGGCATTTCAGAAACTCCTCCCACCCCTCAAGGCCAGTGTATCCTGATTTAAGGATTCTCTCTGCAGCCTCATTATATTTTATGCCTTCAAATATGTCCAACATACCACCTCTAAAAGAGAGAGGGAGGTCACTGAGCCTCCATATACACAAATATACTGAATAAAACAATCATATATGTAACAATGTATATGTATTTTATTGAATATAAAGGTTGCGGTTAAGTTGATGAAAAGAGTTTATTTATTAAACCATGGGATTAAAAAGTATAACTAAATTTTTCTGATTTTCTAAAAAATAAAAGGGGGATGCCACACCACAGCTGCTGGCAATCCCAGGTTAACCTGCTTTGAGGAGTGCCCGGATTTAAACCATGCAATATATGGAGTAGAGCAGGTTTCTGTGGACCATGATTTGCTTTTACTTGATGCTGCGAGATTATATGACTTAAAGTAATCTTTAACATCTTTAAAACTGGATTATGCCTCTGTTTTCACAATATGTACTATTAGTCGCTAATAAAGTGCTCTTAGTGCAAACGGCACCAGAAATAGCATCACTGCAATGTGTTTTTTACACGCATTTTTCACATCTCTTTATTGATTAGATTTTTCCTGAAAATTAAACACCTAATTTTTTTAATTAATTAAAGTAAATTTGTAATACGCTCTTATTCAACAGAAAAACTATAAAAGTAAAGGGATAGCATAGAAATAACATCCAGGTGGTGCAGTGAATGGGAGGGGAGATCCAGCTCACAGATGAACAGCGCAGGGCTGTGGAACACTTCACCGGCCCCATGCTGGTTGTTGCAGGGCCAGGGGCCGGGAAGACCAGGATCATAGTTGAGAGGGTGGCCCATCTCATAGAGAAAAGGGGGGTTGATCCAGGAAGCCTCGTGGTGATAACCTTCACAAAGAAGGCTGCCGATGAGCTGAAGGAGAGGATACTGGGGCGTGTGGGTTCAAGGGCAGAGGAGATGCAGATATCCACCATACACTCATTCTGCAACCGCATACTCCGCATGTACCCTGACCACCACCCCCTGGGTTCCCACTTCCATGTCCTGGATGAGGAAAAACAGCTCATGTTCATCTACGACCACAGGGAAGAACTTGGATTGAGGCACACACCCCGGGAACGATTTCTTAAAATCCAGACCTTTTTCAGTGAATGCCAGGAGAACATGATTGAACCGGAGGCCCTGCTGGAATACCACCGCTCCCATGGTTCAAAAAGAATGGAAATCGTCGCTGCAAAGGCATATGGTAAATACCTCAAACTCATGGAGGAAAAGAGGGTCCTGGACTTCTCAGGGATGCAGTGGCAGGTCGTAAAACTTCTTGAAAGTGATGAGGAGGTCCTCGAGGACCTCAGGACAAGGTACAGGTTCCTCATGGTTGACGAGTACCAGGACACCAACCCCATACAGGAGAGGTTCCTGGAGCTCCTTGCAGGTGATGGAAAAAACATATTCGCAGTTGGGGATGAGGACCAGAGCATCTACGGCTTCAGGGGATCCACGCCAGAGAACTTCCTGGGCTTCGAGGACAAGTACGATGCAGAGGTTGTGATGCTTGAGAGGAACTTCCGCTCAGTACCCAGCATAGTGGACATCACCCAGAGGTTCATGGAGGGGTACAGGGACTACCCAAAGACCATAAAACCCGTGAGGAACTCAAAAAACAGGGTCTTCATCCTTGACAACCCCACCCACCAGGACGAGCCACGCAACATAGTCAGCATAATAAGGGCCCTTGTTGATCACAATGTGGTTCCCCATCAGGGATACGTGACACTCCTCTTCAGGAGTGTCAAACACGATGCAGGCGAGATAATGAATGAACTCAGAAGGGAGGGAATGCCCTTCAACGTTTACGGCGAGGGCGGATTCTTTGACAGGGAGGAGATACTCTACATCATACAGCTCCTCCACCACACAAGGAGTATAAGGAGGAGGATAATCAAGAAACTGAGCCCTGAAAATACCGAGCATTTCGAGAGCGACTTCATGGATATAACGGGTGAAAGTATTGAGATAATCAGGAATATGGATGAAGAGGACCTCAGATCATTCAGAACCCATGAAGAATTCAGGGAAGCTGGATTCACCCATCAGGATGACATCGAAAAACTCGTAGCCCTCAACAGACTCATAGACAGTGAACTCGGCGTCCTTGAGAGGTACTATGAGATCCTTGAGATCAGCAGGTACCCCCACAGGCTCCTTGAGAGGGGTGATGATGAGTCAAGGGAGAAACTCTACAACCTTGCAAGGTTCAGTTCAATAATCAAGGACTATGAGAGGGTGTCATCAGAGCCCACCGTTGAGGGCCTCATGGAGTTTGTGAGGATGGCGATGACAGGAAGCGTTAAGAAGTACGACCAGATCCTCCTTGACAACCCATACTCGGTCAATGTCATGACCATGCACAGGGCAAAGGGCCTTGAGTTTCCCGTTGTCATAATCTGTTCTGTCTTCAATGGAAAACTACCAAGGAAGAATAGAGATGAACAGGAGGACCTCAGCATCCCTGATGAACTCAGAAAGAGTACTGGAAGAGGTGATGTACTTGAGGAGAGACGGCTATTCTATGTGGGAATGACAAGGGCCCAGGACATGCTCATAATCTCTGCGACAGAGAACCACAGGGGAAGACTGGGGTATTCACCATTCATAGAGGACCTTCTCTCGGCTTCAAGGATAACAAGCGATAAGCTGGGGAGGATAGACCCTGAATATGCCAGGATAGAGGTCATAAAGAACACCTGTGAGGTGGGGGATATTGAATCCATGGAGACCTTCAGGATGAGCTTCACAGAACTCAACACCTACCTCACGTGCCCATTCAGGTACATGATGCTCTATGAGTACGGCTTCGATGTCCCGTCAACCAGGAACCAGCTCTATGGTATGGCGGTCCATGAGTGCCTCAGGAGGATAAACAGGCGCCTCATGAGGGGTGAGGTCATAACCGATGGCTACATACATGAGCTGGCATCAGAAACCCTCAGGGATCTGAATTTAAGCAGGGAGGCGTTTGATGCCTTCAAATCAAAACTGAAACGCTACATTGAGGATATAAGGTCCCGTGCAGCCAGAATAATCTCTGCAGAGAAACCCTTCAGTATAATGAGGGATGGCTTCATGCTGACAGGTCAGACAGACCTCATCATAGAAAACCCCAATGGCGGACTGGAACTCGTTGACTTCAAGGCAATGACAGGGGAAGGTATAGAGGCGACTGATATCTCTCTTCAGCTTGGACTCTACAGGCACGCCCTTGAAGAGGACTTTGATGGCTTCCTTGCCTACACCTTTGAGGATTCAGAGTGGCATGAGATAGAACCACTGGATGATGTTGAAGCGGTTCTCATTGAGGTTGCCGGTAGGGTGAGGAGGGAGGAATTCCCTGCAAGGAAGAACGATTTCTGCAGGTGGTGCACCTTCCACTCCATATGTGAGCATGTAGCAGGGCTCTATGGGACCCTTTAGTTTTCACTGCTTCACCCTGAATGAGTATGTTACAAGGTCGAAGTTTTCCTTCTCCATTTCAAAGTCACCCCTATCTGCCTTACATATCACGGCATACCGCCCCCTGGGGGTGACAATTGTGGTCGCCCTCACCATGCTACCATTTTCAGGGTAAATGAACTCAACCCCACGGTAGCCGTTCACTGTGACCTCCCTTTCTCCGGTGAGATTATCCGGTACAGGGAACCTGTAGTCAGCCTTCAGTTTTTCAACCGTGACCATGGTCCTGAGTTCCCCGCCAGGCTCTGCAACGGTGATGGCATACTCGTAACCCCGTTCCACATCATATGGTGGGTGGATGAAGGAGACCTGCCTCCAGGATGCGGGGTAGTGGAATATGATCTCATGGTTCTCAAAGACCCTGTAACCCGCTGTGCAGCATGATAAAGATACGATAACCAGAAAAAGAATGGGAATGAGCCTCATCACTTCACCCTGGATATTGATGCAGTGATAGAAAATGATGTGAGGGGCCTCATCACTTCACCTGGAAGGAGTAGGTGATAAGGTCAAAGTTCCTCTTTTCAGACTCGAACCTCTCAGGCGTTGTTCCGCAGAGTATGACGTAGATCTTCCCGTTCTTCTCAAGCCAGGTTGCACGTTCCTGTTTCGCCACCCCATCCACGTTGATGGTGTGTATGTTTTCATATGCGGTTACACCGTCAACTGTGAGCGTCCTCTCAGAGATCAGCCTGTAACCTGGCTCACCTGAAAAGGCCCGGTAGGTTTCATCATAGACGTCCTTCAGGGTCCTCCCTGATGGCAGTGGAATGCTCTGTATGATGACCAGGGTCTCAAGGTTACCTGCCTCATCCACCCCTGATGGGTCAGCGACCGCTGCGATGCTGTTTGGACTTGCAACCGTCAGGTTCTCTGAGGTCCAGTTCGCAGGGTACCTGAATGAGATCTCACTGTCAGAGTACGTCCTGTATGGAACGTCCGGGACTGTATTGTTGCCCTCGGTTGTGACGGTGCAGCCTGAGACAGCAACGGCCACAACGATGAGGAGCAGAAAAAAATATTCCCTCATATAAACCCCCCTTTATCTATACAGTTAACTATGTATCCCCTTGTGGATATATTTTGAGTGGGTGTCGATGATGGAGGGACACCTTGCATATTGGGACTACGAGCTGGATATGGTTAGAAGGGGGTTTTGGTGATGCTCATGTTAACGTCGAATACCGTTGAGGGTAAGGTGATAGGCAGGTACCATGGTATCGTGACCGGGGATGCGCTCATAGGGGCCAACATATACAAGGACCTCTTCTCGGGTGTGAGGGACGTGGTTGGTGGCAGGACATCGGCCTATGAGAGGGAACTTGCAAGGGCAAGGGAACTGGCCCTATCCTCCATGAGGGAGGCCGCCGAGAAGCTGGGGGCTGACGCAGTTATAGGGGTGAGGATTGACTACCACAACCTCGGGGGTACAATGGGTAACACGATCCTCGTATCCGCCACCGGGACAGCGGTGTCCCTTGAGGAGTGAACCGGGGTGTTTTCTGTGGGGAGGTACAGGTGGGCCGTCATTGCGGTTGCAGCGGGCCTTGGAGCGGGCCTCTTATCAGCCATCCTCTCTGTAAGGTTCCAGCTTGTGGTATTCGGCTTCAACATCATGTACATAGTATCCCCCCTCCTTGCAGGATTCGTCGAGTCATACATTGCAGGGAGGAAGTACGGGGCAAGTACCGGTGCTGTTAGCGCGATCCTGGTCTTTTTTGCTGTGAACATCTACGGCTGGTTCTTCCCGGCCGAACCCATTGAGTGGAATGTGTTCACGGTGGGGGGTCTGATGCTGGCCTTCCAGGCGGCCTTCCCCACAGCAGTGAACTTCCTCCTCGCAGCTATCATAACATACCTCCTTGGACTCGCAGGTAAGGGTGTGGGTGACCTTCTGGTGCCAAAAAACGGAAGCATACCCCTTGGCTATGATGCCGGAGGTGAAATGCTTGGTATAGCCGCAGGGGAGGCTGTGGGGAAACCTGATGAAATCACCGAACTTCGAAGGCTGGCTGTTGAGCGCATGCTGCAGAATGCTGAGGCCATGGGGGCCGTTGGAGTGGTTGACATCGATGTTGAGGTCACGGTGCTCAGGGGCCTCGGTGGAGAGGTTCTTGCTGTGACGGCCACAGGGACAGCGGTGAAGGGTTAATTTATCTCTTTTTTAGGTTAGCCTTTTCAAGCATATCCTCTATTCTCTCAAGTTTCATCTCGAGTTCATCCAGCTTATCACTGAGCCTCCTGAACTCATCCCTTCGTGCAGATTCTATCCTCTCCTGCTCCTTCCTGAGGGTCTCAAGGAGGGTGGATGTCGCAGAAGCGGTTATGAGGCTTGTGGATGCAATGGCACTGATCATTATGATCACACCGGTCAGCCTGCCAAGGGCTGTTACAGGTATTATATCACCGTAGCCCACCGTTGTGATGGTCTGGAGGACGTACCATAATGAGTCCTCATATGTCCTCACAAGGGGGTTCACAGGACTTTCAACCAGGTAGAAGACGATTGTGAATACGAAAAGCACAGATACAAAGAGTCCCAGACCATAGCCGAGGCGGCTGGTCCTTATGAACTCCCCCACAGACCCCGCAAGGTCCCTGAATGCAATGAAAAGCCCCACAACCTTTATGAGGTTCAGAACTGCAAGTATGACAGAATCAGGGTTCGCCCCCAGGAGGTTCACGCCAATGAAGTAGAAGGGCACCATCACAACGGGAATGTTCCACCTGTCGCGGACTCCTGGCCGAAGTATGTAGGCTGTCACAACCGTGATACTGGTGAGGAGGTCCAGGAGGACTATCCTTGAGAATGTCCCGGGCTGAAGGGGAAGGAATGTGCTGACAAGCAGTGATAGCCCATCAAGTCCAAGGAGAACAAGTATTATAACCTCAAAAAGTACCCTGACACCTTTCTGAAGATCTTTCACATTGAAACCCCCTTAAGGAAGCATGAACTGGATACTAATTCTATATTATGGATTATTTATAACCTTTCACGCGTGAAAAATGAAATCTTTCAGATTAAAACTCCATTTAATGTTTCGAATAAGTAATAATAGAATATCAATGTTCTGAATGAGTAATAACATGATATTATCCACCCATTCATGGAAAAACTTTAATAGGGTGAGTTTTCATAACCTATTTTTTCTTCTGGAGACTTTCACATGAAAGAGTGATAACAATGAAGGTGACAGTTTACGGTGCTGGTAATCAGAAATTATATACTGAGGAACTGAACCTCCCTGAAAAGTACGGCGGGGAGGCTCCATACGGCGGAAGCAGAATGGCCATGGAATTCGCACAGGCCGGACACGAGGTTACACTTGCAGAACCTGTAAGGGACGTACTGGAAGATGAACACTGGAACCTTGTTGAGGAAGCAGGTGTAACCGTCACAGATAACGATAAGGAGGCCGCAGCCGACGCCGATGTTGCGGTGCTATTCACACCCTTCGGAAAGGGAACCGTAAGGATAGCCAGGGATATACTTCCTGAGCTACCAGAGGGTGCGGTTATAGCCAACACCTGCACGGTATCACCGGTGGTGCTGTACTATGTCCTTGAAAAAGAATTAAAAATGGACAGAACAGATATAGGTGTGTCCTCAATGCACCCTGCGGCTGTGCCAGGGACACCGCAGCACGAACACTACGTTATAGGCGGAAGGCCCACAGCGGAACTTGACATTGCAACAGATGAACAGATCTCAAGGTGCGCTGAACTCGCAGAGAGCACTGGTAAGACAGCCTACGTGGTCCCGGCGGATGTGACCTCGGCGGTTGCAGATATGGGCTCCCTGGTCACTGCGGTGGCACTTGCAGGTGTCCTGGACTACTACTACGTGGGTACCCAGATAATAAAGGCCCCTGAGGAGATGGTTGAGAAGCAGATACTCATGACACTCCAGACCATGGCATCCCTGGTTGAGACATCAGGTGTTGATGGAATGGCCAGGGCCATGAACCCTGAACTCCTGGTGAAAAGCGCAAAGTCAATGCACCTCCTTGATGAACAGGAGGAACTGGACGCAGCCCTCAGGAAGATCTCCCAGCTCAACGATGATGTCATGAAATGGATCGAGGGCGCCGATGTTAAACACACGGACCTTGTGGCTGCACAGGCCCTCACAGGTGAACTCAAAACCGTCATGGGGGACCGTGCAGCTGAGGGTACAATAAGAAGGTGCATGAGGAAGATGTTTGAATAGGGGGTTTGAAGTTGATAGAGAGGATACTCAAGGACCTTGGAAGGGTGAACGGTGTTAACGGATCCCTGGTTGTTGGAAAGGACGGTCTCATAATAGAGAGTGAGGTTTCAGGTGACATCGACGCGGAACTCGTGGGTGCAATGGCCTCAGCGGTTTTCGGTACAGCCGAGAGGTCGGCCGAGGAGATAAAGCATGAGCCCCTCGAGCAGGTCATGATTGAGGGTAAACGTGGTAAGACCCTCATGATCGACGCAGGTGAGGGGATCCTCGTCGTGATAACCGACGTGGATGTGAACCTGGGAATGATCAGGATAGAGATGAAGAGGAGCGCCGAGAGGCTAAGTGACCTTCTCGGATGATCCATTTTAATTCTTTATTTTTCTTCAGCTATTCTCCTGATGGCCCTCTCAATGAAATCACGGAGTCTCTTCTCATCCGCAGCAGAGTCACCGGGTCGCATGGGGAATGCACCCACAGAAGGGACCTCTCCGGTTTCCTCATTGAATATCACCCTTCTGCTGCCAGGGTAGAGGATGTAGGCCCCCATGCTGTGGAGTATGGCGTCCTTGTAGGTATGCATCTTGTAGACATCCCCATCCCTGTACCGGCTTTCAAGTTCCTCCTCGGCGTCCCGGAGGTCGATATCATAGAAGTCCTCAGGGTTAACGGTTGAACGGTACTTGGCATCGAGGTGGATGAAGTAGGTGCACTCCCCCACATCCACGAGAAGTGAATAGTCTGGTCTGAAGGGCAGTGAATAGGAACTGCAACGGGTATTCCTCGTGAATCTACCATTGTAGGATAATGCGATTTCCAAATCCCCCATACTGAACCTCAGCACCGACATCCCCCTCCTGAGCCTCACACCCCAGTCATTGAGGTCAAAGATATCACAGGGGTTAACGGAGTCCCCGGTTATATTCTCGAGTATCCCTATGAGCCTGAAGTAGCACCAGTACTCGTAGAGTTCGCTGAGCTTCCTCTCAAAGCCCCTGATGGCATCCTCAAGTTCATCCCAGGTGAACCTGAGTGAGAGGTCCAGCATGAAGAAGTACCTGAGTATATCCCTGTAACCCTCCCTCTTCTGGAGGACCTGTGAGTTGAGGGGGAGAACACTGAGTTCACCCACATCCATGAGCCAGCGGGCAGAGAGGAATCCCCTGACATCATCAAGGAACCCCTCAAGGGAGTCCCTTATGTAACCCTCAGGGGCTGTTTCAAGTAACCTCAGGATAAGGTCCTCAACTGACTCAAGAAAGTACCTGTAGAACCGGTTCTCGGGGATGTCAGGGGTCTCACGGAGTCTCACCTCGGGGAGTACCCTGGGGATACCCCCATCAATGCTGCCCGGGGTTGAAATCACGGATATGATCTCCTCAGGGTCAACGGTGGCTGCCAGGCCTGCAGGCACCAGTTCAACCTCCCGCCGGAGGCCAGATGAGTACATCTGATTTATGTGCTCTGCATCGGCATGGAGGTTCTCAGGCCTGAAGATATGCTCAAGGATGAGGAAGTCCTCGTACAGTGTTCTTGCTGAGTGTTCATCCACGGTGAACCTCTGGAATATTGGGGAATCGGAGTTCAGTATGAGGGAGGTTATCTCATCTGAAAGGTCTGAGAGCATTGCAGGGTACTGTTCATGGTAGTTTATCTTCTTTGAGCGCACCTCGACGGGTATCGTCTCATGGAGGTCGCCGGAGGAGACATCAAGGAAGGACTTGCCTGCGTAGCTCCTGAAGTTGAGGAAACCCGCTGATTTTTCTTCCAACTGAAACCTGAGCTCCTGGAATACAGCATCCCTCTTCAGGGAGGGGAGGACATCACATTCACCTGAACCCTCAAAGAGCACATGGTACTGGGTCTCCTCAAGCAGCATGATCTCTGAGAGGTTATCATAGTATGGGCAGTACTCGATTGCGTTGAGACCAGGTCTTTCAACCTCGGGGACGTTTATGAGACTCACAGGGTAACCGTTAACCTCGATGGTTCTCTCAGGTATCTCCCTGGGGGCCGGGCCGCCCCTGATCCTCAGGGTGCCCATCTGAAACTCTATGATAATCTCGGAGTCCATCTTCAACTACCTTATGAATGATACGTAGCGCTGGATCCTCAGTGTCTCCACCATTTCCCCTAGTTTATCATGGGAGTCAGGGAATCTCCCCTCGCAGTGGTCCTTCAGCTCATTGAGGGTGTCCTTCAGGAGCCTCTCCGGGCCGTGGATCTTGGGGAGGATCTTCTGTTTGATCTGGGCGTCCAGGTAGCGCTCCCAGTTTTCCCATTTTGCGGGTTTTCCCTCGTACACCCATGCGGCGCGCATGAATTCCAGGACCTCCCTGGTGACCCTGAAACCGAAGTCAAATCCTGCCCTCTGAAGTTTCTCATGGAAGAAGCTGAGTTCACGGACCAGCTCATCACGGATGCCACCCAGGTCCCCGGGGTCACTGGCGTCATGGTTGAGGGGGTCCTCCAGAAATTCCAGGTCCCCAGCAGGTTCCCCGGGTTCCCCCTCCTCCAGGAGGTATTCCCTGGGGTTCAGGGTCTCGAATTCTATGGTGTTGGCACGGTCAAGGACCTTGGGTGAGAACATGTAGGTTGTCTCATCCACGTTCACGGTACCGACAACCAGGAGGTTCTCTGGGAGTGTTATCTCTGAGTGAAAGTCACAGTCAGGGTCGTCATGGAGGGGTACGGGTTCACCACTCTCGAGGGCTGAGAGGAAGTCTGAAAAGTAGCGTTCCACGTGTGAGAGGTTCATCTCATCGAGTATGAGTATGTATGGATTCTCGGGGTCCTTTGAGGCTTTTCTGATGAAGTCCAGTGCAGGTGTGCTCTGGTATTTACCTGTCATGATGTTGAGGTAACCGAATATGTGCCTCTTCTCGGTCCAGTTGGCACCCACGGGTACGATGAGGTACCTCTTAATCTCAGGGGTTGAGATGTGCTGGCCGTAGAGCTGGGCGAGCTTCGTCTTACCTGTACCTGAGTTACCTGTGAGGATAACGAATGGTTTCACCTTGAGTGAGAGGAGGAAGTTCTCGACGAGTTCAGGTTTGAAGTGGTACTCCTTGAGTCTTAGATAGGTATAAAAGTCAGTTCCCTTTCCTTTATCTTCTATGATATTCTTATATATGGGTTCAAGTTTTTTGTAGATATCCAAAAACTCTTGAAGGTCTGATACTAGTTCATCATCATTTGGCAGTTTATTTGATGGGTAATATTTTGCTATGATGTTTCCTGCTTCATATAAGGGCGCATACCTTGTTTTGCCCAATGAAATTTCATTTAAGTACTCCTCGTCTTTTACATGGGTTCTTAAAGCTACTGCACGTTCCTTTAGTACTTTCTCTGGATCCTTGTAGGTGCTTGCTATTTCTGTTACTCCCTGATGGAGGGATAGATACACTCCATCCATGTCTTCTTTGAATAGGTATACTATGTAAAATCCTTTTTGAGTAGTATCTGTTATATTGGGGTCCATTATAGCTACCCATGGTATTATGGCCCAGTTTCCCTGTCCGGCGGATCCTTTTATGAGGTAATCTGATTCTGGAACTATCTTTTTAAGTTCATTGGGTAAATCTGTGCGAAGGAGTTTTGCAAGGGGATGTCCAGTGAACACTCCTTTTCTTGCATTTTTATATTCATTGAGAATCTTCTGAAATTTTTCTTTAAGATTAAAATCGGTTTTTATCCTTTTAACTTCATATACAAAGTCTCTTATATTCTCAGGGAGTGTCTCGTTCAGGGGTCCTATCACCACAACTCTGCTTTTGCGGTCACCATCAACCACGTCTGTCCACTCGCCCTTATAGTTATCCTCAAAAAATTTTTTACTGTAATTACCGCCAAGTTTGCCCCTGTGAACCACGTAGTAGTTTCCGAGGGGGTCACGTGCAAAGGCAGCTCCTATTCTACGATTTATGCCTTCAGGAGGGAAGTTTATCTCACAGACTATTGTATTGATTTCACCCTCAGCAGGTTCATCCGTCCCAAAACCGTTCCAGTACCTGCTTCCCTTGATGAAACGGGTCATGTACCATATCCTGAGGTTCGAGATCCAGTAAACCTTCCCCTTCTCTTCACCACCCTGAAAGCCTGCTCCCCCCTCAACGACTTTGTCAGCTCTTTTCATTAGAATATCTGAGAATTTACTTTGAGCCCTTTTTATCTCATTATTGTCTTGTATTATTTCTAAGGTTCCCCCACCTAATTTTCCCCCTCCTTTCATTGGTTCACCTCATGTCTTTAATAACAATAGCCATTATTTAATTGATATTACGTTTTCAAACCCTACATTTCTCTATGTTTTTATAGATATATATTTCTAAAATTACCGAAAGGAAATTCTTTTTTAATTAAAAGTACATAATTAGAGCGTGTATTTAATCTTAAAAGTTTACTAATCTAGACAATATTCTCACATTGAAGGGGTGTGTATAAAATATATAACTTAAAATGGGATATGAGTGAAAACTTTGTAATTTTAACAGAAAGCCATTTTGGTGTTAGTCCTCCCAGACCAGTGTTTTTCGAGGAACTTGACCTTTTAGGTTTTGATGAATGGATGGACTATCCAAAATCTAAAGAACCACTATTATGGGCAATTGGACGCAATTATTATTATAATGGTGAAATTATTGCCAAAACTAAAGGCGGAAATTTCTTTGAAAACCCCAAAATAGAATTCTTAAATGATCAAAAAATAGAAATAGAGCCTATAGATATCAAGAAATTGGTAAAAAAGAATAAAGACAAACTTTTTGTTTTAGAAAATGAGGCGATGGACTTTATTCAAGGTGTCTATAATATTTATAAGAATGATTCTATTTTCACGGTTTCATATAGCGGTGGAAAGGACTCTCAGGTTATACTTGACCTGGTAACCCGTGTAATTCCGCCTGATGACTTAATTGTTATATTTTCAGATACTACACTTGAAAATAGCTTTACTTATGAAAATGTTCAAAGAACTAAGGAGGAGTATCTTAACAAATATCCCAAACTAAAATTTAAAACAGCTAAACCTCCTAAATCCGCAGCGGAACTGATTAAATATGCAGGGTTACCTAGCAGGTTTAAGAGATGGTGTACCGATGCACTAAAAACAGCTCCTTTTAAAAATCTTTTAAAGGAAATCCTAAAAGATTATTCGGAGGTCATAGTTTTTGAGGGTGTTAGATCAGAGGAAAGTTCCAAAAGGTCTACTTATTCGCGAATTGAAGGTGAAGTCAAACACTCGGCTATTATAAATGCACGTCCTATACTTGATTGGAATATAACTGAAGTTTACCTTTATCTCTTTTATAGAGGTTTAAACTTAAACCAGGCTTATAGATGGGGTTTAAGTAGAGTCGGATGCATTTTATGTCCATATTCTTCAGTTTGGACAGAATTCATCAATTATAACCTCGAGAAAGAATCTTTAGAGCATTATATTTCGTTCATCAAAAATTACGCTAATATAAGGGGGGTTCCTGAGAAGAATGTGAAGAAGTTCATTGCTAACGGTGAATGGAAGAAAAGGGCTGGAGGTCTTGGATTAGATCTGGAGTCGAACATAATAATCTCTGAAGACTCTGATAAGATTAAAGGAACCATTACTAATCCAAGGGAAAGTTTTCTTGAATGGTGCAAAGTCCTTGGAGATCGAAATTATCGCGAAAATAAAGGCGAGTTTTCGGGTGAAATAAGGATTGATGATAGTAAGGTTGACTTTAAAATTAAGAATTCAAATTCAGAGAAACAAATAATCGAAGTATGGAATATTGAAAATCCAACAGTTAAATCGAAAATTAGGAAGATTCTCTATAAAACAACATTCTGTGTTAATTGTGGATTATGTCAGGCTGAGTGCCCTAATTTTGCTTTAGAAACAGTTGATAAATTGAAGATAAATTCAAACTTCTGTAAAAAGTGTCATAAATGTCTATATTTCTCAAAAAATGGCTGTATAATTGCAGCATCAGTCTATAATTCTGTAGGGGGTATTAAAATGAAAAAAAGAACCGGTGGAATAGATAAATATTCAACATTTGGTCTTAGGCAGGAATGGTTAAACGACTTTTTTGTTCTAGGAGATGAATGGCTTTCTAACAATACTTTAGGGCCCAAGCAAGTACCTGCTGTATTAAGATGGCTTATAGACGCTGAATTGATTGACGGAAAGAAAAAAGTTAGCACTGATCTTGGAAACTACTTAAGAGAAATTTACAAGAAGGACAAGTCATCCGCTTGGCTTATAATATGGAATAACATGTATTACAATTCGATGGTAGTTAATTGGTATTTGAATAAAATTCCTTGGGGCAAAATAACTGATAAAAACGAGTTAAAAGAAAAGATGGGCTTGGATTATCCAGAGTATAGTAAAGGCACAATAGGTAATCCCATAGATGCCATGGTAAACATGTTTGATAATTCGCCATTAGGTGACAAATTAGGTATTGGCGTTATAGAAAAAAAGGGTAGGGCAATTAAGTCAATTCATAAACTAGGTGTTAGTGACATTAACCCATATGTTGTAGCTTATTCCCTTTATAAACTGGCTGAAAACACTTCAAGAAGAAACTTCACAGTATCCGAGCTTTTTGAAAACGATTTTGAAGGGGGACCCTATAAAATATTCGGATTATCAAAAAACAATTTTGAACGAATATTAAGAGGTCTGCAAGAAGGACAGAGGATTTTAAGTGTTGATCTAGTGGCTGATCTCGATAACATCCGTTTAAGAGAAGATTTGGCATCTTTAGATGTAATCAAAACATATTGTGAGGGGTTATAATGCTATATTCAGACATAATTTCTTTAAATGAAAGATTTCAGCCAGCTTATGACTTAGAAAATGAACTAGAAGATTACTGGAAAACATTCATACCTAACAAAAGGTTTTATAAAATTTTGGGCGAAACTTTAAATGCACTTGAAAGTAACCGTGTGGAAGATAGACAATCCATATGGATTCAGGGTACCTATGGAACAGGGAAGAGTCACGCAGCAGCAGTTATTAAACACCTCTTGTCAGATGATCCTAAAATTTTGGATGATCTTGAAATTAAGGAACCTCAGTTAGCTGCTAGATTGAAATCTTTTAGAGAAAAAAAGAGAATATTTCCTGTTGTAATAAAAGGGACTGCCGGCATTACAGACCCCCGAGAGTTTGCTCTTCTTGTTGAGAAGTCTGTTAGAAGAGCACTGGCTGAAGAAGGACATGAATTAAGCGTAAAAACTGATTTCGAAAAATTAATTGAATCTTTAAATAATGGTCATTTAAATTTTGAAAGTCTTTTTGAAGGTACAGAAATAGAGATCTATGGAAGTAAAGATAGTATAATCACTTTACTTGAAAAAGAAGACATTGAAATACAGAGAAAGATTGAAAAAATTCTTTCTTCCAAGGGTATTATAATTGCAAGAGAGAATATAACTGACTGGCTTAAGGAAATTAATGAAGAATTAAAAATGAGGAACATAGCCGATAATCTTGTTATTTTCTGGGATGAATTCACTGGAATAATGGATTTAGAAAATTCTGGCCCCCTTTTAACTGAAGTTCAGAATATCGCGGAACTCTCTCCGAAACATGGAATATACCTCTTTATAATATCACACAAGACCCCATATCAACTAAAAAATAAAGGAAAAGATGAGGACATTGAAAAAATTCTTGGAAGATTTAATCTCATTGAGTACACAATGGAAAGTGTTACAACATATCATCTAATAGAGCACACTATAAAAAAGAAGGACGCAGAGGCATGGAACTCACTTAAAAATCAAAATATAAGTGGAATAGAGGATGTTATAGCTAGAATAACTGAAATTGAAGATAATGCGAGATCTTCACTTGAAAACATTTTCCCAATACACCCATACACCGCATACATAGCGACTATTATTGCTCGTCAAATTGGGTCCACTGAAAGGAGCATATTTAAGTTCCTATATGATGATGAAAGCGGTTTTAAAGCCTTCTTATCCAACGATGTGACAGAAAGACCATTTTTAACTGCAGATCATTTGTGGGACTTCTTCTTTAAAGATTTTGAAAGAATTGAAAGTGAAAAGGTATATTCTATCATTGAAAGATATAAATTATACCAGGAAAAGATTGATGGACTTAGAGAGAACTATTCTGCTGTTTTTAAAGCAGTACTCCTTCTAAACCTCATATATCGTCTTGTTGAATTAGGGGAAACCCCGATATTAAGACCTGAAATGAAAAATATCTGCCATATATTTAAGGGTTATTTAAAAGAGGATACTATTAAAGAGGTTCTAGAATACATAGATAATGAAAAGATAGTAAACAAGAATCCTGACGGATTGTTTCTCATCTCTACTTCAACATTACCCCATGAAGAAGTAGAGAGAGAAAAGGAGTCCCTTAAAGAGACTTATAACAAAGTATCAATTGTTTTAAGTGATCAGCATAAAAAGGAATTACTAAACAGTATAAATGCTTTGAGGGAAGTTGAGACCCATATTTTTGACTTGCCTCCAAATAAGTTTAATCTAAATTCCAAGCTTGAAAATGCCTTTAGTAAAGACCATGCTGTTCAAATCGCATTGTTTTTGGGATTGGATGGAACAGAGATAAACAAGATTGAGTCCTATTTAAGCGAAGCATCTAAAGAGGATCACCTAAGAAATAAATTGTTAGTTGTAAGTAAAAATGAACTTGGCGAAGAAAACTTTGATAGATTTTTAGACTATAAGGCAAGAAGCAATATCGCTGCTAGGCACAATTATATGGATGATAAAGAGGAAAATGAGAAATACGCCAAAAAGATCATTGATAACTGGATTAGTGAAATACAAAACGATTATTTAACCTGCTTCTTTAATGGAGATAAGTATCCTCAAATATTTTCAAAATTTGGAAACTTTATAGAGGATTTCTTCTCAAAGGAAATCTTTACTAATGGACTTGAAACAGTAAACTCAAAGCAAAATAAGAACATCTGGAAAAATGAAAGATCTCAAAAAACAGCTGAAATATTTCTATTTTCGGAAAACAGAGATGACTTAGAAGAAAAAACAAAAAAAGGTATTAATAAGTATCTAAGAATCATACTAAAAGACCATAATGAGAATTATATAGTCGATAACGATCTTAATTTTAAAGCTGATGTAAACAGAGAACATCCTCTTATTGTAATGGATAGAGAAATAGAGAAAGCAATCGAAATGGAAGGGGATGGTGTCTTCAATTTGGGCGATGCACTTAAATTCTTGTCGAAACCACCCTATGGACTATATAAATCTAAAATTAACATAGCAGCCCTATCATTTTTAATGAGAAAATATGTTGACCAGTTATTCGAAGCAGGATCAGGAATACAAGTTACCAAAGAGCGAATGAGGGATAAAGTCATTGAAATATTCGAATACTGGGAAAACAATAGAAACAGAGAAAAACTTAATGTTCGATGCGGTTCTGAAGATGAAAAGAAATTGATTAGACTATTATCTGATATATTTGACCTTGAGGACATTACTAGCCTAAATGAGGTTAAATGGAAAATCAAGGAATGGGTTAAAGAACGAGACACTCCATTATGGCTCTTTAAGTGCGGAGAGTCTAATCAGCCTGAGAAATTTGAAAAGATATTTAACCTGATTTTTGAATTTACGAGGTCTAACGATACCGAAATAAACTCGGAGAAAATAGGGAAGATCCTCACTGAAATGGAAGGTTTTGAACTTGATCTTAAAAGCCATATAAAAACTGTTTTATCACAAAAAGAAGATCTTTGGACCTCTTTATTCAGAAAGTGGCTTGAACAATACCTAAAAGAACATGGCGATATAATAATAAATTACCATGAAATAATGAACTACCTTAAGCATCATATGCAGGAGGATATAGGGTCCTGGGAAGAGAAGGATGTTGAATATAAGGTTAAAGATTGGTATATAGGGACCGTTAATCATCCCCCTAAGCCTTCGGAACCTCCAAAGTCCTCAGAAACTGAAACTGAACCCGAGCCTGAACTGCCTGAGAATGAAATAAAAAAAATAAAAGATAAGATTAATGAGTTAGACCCTGAAAATTTGAAGAATATACTCCAAAGGCTCGTGGATGAGAATCCTTCAATTATAGGTCCATTAAGAAGATTAATGGGGGAATAAGGCATGCATTCCAACCTGAAAGAGTTTAACTCTTTCAATGATCTTTTTTTGGAGATTGAGGAGGACAAAAACTCTAAAAACAGGTACCCTGTTAGATTCATTTTTTTGAATTCATTTGAGGAATTAAATGAAGTAATCGAACATTTAAAAAATTTTTCAGATGTGGTCTTCCTTGATTCCCTACTGGATAACATGCAGTGGCTTACAAAGGATAGTATCCTCCTGGAAATAAAGAATAAGTTGAAGGAGGATTCAAGGCTTGTAGTTGTTCCTCTTTCAGAATTCCTCAGGTTCACCCCAACTAATGACTTTTATGGTCTTCTAAAGGCCTTGTCTGAAATAGAGACCAATGATTACTCAAGAATATACATTCCCCTTGTCGGACTTTATAAAAGATTTAAGAAGGAGTTTATTGATGAATTCTACAGGAAAGACGAATGGGCTCCTATCTGGAAGCTTGTTGGGAATATAAAACCTGTGACGATATATCATGCTACATTTAATTTTGATGATAAGCTGCAACTCCCAGAATTTGAAATAATCAAAAGTACGACGGACTGGTTCAACTTATGGAAAAATCCGGGAACTATGAAGGTTCTCTCTTTTTCAAAGGTCATCCAGGTTTTTCATTCTAAATGGCTTCCTGACGAAATATTTAACTTAAAAATTATAAAGAATCAAAAGGAGTTCGTCGAGACAATATTTGGTGAAAAATTCGAATTGCCTTTTTATGAAAATGATTCTAATTATTGGAACAGGCTTATCAAGATATTCAACAAGAGAGGGGTTGTAAGTACAAGCTCTTTGATTAAGGATCATTTTAATATTATGGATTTAAATAAATTAAAGGCCGCTGATTTTGTAGAATATTTCTTAAGTGAACCAGACAAATTTTATAAGTGGATATTAAAGAATTATGTTTCACAATTTTTAGAGGATAAAATATATCTAAAACACTGCTTTACCAAAATGGATAGCCTAGAAAATAGTGAACTAATTGAATTACTTTGGCTTGAAATATTCGGCCTTGAAAACATTGAAAGTTTCTATCTTGAGAGGAAAGAGATATTAAAAAGGATTCCTAAGATAGATGAGAGCAAAATTAAAGTTGCATTGGAAAGGATCAAAGATCTACCTCTAAAAGATCAGACACCTTATATTACAGGGATATCCACAGCCGAAAAAGAATTTGTTATAAATAATGTCAGGGAAATGGATTTAGGATCCATTAGACATTATCTAAAGGACTGTTTCCCTGAACTCTACTCCTATTATGATTGGGATAATTTAAAGCCCATATTGGATTATGATAGGTGGTTATTAGAATATTTCAAAGAGTACAATATGTGCAAAATTAGGAATGATTTCTCAGAGAATTTAAAATCACTTATTGAAGAAAAGAATAATGACAAGAATTCCTTTTTCGATTGGTTTTATACTATTGAAAAGCCCAAAATAGATCCAAATGGAGTTAATTATTGGATTGACGGTCTAGGTGCCGAGTGGCTTCCACTTGTGTATTATTTGCTAAATGAATATCTAGGTGAAAACTATCTAGTTGAAGCACAAATTTGTCGCGTTGATTTACCAAGCATTACAAAATGTAACAAATACCCTTTTGAGAAATTTGGAGATCTAGACGGCTATATACACAATAACCATTATAGACATCCGAAGACGTTAATAGAAGAACTTGAAATAATTAAACAGATCATAAAGAAAATTAAAGATGAAATCACCATTAACGACTATGGGGTTATCAATATCTACTCAGACCATGGGTTTAGCTTTTTGACTTTAAGTAAGTTTAATGATAAAATTCTTGATTTTGATGATGCCCAGCATGAGGGCAGATACCTCTGGATGGAGAATAATGAGGACTTGAATGATAAATATTATATAACTTTAAAGTCTGAATGCTCAGATAAAAACGTTTTAGTGGCATTAAAGCATGTTTCATTATCTAATGTGCCATCTAGGGAGACACACGGAGGCGCAACTCCCGAAGAAGTTCTAGTTCCGTATTTCAGAATATCAAAGGCTAGAAAAGAAGTCACTTACACCCTTGAAACAGCTGAGTTAGATGCTGATATCAGTAATCCCGTGGTCACTTTCAGATTATCCCCAGTTCCAACTAAAATACCAGAAGCTTTAATTGAAAACAAAACATTGGCTGTCGAAAATAAGGGCGATGGTTATTACCAGGTAGATCTATCACAGGTAGGTGACCTAAGACCACAGTTATATAAAATCAAGTTAAAAATTAATAAACAAACATTGGATCTTAGGGTTAATTTAAAAGGAGGCTTTAGGGAGAGGGAGCTTATATGAACATGCTTGACTTTAAAATTAAAGAGAAATTTCCAATGGAATCTGTTCTAAAGAATCCTGAGATATACGGTGTATTCTCAGGATATAATCTACCCTCCTTCGTAAAGGACTGGTTAATTCAGAGGAACAGCACTCAAGAGGGAAAAATTGATGAAGAAAATTTGAGACTCTTTTTAAACAGGCATATAGCTCAAAAAAATAAAAAAATTATTAAAGGGACATTAATTAATGATTACATCCCCATAACCGCATTGTCAAGGATTATAATTGAACCAGATATAAGGAGTGGAGTTATAAAATTTTCTATTCCTGATCTAGGTATCGGTTCTAATGAGGGTATAGTTCCAAATTATATTGCTGAGAAGCACCCCGAACTAAAAGGTGGAGAGGTTTGGGGTGTAGTAAAACTTTCATATAGTCCTCCAGATAATGGGAAAATGGGCTTTATAGAGATAGTAGATTATAAGTCATTCAAACCTTATGAAGTTGATCTAGAATATTTCAAGCAAAAGAGGAATGACTTCACAATTGCAGAATGGATTGATTTGTTGATTAGGTCAATGGAGTACAATCCAGAGGGTTTCGAAAGTCTACAACAGAAACTTCTCTTTATATCAAGGTTGCTGATTTTTGTAGAACCAAATCTTAACATGTTTGAATTAGCCCCCAAGGGCACTGGGAAGTCCTATGTTTTCAATAACCTGAGTAAATACGGATGGGTAATCAGTGGTGGCGTTATAAGTAGAGCCAAACTTTTATATGACATTTCAAGAAAAACCCCTGGATTACTAACTCTTTACGATTTTGTTGCAATAGATGAAGTTGAAACAATAAAATTTACAGATGAAAGTGAGTTACGTGGCGCCTTAAAGAATTACTTAGAATCAGGTACATTTTCTGTGGCTAATTATAAAGGTGAATCCTCAGCAGGTTTAATGGTCCTTGGAAACATTCCCCTTACACAGGAAAGAAAACCCGTTGATAACAGGTACTTTGCTAATTTACACAAGTTTTTCAATGACCCCGCGCTCTTGGATAGGTTCCATGGGTTTATTGAAGGATGGAAACTTCCTAGAATGAGAGAAGATCTTATAATAAGGGGATATGCTCTAAATGTGGAGTATTTCTCAGAGATTCTACATGAACTTAGGACAGACTCTCAATTCAGAAATATAGTCGAAAAACTAGTTCATGTGCCTAAAGATGCAGACACAAGGGATAAAAATGCTATAATTAAATTGGCAACAGCTTACCTTAAGTTGATATTTCCCCATGTGAAGCATCCCGAGGACATAGACAAGAAAGATTTTGAAATGTATTGCCTTGATCCAGCCATTAAAATGAGGGAAATAATAAAAACACAGATAAGTTACATTGATCCTGAATTTTCAAGGGAAGTCCCTAATATTAAAATAAAAGATTAGTATTGATTAGTAAATCACTCTTCAGGTAGTTCTATCCCGTAATGAGCAAGGCTCCTTGCAATTAGGATGGTTGCAATGACTGCAAGGATGGTCACAATGAGCGCATAGACGAATAGTCCGGTAAGTTCATTGCCTGCCTTGAAGAACTGTGTTATGAGTGCCTTTATGGCCTCGTTCCAGGCAAGAGCCGCTATTAGGCCGAATGCAGTGGTTATCAGTGTACCCATGGTCTTAAGAACTTCGAGTTTAAATTCCCCCATTTTATCACCCCCTTAATTAGTTTATAATATTAAACATTATATTTATTATTATATTTATTTCAGGTCCACTCATATGGGTTGAACTCGGATGGTGGAATGTACATGACCTCAGCATATCCCCTCCTGAGGAGTTCCCTGTTTATGTTGACTCCGTCCACGTAGACCACGGCGAGGACCCTCCTGTATTTATCATGTCTTTTTGCATCGTCTATGTCGAGCTGCACGGTCCTTGAGAGGCACATTGATTTCATGAAGTCCTTCGCCTCCCTGTAGCCAGGCTCCCCCCTCTCAGGGGTGTTGACACCCACAAGGCGTATCCTCCCTGTCCCTGAAACATCGATGGTGTCCCCATCGACAACGTAGGTGCAGACTCCACTGGCATCATATTCACCTTTTCCAGAGACATTACCTGTATCCGAGGTCATGTAATCCTCTGGACTCACATCCGGGTAATTACTGAGGTTCTGGTCCTGGTATTCTGATTCCTCTGAGACACAGCCCGCCACCGCAGTAACGGCAAGTGCAAGGATAATCACAATTACTCTCCTGATATTAACACTCCCCTCTTCACTGTTAAATAATATGAGTTTACATGTATATATTAATTTTGAATCACGTGGGGATAGATCCATGAACTGAAAAACATTTAATAGGATCGTCCCCCAATTCTATTAACATGGTTAAAAGGGTGCTTGAGAGGTTCAGGAGGGACTGGCGCTTCAGGGATGCAGTGGAACACGTTGAGACGGTCCCCGCAAGGAGAGCTGAATACGCAAAGGTCACCGACCTCCCTGAGAACATCATGGAGTACCTTGAGGGTAACGGCATCAGACTCTACCGCCACCAGGCAGAGGCCCTCGAGGCAGTAAGGGAGGGCAGGAACATCCTCATAACAACCCCAACGGCCTCAGGGAAGACCCTGGCCTTCAACCTCCCCATAATGGAGACCCTAACCCTCGATGGGAGTGCAACGGCCCTCTACATCTACCCTGCCAAGGCACTCTCAAGGGACCAGCTGAAGGTTCTGAGGCACCTGGAATCTGAGCTTGGAATCACACTGAACCCGGCAACCTACGATGGGGACACCCCCAGGGAGATGAGGCCATGGATACGTGAGAACTCACGGGCAGTCCTCACCAACCCCCACCAGCTCCACCGTATTCTCCCATGGCACCACCAGTGGAGGAGGTTCTACAGTAACCTCAGGTACGTGGTGATAGATGAGGCCCACCAGTACCGGGGTGTCTTCGGATCAGGTGTGGCGCTCCTCATAAGGAGGCTCAGGAGGATCTGCAGGCATTACGGTTCAGATCCCAGGTTCATCCTTGCAAGTGCAACCCTGGCCAACCCTGAGGAGTTCTCAGGTAAACTGACTGGCCTGGACTTCCATATTATCTCACAGGACACGTCACCCTCCGGCCCCAGGCACTTCGTACTCTACAACCCCTACAGCAAGAGGGGGGACCCATCGGCGCACCTTGAAACCTCATCCATACTCACCTACCTTGTTCTGAGGGGTGTTCAGACCCTCTGTTTCACCGTCTCAAGGAAGATGGCTGAACTTGTAACCCGGTGGACCAGGGAACAGCTTGACAGGGAAAACAGGAAGCTCATTGACCGTGTGACATCCTACAGGGCAGGTTACCTTGCAGATCAGAGGAGGATGATAGAGTCAGGGCTTCGATCCGGGAAGCTCCTGGGCGTCACCACCACCAACGCCCTGGAGCTGGGCATAGACATCGGGTCACTGGACGCTGTCATAATATCAGGGTACCCTGGAACCATGATATCCACCTGGCAGCAGGCAGGGAGGGCGGGGAGGAACAGGAATGACTCCCTTGTTATCCTGGTGGCATTCGAGAACCCCCTGGACCAGTACATCATGAAGAACCCCTCCTTCATCTTCGAGAGGCCCCATGAGAACGCCATAATCAACCCTGAAAACAGGTTCATACTCAGGAACCATACGGCCTGCGCGGCAGCAGAGTTACCCCTAACCCTCGACGACTTCCTGGACCACGACTTCAGCATGGCGGTGGCAGGGGAGATGCTCGACGGGGGCGAACTTGAAATCTCACAGGAGGGACTGGTGTGCAGCAACGACCCCCAGTTCAGGTATGGGCTGGATGATATCTCATCAGATACCTTCACGGTGATATGCGAGGGACGGACACTTGAGACCATGAGCCGGTCCCAGGCATACAGGGAGGCCCATGAGGGCGCGGTGCTCATGAACCACGGCAACACCTACATCGTACGGGACTTTGACCTGCAGAAGAGGAGGATAACCGTTGAGAGGAGGGACGTGGAGTACCATACATCGGTCCTCAGGGAGACTGAGCTCAGGGTGATCAGGAAACTCAGAAGGAGGCGGGTGGGAAGCCTTGAGGTCAACTTCGGGGAGGTTGAGGTTACAGAGCACTACACAGGTTACAGGGTCATGAACTACAGTAAGGTCCTGGGTAAAAGGGACCTTGAACTTCCACCCATCAGGTTCAGGACCAGGGCACTCTGGTTCACGGTACCCGAAACTCTCAGAAAGAGGGTTGAAGGGGAGTACGGGGATGATGAAACATTTGAGGGCGGACTCCATGGCGCTGAGCACGCGCTCATAGCACTGTTCCCACTCCACGTGCTCTGCGACAGGATGGACATAGGGGGACTGTCAACCCCCTGGCACCCGGACACACAGGAGGCAACTGTGTTCATCTACGACGGCTTTGAGGGCGGCATAGGACTTGCTGAGAAGGGTGTTGAGGTCTTCGAGGACCTCCTCAGGTCGACACTTGAACTTGTATCATCCTGTGGCTGCAGTGACGGGTGCCCGTCATGCATCTACTCACCAAAATGTGGCAACGACAATTCACCGCTCCACAGGGACGCCACAGTGATGATACTTGAACACCTCATGGGCAGGGTCTCGGGAGATGCCCGGGATGAAAGCAGTGAGGAGGCCCCTGACGCCCTGGAAGAGGTTGAACTCCTATGCAGTGAGGGCAGGCTATCTGATGCCAAGCTGAAGCTGCATGAGATCCTTGAGGATGAGCCAGAAAATGCTGGGGCATGCTATCTCATGGGGGCCATCCTCAGGGAGCAGGGGGAGACTGAAATGGCCGATTACTTCCATGAGAGGGCCAGGAATGGAATGAATTGAATGGGGGATACTGGATGTTTGAGAAACTCAAATGGGACCTCATGAGGGAATATGAGGGCATGGAACTGGAGGAGGCCATCGGAGCATCCCGGCTGACAGCGGCGGGTGCAGAGGCACTTGAGGTATCCTTCACCAGAAGGTTGAGGTTCAGGGTGCGGGAATCAGCGGATGACATTCTCTCTGACCTCAAGCTCCTCAGGGGTGTTGGGCCGGTCACCGAGGAGAGGCTGAAGTCTGAGGGGTACCTCACGGTTCCCGACCTCCTTGCACATGATAGGTACCGGCATGAGGCCTCCAGGGTCCTTTCCATGATCCAGTCAGGGGATGTGTACAACCTGAGGTGTTACCTCAATGCATCCCCATCTGACGAGAGGGTGCTCACTGCTCTGGGACTCCTTGAGGGTGAGATGTTCACCTTCCTTGACATCGAAACCCTCGGACTCTCCGACGAACCCGTGATACTCACAGGTATGGCCTGGATTGAGGATGGTAAGATCCATGTGAGGCAGCGCCTCGCCCCTGAACCCTCCATGGAGGCCGCCGTCCTTGAGATATTCCACCACATCCCACCCGATTCGGTTCTCGTAACATTCAACGGGGCAAGCTTCGACATCCCCTATATAAGGAGGAGGTCAGAGTTCCATAACCTGAGTAACCGGCTGGAGCAATGTCATGTGGACCTCTACCATGTATCAAGGCGCCTCTGGGGTAAGAGTCTACCTGACTGCAAACTCTGCACGGTTGAGAGCCACATCCTGGGGGTGGAGAGGGACCTTGACATTCCAGGGGCATATGTGCCCGACTACTACCACACCTACCTCTCAACAGGCAACCCGGGGCCCCTTGTACCCGTGGTGGAGCACAACAGGGAGGATATAATCAACATGGCCCTCCTCCTCTCACACATCAACTCCGGGTCCACTGACTGAACGGTTATGGTGCAGATGGGGATTCTGAAGGTGAAGAACCCAATAAATAAATATTTCCTTTAACATAGTATCTGGTGGTGTTTTACATGGATATCCTGATTCTTGTAAACCGCGTGGCAGGGCTCATCCTGGGGGTCATGATAATAGTCTCATGTCTCAGGATAATCTCGGAGCTGAGGTCCAGGGAACTTGCGGTCTCCATGCTCTTCCTTAAGGGGCGGGAGTCCAGGATCATAGTTACGTCCATATTCATATCATCCATCTTCACGGTACTCGTGGGCCTCACATTCATAGGGGGACAGTCAGAGTTCGTGGTTGAGGGCCTGCTGAACCTCAACGCACTTTTCCTACTTGTGGCGGTGGGACTCCTGGCCTCGGTCATGGGGGGTGATGCCTGATGACCCCTGACTGGCTCATCATGATACCGCCCATCCTGACCCTGTACTTTGCAGCGAGGATACTCCTCAACAACCTGAGATACAGTGAGGCTGCCCTGGGGATGCTCTTCTCAAATATCAATGAGACCACACTCCTCCTGAGGGTATTCGCTGTTTCAATGATACTCTTCTCGGCCACGAGGGTAATGGACCTCATTGACCTCTTCCACCCGATACCCTGGAACGATGAGATAATAGCCGCCATAATATGGGTGGTTGACATCGTCCTTGTCTATGTCTTCTACAGGGTTGCCGCCACCACAGCACCCAAGGAGAAGAAGATCTGATGGGATGAGTGCAGAACCAGTAGAGTGATCTGTATATAAACTGAATGGAGGGCTGCTGCCTTCAGTGCAGGATATAACTGTTGAGGGAGAATCTGAATGGATAAATCTGCGAGGAAGATCATCGAGAGGGAATTTGAGAACCTTAGGGAGAAACTCCTTGACCTCACAATGCGAAACCAGCTCCTGAACTTCAGGCCAAGGTCAAGGACGGTTGAGGTTGTGAACCACGACCCTGAATACATATACACCTACCTTGTCCTCAATGGGGGTAAGATGAAACTGGCCCCCAGGAGGGAACCTGAAGAGGAGACTGACCCCGTTAATGACATGGAGGACCCCGAAGGTGAAGTGGATACCGTTAACGAGCTGGAAGACCCTGAAGGTGAAGGGGAGCTTGACCCCGGTGATGACCTGGAGGACATTAGACCCGATGATGAGAACATCCTACTGACCGACCTCACAGAATCTGAACTCCAGAGGAGGCTCTTCTACATCAACCAGAGGGCCAGGACGATGATCCAGGAGCAGGGCTACAACATACTCTACCTCGCCCTGGGTTTCCTTGAGTGGATGGCCGCAGATGAACCTGACATCAGGAGGGCCCCCCTGGTTCTCGTCCCGGTGGTCCTTGAGAGGCGAAGGGCGGGCTCATCATTCTCACTCCGCTGGGATGGCAGCGAGATCATAACCAACATGTCACTCCAGGCCAGGCTCAGGGAGGAGGGAATCGAATTACCCGAGTTCAGGATGCCCCAGAGTCCTTCAGGGATCTCAGAGTACCTCAGGAAGGTTGAGGATGCAGTGAAATCCATGGATGGCTGGGGGGTCACCGATGAGGTCCAGCTGGGTTTCTTCTCATTCACCAAGTTCCTCATGTACATGGACCTTGACCCGGCATCCTACTCAAACTGGGATGAGATAGTTGAACGCCCCCTCCTTAAGGCCCTATTCTCCATTGAAATCGATGAGGACGACGGGGAGGTGGACATAGACAGCATCCCCTACGAGGACCTCTACCACGTGGTTGACGCCGACTCATCCCAGATCGCGGTTATAGAGGATGTAAAGGCGGGTAAGAACCTTGTGGTTGAGGGGCCACCAGGGACAGGGAAGTCCCAGACCATAGTGAACCTGATAGCCGAGCTCATGGCCGCAGGAAAGACGGTACTCTTTGTGAGTGAGAAGATGGCGGCCCTCGAGGTTGTGAAGAGCAGGCTTGACTCCATAGGCCTCGGGAGGTTCTGCCTTGAACTCCACTCCCACAAGGCCAGGAAGAAGGACGTCCTCAATGAACTGGAGTCAACCCTCATGGAGGCAGAGGCAGAGAGGCCAGACGCCGAGAGGGAATTCAGGAGGGTTGAGAAACTGCGCGATGAGCTCAACGAGTACAGGAGGGCCCTCCATGAGCCACTGTACAGCATACAGCTCTCACCCTTCCAGTTATTCGGGATGAAGGAGAGCTCAGAGAGGTACTTCAATGGTGAGCTGCCATTCGTCAGGATACCCTCACCTGAGACCATAACCCCCGATGAGTGGGACGAGGCCCTGGTGGAACTGAGAAACCTTGCAAAACTCGCAGAACTCCTCCCACCCCTCCATGAGAACCCGTGGTCAGGCACCGACCCCGGGATGATGCTACCCTCCGATGTGAGGGAACTGGAGGTCCTCCTGGAGTCGGTGATGAAGGTTACCGATAAACTGATGGCAGCACTCAGGGAATTCCAGGAGAGGTACGGCTTCAGCCCAGTTAAGAATACAGGAGACCTTGAGAGGCTCGGGGAGGTGGTCTCTGTGGTTGCAGAGTCACGCCCCTTCGACCTTGGCGTCCTTGAATCAGAGATCTGGGACCGCTACAGGGCCGACGCCTTCACCCTCCTTGATAAACTCGAGGCATACACCCGCAGGAGGGAGATACTCGACAGGTTCCATGAATCTGTCCACAGCGTGGATCTGGAGGCACTCCTCAGGGAGTACCTCAAGGAGTCATCCAGCAGGATAAAATTCCTGAGCGGCAGATACAGAAAGGTAAGGAATGAGATAGAAGCCCTCTACGTTGGAAGGGCCCCTGAGAATGACTATGAGATCGTGGAGGACCTTGAGAACCTGATTGATGTCATGAGCCTGAGGGGGGAACTTGAAAGGTACAGTGGGGTGGCCGAGAGGTTCTTCGGTTCAATGTGGAACCCGGAAAACCCATCCATCCAGGACCTGAGGGCCACCGCAGAGTGGATAGTGAGGTTCAGGGACCTCCACAGTGATGGTCTCATATCAGAGAGGACACTGGAGTGCATCTCTGATGGCCTTGACGGTGATAAGCTTCTCTCTGAATTCCATGAAATCCTCGAAATCCACAGTGAACTTGAGGATAAACTTTCAAAGCTCCAGACAAGGATAAACACCCATGCCCATGTCATATTCAACTCAGCACCAGAGGAGGTCCCGTTCCGCGGCTGGCGGTCAAGGGTTAAGGCCTGGAGGGAGGCCCTCAACCTCCTCCCCCTCTGGTCCCAGTACCTTGAGAAGAAGAGGCTCTGCATGAAGACCCGCGGCGCAGCATTCATACCACTCATAGAGTCCGGGATAATCAGCATGGAGGATATAAAGCCGGCAATGGAGGGTAACCTTGCAGATGCACTCCTTGAGAGGGCCTTCAGGGAGATACCCGCCCTTTACACCTTCATTGGTGACCTCCATGAGGCCAGGATAAGGGAGTTCAGGGAGCTTGACTCCAGAATAATTGAGCTCAACAGGAAGAGGCTCATATATCAGCTCACGCGCAACATGCCCACGGTATTTGGCGGGGCTGCTCCGGACTCTGAGGAGAGCATCCTCAGCGGTGAGTTCACACGTAAGAGGGGGCATATGCCCCTCAGAAAGCTTCTTAAACTTGCAGGTGGCGTTATAAAGAGGATAAAGCCCTGTTTCATGATGAGCCCCCTCTCCATTGCACAGTACCTTGACCCGAGGAGCAGTGAACTCCAGTTTGATGTGGTGATATTCGACGAGGCATCACAGGTTAAACCGGAGGACGCCCTGGGGGCATTCCTAAGGGCCAGGAACGCTGTGGTGATGGGTGATACCAACCAGCTTCCACCAACCAGCTTCTTTGACCAGATGCTCACATCAGAGGAGGACTCTGAGGACGTGGCCACAGCGGCTGACATTGAGAGCATACTCCACCTCTGCAAGAGGAGCTTCCCTGTGAGGATGCTGAGGTGGCACTACAGGAGCCGTCACGAGTCCCTCATTGCGGTGTCAAACCAGGAGTTCTATGACAACAGGCTCCTGGTGTACCCTTCACCCTCAAGGGAGGATGAGGAACTGGGACTCCATCTCAGGTACCTTCCAGACACGGTATATGAGCGCGGAAGGACCTCATCTAACCCCCTCGAGGCCGCCGCCGTTGTTGAGGCCATAGAGGAGCACTTCATGAGGTACGGCACATCAAGGAGTCTTGGTGTGGGCACGTTCTCTGTTGCCCAGATGAATGCCATCCTCGAGGCCCTTGAGGAGAGGCTTCGGGAGAACCCTGAACTTGAGCGGCTCATAAACCAGGAGACCGATGAGCCATTCTTCATAAAGAACCTTGAAACCATACAGGGGGATGAGAGGGACGTTATCTTCATCAGTGTGGGCTACGGCTTTGATGAGAACGGGCGGATGTCCCTTAACTTCGGGCCGCTGAACCAGGAGGGCGGTGAGAGGAGGCTGAACGTCCTCATCACCAGGGCCCGTGAGAAGTGCGTGGTTTTCACCAACTTCAGGGCATCGGACCTTAAAACAGGGCCAGGGACCCCCTTCGGTGTCAGGGCACTTAAGAGGTTCCTCAGGTACGCTGAGACAGGTGTGCTTGACTCAGATTCCACCAGTAATTCACAGGGCCTCTTTGAGGATTCTGTATACGAGTTCCTGGTTGACCAGGGATTCGAGGTTGACAGGGGCGTTGGGTGTGCCGGTTTCAGGGTTGACTTCGCGGTTAAGGACCCCGATGACCCTGGCAGGTACATTGCAGGGATCCTCACCGATGGTGAGATGTACAGCAGGGCGGAGGTTGCAAGGGACCGTGACAGGCTCAGGGAGGAGATCCTCAGGAACCTGGGCTGGAACATAATCCACCTCTGGTCCTCGGACTGGTACCGGAACAGGGATGAGACACAGAGGAAGGTTGCAGATGGCCTCTCTGAGATAGTCGAGAAAACAAGGGAATCCAGGGAGGCGCATGATGTGACTGAGGTGGGGGTTCAGGTAGAGGTTGATGACCCTGAACCCCCTGAGGTTGATGAGGATTTAGATGAGTCAACCATAGAAGAGCAGGATGCAGCAGAACCACTGGAGCTCCCCGATGAATCCAGGGGGGAGGCTGTTGCCAGTTACGTCGAGTACAGCACCGATAAGTTAAGAAAACCCGACGACCTATACAAAAACCCAACACCTGTGATATCATCTGTTGTGAGTGAGATAGTATCAATGGAGGGTCCTGTACATATTGAAGAGGTTATAAGGCGTATAAGGGAGTCATGTGGACTTAGAAGAGCAGGGCGAAGGGTAAGGAGCATAATAAACTCTGCAATTGAGATGGCAGAGAACAACGGCAACATCAAGCGGAGCGGTGACTTTCTGCTCCTCACAGAATCCATGCCGGTCACCGTGAGGAGAAGGACTGGCAGGGTTGACATCTCACTCATATCCCCAATGGAGATTGAGGAGGCTGTGAGAATAGCCCTCAGGTCCACCTCAGAGGTTGATGAGGTTGTGACACGGGTCTCAAGGATGTTTGGCTTTAAAAATACCAGCAGGAAGACTGCCACAGGTATCAGAAAGGTCATAGAGGAGATGGCCCGGAGGGGTGAGGTGGTGGTTGAGGATGATACCATCAGACCAGTTTGATGCAAGCATACCGCCATTTAGATTCGCATGGAGGCGTATATGAACCCCTACTCAATCATATCCCTCCTTGCATCTGTGATTGCATTCTACACATCGGTATTCATCTACTACAGGAACCCCCGTAATAACCTCAATCTGCTTGTATCCAACCTTGGTGTTGCTGTATCATTCATGGCATTCACCGAGTTCGTCTACCGGACAGTGGCAACACCAGGGGATGCCATCATATGGCTAAGGCTGAGCCTCCTCTGGCCCATTATACCTGCAATTCTCCTCCACACAGCCCTAACATACACAGGAAGAAGGGTGGGTAAACCGGCACTTGCAGTAATCTATGCACCTGCACTTATATTCATATTAACGGGACTCCTCACTGACCTCTTCATTTCCGGTCCACTCCTCACATATTATGGCTGGACTTACGCCCTCCCGGAACCCCCTGCTGTCTTTGCACTCTTTTCGCTCTGGACCGTTACCCTGACACTGACAGCGGCAGCCATCACCCTCAGGGACTACCTGAGATCCGAAGGGTACAGGAAGAGGGAGTCCCTCTACATATTCACGGGTCTTTTCGTGCCTCTGATTGTGAGCTTCACAACTGACTTCATTTTCAGGGACCTTATGGGCCTGGTCTTCCCGGAGTTCACCCAGACCATGCTATCCATTGGCCTGCTTTTCATTGCCTACGGGGTCTGGAGGTACGACTTTCCAGAGCTCTCACCTGCCATCGCTGCAAGGAGCATAGCTGATGTTATGCCCAACTTCCTCATCATAACGGACCTTGAGGGGAGGGTTACAAGCTGCAGCAGGAGCGTCCATGAGAAGCTCTCCTACAGCCCCGAAGACCTGAAGGGAAAACAATTCCGGGATCTTTTTGACCCGTCTGAAAGGGAGATGCTCAGGGAGGTGGTCTCGGGTTTCAGTTCATCTGAAATGGAGACCAGGATAATCTCAGCGGACGGAAGGACAACTGACGTTCTCCTCACAGCATCCCCCATAAGGGGGCGCTTCAGGGAGCCAATTGGGTTCGTATTCATTGCAACCGATATAAGCCTCCAGAGGAGGGCCACAGAGAGGCTCCGTGAGAGTGAGATGAGGTTCAGGGGAGTTGCCGATAACACATCAGATGGTATCGCCATAACCGATGAATCAGATACTGTAATCTACTGGAACCGGGCACTTGAGGAGATAACATCCGCCGGAAGGGATGACGCTCTGGGAAGGAAGATGCCTGAGATATGCTCCGAGGTGATCCTTGAGGCGCGTGGGAATGATGAGTTCCTCATAAGGGGTGAGAGGGTGGTCAGAATCTTCAGATTCAGCATCATGCCAGGGCTCGGGGCTGTGCTTGTGAGGGATGTTACAGAGACCAGGCGCTATGAGGAATCACTGATATCAGCCCTCAGGGAGAGGGAGACACTTATAAGGGAGATACACCATCGTGTAAAGAATAACCTGCAGATAATATCCAGTCTCCTGAACATGCAGAAGCCCTACATAAGGGACGCTGAGGACCTCAGGATATTTGAGGAGAGCCAGACCCGTATAAAGTCCATGGCCATGATACACGAGAACCTCTACCATTCAGAGACCCTCTCAGAGATAAACATGAGTAACTACTTCTCACGCCTTGTAACTGAGATCCTTTCAACCTATGGGGCCTCAGGTATCGTATCAGACATCAGAGTGGATGACCTGAGCCTCGATATTGAGCTGGCGGTCCCTCTGGCCCTCATAGTCAGTGAACTTGTCACAAATTCAGTAAAGTACGCCTTCCCTGATGGAAAGGGGAGAATCATAATCAGCTTCAACTTCAGGGATGGGGTGTACCTCCTGAATTACAGGGACACCGGTCGGGGGGTTCCAGAGGATTTCAGTTCAGGTTCATCGGATTCACTGGGAATGACCCTTGTGAGGGCCCTTGTTGGTCAGCTTGACGGTGAACTTGAAACCTTCAATGAGGGAGGGGCGGTTTCCAGGATAACCTTTCCTGAGAGAAGTTCCTGAACCGTGTGATGGAAAGAACTAAATTATCCAGGGGACATATATGTACATGGTGATAGGATGATCCCCTATGGACGTGAATTTCAGGTGGCCCAGCTCATATCCACAGTTATAACCGGTCTGAGCCTCATTTACATGGTGAGGGTCTCTGCTCATGATGGTAGATGGATCCCCATGACCATCGCGGTTTTTCTGCTCTTTATATCCACGGTGTTCGGTTTTATGAGGGAGATAATGGCATTTGACCTTATGAGGACCATTGAGTGGGTCTTCATCATGCTTGCAGCGGCAATGTTCCTCTATGCCTCAGTGAGGTCCAACAGAAAACTGGAGGCTGAGACATGATAGTGGTTCTCCTAAAGGCCGCGGCCCTCATATTCATAACCCTTGCAGCGGCGGTTTCTGTGAGGAACTACATGCTTACAAGGTTCGCGTCTGGGGTCTGGGGATTCGTGTCCATGGGACTTGTAAGTGGCGCCATAATCATCGGCGTGAGGTTCATAAAGGAGTTCATACCCCTCATGGAGTTTGAGGTGGTTAAGATCTGTCTTCTCCCCGTTATGATGGCATTCATCCTCGCAGCGTCATTTGAGCTTAACAGGGACATACTGAAGCCCATCTAGTTTTACTATTAAGTTAGAGGGATGATCTGATGCCTATCTAGTCCTTCTCTTCATCTATCCCCTCGAACCTTGCGATTTCATCAACCCAGTCAAGGCAGTAGTTCTTCTCCTCAGCCCTTTTTATGAGTATTATGCCTGTCACAGCCCCGAAGATACCGCCTATGAGATCTGTGAGGAGGTCCATCATGGTGTCGGTGAGCGGATCCATGACGGGTGAGCCCTGGGTGGGGCCGGTGGGGAGGAAGTGCTCTATGTGCCTGTAGAGGTGGTGGTCGTAGCCGTACTCAACCAGTTCAAGTAGGGCGCCTATACCCAGTGTCACGAATATTATGAGAAAAGCCATTATGAAGAGACTGGTCCTTATCTTCCCGTAGACATAGGCGGTGTAGAGGAGCATCATCCCGATGAGGGCCACTATGAAGGGGACTGTGAAGTGCATGAACTTGTCATAGTAGGCTATGCGCCCGTAGAGGCCAAATGTATTGCCCAGTATATACTCCAGTGCAACCACGCTGAGGAAGAGGATCTCTATCTCAACCGGGACGACGCTGAGGCCATCCGGGTGTCTGAGGGCCGGGAGGTACACCACTGCCACCGCAAGGAGCGTCATGAGCCCGAAGACCTTTGTGCCCCCGGCCCCGAAGACAACTATTATCAAACCCATAACCACAAGGAATATCCTCATTGCCGTAAGCAGCTTCCTCTTCCATGAACCATTCTCTCTGCACTCATTCATTATTAACCTCCATGATGAACTTCTTGATCTCCATGAGGAGGTCAGAGGTGATGTTTCAGGTTCATCGAGTGCCTAGAAACATCCATTTCAGATATTCTTTTCCAGGGAGTCACTCAAGCACCATGTGTTTTGAATACCAGTATTTTTATGTAATCTGTTCTGAATAAGCTTTATTAGGTCCTTCCTTTTTTTAACTGGAAAAAAATTTATTGAAAGATGAACATAATATACAGAGTGATCATTATGAATGTGATAAAGAGGAGGGGTTCCAGGGAGGCCTACGACCCATCAAAGATACGGGCCTCACTTGAGAAGGCCGCCATTGATGCAGGTTACAGTCCCGAGGAGAAGAGGGAGATCATTGAGAAGGTCTACCAGACCGTTACAGAGAAGATAAAGGGCGAGGAGGATATCAAAACCGATACCATAAGGATGTGCCTTTTAACCGAGCTTGATAAGTGCGAGCCCTACATTGCAAGGTCCTGGAGAAGATTTGAAAAGAAGTATAAGGGTTAGGGTCTGTTTTACTTTTTCTGAGGATTTGAAAGGAAGTATAAGGGTTATGCCCTTAATAATCAACTCCATTTATTTATTTGAGAAAATCTAACGATATTTTAAGATTTTGAGGATAACCACTCTTCTTTTTATATAGCTGACACGACACATCCTTCCGCCATAAAACCGATATGTATATGTATTGCATGTCGATACAGTATATCTGTTGTAATGGAGGTTCCAAGCATGGAGAAAAAATACGTTGCTATGGTGGCTCTTATTGCAGTGATTATAGGAGCAGCCATTTATGAGATATCAGACAATGGAAACAGGCAGATACTCAGAATATCCACAACAACAAGCCTTGAGGATACAGGGCTCCTTGAGAGTGTGGAGGCAGCATTCGAGAAAAAATACCCTGACATCGATGTGCAGATAGTTTCAGGTGGTACGGGTATAGCCCTTGAGCGGGGAAAAAGGGGCGACGCCGACCTTGTCATAGTGCACGATAAAAACAGAGAGAAGGAGTTCATAAAGGAGGGTTACGGTAAAGAAAGACACCCCTTCGCCTACAACTACTTCTACATTGTGGGGCCAGAGAACGACCCCGCGAATATCAGTGAAGCTAAATCTGCAGAGGACGCATTCAGGAGGATCCTTGAGGCAGCAGCCAGAAACCCCTCTGTGAAATTCGTATCAAGGGGGGACAACTCAGGCACCAATTCAAGGGAGATAAAGATCTGGAAAAACGTAACAGACTACAACGCAACAGTCAATGGATCAGCATGGTACATTGAAACCGGGAGCGGAATGGGGGACACACTCAGGGTTGCAGACCAGAAGGGCGCCTACACACTCACAGATTCAGGCACATACCTTGCCTACAGAAGCAACATCACACTTGTGACATACCTCACACAGGATAAGGCGCTACTGAATGTCTATGCAGCAATACCCGTGAACCCGCAGAAGGTGAGGGGCGTAAACAGCGTGGCTGCAGAGAAATTCGTTGACTTCCTCCTGAGCGATGAGTGCCAGAAACTCATAGCAGATTACGGAAAGGATAAATACGGCCAGCCACTCTTCACAGCCCTCTTTGGAGGGGATGAACCAAAAAGCTAAAATAGGAATACTTAATATTTACTTAACAAATTTTAACTGATTTTAATTTTCTTTAACTGATTTTAATTTTCCAGGAGATGCTGGTAATTGAACGAGATAGTAACTGGATTCTTAAGGGCCATTGAACTCATGGCATCACTTGACCCTGAACTCATTGACATAACAGCAAGGACACTCATGATTTCAGTCTCATCCACGGTCCTGGCATCTCTAATTGCAGTTCCAGTGGCGGCGATGATTGACCTGCGGGATTTCAGAGGAAAGAGGGCCCTCCTTAACATCATACAGACCCTCTACAGCATCCCCACGGTACTTGTGGGCCTCTTTGTATTCCTCCTCATCTCACGCTCAGGGCCCCTGGGTCCGCTCAACCTCCTCTTCACACCTGCAGGTATGGTACTCGGCCAGACCATACTCATCCTCCCGCTGGTCACAGGCTTCAGTATCACAGCCCTCAGAAGTGTTAAACCGGAGCTCAGGGACCTTGCAAGATCCCTGGGCGCCACCGAGTTCCAGGTTATGCTAAGGGTTTTAGAGGAGGCAAGGTACGCTGTCATGGCAGCCATCATCCTGGGATTCGGGAGGGCAATCTCAGAGGTCGGGGCCGCCATAATGCTCGGTGGAAACATAAGGGGCTTCACAAGGGTCATAACAACCGCCATATCCCTGGAAACCTCAAGGGGGAACCTTGAACTCTCAATAGCCCTGGGGATAATACTCCTCATCATATCACTTGCAGTTAACACAGTACTGAACCACTTCCAGGAGAAATAGTCATGAACGTGCTTGAACTCCACGGGATAGAAAAGACCTACGGGGACGTGAGGGTCCTGGATGATGTGAATCTTGAGGTCAGAGAGGGTGAGACCCTTGGAATCATAGGGCCCACAGGGGCAGGGAAATCCACACTCCTACGTATAATAAACCTTCTGGAAAGGCCGGACAGTGGCGAAATAATCTTCCAGGGCGAGAACGTGGCTGAGAAGAGGGATGTGGATGTCAGGAGAAGGATGGGCATGGTATTCCAGAACACCCCTGTATTTCGTGGTACCATAAGGGAGAGCATCCTCTACGGCCCCCATTTGAGGGGAATGAAACCAGAGGATCGGGAGGTCCGTGAGATCCTTGAACTGGTGGGCCTTGAGGACGCCTCAAGGAAGACAAATGAACTATCTGGTGGTGAGAGGCAGCGCCTGGCACTTGCCCAGGTGCTCATAAACCGTCCTGAACTTGTGCTCCTGGATGAGGCAACATCGAGCCTTGACCCTGTATCCACAAGGAGGATGGAGGAGGTCATATCTGAGCTTGACGTTACGGTGATACTCACAACCCATGACCTCATCCAGGGCCAGAAGCTCTCTGACAGGATCGCCATACTCAACAGGAGGATCCTCCAGGTGGGTGAACCCGCGGAGGTGTTCAGGAGGCCTGCGAGCAGGTTCGTTGCAGAGTTTGTCGGTGCAGAGAACATACTCAGGGGGAGGGCCAGGGTCACCCCTGACGGTGTAACCATAATAGAATGTGATGGCGTGAGTATCTACTCATCAGAGGAGGCCGAGGGCGTGGTTTCAGCCACCGTGAGGCCCGAGGATATAACTGTATCCTGGGGGAGGGTGGAGTCAAGTGCACTGAACCAGCTCCGGGGGACAGTGAAGGCGATACGTGATTCAGGTACCCTGCAGGAACTTGAGGTCAGGTGTGGTGGTGAGACACTCACTGTCCACATGACAGCAAGGTCACTCCATGATATGGGGATCACCACAGGCTCAGAGGTCTGGCTTGAATTCAAGGCATCCGCGGTCCATGTAATCAGATGAAGCGCCTCGGGTCGGTTTCGATGTCCACGACCACAGGTCCATCTGTTCCAAGGGCATCTGAAACAGCATCCTCCAGTTTGTCTGGTTCGGTGACCCGGATTCCCCGGCCGCCGCAGTTCTCAGCGAACCCTGCGAAGTCACAGTTCTGGAGTTCGGTCTGCCATGCGGGGAAACCCTCAACCAGCTGCTCCTGCATTATCATCCCGAGGCTCCTGTTGTTGAGTATGAAGACCCTCACAGGGAGATGGTACTTCACAGCGGTGAGAAATTCAGCCATTACCATGGAAAAACCCCCATCCCCTGTTATACATGCAACCTCCCTGTCAGGGAACTCCAGCTGCGCCGCAATCGCAGCCGGAAGCCCGAAGCCCATTGAACCAAGGTACCCCGAGAAGATGAGCCTCTGTGTGCCCCTCATCTGGAAGTTCCTTCCAAACCACCAGCCGTTCTCACCAACGTCAAGTGCTATGACTGCCCCCTGATCAAGGAGGTCATTGAGGACAGCCATTATGTACTGTGGCCTTATGGGCCTTGAGGATGGGTCGATTTCAGATTCAAGAAGATCCAGCCACCTTGCCCTGAGTTCCCTGAGCTCTGCCCTGTAGGACTCCCTCCTCCTCTCACGGGTCATGGAGAGAAGCTCAGGTACTGTGTGTGATGATCTACCCTCGAGGCCCATCTCAACCGGGTGGCGCCTTGCGATCATGAGGGGGTCTATGTCAATCTGCAGGATCCTCCCAGGGGGAAGCTGGGTGAGGTCAGAGAAGGATGATCCGATAACAATAAGGAGATCAGCTTTTCTAACAGCCTCTGCAGCCGCAGTGGACCCCAGACTACCGTGACAGCCCAGGTAAAGGGGGTGGTGGTTATCAACAACCCCCTTACCCCGGAATGTGGTCACAATCCCGGCCCCTATCCTCTCTGCAAGTTCAACAACACTTTCTGCAGCTTCAAGCGCCCCGAAACCAGCGATTATTATGGGGCGCTCTGCAGAATCAATTAAGGATGCGGCATCCTTCAGCTGATGTCTGGGAACGGTCACCGATACCGGGGCGATCGAACCGGCCAGCGGCCTCACTTCGGCAGTGCACTCCATTGTCTGAACGTCCCTGGGGACATCGATATGTGAAACACCCCTCTCAATGATGGCGTGTTTCAGGGCCTCCCCCACAATCTCCGGGGTCTCATCAGGGCTTATGATGGTCATGTTGTACACTGTCAGGGACTCGAAGAGGCTGTGCTGGTCTATCTCCTGACTTGCACCTGTCCCGATCCTGTAGGTTTCAACCTGTCCTGTCACAGCTATAACCGGCGCCCTGTCAAGGGCCGCGTCCAGGAGTCCGGTTATGAGGTTCGATGCCCCGGGGCCAGCGACTGCCAGGCAGACCGCAGGGTTTCCTGTGAGTTTGCCATAGGCAGAGGCCATAAATGCCGCTGCTGCCTCATGGCGCACCTGTATGTACCTCACGTCACTGTTCCTTCGTATTGCATCAACAAGTCCCAGTGTTGATGTACCCGGGATCCCGAAGACGTACCTGACTCCCCAGGCTGCAAGCTGTTCTATAAAAACATCAGAGACCGTCCTCCCTGTCCCCATGGATCTGGAACCCAGCCTCACAAACGCGTCCTTTGGTGCGTTGCATACCGGGCAGCGCCATTCCACTGGGAGTGAGTCGAATTCACCCTCATTTTCCTCATGGAAGATGTAATTGCATACCGTGCACCTGAAGTCTGCCATCTGAAGCCCTCATTTCACCTTCAGGGTACCAACCATAGGGAACCTTTCAAGGAGTTCCCTGCCATGGGGGGCTTTCTCCAGCTCATGGGTGAGATCCCCTCCTGCCCTGTGGATGACCTGGTGACGGCCATCCCTCCATAGGAAACTCTCTGATACATCATAGACAATCCCGTCACATGCAACGTATGCGGGACCTGAAATTCCATCAAATTTTCTGAGATCATCAGGGGTGAACTCCCTCATTCCACCACCCAGCCGCTTCACTTCTGGCCCCATTTTCTTCAGGATACTCCGTTGTTAACTCAGCCATCCCAGCACCATGGGAAAGACTATTCAAGGAATTTCCTCACAAAGGGTGATGTTTCACCGCGCCTCATGAAGTGCCCTGATGGGCCCTCACCCAGGAACTCTGAGAACCATGACTCATGCTGTATCTCCTCGTGGAGTATGGAGAGTGCCAGGTCATAGGTTCTGTGGTCCTTACCGGCCGTTATATTGCATATGTGGGTGTACTGCCTCACAGCGCACCTCTCTGCGGCAACAAGGACCTCAAGTATCTTCATGGTGTCAGTGGTCTTCTCAGGGAGGTATGCCGGGGGGCAGCCTGAGATATCATGGAATTCCTTCATATCCTGTGGGAGTTCACCTCCAAGTTCGTATATCCTTGGGACAAGTGCCTCAAAGTGGTTACGGTCCTCTATCCTTGCAGATTCCGCTATCTCCTTTATTCCCTCACCATCAAGGCCTATCAGGTTGGCCCTGAGTATCGTGTAGTAGTAGAAGGTTGTGAGTTCCGCCGCGGCGTTCTTCACAAGGAGTTCAACGAGTTCATCCACATCTATACCTGAATTTTCAACCATTTCACGGGTAACCCTGGCCATACTATCACCTCTGAATATTATGTAGGACATCCCTAATAAAATGTGATAGTGAATATCCTTCCAGGGTAATTTCTGAAAAAATTTCAGGAAAGGGCCAGGTCAAGTATCATCATGAGAACAAAGCCTAAAAGGGCTGATACCGTTGCAAGGTCCGTGTTACCACCACTCTGGCACTCGGGGATGATGTCCTCTATCACAACGAATATCATGGCACCCGCAGCAAAGCCCAGGGCGTAGGGCATGACCCATGAGAATGAGTAAACCAGAATAGCGCCTGCAAGACCCCCGAGGATCTCAACTAGACCCGATACCTGGCCGTAGGTGAAACTCCTCCATTCGGATAAACCCTCACCCCTCAGTGGCAGGGAGACCGCGGCCCCCTCAGGCAGGTTCTGTATACCTATACCCAGGGCCAGGGTGATGGGGGCTGCAAGTTCACCTGTGGCTGCAGCGGCCCCGAAGGCAACGCCAACCGCAAGTCCCTCCGGGATGTTGTGTATGGCAACGGCAAGAAGAAGGAGCCTGTTCCTCTTCCAGGTGGTGGGGAGCCCCTCTGCATCCTCAGGGTCGCATCCAGGGTGAAGGTGGGGTATGATCTTATCCACACCTGAAAGGAAGAGTCCCCCTGCAAGGAAACCAAGGGCCGGCGGTAACCACTCGGCATACCCGTTGAGGGCTGAAAGTTCAATTGCAGGGACCAGGAGCGACCAGAAACTTGCAGCGATCATTATACCCGCTGCAAAGCCAAGTGAGGAGTCAAGGAGTTTCCTCTCAGCCCTTACAGGCAGAAAAACCAGGGCCGCCCCTGCAAGTGTCATGAGCCAGGTGAAGACAGTTGCAAGGAATGCGTTGAGGATGGGGTCCGCAGGGTTCATTGTAGATTGTATGTCTGTGGTAAGCTAATAAAGTTACACAGGAAAACACATCTTGAGAAATCGGTGACTAGAATATCACCACCGGGATTGCTGCACTGTTACCGGGGAAAACATTAATATATTCACCACCCAATCTATGAAACAGTCACGATGACAGGATCACTCTGCAGGAAAGGGGAGGCGTGTACAGAGAGCCAGAAGAGAGCCGTTAAGAAGACCGACGGGCCACTTGTAATTGTGGCAGGACCCGGCGCCGGGAAAACAAGGGTTCTTGTTGAGAGGACAGCTTACCTTGTTAAAAGAAAGGGTGTTAGCCCGGAGAATATACTTGTTATAACCTTCACAGAGAAGGCGGCAGATGAGCTGAAGTCAAGGCTCATAAACTGCGTTGGACTGGACGCCGAACTCATGCAGATATCAACCATACACTCATTCTGCAGCACCATACTCAGGGAGCACCCCGAGGAACATGACCTTGGAGCCGGATTTGAGATCCTGGACGAGGAGTCCCAGCTGATGTTCCTCAGATCGGTCTTCTACAGGATCGGCCTCAACAGCTTCATGAATATGGGTGAGGTCCATGAGGCAATCGAATTCTTCAACAGGTGCACCGAGAACTGCGTGGACCCTGACGAACTCAGGGAGGCCCTCAAAAAACGTTACCCTGATAAGAGGAGATACCATGGCATGGCAGCCTGCTACAGCCAATACCTGAAGGCCCTAAGGGATGAGAAGAAGATAGACTTCCCTGGACTTGAAAAGGAGGTTTGCCTCCTCCTTAAATCAAACGAGGATGTTCTTGAATCTGTCAGAAATAAATACAGGTACATAATGATCGACGAGTACCAGGACACGAGTCCCATCCAGGAGAAGATATTCAGGAGGATAGCAGGGCCCGAATCAAGCATATGCGTTGTTGGGGATGAGGACCAGAGCATCTACGGGTTCAGGGGCGCCACCCCCGAGAACTTCATAAGGTTCAGGGACAAATACGATGCAGAGGTGGTGTTCCTTGAGGACAACTTCAGGTCAAGGGCCGGGATAGTGCTCACAGCCGACAGGTTCATGAGGGGGGAGAGGCACTACAGGAAAACCATAAAGCCTGTGAGGGGCGGCGGAACAGACGTTGTGATACTCAAAAGCCGTGATGTTAACTCCGAGGCCCGAAACATAGTATCCTTAATAAAGAAACTCAAATCCACAGGCAAAATCCCCGACTATGGATACGTTGCACTTCTATTCAGGAGCGTGCGCTACCATGCAGACAAGGTACTGAGGGAGCTCAGAAGGGAGGGGATCCCCTACATAGTCCGCGGTGACGGGTCATTCCTCAAAAGGTACGAGGTAAGGAGGATGCTCTACTTCCTGGCCTACGTGGACCCCCCTGATTACGACGATAAATTCAGTGGAAGATGGGGTGGCTGGTGGAACATCTCCATGTTCTAGGGCGACTTCCTTGATCTGGGTAGGGAAACACTGGAGGCCCTTGAATCCCTTGATAGGGATGTGAAACTCTCGGATTTCACCTCAATCCAGGAACTCGAGGCTGCGGGTATCAGGGGTGAGGATGCAGAGAAGATACTCGGCCTCAACAGGATCCGGGAGGAAATTGAAGAGGGCTCACTGAGTGTCCTTCAGACCTTCTACAGGATACTGGAGGTGACAGGTTACCTCAGAAGACTCCTCCTTGATGGTAGTGACAAGAGCAGGGCAAGGATATTCAACCTTGCAAAGCTCAGTTCACTCATAGACAAGTATGAGACAATAAAGCCGGGGGCCAGGATACAGGACATCCTCTGGTACCTATACCTCCTCCCCCAGCACCTCCACCACGACGAGGCCGTCCTGGAGGACCCGGCATCAGTGAAGGTGATGACAGTCCACCAGGCAAAGGGCCTTGAGTTCCCGGTTGTGTTCATCTGCTCGGTCATAAAAGGAAGGTTCCCTGGTATAAAGAGAAGGAGAAAGGAACTGGTGCCCATCCCCCAGGAACTGCTTCTCTCATCTGGGGAACCCGAGGATGAGGACCGTAGGCTCTTCTACGTTGCAATGACGAGGGCACAGGACGCACTGATCATCTCCACCGCACCCAGAATCAACACGAGGAAGGTGGGTATCTCCCCATACATCACCGAGTTAAGGGAGAAGTGCGGGATATACGAGTGTGAGTGCACATCCATTGAGGGGTGCCTTGAGAGGGAGTGGTCAGAGGAGCCCCTGAGGATCAACTTCTCGGCCCTCTTCACCTACGAGGAGTGCCCCTTCAGGTACATGATGATCTACCATTACGGCTTTGTCTACCCTGAAACATTCATGCAGCGCTACGGTATCATACTCCACAGGTGCCTCGAAGAGTTACACCTTGCAATGAAGAATTCAGAGGACATAAACGGGGCATTCATAAGGGAACTCGTTGAAAGGTGCTGGATACCCATGGGGAGAGACGATGAGGTGAAAAAGAGGCGCCTTGAAAGGGAACTCCTCAACTACTACCATGACAGCAGGGACCATATAGCGGAGGTTGTATCGGTGGAGGAGCCATTCTCCATACCCGACGATGATATAATAATTGAGGGTCGGACCGACCTCATCATCAGGAACTCTGAGGGTGAACTGGAGCTTGTGGACTTCAAGGCCCGGGAACATGGGGGGATTGAGAGGATGGGACTCGAATACCAGCTCAGGACCTATGAGTATGCACTGAGGGACAGATACAATTTTGACAGGCTCTCTGCATACGCAATAAGGGACTCCATGAGGATGTCATTTGACTCCGACCCCAACTTCACTGTGAGGGAGAGGATAGAGGAGACAGTTGAGAAAATAAGGAGTGAGTGCTTCGAGCCCCGCAGGAATCAGTTCTGCTCAAGGTGTGTATTCAGGAACTTCTGTGGGGTATAGCTGATGGAATTTACGCATATGGGTGATTGAGGTGTTTCTTATGGATTTCACGCATTTCTATGATGTTTTACGGGAGAACATTAACAGTTACCGTGGAGAATATGAGAAGATAGTGGACTACGCCCCGGATCTCTTCCGGCTGCTGGCTGACGTGCTAAGGAATGATGAGCTGGGGAGTGATGAGCGGCTGAGGATATCCGCTGCCATGGGCTACCTGGTGGCCCCCTACGATGTGATACCCGAGGAGATCTATGGTCCACATGGATACATAGACGACGTGTACCTCTGCGCCGTGGTTATTGAGGAAATTGCATCCAGGCACGGGTACGGGTTCCTGGAGGAGTACTGGGCCGGTGATGAGGACCTTGAATACGTGATTGAGGAGTGCATGGAGAGGGCCTCGGAGATACTGGGGGAGAAAACAGAGGAAATACTCTCATATGCCGGTTTGAGGTGAAATGTCTAAGTTTTATGAATTTTAATATTACTCTAATTCTTTTTATATGAAAAATCGATTTAAGAAATTTTATTTTTTTAATCTTAAATTAAAAAATTTTAAATACAGCTAGATAGAATAATATAATCATTAAAGGGGTTCTGGGGGGGGTAAATTTTGAAGGATTTTCTTTATGGAACATCCTCCTTAAAAGAAGCTGCATGCACTGGATTTGCAATTCTTATACTTTTACTCACTTTATTTGCCCTGGCAGGCTCAACTTCCGCCGCTGAACTCAACGACTCGGCAATACCGCCGCCCGGCATTGACCCATACGGGACAGTGAAGTCCTGGAATGGGGACCCGATTGAAAATGCAACCGTTAAGGCCATTCAGGGTGGTGCGACAGTTGCAGAGAACACCACCAGTTCATCGGGAACCTACAACCTTATTCTACCTCCAGGCACCTATGAAATTGTGGCATCAGCCGAAAATTACACCCCATCATCACTTATTCTTGACGTGAATGAACCCCTCGAGGTTAACTTTGAACTTGCATACCCCAACTCATTCTACGGCACAATCCATGACGCCTCCGGCGCGCCACTGGAGAACGTCATCGTTGAGGTCCGTGACCAGCTGGACGTCACCATTGCAGAGAACTACACAGATTCCGCTGGCAGATACATGGTGAACTACGGCAGATACTTTGATGAACACCCCGGAGTAATACAGGCCTACCTTGCTCTCGTGGCCTTCCGCGGAGACCTCTTCACAGAGAGGTACAACATCCTCATGGACCGTGGTGAATCATCACGCTTTGATTTTGAAATGGAGTACCGCACCTCCCTCAGGGGCACTGTGAGGGGCCAGGAAACCCTGCCATCAGGTATCCCTGTAACAGTCCTTCTTGAGGGCGAGAACCGCACAGAGTACACCGACCCCTATGGTAACTTCTACTTTGAGTTCAGAGAGGATGAGGTCCCCCTCGTGAAGGGGGTAACTGTGGATGCATATGGTTACCACCCCTGGAGCAGTGACCTCACCCTGCAGCCAGGTGATGAAATCTCACTTAACATAATCCTGAATGAGAGGGCGCTCCTCACGGTTAAGGTCACCAACTCAAGTGGGGAGCCCGTTGAAGATGCTGTTATCTCATTCGCTGGAATGGAGGGATACACCGGTGAGGATGGCTCAGTTAAACTGGCCGTCGAAACAGGAGAACTCACCCTTCATGTTTCACATCCACTCTACGCCCCTGAAACCAGAACAATTCAGGTTGTTGATGGTGAAAACACCCTCAGCATTGAACTCATAAGGCTCGGGCTTCCGGTTGAGGTTAGGGGAACCGTGGTTGATAGGGGAATACCCATTGAGGGCGCCGAGGTTGTCCTTGAATCAGGCTCATTCCGGTTAAGCAGGTACACCACTTCCAGTGGGGAGTACGCCTTCAGCACAGATGACCACCCCCTCCTCACATCAGGTGTTCCTGTGACACTCAGTGTGCAGATGTGGATGTATAAACCCTACGCTGAGACCTTCACAGTCCCTGAGGCAGGGGATTACAGGGAAATTGAACTTGAACATGAAACCACACTGGGGGGTTATGTGAGTGACCCCGATGATAACATCGTATACGTGGATGTTACCCTCAGCTACACCCAGAATGGTGAACCTGTTGAGCTGACAGCGGGTCTTGATGAGGGAGGCCATTACCTCTTCTATGGTGTTGGACCCTCAGATACAGGCACATATGACATCCGCGCGTATCACCCACTCTACAGACCCTACCATGCGGTCATAGCCCTGAACATGTCATCTGAAAATGTTCATAACATCGTTATGGGCTACTATGACGGCTCAGCATCCTTCAAGGTAGTGAACTGGGATGGAGAGCCGCTGAGTGGAGTGGGCATCCAGCTTGATGGACCCGCCTACCTCTACAGGGTCACCGGGGCGGATGGGGTTGCACTCTTCAACCACATCCCCGATGGCCTCTGGACCTACACCATGGGGCCCTACGGCTATGTACCGGTCACCGGTAATTTCACAATCACTGATGGTAGCAGCGAGTCACTGACTGTGAGGCTCATAAGGATGGGGCTTCCTGTGACACTGCAGGGTCACGTCTATGACTCAATGGGCGCACCGCTACGGGGTGTCAGGTTGAACTTCTGGCCTGACACACACCCTGGATACACATCCATATGGGGCGACACGAATTCAGAGGGGTTCTACATCTTCACAACCCAGAATTTTCCTGAACTGGTATCAGGCCTCTCAGGTCACCTCAAAACCTACCTGTCACACTACCGTGACGCAGACATCTACCTGTTAATGGGTGAGGGTGTCACAACCCAGGACATCCACCTGGACCTCTGGCCCTCAAATATCACGGTTAATGTTACTGACATTAATGGCAACCCTGTGGCCGGTGAAACCGTCTACCTCTATGGTCCGGACAGGTTCAGCGGCACCACAGGTGCAGATGGTCTTGCTGTATTTGAACACTGCCCGGCCTCAGAGTACTGGAATGTCTGCATCTACCCCACTAACTACTACTACTGGGACGGCTACTGGTACACCCTCACAGAGGACCGGAACCTGACTGTCAATGTCACACTGGTTCCAACTACAGTTCCTCTTGAGATAAAGGGTACCGTGGTTGATGACGTGGGGGTTCCAGTATTCAATGTTAAGGTGGACCTCATCTACATAAACGCAGACCAGCAGGTTGTATGGAGTTCAGTAAGGACAAATGGCTCAGGTAAATTTTCCTGTAACCTTTACGCAACAACAGCCAACCTCATGAGGCTCGTATTCTCAAAGGATGGTTACAGGAACCTCACCGTGGATATTATGCCCTGGGAGTTACCTGTGAACAGAATTTTCACCCTTCAGCTTGATGTGGAGGAAACAGGCAGGGTGCAGGGTTACATAAGGAACTTCCTGGGTGAGCCGCTCTCAGGGATAACCGTCACAGCATCAAGGTTAGGTTACCCCAGCATCTCAAACATCACAGATTCCAGCGGCTTCTACAGCTTCGACCTTCCAGCCGGAAACTACATCTTCACAACCTCCAGCCCCAGCCATATAACCGTGAGTAAGGCCACAACGGTTGCACCCAACCTCATAATCCCTGTGGACTTTGAACTGCACCTTAAAAACTCAGTTTATGGTAGGGTGCTCCATGCGAACCTTGACAGGGACCCCTCACCTCTGGAGGGGGCTGTTGTGGAACTTTTAATGGATGGTACATCAGTTGCATCCACCATCACAGACTCTGAGGGAAGGTATGAAATAGCCGCCCCCATATCAGGATCATATAACCTTACAGCGGCACTACACCCGTATGAGCCTGCATCAGAAGAAGTTAACCTCCAGGAAAACTCAGCCCTATTCAGGGAGATCATACTGTATCCTGGTCCATACTCAGGCATCCATGGTACAGTAACAGATGCCATAACCGGCCTTCCCATGGGGGGCGTCACCGTGACCCTCAGACGTTACATCGGTGAATTTGTTGACCTTGAAATTGAAGTGCTCACAGGTTCAGATGGATCATACAGCTTCCAGTCACTGTACCCATGGAGAACCTACACCCTGGACTTTGAAAAGCCCTCTTACGTCCCTGTAAGGGACCTCTGGTTCTTCCCTGGACCTGGAGAGGATATCGAACACGATCAGGTGCTTCAGCCACTCCTATCAACGATGGTTGAGGGCCAGATACTCTGCTGGGCCGGGCTCCTCCAGGGTGAGGTGTTCCTTGATGGTGCCAGCATGATCACGGGCCCCGATGGCAGATTCGAGTTCACCGATATCATACCAGGCTACCATGTACTTACAGCCTATGTGAGTGGCTGGGCAGAGTCTGTCTACTTCTTCCTTGGAAACGGGGAGCACCTCCACCAGGATGTTGTCTTCAGGACCTTCGTAATGGACAGGTACCCCTCACCAGGTGAGGTCCTCAGGGAACTTCAGAGTGTGGGTGTGAGGCTCTTCGGTGGAAGGGATGGTGCTGCAGCCACACTGAACCTCTACCTTGGAACAGCCGCCACCGGGACACCACTTCCCGGAATACTTTCATGGACAGGGGAGTGGCTCATATTCACACCCTCCTCAATGCCCCCCAGGGGCCCCTGCACAGCCAGGGTTGAGGTGCCGGGTGAGGTAACAGCGACCTGGACATTCCAGTACCTGCCACCAACAAGTAATCCACCAGTTATTACATCTGTAACCCCAGCCGATGGAAGCTTTTTCAGAAAACCATCCTCCCTAACCATAAAAGCCACATTAATCAATGACCCTGGTAACGGTCTCTCTGATTACTCTGACATAACTTTTGATGGAGTTGTAATTCCAGGGACTGTAACAGGCAATATTCTAACAGGTAGCTGGCAGATAATGTCTGAAGTCACAGCAGAACCAGGAAGATGGCCACTATCAGATGGCTGGCACACCATCAAGGTAAGGGCATTTGACCTTCAGGGACTCTACTCAGACTATGAGTGGAAGATATGTATTAGCAATCAGGATGGGCCACGGATATACAATGCCTCCGTATCCCCTGTATTTTCACCCATCCACGGGTTCATGAATATATTTGCTAATATCACTGAACCATTGAGTAGTGTCTATCTCTACTTCAATGAGGGACCCCTTAACATTGGGACTTTTAATGAAAATATCACAAAGTGCTGGGATGGATCTGTAAATAATATCAGGCTCCCTGATGGTCCAGTATCTTTCCATATGGTGGGCGTGGGGATGGATGGTTATTTTTCAAACATAGTTTATTTCTCAACGGTTATAGACAGCACCGGCCCATCAATTACCATATCCGGACCGGACATTTTCAACACAAGGTACCCTGAGATAACAGGCTTCCTTTCAGATCCCGCTGGAATCGGGGGCTTCAATGTGACGTCCTCAGCTGGCACTGTGAGTTACAGCTTCTCATCCACAAGTTTCCATGTAAATATGGAAGTTCCATCAGACGGCTACTACACCCTTCTCTTCAACCTCACGGATACACTGGGCAACAGCAGAACCGTAGCCCATAAAATACTGGTAGATACCATAAAACCCGTTATAAAATTCATCAACCCACGGGAGAACGATACGACACGTCCAGGTACATTCCTTAGTTTCAGGTTGATCGATAACACATGCTCAGGTCTTGCAAGGGCCTATCTAATGCATAAGTCAAGGAAGTACCCTGCCCCCAACCCTGCAAACCTGGAGGTGTTGCTGGACGGTCAGAACATCACAGACAGACTCATCTACAGTGAGAGAACCTATATAGATGTTGTGAGTGGGAACACACCATATGGATATGATTACCTCGCATCCCTTGGAAGCGTTCTTGTTGGGTACAACCCCGTACCCTACGAATACCTTAACTCTGGTCTGCATGTTCTGAAGGTTACAGTGAGGGACAGGGCAGGGAATGAGGCAAGTGATGAGATCCATTTCTCAACCATAACAGCCATACCAGATATAACTGAGATAGACATGGGCATGACTTCCGGTGAAAATGAGACCCTCACAATGATATTTAATGTTCAGGAAAACTCAGATGGGGGTTTCGATAAATTCATACTTGAAATCGATGGGAAGGAGATAGATTCAATCCCAAATGTAAATATCGGGCCGGAGCTCTATCAGTGTACCCTCAAATACATTATAAAGAGGCAGTTCAGTGAAGGTCCGCATACGGTAAGTTTAACTGTCATTGATAGAAGGGGCTACAGAAACACCCTTGAAACAGGCTTCTATCACCTTGAGAGGGTGCCTGTGAACCTTTCCTCAGTTACTCCAAGGTATGAGTACATACCGGACATCATGGTTTACTCAGGAAACCACACACATCAGCTGCGAATAGACCCATCAAGCAGGTTCCTCCCTGGAAGCAGTGCCCTCTATGGTTACTGTGACATGGATGGACCCAGTAAAGCTCTTCTTACAACAAGCAATGAAAGATCATCAAACAGATTTCTTCCAATGGGGGGGCAGCTCTCATTCACCGTCGCGGAAACACCATTCGTTGATGCAAGCGGCGCAGAGTTCCTCTCACTCTGGATGACTGACATATCTGTTGAAACAAATATTAACTGGGGATGGGGTGGTGCCATACTGGCATACTTTGATGATGGCCGTGGATACAGTCTCCTGGTAAATGGAACCGCAGGTATACTGGGCTTTGATCTCCTTAGCGCCCTGAATCCCCCTGCAATACTTTACGCAAAACACGAGGCGCCCTGGGTGAACTGGGGTGGAATAGTCCACGACAGTGTAGCGTCAGCCAGAGGCGCAGATGGAAGGTTATGGAATAATTACATTCTAAAGATACCCCATGGACTCAACAGGGGTCATATAAGAGTTATATTTGTCTGGGAGACAGTTAACTGGTTCCAGGGCAGTATAAGAGACTGGAGCTCTGTGTTGAAAAAAACGGTATCTGTATCCTCAAAGATAGACAATGTTGAATTCATCAAATCAGTTGTGGATAGTGTTTACCCATCCCCAAGAGAAGAAAATGTTCCGCTTAGACCCACTATATGGGCCCACTTCAAGGTTCCACTAGATCCTAGAAATTTCACAGGCAACACCCTCCAGATAAGAACCCCTCAGGGAGGAATAATAAATGGTACAGCATATTATGACACCTCAACGAATAAAGGATACTTCACGCCCATAGAGGAACTTGGAGGTCTCAGGAACTACCTTGGATATATTGGATCAGATATAAGGACAATTTACGGTAGAATACTTCCAAAACCAGATCCCTACAGATGGGAATTCCAAACAAGAATTGGTGAGGCAAGAATATGGCAGACCATCAGGTACAACGGAGAGGACTACTGCATATTCCTCCTCTGGGCGGCAGGAAGTGGTGGCTCACCCTCATATCTCCCCTCAGGATCAGCGCTTCAATCAACATATGGAACTCTGCTTCAGATACATGTCCTGAAGAAGGTTGGAGACAATTACTATGAATTGGGGGACCCTGACCTTGCATATACGATATTTCAGGCAGCCGAGAGGAAGGCATTCTACAGCAAATTCATACCAGGATACTCTGAACTTGTAAGCGACTCACTGACCGAATGGGTTGAGGACAGGGCAGATACATGGAGTGGTGAGGCCCTCAGATTCCTCAGCTACCTCTTCTCAAACCCTGCCCCCATCCCAGATGATGAGGACGTCATAAAGGATATGATCGCAATGATCCTGGGTGATGGATCAACCGCCACCACACTCACAGGAGTCCAGCAAGCCCTATCATGGTTCTCAATGGGCATTTCAGGTTCCAGCAAGGTAAATGATCTTGTTGAAAAGCTCAGAAAGATGCAGGCAGAGAAGGCAGGCAAACCATTCCAGGCCACGGTGGTTAAGGATGTTCTTAAGATAGCGGAGCTGGTAACTGGAGAACTGCAGTTTCAGAGGGAGCTCTGGGAGTTTCTATTTAAATGCATGTGGCAACTCAGGGTTACAGAAGCCTACAGGCCCCAGCTGGAAGCCATCCTGCCATACACTTATGGAAGCACCCATGAGGCAATAGAGGATATGCTATCCGCCGATATAAACAGCATCCAGAATGAGATCGCTTTAAAGGTCATCAAGCACATTGGGGTCCAGTCATTTAATATAATAAGAGATAAGGTATTTGAAGTAATCTCAAAGAACCCATATGGTATGGTGGTGATAACAACATTCAAGGTCTTCTTCGCCCTTGCAACAAAGTTCACCAGATGGGATGATGTACATGCATCAACACATGTTGCCCTTGCATATGCCAATGCAGAGGACAGCTTCTATAGTGCATGGCTGGGTCATGTTAACACCTTCAAGTTAATACCCTCAGACAGTGTCACGGTCTATGATACATCACTTCCAGCTCTGGCATCAAGGCTATGGTACGCTTCAGGTGGAAACTTCTACGATGCTATGGTTAAAATAGGAAGAATAGTCAGAAACTGGCCCACCTCAGACAGGGAATCATGGGATAAAGCAATAGCCAGTTATGAGATTCGTGCGACGGATTACCTCAAAAGAAGCAGTAACTTCATTCCAGAGGTTCTAACATCCACTGCAGACATAATGAACCTCTTGCCGCTGATAAAGGTGGGTACGGCAGGTAAACCCTCAAGCATATATATTGGAGCGCATTCACCGGTGGCACTCCTCGTAACAGCGCCTGACGGCCGCAGGATAGGATATGACCCCACACGCCCTGAGGGTCAGAGAATAGTCAACGACTTCGGTGCCAGCGCATTCTACAACAGCCCCTACAGTGAACCCCAGGTCATGTTGATACCGGCAGGTATAGGGGAGCTCAGGATACAGGCCTTCGGGGTTGACACAGACAGTTACAGGATAACCGTTGAGGTCCTCGATGAGGATGGAAACCCCATCTCAGGTTCAGAGTGGACCGGTAACATAACCCCCGGTGTCTATAAATTCTTCAGCATACTCATAGACCAGTACGGTTCAACCTACAAATACGATGGCAGGGCACCTGTTATCAGGGTTACAGGAGTATCAGGTGGTGGAAGGTACACCGGTACAGTTAAACCCCTCATATCAGTTGCCGATGACAACCTTGAAGGGTGGTTCGCAACACTCAACGGTAAACTCTACACAGGGGGCCCGGTAAGTTCACCGGGTGTTTACACACTGGTTGTGAGGGCCACCGATGGAGTGAACGTGGTCTACAGTACAGTGATCTTCATGATACAGGGGGTTTCACCTGTGAAGCCACCCAAGGAGGGTGAACACGGCGGTGTAATGGAGACTGCAGCTGTAACAGCTGTGTACACTGTTTCAGGTGCTGTGAGTGAGGTCCCCTCAAGGGCTGTGGTACCGCCCGCTGAAATGGTTAACGTTACACCCACGGGAATGAGGGGAGGATATGACTACACATGGCTTGCGGTGTCTCTCCTGGTATCAGTGCTCATAATTGGGGTGTATGGGGCCCTTAAAAGGAGGAATACGTGAAGATATGATCATGACCTTCATAAAAGTTTCATATTTCAATTCCGCGAGGTCCCCAGCAAAAAAAAACATCTTTTCGCCCACTTTCTTTTAAATAACTGAGGAATCATCTAACTAAACTTCGATTTAGAAGAGATCCTTATTTCCTCCACTAATCTGTCAAGGTCCACGATCTTTCCGTAGTCGCTCTTAGCAGGGTCAACGCCGTCCTCACCAAATCTTGTCTGTATTATAAATCCCCTGTTGTCAACGACCTTCTCGTCCTCGTTGACTTTGAGGTCCTGGAGGGCGTTTACAAGACGCCTCTGCATGTAACCGCTCTGTGAAGAGCGAATTTCTTTATTAACAAGGCCTTCCCTTCCACCTATAGCGTGGAAGAAGAATTCTATGGGGTCTAGGCCTTTCATGTAGCTTGAGTGTATGAATCCACGGGACTTTGCACTGATTTCTCCCTTCCTGAAGTGGGGAAGTGTTCTCTTATTATATCCTCTGCTTATTCGACCACCCCTCACTGACTGCTGCCCCAGAAAGGCTGATATCTGTGTGAGGTTGATCATGGAGCACTTAATACTGGTTCTGGTCATTATGAATGCATGATTCCAGTCCATTCCCAGGTAGTTTTCCACTATTTTTTCTGAGGTTTCCCTTGCATTCCGAAGGATGTCCATTATTTCTATCTCCAAGGTCACCTCAGGGCTTTTATCAGACAGAAGTTCAAGTGTTCCGTTCTCATATGCATCAACCATCTGGTCAATTCTTGACTCTGCTATTCTGAGCTCTTCAGTTATCATATCTTCGGCATTCTCTGTAATCTCAAAATCCCTGATGCTTACTGTGAATCCTGTTTTCATCAGGAATGTTAGTGCCAGCCTCATTGAGGATTCCAGAAATTCGCCTGCCTTTTTTGCACCGTATTCTCTTATTATTTTATTAAGCAATTTACCTGAAAATGCTCCGCAAGCGTCTTTATCAATTACTCCGGCCTTGAGCTCTCCATTTCTTATTATAACATAAGCATCATGTTCACATTCCTCTTCAAGACATTCCTTGCATTTTTTGCATGAGTCTACCTTAAAGGTCGTGTTAAGATCATCAGGGAGTATAAGGCTGAATATTTCTTTCCCACTCCATTTCCTACCCTCTCTGGATGGTAATGGTATTCCAGCCCTTTTTAGTAGCTGGAGTGCATCCTCTTCATCAAATTCCGCATTTTTTGTCAGCAGATATAAACCTGAGGTATGATCATTTATAGAACCTATGATAGGACCGCCAAACCTTGGTGACAGAAAATGCTCCTGGACGATCATAAGTGTCCTTGCATCTCCTATTGATTCTTGAGTCTGGAGTACATGCATGTTCATCTCGTCCCCGTCGAAGCCTGCGTTGTATGGGGGGCAGACGCACGGGTTCAGACGGAAGGTCTTGTAGGGTAGGACGCGGACCTCATGGGCCATCATGGACATCCTGTGGAGTGACGGCTGACGGTTGAACAGGACTATGTCACCATCCTTGAGGTGCCTTTCAACGATGTAACCTGGTTTCAGGTTCCCAGTAATAATCTTTCTGTTCTTGGTGGAGATCCTTATCTTGCGGCCGTCTGGCCTTATAACGTAGTTGGCTCCCGGGTGTACGTCGGGCCCGTTCTCTATGTATTCTCTCATGCGGTCTATGTTCCATTCTGTAACGTAGACCGGTACTGTGACCTCCCTGGCTATGATCTCAGGGACTCCCACCTCGTTTATGCTTATGTTGGGGTCCGGTGAGATGACTGTACGGGCAGAGAAGTTAACCCTCTTTCCTGAGAGGTTGCTCCTGAACCGCCCCTCCTTACCCTTGAGCCTCTGGGCTAGGGTCTTGAGGGGCCTGCCAGAGCGGTGCCTTGCAGGAGGGACACCAGCGGCATCGTTGTCGAAGTAGGTTGTCACGTGGTACTGTAGGAGTTCCCAGAGGTCCTCGACGATCAGCTGGGGGGCCCCTGCCTCCATGTTCTCCTTGAGGCGCTGGTTTATCCTGAGGATATCCACGAGTTTGTGGGTCAGGTCGTTCTCTGATCTTTCACCGGTTTCAAGGGTTATTGATGGTCTCACAGTTACAGGTGGAACAGGCAGGACTGTGAGGACCATCCATTCGGGCCTTGCAACCTCGGGGTTGACTCCAAGGATGAGGGCGTCGTCGTCGGTTATCCTCTCAAGCCTGTCCCTCACCTCGCTGGGTGTTAGCTTGTAATCTATTCTGTCAAGAACCCTTCTAACATCTCTTATATTAATACGGCAGAATTTGTCGGAGGTTTTGGTGTACTCTTCTATTTTTTCCAGTATTTTGTCGATTTCTTTTTGAGTTAGGTCACATTTGTTTTCAACTAGTTCCCTTACTTCTGGAACCATTACACTCCGCAAAATATTCTCTATTTTTCCCACGAGGTCTTTGGTTTTTTCGATGGACAATTTCTCTTTTTTATTAAGGAGATTCCTGATATTATCAATTAAATTTTTGTCGTTTTTGTCAGGGAATTTTATACAGTAGCATTTTGCTAATTCTTCTATTTTTTTTAGTATTTTTTCGATTTCTGCTTTTGTTAGGTTATATTTTTCCATTATTTCTTTTATTTTTTCTAGGAGTTCTTTGGTTTTTTCGCCGAATTTGTTGAGGATGTTTATGATGTTATTGATAGAATCTTGGTCTAGTTCTAGTATTTTTTCGATTTCTTGTTTTGTTAGGTTATATTTTTCCATTATTTCTTTTACTTTGAGGGTATCTGTTTTGTTTATTTTTTCTAGGAGTTCTTTGGTTTTTTTGGCGGATAATTTGTTGAGGATGTTTATGATGTTATTGATAGAATCTTGGTCTAGTTCTAGTATTTTTTCGATTTCTTGTTTTGTTAGGCAATAATATTCTTGGTCTAGTTTTATACAGTAGCATTTTGCTGATTCTTCTATTTTTTTTAGTATTTTTTCGATTTCTTGTTTTGTTAGGTTATATTCTTCTTTTTCTAGGAGTTCTTTTGCTTTGCCGATTTGCTTTTTGTTTATTTCTTCTAGCAGTTTTTTTATGTCTCCGCTTTTAAGTTTATAGTCACCCTCAACGATGGAGACAGGTTTATCCAGTTTTATTTCCTCCTGTTCCTCCTCACAGTGGGGGCACTTCTCGCGCCTGGCCTCTGTGTATATCTCCTCTATTATGGGTGTGAGGCTCTCCTCCTTCTCCATCGCCTCAAGTATCCGCTGCCTGTACTCTTCAATCTCCACCTCTGTAAGCAGGACCCTGCCGCATTTCCAGCAGATTGACCTGAGGATCTTGTGTATTGTATCCGCGAACCCCACGTGTATAACGGGTCTTGCAAGGTTTATGCTTCCAAAGTGCCCGGGGCACTCACCACCCTTGGCCCCGCATGTCCTGCACCTGAGGCTCGGGTCTATGACACCAAGCCTCGGGTCCATGAGCCCGTTCTCGATGGGGTACCCGTCCTCGTCATAGGTGTCCGGTGTCACGACCTGGGTAACGGACATCTTCCTTATATCCTCAGGGGACATGAGACCAAAATTTATCCGGGAAATTTTCTTTAATGCCATATTACCCCCGTTAATATTACCTGATGTTTATTTCACATTAAACATGTAACTGAAGGTCTGGGAGAATGATTTATCTAAGATTATAAATCAAATAGTGACATTTAAGTTTTTATATTTGATATCCATTCAAAAACTTTAAAAAGTCTGAATTTGATTTGACTTGTAATTTTTTGGTAAAACTAATAAGAACAGTCATGATATAGATAAATGTGGTGTTACCATGAATCACATTGAACTGGGGGAAAAACTTAAGGAACTCTTAAAACTTGAAAATGAACCTGTGGCCATAAAATGGTCCGTCAGGGAGCCAGCCGACATTGAAAGGGAGAATGGTAAATCAAGGTTCTGTGAAAAACTCGTGAAGGCAATGAATGGCGAGGTTTTCTATGCGACCAGTGATGAGGAGGAGTGTATGGGGGGTGCCAGGTACACTGGCCTGAGGGATCCATCCGAGTTCCCTGCGAACATGCGAAGCGGCGCTTTCCTTGTGCCCATGGGGGTCTACAGGAACATACCGGCGGTGCAGCGCTCATGGAGGGGTAACCTGAACATTGAAGCGGGTATCTTCAGGGCCCTTATATTCTCCCCCCTTAAACTTGCTGAATATGAGCCAGACGTCATATTCATCCTCTGCAATGCCAGGCAGGCAATGGAGGTCCTCCATGCCAGCGCCTATGACTCAGGTTCACATGGCCTCGGGGCCGACTCTGGACCCATATGCAGTTCAATGGCAGCACTCCCCTACCTCACAGGTAAGGTGACCTATGGATTCGGGGATGTGGGCTCAAGGAGGTACATGGGCCTGGGGGATGATGATGTCATAGTGAGCATCCCCGGAGGTGACCTGCAGCGTATCGTCTCGAACCTTGAGGAGATGAGGACCAAAAAGCTATTCAGGGGTTGATGATGAAACATAAATTACTGCTCAAGGGCTGAGGTGAATGTTCAGGATTCTTCTCGTGAAGGATGGCCATGGTGCTCCTGACTTAGAGGAAAAACTGAGGCGCCATGGTTTCAGTGTGGATGTGGCCACAAGTCTTAAAGATGCCAAGAAAACTGAATCAGACCTGATCCTCATATACACAACCCCCCAGAGGGTGGGTGATTGGGTTCCTGGAGACACCGGGATCCCCCTCATGTACCTCATAGACTTTGAGGATGAAGGGAATCTTGTATTAACCTGTCCATATGGCTGCATTGAGAAGCCCGTGGATGATGGTGACCTTAAAAGCTGCATTGATTTTGTCATGAGCAGGATCATCCTTGGGGAGGAGCGCTACAGAAAACTTTTCGAGTACATCGATAGCTGCGTGGCTGTATATGAGGCGGTTGATGATGGTGAGGACTTCGTAATCAGGGATTTCAACCGTGCCGCTGAACGTGTTGAGAGGGTGAAGAGGGAGGAAATACTGGGAAGGAGGGTGACTGAGGTCTTTCCAGGTCTGGATGATTTCGGGCTCCTCGAGGTTCTAAGGAGAGTATACAGGACTGGAAGGGCAGAGCACTTTCCTCTTGCCTTTTACAGTGATGATAGAATAAGCGGATGGAAGGAGAACTTCGTCTACCGCCTCCCTCAGGTGAGGTGGTCGCGGTTTACAGGGATCTAACAGAACGTAAACAGCTCGAAGAGAAGCTTAAGGAGAATGAGCGCTTATACAGGAGCATATTCGAGAATACCGGTTCTGCGACAACCATAGTTGATGAGGACACCACCATACTGATGGTTAACAGGGAATTTGAGAGACTCAGCGGCTACTCCAGGGAAGAGATAGAGGGCAAGAAGAGCTGGAGGGAATTCTTAGCAGACGAGGACCTCAAGAGAATGGAAGAATATTACCATCTCTGGATGAAAGACCCTTCACTTGCACCAAGAATCTATAACTTCAGGTTCCGTGACCGTCATGGTAACATAAAGTACATAAGGATGAACGCGGATCCCATCCCCGGAACCACAATGATCGTGGCTTCACTTGTTGATGTCACAGATATCAGGGAGGCTGAAGAGGAGATACTCAGGGAGAAGGAGGTTCTTCTGCGGGAGATACACCACAGGGTCAAGAACAACCTCCAGATAATATCAAGCCTCCTGAACCTTCAGCTTTCAAGGATAGGGGATGAAGAACTCCGTAAAATAGTCAGGGAGAGTCAGGGAAGGATAAAGGCCATGGCCATGATACATGAACACCTTTACCAGTCAGAGTCACTGGAGAGGGTCAATTTCAGGGAATACGTGGAGAAACTGGTTGGGGACATAATCATATCCCATGGGGTAAGTGTCAGGAAAGATCTTGAGATTGAGGACATAGAACTTGACCTGGACACCGCCATTCCCCTGGGGCTGCTCATCAACGAACTTGTAACCAACAGCATCAAGTATGCATTTCCCGAGGGAAGAGGCACCATAACCATAGGTATGAGAAAGGCCGACGGTTCAGTAGAACTGGTGGTGGCAGATGATGGTGTGGGTCTTCCAGAGGATATTGACCCCTCAAGTACCGATACACTTGGACTTAAACTTGTGAGTCTCCTCACCGACCAGCTGAACGGTAAGATGACACTGGATGTGGAGGGTGGTACGAAATTCAGTATGGTTTTCAGGGACAGGGATGAATAGGTTGCAGCCATTAACATAACTTCGTAATAGTGACGTTACGAATCCACATGGTCAGAATAAACACTTAGGTAGTACTATTTGAGGAAATTTTATTTAAAATTTACTGTAGTAATAATCTTGAATTATTTAGCAAATTTTACCAAAAGGGGGGAGATAAACAAATTCCATGCAAACTATCCCTCTTCCTCCAAACCAAACAATATGTAGCCCTATGTCTAACATTTATAAGAATCATCAAATTAACTAAATTCCCTTCTGTACCTGATTTCCTCCTTCAAATAAGTTTCAAGCAATCTTTTAAACATCTTGCCATGATTTGGATATTTTAGATGTAGGAGTTCATGTAAAATTATTTTTAATCTTGTCTCCTCTGGTTCATTTAAGATTGTAGGGTCAAATGTTAGTCTTCCATTACTTGAACAACTTGCCAACTTTCTTTTCATTTGACGAAGATGAATCTCCTTAGGGTTAAGACCCATCTTTTTGGCTATTAATAACACATCTTCCTTGAATTCATTGGGAGTCATTTATAAGCCGCCTTTGATAACTCTCATAATAGCTCTAGCTTTTTCTCCAGCCTCTTGAACATCTATTCCAGAGTTAAGTAAAATGGTTATAAATTGTATTTTTACTTCCCTTTCTTGCTTTTCGCTCTCCTTCCAATGTGGATATTTCCTAAGGACCTCCCCCATTATCTTTGCTTTGTCTTCAGGTTCTGGAACGTTGGTTTTCTGTAGCATCCAATATATAGAGAATGTATCAGAGGGCATCTTTTTTTCCTTTTCAGCTTTTCTTGCTGAGTTTATCTCATCTATTAGTTTTTTTAGTTCTTCTAATGTTTCTTCTGTGCTCTTCTGCCTTGCCTTGTACAATTTAATTATTGCCTCTGCTTTCTCTCCGATAGATAAAAGATAGGGGGAAGTGTTTGCATGATCTTGAACATGCTTCAGAATGCTCTTTGAGATGTTGAAGACCTTTTTATTGTCCGGATCTTTGCTTTCCTCTATTTTTCTTAAGGCGTTTGAGTTGATTTCATAAATTTCGAGTGTAGCTTTAATTTTACCAGGTTTTGTATGATACTGGACTAATTTGCTTGTTTTTCGTAAAAGGTCTTTTTCAATTTCAATTGAATCATAAGCTTCTTTTAGTATTCTATACATTCTTGTGAGGGTTTCAAAATCATCAATGTAGGGTCTTAGGAATTTATCAGGTGATATGATTTCATATATGTCAGAAATTTCCCTGAAAAATTTGTAATAATCTCGTCTTTTCTCTTCATGTCGAAAATATTCTAATACGGTCTCAACTGCTTTATCGGGAGATCTTCCTTCTATTAAAGAAAGATATTTCTTTTTAGCTTCTTTTATCAACTCTTTGAATCTATCTTTTAGAATCTTTATATCTTGAATGACCCCTTCTACATCTTGAGAGTCAAATTCTAGGGCTTTTTCTAAATTTTCGAATATTCCTATGAAGTCTAACACAAATCCTGAAGTTTTTCTTCTACCTTTATTATCCTCATAGGGTCTGTTGACTCTTGCAATTGCTTGTAGAAGAACATGATCTCTCATGGGCTTATCCAAATACATGCAATACAATATAGGAGCATCAAAACCTGTAAGTAGCTTCTCTGTTACAATAAGTATTTTTGGGAGTTCATCAGGATCTTTAAACGCTTTTCTTATTCTTTTTTCCTCTTCTTCTGATAAATGATATTCTTCAAGCTTTGGCGGATCATTATAGAATGAACTGTACACAACCTTTGACCATTCTTCAGGGAGGTGTTTATTAAGCTCCTCTTTGTAAAGAGCACAAGCTTCCCTATCTACTGCCACAAGAAAAGCCTTAAATCCCATTGGTTCAATGAAATTTTTATAATGGTTTGCCACGTACTTGGCAACTTTTTCTATCCTTTTTTTACTTTTTAGCATGTTTTTGAGTGTAACTGCTCTTTCCAAGATTTTATTTAATTTATCGATATCACTTACTCCCTTAGCTTCTGATATGCCTAAAAATTCCTTTTCTAGTGTTTCTCTGTCAACTCGCAGTTCATTAGGGGCAAATGCGTAATGTAGAGGGACGGTTGTTCCATCTTCTATAGATTCCGCTATGCTGTATTTATCTATGTAGCCTCCTAGATCATCTCTACCAAAGATTATAAATGTGCCCTTACCATAGGCTGTTTTGTCAATGGGTGTGCCTGTAAATCCAATATAGGTTGCATTGGGTAGCGCTCCCATTAGATAGTCACCAAGCTTGCCTCCTGTAGTCCTATGGGCTTCATCAACCAATACAAAGATGTTATCTCTTTCGTTGATATTCTGAGGCATTTTATGAAATTTGTGAATCATGCTAACAATCAAGCCTCTTCTGTCTTCTGATAACAGCTGTCTAAGATGTTTCTTGTTTTTTGCAACTTCAATCCCCTCAAAGCCGACTGCTGCAAGATTTCCGAAAAGCTGGGTTTCAAGTTCGTTCCTATCCACGAGCATGATTACAGTTGGATTTTCAAATATGGGATTTTCTAGGATTTTCTTGGCGGTTAAGATCATGGTGTAAGTTTTTCCAGAACCTTGAGTATGCCATACAAGTCCCCTTCTCTTTTCAGATTTTGCTCTTTCAACTAGTTTATTCACCGCTCTCATTTGATGAGGTCTTAGAACAACCTTCTTGAGTTCATCATCTTGTCTTGTGAAAAGTATAAAATCAGTTAAAACTTTTATAACCATCTTTTTGTCCAAGAATGTTTTAACAAGCGTTTCAAAATTTCCTTCAGCTTCTTCCTTCCAGTTAAAAAGCAGCTTTTCTGAAAAATTCCATGTAGCACTATAGTAATATTCGATCAAATTAGTTAAGGCATATATTTGAAGGATTGTGAGTAATTCAGGACAATTTTGATGGTATCTTTTCACCTGATTCATAGCTTCTGATATCCCACCAATTTTAGTCGCAGCTTTAGTTTCCATGAAAAGAATGGGAACACCATTTATAAAGAAAACAATATCCAGTCTTATAGTTTTAGTTTCGTTTGTAAATTCGAATTCATCGGTTACATGAAAAATGTTCCTTTCTATGTTCTCAGTGTCTATAAATTTAACATTACGCTCTCTATTCTCATTGTGTACAAAAACGCTTCTCAAACCCTTAAAATATTCCCAAGTCAGTAGATTTCCTTCAATGTTTGGCGGGATCCTCTCAAGCCTTTTAATCAAATCCTCTGCAAGAATATGGTCCATGAAATCGGGGTTAAGTCTTTGTAGCTGTTTAACGAACAATTCTTTAAATACGAATCCTGTATTTCCTCCTCTAAATCTTAAGGAATCCTCCCGGCTAATGTATTCCCAACCTATCTCCTTTGCATAATCGATTATAACACCCTGAACAGATGCCCTCTCATCACCTAACTCCATCTCCAAACACCATCATAGTTGTAAACCTTCGTTTTTCTCTTATTTTTCAATATTTCCAAAAGTGTTTCTGAAACCTTTGCCTGTGCTTGGACAACTTTTGGGGTTAGGTTCAAATTCTAGATCTTCATTAACAATCACTTTATAAATTAGATTTTCCATTTTTGAAACAGTTAAACCATCTAATTTATCCTCTAATTTTTCGCACAGCATATCCACAAAGGTGCTTTCATTCATTTTCATCACAAAATCCAAGGTTTAAATCACTAACCCTTAATTTCGCGGTCATTAAATCATTGAGCAGAGTTTTAAAGAGCTCTTCAAGGGCTTTTTTCTTATTTTCTTCTGATTCTATTTTTTCATCAATCTTTGAAAGAATTTCAACAATTCTTTTTTGCGAATCAATATCACCTACTCCTATTTTTATCTTTTTCAAAGAAGTAGCACTTATACCTTTTTTTAATTTTCCTCCTTTACTAGAATTTATTTGAATCCAATAGTGGGGTGATTTAGTGAAGTAATAAACAAAATCAGGGCTCAAAGTTTTCTTATTTGTTACTTGAACTCTAATCAAATATGAAGCAAAAACACTCTTTGGAGGATCCTTAATTATGCAAGATTTACCAGTGGTAGCACCAATTCGAGCAATTAAAATGTCATCTTCAATCAAACCAAACTTCTCATAATCATTCGAAGATATTTGACAATATGGGACAGTAGACCAGTTAATGCCGCCCTCATCATTTATATCTGTTATTCTTAAGAATTTAGGACCAACTTTCTTCTCATTGGCAGATGCAGTATAGCCATATTTTGTTTCAATTATGTCTCCAAATTCAATAAGTTTCCATTCTTCAGGTATTAATCCAATTTCGGTTTCTTTCAAAGGCACATTCGCAGATTCACCCAGAGGTATGAACCCATATGTGAACAAATATTTTATCATAGATCTTTTAAGTTCCCTTGCTGCTCGGATGACTGCCTCAGTTCTTTCTATGGCCTCTTGAACTGTGGAAAGTATTTTTACTATCATTTCCTGCTCTGAAATAGGTGGATAAATTACTTTTTGTTCAGATATACGAGATAAAGTTAAATAAGGTAAACTGGTACCCGCTGAATCCTTGGAAAATGCAACTGTTTTTAAATAATAAAAAAGAAACTTATTATTAATATTTCTTTTTGCATTTATAACACAAAGATGATTAACCACATAACTGTCTTTTGGTAGCATTGCTCTTTTTTCCAATTTTATAGAAGCTCCGCTTTTTGGAAAAATAATAGAATCTTTCGGGAAAACTTTTAGATTATAATCTTTTATTGCTAATTCATTAATTAAGTCCCATTCAGAAACATAATCTCTTTTTCCATCGAAGTGTTTCACTCTAATAAAAGGAAATTTACCATTTTCAAAATATTTAGTACCCTGTGGGGCATTTCCGCCGCTTTTTATTTCAGCAACGTCTTTTATTTTTTTAATTTTCCAGTTTTTCGGTAGTGGGCCAAGTTTAGTCATCTTATATTCATCCACGTTATAATAACCATCTGAAGTTTTTTTATTCATAGAGAAAACCCCAAGTTCTCTAAGATTTCATTTAACCTTTCATCCGCTTCCCTTCTCTCCTCTTCCGCTTCCTTTAATAATACAAACGCATCTTCTAAAGGTAAGGTATCGTCTCCGTTATCCTGTGTTATGTAACGAGATGGAATCAAGTTGTAATCGTTTTTAGTTATCTCTTCAATTGTAACAATCTTACTGAGGCCTTCTTCTTCCCTCCAATTGTGATAAATCTCTGATATTTGTTTTATACTCTTATATGGAATGTAATTTTTGGATTTTCTCTTCTCGAAGAGGTTTGAAGCATTTATAAGTAAAATTTCATTTTCTTGTGTCTTGTTCTTGTTGATGATTAGGATGGTAGCTGGAGATGGAGTGTTATAAAATAGGTTCTCTGGGAGTAGAATAACACATTCTATAAAGTCCCTCTTGACAAATTCTTTTCTTATATCTCTTTCCCTGTCTCTACCAATTTTGCCGCTGCCGCGAGAAACCGCTCCAGTATCCAAAACAACGGCCATCTTGCCATTTTCATTTAATGATGCGAACATGTGTTGTATCCATCCCCAATCAGCAGTACTTGATGGGGGATATCCAAAAATGAAACGTTCATAGGGATCATTTTCATATACATCTTCGGAAAAGTTCTGACGCCACATTGGATTTGCAGTAACTATATCAAATTTCCTAAGTGAACCATCATCATTTAAAAAAGCAGGTCTTCTCATCGTATCCCCAAGGGCTATTTCAGCTTCCATATCATGAATAAAAGCGTTCATTTTTGCCATGGCAAAGGTTGAATGCAGGATTTCCTGGCCATAAAACTTTAGTGGGGCAACATGGGGGTTTTCATTATATCTATCTTTAAATCTTAAGTAACACTTGATTAAGAGGCCTCCAGAGCCACAGCAAGGGTCATAGATTTCTTCACCTGGGTTTGGGTCGAGTATATCTGCCATTAGTATAGCAACTTCCTTTGGAGTATAGAATTCCCCTGCAGATTGTCCTGAACCCTCAGCGAATTTCCTTAGAAGGTATTCGTATGCTCTTCCAAGTATATCTGGCTCGACATCATCTAGGCCAAGTTTGTATTTGCCTAGAACATCTAAAAGATCCTTTAACTTATCGTCGCTTATGATTCTTTGTCCGGCTGCTGTTGTGTTGAAGTCTACCGCGTCAATAACGCCTTGAAGTTTGGGGTTTTCACGAGCAATTGCACGAACAGCATCTGTTAAGTATTCACCAAGATTGACGGTCTGTTTTGCAATATTCTCCCACCTTGCCTCTTTGGGAATATAGAATCTAACTAGACTGTGATCTTCAAATAGTAACTGTTCAACAACATCCTTCCCACCGAAATCATCTGCAAGCTTGTTTAACTCGTCTTCGAAAACGTCCGATAACCTTTTAAGGAAAATAATAGGTAGGATATAGTCTTTGTACTTAGGTGCGTCGATTTCTCCCCTTATTTTACAAGCAGCTTCCCAAAGCCAATTTTCAAGGGTACATACATCTAAATTATTCTCTTGCATTTTATGTTGTCTCCTTCAGTCCAATTATATGATTAAAGTCGCGACTAGTTCAATCTTATATGAATACTCTAGTGTTTGATTTGTGTGGCATTGTATTGGTCTACCTCATAACACTTCCCTATAATCTGCAGAATTTTAATTCAGTGCCAAGAATCATTTTATCATGAGAATTATTTAAATTTTAAAATGATTCTAGACCTCTTATTTCCAATACCTTAATCTCTAAAAGCTTGACATTATTGATAGGATTAAAAAGATTATTAAAAAAATAATTGAAAATTTATATTAATACGGATCCCTTTTCATCAAAGTATAAAGTGTTTATTCTGACAATGGGGGCTTTCTGTCTCCCTTTGACTCCTGAAACACTGACTCTACTTGTCTTAATATCTGTTGTGTTGTAGGTGTTCTCATAGGATATCGTCCTTGACCTGTAATTGGTGTTGTAGGTGTACTGCTTGAAGAGTGCAGTGGTGCCGAGCTGGAAGTATCCTAGGCTGAGGTCCCTGCTGAGGCCCTTCTTCAGGTAGAAGTTGTAGGTCTTCCTGGTGATTTTGCCGTGGTCATTGATGCTCACATATAAGAGCACCCTGATGGTCACCGCAGAGTTGTTCTTTATCCTCACCTTGAGGGCCTTCTTTGGTATCGCTGCGGACATCAGCGCTGTATCGTCGTTGTTCACGGGGTTGCTGTCGTCTATTGCAGGTGAAACCGCAGTGGCGTTCACTGTGAAGTTACCCGCTGATACCACCCTGGCTGTTATATTGAGGAGTGCTGTTTCACTGTCTGCAAGGTCGCCAATGACCCAGACACCGTTACTGTAGGTGCCCCTGTCCACCTGCACATTCTGGACCTGCAGGTTAGCAGGTAGCTGGAGGTTGACCCTGGCATTCTGGGCGACCTCAGGACCATTGTTCTTAACACGGCAGACCACATTGACCACGTCACCCTGATAGGCCTTCGGTTTACTCACAGAGAGGTCAAGGTCCAGGTCAGTTCCCTTAACAGCGACTGAGGCGCGGGCCATGTTGTTGTAGACATTCACATCACCCTCATCCACCTCACGCACCGAAACATAGTCAGAGAGATCACCTGTCCTGTTAACAAGGCACACAACTGTGAGGGCGGCCTCCTCACCAGCATCAAGGGTCTCAAGGATCCACTCCCTCGCGACATCATCAAAGTAACCTGTAGTGTAGCTGTAACTCTGAATCGCAAGGCCGCCTGAGAAGAAGTTGGCAATGTTGATGTTATTTGCGGCGTGGGGGCCCCTGTTCTTGAGTTTCACATTGAATGTGACCGTATCACCAAGCCTGGCACTCTGTTTACTGCTGGTCACATTGAGTTCAAGGTCCGCGATCCCCCTGACCCTGAACTGTAGCTGGGCATTGTTGTTGGCGGGGTTCTCATCACCGTCAGCTGTTACGTTGGCGGTCACCGTCACGTTTCCTGTCGTGTTGAGGAGGCACACAAGTGTCAGGGACCTCTCCTCATATGCAGGGATGTCCCCGATCTCCCAGGTACCTGTTCCGAGGTCATAGTAGCCCTGGCCTGTGTAGTAGTCCTGGAGGACCAGGCCCTCAGGAACCTTGACAGTTGCAACAGCGCTCTGCACGTTCTGATTGCCTGCCTTCGCTATGACCTTAACCCTAAGGGTCGAGTTATACACCGGCTTCGTGTTGTTCTTATCGAGTTCAACACCCACATCTGCTGCAGCCGATGAACCTGCCAGTATAAAGACTGCAAGGAGAGCTGCAAGCAGAAGTGTTCCATTACGCATACATTTTCCACCTCCTGAAGATTCATTCACAGTAGATACCTGAAGGAGACCTTAAAGCATGCCTTTGGGTACAAACGAAGTGTCTTATGTAACCATGCAGATTAACAGATTCATAAGTTACATAAGAATATTAAAAATAGAGCATTGCCCTCCAATAAATCTAATATCAATAATTTTCAGGTATTATAATCTAAAACAGGGAAATACCATGTTAATACTTTTAAATCTTCCATTTAGAGATTATTTCAAAAAATATTTATTAAATCAGGGTTTATAAGTGAAATGGTGATTAAAATGCCGCTAAATGATATAAACTTAAAATCTCTTGATGGGAAACTAACGCTCTCAATGAGCATTTTTGTCCTGATATTATCGATGCTTTCATTGATTTTATGGTTAACAGGACCATCGAGTCTGGTTGAAATAAGACACTTCCTGGATACAAATCCAGTGGTATTCACAAGTTTCATCTTTCTGGCAATCTCAATCATCACAGTGAGGACCTCAATGAAGATAACATCTCTGATCCTTGCAGTTCTTCTGATACTCCTGCAGATGAGTGAAAACTGTAAATGCATGCAGGGCCTCCTCAACCTCCACCTGCCAGCAACCTGCATCATCACTTCAACAATAATCGCAGCCTACGCAATAGCCATAGTGCTATTCACCATAAGATACTATTCTGCAGCCCAGATCATCAGCTACACTGCAGGCACAGTGGCATATGCATCATTCCTCTCAAGCATCACAGGCATAGCAGAGACCTTACCACAGTTCAGAGTATGCATAACATCCTCTGCAATGATGGTATTTGTGGCAGTAGGACTCCTCAGCACCCACCCATCAAAGGGGGTCGTCGAACCCATATACTCCCATAACATAGGAGGTTACACAGGAAGAATGCTCATCCCAATCATCATAGGCGCCGTAACCATCACATCATTCATAATAATCAGCAGCAAGAAATACCTCCCCTTCTCCGCAGAAGTTTTCATCGCAGCACTGAACCTTGCACTCATAATCCTAATAATAACCTTCACAGCCTACAGACTCAACAGAGTAGATGCAGAAAGAATAAAAAACCAGAGGAAGATGGAGAGGACCTGGAAATTCTTCAGGAAAGTCGTGGAAAACCTTGAAGAAGCAATCGCAGTCCTCGACAAAAATGGAGAACCCCTGCACAGAAACACTCCAATGAAAAACCTCAAAGTGGATCTAAAGAAACTCTGGAAGGAAAACCTGAAAAACAAAAACCTGCCACAGCCAATCCACACATTCAAAATAGATGAGAGATACTTCACAGGATGGGCCATACCCCTCGACGAAGGAGGCATCATCTCACTAATGGACGTCACAAGACTCATAGAAATACAGAAGGACCTCAGAGCAAACATAACCGAAAAAGAAGCCCTTCTCAGGGAACTCCATCACCGCGTCAAGAACAACCTCCAGATAATAACGAGCCTCATAAACATACAGTTACATGATGCAGATGAGAAGGCACGGGAAGCCCTGCTGGCAATCCTCACAAGGGTAAAGGCCATGGCCATAATCCAGGAGTCCATTTACAGCGCTGAAACCTATACCATGGTCAATATGAGGTCATGCGTATCTAGACTAACAGAACACCTGAGGTCACTGTTCAATGCACACAATATAAATTTCCATATCAAGACAGACCTGAAACTCAACCTAGAAACGGCCATGCCCCTCTGCCTCATAATAAACGAACTCGTAACAAACTCCATCAAACACGCATTCCCAGAAAACAAGGGAAGTGTTCACATTGAAGTGGAGGAAAAGGATTCAGAATACCACTTAAGAGTGGCAGATGACGGAGTAGGACTCAGAGATAAGGAAGAAGGGACGGGTCTCAACCTTGTAAAGAGCCTTGCACAGCAATTAGAAGGTGAATTGAGGATACTCACAAGGGAGGACAGGGGTACTGAGGTCATAATACCCTTCAGGGAACTGGAATACAAAAAAAGAAGATAAAATATTTGTTTATATCCACATCAACTCCCTTTTTGCCCTGTTAATCAGGTTCCCATTTTCATCCTCATATTCCTCGATTATCCTCTTGATGGCCATCCTTGAGATATCACTCCTGGACCTCCCCTCAATGAAGCTCAGAATATGAAGCTTGCAGGCAGTATGGAGGTCCAGGTAGACCCTCTGGAGGAATATCTTCTTCCCGTGATCATATTCCAACCTGCAGATGAATTTCATGACCTCATCGATTTCTGAGTTCTTCAAGGAAATCACATCCTGCCTACGCTCTGCGCTGTCCTTGCAAACAGGTAGGCCATCCATAACAATACAAGGATTATCATGGACGCTGTGAATATAAAGGCATATTCATCAATTTCACATACTCTACGGTCCCTAAATTCTTCATCCAGATCCATATCTTCCCAGTGGTCGTCAAAATCCATATCATCACCTCAGGAGTTTTATGAAGCCCTTCTGGTATGATTTTATAGAGATAAAAGCCCCTGGACATGGAATTTGCCACTTTAAGAATCTCTTGAAGAGAAACTGTGGAGGTAGCACCATATCCACTGACCATAATATTACATATTATTAATATTATAATAAAAGTTTATGGGTACTGCATAACATCTAGTTAAACATCCAATGTCAGGATTGTTAGAGAAGAGTGTTCTTGCAGCACCCTAAGATGATTTATTCGAGGGCTACATGATTGTCTCTGGACGACAAAATAGCTAAACCCCCAGAGTTCTCACTCAGGAAAATTCGAATTGCATTATACATTACACAGGGACCTCCCACAATATACGACCAAAAAGAAGCCAAATCCTACTTATATACGTCCAGTTTATTGAGTCCGCCGAAATCGCATACTTCTCTTCCTGAACCCATAACCTCATATATCCATAGTATTATTTAATAGTCCTATGGTAATATGAGGTGATGTAAATGAATAGTGAAATAAGAGCTGCCCTGCCCTCAGAGAAAGAAACTGGAGAACCAACAGAAAACCTGCTCTTTGACAGAAAAAACGACATCCGCCTCTTTATTCTAGAAGAAACCCTGTACATGGACACAATTGAAGAACATCTCCTTGGAATACACCTCCACCTAGAGGTACACATCCTCTCTGGAACCAGTGCCCAGGGAAGCCATAGATAAAGGATCATGCAGAGTCACTATGGGCCTTAAAGACCTCAAAATCTGTAACAGGGGAGGGTAAGGCTTGGAGAAACTCATCAACGAACACCTTGAAAATGGCAGGAGCGTGGCTGTGAGATACAGGGACGTCACAGAATACGATATAAACGCAGACTACCAGGTCATCTACCTGGAGATTATAAACCCTGCAAAGGAAACCGCTGCGGTAATACTCTCAGAGCTTATAGAATCATCCAAAACCACCATATACAGCAAATACACTCTGAATGAGATCACAAGGACCATAAAGAAAAGAACAAAAAACAGGGACGTCCTGATAGTCTTCAATGATCTGCAGGACCTCTCAAGGAGTTCAACCCGCTTCTTCATGGATATAATCAGTGAGGTCCAGATACTCTGCAGCATACGAGCAGAGACAAAGGGATACCACGCAAAGCTCCTGAACAATATGAAGGTCCTGAGCCTCGAAGAGGATGAAGTAACCGATATAAAAATCCCCCTGATTATAATGGGAGGGATTATAGCCTTTTTATTATACCTGAAGATTGCAATGGGCCTTAAGGGAAGTATTGCCTATCTTGTTCTTGCATCTGTATGGTTTGGAACGATAATAGCAAGGACACTGCTCTGGATTGCATCATGAAATTCACGGGAGTTCATGGGATGAGATGGTACACTCATGCGATTTTTGCATTTATCATGGGCGCTGTCCTCGGTTATATCCTGGGCGTGGATCTGGGGCCCTACTATTTTATTGTTACAGTTGCATCAGGTACAGTAATTGATTTCCTGGAGATTGCAGTTTATGATAACCACAAGAGAAACCTACACAACCTCTTCACTCTGATACCCCCAGCTCTGCTTTACATCATGTATGATGCCACCATAGGCGCGGGACTGACAGTGGGGCTCTTCTCACATATTATACTTGACTGTATGACACCTACAGGCTGCCCACTCCTTCACCCTTTAAAGAAGATGAGATACGCTGTGAAATGGAAGAACAAAAACTCCAAGGCACGTGAAAGGAGGATCCTGGCAGTAATGGTCGTACTTGCATTCTGTACAGTGGTGATAATGGTTCCGCACAGCCCCGTGAATGGCATGATCGAATCATGGGCGGCAGGCCAAAACACAGGCAATAGGTCAGACCAAGGATTTACAGGACCCCACCTGAGTATAAGCAACCCTACAAGGGACGTATGGATCCACCCCTTCTCAAATGGAAGCATATTCATAGATGTAGAAGAGGATCCATCCAGTAAGTACCACCACACTTCAGGCCCATCCAGATCCAGATATAAACCACAAGGAGACCCAGATAAAAAAGAAAAGAAAAATGAAAACAATACAAACAATTTCAACTCCTCTAATCAAAGATAGAATCCCATAACCTGTCATAACCACAACCACAACCATCCATAACCACTTGTATCCAGAGGTCACATTAAGAATCTGATAAAGCCAAAAAACAATCAAAACTGATATTCTCGTTAAAAGATGAGTATGATCTCGTCAAAGGATCAAAAGAAAGCTTTAATGGTCTTGTGATATGGTTACAAAACTGGGTTTCACCAATATATAACAATTTTTTATGATACTTCTGATACGGTAATCACTTTCAGGAACCTTTCCTGATTCCTGTTTCGATGCATAGGAAGGCACCTTCACCTGTGCATGACAGGAGACTCAGGCCTAAGTTCAGTTGTACTCCTTTCTTATGTAACCATGAACAAGATTTATATGTAAAAAGTTACATAAGAAAATATGGTGATGGTGATGATAAAGACATTCACCGCGATAGTAGACAGGCAAAAAGACGTTGAAACCCTGCAGGAGATGAAAGACTACATAGATGCAAGAATCAGGGCCCTGGAAAGCCAGACCTCTGAGGCTGCAGACAGGTCCTCAGGGAAGGGCAGGGAGGTCGTGGCCTCAGTAACCTACAGGCTTGAAAAGGTAAGGTGCGGGAAAAAAGGATGCAAGAAATGTCCCCACGGCCCCTACTGGTACGCCTACTGGAAAGAAAACGGAAAAACAAAATCAAAATACATAGGAAAAAACACTTAGAAATCAAGAAAAGTTTAAGGGTTATTCTTTTCAAAGGTGTCCCTAAGAAATTCAAAGCCCTCTGATAGATACATGTTGCAAATAGTATCAGCATAACCCTTATAATCACCACCTTTTTCATAAAGAGTGTCTACTATTTTTCTTATATGATCCTGAGCAATTTCCGCATAATTTCCCTCCTTTAACATGCAGATGTGGATTTTTTGCAACTTCTCTTGGATTCTTCTCAACATGTTTACTAAGCTCCTCAATAAAAATATAAGAATCGGCTTTTGTTAAATATTTGACAGAGCTCCTAAGCCATTCAAAGATTTGATTATCGATTGAATCAAAAATAGATAACCAAGATGCAAGCTCAGAAAACAATTCTTGAAAAGTTTCTTCATTTTCTTTTTCGAGCAGACATGAATACAATTGACCCCATAGTTCTTTGATTTTAACAAATCTTTATTCTTGTATTCTTTAGCAAACCACTTGAAAGATCTTATGAAATAACGTAATTGTTTTGGATCCTTCTTTTGAATTAAGCAAAAAATAAGTTCTGCAGATTCATCAAAATTCTCGTAGAAACATAAAGCAATATCGCGAGCGACAAGTCCAAAAATGCCTTCGTCTTCAAATTTGGTTTCCAAAGCCTGTTTATAATGGCCATTACTCAGTATTAGTTTTAAAAGAGAGCTTGGGACCTGAGACGGATATTTTAAATAAGCTGAAAAACTGGCCTTCCAGTTTTCTTTATTATCCTTGGGAAAACCCTATTAAGGTTTTTCTGTAATCCAAACATCATCAATCAAATACAACTGTGGAAGATAGGTTCCTACTGCATAATAAATTTCAGGGCAATGGTTTTCCAAATTATCCTCTATGATATTCTTAACTTCAGGGTCCCAGAGAGAACTCCTTTTATATTCTTTCAGAGAATAATTTATCAAACCAGAAATACTTTATAGAGAGGCGAACCTATTATATCTACATCCCTAACTTGCTTTTTAGATTTAGTTTTACATGAAAGTATATTCAACAAAGATTAAAGAGTTTTTTAACATTTTCCAAATCTTCCACGTCTTTTTTAATATATTCCGAGATGATATCAGCAATTGAGGATGCAACACGATCTTCTACGAAACTTCGACGCTTCAACAGGTTACTTATAAATTGAAGAACATTACTCCAATTAAATCTCTTTTTTAATTCACTGGCTTTGACTAAACCCTTGAAAAAATCTGATAAAAAAGGCTCTTGAAGTTCAAAAAAGGGTTTATTTTTCTACAAATTTTTGAGGATTATCTGATACTGCTTTTATAAAGTCACTCTCAACGACGAATTGATCAATTTTTGATTTTGTAGAAAAATTATTCAGTAATTCAACTAATTCTTTATTTGATTTAGTTAAGAAAGTAGAAAGAGGAATTGGGCTCTCAGGAGCCTTAAAAATCGATCCAGATAAGAAATCCGGGATGTTCAATTTTACCTGGGGCGATTGAATCGTATTTTTCATACAA